>NQOH01000016.1:0-333 GCA_003585735.1 Gardnerella kenyensis
TGTTTTCGACACGCCGGTGTTTTGGCTTGTTTTCAATGGTTTTGGGGTGTTTGTGTGGGGGTGATTTGCGTTTTAGCGTGGGTTGGTGTAAGTTTATCTCTTGCTGCTCAGCGCGGCTGGTTCTCCTCGGTTGAGGTTGATGGGCCGGCTGGTGTGGTGGTGGTTTGAGAACTCAAGAGCGTGTCTGTACTACTTATTAGTTAATTATTGCCAGTTCATTATCAGCCTCACAGATTGTGGGGTGCCTGAGAGATGGTTAAATGGTGGTGAGGTTTTTGTTGGGATGTTCTTTCCTTAAAGAATGTCTCGTCTTTTTCTTATTTTTTGGAGCCT
>NQOH01000016.1:1125-1191 GCA_003585735.1 Gardnerella kenyensis
AGTTTGGCTCTTCATTGAAGTTTTTCGTGGAGGGTTCGATTCTGGCTCAGGATGAACGCTGGCGGC
>NQOH01000016.1:1642-3154 GCA_003585735.1 Gardnerella kenyensis
GTGCTTAACACATGCAAGTCGAACGGGATCTAGTCAGCTTGCTGACTGGTGAGAGTGGCGAACGGGTGAGTAATGCGTGACCAACCTGCCCCATGCTCCAGAATAGCTCTTGGAAACGGGTGGTAATGCTGGATGCTCCAACTTGACGCATGTCTTGTTGGGAAAGTGTTTAGTGGCATGGGATGGGGTCGCGTCCTATCAGCTTGTAGGCGGGGTAATGGCCCACCTAGGCTTCGACGGGTAGCCGGCCTGAGAGGGCGGACGGCCACATTGGGACTGAGATACGGCCCAGACTCCTACGGGAGGCAGCAGTGGGGAATATTGCGCAATGGGGGAAACCCTGACGCAGCGACGCCGCGTGCGGGATGAAGGCCTTCGGGTTGTAAACCGCTTTTGATTGGGAGCAAGCCTTTTGGGTGAGTGTACCTTTCGAATAAGCGCCGGCTAACTACGTGCCAGCAGCCGCGGTAATACGTAGGGCGCAAGCGTTATCCGGAATTATTGGGCGTAAAGAGCTTGTAGGCGGTTCGTCGCGTCTGGTGTGAAAGCCCATCGCTTAACGGTGGGTCTGCGCCGGGTACGGGCGGGCTAGAGTGCAGTAGGGGAGACTGGAATTCCCGGTGTAACGGTGGAATGTGTAGATATCGGGAAGAACACCAATGGCGAAGGCAGGTCTCTGGGCTGTTACTGACGCTGAGAAGCGAAAGCGTGGGGAGCGAACAGGATTAGATACCCTGGTAGTCCACGCCGTAAACGGTGGACGCTGGATGTGGGGCCCATTCCACGGGTTCCGTGTCGGAGCTAACGCGTTAAGCGTCCCGCCTGGGGAGTACGGCCGCAAGGCTAAAACTCAAAGAAATTGACGGGGGCCCGCACAAGCGGCGGAGCATGCGGATTAATTCGATGCAACGCGAAGAACCTTACCTGGGCTTGACATGTGCCTGACGACTGCAGAGATGTGGTTTCCCTTCGGGGCAGGTTCACAGGTGGTGCATGGTCGTCGTCAGCTCGTGTCGTGAGATGTTGGGTTAAGTCCCGCAACGAGCGCAACCCTCGCCCTGTGTTGCCAGCGGGTTATGCCGGGAACTCACGGGGGACCGCCGGGGTTAACTCGGAGGAAGGTGGGGATGACGTCAGATCATCATGCCCCTTACGTCCAGGGCTTCACGCATGCTACAATGGCCGGTACAACGGGATGCGACATGGTGACATGGAGCGGATCCCTTAAAACCGGTCTCAGTTCGGATCGTAGTCTGCAACTCGACTACGTGAAGGCGGAGTCGCTAGTAATCGCGAATCAGCAACGTCGCGGTGAATGCGTTCCCGGGCCTTGTACACACCGCCCGTCAAGTCATGAAAGTGGGCAGCACCCGAAGCCGGTGGCCTAACCCTTTTGGGATGGAGCCGTCTAAGGTGAGGCTCGTGATTGGGACTAAGTCGTAACAAGGTAGCCGTACCGGAAGGTGCGGCTGGATCACCTCCTTTCTACGGAGTTTTTGTGCACGCTCGGTT
>NQOH01000012.1:0-199 GCA_003585735.1 Gardnerella kenyensis
TCAGGCTCGTCATGATTGGGATGCTGTTAAGGTAATCGATCAGAAGATTGCTTTGGCTAACGGTTTGCGTGAGGTTGCTCATCACAACCTTACCCGTGCTAAGGCTTTGTTGAACTCTGCTAACGATCACGCTAAGGATTTGAGCTGCGATACTGCTGCTAAGGAAGTTCGCGCTGCTATGGATAAGGAGCCAAACTCC
>NQOH01000012.1:998-1124 GCA_003585735.1 Gardnerella kenyensis
CATGATTCTCAGAAGCCAAACGGCCAGAATGGTCAGAAGCCAAACGGTGGCGCTGCAAGCCATCAGCTCGGCAAGACCGGCGCAACTGTAGCTTTGGTTGCTGTTGCTGCTTCCGTGCTTGCTGGT
>NQOH01000012.1:1890-2356 GCA_003585735.1 Gardnerella kenyensis
TTAATGCAAAAGCTAAAAGTAAAAATAAATAATGCACATTAGTGCATTGCGGTGAGCGTACCTTTTGGTGCGCTCACCATATTTAGACTTCCACTCAGCGCATAGCTTGAGATTTAAAGTTTTAACTTTAAAATTTGAGCTTTGATATTCATCGCTGCTTTATGCAAGTTTTTACTGTTTTGCCAATATCCTTTTTTCGCAGTAAAAATAAGCGTTTAGTTTTGCGAATCGTTTGCTGAGTGTGGTAACGGTGCTGTTTTTGCTAGGGACAGTAATGGCACTGGGATTTCAAGGGCTTGGAAAAGAATGTTACTAGGAGCATTCTTCTCCAAGCCCTTTATTTATTTTTTTTTTTCAAATCCAATAGGCTGCTCTACATATTAATTGCTGCGTTATTCAGTCATGTGGATATTCGTGAGGTGAGATTTGAGATTTTTCGCACTG
Source organism: Gardnerella kenyensis (assembly GCA_003585735.1). Taxonomy (GTDB): domain Bacteria; phylum Actinomycetota; class Actinomycetes; order Actinomycetales; family Bifidobacteriaceae; genus Bifidobacterium. The sequence goes on from NQOH01000012.1 coordinate 2,335, forward strand.
AGCGCGGCGAACGTCAGAGCCG
>NQOH01000012.1:3127-3261 GCA_003585735.1 Gardnerella kenyensis
GATTTCTCTACGAGTACTAAAAGAGGACTGGGCGCATTGACTTGCCGGAGCGCTTAAAGCGTAGCGCGCGGAGGCACTTCAATGCGGAAACTCGCTAAAGTTGGAAGTCCAGTGGACTTCCAACGCGAGTTTCG
>NQOH01000012.1:3997-12752 GCA_003585735.1 Gardnerella kenyensis
TAGCAAGCTCACGCTCCGAGTTGCTTTCGCGCGCACAATGCTGCGCGAAAGCAGATCGTCGCGCCTGCGAGGAGAGAAATTCCCCGAAACTCGCGCCACATTAAACACATTGTAAAATAAGCTATATTTTCGAATGTAAAGAGCAGTCGCAGCAAACAGTGTAGAATTAAAATATAAAACTTAGAGTTAGCACAAAGGAGCAGCCGGCGCATGTACGTCAACCCAAATCAACGCAAAGACGCAAGCAACGTGCGCTGGGTATTGCAATACTGCAAGCCAGACATGTGGAGAGTAGGCGTATCGCTTATACTTTTTACAATTAACGACACAATGGCAATGACAATGCCGCTGCTTTCGGGCTTCATTGTAGACAAAATCATTATTGGCAAACAGCATAATCTACTTATAAGCGTATGCGTTTTAATGGTTGCAATGATGATTATTCGCGTAGGCTCAAGATATATTTACCAGCTTCAAATGGAAAGATTCGGCCAAAACGCCGTCTACCGCCTCGTAAGCGACGAGTACGAAAAGCTGCACTCTTTGGACTTTACGTACTTTAATCACACGCGCACAGGCGATATTATGAGCCGAATGACGTCGGATACGGATGCGATTCGCCATATTCTAAGCTGGGTTTCGTATATGGCGTTAGATTGCGTAGTAATGTTCGTGTTTGCGCTAGTAATAATGTTTTCAATCCAATGGCAGCTTGCTTTAGCGCTTATGTCAATAACGCCATTCTTGTTCCTGCTTGCAAGAGTTATGGGCAAAAAAGCTAAGCCAAAATTCCTCGCAATACGCGAATCCTTCGCGCGCATGAACTCAATGGTAGAAGAAAATATTGAAGGAAACCGCGTAGTAAAAGCTTTCGTGCGTGAGTCTTACGAAACCAAAAAATTTGACGAATGCAACGAAGACTACTTTAATCGCAATATTACGCTTGCAAAAAACACGCAAAAATACATGCCGTGGCTTGATGGCATGGGCTTTGTGCTAGAGCTTATAACAGTAGGCTTCGGCGGATGGCTCGTGCTAAACGGCAGTATGACATTAGGCACGTTCGTTACTTTTAACAGCTTCCTTTGGATGCTTAATATGCCCGTTAGAATGGTGGGCTGGCTTATTAACGACTGGCAGCGTTTTAACGCAGGATGCGTTAAGATTCGCAAGCTTCTTACGCAAGAATCGCATATTAATCTTCCAAAAGAAGCGGACGCAAGCGCAAAAGTAAAAGGCGAAATCACTTTTGAGCATGTTGATTTTGCGTTCCCGGACGATCAAAACTCGCCAATCTTAAAAAATATTGATTTACGCGTTCCAGCCGGAAGCAAACTTGGTATTCTTGGCGAAACGGGAGCTGGAAAATCAACTCTTGTAAGTCTTATCGCAAGATTCTACGACCCTTCGCAAGGGCGCGTTTTAATCGACGGAAAAGACGTGCGCGAATGGCCGCTAGAAACTTTAAGAAACGAAGTTAGCATAGTAGCACAGGAAACTTTCCTGTTTTCGGATACGATTGCAGGAAATATTGGCTTTGGTTTGCTTCAAAACAAAGAAAATTGCAAAGAAAATTGCAAAGAATTAGACGATACGATTCGCAGAATGGCAAGAATCGCAGCAGCTGACGATTTTATTATGAGCATGCCAGAAGGCTACGAAACAGTAGTAGGAGAGCGCGGAGTCGGACTTTCCGGAGGGCAAAAGCAGAGGCTTAGCTTAGCGCGCGCTTTAGCAAATAACCCAGCAATCTTAATTATGGACGACACAACTTCGGCTGTAGACATGGAAACAGAAGAACATATTCAGCAGGAGCTAAAGAAACTCGACGGCACGCGCACCGTAATCACTATTGCGCACAGAATCTCGTCCGTAAAAGACGCAGACATGATTGTTGTGCTAGATCACGGAAAAATCGTAGAGCGCGGCACGCACGCAGAACTTGTGGCTGCGCACGGAAGATACTGGGAGATTTACAGAAAGCAGCTGGGCTTGCAAAGCGGCAAATCTGCAGGATTCGAAACGAAGGGGGAGTAGGCATGGCGCAACGAAACACTTATCGCGAAGACGAAGAACAAGAAGAGCATGTGAACGTGCATGAGCTTATGCGCGTTAAAAAATACATGAAGCCGTACGCAACTAAACTCCTACTCGTAATCTTGGTAGTTATAAGCGGCAGCATAATTATGACGGCAATGCCAATGATCACAAAAATGCTAATCGACGTAGTATTGCCGCATAAAAACTACACATACCTGTACGCAATTATTGCGGTTTTTATGGTGCTTATTGTGCTGTATGAGCTGGGATTAGCGTACAGAACGCTCGCAATTACGCGAATTGGGCAGATGATAATTAGAGATATGCGACGCGATATTTTTACGCATGTGCAATCATTGTCTTTTGATTATTTCGATTCTCGCCCGCACGGCAAGATTTTGATTCGCATAGTAAACTACATAAACACGCTTTCGGACACGCTTTCTTCGGGATTTATTAACGTATTTTCCGACGTTTTTGTGCTGATTATTACACTAATAACAATGTTCGTTATAGATTGGCGAATGGCGTTGTGGAGCCTGGCGCTGTTCCCAATATTTATAATCTGGACGCGCACTTTGCAAATTTTGCAACGAAAAGCGTCTAAAAAACTATCAAATAAGCAAAGCAACTTAAACGCGTACTTGCACGAATCAATCGCAGGCGTAAAAACAACGCAAACTTTCGCGCGAGAAGCTACAGCATACGCTACTTTCCAAGAGCAGCAATCAGAAGTAAGAACTGCTTGGATGCGAAACGTTAGGGTTCAAATGCTGCTTTGGCCTGGCGCTTCAATTATTGAAACCGCAGCAATAGCGCTTTTGTATTACGTTGGAGTGTCTAATTTAGGCGGAATGAACGTGAGTACGGGAACGCTTATAGCGTTCGTATGGTATTCGACTACTTTTTGGGATCCGGTAGTAAATATTGGAAACTTTTACACGCAGCTCGTAACATGTTCAGTTTATTTGGAGCGAATTTTTGAAACTTTGAGAATTAAGCCGAATATTGTAGATAATCCGGATGCTAAAGAATTGCCGCAAATTCGTGGAAAAGTTGACGTAAACGACGTTGTGTTCCGTTACGAAGAAGGCGGAAGGCCAATTTTGAACCTGGTTGATTTGCATGTTTCGCCTGGGCAAACCGTTGCTTTAGTGGGGCCGACGGGAGCCGGAAAAACGACGCTAGTAAACCTTCTATCCAGATTCTACGATGTTTCAGAAGGATCCATTACCATCGACGGGCACGATGTGCGCTCAGTAACTTTAGACTCGCTGCGCAAACAAATGGGCGTAATGCTGCAAGACAGCTTTATTTTCAGCGGAACTGTGCGCGAAAACATTCGTTACGGAAAACTCGACGCAACTGACGAAGAAATTGAGGCTGCAGCTCGAACTGTTCACGCGCACGAATTTATTAGCGAAATGGAAAAAGGCTACGACACTGAAATTGAAGAGCGAGGAGCCACGCTTTCGGCGGGCCAAAGGCAGCTTATATCGTTTGCGCGCGTGCTTTTAGCAGATCCTAGAATTTTAATTCTCGACGAAGCAACCAGCAATATTGACACGCGTACGGAAGAAGCGCTGCAAGCGGGATTAGCGCAGCTTCTTAAAAATCGCACGTCTTTCGTAATTGCGCACAGGCTGTCAACTATTGAAAAAGCTGACTTGATTTGCGTAATCGACCACGGGCAAATAATAGAACGCGGCACGCACGCGGAGCTTATGGCGGAAAAAGGCGCGTACTATCGTCTTGTGGAATCGCAATATGCGGCGATTCGGCAGTCGATTGCGTAAGTGGTTGCGTAAGTTTGATTGCGTAAGTGGCTGCGTAAGTGGTTGTATCTGCTTCAAAAATAGCGACTACACAAATAGCGACTACACTAGTTAGTATGAGTAAACATCATCGCGAACACAATTGGGCGCCGGCTTTAAACGCAGAATCTGCAATATGGGAAAATCTTCTAAAAGAAGGCGTAACAATTGCGGACGATCACACGCATATGCTAAGCGTTGTGGACTTTGCGCATAATCTCAATCAAGAATTAGCCGAAAAAGGGCGCGACTTAATAGCAGAACCAAGCGCAGACGACTTAGTTACGCAAGCAAAAGCTGCAGGAGTTGCGCACATGCTAGAAGTCGGTTGCGAATACCCGGACTGGCAGGCGACGATTGAATTCGCCCAATCACACGCAGATTCAGTTCGCGCAGCAATTGCAATACACCCAAACGAAGCAGTTTTGCACGGGCATAGAGGAGCCGAAGGGCCCGACGGATTGCCGGTAGTTTACAAGCCGTACCACGATATTCCATTCGACGAAGCAATGCAACACTTGCGCTCGCTTGTAATTGAGCATCCAAAAGAAGTGGTTGCAATAGGCGAAACAGGCTTAGACTATTTCCGCACGGGAGAAGCGGCACGACTTGCCCAACGCAACGCTTTTAGAGACCATATTGCGCTCGCAAAAGAATTAAACTTGCCTTTGCAAATACACGACCGCGACGCTCACGAAGACGTAGTAAAAGTTTTACTACAAGACGGCGCGCCAGAGAGAACAATATTCCACAGCTACGCAGGCGGAGCGGAATTAGCTGAAATTATAAAAAAGCACGGCTGGTACGCAAGTTTTTCCGGAACCGTAAGCTACAAAGGCAACGAAGAATTGCGCAAATCTGCCGAAATCATTGGCGAAAACCACATAACCGTCGAAACGGACGCGCCATACTTAACGCCAATGCCGTATAGAGGGCGGCCAAACGCGCCTTATATGGTGCCGTACACGCTAGAAACACTTGCGCAAGTATTAAATATATCCTTAGAACATGCGGCGCGAATTACGCGCGAAAATACGCGAAAAATATACGGTTTTTAGAATTTTTATAACATGATTTTTAGAAGTTTTTTAGCTGTTTTTTAGCTGTTTTTTAGCATGATTTAAGTACGATTTAGTGCGCTTTTTGCACTATATAGCTATTATTGTATACAATATCCAAGTACGGAAATAAAACTGTGAAGGCGTGAGGTTTATGCGACTTCTTGTTGGCACCAAGAAGAAACCTTACCTATGGAGGAACAATTAAGCATGACTAAGTCACGCACATCTGTACCAGTGACTGATGGTACAAAGGATCCTCGCAGCGGCGCGAAAGATTCCGATAAAAGCTCTAAGGCAACTAAAAGCCCGAAGAATGCTATATTGCGAGCCGCGTCTTTTACCAAGGCTCCAAAAGTATCGCAAAAAACAACAACTCGAGAAGAGCGAAAAGTAATAGCGCAACAGCAAGCTCAAGAAGTAAAAGAAGCCGAAAAGCTTGTGGCAAGTGCTGTGCGCGGACCTTTAGGGCGATGGTGGGCGAAGATTCAAACCAGCTCCGACCGCTTCACTTTAGGCATGGCGATTGTGGCTTTAGGCGTCGTTTACGGCGACATTGGTACGTCGCCTTTGTATACCGCACAAACATTCTTGGCTGGACAAGGCGGATTGCAAAATATTAATCGCGAAACCATATTCGGCATGCTTTCGCTACTATTCTGGTCAATTACGCTTATAACAACCGTAAAATACGTGTTCGTAGCAATGCGAACCGACAACAAAGGCGAAGGCGGAATTTTTGCACTTTACTCGCTTTTGCGCAAAAAAGGCGCGTGGCTTGCAATACCTGCAATGATTGGCGGCGCCGCGTTTTTGGCAGATTCTGTGCTAACTCCTGCAGTTTCCATTTCTTCCGCAGTTGAAGGTTTGCGCACTATTGCAGCGTTTAAACCAATATTCTTGGAAAACGAAAACCTGTCGATGATGATTACGATTGTTATCATCGTCATACTGTTCTCCGTGCAGCAGCGCGGAACTGAGCGAATCGGTAAAGTATTCGGCATTGTTGTGATGCTTTGGTTCGCTTTTCTTGCGCTAGTTGGAATTATGAACATTGGCCAAGAATGGACGATTTTTGAAGCGCTGAACCCAATTTACGGCGTGAAATTCCTATTCAGCACGCATAATGTGCAAGGCTTGGCCGTTATGGGCGTAATCTTCCTTTCCACAACTGGTGCTGAAGCGCTTTACTCCGACATGGGTCACGTTGGGCGAGGAAACGTGTACGCAACGTGGCCATTTATTAAAATCGCGCTTCTACTAAACTACTTCGGCCAAGGCGCGTGGATGTTGCAAAATCAAGGCGACAAATCATTGTGGTCGATAGAAGGATTAAATCCGTTCTTCCAAATGCTCGAGCCAAACGTGCGCTACGTGGCAGTTATTCTTTCTGTAACTGCCGGTATTATTGCTTCCCAAGCTTTGATTACTGGCGCTTACACAATGGTTTCCGAAGCAACAAGTCTTAACTGGATGCCGCATTTGCAAGTGCGATATCCTGCGCGCACTCGCGGACAGCTTTATATTCCAGTAGTAAACGTAGTGCTATGCGTCGCAACAATTACGGTACTCGCAGTATTCCGCGACTCCGAACATATTTCGGGCGCGTACGGCTTAGCTTTGACGCTTACAATGCTCGCAACAACGATTCTGCTTACTGTACACATGTGGTACCAAAAGAAGCGTTTTGGAGCGCTAATATTTGCCGTAGTATTCCTCATGATTGAGCTGATGTTCTTCGTGGCATCGATGGCAAAATTCATGCACGGCGGCTGGTTTACAATGCTGCTCGGTTTTTCCATTTTGACGATTATGGTTACGTGGAAAGACGGCACCAAGATTGAGCGCTCGCAACGTTTGCACATGAAGCCTAAAGACTTCCTGCCGGTGCTGGATAAATTGCATGGCGATTTTAGAATCCCGTATTTTGCCGACAATATTGTGTACTTGACGTCGGATCGCGAAATGAAGCGTCTCGATACTGGTATTTTCTTCTCTATTTTTGCGGATCATCCTAAGCGCGCTAGAGCGTGGTGGGCTGTGTCTGTAGAAACGGATGACGCTCCGTTTACGCGCGAATATTGCGTAGAAAACTTTGGAACGGACTACCTATTCCGAGTAAAAATCAAGCTTGGTTTTAAAGTTTCGCCATCAATACCGGCATATTTGCACCAAATTATGCACGATTTGTCGCATACGGGTGAGCTTCCTCAGCAAAAATCTGTGTATCCAAAAGTTGATGCGGATCCGGACATTGGTCCAATTCGCTACGTGCTTTTGCATAAAGCTTTAATGCCAGAATCTAATATTTCTATGCGCGGCGCGTTGTCGCTAAAAATGAAGTACGCGATTCGACATATTGCTGGAACGCCTGTTAAGTGGTTCGGCTTGGCTCCTTACAATCCGGTTGTTGAAGTGCAGCCGCTGTTCGTTTCCACGCGTAGGCCTCCGCGCTTGAGGCGCGAGGATTGTTCGCAGCGAGCAGTGCAATCTTTGCAGGGTGCTTCTGCTGTGGAATCTGCTGTAGAAAATGTGGCAGGTAGCGGGGCGGCTGGTGATGCTGTTGGTGCTGTTGGGGCTGTTGGTGTGGCAGGCATAGTAAACAATGCGCGACCAACTGATGCTGAACAGACTGCAGTTATGAATGCGCGCGATATTGCTGCTGCGAAAGTGCTTTTTGCGGATGAAAAACTTGCGAATACTGGGAAAATTAGCCCAGTTTCGCTTCCGCTAAAAGAGGCGGTTAAGGCGGAAGGTAAATCTGCGGAAAGTAAATCTTCTGAAGGTAAGGCTGCGGAAGGTAAATCGGGAGCAAAGTCTGCCGAAAGTAAATCTTCCGAAAGAAAATAAGAAAGAAGCGTAAAAATGGCTGAAGGTGCAGAAAAAATATTTAAGCGCGATGCGAAACTTGCCAATCTGCCGACTTTTAGTCAAGCAGAAGAATTGCACCGCGATACTGCACCTTCTAAGCCAGCTTACGATCTTATTCACGGCCATTGCGTAGTAATTGCGACTATCTCTTGGCAAATCGCGCACCATTGCAATATGTTGCTTGGTGCTGAAAACAGTGTTTGCGAAATGAATGGCGCTTTGGCAGAGCGCGCTGAATTGGCGCAATCGTGCATGAAAGAGCTTATTGGCGATGCGTATGACGCGTTGCCTGCTGTGAAGGGCGGAGAGGCGCCTGAGCGGTATGTTGACGAATACGCTGCGCTTGTTGGAGGGCTTTTGCACGATATCGGCACGTATTTTGTGCTAAAAGACGACGGCAGCGAAAAAGCCGAAAACAAACTTAAATTCGACGGACCAAATTATATTTTGCACGGAATTCGCGGATACGAGTATTTGTTGCGAAAAGGATTTGGCGAGGATGCGGCGCAATTTGCGCGAAACCACACTGGCGTGGGTTTGCTGCGATCGCAGGTGATTGCGCAAAATTTGCCTTTGCCGGCTGAAGACTATATTCCGCAAACTATTGAGCAAGAAATTGTTATGATTGCGGATAAATACAATAGTAAGTCGATTCCGCCTCGTTTTTTGACTGTGGATGCTTATCGTCGCAAGGCTCGGCGATTTGGGGAAAAGAATGCGACGCGTTGGATGAAGCTGGTTCGAAAGTATGGTGAGCCGGATATTTCTGCTTTGGCGGAAACTTTTAATATGCGCGTTGATGCGTGAGAGATTTTGTTGCTGGATGCGTTGTTGGTTGCGTTGTTGGAGGGTTATAGCCCCAAAAGTGTGTAAAGCTAAGCTGATGAATATTCTGCGGGTATAAGCCGCAGCCTCAACACTGTTACTAACTCAGTTAACGAACTGAGAAAATAACGGTAATAGCCTCAACAC
>NQOH01000012.1:13455-13811 GCA_003585735.1 Gardnerella kenyensis
CTAGTAACACTCAAGCATTCGTACAACCCTTGCTTCGATGCTCCAGCAACTAAAGAAATAACCCACATTCGATACGCTACAAGCCCTACTGTTGTAAGGGTTATGAGCTTATTTTTACACAGTTTTGTCCGGGTGGCGAATGTGCAGAAAACAGATTCGATTACCGCAAAACGCTTGTATTGCAAGACTTAAGACATGATTTCTTACACACTTTTGGGGCTATAACCCTTGTTGGATGCGTTGTTGGATTTTTTGTTTCTGGTTTTGTGTTGGTTTTTGGGGTGTTTTTTTGTTGTTTTCGACACGCCGGTGTTTTGGCTTGTTTTCAATGGTTTTGGGGTGTTTGTGTGGGGGTG
>NQOH01000014.1:0-192 GCA_003585735.1 Gardnerella kenyensis
CATTATTTACGATTTGGCTTATTTCACAATGTTGAGCAATATTAATACCTACTACGCTTCCCCACGAAGAACGCAATTTTGCTATAGAAAGCTGTTTATTCCATCTATTTGTTGAAGCAAAATTTTCTAATACTCCAAAAAATGCATTAGGATCTCTGCCTGGTTTACCAAAATTTTCCCAAGCTTTTTCCG
>NQOH01000014.1:981-7263 GCA_003585735.1 Gardnerella kenyensis
CACTATTTACTCGATTTTTTTCACGCTCTTCTTTAGCAATAATTGGATTAAAAATAATTGCCGGCAACTTTCTAGTATCAATATTGAGCATTTTATAAACAGGAATCATAATTAATCCTTCTGCTCACAATTACGGTTAGCAATTATTTCTTTTATAAAATCATTATGAAGAGCATTTAGACCATCAATATTTTTCTGCTCTTCATAAATTTTCTCAATATTTATTAGATTGTTGTTATTAATTTCATCATCTTCAGGTATGTCATTAAGCGAGGATGTAGTAATAAAAACTTGTCCTTGTTTTTTTGAAAAGTTTAATATTTGTTTACGCCTATTTTCATCAAGTTGAGCAAAAACATCATCAAGAATAATAATAGGATTTTCGTTATTAATCTCTTCCAAAGCTTTGCATAATGCCATTTTAATAGCTATTGAAATAGTCCAAGATTCACCATTAGAAGCAAAATCTTTAGCTGGCATATTATCTAGCATAAAATTAATATCGTCACGGTGAGGCCCTATTAAATTGCATCCGCGAGCCAATTCTCCAGGATAAATACGCTTAAAATGTTCACTTAACAAATTATTTATTTCAATATTATTTTCTAAAGTATCTTCTGTATTTTCACCTAGAATATTTTCTAAAGTATCTTCTAAAGTATCTTCTAAATTTTTATTAATAAAAACTTCTTCAAAAGAAGGTTCATATTTTAAAGTCGCATTTTCTTCACTACTAGTAAGAGATTTAATAATTTGCGAAAAATATTTATTAAGAATTTGTACAGTTTTATTGCGAAGTTTAGTTATTTTAATTCCGCTTTCAATAAATTTTCCAGTCCAAATTTCCAATCCAGATAAAGAAACTGGCTGATTAGCATACGAAAATTCTCGAATATTTTTTAATAAAGCAGCACGCTGTTTAGAAATATGCTTAAAATCTTGCAAATATTTAGCATAGTTTGGTATTAATAATGTTCCAGCTTGGTCAAGAAAAGTACGACGAATTGTAGGATCACCTATAACAAGAGATTGATCGCGAGGAGTAAAAGAAACAACAGGTAATAATCCAACAATATCTTTGATATATAACGATTTTCCACCGTTAATGCGAGCTCTATTACTTCCCTTTAAAGAAAGATTAATTTCATAAGTAGTTTGATTATTATTTTCTACTAATTCAGTTGAATTATTGCAAATATTTAGTCTTATTGTAGATGTTGTGTTGCCTCGAGTAATAAGAGGAACAGTAGAAGAAGTGCGATGACTAATTCCTGTACTAGCAAATTCAATAGCTTCAACAATATTCGTTTTACCGAAACCATTATTACCATATATGATATTAACGCTTGGTTTAAAATCGCAAACAATATGTTTCCAGGAACGGAATAAATCAAGGGCAATTTTTGAAACATACATTTCTTAATTATCCTTTCTTTATTCACAAATAATATTATCAACAAAAAATGCGATATTACATTTCGCAAATAAAATATATTGCTAAAAATGTAATATCGCAAAAAATTTTAGTTATTAAATCGCATAGGAACCAAAAGGTAACGATAATTCATAGATTCGTCACCATCAGCTTCTTGCTGACCATTAAATTCAACAGGTTTTACAGCTGTTGCCATTTTCATATGAACGAATGGTTCAGTAATAGCACTTAATCCTTCAACCAAATAAAGTGGGTTAAAAGCAACAGTGATATCTTCACCATCCATATCAATATCAAGTACTTCTTTTGCTTGAGATTCGTCAGCAGCGCCAGCACTCAAAGTTAATTCTTGATTATTAAAAATCATACGAATAGGAGCATTTCTTTCAGCAACTAAAGATACTCGCTTAATTGCGTTAATAAGTGCTTGCCTGTTAATAACAGCATGAATAGGATATTCGTCAATAAAAAGCCTATCTACAGAAGGAAATTCTCCGTCAATAAGCTGAGAAGTGCTTGTACGTCCAGAATTTTCAAATCCCAACAGAGTTGGCTCTTCATCGTTAAAATCAATAACAACATTTTGATGATCATCAAAAGAGCGAGCAACATCACGCAATAATGATCCGCGAACAAGTGTTGTTGCATGAATATCATTATTTTCCGGTGTCCACTTAAAAGTAGAGCGAGATAGGCGGAACCTATCTGTTGAAGTCATAGTAACAGTATCATTTTCAAATTGCATTCTAATTCCTGTTAAAACAGGCCTATTTTCTTCTTTAGAAATAGATACTGAAGCTTGATTAACTGCTTGAATAAAAGTAGGAGCATCAACTTGGCCAAGTTTGCTAGGCAAAGTAGGTAAATCTGGGTACTCTCCTATAGGCATAAGTTGAAGAGTAAAAGTTGATTTTCCGGAAGTAATAGTAAGTATGTTGTTTTCGGTGCTTAAATAAGTATTTTCTGCAGGAAGTGACTTAGTTATATCAGCCATTAATTTACCAAGTACAAGTACGCTACCTTCTTCATCAACTCCAGCCTCAATGTGATTGAGACTAGAAATCTGATAGTTAAAGGCAGAAAGTTGTAAAGTACCATTCGATGCTTCAATTTTTAAGCCTGCAAGAATAGGGTTTGCAGGACGTGTATCTATAACACGAGTAGTCCATGCTACAGCATCAGCAAATGATGCAGAGTTGACTTCTACTTTCATGCTTCCTCTTTTCTGTAAAGTCTGCATTTATTCTACCTTATAAGTGAAATTATAAGAACATTAAAAATTGCTCGGCTAAGAAGTGCCTTATTAATTTTGCTATTAAATAAGTAAATAAATAATAGGCATAATAAGAGTGGTGTATATGTGGAAAACTCTTCAAAAAGAGCTAAATAAAAAGCTTATGCACATTTTTAGTTTGAGGATAACGTATTAATAAACATGTGGATAAATAGTCGAGTTATGCACAGAAAAAGCTATTTTTTGAGATATTAACATTTCAATTGCTCTTATACACGACTTAATAACATTTTAAAACGGCGTTTTCCACGAGTTATGCTCAGGTTTTACCCACATTTGTTATTAACTATGTGGATAACTTTTTAGAAAATTAAGAACATTCTTGCGTAACTTTGTGGAAAAGAGATTATTTTCTACGATCAGAAGGATTTTGCTTTAACCTAACAGTTAATTCCATAACATAGTTATAGATTTCCTGCTTTTCTTGCATTTCCCCACTTACGCGCGTATAAGCGTGCATTACAGTTGTGTGATCTCTGCCGCCAAAAACTTCACCAATATCAACCAAGCTCATGCTTGTCATCTCGCGAGCAAGATACATGGCAATTTGACGAGCAAGCGCAACATTTTTTGTGCGCTGGCGGCCAACAAGTTCATCAAAAGTCATATGGAAATATTGAGCAACTTGACCAATAATGTCACTTGGTCGAACCTCAATATCTGTTGTAAAGAAATCTTGCAAAGCTTGTTCTGCTAATGATTTACTTACAGGCTGATTGCTTAAAGATGCAACTGCTGTTACACGAGTTAATGCACCTTCAAGTTCTCGAATATTTTCAGTAAACCTTTCAGCAATTAAATCAAGCACATCACTTGGCACATTGCAATGGCTCATTGAAGCCATCATTCTTAAAATTGCAATACGTGTTTCCAAATCAGGCGGCTTAATATCAACAGTAAGACCAGATTCAAACCTAGAAATTAATCGAGCTTCAAAACCTTTAAGATTCTTTGGAGCAACATCCGAAGCAATAACTATTCGCTTATTTGCCTGATATAAAGAATTAAAAGTGTGGAAGAACTGTTCAAGCGTTGCTTCCTTACCGCCCAAGAACTGAATATCGTCAATAAGAAGAACATCAACTTCACGGTATCGCCTATTAAATTCAGCAATCTGGCCTTGACTTTGATTAGGTGTTTGAAGAGCTTCAATAAATTCGTTTGTAAATTCCTCACTAGTAACATAACGAACTTTAAGTGAAGAATCTTTTACTAATGCATAATTGCCAATTGCGTTAAGCAAGTGAGTTTTACCAAGTCCAGAACCGCCATAAATACATAACGGATTAAAATCACGTCCCGAACCTTCTGCAACTGCCAAAGCTACAGTTCTTGCAAAACGATTTGAATCTCCAGGAACGAATGTGTCAAAAGTTGCGCAAGTATTTAAATGCGTTACTGAATCACGTCGTACAGAAACAGGCATTTTTTCACGAGCAGCTTGCACTGAAGACGAAGACAAATCCGTCTTTTGAAGTGTATTTAATCCAGTAGCATAATCAAAATCAGGTTGAGAAGAATTAGATACATTCTTCTGATTCTGCTGATTATTTTGATTATTTAATAAGTCTTTTGAAAAATCTTTAGAAGAAGAATCATCAGAAGAAGGCGCGAAATTATTATTGTTTTCTGACTTCTGAACCAGATTCTCTTGATACGTAGCATCACTAGATACTTCAGGTGAGACAGTTTGATTAGATTGATCCGTATTCTCAGATTGTGGAACAATCTTAAAAGCAGGAAACATGTCTTTTCCTGTACAAATTTTTAGTGCGGTAAGCAATGGCGCATTAAGCTCATTTTGTAAAGCTTGCTGAGCCGTAGCATTTGACACGCATAAAACAATAGTCGTTCCAAAAATAGCTTCTGGCTTAACTCCCTCAAACCAGCCTTTATCGCGCGCAGTTAGCAGGGCATTGTGCTGTAAAACAGTAAGCGTATTAGACCAAATCAAAGCAGCTTGCGAAGCAGTGTCGCCTAATGTATCAGCCATGTCACCCCCAAACTTTTTAAAGTGTTCACATGAAAACAATCAAATTTCACGTGAATCACCGCGTTCAATAAATGCCAGTAAGATATGTTTACTCTATCCCCGCGAAGTTATCCACAGTCTAGCGTGTTGAAAATGCTTAAATGTGAATAACATGTGTGTAATTTGTGGATAAGTTAAAAGCTTGTTTTTGGCTATTTTTCAACAGTTTTAGAATGTTATAAAATGTAATAAAAATGTGAAGGATATGTTTTTTAGTATAATCTTGACATGTAACCAATAAGCTCAAAAAATGTGGAGTTTTGACTATTGGTGAGGGGTAAGAGTATTTTAGTAGAGCTTGACCCATACGGGGCCATGCTTTTGCATGGCTGAATACAGGAGCATTAGTTATGAAGAGGACATTCCAGCCGAATAATCGTCGTCGTCACATGAAGCACGGCTTCCGAGTTCGCATGCGTACGCGTGCTGGCCGCGCCGTAATCAATCGTCGTCGCGCTAAGGGCCGTAAGTCGCTTTCTGCCTGAGTTAAGGTAGCGTCGTAAAGCATGGAAAGGCTGAAAAGTCACCGTGATTTTGTTACGGTACTAAAAAAACGACGCAAAGTAAGTTCGCGGGATATCGTCGCGCATTACATGATGCGTGACGATATAGCCGTAAATAGCGAACCTAACGAAGATAGAAGCGCAATTTTAGAAGATACTGCCACGGGTTTTGAAAGTAATACTCCCGCGGCATTTTCTGATACCTTAATGCATGCTCAAAATATTGAGAATGCCAAAAGGCTAGGTCTTGCTGTATCTAAAACAGTAGGCAAAGCTGTGGTTCGTAATAAAGTGAAGCGTCGGTTGCGAGTTATCGCTAAAGATTGTGAATCTTTATTGCCATCAGGTTGCGACGTTGTGTTACGAGCAAAACCTACTGCTGCCGAAGTTTCATTTGATTCTTTGCTTAAGCAGGTTCAAAAGCTTTTTTGCAAAATAAATAAAGCAATAAGCTCTTGTGAAGACTGTAAAACGCATGAGAATAACCAATAAAATGGGTAAACATTACTCAGAGGAATGGTAATTAAGATGCGTAATAAGCAAAGTTTCACTACTCGAATGCTAATCAAAGCCATTAGATGGTATCAGCGCAAAATATCCGCAAATCGACCCGCTTGCTGTCGTTACTATCCAACTTGCTCACGTTATGCTATTGAGGCAGTGGCTAGATATGGAACGATAAAAGGCGGTATTTTAGCAATATTGCGACTGCTTCGTTGCAGACCTTGGACAAGTTGCAGTATTGACGATGTGCCACGAAAATATTCAATTTTTTATCGTTGTGCTTGGTCTAAAGCGCATGAAGAGCCTCGGTTAACTCCCTTGGCTGAAGAAGACAAGGAAAACTAATGTTTAATCAAGATCACTTCTTACTTGATAGCGGATTCTGGGGATGGTTCTATAAGATTCTTACCCCAATTGAGTGGCTTATGACACAAGTAATGTCTTTGTTCCATAAGTTCTTAGTTCTTATAGGCATGAATGAAATTGGATTCTCCTGGGTTCTTTCAATCGTTTT
>NQOH01000014.1:7935-10399 GCA_003585735.1 Gardnerella kenyensis
GCGTAATATGCAAGCAATTGCGCCTAAAATTAGGAAAATTCAGCAAAAATATAAGGGCAAAAGCGACGCTGCAAGTAAAGAAGCTATGCAGCGAGAAATGATGAAGCTGTATCAGGAGAACAACGCAAATCCTGCTGGAAGCTGCCTACCAATGATGATTCAGGGTCCAGCATTTATGAGTATTTGGTATACGCTTTCTGTAATTCCGTTTATTGCTAGAGGAAAGCATGACGCTCTTGGAGCTTTTGATATTTCTACAGCGCAGCAATTTGTTAAAACTCATGTGTTTGGTGTTGGTGTTTCCGACACGTTTATGACGGTTCAAATGGGCGGAAAAGTTGTTATTGTAATCGTTGTTATATTGATGTCTGCTGCAATGTGGTACATGCAGTTTAACAATATTCGTAAGAATCTTCCTCCAGAATCCAAGCAAGGCACCCAGTACACAATGCAAAAGCTCATGATGTGGGGATTCCCGTTAATCTATGTTTTCTCTGCATTCGCTCTTCCATTTGCAATGCTTGTTTATTGGCTTGTAAACAACATTATGAATATGCTTCGCTCTATTTGGCAGGTGTACGCCTTCCCAACGCCTGGCTCTCCTGCAGCTGAGGAAAAAGAGCAGCGAGATTATAAGAGAGAAACAGCCCGTCGCGAACGTGAAGGATTGCCTTCTATTGAAGAAGAAAAGCTCCAACAAGCCCGCGAAGAGGCTGAGCGTAGGGAAACTGAAGGATTCCAGCGTAAGCAGCCACAGCGCAAGCGTAAGGTGTCAAAACGTTAATAATAAAGTCAAGTTGAGCGGGTAACAGCTTAAGAAAATAACTAATAATAAGATATTAACTTGGGATTGTTATCCGCTAAACTGGACTGCAGTATTTGTAACGTGAATTTAATCACGATAAGGAGTAAGTAATGATACAAGACGAGAAGAGGACTGTTGATCAGCTCAACGAGGAAGCTGATATAGCTGCAGATTATTTGGAAGGTTTGCTTGATATTGCTGATTATGAAGGCGATATTGAGATGGGCGTGCGCAATAATCGACCGATGATTCAGATTGTTGCGGATGATGACACGGATATTAAGCATTTAATTGGCCGTGAAGGTGAAGTTGTAGAAGCATTACAGCAATTAAGCCGTCTTGCTATCCAGCAAAAAACTGGAGACCGTTCGCATCTTATTGTTGACGTCGATGGCTTCTTAAAGCGTAAGCGCCAGCATTTGCGCGATATTGCTTTGGATGCTGTTGATGAAGTTCGCGAAACTGGCGAGCCTGTGAATTTGAAGCCTATGAACTCTTTTGAGCGTAAAGTTGTGCACGACACAGTGCGTGACGAGGGCTTGCGTTCACGTTCTCACGGTGAAGAGCCACATCGTTATGTAACTATTTATTTGCCAGCTCGTTTAGATGAAGATGCAGAAGAAGCAGAAGATTTAGACGAAGTTGATGAAGGTTACGTAGAAGAGTAGTAACTTAATATGCTATGTATTTAGTGCGGTAGAGCAATAAGTGCATAGTTTTAGACTTAATAATAAAAGATATAAAAGTAACATGATTTAACAAAAATGTTCGGTTGTGTTACTTTTATTTCTTTTATTTTTTATATTTTATATAGAAATACTAAATTTTAATGAGCAAAAAGTGTGGAAAATTATGGAAAATCAATCTACTCAGCTAAATCAAAATCCAGAGCATGTAGTTGATGAATTAAACGATTCCCCACTTTTAGCTAGTACTTTAGGCGACGCATTGCCTAAATGCGCGCTGTTTCACGTGAAACTTGAAAAAGAAGGATTATTGCGAGGACTGGTTGGGCCGCGCGATATGGGAATTTTGTGGGAAAGACATATATTAAATTCTGCAGCAGTCGTGCCTTTTATTCGTCAAGTGGCTGAGAAAAGCAAACAAAAGAGAGTTGCTGATGTTGGCAGCGGCGGCGGATTCCCTGGTTTAGTTATGGCTGCATGCTTGCCTGATTATGATGTTACTTTGATTGAACCGATGGAACGTCGTGTGGCGTGGTTGCGTGAATGTGTAGAAATAATGGGATTGCAAAACGTAACTATTTTTCATGGTAGATCTGATGAACTAATAGCAAAAATTGCTTCACATGAAGTTAAAGCATTTGATGCTGTAACATGCAGAGCTGTTGCTCCTATGACTAAATTAGCTTCTTGGACAATTCCTTTACTTCGCGCACACGGAAGTTTAGTTGCATTAAAAGGAAAATCTGCTCAAGCAGAAATAGAAAAAGCTGCAAAAATGATTCGCAAAGCTGGCGGCATAAATCCTCGCGTTATTGAAGCGCCTGTTGCGCCTGGCTTGCAGCCGACTACAGTTGTAATAGTTGATAAAGCTTGATTTTTAATTAAATTTTGTGTTTGCTTCTGAGCGAGTTTTGGCTGGCGGGTTTCTTGCGTGGCTGTGTGATATAGGAATTACTTGTCTCGCAGCGCTCCG
>NQOH01000009.1:0-216 GCA_003585735.1 Gardnerella kenyensis
CTGATTCGCCAAGCGAAGAAGAAAAATCGAAAAATCTCTGCGATAAGGCACGGTTATTAATGATTAAACACGCAGAGTTTGGGGGATTTCTCTACGAGCAATAAAAGAGGACTGCGCATTGACTTGCCGGAGCGCTTAAAGCGTAGCGCGCGAAGGCACTTCAATGCGGAAACTCGCTAAAGTTGGAAGTCCAGTGGACTTCCAACGCGAGTTTCG
>NQOH01000009.1:982-5918 GCA_003585735.1 Gardnerella kenyensis
GTTGCTTTCGCGCGCGCAATGCTGCGCGAAAGCAGGTCGTCGCGCCCGCGAGGAGAGAAATCCCCCAAAACTCGCGCCACAGCAAGCAAATTGCAATATAAACTTGTAGATTATTCAATTCCGGACGCAATACGCACGGCTTCTAGAGGATCGTCCGTAATAGCAAACAAGTGCGGATCGATTGAGGAAATTAATCCGCGGCTAGTTACAGTAGACTGCAACCAATCAATTAAGCCCTTCCAATATTCGGTTCCAAAAAGCACAACCGGCACGCGCGCAACCTTATGCGTTTGCACAAGAGTTAAAGCCTCAAACATTTCATCCATTGTGCCAAAACCGCCAGGGCACACAATAATCGCCGAAGAATACTTCATAAACATTGTTTTGCGCACGAAGAAATACCTAAATTGCATGCCGAGATTAATCCACTTGTTTAAACCCTGCTCATGCGGAAGCTCAATACCCAAGCCAACCGAAGTGCCACCAGTCTCCGCAGCACCACGATTCGCAGCCTCCATAATTCCGGGGCCGCCACCAGTTATAACCGCAAAACCGCGCTTTACAAGCTCCGCACCAATCGTTCGCGCAGCAGCATACTCCGGCTCACCGTCTTTTATGCGCGCAGAACCAAAAACGCTAACAGCTTTGCCCAAGCCTGCAAGAGCATCAAAACCGTCAACAAACTCAGCTTGAATACGAAGCGCGCGCCAAGGGTCTGCACTTCGCCAATCCCACTTATTATCTCTATCTGCACCAACGCCTGTTGCAAGCTGCTGAGTACTATCTTTGCGAAGAAGCGTTTCGGTAGTGCTTTCTTTAGGAATCATAGAGCCTCGCATAAGCACAGAGCCGCGATGATACGTGTTATTCCATGGTGGAACATCTACTGAAAAATCCTCTTGACTATTCATAACTACTCCTAAAAATTAGTTACAAAAGTTAATCTTCAACTTCGTCCAACTCTTCTTCCATATGCTTCGATTGCATAGAAAGCAAGAATCCCGAAACGCCAGCAGCAACAATAGAAGCAACAAGAACACCAAAACGAGCTTCAGCAGACAAATCTGCGTCCGAATACGCAAGAGAAGCAATAAGCAGCGAAACCGTAAAACCAATACCGCATGCGCACGCAGTTGGAAGCAAATCTACAACGCGCAAACCATCTGGAACTTTTAAGCCAAGAACGCGCTTCGACAACCAAGCAGTTATCATAATTCCCAATGGTTTTCCAATAACAAGAGCAATAGTAATAGCAATAAGAATTGGAGATAAGAACAGCTCCCACGTAAGCGTTTCAAAATGCACGCCGGTTGCAAAAAGCGCAAAAATAGGTAACGCAACTAAAGCAGATACAGGCTGAATTTTTTGGCGATAACGCTCTGCGCGCAAAGTTTTTTCGCCGTGAACTAAATGCGCAGGAGTGAGAAGACCAACCATTACGCCAGCTAAAGTTGGGTGCACGCCTGCTTCGTACATCATTACCCAAGCAACCATGCCAACTAGCGCCACAAGCGGCCAAGGCACACGCTTAAGACGCACTAAAGTAGTCCAAATAAGTCCGCAAACAACTACGCCAACAAACCAATACCACGCGTTTAAAGAAGAGAAGAATACTGCAATAAGCGCAATGCCGAGCAAATCGTCAACAGTTGCAAGAGTCATTAAGAACGCGCGCAAAGCATGCGGCAAAGTTTTTGCGAATAGCGCAAGAACAGCAAGAGAGAACGCAATATCGGTTGCTGTTGGAATAGCCCAACCGTCACGAACCATGCCCAGCGTTGGCAAAGCGCCAGAAGTAAGACGCATAATTTCTTGGCCTGCGTGCAATTCAGAAAATACGGTTACTGTAGCAACAAATAGCAAAGGTGGCACAACCATTCCACCTACTGCACAAATCATTGGCATTGCAGCAGCGCGAGGATCCGAAAGAGAACCTGCAATAAGCTCATGCTTTAAATCAAGACCAACTGAAAGGAAGAAAATAGTTAGCACGCCGTCTTGCACCCAGTGGCTAATCGACATGTGAATATTAGTAAAAGGAATGCCAATATGCGTATGCGAAACTGCCTCAAAAATTGGCGCAGTTACAGGAATATTAGCAAGAAGAAGGCCAGAAAGAGCAAATCCAAGCATAATTAAGCCTGAAATTCGCTCGTTATTAGCAATATTGCAAATTATTCTCCAACTGCGTCGTAACATGCGTAATTATTTCCTCTCTAAGTTATAAAAAACACGCTAAAAAATACTATAATTTTGCAGCACTTTTTAGTATAACCGAGAGGGATAAACCAGCGAGTTGAAATAAAAAAAAACGCGAGGCAAATGCTTCGCGTTTTGCTTGTGCGCCAGACAGGATTCGAACCTGCAACCTTCTGATCCGTAGTCAGATGCTCTAATCCGTTGGGCTACTGGCGCATGTTTTCCGGCCTCAAGGAACTCGTCCTTGTTTCCGGCAACTTGACTAATATACAACCATCTGCTTAAAAACACAAACCCCGGCGTGTCGGCCGGGGTTTATTGTGTTTGCGCACACAAACTACTAGCGATGGCTAAGAACTTTGTCTACCATTCCGTAATCTTTAGCTTCTTGAGCAGTTAGAATAGTGTCAACTTCAATATCTTTATGAATGCGCTCAATATCTTGACCAGTATGCTTTGCAAGCGTATTTTCCAACCAAGTGCGCAAGCGCAACATTTCTTTAGCTTGAAGCTCAATTTCAGTTGCTTTGCCAAAATCTTGACCCATTGCAGGCTGATGAATAAGCACCCTAGCATTAGGCAAAATCATGCGCTTACCTTGAGCACCCGCCGCAAGTATGATTGCAGCAGCAGAAGCAGCCTGACCCAAGCACACTGTTTGAACATCCGGCTTAATGTATTGCATAGTGTCATAGATTGCAGTCATAGCAGTCATAGAACCACCAGGCGAATTAATATACATCATCACGTCGCGATCCGGATTCATGCTTTCCAACACAAGAAGCTGAGCCATAATATCATCAGCAGAAGTGTCGTCAACCTGAACACCCATAAAAATAATACGATCGTCAAACAGCTTCGTGTACGGATCTTGAGTTTTTAAACCATAAGGCGTTTGCTCACCAAATTGCGGCAAAATATAACGGTTAGTAAAACGCTGAGCGGAAGCAACACCGCCAAAACCAGCTAAACGCTCCGCGCGCGCCACAAACTTTGCTTCTTCACTTGCCATAAGTTACTCCTCACCACGCATAGAAGCAGGAGTGGTCACAATCTTGTCTACAAAACCATACTCCAACGCTTGTTGAGCTGTAAACCAATGATCGTACTCGTTATCTCGGTAAATTTCCTCAACAGTATGACCAGTCTGCTTCGCTGTTAATTCAGAAAGCGTTTTCTTCATATCCATAATCAACTCTGCGTTAATACGAACATCCGTAGCAGTGCCACCAACGCCACCAGAAGGCTGATGCATAAGCACGCGAGCATGAGACGTAATATAACGCTTACCCGGCGTTCCAGAACTAAGCAGGAACTGACCCATTGAAGCCGCCATACCAACTGCAATAGTTGCAACATCCGGCTCGATTAGCTGCATAGTGTCGTAAATTGCCATACCGGCGGTAATAGAGCCGCCAGGCGAATTAATATACAACCAAATATCCTTCTTAGGATCTTCTGCAGCAAGCATCAGCATCTGAGCGCAGATGACATTAGCATTCTCGTCTTTTACTTCAGATCCCAACCAAATAATGCGATCTTTTAATAACCGGTTAAAAATAGGATCGGTTGGGGACGCCGCTTCAGCCTGTTCCATCACGGGAGAAGTTGTAAAAAGCTCAGTCACATTATCTCCTTACCATAAATGATTATTACTAGATTATCGTGTGCGCGTGACCGTAAAACAAGAATGCGAAATAAAACGCTCAACACAATCAGCTACTAAATTAGATACTAAATTAGACACGATTACAGCAAATAGCATAAGAATAAGTAGTGCAAACTGTGCGTTTACTAGTTCAGCAACTAAAAGCCACGCCATAATTGGAGCTTTTCTGGAAGACGCAAGTAAAGAAGCGGCACCAATAATAGCTACAGAAATTGCAGATACTTGCGGAATTGCAGATACTTGCGAAATGCCAAACGCAGAGTAGAAAATAGCGTATAAAATCACGCCTACGCAAGCGCCAGTTGAAATACTCGGCTGAAGCACGCCGCCGGAAGCGCCGCATCGCAAAACAAGCAAAGTAGCAAGCATTTTCATTACTGCAAGAATCAGCAAAAGAATCGTAATATTCGAGCTAGCTACAGCATGCGGAAGACTATATGCAGAAAAAGCAAGCTGCGAAAGCGACCTGCCATTGCCCATAATATGCGGAAAATAGCACGCTGCAATACCAATAATTAAGCCAGCTAAAGGCATAAAATACAGCATTTTTGCACCGCGCAAAGCATGAGTGCGACACCAAATAATACCCAAGCGAAAAACGTAACCAACTAAACCACACACCGCTCCAACAGCAACAGCTAAAGCGCAAACTTGCCAAGAAATAGCGCAAGAAAATTGAGGAATGTTATAGTAGCTAGAATGATGCAGTAAAAATTCAACAACAAACGCCGAAACATAATTCATAACAAGAGCAAAAGGCAAGCAGTGCAAGCGCTCAGAGCGCGCAATATTTTTAACTACATTAACTATTGCATTGCCGTTTTCGCGATTTAGCCACGCGTAAAAACCAAAGCCCTGAGATTTATTAAGCAAGCCTAGCGAAAGCACAGTTCCAGCTAAAGGCGCGTGATACACTGCAGCCAAGCCAGCGCCCGCAGCGGAAGCAACAAGTATGCGCTGAGTTTTATAAGACAAGTGAAAAATACCGCTGAAACGCTGCGCAATCATTGCCGCCAATTCTCGCGGAGCTACTTCCCTGCCGATTGAAATTCCAGAACCAACAATGCC
>NQOH01000009.1:6615-6750 GCA_003585735.1 Gardnerella kenyensis
GATTTGCAGCAAAACATGCGCAATAGTAGAGAAAATTGGCATTTTGTTTCCGCTAACAGCTTGCGGAATAGTAATGATTCGAGGAGGATTCTTTCTTTTTCGAAGAAAATACCACGCTAGTGCAGCAATAGTCAT
>NQOH01000009.1:7428-39410 GCA_003585735.1 Gardnerella kenyensis
CGCTATTGTGCAAGATAGCACGTAACGATACCAAGGAAGCGCTGAAAACACAGTGTTTTTAGCAGATTCAACTGAGCCAAAAGCCAAGTATTGCGCTGCGTAAAAAACAAGCGTAAGAATTGTTGCGCCTAAGCCGGTTAGAATGCCAAGAAGAATAGAAGCTGCGGCAAAACGCGCTACTCGAATTGCGAAATTAAGTAATCTGCCAAATCCGCTACGAGCTTCAAGCTTCGTTTCAGCACTACTATCCATAACGTCTCGCAATTCTTAATAAAGTTAAGACCCGGCAGAAATATCTGCCAGGTCTTAATTAAAAGCCGTTACGAAGTAACGCAGAATTTAGTTAATTCTACTCTACTTCTACTTGGAAAGCTCGTCAGCAACAGCAGCAGCCTTAGTTGCAGCTTCTACGCTTTCGTCTTCCTCGTCATCCTCAGACAAGAATGCGCTCAAATCGAGAGCCTCGCCGCCGGAAACGAACTTTACAGCACGCATACCAGCAAGCAAGCCCTTAGAGCGAGCAACTTCCTGCACTGCAGAGCCAAGCTGACCGTTGTTAACGATTGCGTTAATGAACTGGTTTGGATCCATGCCGTACTGCTGAGCAACAGAAACCAAGAAGTTGGTAACGTCTGCCTGGGACACAGAAACATCAAGGCTTTCTGCCAAAGCATCGAGAACCATCTGGTCGCGAAGTTCCTTCTCCGCAGCTTCCTGAGCTTCATCCTTCTGCTTCTTAGTAGCCTTTTCAGGATCTGGAGTCATGCCCTTCAAATGCTCAGAAACAGCCTTATCGAGCACACCCTTAGGAACAGGAATCTCAACTTCTTCCTGAAGCTTTGCAAGGAATGCGTCACGAGCGTTAGTTGCCTGACGACCTTCAGCAGCCTGCTCGCAAGCCTTGCGAATATCTGCCTTCAATTCCTTCAAAGTATCGAACTCGGAAGCTTCCTTAGCGAACTCATCATCAAGCTCTGGCAATTCCTGAGTCTTTACGGAATTAACCTTAACCTTAATCTGAGCCTTCTCGCCCTTGTGCTTACCAGACTCAAGAGTTCCCTCAAAAGTGGTCTCTTCGCCGGCAGAAAGGCTATCCAAAGCCTCATCCAAACCGTCAAGCAACACGCCGGAACCGATTTCGTAGCTTACGCCTTCCTGAGCGTCAACTACTTCGTCGTTAATGCGAGCTTCCAAATCAATATTGGTGAAGTCACCCTTAGCTGCAGGACGATCAACACTCACCAAAGTAGCAAAGCGCTGACGGAGGCCTTCCAAGCGAGCCTTCACGTCCTTGTCGGAAACCTTTGGCTTCTCAACTTCAATCTCAACGCCCTTGAACTTGTTCAACTTGAAATCTGGACGACGCTCAACAGTGACAACAAACTTAAGAGTTGCGTCTTCAGCAGTTGACGTAGGAACTTCCTGAACGTCAAATTCTGGCTGATCCATTGGGCGAATCTTCTTTTCTTCCAAAGCCCTAGAATAAAGCTCTGGTACAGCGGAATTTACGGCTTCACCAGCAACAGCTGCGAAACCGACGCGCTGATCTACGATCTTACCTGGCACGTGTCCCTTGCGGAAACCTGGTACATTAATTTGCTTAGCAATATCTTTACGAGCTTCGTCCAAGAATGGCTTGAAGTCTTCGAGATCTGCGGTAATGGTGAGCTTAACCTTAGTTGGCTCAAGATTCCTGACGCTGATTTTCACGCTTGCGCTCCTGAAATTACGTTTTTCTTATCTCTGCCGTATGGCACAACCGTTACATAATAGCGCGAGTTACGGACTCAGCAATAAGCTCAACTTGCCAAGGCCTAGCGCCCTGCTCTAAAAGAAAGTCTGAAACATTAATTTCAGCAATATTATCGTTCCAGCAAAGGTTGCGAATAATTTGCGGTTTAATAATGGTGTCTACCGGAGTATGCGTGTCTTCTGCAATAACGGTAAGAGCTGCTCGAATTCCTTGCAATTGCTCATATCTGGCAGGATGATGATCCTTCCAATAGCGCATAGAACGCGGCGCACTTTGAGAGTCTTTAGATTCAAGAGAATTATGCGATTCAGATGAGTCAGATGAGTCAGATGAGTCGGATGAGTCAGAAGATACATTCGAGTCGCGCGAGTCATGCGAGTCATGCGATTCTGCGTTCATTTCTCCATTTGGAAACATTTGTAGCGCGTCGCCCATAGCTGTTTCGCCAGATTCAGCACGCAAAATTGCTTGTTCAATAACTTTTTTCCAATGCGAAGGCTTAATTTTTCTCTGAATTGGAGCGTAACGTTCGAACATTTTGTCTTGTTCGCTGCCCGTGTGAATTCTAACGCGTTCGTTAAGAATGCGAATTGAGCGAAACTCCCTAGAATTACTTGGTTTTCGCTTGCCTGCTTCAATAATTGCAGCATCCGAAAGTAAAAGTGTTGGCGCAATATCATACTGTCGAGCTAAAGAATCTCGATCTTCCCATAAATATTTCGCAATAACCAAACCAACACGATCATGCATAAGCACATTTATATGCGATATTTTAAGCCACGGACGCGGATGCGGAGCTTTCTTTTGCGCGCCTTTTTTAAGTAAATGCGCAAATTCTTCTTTAGCCCAAGAAAGCTTACCTTGCTTTTTTAGCTCGCTTCGCATTACTTCTTCTAATTCGATTAGTAACTCAACGTCTAAAGCCGCGTAATTTCGCCAATCTCTAGGAAGAGGGCGGTAAGACCAGTCCGCTGCAGAATGTTCTTTTGCTAAAGTCAATCCCAAATAATATTCGGTTACAGAGCTTAAGCCGAAGCGCTTTCTGCCAAGTAATTTAGCTGCGATTTCTGTGTCAAATAAAGCACGTGGGCGCAAACCAATATCGAAAAATCCTGGCAAATCCTGCATAGAGTCGTGAATAATCCAAGGCGCATCCCCTACTGCCTCGTTAAACTCATGCCAGTCAACACCAAGATTCTTAAGAGCCACAGGGTCAAGCAATCCAATTCCTGCACCTTTGCGTTTGAACTGAATCAACCAATCTTCATGACTGTAGCGAAAACCGGAAGCTCGCTCAGCGTCCGCAGCCAAAGGGCCAGAGCCCGCTGCCAACAAACTGCAATAATCTTTATATGCTTCAAGCGTATCAATGACTTCTGGAACACCGTCTCTAGGCTCTTTTAAGAGCTTTGGTTCCTCGTTCAAGTACGCCTCCCGACTGCATGCTTTAGCCAAATTCTTACGTTTTTTGCAAAATATTATGTACTTTTTGCAAGATATCCGTAAAAAATATTTAAGCCGTGTTATAGATTACGCATCTTTTAACACGGCTTCAACTTTCGCACACAACTACGACTAATCAAAAATAAGTAATCAATTAAATAATCAATTAAATAATCAATCTGTTTTATTGTTTGATTCTTATTGAGTTATGCGCTTAACAAGCTTAGTTTTAAGGAATCTAGTAAGAGTAAATGCAACTACCGAAACTAAAACTGTTGGAATAACGTAGCCAACATGTAAACCTAAATCCGAGAACTTGGATATTGAAAAAGAAACAAGTTCTATAACAAAAGTTATCGCAATAGATATTATTGGCACTTCAATAAGAAGTTTCTCATCAAACGATGCAACAATGTTTATTGGCAACAAAATTATTGGCAAAATAACGAAAACAGTAAGCGCTGTAGCAAAACCAAACTGATCGTTACACCGCACAAAAATAGCGAACGCTAATGTAAAAGCTAATGCAATCCAACAACCTATTCTGCGCTTCATTGCGTATCCTTTCTCTAAAAAAGGTTATTTGTATAATTATACAAAATCCTTTAAAAAAAAAACAATACAATACGCAAAAATTGTATAAATTACAGTTACATTTTGACGCAGTCTAAATGCAGTCTAGTACACAACAAAACCGTGGTCTTTGAACTGGTTTACAACTCGCTCTTTAAGCGCCCTAGAAGGTCCTTTTTGATTCTCAAGAGGGTACGGAATCCTAAGCTCATGCCACTTTGGGCGGCCTAGTTGATGGAAGCCAAGCACGTCAATATGCTCAACAGCATCCCCAAAGGAATCGCAAATTTCAGCAACTTTTTCAACGTTTTCTTCGCTGTCGGTCAAACCTGGAACGAGCACAAAACGCACCCAAATCTTCTTACCAGCTTTCGCCAAGCGCTGACCGAAGTCAATAGTTGGCTGAAGTAAGCCGCCAGTAACTTTTTTATACGTTTCTTCAGTTCCGGATTTAACGTCAAGCAAGCAAAGATCAATGTCGTCAATCATTTCGTCCGTATAATTGCGATTCAAAAAGCCGGAAGTGTCCAAGCAAGTATGAACGCCCATCTCTTTTGCTGCACGAAAAACTCTAGATACAAAAGCTGGTTGCATCATGGACTCGCCGCCAGAAAAAGTAATTCCGCCACCTGTTGCTTTAAAAAGACTTTGATAACGGTCGACTTTTTTAATCATCGCATCTAAGTAGACCGGCTTTCCGTCGCGCATTTTCCAAGTATCAGGATTCTGGCAGTACTGGCAGCGAAGCGGGCAACCGCTCATAAACACTGTCATACGAGTGCCAGGGCCGTCAACAGAAGTGTTAATATCCCACGAATGCACGAACCCAATATCGCCAGTTTTAAGAGCTACAAGGCGATCTTTTCTGTCTAATCCAATTGGCGATTCAAATCCAGAAAGTCCACCCATTAAAGTTTGGCGAGCATACTCTTTTGATTCCTTTAGCATATGCTGAGTTGTGGTACGAAACGCTGTGTTTTCAGCCATCTAACTGCCCTCCAAACTATTTATAGGTAATAAATAAATAATATACGAAATTAACAAAAGCCGGGAGCGAAACTAGCCTCGCTCCCGGCGGTGTTTACTAATCAACCAAATCAGTCAGTAACTGAACCCTGGTGGAATGTACGAGAAATAACGTCGAGCTGCTGCTCCTTAGTGAGCTTCACGAAGTTCACTGCGTAGCCGGAAACTCGAACAGTCAAATGCGGATACTTTTCTGGGTGCTCAACAGCGTCCTCAAGCTGTTCCTTACGCAAAACGTTGATGTTTGCGTGGTACAAGCCGTGGCCGTTGCCAGCATCCAAAATACCAACAAGGTTGCTAACGCGCTCGTCTTCGTCACGACCCAAACCGTCAGGAGTAATTGTGTTCGTAAGCGAAATGCCGTCGAGAGCATCGTCGTAATCAATCTTACCAACAGAGAACATTGACGGAAGCATGCCGTGAGAATCCATGCCGTTTTCTGGGTTTGCACCTGGAGCGTAAGGAGTACCCTTCTTGTGGCCGGATGGGAAGGAACCAGTGTTCTTGCCATACTCAACGTTAGAAGTAATAGTCAAGATGGACTGAGTTGGAACAGCGTTACGGTACACAGGCAAACGCTTTACCTGGCCCATAACAGTGCTTACAACCCACTTTGCCAAGTCATCAGCGCGATCGTCGTCGTTACCGTAAATTGGGAACTCGCCAACAGTCTTGTAGCCAACGATTAAGTCGTCGTCTGCGCCCTCAATGTACTCGTACTCGTGGCCTTCAGTAGTCTTAGCATCCTTGTTGTAGATTGGGTAAACCTTCGCATACTTCAAAGCAGCCAAGGAATCTGCAGCAATAGACAAGCCGGACATGCCGCAACCAAGCGTACGATAGACTTCCCTATCATGCAAAGCCATTTCAATGGACTCGTAAGCGTACTTATCGTGCATGTAGTGGATGATGTTCAAAGCCTCAATATAGGTTTCGGAAAGCCATTCCAAAGCCTTCTCGTAATTGGCCTTAACCTTCTCATAGTCGAGAGTGCCGTCAGCTTCTGGCTTGATTGGGTCAATAACACCCTTATCAATAACCTGCATGCCGGTCATTTCATCGCGGCCGCCGTTAATAGCGTAAAGCAAAGCCTTAGCAGAGTTCACGCGAGCTGCGAAGAACTGCATCTGCTTACCGACGCGCATTGGGGAAACGCAGCAAGCAATAGCAGCGTCATCGCCCCAGTGCTCACGAATGTCTTTATCGGACTCGTACTGGATTGCAGAAGTGTCGATAGAAATTCGTGCGCAGAAACGCTTGTAGGCTTCTGGAAGCTTTGGATCCCAGAAAATAGTGATGTTTGGCTCTGGCCCTGGTCCAAGATGCTCAAGGGTCAAAGTGTTGAGCAAACGGAACGAAGTCTTGGTTACGAAAGTGCGACCATCCTCGCTGAAGCCTGCATCGGACCAAGTTGCCCAGTAAGGATCTCCAGAGAAGATTGCGTCGTAATCCTTAGTACGCAAGAAGCGCACAATACGAAGCTTCATAACAAGAGCGTCAATAATTTCCTGAGCGTCAGTTTCGTTAATTAAACCGGCCTTCAAATCGCGCTCAAAGTAGCAATCGAAGAATGCGGAAACGCGGCCGAAGCTCATTGCAGCGCCATCCTGGCTCTTAACGGAAGCAAGATAGCCCATGTAAGTCCACTGAACAGCTTCCTTAGCAGTCTGTGCTGGGCGGCTCAAATCCAAACCGTACTCGTTACCCAAGTTAATAAGCTGCTTCAAAGCCTTAATCTGCTCATCGTGCTCTTCGCGGAAACGAATCCAATGCTCAATCTCAGTCTCAGTAAAATCGTTACGGTATGGAATCGAATCCTTATCGCGCTTCTTAAACTCAATAAGCATGTTCACGCCGTAAAGAGCCACGCGACGGTAATCGCCAATAATACGACCGCGGCCGTAAGCATCTGGCAAACCGGTCAAAATCTTGTTGTGGCGAGCAATCTTAATATTCTTGGTGTAAACGCCAAATACGCCATCGTTATGAGTCTTGCGGTAGACGGTGAAGATCTTCTTAATTTGAGGATCTACTTCCTTGCCAGCTTCCTTAATAGCCTGCTCAACCATGCGCCAACCGCCGTTTGGCATCATAGCGCGCTTGCAAGGCTCATCAGTTTGAAGACCGACGATTACGTTATCTACTTCTGGGCTTTCAATATAGCCAGCTGGCATTGCGTCAATGCCTGCAGGAATGTGGGTTTCAACATCGTAAACGCGGCGTTCACGCTCGACTGCCAAGTAGTTGTCGTCGAGATACTTCCACATGTGCTTCGTTTTTTCAGTGGCATCAGCCAAGAAGCTTTCGTCGCCTTCATACGGCGTGTAGTTCTTCAAAATGAAGTCACGAACGTCAATATCTTTCTGCCAGTTTCCAGTTTCGAAACCGTCCCAAGCTTTGGTGCGAAGATCCTCCTCATTGAGAACGGAAGCATCGACTAAGGTCATGTTTAACTCCTTTTATAACAGCAACGCATCTTCACGCCGCCCTAATTAACTATGTTAAAGCATAGGCTAACTCGTACACGCGTAGTTTTGGAAAAAATCAAGTGACTTGCGTCACATTTTACTCACGAAAAGCGGTGGTAACTGGCATTCTGCGATCTCTACCAAAAGCAATAGCGCTTACTTTTGGACCTAACGGGTACTGCCTGCGCTTCCATTCAGCGCGATCAACCAAACGCATAACCGTGTCAACCGTATGAGCATCAAAACCGTCAGCAAGCAAATCCGCTCTACCGTGAGCAAGCTCAATATGCGCTTCTAAAACGCGATCAAGCAAATCATACTCAGGCAAAGAATCAGAATCCTTCTGCCCCGGACGCAACTCCGCACTAGGCGGCTTAATAATAGAATTAACCGGAATTAGTATTCCATCCTTTGGCAAATCCACCTTGTTAACATCTTCATAACCGACAATCGGAAGCATACCAACGCCAACACCAGCGCTTGCAGCACGATTCCTCCAACGAGAAAGCGCCCAAACGCGCGTCTTAAGCAAATCCTTAATAGGAGCATACCCTCCTACCGCATCGCCGTATATAGTTGAATATCCGCAAGCAAGCTCCGATTTATTGCCAGTTGCGAGCGCCAAAACGCCTCGCGAATTCGAGTAAGCCATTACGATTACGCCGCGTACGCGAGCTTGCAAGTTTTCTGCAGCAACTCCTTCTAAGGAAAGTTGCGATTGGAAAGCTTTAAAAAGCGGCTCAATAGGCTGCACTTCGTAGTGTGCTCCAATACGCTCAGCTAAATCGCGCGCGTCGTCTTTAGAGCCGTCCGAAGAGTACATGCTTGGCATGGAAATGCCCCACACATTTTTTCCTCCGCACGCATCAGCAGCCATAGTTGCAACTAAAGCCGAATCAATTCCGCCAGAAAGACCCAAGCACACGCCCTTAAAACCATTCTTACGCATGTAATCTCGAAGACCAACAACGCACGCGCAATATACTTCTTCATCCGCGTCAAGTTTTGGAGCAATGCTAGAAGTTTTTTGAGAAGAAAGCGAACTATCGAAATCAATAAAAGACAAATCTTCAGCAAACATTGGCGAGCGCTCAAGCAAAGTTCCGTCCGCATCTACAACAAAACTTCCGCCGTCGAATACTAAATCATCCTGACCGCCAACTTGGTTCACGTACACAACAGGCGCATTAACTTCAGCCGCGCGCTTTTGAGCTAAGTTAAAGCGCACATGAGTTTTGCCTTCTTCGTAAGGAGAGCCGTTCATTGTAATTAACGCGTCAATTCCAAGTTTTGCGAGTTGAG
This sequence comes from Gardnerella kenyensis, assembly GCA_003585735.1. Classification (GTDB taxonomy): domain Bacteria; phylum Actinomycetota; class Actinomycetes; order Actinomycetales; family Bifidobacteriaceae; genus Bifidobacterium. The sequence goes on from NQOH01000009.1 coordinate 15,994, forward strand.
CTACGGGGCCGCCGTCCTGCCAAATATCTTCGCAAATAGCAAAGCCTAAGCGCAAGCCGTCAACTTCCATAAGTTCGCACTTATTTCCGGAAGAGAAAATACGAAACTCGTCAAAAACGCCGTAATTTGGCAGAAAATGCTTATCGTATTGCAAAACGGATTTTCCTTCGTGCAACACAAGTAGGCGGTTACGAGGCTTTCCGGAAGACTCGTCAAAGCCAACTGTTCCAACTACTACGTAAAGCTCCCCCAAGCCTTCTTCCGCAAGTTTTGACGCAAGTAAGTCGGCAGCTTTTTGAGCAGACGCGCGAAAAGTGCCGCGTAAAGCGAGATCTTCAATTGGGTAGCCGGTTAATGTCATTTCCGGAAAAACTACCATTCGAGCGCCTGATTGTTTTGCGCGCGCCGCGTATTGCAATACTTTCGCAACGTTATTATCAATATTTCCAACGCATGTATCTATCTGCGCTAATGCCAATCGCAAAAAACTCATATTTTATAGTTTAGTAGATTGCTTTATTGCAAGTAAGAGACGTGTTGCGAAACTTAAGCGAAAAAACTTTTTATCTTCCCACATTGCAAGTATTCGCATTACTAACACGTCATAAATAATACTAATAAGCAAAGTGTAGAATTATTAAATTTTCTCGCCTATATTGATAATTCGTTACTCGCGAAGGGGAAATTCAAAAAGGATTTCATCAAACAAGGAGCAGAAAATTATGCGCAGGATTAAAGTTATTGCCTCGATTACAGCTTTGGCAGCATTAGCAACTTTCGCTTTAAGCGGTTGCGGAAGTGCTAAGAATGCGAATAGCCAGGACGACAAAACCGTTACTGTAGCAGCATCGCCTACTCCTCATGCTGAAATCCTTAACAAAGTAGTAAAGCCGATTTTGCAGAAGGAAGGCTACAAGCTGGTTGTTAAGGAGTTTACGGACTACGTGCAGCCAAATACTGCTACCGAAGAAGGCGAAGTTGATGCGAATTATTACCAGCATCTTCCTTACCTCGACAATTTCAATAAGGAAAAGGGAACGCATCTTGTTTCGGTAGGCGGAATTCATTTTGAGCCTTTTGGATTGTACCCAGGAAAGACCAAAACCATTAAGGCTTTGGCTGATGGTGCAACCGTTGCAGTGCCAAACGATCCTACGAATGAGGCTCGCGCGCTGCTACTTCTGCAAGATGCCGGTTTGATTAAGTTAAAGAATCCGAAAGATATTAACGCTACTGTGAAAGATATTACGAGCAATCCGAAGAATTTGAAGTTTAAGGAGCTTGAGGCTGCAACCGTTCCGACTGCAATTAAGGACGTGGATCTTGCTGCCATGAACGGCAACTACGCAATTCAGGCTGGTTTTAACCCAACTAAGGATCCGCTTACTTCCGAAAAAGTTGGTGGAATTGCTGCTAAAACTTACGAAAATATTATTGTAGTAAAGAAGGGTTCCGAAAAACTCGCCAAAATTAAGGCATTACTTAAGGCTTTGAAAACAAGCGAAGTACGCGACTATATTACTAAGACTTACAAGGGCGCTGTGCTTCCTGTTTTCTAAATAATACTTACAATGTAGCCATATAATGCCGTAAATACGTGTGATTTTAGCGCGCTTTGCGGCATTATTTTTTCTAAGCGTGTAATATACGTAAAAGTGCATAAATTACGTAACGCTGGTACGTAACGCTGGTACGTAACGCAGTGCTTATAGCGTTACGTAACGCTTATAGCAGTACGTAACGCTAGTATGTTTCACATAACACAAAATAAGCTGTTAAGGAAAAGCATGATTCAGATTGAACATCTTCATAAAAGCTACGGCAAAGGTAGCGAAGCACATGAAGCATTGCACGATATTAATCTTTCTATTGAGTCGGGTGAAGTATTTGGAATTCTAGGTTCTTCCGGCGCTGGAAAATCTTCGCTAGTGCGTTGCATGAATCTGCTCGAGCGCCCAACTTCCGGCAGAATCGTGATTGACGGCAAGGATATTACCGAAGTAAAAGATAAAGAGCTTGCTCAAGTACGCGCTAATATTGGCATGATTTTCCAGAATTTTAGTCTTTTCCAGCAGCGCACAGTATTGCGAAACGTAACTTTTCCGCTTGAACTTAATCACGTTGATAAAAATAAGCGCGAAGAGCGCGCGCATTATTTGCTTAATTTAGTTGGTTTGCAAGATCTTGCCGACCGCTACCCTAGCCAGCTTTCTGGCGGCCAGCAGCAGCGCGTTGCTATTGCTCGAGCGCTGGCAAATAATCCGTCGATTATGCTTTGTGACGAAGCAACAAGCGCACTCGACTCTACTACAACCGCGCAAATCCTTGATTTACTGCGCCGAATTAACCGCGAGCTTAACGTAACGCTTGTTATTATTACGCACTCGTTGGCAGTTGCTAGAAATATTTGCGACCGAGTTGCAATGATTGACGGCGGGCATATTGTGGAATTAGGCGACACAACAACCTTATTTGCAAATCCACAAAGCAATATTTTGCGAACTCTAATTGCAGACGAAAAGCAAGAAAATCATCGTAAAAAGCCGGCATCTAATACGTCTAATACGTCTAACACGCTTTAATACGCTTACGAACGAGGTAAAATAACAATGATAGAATCTGCAACACAATTTTTAAGCGAATACGGCGACCTGCTTACTGAAGGCATAATTGACACTTTAGTTATGACTTCAGTAGCAACGATTTTGGCGTATGTTATTGGCCTTCCTATTGGCGTATTGCTTATTACTTCCAACAAAAAAGGCATTTGCCCAAACGCGCCAATTAATGCGATTCTTGGGTGGATTGTTAATATTGTGCGATCGGTGCCGTTTATTATTTTGCTGGTTGCGTTAATTCCATTCACGCGCTTGATTGTTGGCACGTCTCTTGGCGTTCCTGGTGCTATTGTGCCGCTGGTTGTTACAGCAGCGCCGTTTGTGGCGCGAATTGTTGAGCAGTCTTTGGCAGAAGTTGACGGAAGTTTAATTGAAGCTGCGCAAAGTTTCGGCGCAAGTAAATTGCAAATCGTTTACAAAGTGCTGCTTTGGGAAGCGTTACCTTCGCTAATTCGCGGAGCTGCTCTTACGTTTATTACGCTTTTTGGATTCTCCGCAATGGCTGGAACAGTTGGAGCCGGCGGTCTTGGCGATATTGCAATACGCTACGGCTACCAGCGCTACCAGTACGATGTTATGGCTGTTGCAGTAGTGCTGTGCATTATTCTTGTGCAAATCGTGCAAACTTTGGGAGATGTTATTGCTCGCGCTATTAATCATCACGAAAGGTAATCGCAAGAGTTACTAGCGAGCGTTAGTTACGAGCATTATAAGAAAATCGCAACATACCTACGCTAATAAAGGCCACATAATCGTGTAAACTGGCTGATAATTCGACATTTGCGGGGGTGCTTTCTTTTTAGAAGGCTGAGATAGGCGTAACAAACCTGACCCTTAGAACCTGTTTAGTTAACACAACGTAGGGAGCAACGATTTTAGTATGACATCGAATTATCCATACGCCTCAATGCGAGACCAATTCAATTTAAACGCCTGCTTTATTGCAGACCCACAAGCTTGTAATAATCGTCCACTTACAGATATTGTTGACGACGCTTTGCGCGCTGGAGCAACATTAATACGTCTTCATTGCAATGACGAAAGCGCGAAGGAAATCACAACAATCGCGCGCGATATTGCGCAAATTATTGAAGATAACAATAAGTGCGATTCTGTAACTTTTGTTATTGACGAGCGAGTTGACGTTGCTTGGCAGGCTCGCAACCAAAGCATTAAAGTTGACGGCATTCATTTAGCACAAAGCGACATGGAACCTAGGGAGGCGCGCGCACTTCTTGGCGAAGACGCTGTTATTGGCTTGTCGGTTGAAACTGAAAGCTTAGTTAAGGTTATTAACGAGCTTCCGGACGGTTGCATTGACTACATTTGCGTAACAGCAATGCACAATCCTGAAGAAGGCAGCGAAAATACTACTGCCGCTTACGAATTGGAAGCAAATCACACAACGTTGGACGAAGCAAAAATTAATACGATTTGCTCCGCAAGTGATTTCCCAGTTTTAGTTGGCGGAAGAACTGAGCTTGAAGATGTTGACGTTATTGCGCGCACTAAAGCTGCCGGCTTCTTTGTTGCTCAAGCTTTGTACGCTTCCGAAACGCCAGAATCGACTATGCACGAGTTTGTTGAGCATTGGAAAGCTGTGCGAGGCGAAGAAAAGCACGGTTATGCTAAGCGCGTAATCGTTGCCGAAAATTCCGACGCAAATTCTTCACAAAAACCTGAAGAAAAGAAACCAACTTTTATTAATGCGAAAGAAGCAAAGGATGCTGCGAAATTAGCTAAGCAGCAGCGCGTCGATATTGCAGCTCGCGGATGCACTCAGCGAGACAAGGCACATATTCGCAAAACTACTCCTGTTCATTTTGAATACGAGTATGGTTCTTACGATTTGGAAGTTCCTTATACGGAAATTAAGCTTTCGGATACTCCAGGCGTTGGCCCTAACCCGCCTTTTAAGGACTACAATACGGAAGGTCCAAAGTGCGATCCTAAAGAGGGCTTGGCTCCTCTTCGACTTGACTGGATTCGTGACCGCGGTGACGTTGTGGAATACGAAGGCCGCAGGCGCAATCTTCAAGACGACGGAAAGCGCGCAATTAAGCGCGGTAAGGCTTCTAAGGAATGGCGCGGACGCACTCATAAGCCAATGAAGGGCGCGGATCATCCGATTACGCAAATGTGGTACGCTCGCCACGGAATCGTAACTCCAGAAATGCAATACGTTGCAACTCGCGAAAATTGCGACGTGGAGCTTGTTCGCTCCGAAGTTGCAGCCGGACGCGCTGTAATTCCTTGCAATATTAATCACCCTGAAGCAGAGCCTATGATTATTGGCTCGCGCTTCTTAACTAAGCTCAACGCAAACATGGGCAATTCTGCTGTTACGTCTTCTATTGACGAAGAAGTAGAAAAGCTTACGTGGGCCACAAAGTGGGGCGCGGATACCGTTATGGATCTTTCCACTGGTAACGATATTCACACGACGCGCGAATGGATTTTGCGCAACTCCCCTGTGCCAATCGGAACCGTGCCAATGTACCAGGCTTTGGAAAAGGTTGAGGATGATGCTTCTAAGCTCAGCTGGGAGCTTTTACGCGATACTGTTATTGAGCAGTGCGAGCAAGGCGTTGACTACATGACTATTCATGCTGGCGTGCTTCTTCGCTACGTGCCGCTTACTGCAAACCGCGTAACTGGTATTGTTTCTCGCGGCGGCTCGATTATGGCTGAATGGTGCTTGCAGCATCATCAAGAAAGCTTCTTGTACACGCACTTTGAAGAATTGTGCGAGATTTTTGCAAAGTACGATGTTGCGTTCTCTTTGGGTGACGGTTTGCGTCCAGGTAGCTTGGCTGACGCTAACGATGCGGCTCAGCTTTCTGAGCTTATGACGCTTGGCGAGCTTACTAAGATTGCTTGGCAGCACGATGTGCAAGTGATGATTGAAGGCCCTGGCCACGTGCCATTCGACACTGTGCGCATGAATATTGAAATGGAGAAGGCTATTTGCCAGAACGCTCCGTTCTATACGCTTGGTCCTTTAACTACCGATACCGCCCCTGGCTACGATCACATTACTTCCGCAATTGGCGGCGTGGAGATTGCACGCTACGGCACTGCAATGCTTTGCTACGTAACTCCTAAGGAACATTTGGGATTGCCAAACAAGGACGACGTGAAGCAAGGCGTGATTGCGTACAAGATTGCTTGCCATGCGGCGGATCTTGCGAAGCATCATCCGCATGCTATGGATCGCGACAACGCTATTAGTAAGGCGCGCTTTGAGTTCCGCTGGTTGGATCAGTTCAACTTAAGCTACGATCCGGATACCGCAATCGCATTCCACGACGAAACGCTTCCTGCGGAGCCGGCAAAAATGGCGCACTTCTGCTCGATGTGCGGACCAAAGTTCTGCTCGATGGCTATTTCGCAAAATATTCGTAAGCGCTTTGGCGGTGCCGCTCAGCAGGAGCAGCTTGTTGAAGAGGCACGCAGTCAGGCGATTGCCGACGGTATGAAAGAGATGAGCAAGAAGTTCCAAGAATCTGGCTCGTCGCTGTACCAAAGCGTGAAAGAGTAGCGCGAAATAGTAGCGTAAGTGCTTGCGTAAGTGATTGCGTAAGCGCGAAACGCGTATATGCGAAGTAACGCAATCGCGCAATCGCGATTTAGTAAATAATACTTGCAACGAATAATAATTGAAGAAGGTTAAAATAAAGCGAGTTTTGTAGTAAATGTAACGTTACTACAAATCTCGCTTTTGTATTGCTAATTTATTTACGGCTTAAACTTCACAAAACTTCAACAGAAATAATGCCAACAGGCTCAAGAGGAGCGTCAGAGCGATCTGTTGCAACCGACTCGAGCTTATCTACCACAGCTTTCGACTCGTCGTCCGCAACTTCGCCGAAAATCGTGTGATGACCGTCGAGCCAAGGAGTTGGAACGGTTGTGATGAAGAACTGCGATCCGTTAGTGCCGTGCAAACGACCGTCACGACCGCGACGCTTTCCAGCATTTGCCATAGCGAGCAAATAAGGCTTGTTGAACTTCAAAGATGCGTCAATTTCATCGTCGAACTCGTAGCCTGGACCGCCGGTTCCATTGCCGAGTGGGCAGCCGCCTTGAATCATGAAGTCCTTAATAATGCGGTGGAAAGTAAGACCATCGTAAAATGGCTCATTAGAAGGCTTTCCACTAAATGGGTCAATCCATTCGCGCTCACCGGTGGCGAGGCCAACGAAATTCTTTACTGTTTCAGGCGCTTTGGTATCAAACAGGTTGATTTTAATATCGCCTTCAGAAGTATGCATAATAACTGTAGTCATACTCGTAATTTTCCCATATATTCGCGACTACTCTAAACGCTTGAGTCGAGGTGCGCAGTCCCAAAAGTATGCAAGAAATAGGCTCATAACCTTTATGGCAGTAGGGATTGTAGCGTATTGAATGTTGATTATTTCTCTAGGTGTTTGGTGTGTGAGTGTTACTTTCTCAGTTCGATGACTGAGTTAGTAACGGTGTTGAGGCTGTGAGTGTTATTTTCTCAGTTCGTTGACTGAGTTAGTAACGGTGTTTTGCTTATTACCGTTACTTTCTCAGTTCGTTGACTGAGTTAGTAACAGTGTTGAGGCTGTGAGTGTTATTTTCTCAGTTCGTTGACTGAGTTAGTAACGGTGTGTGGGGTGTGCTTATGCCACAGAATATCCATCAGATTAGCTTTACACACTTTGTCATATAAAAATGCCCTCGCCTACTGGAGTGAATCCGAAGGCGAGGGAATGACTTAATTCATGAGCTAATCTGCTTAAGCTGAGTGATTAGTTAAGCAGATTAGCTCAGTGATTAGTTAAGCAGATTAGCTACGTAGCTTACTTGCTGCAGTGGCGAGAGATTCCGCGGCGCTTGCTCACGAAGAGTGCAGCACCAGCAGCAGCAACACCAGCAGCAAACATGCCAAACACAGACACGTCACTACCAGTCTTACTAAGCTTCGAACCCTTAAAACTCTTCAAAACCTGCTCACGTACAACAGCACGAACCCTAGAAGCATTATCCTGAGCCGCAGCCAAAGACTTACGAGCATCAGCAAGCTTCTGAGCCGCAGCATCAACCTGAGCCTGAGTTGCATTAGGATCCGCAGCAACCTTCTTAGCCTCAGCCAAAGCAGTGTTCACAGCAGCCTCAGCCGCAGCAACCTGAGCATCTGCACGCTTCACAGCTTGAGAATTCTCCACAACAGCATTCACTTTAGCCGCAGCAAGACCATTAGCAGCAGCGGAATTTGCAGCACCATTAGCAGCAGCGGAGCCTGCAGCAGCATTACCAGCGTTAGAGCCAGCAGCGGAGCCTGCAGCAGCATTACCAGCGTTAGAGCCAGCAGCGGCGTTACCAGCGGCACCAGTCGTACCAGCAGAGGCGTTAGAACCAGCGGCACCAGCAGAGTTAGAACCATTACCAGCAGCACCAGAGTTAGAGCCAGGCTTAGAACCAGATTCAGCACCCTCAATCTGCAAGTTCAACTCACCCTTATCAACAGTAGTCGGAGCATTATCATTCACACCAAACCCAAGCGAAGAATCACCCTCATGACCACTGCCAGAGTTAGTCGTGCCAGAGTTATTCGTGCCAGTAGAACCGAAACCAGAGTCACCAGAACCAGGAACCGTACCAGGAACCGTACCAGGAACCGTACCAGGAACAACGCCAGAACCAGGCACAACGCCAGAACCAGGAACCGTGCCAGTGTTGCCAAAGCCGAAGTCACCTGCGCCAGTATTACCATCGCCAGTGTTACCGGTTCCAGGAGTAGAGCCAGTGTTACCGGTTCCAGGAGTGCCGTCGCCAGCATACTCTTCACCACTCAAACCATTAGCCTGAAGAATATTACGCTTGGCTTCACGAAGCTTAGCCAAAGCAGCATTCACCTGCTCCTGCGTAGCATTGGCATCAGCAAGAACACTGCGAGCCTCAGAAAGCGCCGCATTATACGCATCCTTAAGAGAAGCATCAGCAACAAGATACGATCCACGACCGCGGAAAGCAACATCGTCGCTAACCTCCAACTGCAAATAAGACTTATTCACAGTAGCAGAATCATGCAAATCCTTCTGAGCATTATGCAAATCCTCAGCAGCCTGATTCACCTGATCCTGAGTAGCATTCGGATCATTATTAACCTCATTAGCATGATCCAAAGCATGATCATAAGCCTGCTTCTTATCCGAAGGAGCATTATTATAATCATCCGAATTATGAACATCGCTACCGTCATTAATGCCCTGCTGCAAGTGAGACTTATCAACCACAGGCGAAGGAGCTGGAGTTGGGGCTGGCTCAGGAGACGGAGTTGGGGTTGGCTCGACTGGTTTCTTACCATCAAGAGCCGCTTCAGCTTCCTTAAGCTTTGCAAGAGCATCATCCAAAGCCTTCTGCTTATTCTCCTTGGTGTCAAGATGATCGTCTGCGCTAGCCTGCTTCTTACCAGTTAGCTTATCGATAAGCTCCTTAGCATCCTTAAGAGCAGTGTCATAATCAGACTTATTCGTTGCAAACTTATAAGCATCAGATTCTTCAACAGTAGGAGCATTACCAATCTCCTTTTGCAAATCAGTTGTATCAACGCCGTCCAAAGCAAGGCGAGCCTTAATAAGCTTGTCAAGAGCGTCGTCAATCTTCTTCTGCTGTTCAGCTTCCTTATCAGCAGTAGAAATATCAAGATCCTCCTTCGAGGCATCCTTCAAAGCCTGCTCAGCCTCGCTCAAAGCTGTGTCAAACGCAGTCTTCTTATCTTGAGAAGCGGTGGTATAAACCGAATCGCCCTTAGTTGCAGGAGTTGTCTTAGTATCTGGCTTCAGCTTCTTATCGGAGTCAATCTCATTCTTAAGAGCATCAGTCTTAAGACCAGCACTTTGAGCGTTAGAATCAATATCGCGCATTGCCTTAAGAAGGTCATTGTACAGCTCATTAACCTGATCCGCATTCTTGGCGTCGCCCTGATCAGCCTTAGTTAGCTTTGTTGCATCCGCGAGATAGCCATCGAAAGCTTTCTTCTTATTCTGATCATCGTCAGAATTAGTGAGCTTAGAATACTTGCCATCTTTCTCATTCTTAAAGTCGTTGGCTTTCTTCTTCAGCTCTTCAAGACGAGCCATAGCATTATCGGTGTTTGCAGCGTTAGCAAGAACATTGTCAATGTCGTCATAAGTTGTTCCGTCAGCGTTCTTGTGATCAGAAGCATCAGTGTCCTTGAGGATTGCCTTGAAAGCTTCCTTCTGCGCATTGTTAAGATGCTTGAACTCTTTATCAAGCTTGTCAAGAGCATCCGCAATCTTCTTGGCCTTCAGCGCGCGATCCGCAATAGCAGTTGGGTCGCCAAGCTTATCAGCCTTGTTGATTTCGCCAATAGCCTTCTGTTTTTCGGCTTCTGGAAGATCACTATCGCTAATACGCTTCTTCTGCTCGTTCTTTTCATTAGTAAGAGCGTCGGCGTTATCGTTTTCGTTGCCAGTCGTATCGCGCTTAGGCGTATTCGTCTTGATGTCGTTCTTCGCAGCATCAATCTTAGTATCTACGCTTTCAAGAGCAGTCTTGATTTCAGAAGGCTTTGTTGCTCTGTTAACTTTGCCTTTAGCTGCATTTATTTCGCTAACAGCAGCATCATACTTCTCTTTAGCTTTTTGCTGTTTATCAGCACTCAAAGCATTATATGCTGCATCAAGCTCTGCCTTCTTAGCATCAAGCTTGGCAAGACCAGCATTCTTAGCATTTTCTTCGTTAATTGCGTTCTGGCGCTGAGCTGCAGCAAGAGCATTATTAATACTATCAGCCGTAGCATTAGTAGCCTTTAGAGCAGTTTCCAAATCGGTAAGAGTGCTATCCTTCTGAGCTGAATCAGCGCCGATTAACTCCTTAAGAGCCTTATCGTCTGCATCCGTATCACCTTTGCCGTGGCTTAAGAACGGTAATTCATCCTTAATAGCTTTGTGAGCAGCATTTCGAGCTTGAGCTTCGTTAACAATCTGCTGAACTTCTTCAGGAGTCGTAGCGCCAGGCTTGGAAGTATCCCCACTCTGTCCATTCAGCTTTTCCTTGAGCTTATCCTTTTCATCTTGAGTTAAATCACTAAGACCATCAATAGTGGTGTTAGCAGTCTGCTTATCCTTAGTGGTTTGCTCTTCTTGCTTCTTTTCGCGCTCCTTCTTATCCTTTTCTTTTTGCTCTTTTTCGCGCTTTTCCTTTTCTTCGTTCTCTTTCTTCTTAATGTCTTCAGGATTTACATTATTCTGACCAGCCTGATCATTAGCCTTCTTTAGAATCTCCTGGATTTTCTCTTTGGTATCAGCCTGATCAATCTGACTCTTGAACTGTTTCTTCTGCTCATCAGTAAGCTTTGGATTACGGTCGATAAGCTCCTTCGCCTGCTCCTTGAGCTTCTTGAGGTCTTCAGCAGATGGCGTATCTTCCTTCTTCTTGAAGGTGACGTTAACAGTAAATGTAGTGTTATCTTTGCATGTAACAGTTAACGTACTTCCAGTACCCTTTGAGATGGCAGTGATGCCAACAGGACTCTTAGCAGCATCATATGGCTCCATGTCAACAGTACCAGGCTTTGGCTGAAGAGCAGAAGTAATTGAGTATGTGGTACTGCTTACTTCACCAGCACCTGTGTAGTTGGCATCAAGGAATGCCTTAATAGCCTTTTTGAAGTCATCGTCCGTCAGCTTATTCGTATCAGCAACTTCAATATCTGACACATTATTGTAGCTGCGAGTAATCTTCTTTGCATCGGTAAGCTGTTGAATAAGCTTACGAAGAGCAACATTGTTCTCAGGAGTATCAGTCATGCTATTTATATCAGCAGGATACTTACTTGGATCAATACCAATCCTCTTAAAGTCCCTGTCTGTAAGCTGTTCAGTATTCTTCTTCTGATTCCAAAGCGCAAGAGCTTGTTTCTTCAACTGATCAAATGTATTGTCTGTAGGAGTTTGAGTCTTTGCTACATAAAGATCTTTCAGAGGCACATCAAACAGTTTCTTTGAGTTATTCTCACCAGTTTCAAAACCCTGAACAGCTATGGTTCCGTTCGTATTAAGACTAAACGTCACTACGCCTGCGCCATTATTTTGACCTTTAACATAGCGTTGCATATTTGTAACACCAGATACAGGAGTATTATTTTCATTAAGCGTATATGAGCCAGTAGCCAACTGACTTTCGTTTACGTTAGTATAGTTCTTTTGAATGAACTTCTTAAACGCAGCAAGCTGATCTAGTAGCGAAGGAGAATTCACGTTATCTACTTGTACTGGATCCACATAATACTGATAAGCAGTCATATTACCTGGATGATGCAAAGTGGTATCCGGAGCTGGCTTCTGATTAGCAAACCTCTGCTTGAAGAACATGCTCATCGGATAAGTCTTATCGTTGTAGCCATTTGCTTTAAAAGTGACCGTGCCAGCACCAGTGGAATCGACACCATATTCAACAGTTACACCGCTAACTGCATTACCACTTTCAGCATCCTTTGCATAACCAGCCAATGTAGTCTTCAAATTGTCAATTTGCTGTTTGTTGTTCTTATCGTTTATTTCATTCGTGGATGTATTAAACGGATTGAAGTTTACATCAACAATTCTAGTAGGAGTTACTTTAAACTCTTTCTTAGCTACAGTAGGTTGTTGCGGCTGAGGATTTGGCGCAGGAGTCACTTCCTTCTTCGTTAGGAACTGCCATGAAGGAATCTTGCTAGTAGAGCCATCAGCCCAGGTAATAATGGCATTCTTGAAACCAGTGTCAAAGCTTACAGGAGTTTGATTATTCTTCTTGGCTTTAGTATAAACATCCAAGTCGGCATTTGCTTTATCGAAAGCATCGGTTACTTGCTTTTTCTCTTGTTCAGTCAAGCTTGAAGGATTTGCAACCGCGATTGGATCAGGCACAACGTAAGGAGCCCAATCGGCGATTGTTGCACCTTGATACACCAAAGAAGAATAAGGAATCGTAAGCACGGAATTGTCATTGTACTTAATCTTCAGCTGATGATTTTGGTCATCAAACGTAAATGTATCAGTGCCATCAAGATTGACATGGTCAGTGAAGTTTTTATTGCTCTTATTCGCATCCTTAATAGCCTTGATAATAGCAGTCTGCTCTTCAGCATTTGGCTTATCAGTATTCACTACAGGAATTGGAGCCGGGTATGTTGGAGGGTATAGATCACAATCCTTCTTCTGCTCCATAACCAGCAAATTACCAGGCATGGTAAGCGTAGTCTTATCTTTGAAAGTAAGCTTTGCAGTACCGTCTGTACCAACTTCTATACCAGCAGTTCCGTCAAGCAAATTACTGAAGTGTGGGGTTTGTTCGTTAGCCCTATTGATTGCTGTCTTAACCGCATCCTTTTCGTTTTGGTCAAGTTGAGCCTTATTCTTAACAGCAGTACGCTCTGGATACTTAACCTTCAAGCTATCTGCAATCTTTGGAGCGCGATGAATCTGACCAGTAGCAATATGCCAATTACCAGCAAAACGGTAAACACCAGCAGCAAAACGAAGTGGATGTTCATCACGCTTCTGCCATGCTTCATCCGTCAACTCTGCAACGTAATCCATCTCATAGAAGCGCTTACCTGCAGACTCCCAATCGATAAACATTCCCTGCATACCCTTGGAGGCAGCATAGAAGTCTGACCAATTGCCTGCAGTAGTGCCGTTAGAATCGTAACCTTTGCTATTCTTATCATCGATCCCAAGTAGCATACCTAAGCCGTTCATAGACTTAAGCTTGCTTGGATCTTCAACGTAGAATCTGGAAATACTCTTCCAATCCTTTGAATTAGCATAATGTTTAGTAACATTTTCATCTTCTCGGTGAAGACCAGGACGAGAAGGAACAGGATTGCCGTCACCTGTGTATTTTTCAAAACGACTATAATTAATATCGTGTACGTTAGTTAAACCAGCTGGAACACCGTACCACCACATTGGACGGAATGCCCACTTATCAAATGAATTATCGCTAGAATTAAGATTTGCAGTGTACTTTACATGTACATATTTACCAAGAGGATCTTGATTAGCAAGCGTATCATTTGCAGCATCAACTTCGTTGTTGTAGTAATGAACTTCAATTTTAAGACGATCTTTACTGTAGTTTGCGTCTGACTTGTAACCGTAGTAAATGTTTCCGTCAGGTGCTACATACCCGTCAGCATATGCAGGCGCAGGAGAAATGAATACCCCCCCCCCCAAGCACCATTGCACCGGCAAGCATAGCTGCGCACATGCTCTTAGAAAGTGGCGCGTAGATAACGTTATTACTAGACTTTTGCATAGACTTTTGCAAATCAGCAAGATGCTTTGAGCTCATAATCTTCTTCTTCGTCATTATTCCTCACTTCAACAATATGTATTCTTTATGTTCCTGCTTATGCATAATTTGTCTTATGCATAATTTGTAATATGCAATCCCGCGGAAGCCAATAAATTAGCATTCGCTTCTTTGTTCAACGCCAATCTGCCACTTAGAACGCTTCATGCTCTCTTAATACATTTCAGCGTACATAAGCTTGCAAACTGACACCCGTACAGGTTGTATGATACTCAGCTATTCATACATTGCAAGCCTTTTCATACAGTAATTTATGTAGCGTAAATCACATAATTTGCGAATCACGCATGGATTTGCGCATAAATTGCTTGATAAGACGTCATAATGTTTATTAAAAAAAAATTACGACACGCCGCAAGACTATTTACTGCTTACGAAAGGCTATTAACTACTTACGCAAGATTATTGGTTACTTACGCAAGACTATTAACTGCTTACGTAAGATTATTGGTTACTTACGTAAGATTATTGCTTACCTACGCAAGACTACGAGTTACTTAAGATACGGCTTTAACTCGTTAATAAGCACGCCGTTAGAAGCAACTACGTCATTTTCGCGGCGCCAATGAATAGGGCTGCCATCCCACTGGCACACTTGGCATTGTGCTTCTTTCACAACCACTGCTCCTGCAGAAACGGCCGGAATATCCCATTGGTGCAAATGAGGCTCAAAGTAAGCGTCGTAGGTGCCGTCTGCCACCTTGCACAAGTCAAGTGAAACCGGCCCAATGCGCTTAATATCTGCAGGGCAGCCTTCTTCAAGCGAAGAAACTACGTCAAGCGCGCGCTTAGATTCGCCCGGTATGTAAGACATTCCGTAGCACACAACAGATCCTTGCAAAGTAGAAGTTGTGGAAGGCGTAATCTTCTCGCGCTTCTCGCCTTGCGGAGTTCTACGAATGCGAATAGCACCCTGGCCCTTTGCAGCCAAATATGTTAATCCCAATGCAGGAGCGTGCACAACGCCAAGCACCGGACGAGCGGAACCTTCATCGTTAAACTCAAAAAGCGAAACTGTAAGAGTCCACTCTGCCATGTCTCGGTTGAAATTAATAGCGCCGTCAACGTTTCCAACGCACCAAAAACGGTCTCCCGGATTGCAATGCTCCGGCCTAGTGCGCCAAAAACCTTGGAAAGGATTAACGTACGTTAAACGGTTTTGAATAAAGCGCACGAGCTTATCGCCAAAACCGGACTCTGACTGCGTAGGATCGCCCAACGCAAGCGACGTCATATCTTGAGGGCTTAATTGATCCTGATAAGCGTGTTTACCAACGTCTTCCAAAATACGCGCAACTTCAAGCGCAACTTCTCGTAAATTCAACTTACACTCCCTACCCTTCGTGCGCGAATTTCAACTTAAATTCCTGAATCTTCTGCATTCACGCACACTTTTCTCTCAAAAAACTAACTGTTATTTTACTCATCAATAGAAAGATTCACCAACACATTTACGCTCTGTGGATAAAAGCTACAGAACTTTCACAAAAATAATCATTAATCATTAATCTTTAATCATTGCTTCATTATTTTACATTGCTTATGTACATTCATCAACTTTTCGCTCTATAAATGCATTAATTCGCATTCAAAAAACGCAATACAGCGCTTAAATCGCGAGTAAGAATGCGGTAAGGAGTAGCCGCTTGAACTGCTGGTTTTGCGCAAAAAGCCACGCCTAATCCAGCGAATTTAATCATTGAAATATCGTTCGCCCCATCCCCCACGGCAACAGTCTGCTCGCGTTCAACTCCAAGATCACTCGCCCAAGCTCGAAGCGCTTCAACTTTTGCGTTAGCGTTAACAATATTTCCTAGAACGTTGCCAGTAAGCTTGCCGTCAATCGCCTCTAAATGGTGAGCCACACAAAAATCAATATTCAAACTCGGCAACAATTCGTCCAAAATCTCGTGAAAACCGCCAGAAACTGCGCCAACTTTCCAACCGTGCGCGTGAAGTGCGCCAATTAAAACATTCGCGCCTTTAGTTACGTGAATACGCGAAATAATGCGCTTTTTGCACTCGCCAATGTTTAAGTTCCGAAGCATCTTCACGCGCAAACGCAACGAGTCGTCGAAAGTGATTTCGCCACGCATTGCGCGCGCTGTAATCGCAGAAAGCTCATCGCCACATCCAGCTTCTGCACCGAGTAAATCAATAACTTCTTCCTCAATAAGCGTTGCGTCAACATCCATAACCAAAAGCCCGGGCTTGGCTAAAGTTGGCAGTAGCGCAGAAAAGTTCATGCTCATAATTTTATGCACAATAATTATGCGCAGTAGGCTTCGGCAGAAAGCCTTGCTCCGCGCGCCCAATCGGCCGCTTTCATAGCTTTCTTACCTTGCGCTTTTACTTCCAAAAGCTCAAGCGCGCCGCTTAAAGTGCCAACCCAAACTTGCTTTTTGCCGGCAAGTAATTTTCCAGGATTAAGCTTCATCAATTCCTCACCATGCGGATCGTTAGCGTCTGCCGGAACTGCGCGTAAAACATGCAAAGTAATCGGTTCAGCGTTATTCTCGTCGTCCGCATGAAGCTCGCACCACGCGCCCGGATTTGGCGTGCAAGCGCGAATTTGACGGTCAACCGCAAAAGCTGGCGCGTGAAAATCAATATGAGCATCTTCAACCGTGATTTTTTGCGCAACTTCTTGAGGAGACTGATCCTGCTCAACCGGCACGATTTCGCCAGTTTCCATGCCGCGAAGAGATGCTGCAAGAAGAGGCGCGCCGTCGATTGCAAGCCTAGAAAGAAGATCGCCAGAATTTTCGTGAGGCTCAATTTTCGTAGTAAACTGCGCCAAAATAGGGCCGCAATCCATGCCGCGCGTAATGCGAAAAACGGTAGCGCCCGTAATATCATCACCAGCCCAAATTGCGCGCTGCACAGGAGCTGCGCCTCGCCATTGCGGAAGAAGCGAAAAATGAAGATTGTACCAGCCGAGCGGCAACGCGTCTAAAACGCTCTGTCGCAAAATCTTTCCGTACGCCACAACTGCCGCAGCTTTCGCGCCGGTTTCGGCAAGCTTATTAAGAAAGTTAGCTTCGTCTTTGCTAGGATCAATTTCGATTACTGGCAAGCCGAGCTCAAGAGCCGCTTGTTTTACTGGACTTGGCACGAGCTTTCGGCCGCGACCAGTCGGAGCGTCCGGGCGCGTAATAACAGCGCGAACGTCAAAATGCTCACTATCTTTGGCTAGCTCACGAAGAGACGGAACAGCAACTTCCGGAGTGCCTGCAAACAAAATTGGTAATGCCATATTTCCTCTACTATTTTAATAGACGTAAAAATTAATAGACGTAAAAATTAATAGGCTTAAAAATCAGACAACTAATAGCCTTAAAAATCAGCCTACAAAAGCTTCCTTCAGCTTACTAAAGAAGCCTTTACGCTCACCCGACTGCTCATTAAGCGAATTTTGCTGCACTTGCTTTACGTCACTATCGTGCAACTTAGCAAATTTTTCAACCAAAGCGCGCTCTTCATCACTCAACTTTGTAGGCGTTTTTACTAACACGTGCACAATTACGTTGCCGCGATCTTTAGAACGCAACTTCGTAACGCCAAGATTTGGCAAAGTAATAGTGTCGTCATTTTGGCAGCCTGCAGGAATCGTAACTTTTTTAGAGCCGTCGAAAGTAGTAATTTCCAAATCGTGGCCAAGAATAGCCCAGCTCATAGGAATCGTAATCCAGCAATGCAAATCGTCTTCATCTCGCGTGAACTGCTTGTCGGCGCGAATGTGAATATCAACGTACAAGTCGCCGGCAGGGCCGCCGCACTCGCCAACGCTTCCTTGAGAAGCAAGGCGCAAGCGGCTTCCATCACGAATGCCAGCCGGCACGTTCACGCCAACTTCGCGAACCGCGCGAACACGACCATGACCGTGGCAGTTTTGGCAAAGATTCTTAATAATCGTGCCGTGGCCTTCGCACTTGTCGCAAGGCATTGAAGAAACCATTTGCCCAAGCATTGTGCGCACAACCTTCTGGCAGAAGCCAGAACCGTGGCATTGATCGCACTGTTCAGGAGCAGCATTGTCGGCAGAACCGGAACCGTTACAATCGTTGCACACGCCAAAAGTTGTTAGGCGCACGCTCACGTTTCCGCCAAAAATAGCGGTTTTCAAATCAATGCGAGCTTCCGCTAAAGCGTCGTCGCCAGGCTGCACCCTAGAAATTGGGCCTTGCGAAGTTCCAAAAGAGCCGCCAAAGAACTGGCTAAAAATATCGCCCATGTCGGCAAAACCAGCACCGGCAGCGCCAGCGCCGGCACCAGCTCTAGCTGCGGCAGGATCGTTAGGATCAATGCCCATATCTACCATTCGGCGCTTTTCTGGATTCGAAAGCACGTCGTAAGCAGCGTTTACTTCCTTAAACTTTTCTTCAAACTCAGCTCCAGCAATATCCGGATGATATTTGCGACTCATCTTACGGTAGGCTTTGCGAATTTCGTCATCGCTAGCGTTGTGGTCGACGCCTAAAACTTTGTAGTAATCAGTCAATTAATTCCCCTTTTATTTTTCTAAAATCATTTTTGCATAAGGCACAGCCAGCTATAAGCCGAACGCAAGTTACGCAAGAAAGTTACGCAAGCAAGTTACGCAAGTCATTTATAAACAATCTAATTTTTACGAATTTTCGGATATAAACGAATTAAGGTAGCGCGCAACAGCCTTAACAGCCGTCATCGTTGCCGCATAATCCATGTGAGTAGGGCCGATTGAGCCAATAAACGCGGAATCAGAATCCGCATTGTAGCCGTAAGCGCTTGTTACAACAGACGCATTAAGCAAGCCGGGAGTGTGCGTTTCCGAGCCGATTGCAACGCTAACACCACTTTCGCAATCGCTCGCTTCCTCACTTAGCGAAGTCATAAGTCGCATAATAACAGCCTGCTCTTCAAGCGCGTCAAAAAGAGAAGCAAAATCAGCAATACTTTGCCTATGCGCAAGCTGAGAAGCTCCAGCCATATACAAGTCGTGAGTATGCTCGCCGTCGTGCATGTCGTCTAAAGCGTTAGCAAGTTGACTAATAATTTGCAAAGCTGACGCTAAATCCTTACGATTTGCGAGCGCATAAACGCGTTTTGAAGCATCTAAAAGAGACGCTCCAATGCAACACTCGTTAACCATATTTGTTAGATGCAATAAGTCGTCTGAATTTATGTTTGACGCTTGAATCATGTGCTGAGCTACGCCTCCAGCGTCCGTAATTACAACAACCAAAAGCGTAGAAGACGATACTTGAACAATCTCAATTCTTTTTACTTTTGATTTAGATAATGCTGGAGATGCAACGAGCGCGACTTGGCCTGTAATACTTGCGAGAAGACGCGCAGAACGTTGCAAAGTATCTTGCAAACTAACAGATCCGCTTAAAAAGTTGCGTATAGCGCGACGCTGCGGTTCAGAAAGTGGAATAACTGCAGCCAAGCCGTCAACAAAATAGCGATACCCCTTTTGGGTAGGGATGCGACCTGCGGAAGTGTGCGGCTGCACAAGGTAGCCTTCTTCTTCCAAAGCCGACATATCGTTACGAATAGTAGCGGAACTTACACCAAGCTGATGATGTTTTGCTAAAGCTGCAGAACCAACAGGCTCTTGAGAACGAATATAATCCTCAACGACTGCGCGCAAAATCATCATGCGTCGCGACTGCATTACTGCTCCTCCCAAATACGTCTAACAAATACGTCTAATCCTATATTTATATAGTAGTCTATTTATTAGCTATTTATTATCTATTTATTAGCACTCAACTTAGCGTAAAAGCAAATTATAAATAAGGTATAAAAACAAACTCGCAACAGAACATAAAAGCAAACTTTTGACACACTTTGTAACATATTCGTCGCGCGCGAAAGATAGGATTGAAGGGCAATGAGAGGGTAAAAAGCCAGCGTAAGCTGTGCTTAAAAACCCGAATTATTGGAAGGAAAGTAGATCACATGACCGATTTCAACTGGTCTGCATTAGACGAGCGCGCCGTAAAGATGGCGAAGGTTCTCTCGGCTGATGCTGTTGAGCGAGCAGGACACGGACATCCTGGCTCCCCTGTTTCATTGGCACCAATTGCGTACACACTGTACCAACACTTCATTAAGCACAATCCTGCTGACCCAAAGTGGGCCGGCCGCGATCGTTTTATTCTTTCTGGCGGTCACGCTTCGCTTACGCAATATGTGCAGTTGTTCTTCTCTGGTTACGGCTTGACTCTTGACGATCTCAAGTATTTCCGTGGCGGCGCTGACACGCGTACTCCAGGCCACCCAGAGTATGGCTTAACCCCAGGCATCGAAATGACCACCGGCCCACTCGGCCAGGGTCTTGCCTCTGCTGTTGGTTTCGCTTACGGCCAGCGCTTTGAGCGCGGTCTTCTCGATCCAGAAGCTCCAGCCGGCACTTCCCCATTCGATCACAAGGTTTGGGTTATCTGCGGCGAAGGCGACGTTGAGGAAGGCGTTTCTTCTGAAGCTGCTTCCTTGGCTGGAAACCAGAAGCTCGGCAATTTGACCGTAATCTTCGATGCAAACCACATTCAGATTGAAGGCGACACCAAGCTCACCTTCTCTGAAGATATTCTTGCTCGTTACCGTGCATACGGTTGGTACACCGATGAAGTTAGCTTCGTCCAGCCAGACGGCTCCTACAAGGAAGACGTTCAGGCTTTGGCTGCAGCTATTGAAAAGGCTCAGGAAGTTACCGATAAGCCTCACTTCATTAAGGTTAATACTTTGATTGCTTGGCCAACCCCAGGCAAGACCGACAACGAAGCTTCCCACGGCTCCAAGCTTGGCGAAGAAGCTGTTAAGGGCTTGAAGGAACTTTGCGGTTTCGACCCAGAAGTTGCATTCCCAATCGACGAAGAAGCTTTGGCTCACGCTCGCAAGGTTGCAGAGCGCGGCTTGGCTGCTCATAAGGCTTGGGATGAAGCTCTTGCAAAGTGGGCTGATCAAAACCCAGATAAGGCTGCTCTTTACGAGCGCATTAAGGCTGGCAAGCTTCCTGAAGGCTTCGACAAGGCTATTGACGACTTGGCTGCTGGCTTCGAAGTTGGCTCTAAGGTTGCTACCCGTAAGGCTTCCGGCGCAGTTCTTAACGCAATTGCTGCTGTTATGCCAGAACTTTGGGGCGGTTCCGCTGATTTGGGCGGCTCCAACAACACCAACATTAAGGGCGCTGACTCCTTCGGTCCATCCGAAGACGCAACCCGCACTTGGCCAAACGTTTCCGAGCACGGCCGTCAGCTTCACTTCGGTGTGCGCGAGTTCGCAATGGGTGCTATTACCAACGGTATTTTGCTTGGTTCTGACACTCGCCCATTCAACGGCACCTTCTTCCAGTTCTCTGACTACGAGCGCCCAGCAGTTCGCTTGGCTGCTTTGATGGAGATTCCAAACCTCTACGTTTGGACCCACGATTCCGTAGCTTTGGGCGAAGACGGTCCAACTCACCAGCCAATCGAACACTTGGCTGCTTTCCGCGCTATTCCTCAGCTTGAGGTTGTACGCCCAGCAGACGAGTACGAAACTGCTGAAGCTTACCGCTACTTCTTCGAGAAGAAGAACAGCTACCCAACTGCTATGATTTTGACCCGCCAGGGCGTTCCAACCCTCGCTGAGACTGCTGAAAAGGCTCGCGAAGGTGTGAAGCACGGCGCTTACGTTTTGGTTGATTGCGAAGGCACTCCAGACGTAATCATCATGGCAACCGGTTCCGAAGTTCAGTGGGCTGTTGCCGGCGCCAAGACTTTGGCTGCTGAAGGCATTAAGGCTCGCGTTCTTTCCATGCCATCCCTCGAATGGTTCGAAGAGCAGGACGAAGAGTACAAGGAAGCAATCTTGCCAAAGTCCGTCAAGGCTCGCGTTTCCATCGAAGCTGGCTTGGCATTGCCTTGGTACAAGTATCTTGGCGATTGCGGCAAGGCTGTTTCTATCGAACAGTACGGCTTGCAGGGTGACGGCGGTCAGAACATGATCGACTTGGGCATTACTGCTGAGCACGTAGTAGAAGCTGCTAAGGCTTCTATCGAAGAAGCTCGCGCCTAAGATAAAGTAAGCAAAATAAAAACTTGATGTATCAAAATAAAATTGATATATCACAAAACTAGAAGTGCAATCGCACTTCAACAGGAAGCAGCGACGGCGTGTTGATACCAAGCTACTGTTGGCTTGCTCTCAACCGCTGTTTCCTGTAAAAACGCCAAAATACCGACGTGCCCCAATTGGTGGAGCACAGTGTTAAGGAGATAACATGACTGAAGCAACGCAGCGCACCAGCGATTCCGGCGTTTCTATTTGGTTGGACGATTTGTCCCGCACCCGCATTGAATCCGGTTCTTTGCAGGATCTTATTGCTCACAAGAATGTTGTTGGCGTTACCACCAACCCATCCATCTTCCAGAAGGCTTTGAGCCAGGTTGGCCCATACGATGCACAGCTTAAGGAACTCGGCAAGGTCGACGTTGAAACCGCTATCCGCGAGTTGACCACCACCGATGTTCGTAACGCAACCGATATCTTCCGCGAGATTGCTGAAAAGACCGACTTCGTTGACGGCCGCGTCTCCATCGAAGTTGACCCACGCTTGGCTCACGATACTGCTAACACTGAGAAGCAGGCTGAAGAGCTTTGGGCAAAGGTTGATCGTCCAAACGTTATGATCAAGATTCCTGCAACTTTGGAAGGTCTTCCAGCTATCACCGCTACCCTTGCTAAGGGCATTTCCGTGAACGTAACCTTGATCTTCTCCCTCGAGCGCTACGAGCAGGTTATCGACGCCTTCATCGAAGGTATTGCTCAGGCAGATGCTAACGGCCATGACTTGAAGCACATTGGTTCCGTAGCTTCCTTCTTCGTCTCCCGCGTTGATAGCGCTGTTGACAAGCTCCTCGAAGCTAACGGCTCCGATGAAGCTAAGGCTCTTGAAGGCAAGGCTGCTGTTGCTAACGCTCGCTTGGCTTACGAACTCTTCGAGAAGAAGTTCGCAGCTGACCCACGTTGGGCTGCTCTTGAAGCTAAGGGCGCAAAGAAGCAGCGTCCACTTTGGGCTTCTACCGGCACCAAGAACGCAGCTTACTCCGATTGCAAGTACGTTGACGAGTTGGTTGCTGAGCATGTTGTGAACACCATGCCAGAAAAGACTTTGAACGCTCTTGCTGATCACGGTAACGGCGCTCCTTCCGTTAAGGGCACTTACGAAGAGAGCCACGCTGTTATGAACAAGCTTGCTGAGCTTGGCATCAACATCAAGGACGTTACCGACAAGCTTGAGGCCGACGGTGTTGCCGCCTTCATCAAGTCTTGGGATTCCGTGATTGCAGACGTTCAGTCCGGCATCGATCGCGTAAACGCCTGATTTTGCTAATCGTCTGATAGCGAAACTGCTAATCAGCGGAACTGCTAATCAGCGGAACTGCTAATCAGCGGAACTGCTAATCAGCG
>NQOH01000009.1:40085-58479 GCA_003585735.1 Gardnerella kenyensis
ATAACGAAAACCGCACCTTGCGTATGTACTAATCTTACGCAGGTGCGGTTTTTGTTTTGTGCAGCGCTCCAAACGCGAGGAAAACTCCCCACAATTGGAGTGCTCAACGTACGATTACACTCCAAACGCGAGATAATTTCCTCACGTTTGGAGGGTTGCGAAGGGTTAGGCGCTCCAAACGCGAGGAAGTTATCCGGTATTTGGAGGGTTTGGCGTGGCGTAGCGCTCCAAACGCGAGGAAAACTCCCCACAATTGGAGTGCTCAAGCAGATTAACCAACTGAGAAAATAACGGTAATAAGCAAAACACTGTTAAAAACTCAGTCGCATAACTGCGCCAGTAACGAAAGATGGGTTACTCGCAATCTATTAAGAGGTTTGAATTAAGCCATTGAGCAACGCCGTCGTTATTGTTGGAAGCGCAAACCTCGTCCGCAATCGCAAGCAAGCGCGGGTTGCTATTCGCTACAGCCACACCGTATCCGCCGGCGCGAAACATATCGATATCAATAATATCGTCGCCAAAAACAACTGTGCGGCTCGCCTTTACGCCCAAACGATTACAAATGACGTTCAGCGCGTGCCCTTTATTCGCAAGAGGATTCGTAAGCATCCACAACACGTCTTCGCTAATATGCAAGGAAAAATCATCCGGAAGAATACGCTGAAGCTGCTCCTTCTCGCAATCTCGCGGCACAATAATAATTTTGTCTGCAATGCCGTGCGGAACGTTAGAAAAGTCAGTAATAATAAAATCCTGCTCGTTCCAAAGCATACGAACATCAAAATTAGTGTAACGAACATCGTTCATAACAATACCAAGACGGAGTGTAGGGATTTTATCAAGCAATCGCAAGCAAACATCACTAGCAAGCTTAGAATCAAAACCAAAACGCGTAAGAGTATCGATGCTCTTTTGCGAAGTAAGCTCAGAAACAGTGCTGTGAGCGCAATCAAAATCAATAAGAGCACCATTAAGGTACGCGCAAACTTGAGCATTCAAATCGTGAATAAAATCAAAAGCACTTCCAACAGGTCGAGCCGTAATAATAGCAAGCGGAATACCAGATTCGCGCAAACGCTCAGCTGCTTGCATAGTTTCGCTGCTTAAAAAGCGGCCTTCAAAAGTATCGGAATCGTGAAGCATAGTGCCGTCAAGATCAGCAATTAATAAAGAAGGAGAAAAACGAAGCATTGTAAGAACCTGAATAAATAAGAGTAGATAAACGAGACTAAATAAATAAATAAATAAATAAATAAACGAGACTAAATCAGCAAACCTAAATAAACGAGACTAGATAAACAAAAAGCGCACAATCTGCTGACTATGCGCTTTTTACAAAAAGAATACTTTAGATTAGCGAGAACTTAGTCATTAAGTTCAAAATAACAATCACCGCAACCCAAATCAGTGCAATAATAACGGTCCAACGGTTCAAGTTCTTTTCTGCAACACCAGAACTACCAGCGTTCTTGGTCAAGCCGCCGCCGAACATGTCGGAAAGGCCGCCGCCCTTGCCCTTGTGCATCAAAATTAGCAGAGTAAGCAAAACGCTAGTAAGCACAAGCAATACCTGCAAAAAGATTTTCAGAGCGGACACAAGTAACCTCCTGTCTTAGAGTACTCGATTAATTTTAATAAGAACCGTTGACCTATAGACGCGCCTGAGCCGCGGTGAGTCGCACAATATTCGACAACTCCTCGGCATCCAAAGAGGCTCCACCAACCAAGAATCCGTCAACATCTGGCTCTGCAATAAGGCTAGAAGCATTAGAAGAAGTTACGGATCCGCCGTAAAGAATACGAACAGTATCCGCCACGTCGCTGCCAAAAGTCGCGCGCAAATCCTCTCGAATAGCCGACGCCGCTTCCTGAGCCGACTGCGCATTAGCAACCATTCCCGTGCCAATAGCCCACACTGGCTCGTACGCAATAATCAAACGCTTGGCCTGCTTAGCATCCAAATCGCGCGTAACGTCGTGAACCTGCCCTACCGCAAAATCAAGCGCAATTCCCTGCTTACGCTCCTTAAAACTTTCGCCAACGCAAAGAATAGGCTGCATGCCGGCTGCAAGAACCGCGCGAACTTGATCAACAATATTCGCATCGTCTTCCGGATGATACTTGCGGCGCTCAGAATGGCCAACAATCACCATTGAGCATCCAAGACTTGCTAGCATATCTGCCGAAACATCGCCTGTAAAAGCGCCTTGAGCAGTTACAGAAACCGCTTGCGCTCCGTACAATATTGGCAAACGGTCAGATTCTACAAGAACTTGCACGCTTCTAATAGAAGTAAAAGAAGGCATAAGCGCAACTTCGCAATCGTGATAGTCGTAGTGAGCATCGCGCAGTAGCCACACAAATTTTTGTATAAAATGCGTAGCTTCGCGGTGATTGAAATTCATTTTCCAATTACCTGCGACTAAATAAGTGCGATTGGAACTCATGCAAACCCTTCTTAGAAATAATCACAAAATATATTGCAAATTACGTAGCTATATTGTGAATTACGCAGCTATATTGAGAGTTACGTAACTGCACTGCGAATTACGTAGTTATATTGCAAATTACATAATTACAGTGCATTATGCCGGTTCAACCGAGAAATCATAATATTAGAAATCATAATACTTTTGATATTCTCCGTTGAGCCGGCAAATACGCAATATAAAACTTGAGAGCTTTTATTACTTAAGATAATTACTCAAGCACGCTCAAGCCTGGAAGAGTCTTGCCTTCCAAGAACTCGAGGGAAGCGCCACCACCAGTGGAGATGTGCGAGAAGCCATCTTCTGGGAATCCAAGGTTGCGCACTGCGGAAGCAGAATCGCCGCCACCAACAATGGTGAAGGTGCCGTTCTTAGTGGCATCAACCAAGCCCTGAGCTACAGCGCGAGTGCCGGCTGCAAACTCTGGAACTTCGAACACGCCCATAGGGCCGTTCCACACGACGGTCTTGGAATCGACAATCTTGTCGTGGAAAAGCTTCTGAGAGTCAGGGCCAATATCCAAGCCCATCTTGTCGGCAGGAATAGCGTCGGCTGGAACAACTTCTGGAGCAACAGGAGTATCGCCTGCTGGGAAGCCAGCGTTCACAACAATATCGGTTGGGAGCACAAGCTCAACACCGTTCTTCTTAGCGGTTTCAATGTAGCCCTTAACCTTTTCGAGCTGATCTTCTTCAAGCAAGGAAGTACCAACTTCGTGGCCCAAAGCCTTAAGGAAGGTGAACACCATGCCGCCGCCAATAACAAGACGATCAGCCTTAGAAAGCAAGTTTTCAATAACGCCGAGCTTGTCGGAAACCTTGGAGCCGCCGAGAACAACGGTCAAAGGACGCTCTGGATTTTCGGTTGCGCGAGAAAGTGCCTTAACTTCCTTTTCAACAAGCAAACCGGCAGCTGCTGGAAGATCGGCAGCAACATCGTAATTAGAACCCTGAGCGCGGTGAACAACACCGAAGCCGTCGGAAACGAATACTTCACCAAGAGCTGCAATCTTCTTAGCGTAAGATGCGCGCTCGGAAGCATCCTTGCTGGTCTCTTCGGCATTGAAGCGCACGTTTTCAAGCAAAACAACGTCGCCATTATTCATGGCAGCAACCTTAGCTTGAGCATCCTCGCCGTAAGTATCTGTAGCCAAAGCAACATTCACGCCAAGAAGTTCGCCTAAACGAGCTGCTACTGGAGCCAAAGAAAGCTCTGGAACAACCTGACCCTTTGGACGACCAAGGTGAGCCATCAAAATTACCTTCGCACCCTGCTCACGCAAAGCTTTAATGGTTGGCAAAGCGGCGCGAATACGACCGTCGTCGGTGATTGTCGTACCCTTAAGAGGAACGTTAAAATCGGCGCGAACCAAAACGCGCTTGCCGCTCAAATCTCCCAAATCTTTAAGTGTCTTCATTGGTATCCTTTCCAAACCATATTGGCTTACCATATTTGACTTACATACTGGCTTACCGTGCCGGCTTACTTCGTTCAACAAGACGCAAAATCAGCCTCAAATATCAACACATTGCCGGGTGCAATTATACCGCACATCTTCAACAATCCATCACCAACCACCAAACCATCCGCAGCAACAAAAAAGCCGGAGAAAATTCTCCGGCAAATGTTCCAAAAAACAGAATTAAAGCTGCTGCATACGCGACTTCTCAACCTTCACCGAAAGCTGCAAAAGCCTGCGAATACGCCCTGCAATAGCATCCTTCGTGATTGGAGGATCCGCCAAATGTCCAAGTTCTTCCAAGCTTGCGTCACTATGCTCCAAACGAAGCTTTCCAGCCATCAACAAATTATCTGGAATGTCGTCGCCCAAAATATCGAATGCGTGACGAACTTTTTCGCAAGCTTCAGCCGCAGCTTTTGCGCTACGTCGCATATTCGCGTCGTCAAAGTTGGCAAGGCGATTAGCTTTTCCGCGAGCCTCCCCATCCGAACGCTTTCCTGTCCACTCGCGCGCGGAGCGAGGAGCACCGATCAGAATAAGCATGCGCTCAATTGCGTCAGAATCGCGCAAAGTTACGCGCTCCGAGCTGCGAACTTGACGAGCTTTGGCGCTAATACCCAATCGCGCTGCCATCGTTTGCAAAGCGTTTGCAGCTTCGTGAGTTGGGCACACGACTTCCAAGTAGCTTGCTTTGCCAGGATCGGAAATTGCGCCGTGAGCTAGGAATGCTCCTCGCCATGCTGCTTTGATTTGAGCAATACTTCCGCCGACAATCTCCGGAGCTAAGCCTGCAACAATACGCATGCGGCGATCAAGCAAACCGGATTGCAAAGCCAACGCCGCTGCACCATGCTCAACAACTACGTCGTAACGAATCACAGTACCAGTAGGAGTTTGGCGCGAAACTTGGGAAATGGTTGCTTCCCTTTGAAAATGCGTCTTCAATACTTCAACAAGCCATTGTGCTGCACGCTGCGAATCTAATTGTGCACGAATAACAGCTTGGTTGTTTACTGGCCTTAAACCGCCAGCAAAACGCATCATTGCTGCCGCTTGAGCCATAATGACCGTCGGGAGCTCATTGTTGTTGGAAACGAGTTCATTTTTGACGTCGTCAAGAAGAGCCAAGGGACAACCTCCTACTTTCGTTCTTCTTAAAATATGCGTGCTTATTAGGTACTTGCATGATACGATAACACGCGACATGCCCGGCTTTCTGTGATACAGAATACGTTGGACATTTTAGCGATATTTGCATACGTTTGCACATACTTGCAGCACAAAAATTTCGTTTTTATTTTTATTTCGTTTTCGTTTTTATTTTTATTTTATTTTTATTTTATTTTATTTACGATCTTCGCTGAAGTTCGCGCGCAGATACAGTAACTTGCAATCCGTGCAATCTCAAGCGTCTTGCTAATTCAATACTCACCGCCACTGAACGATGCTGGCCGCCTGTGCAGCCAACAGCAATAGTTACGTAGTGCTTATCTTCTTTAGCAAATCCGTCGATAGCAGTAAGCAAAGCCTTTTCGTAAGAGTCCAAAAAAGCAACTGCTGCAGGATTCGAAAGCACGTAATCGCTTACAGCTTTATCTTTTCCAGTTAAGTCGCGCAATTGCGGCACCCAGAATGGATTAGGCAAAAATCGCATATCTGCCACAAAATCAGCGTCCATAGGAATGCCGTATTTAAAGCCGAAGCTAAAAATGTGCACGGACACTGTTGAAGAGCCTTTGCCTAGTAAGCTTTCGTAAAGCTTTGTGGAAAGCTGGTGAATGCTCAAATTTGAAGTGTCGATAATAATATCCGCGCAATCTTTTAAATGCCCAAGCAGTTCACGCTCTTCTAAAATGCCGTCAATAAGCCTGCCGCCGCGCTGCAAAGGATGAGGCCTTCGCACAGACTCGTAGCGCTTAATAAGCACGGAGTCTGATGCGTCGAGGAACAAAATTCGCGTTTTTACGCCAAGCTCGTCAATATGCGCAAGAACAGCAAACAAGTCGTCGAAGTATCCGCGCGAGCGCACGTCAATAACTGCCGCAAGCTTATGCACTTTTGATCCGGAAGACGTCATCATATCTACCAGCGGTATTAAAAGCTTCGGAGGAAGATTGTCAATAACGTACCAACCCATGTCTTCCAAAGCGTTAGCTGCGTGCGAGCGCCCGGCACCGCTCATGCCTGTGATTAGCATGACTTCGAATCCGCCAGCTAGTTGCATGCTGATTGCGCTTTGAACTTGAGTATTTGCGTCTAATTCGCGATGCGCAATATTCTGAATATCGCTATTTTGCGCACTATTTTGCGCACTATTTTGCATATCATTTTGCGCACTATTTTGCATATCGCTTTTCGCATCAGCTTGATCTTCGGCGCTCATAATGCCTCCTGTAATGCTTTTCGCATGCAATTGCTTAAATATTCACAGTCTCTAGGATTATCGTAATCTGCGGCCTTGTCAGAATCATTCTCAAAAATATTTTCCGAGCTTACTTCCGATTTTTCTTCAGAACTTACTTCCGATTTTTCTTCCGATTTTTCTTCCGAATTTTCTTCATCTGTTTCTTCCGAATTCCTGTATTCGAACGTCATCAGCTTTACTTGCTCTAATGCTTGATACAAAAGCATTTCTTCGCCGCCAATTCCCAATCCGTATTGCCTGAAAGCGCTAAGAAGCATGCTCGGGCGCGGATCGTACACTACGTCAAGCAGCGCACCCAAGCTTTTTACGCAACTGTTTTGGCAGTACGCTTTTAGCGCTATTGCTAGGCCGTCTGCAACATGCGCTGGAACTGTGCTTATTACGATATCTGCTTCTGCGATTGCGCGAATTGCGTCTAGTGAGCTTATTGATTTCAAAATAAGAGATTCGTCACATTCCGATAATTTTTCCGCGCCTAATTTTTCCGCGCTATAGTCGGCAAATTTTGCAAGCGCTTCCTCGCTAAATGTTGGGAATTCAATACCTAAAACTGATTCGTATTTTGAATCAGCTCCCCTACTTTCGTTTTCCCTACTTTCAGCTTCCCCACTTTCGGCTTCCCCGTTTTCTAAGCACGGCTCTATGCTTCTGCTATTTGGAGAATCCGCACAGTACGCGCGCAAAAGATTATTAAAACGTTCAACGCCTTTTACGCTGCCGTCATTTTCAGTTCTTGCAATAACTTGCACCTGCTCAAGTTTCGAAGCTTGCGCAATTTCTATCAGCGCCGCCATTGCAGAAGATGCCGTGTTGCCGCTTCCAATAATAACGGCCTTTTTTACTTGGCATATGCTCTCGTGCAAGGATCGAATAAAAGCTGTAATTATGCCACTTACGTCCGTGTTGCACAGTTCAATTTGCGAAGGCAAAGCTGTTGCAGGATTGCTTGTAAAAATCGCAGTATTTGCTACGTTAAGTGCTTTAGACCAGTAGTCGCAAGGAGTGCCGAGTTTCATTATGGTTTTTTTAAGCGGCATTGTAAGGCTTAAGCCTTTCCAAGAATCGTCAAGAGTTGATATAAAATCCGCCAACTCGGTTTCGCTTACTTTTTTCTTGCTATATTGCCAATTCTTCAAGCCTAAAGCTTTATAAGCCGCGTTGTGCAATACGGGAGACAGCGAATGCGAAATAGGATCTCCTAAAACTGCGCAATTGTATATTTTCTGCATATTCGCTTCTTGCATATTCGCTTCCCTAATATTCACTTCCTGCATATTCACTCCTCAGTACGCAAGTAAGTCTTTTGGATCAACACAAAAACGCAATTCTCCTGCAGAGCGCGTAGCTACGTGATACGCTACTTGCTTATAGAGACGATTCACTAATTCTTGCCTACAGGATAATGGCACTTTTACAACAGCTTTTACGCGGTCGTCAAGTTCGTCAAAATGATGATAATGATCCGTTACTGACGCGTGCATTGGCACAATTCCTAAAAGTTCAGGCTTTAGATTAGTTTCGTCACTATTTTCTAATTTTACGATTTCGTTAGATTCGCTATTTTCGTTTTCCGCAATTGCTCCAATATTATTCAAAGCTTTAATAACAGCATCGCGCGAGCCCCACACGCATGCAGCAGTCACAAGTGGTGGCAACGCAGCTTGCTTGCGCTCAGAAAGCTCATTTAGCGAAAGTTGCGTAGTATCCCACAAAGTAAGTGCTTTAGCTAAAGCCGGGTAAGTTTCTCCAATTAGCAAAACGCTTCCGCCTAAAGTCCTAGAAGCGCATAATCCTGCGGCTTTCATCCACGCGGTAAGAGTGTCGATTCGCGCGTCAAGACCGGAAGCGTACAAGCTTACCCAAGCGTCTAGTATTGCAACAAGGCCATATTCTCCGCTTTGATTTCCATCTTTAGATTGAACGCGCGGCTCAGCTCCAGGAGTTGACACAATAATTACAGGCTTTTGATCAATGCACTCAATAATTCCGTTCGGCTGATGCGGCGACGAAATAAAAATAGGAACGTTACGAAATAGTTTTGCTAATTCTTCTGCAGTACCAGCAGCACCTACTCGTATAACGCGCATTTTATTACTTCCGCAATTAGCGCAAGACCATGAGCTTGCACTAGCTCCGCACCAAACGCAACGCGCAGCATCTTTTCCGTAAGACACATCAATCGGACCAGTACAGCGTCTACAACGCGCCTGATACAGACAAGAATTGCAAACTGCAGACTGAGTAATACCATCTTGCGGAATTGAAAGAAGCACAGGTTTTCCATCTTCAAGAACTTCGTTAATAGCTCTTACAGCAGCATGCGGTATGCGCGCGCCAATGCTCGGATCAGCTAGTTTTAATAATGCTTCGCGATTAAGCCATCGAACCCACGGCATAAGTTGGTTTCGAACTTCTGGTATTGGCGTTACAGCAATACTGCTGCCGCTTACTGCAGATTCGTAAGTTTCTGCAGATTCGCAAATTTCTGCAGATTCGCTATTTTTTTCGGAAGATTTTTCCGCAATTTCGTTATTTTCCGCAATTTCGTAAGTTTCTACAGAAGATTTTTCTACATACTGATTTAAATTAGCAAAATCAACTTCACTTTGACTTAACGCGCTTCTGGAATACGACATTGCCACGAACACGCCATCATGCTTTTTTGCTCGAAGTCGCATCACTCCGCGAGCTTGAGCATAAGGCATCATTCCGTCAGCATACTGGTACGCGCAATCTTCAACAATCGCAAATAACGCATCCCCTTCAACCGGAGCATACATTGCAGCGCGCGTTCCAAGCACACACGGCACTATTCCGGAAGCTACAGCACGCCAAGCGCGGTAACGGTCAGCTGGGGCGTCAGAAGAAGAAAGCCTTGCAACATCTCCGTCAAAACCTCCAGCAGAAAAACCAGGATGCTCAACGCTAACGCGCTTATAAGGCTTCAAACCGTAAGCCATAAGCGCGCGCATAACATCGTTTACTTCTCGAAGCGTTGGCAAAACAGCCACAGCCTGCTTTCCTTGACTTACTGCCGTAACAATAATCCAAGCTAAATCTTGAGCAAGTCTTTGAGATCCAGGCAAAGCATCAACAATAAAAGATTTATAAGCGCTACTATCTTTTGCACTTACTTTTTTACTATCTCTTGCACTTACTTTTGCACTTACTTTTTTACTTAACGCTTGATTTAGAAGATCCGCGTTTTTGTACGAAGAAAGCATGCGAGCGCAAGTTGTGTAAGAAGAGTTCGCGTCGGTACTGTTAGATAAACGCTGCTTAAGCTTATTGCACCAATCTTTTCTGCGATGCAAACGTATGCTGTCAAAAACTTCCTCATGTTCTACTCGAGCAACGCGCTGCGGCACAGCAAGTCGAAGAATATTTGCGCTAGTTCCGCCATAAGCTTTAGCAATATCGTCAATATCATCTCGTAAAGATTGAGAAAGTAGCACGTCTGAAGGAAAAACGCGTTCAATAAACCGTAAAGCAGATTCAGGAGTATCCGTGTGCGAAGAACGAGACCAAATAACGCCTGTAAGCCTTTGCGCACCAAAACGCACGCGCACAAACGCACCCGGCTGAGCATCTTCATCTTGATCTTTTGATACTAAATAATCAAAAGTGCGACCTAAATGAGTTGCTTGAACGTCTAGCATCACGTGAGCAATAGCACAATCGTCTGCAGGAACGCGCGAAACAGCATTACGCTTGCGTTTTGTTTTGCGCGCTAATCCATCTAACGAAGGTTGCTCTGCCATTTTAAGCTTCTACTTAAGATTTAAAGCTGCACGAAGATTCTCTGTGCGATTCGTTTCTTCCCAAGGGAACGTAACGTCGGTACGTCCAAAATGACCGTAGGATGCGGTTGGTGCGTAAATTGGTCGAAGCAAATTAAGCTCGTCAATAATTGCAGCCGGACGCAAATCGAATACTTCGCGTACAGCGCGCGCAATATCGTCGCGAGTAATGCCTTCAGCTTCAGTACCAAATGTTTCAACGTTTACGCTTACAGGATCTGCAATACCAATAGCGTACGCAACTTGCACTTCTGCTTTATGAGCAAGGCCTGCTGCAACAATATTTTTTGCAACCCATCGAGCAGCATAAGCTGCTGAACGATCAACCTTGCTAGGATCTTTTCCAGAAAATGCGCCGCCGCCATGGTGAGCTGCACCGCCATAAGTGTCAACAATAATTTTTCGACCCGTTAAACCAGAATCTGCAGCAGGGCCGCCCAAAACGAAGGAGCCAGTAGGGTTCACAAGCATACGGTACGAATCGTGCTCAATGTTTTCGGAAAGAACTTCGTCCAACACAGGCTTAACAACGTGCTCAACAAGCTGAGCCTTAAGCCAGTCGCTTGAAACTTCAGGATCGTGTTGAGTAGAAATTAAAACAGTATCCAAACGTTGAGGCGCGCCTTTAGAATCGTACTCAATCGTAACTTGCGTTTTACCATCCGGACGCAAATGCGCAACCGTACCATCTTTTCTTACGCTAGCAAGCTTTTGTGCTAAACGATGCGCTAAATAAATTGGAAGAGGCATTAAAGTGTCAGTTTCGTCACTTGCGTAACCGAACATAACGCCTTGATCTCCTGCGCCTTGAGCTGCGTAACGTTCCTCGCGAGAAGCGGCACTTTCGTGGCTTTCGTCCAAACGTGCAACACCTTGGTTAATTTCTGCGCTTTGTTCGGTTAAGGAAACCATCACGCCGCAAGAATCTGCGTCAAGACCAATCACAGAGCTCGTATACCCAACATTTCGAACTACTTTGCGCACAATACCAGGAATGTCGCTATAAACTTCACCGCGCACTTCCCCAAAAACCACAAACTGGCCGACGGAAGCGCAAACTTCCACCGCCACATGCGCATGAGAATCCTGACGGAGCATATCGTCCAAAATAGCGTCTGCGATTTGATCGCAAAGCTTATCCGGATGACCTTCAGTAACAGATTCTGCAGAAATCAACTTACGTTCTTCCACATTTCCCCCTAATTAATAGTCAAAAAGGCTATATAAAGCGAAAAACGCAGCCGCTCATCTGCTTTAAGCACAATAATGCGACTGCGAATACGTAAAAACGTTACAGCAATAAAATCAACTAATAAGATGATTATTTAGCTAAATTTAGTTAAATAAATTTAGTTGCCTTCGCTTAAATCGTCTTCACCAAGCGTTTCTTCAAGCAAACCTTTATTAATTTCGCGGAAAGCAATAGCTAAAGGCTTTTCTTGATTTTGATACTCAACTAATGGGCCAACATTTTGCAACAAACCTTCATTAAGCTGAGTGAAATAAGCATTAATTTGACGTGCTCGTTTTGCAGCAAATAAGGCAAGCGCATACTTGGAATCCGCATGTTGCATTAAATCATCAATTGGTGGATTCGCAAGACCCGTAGGTGTTGGCTGAGTGCCTAATGCCATAATATTCTCCAAATTCTATGGTGCTACAATAGTTCCAAATCGTCTATTATAGGCTATTGAGTGGATATTGATTATATGTTGCTTATAAGTTGACTATAAACGCTTATAAGTTGACGATATTAGCGAGTATTGCGCAAGTTTTATTTATAAGTCGTATTCTCGCGCAATTACGTTCCACAATTCGTCGGCAGCTCGATCAGCATTGTCGTTAACAATAACAACGTCAAACTCTTTAGCTGCAGCGATTTCAACTTTTGCTGTTTCCAAACGTTTTGCTTGCTGCTCAGGAGTTTCAGTGCCGCGCCCAATAAGACGACGCTTAAGCTCTTCGAAACTTGGAGGCGCAATAAACACGTACACAACTTCCAAACCAAGACGCGAAGCTTCTTGCTTCACGCGACGCGCACCTTGCAAATCAATTTCAAGCAAAGTAGGAATATCCTGCTCAAGATGGTCAAGAACAGGCTGAAGCAAAGTGCCATAATGAGCCATGCCATGAACCAAAGCAGTTTCCAAAAACTCGCCGTTGCGCTTACGACGCTCAAACTCTTCTTCATCCAAGAACCAGTATTGGATACCATTAAACTCGTCTGGACGAGGTGCGCGCGTAGTAGCAGAAACAGACAACCAAACATGAGGATGCTTCTCGCGAAGTATGCCTTCTACTGTGCCTTTGCCAGCTGCAGTAGGTCCAGTTAGCACGATTAATCGGCGCTTAGGCTGTGAAGATTGAGAATCTTTCACATCATCTTTGGTAGTCATTTCCTTTACCCCTCTACCTTACTCATGTTCGTCAGAATCTATAAGAGCCTGGCGAATATCCCATGCTATGCGTTCAGTTGCAGCCGAAAGCTCACCAATACTTGGGCCGTGAGACGCAATAGAACGCGAAACAGTTACCAATACATTACCATGCGTGCCAGCAAAAACACGCTTTAAGTCGTTAGCTTCTGCACCTTGCCAGCCGTAGCCTGGGGAAAGAATCGGTCCGGTGAAACTTGTGACATCAATTCCGCCACCGTTCATCCAGTCGCCAATCGTAGCTCCAACAATTAAACCAACAGAACCTAATCCTTTAGTTTTATCGTTAAAACTTTGAGCAGTTTGAGCAATTCCGTTAGCTACAGTAGTTCCGCGGTAATCTCCATTTTGGCGGATTGCAGTTTGTAAGCTTGCACCTTCACGATTAGAAGTTAAAGAAGCAATAAAAACGCCTCTACCGTTATTAAGAGCTTCGTTAATTAAGCCGCCCATTGAGCGAGCGCCGTAATACGGAAGAAGCGTAATAGCGTCAGTAAGAAGAGGAGAATCCGGCTTAAAATACGCGTCTGCAAGCGCAGAAATAGTAGTAGATAAACCACCGTGACCGCAGTCAACGATTGTTATAACATCCATTTGACGAGCAGCATACAGCACGCGCTCAAGCGCTGCGAAACCTTTAGAACCGTAACGCTCAAACATGCTGGACTGGAATTTAACAGCAGCTGCTCTTCCATTCATTGCTTGCAGCATTCGCATTGAAAACAGCTCAGCACCGAGAGCATCCATGTTGTATCCCCAATTCAGCAACATTTTGCGATGAGGATCAATACCAACGCATAATGGGCCATATTTTGCCATAGCGTTCTTCAAACGCAAACCAAAATCTGATCTTTGCGCCTGTACTTCTTGATCACGAATGCTCTCGGTCATGTATTAAGCCCGACTTTCTTGATTTTCCGCCTGTTCAATTGCAAACAGCTGCTGAGCATGCTCTTGAATGCTCATCACCTGATAATCGTTGTTCTTAACAGCTTCAATAGCCATCAAAACTGGAGCGAACTCTGTAATTGTAGTGAATTGTGGAAGATCCGCTGCTACAGCCGCTGCACGAATTGCGTAACCGTCTGTACGAGACCCTCTCGAATTCGGTGTATTGAGCACCATATCAATCTTACCATTCTCGATAAGCTCTACAACGTTTTTACCAATTCTTTCGTGCACTTTCTCGTTATTACGCACATCCTTCGCCGTGTCGCCTCGGCTAGAAAGCTTGTCAACAATCACAGAATCAATTCCGTAACGACGAAGCACAGAAGCAGTACCTTCAGTAGCCCAAATCGTAAAACCAAGCTCCACTAAGCGCACAGCAAGAAGCGGCAATTGCCTCTTATCTGCATCACTTACAGACACAAAAACGTTGCCGCTAGTAGGCAAACCGCCCTTGTATGCTGCAAGCTGACTCTTAGCAAAAGCGTGAGGGAAGTCGCGGTCAAAGCCCATAACTTCGCCAGTAGAACGCATCTCAGGGCCGAGCAAAATATCAACCGTGCGACCAACAGGAGTGCGGAAACGCTTAAACGGAAGCACAGAAGCTTTAATAGCAACCTGCTGGCCTGGGTGAATGTCACCACCATCTCCCTTTGGAAGAAGAAGACCGCGCTTACGCTGCTGTGCGATTGTTTCGCCAGCCATAATTCGAGCAGCCGCTTTAGCAAGAGCAACACCCGTAGCTTTAGAAGCAAACGGAACAGTACGAGAAGCACGAGGATTTGCTTCGATCACGTACAAAGTGTTCGCCATAAAAGCGTACTGAACGTTAATAAGACCGCGAACAGAGCAGCCGCGAGCAATCGAAAGCGTACCCTCGCGAAGGCGACGAATTTGATCGTCCGAAAGAGTGCTTGGAGGAAGAGTACAAGCAGCGTCACCAGAATGCACGCCAGCTTCCTCAACATGCTCCATAATGCCGCCAATATAAAGCTCATTGCCGTCGTAAAGCGCGTCAACGTCGATTTCAATAGCATCCTGAAGGAACTTATCAATCAAAAGCGGCGAAGGCAAGCGGCCAGAAACAACCGTGTCTGCACGAGCCTCATCCAAAGCGCGATCAACATACTTTGCAAGCTGAGCGTCATCGTACACGATTTCCATGCCGCGGCCGCCAAGCACGTAGCTTGGGCGCACAAGAACCGGGTAGCCGATTGCGTGAGCTGCATCCTTTGCTTCCTCAAGGCTTAAAGCTGTGCCGTAACGCGGAGCATTCATGCCTTCTTGACGAAGAACCTCACCAAAAAGCTCACGATTTTCCGCCAAATCAATAGCCTCAGGAGTTGTTCCCAAAATTGGAACTCCTGCAGCTTTAAGACGAGCAGCAAGCGAAAGCGGCGTTTGACCACCAAGCTGCACAATCACGCCCTTAACAGGACCAAGCTTCTTTTCCGCTTCGTAAATTTCAAGCACATCTTCAAAAGTAAGCGGCTCAAAGTAAAGACGGTCAGACATGTCGTAATCTGTAGAAACTGTTTCAGGATTGCAATTAACCATAATGGTGTCGTAATCCTTACCCAATTCCTGAACAGCGTGAACGCAAGTGTAATCAAACTCAATACCCTGGCCGATTCGGTTCGGGCCAGAACCAAGAATAATCACAGCTTCACGATCGCGCTTCTTCAACTCGCTTTCGTCAGCGTAGCAAGAATAGTAGTACGGGGTTGCTGCGTCGAACTCGGCTGCGCAAGTATCAACCGTCTTATAAACAGGGCGCAAACCGTAAGCCCAACGAAGCTCACGAACCATATTTTCGCCTTCGTCACCAAGATTACGCAAATGCGCAATTTGAACGTCCGAAAGGCCAGCAAGCTTAGCGCGCTTCAAAACTTTAGGAGTTAAAGTTTCAGCATCGCGAACTGCGAGCGCAGTCTCATTAATTTGAGCCAGCTGCTCAACAAACCAAGGGTCGATTTTTGTTGCTGCAAAAATCTGATCCGGTGTTGCTCCACCCCAAAGCGCACGCTGAATTTGCAAGTAGCGGTGCTCGGTTGGAGTGTGCATTTCTTCAAGAAGCTTATTAACTTCTTCCTTACTTGGGCGCTCGCCATCCCAGCTAAAGCATGCGTGACGCTTGTCGATTGAGCGCATTGCTTTTCCAAGAGATTCCTGGAAGTTTCCAGCCAAAGCCATTGCTTCACCAACAGACTTCATAGAAGTTGTAAGCGTGGTGTCTGCTCCCGGGAACTTTTCGAAAGCAAAACGAGGAATCTTCGTTACAACGTAGTCGATTGTTGGCTCGAAGCTTGCAGGAGTTGAGCGAGTAATATCGTTTTGGATTTCGTCCAAAGTGTATCCGAGAGCAAGTTTCGTTGCGATTTTTGCGATTGGGAAGCCGGTTGCTTTGGATGCGAGCGCGGAAGAGCGAGATACGCGCGGATTCATTTCGATTACGATAATGCGACCGGTTTGAGGGTTGATTGCGAACTGAATATTGCATCCGCCTGTGTCGACGCCAACGCCTCGAATAATAGCGATACCAATATCGCGCATCTTTTGATACTCGCGGTCTGTAAGCGTAAAGCAAGGAGCTACGGTAATCGAGTCGCCTGTATGCACGCCTACAGGATCGACGTTTTCGATTGGGCAAACAACTACGACGTTATCTTTTGCGTCGCGCATAAGCTCAAGCTCAAACTCCTTCCAGCCTTCAATGCCTTCTTCAATAAGCACTTCGTCTGTTGGAGAATAGTGAATGCCTGCTCCTGCAATGCGGTGAAGCTCTTCTTCGTTATGAGCAATACCAGAGCCGAGTCCGCCCATTGTAAAGCTTGGGCGTACTACTACCGGGTATCCTAAAGTTTCAACAATTTTGTCTACTTCTTCGATTGAGTGAGCAATAAAAGATTTTGCGCTTTCCGCTCCAGCTTTTTCAACGACTTTTTTGAAAAGCTCACGGTCTTCGCCGCGGTCGATTGCTTCCAAAGAAGCACCAATCAGCTCAACGTTATACTTTTCTAAGATTCCTGCACGACCCAAATCCATTGCAGCGTTAAGCGCAGTTTGACCACCGAGCGTTGGAAGAAGCGCATCCGGACGTTCCTTTGCAATAATTCGCTCCAAAATCGAAGTGTCAATTGGCTCAATATAAGTTGCGTCAGCAAGCTCCGGGTCGGTCATAATCGTAGCCGGGTTGGAATTAACCAAAATTACGCGAATGCCTTCTTCGCGAAGAACTCGGCAAGCTTGCGTTCCAGAATAATCAAATTCTGCAGCCTGACCAATAACAATCGGGCCGGAACCAATTACCATAACCGACTTAATATCAGTACGTTTTGGCATAGTAAATTTCTCTTTTCCGTAAATATTAAAATCTTACTTGCTTTTTCGAGTATTACTTGCTTTTTCGAGCGTTTTCGCGCATCAATTCCACAAAGCGGTCAAACAGATACGAAGCGTCGTGCGGGCCTGCTGCAGCTTCCGGATGATATTGCACAGAGAATGCTGGAATATCAAGGCATTGCAAGCCTTCTACAACATTGTCGTTCAAGTCAATATGGGAAACTAGCACGCGACCAAAGTGGCCGTTTTCGTAAGGAGATTGAACAGGTCCGTCAAGAGGAGCGTCCACTGCGAAGCCGTGATTGTGAGCCGTAACTTCCACTTTTCCGGTTGTAACGTCTTTTACAGGCTGGTTAATACCGCGGTGGCCAAACTTCAGCTTGTAAGTGCCAAAGCCAAGAGCGCGACCAAGCAACTGATTTCCAAAGCAGATTCCAAAGAATGGGTATCCTGCGTCCAAAACTTTGCGCAAAAGCTCAACTTCGCGATTTGCTTGACCAGGGTCTCCAGGACCGTTTGAGAAGAATACGCCGTTCGCGTTAAGCGCTTGCAACGATTCGAAGCTGATTGAGGAGCTTACTACGTGCACGCGGCAGCCGCGCTCAGCTAAACGGTGAGGAGTCATGGATTTAATACCAAAGTCGACTGCTACAACAGTGTAAAGCGGATCTTTTCCTTCAAAATCACCGCAAGGCTCAATCGTATACGTTTCTTTAGTACTGACTTCATCCGTTAAGCGCAAGCCCTGCATTTGAGGAGTCTGCTTAATTTCGTCAACGAAAGAAGCGACGGTACGAAAAGCCCCGGTTGACGAATCAACCAGGGCCTTATTAGAAAAAATGCCGGCACGCATAACGCCTACCGAGCGTAAATGACGTACCAGCTTTCGAGTATCAATACCACTAATGCCAACGATACCTTGCTTTTGTAAATCGTCTTCCAAGGAACCTTCAGCGCGCCAATTGCTAACTACTGGGCTTGGCTCCTTAACCACGTAGCCTGCAACCCAAATGCGATTAGATTCAGGATCTTCGTGATTCATTCCCGTATTACCTATGTGTGGGAATGTTTGAACTACGATTTGTTGATCATAACTTGGATCAGTTAATGTTTCTTGATAACCAGTCATGCCCGTGGAGAACACAATCTCAGCGCGCGTAGAACCTTGCGCACCAAAAGGCTTACCAACGTAAACCTGACCATCCTCCAACACCAATACTGCATCATCACTGCCGAATCCGGCGAAGGTGTCGTTGTAATCCACCTTAACCCCCTTATGGCTTTAGGATATTCGTGGCAAGTTTACTCAGGTTGGCGGACGGGCGACGCGCCGGAGCGACGACCTGCTTGAGCGCTCCAAACGCGAGACAACCACCCCACGTTTGGAGCAAAACACAACCCAAAACCCTCCAAACACGAGACAAGTTCCCCACATTTGGAGCAAAACACAACCCAAAACCCTCCAAACACGAGACAACCACCCCACATTT
>NQOH01000009.1:59233-72486 GCA_003585735.1 Gardnerella kenyensis
GCGGGAAAACTATCTCGCATTTGGAGGGCTTGGTTTAACGTAATAGCTGCAGAGCACAACTGCAAAGCTTATTACTCAGCAGCAGCTTCTTCCGTAGTTTCTTCCGTAGCAGCGTCTTCAGGAGAAGATTCGCCATTAAACTTTGCCAAGCAAGCGTCTTTATCTGCCATAATCGCGCTTAGAAGTCCGTGAATAAACGCAATAGCTTCCTCATCGCTATACATTTTCGCGAGCGCAATCGCCTCGTCAATAGCAACCTTGTCTGGAATTTCCTCGTTAAGAAGCATTTCCCAAACTGCAATGCGCAAAATATTACGATCAATAACAGCCATTCTTCCAACTTTCCAGCCGGTTGAATAACGGTTAAGCGTCTTGTCAATTCTGTTGCGTCGTTCTCCCACGCCTCGAACAATCTCAATAGCGTACTCTGGGAGCGGAGTTTGAGCACCAGGCTCTTTAACGCGCTCCTCCAGCAAGGAAAGAATAGGCTGATTCTTTTCATCCGCCTCATAAAGCGTATTCAAAGCCCTCTTACGAGCAGTGGAACGTGCCATAATGCGCCCTTCTGTGCAAAGTATTAAAAATACGCGACCCAGCAACGAATAATCGCCACCGGGTCACACTATAAAAATTATTTAGAAATAAATAGCTAATTTAATTAGATAACTAAATTAATTAGATAACTAATTTACTAACTTAATTAGATAACTACTTCTTTAGTTTTCGCGACCAAGGTAAGAGCCGTCACGAGTGTCGACCTTCACCTTTTCGCCTTCACCCACGAAGAGTGGAACCTGGATTTCAGCGCCGGTTTCCACGGTTGCAGGCTTAGTGCCAGCGTTAGAACGGTTGCCCTGCAAGCCTGGCTCAGTGTGCGTAATGGTCAAAATTACGGAAGCTGGAAGCTCAACGCTCAAAGGAGTGCCGTCATGGAAGCTTACGATGCAGTCGGTGCCTTCGAGCAAATACTTGCTCTGCTCGCCAACCAAAACCTTAGGAATATAAACCTGGTCGTAGGTGGTCATATCCATGAAGACGAAATTGTCGCCATCTTCGTAGGAATACTGCAACGTGCGGTTATCAACGGTCTCGAACTCCATCTTCATGCCGGCATTAAAAGTCTTGTCGACAATCTTGCCCGAGAGCACGTTCTTAATGGTGGTACGCACAAAAGCAGGACCCTTGCCTGGCTTTACGTGCTGGAACTTAACAACGGTCCAAAGCTGACCGTCAAGATTCAAAACCGAACCATTCTTAATATCATTGGTAGTCTGTGCCACGAGTTACCCGTTTCTTTCGCTAATAAAGCTGCAATTTTAGCAGCTTAAGAAATAAACCTTGCCTATTATGCCACAAAGCGTCAACTTAATAGATTTATAAATCATTTTTCAACAAATCCAACAGCTTTGACACTAATTCAGCAACATCAGATTTAGGTGCAGAACTTGTCAAAACCGACATGCCAAGCATTTTATCGCCGCTTTTAATAATCATGAAATAGTTATACGCGTTCTTAATTCCCTGGCCTCGATGCGCCATAATAGTTATGCCGCTTGGAATTCTAACGCCATCAGCCGCAACATTATAACCTGTTGGATTTGTAATAAACGAATTTCCCATTGCTTTCGAAAGCATCATTGCAGCATCATGCGCGGAAGTGTAATTATCATTACCCGCTTTCGCTGCATTAACATCGCCAAATTTACGCGCAAACGAAGTATCCGAGTAGCCATTATTAGACAACCAATTATTTAATCCATCTAACCCGCCTTGAGCATCTATAAGCTCGTTAGCAGACGCATTACTCATCGTTTTAATAACGTTTTCGTATTGTTTCTCATAGTTATAATCTGCCACTTCCTGAGCGTGCAAGATTACAGGGAAATAAAAACCAACAGCCGGGAATTGAGTGTGCGAATCATTCGTCTCATACACAATCTTGTTTTTATTTGCAATAGCAACAGATACGGAATGAGTTTGCGCAAAATCTTTTATTAAATTATCAATTTTTTGCGTATTCAGTTTTTTAACTGCAGAAATATCGCCGTCACTATTGTCTTCATTTTCTTTACTGTCGCTATCGTCGCTGCTGTCGCTATCATCGTCTGAATCCAAGTCATCATCTTCTTTAACGTGCTTCTTTGGTTTCTTCTTCGTTTGCTCTAATTTAGCTTGATTACGCGCTTTAGCAGATTGCTCATTATTTACGTACCACCATACGCCGCCGCCTATTACTAAAACGCAAGCAACAATAGCGCTGATTACAGTAATAATGATTCGCTTCTTATTTTTATCCGCATTCGCATCGTAATTTGCAACATCAGCTTGAAAATATTGCGCATCATTTGCGTAAGGCTGATTCGTTGGATAAGAATTTTGGTAAGAAATCGCTTGCGTTGGAGCCTCTTGCGATTCATTTTGCGCGCTAGCATTATCTTGCTGCGTATTTGCTAATGGTGCGCCACAAGTATCGCAGAATTTGCTATTCTCCTCATTTTGACTGCCGCATTGTGTACAGAACATATTCTTCCCCCGACTAAATTAAATCAGCGAATCGTAATAAATCAGCGAGCCGTAATAAATTAACGAGCCGTAATAAATTAACGAATCTTATTGACTCTACAATAGTATTACAACAAACTTTTTACGCAACGGAACACAAAAAAATAACACGTGCTTTAAGTTTTTTACGAAGTTGTAGATAACAGTTACGCTCCGTATTCACGCAAGTAATTTGCAGCGCGCGCAGCTAATTCCTCATCCATAACTGGCTTTCCGTCATCGCCTTTAATACGCTCAGCTGCTGCGAAAATTTCGCGCACGTTCGCAATTGGCAAAACTGGGAATCCAAACTCTTGCTCGACTGCTTTTACTGCGGAAAG
Organism: Gardnerella kenyensis; assembly: GCA_003585735.1. Lineage (GTDB taxonomy): Bacteria > Actinomycetota > Actinomycetes > Actinomycetales > Bifidobacteriaceae > Bifidobacterium. The sequence goes on from NQOH01000009.1 coordinate 62,116, forward strand.
CTCGCTGTCTTTTGTGCGCTCCATTCTATCTACTGCCAAAATCAAGCCAACAACTTCCACATTTGCTTCCGCTTTAAGCTTCGGCAAAGTTTCGCGCACTGCAGTTCCGGCTGTCATAACGTCGTCAACAAGTAGCACTTTCATGCCGTCTTTTAGCGGCTTTCCAACCATAATTCCGCCGTCACCGTGATCCTTGCGCTCTTTTCTGTCAAAAGTAAAGCCGACTGGCATATTGTGATTATTTGTTAAAGCCATAGCAGTCGAAACAGCCAGCGGAATGCCCTTATAAGCAGGGCCGAAAACAGTGTCGATATTTTTCGGAAGTTTTCCGTCTTCGATTCCTGCAATTACGCGCTGAGCGTAGTATGCGCCAAGAGAAGCGATTTTCATGCCGTCGTCAAAAGCGCCCGCGTTAATAAAATAAGGCGATTTGCGGCCAGATTTCAGCGTAAAGTCGCCAAATTTAAGCGCGCCTGAATCAAGCAAAAACTTTGTAAAACGTTCGTCTAATTCTGCCATTTTCTTCTCTCTTTCTTTTGAGTATTTTTATTTTATTTATTTTAAGATTTTATTTGCGATTTTATTCGCACTTCAGCGCCAAGTTTTACCTTCAGCAAGCAAAGACGCAAGCTTCGGGCGAGAATCAAGCAAATCGTCAAGCTCGCGCGCAATTCGAATCGGAGCAGTAGGATCCACCAAAGCGGCCGCACCAACTTCTACAGCATTCGCGCCAGCATACAAGTATTCCAAAGCTTTTTCGCCAGAATCAATGCCACCAATGCCAATAATCGGAATATCTGGCATAGCTTGGCGCACTCGCCACACGAATCCAAGTCCAATTGGGAAAATCGCAGGGCCGGAAACGCCGCCCGTGCGGTTCGCAATAATCGGCTCGCCGGTTCGAATATCAATTCGCAAACCAACCAGCGTGTTAATCATGCTTAAAGCGTCCGCTCCAGCATCAACCGCAGCTTTGCAAATCGACACAATATCCGTCACATTTGGCGTCATTTTTACAATCATCGGCTTATTAGTCATTGCGCGAAGTCGCTTAATTAAGCGGTGCAATGCCACAGGATCCGTACCAACGCTCATTCCGCCGTGAGTCACGTTTGGGCAGCTTACGTTAATTTCAAGCATATCTGCAGAAGAATCAGCAAGCTTTTCAACAACTTGCGCATAATCGTCGTCACTGTGGCCCGCAACATTAGTAATTACAAGCGCTCCCATGGATTTTAATTTCGGCAGCTCGTCAATAAGATAATGGTCAACTCCCGGATTTTGCAAGCCGACTGCGTTTACCATTCCGGAAGGAGATTCTGCAGTGCGCGGAGAAGGATTTCCTTCCCAAGGAACTGGGGAAACGCCTTTTGTGCAGATTGCACCGAGCTGACTTACGTCGTAAAAGCGTCGGCATGCTGCGAGCTGGAAGGTTCCGGAAGCGGTTCCAACCATGTTCTTCCACTTAACGCCCGCAACTTGAGTTGGGTGCTTCCACACGTGGCTTGTGTCAAAGCCGAAAGTTTCTGCGGAATTTGTTGCGGAATTTGCATCATTTACAGAATTATTTTCGGCATTTAAGCTATTTACAGCATTATTTACAGCACTCATATTTTTTACTCCCAACCCAAACGATTCGCATCAAAAACTGGACCGTCGTTACAAACTTTCAATCTGCCTTCCAAAGTATCAACCACGCAAGCAACGCAAGTTCCATAACCGCATCCCATTCGCGCCTCAAGACTTAACTGGCATTGCACATCGCGCTCATGCGCCCAGTGAGCCACAGCTTTCATCATTGGCAATGGTCCGCAAGACAAAATAACAGTTGGCAAATCGTCACCAAAATCAAAATGCTTAACTTTTTCAAGCTCGTCAAGAAGCGTAATAACCGTACCTTCAGCATTTGTAATACTGTGCACGTCTGAAATATATTCCTTCATTAAGTCGTCTGCAAAACGCTTACTACGGTAGCCAAGCACTGCCGTTACGCTAGAATCCTTGCGATTGCTTAAAGCTTGAGCCGCACACATAATAGGCGGCACGCCCAATCCTCCGCTTACAAGCACATAATGCGCAGCCGCATCAATATTAAAGCCCAATCCTAGAGGCCCAAGCGCATCCACAGTATCCCCCGGCTTAAGCTCCGCAAATTCTGCTGTGCCTTTGCCAATCACAGCAAAAATAAGCGTAAAAGTATCCCCATCAACGCTCGCAACTCCAAAAGGACGCGGAAGCATAGCAGTTGGGTCAGGAGAATACAAGTTCACGAATTGCGCAGGAGTAGCTTTCTTCGCAATCTCTAAATCTCGCAAAGTTAAACGGTACACGCCTTCGTCAAGCTTTTCGTTATTAAGCACTTCTACAGCTCTACGCCCCCAAAGACGCGAATATTTTGCGCTGTTGCTTTCGTCTGCAGAACTTGAGCCGGAAGAGTCAAAAGCGTCTTCACGTAACGTAATTATGGCGTTTCCATTGGCTTTTCGCGTTGGAATAAACATGCCATCACTCATGTGGTTTCCCCTACCCTTGTATGTGTTGTACCGTTGCGTTTTGATTTATTTAGTTTTATTTATTTAGTTTTATTTATTAAGTTTTATTTATTAAGTTTTGTTTTATTTATTTAGTTTTTATTTTTAGTTATACATTTTAGCGTTGCATTGCTTTTCTAGCTACGCGTTAAATTTAGCGATACACTGCATTTCTTAAGTCGTCGCGCATATTTCGCGCAGCTTCCTCTGCAGAATCTTGCACAATATCAAGAATATTATCAAGAGACATATTTCCTTGATTTTTCGCATAATCTTTAGACTTTCGCCACGCGCCAATAATACCGCGAGAAGAGTTCACAATAGCGCCATCACCATTTTTATCGAACATTCCAGCAACATCTTGAGCAGTGCCGCCTTGAGCGCCGTAGCCTGGAACTAGGAAGAAAGTGTGCGGCATAAGCTCGCGCAAACGCTTTCCTTCTTCCGGATGCGTGGCTCCAACCACAGCTCCAACATTCGAATAACCGTGCTTTCCAACGTGCTGCGCGCCCCAGTTTTCAATCAAATCTGCCATATGCTCATACACTGGCTTGCCGTCTTGCAAAATAAGCTCCTGAAGCTCCTTGCTAGAAGGATTTGAAGTGCGAAGCAGCACAAAAATGCTTTTATTATGCGAAACTGCTTCGTCAATAAAAGGCTTCACGCCGTCAGAACCCATATAAGGGTTTACTGTAAGCGAATCTTCGTGCCAAACGTCCAGATTTTCGTAATTTTTTAGAAGATTTTCAAGAGATTTAGAAAGCGCGTTGCTATTAGTTTTACTAGTTTCGTCTTCAAAATATGCGGAAAGATTAGCAAAACCGCTTAAATGAGCCGCGTACTGGCCTGCAGTAGAGCCAATATCTCCTCGCTTTGCGTCTCCTATTACGATCAGCCCACGCGATTTTGCGTATTCGCAAGTCATTGCGTACGTGTCCATTCCGGCAGAGCCTAGAGCTTCATACATTGCGATTTGCGGCTTTACAGCAGGCACAATATCTGCAACTGCGTCAATAATCGCGCGATTAAACTCAAAATAAGCTGTAGCTAAAAGAGTTGGCAGCGCATCTTCGCCATCCACTTCTTGCAAAACTTCGTCTGCAAGAGCGCTAATAACTTCTGCAGGCAAAATTCCCGGCTTAGGATCCAATCCCACAACGCTAGGATTTTGCTTTGCTGCAATCGCTTCAATTAATTCGTCCATTTGCTACCAACCTAAATTATTTATTTCAATCACATTTTTTAAAAACTTCAATCACATTCTTGAGAACGCAATTTCCGAACCAATAATCGTCGCAACCGGCCTGCCTGTAAGCTGCCAGCCGTCAAAAGGAGTGTTTCGAGCTTTAGAATGGAAGGAATTTGCGTCAACCGTCCACTTTTCTCGCATATTAATCAGCACTAAATCAACGTTTTCAGGATGCTCAGTAATATTTAAGCGCAACGTTCGCTTGTTTGCGCAGCGCGAAGAAACGTTAAGCAAAGCCGCAATATCCGTAGGTCTTCTGCTCATTAATTGCATTGGATTTACCGACATTAATTCGATTAAATGCTTGTCATCCGTGTATCCTGCGTCAACCAAAACTTTGCGGCACACGCCGTACGCGCATTCAAGACCAATAATTCCGTTAGGAGTTTTTGCGAAATCTCCCGACTTTTCTTCCGCAGTGTGAGGCGCGTGATCCGTTGCAATCATGTCGATTGTGCCGTCTGCAATAGCTGCGAGAGTTGCTTGACGATCCGCTTTAGAACGAAGCGGCGGATTCATTTTTGCCATCGCGCCGTACTTCAGCACGTCCTCGTCACACAAAGCAACGTAGTGCGGAGCTGTTTCGCAAGTAATTGGCAAGCCTTCTTTTTTCGCTTTACGAATCGCTTCAAAAGCTGCAGCCGTGCTCACATGCTGGAAATGCACGTGCACGCCGGTTTCGCGGGAAGCGTCAATATCTCGCTGAACTATTGCAAGCTCTGTTGAAGCTGGAATTCCACCAACTCCAAGCATTTTTGCAACCGGACCCTCGTTCACAGCTCCCGTAGTATGATGCTCGCAATGCTCAACAAAAGGCAAGCCAGTTTGCTTTGCCATAGCCAAAACGTCTCGCAAAATTGGTTCCGGCACTGCAGCACCGTCGTCACTTATGGCAGTGATTGGATGCTTTTTCATTGGGGACGTTTTTTCGTCGTCGTCAATTCCTGCAACGTACTTTTTCCACAGCTCAATATTGCTTGGTTTTAAGCCCTCGCGTCCAAAAGATGCGCACACGCTTAAATCGTAGCGAACCGGCAATTTTACGCCGTAAATGCAACCGTAGCGCTGTAAATAGTCGATTACGTTTTCTACATCAAAAGGAGCATCATTCCAAGGCTCGCCGTCAACTGCAGGAATTGTGTTCGGCATAATCAAAACTTGCGTGTAGCCGCCGGCAGCCGCAGCCTCGCTGCCTGTCATCATAGTTTCTTTTGCCGTTTGACCCGGATCCCTAAAATGCACGTGCGGATCTGCAAAACCAGGAGCAACAACAAGGTCGCTTGCGTCAATGTCGCCGGTAACGCGCGCATTCGGCTCTATAAGAGCATCCTGGCGAATTGAATCCACAACAAGGTCGATTCTTTCGCCGGTATCCCACACAGAGATATTGTGCAAAGTTAAGCTGCCAGCTTTGTTCATATCACTCCTAGTTTTGCGAATTTTTACAGTTATACAATAATCTTAATAGACTTTTTACTTGGTTTCTGCTTCTTCGTCGCAATACATGCAACGATACTCATGCCTTACGGAATCAGACTTGTAGAATTTGCGCTTAAGAGTTAGCTCACTGTTGGTTATGCAGCGAGGATTCGGGCACTTAAGATTTTCAGGCGCGCTTTCGTCTGTTTTATGCACGCGAGGATCCGCCAAGGAAATTCCGTTCGCATCAACTGCTTGCAATTCTTCTTCCGGCACGTTCACAAGATCAGTTGGCTCGTAGCCGCAAAGCTCGTCGCCAAGAACGGAACTTTCCAAAGCCATGCGCATAAGCATACCGTTTTTTACCTGCTCAAAGTATGCTGCACGAGGGTCGTCGTCAACGTCAACCGCAATCTCGTTAATTCGAGGAAGCGGATGCAGCACAGGCATATGCGACTTAGCTTTTTGCAATTTTTCTTCCGTCAAAATATACGTGTCGCGAAGTCGCAAGTATTGCTCGCGATCCGTAAAACGCTCCTCTTGCACGCGAGTCATGTAAAGCACGTCAAGCTTGCCAATCACTTCCATCAAGTCGCGAGTTTCTTCGTAAGTGCAAGAAGGAGTGTCTTCAATTCGGTCAATTACGTACTGCGGAGTTTTAAGCTCATCCGGGCTAATCAGCACAAAATGAACGTTTCCAAAGCGGCACAAAGTTTCAATAAGCGAGTGAACAGTGCGTCCGTAAGTTAAATCGCCGCACAAGCCAACAGTAAGATTATTGACGCGACCAAATCGCGCAAAAATCGTCGCCAAGTCTGCAAGAGTTTGAGTTGGGTGCATGTGACCGCCGTCGCCAGCGTTAATAATAGGCGTGCTCACAGCTTGCGTTGCTACGAAAGCAGCACCCTCCTTCGGGTGACGCATAGCGACTACGTCAACGTAGTTAGAAACGACTTTTAAAGTATCGTTTACAGTTTCACCTTTGCTTGCGCTAGAAAGTTGCGCGCCTGCAAAGCCGATTACTTTTCCACCCAAACGCAACATTGCGGTTTCGAAGCTTAAGCGAGTGCGCGTGCTCGGCTCATAAAAAAGAGTGGCCAACACTCTGCCATCGCAAGTGTGGGCCACTTCTTTACGGTGCGAATCAATGTATTTCGCTTTGTCTAAAAGCATTCGTATTTGAGCTGTGGAAATATCGTCCAAAGTAACAACGCTTTTGCCTGCTAACGATTGAGCAATTGCGTCACGAGAAAAAGTTTGATGCAAAGAAGAAATTGCGTTCGTCATAATAAATACCGCTTACCTTTCGCTATTTGGCAAGACGGCCGCGACCACACGCGACCTACGCAATTTTACTGATTAGCGTTGACGAATCTATATACGGAGTGGCGACATACTAGCATTTTCTGCATCTTGAGTAACAAGAATATTAAAAGAACTCATTACAAGCCCTTTTCTAACTCAGCAAAAACATCAGCATACGGGCGTGCTAAACCAGAAACTGATTGCTTATAACTATGCATAAGTTTTGCAGCAAAATCAGTAGATAATAATTCGTCATTTTCTTCTAAATTTTCACTACTGACTGCTTGTTTTATAGGCGCAGAAACATCAGCATAAAAAACTGAAGAGTTAGCTCTTTCTTTTACATCATTACTTATTACTGCATTTTTCATTAAAATCACCTCCCGTCCTGTAATTATAACCTAAAACAAATAATGCAACAATAAATGTAAAGTGACTAAAGATGAAATGATTATCGCGCGTAGAAAAGGCGAGACATTATTTCGCGGCACTGGCGCATGGTTGCTAGAAGATCGTTTTCAAAAACGCGGCCCTGGTTAGACTCGTAGCCAAGATAAGTTGCGATTCCGCCCAAAGAATACGAGTCTGTTGGAATCACATCAGCGCGAGACATTGATCCGGACCACAAGAAGTTCGCGTTGCGAACCGCGGAACACATATGCCAGCAGCGCTCCAAAATTTTCGCATCCTCATCCTCAATCAAATGCTCAGACTGCAAAGCTTTCAAAGCTTGCATCGTGCCAACAACACGCAAAGACTCGTAAGTGCCAGCGTATTGCAATTGCAAAAGCTGAACAGTCCACTCAACGTCACTTAAACCGCCGCGGCCAAGCTTCAAATGCCTGTCCCTGCTAACTCCCCTAGGCAAACGCTCAGCTTCCATACGCGCTTTAAGCTTACGAATTTCGGCAAGCTGAGATTCACTAAGAGGATTTTTTGCGTAACGCAAGTCGTTTACAACGCCATCAAGTAGAGCATCCGCCAACTCTTTTGAACCTGCAGCAAAACGCGCACGAAGCAACGCTTGATGCTCCCAAGTACTCGCCCATTGACGATAATAATTTTCACAAGATTCAAGACTGCGCACCAAAGGGCCGTCTTTCCCTTCCGGACGCAAATCCAAATCAACCATAATTTTCGGCTCAAGAGTAAGAGAACCTTGCAAAATATTTCGCAAAATATCTACAGTTGTTTGCGCAAAATGGTGAGATGCATCCAAATCGCAATCTTCACCAACCGGCTTGTAAATCACCATTATGTCTGCGTCCGAGCAGAAGTTTACTTCCCTACCGCCGTAGCGTCCAAGCGCAATAATCGCAATTTCAGCTTGAGAAGCGCTTGAATTCGCTACGCTCAAATTCATGCGCAAAGCAGCCTCGCGCATAGACCACTGCAAAGCCGCGTCTAAAACAGCGTCAAAAACGTCACTCATAGCGCGCATAGAAGTATCGTCGTCAATAAGACCACACATCCAAGCTAAAGCAACGCGCTCAATTTCCTGGCGGCGAAGCGCGCGCAAAGACTGCGCAAAATCCGCAATATTACTAGCATAACGCGCAACCATTGCGCTAGTTTGCATATCAAGACTTGCTCTATCGCGCGCAGATAGCGCATCGTCGTCGCCAAGCCAAGTAATAGACTGCATCGACTGCATCATAGCGTCGCCAAGATAGCGCGAGTCAGCCAAAACGTGGCAAAGACGCTGAGCTGCAGAAGGAGAATCACGCAAAAAACCAAGATACGTATTCTTACCGCCAAAACGCTCCGCAAGACGCCTCCACGCAAGCAAACCCATATCCGGATTCTGGCCGTCGCCAAGCCACTTCAACACTGCAGGAAGCAGAATCCTGTGAATTTTAGCAGCCCTAGAAAGCCCCTCCGTAAGCGCTTCAACATGCAATTGCGCGGCGCGAGCATCCGCAAAACCAATAGACGCAAAACGCGCGCGAGCAGCCTCCGGCGAAAGCACAATAGGATCCGCATCCGTTTGCGCATTAATCGGAAGCATAGGACGATAGTAAATATCCTTATGCAAATTGCGGATTTCGCGGCGAGCTTTATCAAAACGCTCAACCAACTCTTCCGGGCGCAATCGCACAGCACGCGCAAGACGACGAATCTGATCATTATTATTAAGCTGCTCGGCAGAAATTGTGCGCGCACGATCCAAACCGCCGTTACCTTGCGCACCCAAATCTGGGAAAAGATGCGTGCGATGCATACTCCACATTTGCTGACGATGCTCAAGCACACGCTCAAAACGGTAGTGTTCCGCCAAAATCGCCGCCTGAGACCTAGAAACGTAGCCGCCCTGAGCCAACGCGTGCAAAGCAGAAATAGTATCCCTTACTCGAAGCGACTCATCCTCACTTCCATGCACAAGCTGCAGCATTTGCACAGTAAACTCAACGTCGCGCAAACCGCCGCGGCCAAGCTTCATGTCCAAATCGCGCTGCGAAGCCGGAATAAGCGACTCCACTCGCTGACGCATGTGCTGGCAGTCCGCCACAAAATGCTCACGGCCCGAAGCCTTCCAAATAAGCGGCTCAACCATAGCGCGGTAAGCCTTACCAAGATCCGCATCACCCGCTGCAAGACGCGACTTCAAAAGCGCCTGAAACTCCCAGCTACTCGCCCACTTTTCGTAATATTCGCAATGCGATTCAAGACTGCGCACAAGCGGACCGTCCTTACCTTCCGGGCGAAGCGCAGTATCAATCTGCCAAAGCGGAGGCTCAGCAGAGCCAATAACAACAGACTGGCACACTTTTTGCAAAACCATCGCAATAGACGCGCCAACTCGCAAAGAAGCATCCTGATTCTGCTTATTTCCAGAATCCGCAGGCTCCACAACATAAATCAAATCAATATCCGAAACGTAATTAATTTCCTGCGCGCCAAGCTTACCCATAGCAATAATCGCAAACCTGCACGCGGAAGAACCAGTAACCTGGCCGCGCGCAATAGTCAAAGCCGCCTCCAAAGCAGCATCAGCAGCGTCGGAAAGCTTAAGACTAATATCAGGCTGCACTTCAACAGGGTCAGCGCTCGCTAAATCAGCCGCCATAATCGCAGCAACATGCTCACGGTAGCGCGCGCGAAGAGCGGAAACTGCTTGCGCAAAGCCAAGAGACGTTAAATGAATCGTGTTAGAAGCGTTATTTTCGGAAGAAACCACCGTAGCCTCGTAAGCCTGAATTGCGCAAAGCAAATCAGCGCAACGCTCATCACGCGTCATAGAAAAAAGATGATCCGGGTCACTCGCCGCAGCCATAATAAGATTCGGGTGCGTGCGCATCCAATTTCCCATTGCGTTAGAAGCGCCCAAAACTTGCATAAGCGAAGTAAGAGGACAATTCATAGAAGAATTACGCGATTTTTCTGCAAGCTCAGAAATAATTTTTGGCTGCGACTGAGAAATATCGCGCAAAGCCGCAACAGCAGCATCCGGATCTTCCGCGCGACTTACGTAGTCCAAAATTTGCTGCGGATTGATTGAAATTTGAGAATAGTTTTTGCAAATATCGCTTATTGCCTCGCGAGCTGAATCTGGGCGCGCGAAGCCGGCTTTAATAAGGATTCTTGAGGTGAGTGCGAAAGAGGTTGTGCTGCTTTCGTTGCAGTTGGTTTCAGCAGTTGAAATATCTGTTTTATTCGCACTTTCCATACCGCAACTTTACACTGTGGTGATGTACAAGGCGGAGTTGTGTGAGTTAGATAGCTTGTGTACTATCTAACTGCACTTTTATTTACGATATTCTTAAGTATCGTCTATGAGTTTTGTAACTGATTTAGTTTTTTGGCTTTGACGAGGCTGGAAAATTTGTGTTTGCGCTTATAGCGCTCGTACACTTTGCGTGTACTCGC
>NQOH01000002.1:0-26781 GCA_003585735.1 Gardnerella kenyensis
GCCTGGTGTAGTGTGTGCAGTAGCACGGATGCTAGTGTTCGCTACGTAATAAATACTCAACGTCTGCAGAGCGCAACTGCAAAACTTCATAAGCATGCGAACATTCAATCTTTGCGAAAAATCTCAAATCTCTACCACACTAATATCCACACGAATGAATGACGCGAAATTAAGCTATGGGTGGGTGCGTGGTTTGTGTGCCTGGTGTGGTGTGTGCGGCAGCACGGATGTTAGTGTTCTTTGATCAACAGGTAATCAACGTCCGCAGAGCAATGATGTTAGTGTTCTATGATTAGAAAAATATGTAGTTAGTTATGGAATAAGGTGTTAATGTTTCATGTGAAACATTAAGTAATTTTGCACTTTTTATGTCCATAGAAACAAGGAAACTTGTAACACGACACTGTATTTTTAGGCATTTTCATCGCTAAGTGGGGGTGATGCGTCGTGGAATCAGCTGCAGAAACGATTCAACGCATTTTTGGGGACTCGAAGTCTTCTTTAGGTATTGAATTAGCAGATTTAACGTCTCGTTTTCATGCCCTTGAGAAAGTGAAATATCCTAAGCCAAGTAAAACACGTTTTATTGCAGTCGCCAACCAAAAAGGTGGAGTTGGAAAAACAAGTTCTGCTGTTAATCTTGCTGCAGCGATGGCAGTTGGTGGAGCTCGAGTTTTACTAATCGATATGGATCCTCAAGGTAACGCATCAACTGCACTAAATGCTCCACATGCTTCAGGCGACCCGTCTGTGTATGACATTATTGAAGGCAGAAAAACTATTGCCGAAGTAAAATGTGAATGCCCAGATATTAAAGGTCTTGATGTTGTTCCAGCATCTATTGATTTAAGCGGTGCTGAATTAGAACTTGCCGAAATGGATGATCGCAATAATCTTTTAAAGGATGCTTTAAAGGAATATCTTGAAAATAGTGATCAGCATTACGATTACGTTTTTATTGATTGCCCTCCGTCTCTTGGATTACTTGTTATTAATGCAATGTGCGCTGCACAAGAAATGCTTATTCCAATTCAAGCTGAGTATTATGCATTGGAAGGATTGGGCCAATTAATACGTACGATAGGATTAGTTCAGCAGCATTACAATCCTGTGCTAGTGGTTTCAACAATGTTGGTAACAATGTTTGATAAGCGAACTTTGCTAGGTAGGGAAGTTTTCCAAGAAGTTAAAAATCATTACCCAAATATTGTTCTTGAAACCACTATTCCGCGCACGGTGAAAATACCAGAAGCTCCAAGTTTTAATCAGAGCGTTATTACGTATGATCCTCACGGAGCTGGCGCAATATCGTATCGTGAAGCAGCTTTAGAAATAGCGAAACGTTCAAAAACAGTATTATCAGTTATTTCTGCAAAACAAGACGGCATGCATCAAAATCAACAAGAGGAGAATAAATAATGAGTGCAAATAAGTCTCGCTTAGGTAAGGGTTTGGGTGCGTTATTCCCAGCTTTGCCTGGAGAAAATGCTCTTGTTGAAACAATGCCGAATATTCAGGAAGATGTTTCACATGAAACAAAGCAGCAAGAAGTTGAATCCAAAGTTTCACGTGAAACGCTAAAAAGTGATAGCTTTAATCCAAAAAGTGTTTCACATGAAACACGCGTACCAAGTATGAGCAAATCTATTGCTCCTCATGAGGACAAAGAAAACAATAAAACAAAGAACGTTTCACGTGAAACTGTTCCATCAATACAAAATAATAAACATGGCCGCAAGCGCTCTACAATGCCTTCTCTAGGCGATGTTACGCGTCCGATGGATTTCTTCTTTGGTGATTCTGCTTCATCTACTTTTGTGTCATCAAAGTCAAAAAATAATGACTTAAACAACAGTAGCGAAAACAGTAGCGAAAATTCAAAACTTGACTCTAAAAATACTAATAAAACTTCAGAAAATGAAGCATTACAGCCGGTTAAAGGTGGCTATTTAGCATTTTTGAAGCCTCTTGATATTAAGCCAAATGCTCATCAGCCTCGTACTATTTTTGATGAAGACGAATTGCGAGAACTTGCTTCTTCAATTAAAGAAGTTGGAGTATTGCAGCCTATAGTTGTTCGACCTATTGACGGTGCAGATAAAAATGATGAGCATATTGCGCATTATGAACTTATTATGGGTGAACGCAGGTGGCGCGCTTCTCAAATCGCTGAATTGAGCACAGTTCCAGCGATAGTTCGTACAACAGCAGATGAAAATATGCTAAGGGATGCCTTGCTAGAAAATCTGCATAGAGTAGCGCTTAATCCTTTGGAAGAAGCTGCTGCTTATTCGCAAATGATAGACGACTTTGGTTTAACACAGGTTCAGCTTTCTCAATCTGTATCAAAATCAAGACCTCAGATTGCTAACACTTTAAGGCTTCTTAATTTGCCTGCTAGTGTGCAAAAACATGTTGCTTCTGGAGTGCTTTCTGCAGGACATGCTCGAGCTTTGCTTGGTCTTGAAAAGCCAGAAGACATGGAGGAGTTAGCGAATCGCATTATTGCAGAAGGACTTTCAGTACGTAGCACTGAAGAAATCGTGTCTCTTAAAACTGAGAATTCTGCGCAAGGCGTAACTCGCACGCGCAATCGACGCAATAATCAGTGGGCAGCTTCTCCTATAAGGCAACAGCTTGAAAAGAAGTTTGCTACAAAAGTTGCTATTAAGGGTACAGAAAATCACGGTCGCATTGAAATCGTATTTTCTTCTCCTGAAGAAATGCAGCGCATTGTTAATATGCTTGTTGAAGAAAAACAGTAAATCTACAGCCAAATTTGAAGAACGTATAGCACAAAGTATAAAAGCATGTAGCTTACGTCGAAGCTTATGCTTCCGCAATTCATTGGAGGAACAAACTTACGCAACAGGCGCAATGGTGGCTCTGTTAAGAAATAAATAATTCGCGCAATGAAGTTAAAAATTCCGCGCAAACGCAAACGTAAACGCAAGCGTGGAATCAGAACCATCGTCCAATCAAGAATCATGCGAACAATCATAATTAACAAATAAGCGCGAATAAGTATGCGCAATACAAGCAGTGCAATTAAGAAAGCATACATAAAATCACCCTGTGTAACAAATAAACTCTGAGGTTTCACGTGAAACACTCAGCCGAAAATGTTTTAATAAGAAATTTCATCAACTTAATAAATATAAAAGCCGGAGCTTATATATAATATTTAGCTATCTTTTTCATTAAGATAAGCTTGAGCATCAAGAGCCGCTCTACATCCCATTCCTGCTGCAGAAATTGCTTGGCGATATATGCTATCAACAACATCTCCGGCAGCAAAAACGCCTTCAACAGACGTGCGAGTAGTTGCTCCGTCAACAGCAATCGTTCCATCTTCATTAAGCTTTAAATCGTCGTTTAGGAAGCTTGTTTCTGGAGTATGGCCAATTGCCACGAACAATCCCGATGACTCAACTTCTTGAGTTTCTCCCGTAATAACATTTCGAACAGTAAGCGAAGTAGCTTCTACATCGTTGCCGTGGACTTCTTCTACAACACTATTAAGTATGAACTTAATTTTTTCATTTTCTTTCGCACGGTCAACCATGATTTTTGAAGCGCGGAATTCGCTGCGTCTATGAATTAAAGTAACAGAAGATCCAAAGCGAGAAAGGAATTGTGCTTCTTCGAATGCAGAATCTCCTCCTCCAACTACGGTAATTGGTTTTCCTCTAAAGAAGAACCCGTCACAAGTAGCGCAATACGAAACTCCGCGACCAGAGTACTCCTGCTCTCCAGGCACGCCCAATTTGCGTACTTTAGAGCCCGTAGAGACAATAACAGCCTCGGCTTCATAAGTTATACCATCGTCAGCAGTTACGCGTTTTACAGGCGATTTTAAATCTACTGAAGTTACGTCGTTTAGTAGAATTTTTGCACCAAACTTTTCAGCTTGCTTTTGCATAGATTCCATTAAGTCAGGTCCTAAAATACCTTCTGGAAATCCTGGGTAATTTTCTACTTCAGTTGTGTTCATCAACTGTCCGCCTGGAGTAAGAGCGCCAGCTATAACAAGAGGCTCGTATCCTGCGCGACCCAAGTATATTGCTGCAGTATATCCTGCAGGGCCAGAACCGATGATAATAACCTTATTAATTTTATTTTCCAATCGTATTTCCTTATTAAAAGTATTCGTTCAAGTATTAGTACAGTTTTACAGAATTAATGTAAAGACTGTTATTTGGCATACTGTCTTTTGGAACCCACAGCATGAAATCTTGTGCTTTCACAATCTTCTTAAGCTTAACATCTGTAGTTCCGCTTTCGTCAAAACTAAATTCTGCAACTTTAGTGCCTTCTGTTGGATCATTCTTAGTATTCGCAAGAAGATACGCGTGACCACCTGAAGAGCGTATAGAAATAACGAAACGATACACTGTCTGAGGTTCGGTTAAATGAATGTAGTAACCGTATCCAGGCTGTTGTGCAGGATAGCTAAGGAATTGGTATCGATCAGCCTTGTAAGCCACAGTATTCGTAGGAACCTTAGGTTCAGGAACAGAGCGAACCTGCTTATATCCCATGTGATGCTTAAGTTTAGCTTTACCATTTGTTACTTGCTTATCTTGAGGCAAAATGCCTTGACTGCCAAACGGCACATTCTCAAGATTTGTGCTATCCCAAGAACCATTATTGCCAAAACTATCAGGGCTTTCGTGCGTACCAAACAAACTGTGTAAAGCTAAAACTAATCCAAGAATAAGCAATAAGAAAACTGCACCAATAGCAATAACTTTGGTAGAAAGTCCCCACCAAATTTTTGCGTCTGCAATAGTATTGCCATTCTTCTGAATATCTTTTTTCTGTTGCTTTAAAGTATCAGATTTTTCCCTAGGTTGGAAACTTGGAGGTAGCGAACGAGATCTATCTGCAGAGGAGTCTTCGTCACTATTTTCAAGTTCATCTCTAAGAGCGCGAGCGGACTCTTCTCCAGGAGCAATAAACCTACCGTGGGTATCTACAACTGGAACGCGACCAGTAGATTCGCCTTCAGAAGACAGACTTTGTGGTCGAGACATCAACTCAGTATGCTGCGTATTTTCGGCTAATAAGTTTTCAAAATCAAATCTTCCGATAACGCTTGTTTCATTTGAAGCATTCTTAGTTTCTTTATTTTGTACATTTGATTGTTCAAGAAGATTACGAGATGTAGCAGAATCAGGGAAATGCTTATATGATGACGATAGCGTTGGGAAAATAGCATCATCTGTGTCTAATTCTGTAGGAGCAAGAATACTAGCCATTTCTGCTGCAGCAATATCATGGAAATCAATGTCTGTATTAGTGTTGCTGTCATCGTCAAAATCGCTACTGTCTTGATTCTCAGCACTGGAATTGTTGCGCTTTAGAAGCGAGCCAAGCGTTCTTCCTGCATTTTTAAAGCCGTTGCTTATTTTTGCAGTGCCTTTGCTGCCAGAAAGTGAATTAGAAGAAGTTGAAGTAGAGTTAGGAGAGCTATCATTTTGCGCATTTTGCTGCATAAGTTGCGCGTCAAACTGTTCCTCACTTTGAGTAAGACCCTCTGGTAAAGGAAGTATTGAATTATTGTCTGCATCTAGCAAACGAACATTGCTAATAGAAGCTGCGCTAGGCTTACAGTCAAGCTCAATATCGTCGCTAGTTAACTGAGATAACGGCGTATAAGAGCCTAATAATGCCATTAATTCTGCAATAGAAGCCATAGGAACTATATTTGAATTTTCGTCAGCATTAAGGCTTCGAGTACAAATCATCCTAAATTCTGAAGGCGTAGTGTCCGGAAGCATAGAAGCGTCAAAATGAGCTTGAATGCGCGAAGAAGTTCTTGTAACAAGACTGTATAACAATGATGCAAGTTGACGAGTTGCAGTGTGCTCTACGCTTTGTTTTTGTATTTTCTTGTTTTTATCGTGGAATTGCGTTACGTCTTCTAAAAGTGAGCTAACTGGAGTGTCTGCAAGTTCAATGCCAAAAGCGCTTATTCGTACAGTATCTCCAGATACAGCATGATGAGTGATATTATTCGAAAGAAGTTTGCTTAATGCTTGCGCAGTTTCCGCAACAATTGTTCGTATAGCTTCATAGCTTAAAGGTGCGTCTTTTTTAGCTAAATAGTCGTTTATAGTAGTGCCGCGATCCAAAGATGTAATAATAATAGCTAGTTCATCATGGTGCTGTAGCTGCAAAACTTGTGTAAATTTACGGCTATGCGATAAAGCTAAAGTGGAAGCAACGGTATTTACTTCTGGTAAAAATCGAGAGTCGCGTACAATAAATAGCTGGCAATCTTGCGTAAGTATGCGGTCGTTAGCTTGCCAGACTTGCAGACCGGCTTCATTGCGCAAAAGCGACACTAAAACGTATCTGCTTAGTACAATATCTCCCAACCGAGGTTCCATGTATTCCTCATCTTCCTACGCGCGTGCAATAGATAACGATAATATTTTTACTACAATTCATTGTACTGATTAAGCGGCATGTTACACACAATAATTTTGTCTATATTGCGATAATTTCCAAAATAATCACATACCGCTATGAAAGTGTAGTAGCGCATGCTTTAATTTGCTAATTTTAATCGCTATTTTTTAGTATTTACTTTAGTATTTACTTCAGTATTTATGTATGCGCTTGACTGAACTCTTCTAGGAACTCGATTCCGCTCATTAATTTTATTGGAATATTCTTGCGATTGGTTATGCAAGGCATCCTTAAAAATTTTATCAAGAGGAATAAGAGCAGGAATTTTCCTAGAAAGTTTACTAATTATTGGAGCTGTTAAATCTATAAGTTCTTTTGTTCTTAAAAGTAAAAGAATAGCAATATAAATAATCGCAACAATAAACGAAACAGAAACACAAATCAGTATTGCGTGCACCCAACGAATAACGCCATGCAAATTAGAAGCATTTATATTTAGAACACGCATAATTGGTTCGCGAATTACAAGTCCTAAGATAATCGACACTACAGAAGCGGCAACAATTTTCATGTGCGTAATTATGAGCTTTTTATCGTCCAAATCGTGATTAAAACGATTCCGCAACATTTTAACAAGCGACGGGAAAGTAAGGAAATAGCTTATGGATACTGAAGCGCCCAAAGATGTTACCCAATATGTAGGAGGCAACAAATTAACGCAAGAAACAAACGCAATAAGCTCTGTAATAAGTTGCGCAAAAGCAAAAATGAAAGGACTTTTGCCGTCTTCAAAAGCGAAGAATGTGCGCTGAATAATCAAATAACTACTTATAAGAGGTAAACCAAAAGCAAGCATCATTAATGGAGCTGCCATAAGATTGGCTTCTTGCAAACTTATAGAAGGAATAAGAGCTAAAGAAATTGGAGTTGGAATAATAATAAAAACGGAAGTAAAGAAGCACATAATTAAGCTTACGTGGCGGATTGCTTCACTTAAATCGTTTCGCGCGGTGCATAAATCATGTTCGGCAATTGAGCGAGAAATTTTAGGGAAAATAGCTGTTGCAACTGATACTGCTATTAAAGAATAAGGCAGCAAAAACATGGTGTTAGCGTTTTGATAGCTAGCATTACCGGCGACTTCAAACTGATCCAAACCTAAACGTTGTTCTGCAACAAAAGGAACGCTAGTGGTTATGTGCGTAGTAATCATTGTGCCAATTTGCGAAACTACAACAATTCCCATGCTCCAAGCAGCAATAGGACCCATAGAGCGTAAGCCTATGTCTTTTATGCCCCAAGTTGGGCGATAATGTATGCCGCTTTTCATTAGCGGCCAGAACAATACCAAAGCTTGTGCAGCCACGCCGAACGTCCAAAATCCTGCGGTTAACAGTAAAGTATTTCCATTCCAAAATTCAAGCGGTGTTCTATTCGCTTTACCAAAAAGCAAAATAAAAATTCCAAATCCTAAGCAACTTATAACGTTCGCAGCAACTGAACTCCAAGCGTACATTGCAAATCGACCTTTAGCTGCAAGCACTTGGCCTAGCACGGTATAAAGGCCATAGAAGAAAATCTGTGGCATGCACCAAAGTGTGAAAGAGTATGTAAGAGCTTGCATTTCTGGGCTACCGCCGGCGTACAGCATTGTTAGCACAGGAGTGGCAAATGTCATAAGAATCGTAACAGCAAGCAGCAGTACGATAGCAAAAGTAATAAGCTTATTTAAGCGTTCTTCCGCATTTTTCTTTTCTAAAGTGCGCACAATTTGCGGCACAAGCACAGCATTAAAAATTCCTCCGGAAACAAGAGTATAGATAAGCTGAGGAATCATTGAGCCAGCTTGGTAAGCGTTAGCTGCTAAACCAGTTGTGCCAAGAGCTGCAGCTAGAAGAATAGTGCGTATTTGGCCTGTTACACGCGACGCTGCAGTGCCGCTAGCCATAATAACAGAATTGCGTCCTACTGAACTCATTCGTCTGGATCCTTCTTACGATTAAATTGCCTCCAAAGACCAAGCAACCCAAGCATGAAAGCAAATATTATAATAATCGTACCGCTTTTATCGCTAATTTGCAGAGTGCTGGTAATAATCGTGTGCTGTGGTTTAGAAAATTCATTATGCTTAGTATCTTCCAACATAAAAGTAGCTTTAGTGCGAATAGAAGTTGTAATACGCAAAGGTAAAGTAACTTGCGTTTCACTATTTGCTGGAATTTTTACTAAAGTTTTTCGGCGCGTAACAATTTCCATAGCATTCGTATTTGCGGATAAATACACTTGCACAGGGTACGAGTGATTATTGCTGATAGTAATAGGCATACTTGCTGTTTCGCTTACTGCAGTAATATCGCGCGGCGGAATAATGTGGATTTTAGAAAGTATGCTTCGTGCGAAATTTTGAGAAGTGTTTGTTTCTATGCACGAATCTGCTTGTTTGCAATTATTTGTTTGTTTTCTCGCATTCTTTTTGCTTATTTCGTTTGTAAAATCATGTAAGGCAATACTGTCGTACATTTTTAACAAATAATTTCCCCAAGCTTTTGCATTAATTTTAGTTTTTGATTTAGCAGTCTGCTTGGCAAGAGCTTGTGCGTCACCTTCGTTGCTACTAAATTGTGCTGCAGCATTATAATCAAGAATGTTATTAGTGAAGCGCAAAATATCTTTTCTTGAGCGTAACAAATTTTTTAATGTAGAGTTTCTTAATTTAGTGGCACTTGCGCTGATTCCACTATTATGAGGCATTTCTCGAATAATGCTGTTGAGCTTCCAGCGAGGTAATTCGTTTTGTTTAAGTTGATCTAATGTTGACAAATCTCTAAGCGATAACCAAGGCGATTTTTCAAGCGCATTCATAGTTGCGTCAATAGTTGCAATAGGCGTTTTGTTAGAAAAAGTAACAAGAATATGACGGTCTACGTAAGGCTGTTCCATTTGATAAAACGCGCTTTGAGCAATAAGACGGTTGATTCTTCCAGCTTGAGTTTTTTCGCAAGTTGCTTTATCGCTAGTTGGATTTCCGTTAGCTAATGTTGTAAGAACAGCTTGTGGAGATAAAACTCGAACTTTTCCTGACGGAGTTTCAATATCGTACACTCCATCGCTTAGAGCAAACTGTGATGCTTTTGAATAGAATTCATCTGTTGCAATAACAGTGTTATAGCCATTAAGTTTTGCCTGCTCAAGTGCCTCAATAGTCCATTTTCCGTGTGTTTGCCAAGCGTATGCTTTAAGTGAACTGCTTTGAGTTGACGCAACTTGCTTTACGTTATTTTCTTTAGAAGAAGACTTTGAATCTTGAATAGCTTGAGCAGCTTGAGCAGATTGTGAATATTGCGCAACTTGCGGTATTTGCGAATTTTTAGCAGACCAAGTTGATTTAGGTATGCCAGCTAATCGGTACTTTTCAGGATTATGGTCATCTGCGTACGCGCTAATATCAAATCCGGACTGTTGCATATAAGCGCTTGGGCGGAAAAGCAGTCTCGCTGCTTGCAAAGTATTAATATCGGCTATAGTTTGCAATTTCTCATGTTTGCTAACTAAATCAGCTTGTTCAAGAACATGATGAGTATCGTTTTTAGTAGATTGAAGCAGCGTAGCAGAGTGACGAACAGGTTGAATTAAGTTTGGTTTTAAAGCATATTGCGTATTAGATAGCATTGGCATAACTGCTGTAATATTCATTGCAGGAGAGTTAGCTACGTGCAATCCGTCGTTTGTTCTCGTTAAGAAAGATCGTATTGATTTATAGCGAGAATAATCATTAGAAAAATACGTAATTTTTAAAGGTTTCGGACCCCAGTTCCATATAGATTTCAGCTCAGGGCTATCCGCTGGTATGTCAAAATTGAATGTTGAGCTACTTCCTGCACTTAAGCCATCAGTTTTAACAGAACCTAAAATTTGCGGTGTAGGTATTAGCGACTCGTTTTGAGCCCAATGCTGTAAGTCTGTGCGAGACGCAAAAGTATAGTTTGAATTAATAGCAACTTGAACCATTCCTTCTGGTAAAGGTTCACCTGTTGCTTTAAGAGTTGCAGTAAGATGATATCCGCTTTGATCAGTAACTATTGGAGTTGCTTTAATTATGCTCAGCTCTATGCCTTTGCTGAATTTATCCTCATATGTTGTTTGAGATTTTGATTTTAAATCAGAATTGTTATTTGAATCTTCATTTTCTGTCAGTGCACTTGCGAAACGAGTAAAACCAACGTATTTAGCACTTTCAGTGCAACTCGCAGCAACAGTTAGCGTAAATATAGTGACAAACACAAGCATAAAACGTGCCAATTTGTAGCATGTTTTCCAAGTAAATTTCATCAATTTAAGCATCCTGAAATATAGCGTGCTATTCGGCAAATTTTGCGCCAAGCATGTTTGTTGCTTATGAGCGAGATTCTTCACTGTTGAACCGCCTACGTGCTTTTCTTGCATATAGCCATGCAACTTTACGTTCGTTTGGATAACTTAATATTGCATTCAATTCTTTAAAATTCACCCATATAGCATCTTCTGCTTCGTGATCCGGATCGCCAAGTACCGAAAGATCTCCACTTACGTAACGTAGCGCAAAATGATGCACTAACTTGTGAACACGATGTGTTGTGCCTGTAAACCAATAATCAATTGTCGCTATTGAATCTACTACTTCACCCATAATGCCTGTTTCTTCGTGAATTTCACGCACTGCAGTTTCTTGAGGTGTTTCGCCCTTCTCAATATGACCCTTTGGTAGGCACCATTCAAGATGTCCGCTTCTGGAGTGACGAGCAATAATTGCGACACGCCCAAGAGAGTCAAAAACGAGTCCGCCTGCGGAATATTCTCTAATAATTGGCAAATCTTGAGCGTCTAAAGAAGCAAAAGTTGTGGGCGTATCTGCCGTTCTACGCTGTGGCATAAGTGCTGGAGAAGCCGAAGAAATTTTCGGCGATTTTGCCAATATTTCGTTAACTTCTGCAACTTCTTTTTTAGCTTGCACATCTTCTGAAAAGATTGGAATATCAACGAAAATTTGTGGTTGATTGTTATCTTCTGAAGAAGTTTTTTTATTATGCTTTTTAGCTAAATCAAGTGGCGTAATAACAGGCTTAGGCTTATTTTGGGCATGATTATCCGCAGGCTTGGCGAGCATACGTCGTAAATCTGCAGGAGTAATCATATACTCCACATTACTCAATCCGCTGTGCATTGGGGTAACGGTATGCTGGAATATAGATTGATTTTTGCTGAAAGGGTGTCGGTAAGGGTGAGTGAAAACTTTGAGGTTTGGCCTGAAGCTGTAGAGTTGGGGCGACTTTTTGCTGAGCATAATTATGAACTTGCATTAGTTGGTGGTCCTGTTCGCGATATGCTTTTGCATCGCGTGTCGCACGATCTTGATTTTTGCACTTCAGCGCGTCCTGAAGAATTCGAACCAATTTTGCGTCGTTGGGGACACGACGGTTTTTGGGATATGGGTCGTAAATTTGGAACATTGGGCGCTATGCGTCGACGTGCAGATGGTACGGAAGTAAAAGTTGAAATTACTACTTACCGTTCTGACGTGTATGATCCAGATTCTCGTAAACCTGAAGTGCAATATGGTGACACTTTGGAAGGTGACCTTTCCAGGCGAGATTTTACTGTAAACGCAATGGCTTTGCGCGTGCCTGATTTGGAATTTGTAGATCCGTTTGGCGGCGCTAGCGATTTAGCTAAAGGCGTATTGCGAACTCCTGTTGATCCTCGACAATCTTTTGATGACGATCCTTTGCGTATGATGCGCGCTGTGCGTTTCGTAGCGCAACTTGGTTTTACTATCGAAACTAATACTGCTGAAGCCATAGTAGATATGGCAGATAGGCTAAATATTGTTTCTGCAGAGCGTATTCGAGACGAAATTACCAAAATGTTGCTTTCTGATAGGCCTCGTCAAGGCTTAGAAGCTCTTGTTGAATCAGGTATTGCTCAGCGTGTGTTGCCAGAAATTCCAGCATTGCAACTTGAAATTGATGAATACCATCGCCATAAAGATGTGTTTGAGCACACAATGATGGTTCTTGAGCGCGCAATCGCATTGGAAACAGATGATGAAGGTCCTGTGCCAGCTCCAGATTTAACTTTGCGATTAGCTGCATTATTACACGATATTGGTAAGCCGCGCACTCGAAAGTTTGAAGATGGCGGGAAAGTAAGCTTCCATCATCATGATGTTGTTGGTGCAAAAATGACGCGCAAACGTTTGAAAGCTTTGCATTTCGACCATCATATTATTGACGATGTTAGCGAGTTAGTGAATTTGCATTTGCGTTTTCACGGTTACGTTGATGAACCGTGGACCGATTCTGCAGTGCGTCGCTATGTAAAAGACTCAGGTCACTTATACGAGCGTTTAAACAGGCTTACTCGAGCGGACGCTACTACGCAAAATCGTCGCAAAGCTTTGATGTTTGAGCATGCTATGGATGAGATGGAAGAGCGCGTTCGAGAACTTAAAAAGCAGGAAGATTTTAACGCTATTCGCCCGGATGTTGATGGTAATGAAATTATGCAATTGCTTAATTTACAGCCAGGTCCTGTAGTTGGCGAAGCGTACAGGCATATGCTTGATTACCGTCTTGATAACGGCCCTGTGGAGCATGATATTGCGGTTGCAGAATTGCAACGCTGGTATAACGAAACGCATAATAAATAAACGTAACTTTGAAAGCGTTAGCTTTTAGTTACTAATTTTATTTTGCGCTTATTTTGCCTCTTTATGCGCAGGAGCTTTAGGTAACTTCTTCATGGAATCAGCTTTTACGCATCCTGGTATTTCTTTAATTGATGCGCCAGCTGCAGGAACGTCAACTTTTGGACGAAGATTATTAAAAGTTGAGCCAAGCACAATGTCGATAAGCTTATCTTGACGATCGTCCATACGCATAACAGCATCAACGAAGTTAGAATTTACTGTATAAGCTTCGTTAATAGCATTTTTTCCGAAGTAAATAGTAGTGCGCTTTACGTTATTAACTCTATTATTGTTAACTTCTGTAAGATTAAAGCCTCGCGCGTTTAAAGCTTCACCAACTGCGCGAGCAAATCCGCGGAACTTTGTGCCATTTAATACTCGAATTTTTATAGCGCGATTATCGAGATAAGTTGTTTTTGCGTAGTCTTTACTTCTAATTGCGCACGGAGCAGTTACTCCATAATTTGGATTATCTTTTGGAGCAGCTATTGAATTAATTCCAAAAACGTGGAATTGAACAAGCAACGCAAGTACAAAAGCTACAGCCAAACCTGCGCTTACAGCGGTTAGCACGGAACGTTTTCTTTGAGATATGAAAGCTTTACGAGCAATACGTTCATCGTATTCTTGCGTCATGTACACTTCCAATCTGTAAGTTTATTATTTTATTCGCAACAAGCCGCGCAAGTTGCAGTAAATATAAATCGCATTTTACTTGTTATGTATGACTGATATTTAGCGCGTGCCAGTATTTTTTGAATTATTTTTGAATTATTTTTTATTTACAAACTTCACACGCTTTGTATAAAGAAATAAATTCATCGCAAGTAAGCGTTTCTCCGCGTCTAGTTGGGTCAATTCCAGCTTTTTCGTACGCTTCTTCGGCAACGATATGTTTAAGAGCTGCATGTAATGTTTTGCGGCGCTGTTGGAAAGCTGCATCAATAAGCTTAAAAACGCCTTCGCGCTCGCTATTGCTGCCTTTGCTTACTGAATCTCTGGTAAAAGACACAAGTGCGGAGTCAACGTTTGGAGCAGGCCAAAAAACGTTGCGGCCAATAAGACCTGCACGCTGAGACTTTCCATACCACGCTAACTTTACGCTAGGCGTGCCATACACTTTACTTCCCGGTTGAGCGCATAAGCGATCTGCAACTTCTTTTTGAACCATCACTAAGAAATGCTGCAAATTACTAAATTTTTCAAGCAAAGTGAGCACAATAGGCGTTGCAACGTTATATGGCAAATTCGCAACAAGTGTAAATTCTTGAGCGGATGCAAGTTGCGGCACGTCATCAGCGCTTATTGTTAAAGCGTCTTTAAGAATCACGTTAAACCTATTGGCAGCATCAGGCATGAATTCTTCTACTGTGTGTGGAAGGCGCTTAGCTAGGTGAGGATCAATTTCTACAGCTGTAAGATGTGCTCCCGATTGCAATATTGCAAGAGTAAGAGAGCCAAGACCAGGACCAACTTCCATAACGGTGTCTCCTGGTTTTACTTCTGCAGCTGCAACTATTTTCCGCACTGTGCCAGGATCGATAACGAAATTTTGACCGAACTTTTTTGTTGGCGTAATACCTTCTTCTGCAGCGATACGTCGAATATCGGCCGCGCCTAAAAGCTGACCGTCGGATTCGATTTTCTTCGTCGCAAAATCTGCGTTAGTTTTCGAATTACTTATTGTTACGATATCTACTGCGTTATTCACACTTATACTACCCGTCGTGTTTGCTGGCGTTACGTCGTCCAATTTAGTACCAACCAATTTAGTACCAACCAATCTGCTTTGAATGTCTTACGGCTCCGCTCGGGCTTCCGTACTTATTTTTGATGTAACTTAAGCCCCAGCTGATTTGCACAGCTGCATCCTCGTGCCAGTTATCTCCTGCGCTTCTCATTTTGTTAGCAGGAAGAGCTTGAGGAATGCCGTAAGCATGCGAGCTTGGATTTTCAGCGTTCCATCTCCAGCCTGATTCCCTATTCCATAGCCAAAGAAGATCTTCCCACTCTTTTCCAGTCCAGCCCATCTGTGCGGCTGCTCCTTGCGCAAAAAGCTTAGCTTGTTCAGGAGTTGCATGAACTAGGCTGTTAGGATTATCTGCCGGTGCTGGCGCCGGAGGATTGGTTACAGGAGCTGGTGCCGGAGTAGTTGTTGCTGTTGCTGCAGTATTTTGCTGCTGTGGTTGAGTTGCTTTATTTGAAGAATCTTGCGCATTCTTTTGAGCATCTCCGCTACTTTGAGCCTGGCCATTAGGGTTAGGTTGAACCGTATTAGAAGGTTGTGTAGCAGATTTTCCAGCTTGTTGTTGGCTGTTTTGAGCTTGAGTGTTTTGTGTGGAATTTTGTTCTGCAGGTTTTTCGGCGCTCTGTTGCTTTTTGGCTTGATTTGCTTGGTTATTTTGATTCTGATTTTGCTGCAGTTTTTGTTCTTGTTTTGTTGGCTTTTGCTTTTCTGCAGGTTTTTCGGAAGCCTTCTCTGCAGACTTTTCTGCAAGCTTAGTATCTTTTTTTACCTGAGATTTGTTCTGCTTCGGCTTCTTCTCTTCATGCTTTTGCGGCGCAGGCGCAGGAGCTGACTTTCCTACTGCAATAACTTGATTAATCGCAGGCTTTATTATATTTTGCGAAATAAGAGTTGCGCTTTCAGCTTTGCCATCTACGTAAGTTACGTTATATACGTCTTCTCTTTCTCCATTAACACCAGCTTGCTGCACTACTCGAGCATTTGGCGGGAGCTTAGGATCAACCACAGTTTGTGTGGCAAAAGGTAGCGAAACTGTGCGAGTCTCTTTGCCGTGTGTTACGCGCGAAATACGCAAAATAGTATTGCCATCATTTTCTTCTACGCTAATTCGATCTTCTTTTCCAAGCACAATACCTTGAGAATCGAGTATAGAGCTTGCCGGAAGGCTACCGTCTGGAGCCACTCTCGACTTTCCATCAGCAATAACCGTTATTGGCCCTTTTTTATTAATCGATAATCCGCACGTAAGTTTGTCATAAATATTTTGCAAATTTACTGTAATTCTCTTAGCGTTTTTTGCATTCGCTCGAAAGAAACCAATTAATTGATCGACACTAGTAGCAACTGTCCAAAATGGTATTGTTACGCCGTCTACAGTAATAGAAGTTTGATAAGCGCTACGTACGGTAACGGTTGCGTGATTAGCTAGGATATCTCCAGATGAAGAAATGATTTGATCATGCGTTTTTACAGGTATTTTTTGCTCTTCTAGTAAGCGAATTGAAGTGGTTGCGTAAGTGTTGACTATGCGAGTTTTGCCGTTCACAACAAGCGCCACTGATTTTTGCGCTGTAAATGCGAACGTGCTTAAAGCAGCAAGCGATAGAGACAAGATGCAAGCGATAATGCGTGTTCGTCGCATTACTATTAAGCGTCGAGGTGTCCATCGACGTGCCATATAACCACTCCCTTCATTATCAAGCCAACTTTTATTATACCTTCTACGCTGCATTGGCATTAAAAGTAATCAAAAGAGTATTAAAAGCAAAAATAAAAAAGTGGGGGCGGGAGAGAAGGGGATATTCCCGCCCCCTATGAGGTGGAGCTGGTTGGGGGACGCTCCACTCTCGCTCGGAAACCCTGAGTTGGGGGAAGGTTCCCGAGTTCTTACTCGCGAAAAGTTTTGTTATACAGATGATTATGTGCGCAGATATAGATTTGTTATTTTCATAATACGCCATAATTTGGCACTTTATATGAAAAGTAATTTTTTCTATTTTAAATAGTTAATCTAAATAGTTAATTAGTCACTATCCCCTCTGCTTTAATCATTTCACGTCATTATATGCGATATTAAAGATAAGAAAAACTATTGTTTTCGAAATTAACATAAAACTTAAGAAAAATTGCAATACGCAAGCAAATAATAATGGAGCCTCCTGCCGGGATCGAACCGGCGACCTGCCGCTTACAAGGCGGCCGCTCTGGCCATCTGAGCTAAGGAGGCGTTGTTCACACAGCAATCATACGTATGCTATGCAGAACATTGTTTAGTGTACCATATGCCACGTCATTACAAAATTATGGTGTTGCTAAATTTCGTAATGCTACTTTAAATCGAAAATAATGTGCCAAATTTGGCATCGTAACGCACTAACATAATGCAGTATGGAAGACATGAGCATGTTTGATTTACAGCCTGGCAATAATGTTGGTTCGTACACGCTTATTGACCGACTTGGCGGTGGTGCAATGGGGTCAGTTTGGCGTGTGCGCGATGACGGCGGAAATCAGTATGCTATGAAAATACTGCGAGCATCGGTTCGTGCAGAAGACAATGAAAATGAGGATTCTGAGCAGGAGCGTGCGCGATTGCGTCTTAAGCGCGAAGCTTTGTCGTTAAAACGCATCCATCATCCTGGAGTGTGCGAAATTGTTGATATGGAGCTTGATGCTTCTATTGCGTTTATTGTTACAGGCTTGATTGAAGGTCATAATTTGCGCGAAGATGTTGCAGAAAATGGTCCTTACGTTGCGGATGATTTAGAGCGACTTGCGCATAAGCTTATTGCTGCTGTTAAAGCAGTGCATGATGCTGGGATTATTCACCGAGATATTAAACCTACTAACGTTATGATTTCTTCTCGCGGTCCTGTATTAGTGGATTTTGGTATTGCTATGGGCGAAGGTGAAAGTCATGTTACTCGTACTGGATTAGTTATGGGCACCCCTGGTTTTATTGCGCCAGAAATTATTGAGGGTGGAGATTCGGACGAGATTACAGATTGGTGGTCGGTTGCAGCTGTGCTTGCGTTTGCGGCTACAGGTAAGCCGGTTTTTGGCACGAAGCCGATGATGGCGGTTTTGGAGCGTGCAGCTTCTGGCAATGCGGATTTAACAGGCTTGCCTCCTAGAACAATGGATGCTTTCCGTAAAGCTTTGAATCCTATTCGCCAGCAGAGGTGTCTTCCTTCTGATTTAGAAAAAGCGATTAGTCAAGACGCTATGGATCCTTTAGCTTGGCCAGAGGCGAACCGCCCTTTTGATAAAAATTCTGCGCTTGGAGACATGCGCAGAATGTGGCGTGAAACAACTTGTGAAACGTTAGCCAACACAACTAGCGAAACGTTAGCCGTAACAAAGCAGGATTGCATAAATAACGACGTTTCTAACGCAACAAGTGTAATAAGCGCAACAAATGCAAGAAGCGCAACAAGCGCAAGAAGTGTAATAAGCGCAGATAATAAAAATTATGCTATCGACGAGCCTGTTGATTCTACGACTGCGCTTCCACAAGATTCGCATCAAATATCAAACCAACCTACGTATTCGCATCGTGGAGCGTGGATTTTAATATCTTGTTTATTGATATGTGCTTTTATTGCATGTTTAAGCGTGTTGGATTCTGCGGGACTTTGCATACTTATGATGTGCGTAAGTTCAACTTTTGGCTACAATATTTCAGCTAGATTGCGTCGATTGCAACTTAATAATGGTTCTATTCCGCGCCATGATGCGGTTATTAGCATTGCATCTTTGCCGTGGCACATTATTCGCGGTTTGTTATATTCGCTGCCGCGAATGATTGGAGTTGTTATTGTTTCTTGCGCTGGAGCTGTTATTTACCCGTTGTTGTGTGGAACAACTCCGGAATTATTGTCTATTAAACTCGGCTTTTTGAATATTCTTTTGCCGACTTATTCTCCAACTATTTTTTCTAAAACTTCTATCGGTTACGCAATAGGTTTTCTTATTTATTGGATTATTCTTGCGTTATTCAAAGGAACTACACTATTTTGCTTAGGATTAGGAGCGTTGTTTGGTTCCAAAAAATCTGAAGAAGAATAAAATTATTGTTTCAAACACTCTATTTTCCGTTGATACCATCAATTAAACTGTGTGAAAGTTGTTTATTTGTTTTATGTGTGCCGCTGGGAGAATATCTTAGTGGGGAAGATTAAAAAATAGATTGAAGGATTACGATGCCTAATATTCAAGTAGATAATAGTAGCCATGATTTTTCGTCAATGAGTAGGCGTGAAAGAACTGAGGAAAATCGTGAGCGTCTTGAGCGTGAAGCTCGTGAGCGTCGTCAGCAAACAATTATTGGAATTATTGTAGTGCTGATTGTTATGGCTATGTTAGCTGCTGTTGGTGTTACTACTTACCAAGCTTTTTATAAGTCTCCAAAAAGCAATGTTGAACAAACGCAAATTGAACGTTCTAATAAATCTAAAAAGCAATTAAAGAAGCTTGGCGCTAAATATAAGCCAGAAGTTATGACTCCTATGGGCGGAATTGTTATAAGCAAGCTTGGTTATAACAATCCTGTTGCTAAAGTTCCAACTGTTGCAACTTATTTTGATCCTTTATGCCCTGGATGCGGCGGCTTTAATCGTAAAGCAGACAAAGCGCTTATTGCGATGGTTCGAGCGGGCCAAATTAATTTAGAAATACACCCAATGTCATTCTTGGATCAGTTTTCAACAGATCACTATTCCAGTCGCGTATACGGATCTATTGCTTATATTGCAAACAATGACAGTGATCCGGAGCATTTGTTGCAATTTATTAATAACATTTTTGCAGAAGACTTCCAGCCGGAAGAAGGCGAAGGATATAAGCCTGTAAGCAATGAAAAGTTGATTGAACAAGCTAAGAAAGCTGGTGTAGACGAATCTGTTGCCAGCAAGGCTTTCGAACGCAGGTATGTAGAGTGGCAGAAGTTGATTAACAAATACACTCCTGATTTTATGGAGCTGTTAAACGTTTCTGGCTCTAACAAAGGTTCTATGACAACGCCAACCGTAACTATCAATGGAAAGTTGCTCGATATTAATGCTGTTAATAGCAAGGATATGAACGTGCTTGATGCAATTTTGCATTGCATTGGTTTGAATAAAAACCAAGTTGGAGTTGAAGGCCAAATGCCTAAAATCTCTAGCACTGACTCCCCTATTGCTCTATAGCTAATAAAATAAATTATTTAATTAATAACGGACGCTAGGCTTATGCTTAACGTCCGTTTTTGTATTACAAAACAAATACTATTAACACAAACAAATGATTATATAATTGCACATTTTTTATAGCGAAAACTAACTATTGTTTAAGTATTTATTAGCAACTTTTTGCGTATTCGACACGCCGAGTATTGAGAAAATACTGATTTTTTGCTGTTTTTCTGAGCTAAACATGATATATTAAGGCATGGCTCAACGAAGAGAACCTTCAATGGACCAGGTAAGTAAACTGTGTACGATTGATTCCCGCCGATGTAGGAAATGGGGTTATTAGTGCACACCCTTCACTACGGATCGTTCGGCACGTACCTGCCGATGAAAGGAACATATCATGGCAGAAGTTGTATTTGATCATGTCACACGTATTTACCCTGGCAACGATAAGCCATCGGTTGACGATTTGAACATGACTATTAAGGATGGAGAATTCCTCGTACTCGTTGGTCCATCTGGTTGCGGTAAATCCACTACTTTGCGTATGTTGGCAGGCCTTGAAGAGGTTAACAAGGGACGTATCCTAATCGGCGGTCAAGATGTTACTACTATGCAGCCAAAGGATCGCGATATTGCAATGGTATTCCAGAACTACGCATTGTATCCTCATATGACTGTTGCAGACAACATGGGCTTCGCTTTGAAGATTGCAGGTGTTCCTAAGGAAGAAATTCGCAGGCGCGTTGAAAAAGCTGCAGAAGTTTTGGATTTGACTGAGTATTTGGATCGTAAGCCAAAGGCTTTGTCAGGCGGTCAGCGTCAGCGTGTTGCTATGGGTCGCGCAATTGTTCGTGAACCAAAGGTCTTCCTTATGGATGAGCCTCTTTCAAACCTTGACGCTAAGCTTCGCGTTCAGACTCGTACTCAGATTGCTGCTTTGCAGCGTCAATTGGGTGTTACTACCCTGTACGTGACCCACGATCAGACCGAAGCTTTGACTATGGGTGATCGCATTGCTGTTATTAAGCTTGGCATTCTTCAGCAGGTTGGCGCTCCAACTGAGCTTTATGATCGCCCAGCAAACGTCTTCGTTGCAGGCTTCATTGGTTCCCCATCTATGAACATCAACCAGCATCCAGTTGTCGATGGCCGCGCTCAGATTGGCGAGGACTCCATCGTTCTTCCAGCAGAAGCTGTTGATAAGCTTACTGCAGAAGATAATGGACAGATTATTGTTGGCTTCCGTCCAGAAGATGCAAGCCTTGCAACTTCCGATGATCCAAACGCGTTCTCCTTGAAGGTTGTGAACGTAGAAGATCTCGGCTCCGATGGCTACATCTACGGCAATATCATCACTGATGGTTCTCCTGAAGAAGCATCTACGATGATGTCTGATCAGAACAAGCTCACAACAATCCGCGTGAATCCTCGTGCATTGCCAAAGGTTGGCGACACGGTGAAGATTAAGATCGATCCGTCTAAGATGCACTTGTTCGCGCCTTCTACTGAGTTGCGTTTGAACTAGTAAGTAGCTTTGAGTGCTGTAGCATAAGCATGATAAGCAAACTTTCGGTATAAAGGTATGCGGGGTTCGCAAAATAATGCGAACCCCGTTTTTGCCAACAAAAAGACCTATAAAAGTTACATAAAATCTAAAAAATAGCGTGTTTAAAAAATATCGTTATTGTGGATGGCTTATTATATATAGTTGTTATAAATAATTAGTCAGTAATTAATCTGCATTGTGTATGCAATACAGAGATATTGTTGGCATTGAGCTGATTGGTAAATGGACATTATGGAATGGAATGACGCTCCTCAACTGGATCCGCGCGCTGTGCAGGCAACTTCAGTATCTGCGCAGGATGAGAGTGCGTCGTCTCAAGAACCTCAGGCGCTTAGAATTACTGCGGCTAGCTCGAATCCAAAAATGTTCACGCTTCCGTGGGAGCTGCCACTTTCTCAATGGCCAGCTGATTTGTTCGTAAATTTGCCGCGTGGTATTTCTCGACATATTGTTCGATTTGTTCACGTTGGCGACGAAGTTTATGCAATGAAGGAAATTACTCGTCAAGTTGCAGAACGAGAATACGAACT
Source organism: Gardnerella kenyensis (assembly GCA_003585735.1). Taxonomy (GTDB): domain Bacteria; phylum Actinomycetota; class Actinomycetes; order Actinomycetales; family Bifidobacteriaceae; genus Bifidobacterium. The sequence continues at coordinate 22,163 of NQOH01000002.1, forward strand.
TTTACGACGTCTTCGCAAACTTGAGCTTCCAACAGTTACGCCTATAGCGGTTGTGGCAGGTAGGCGTGATGCTAATGGTGAAAAGCTTGAAGCAATACTTGTAACTAAGCATTTAAAGTTTTCTCTTCCGTATCGCGCTTTATTTGCGCGAACGTTGCGTCCGGATACCGCTGAGCGTCTTATAGACGCATTGGCTGTGCTGATGGTGCGTTTGCACCTTTCCGGTTTTTATTGGGGCGATGTTTCGCTTTCTAACGTACTGTTTTTAAGAGATGCAGATGCGTTTTCTGCATTCCTTGTTGACGCAGAAACTGGTGATTTGCACGGAAGTTTGACAGAAGGTCAGCGCGAATACGATATTGATTTAGCTAGGACCAATATTATTGGCGAACTTATGGATTTGAGTTCAGGCCAGCTTCTGCCTACAGAAGTAGATGAAATCACAATAGGAAATCGTCTGGTTGATCGTTATCACTCACTGTGGAGCACTCTTACTGACGTAGATAAGTTTAGCCCGGATGAAATGTGGCGTATTGAGCGTCGTGTGAATAGACTTAATGAGCTTGGATTTGACGTTGATGAGTTGGAAATGAAGACTTCAGAAGACGGCCGTCGAGTATTGGTTCGTCCTCGAGTTGTGGATGCAGGTTATGCTTCGCGCAAGCTACTTCGTTTAACAGGCTTGGATGTGCAAGAAAATCAGGCTCGCAGGTTGCTTAACGATTTGGACGCGTATCGTACTTCTACATGGCGTCAAGGTGAAGAGCTGGAGATTGTTGCAACCGATTGGATGCGAGAAGTATTCGAGCCTACAGTTCGCATGATTCCTCCTGAATTCCGTTCACAAATCGAGCCGGCTCAGTTCTTCCATGAAGTTTTGGATCATCGCTGGTTTATGGCAGAAAAAGTTGGCCACGACGTTGCTATGCAAGATGCTGTAATAAGTTACATTAAGAATGTGCTTCCACAGTACAAGATGGATAAGCGTGTGCTTGCTGCAATAAACGCAGATGCTGATTCTGGCGTAGTGGACGATGAATATACGTATTCTCAACCAACTAATCACGGAACTGATATTGACGAAGACGATCAAGATGCCAGTGTTTGGGCAAGTTGATTTTTATCGGTATGGTTCTATAGCGCTTTTTGTAGCTAGTGTTATACAATAAAAAAGCTAATTCTCAATAAGGGCGACGTAAATTGTCGTCTTTGACTTTTAAGCGAATTTTTCGTAAGGGGAGCTTCGGCTCCCCCGTTTTTTAGTGTTATAGGCCAAAAAGTGTGTAAAGCTAAGCTGATGAATATTCTGCGGGTATAAGCCACAGCCCACACACTGTTAAAAACTCAGTCAGCCAACTGAGAAAATAACGCTTATAAGCAAAACACTGTTAAAAACTCAGCTAACGAACTGAGAAAGTAACGGTAATTGACGAAACACTGTTAAAAACTCAGTCAACAAACTGAGAAAATAACGGTGACTCTCGCCGTAGCAGATACAAACGCCGGGAATTTTCCTGCGAATGTGGTCAAAATCTGCCGAAACGACAGCAAACGCCGGAATAATACACGGCAAATGTGATCAAAAATGCCGAAATAATACACAGTGTTTGTGTAGCGCGAGATTTTAGGGATTAAGCCTTTTCTGTATTTGTGGCTGGGGGGGGGGTGGGTAGTCTGGTAGAAGGTGCTATGTTGCGCTGATTTTGTGCAGCGTTGTGCTTTAGTTTAAATTCATTGAGAGTTATAAGAAGGTGCATATGATGAATAAAAAGTTTATAGCAACATTCGCTGCTGCAGCGATGTTGTGTTGCGTATGCAACGCTGGCGTTGCAGTGGCAGATGAAAGCACAACTTTCCAGACGACTATCACTCAATTGGTAAATGAAGCAGATAGTCATATCGACTCGTTAAAAAATATTGTTAATGCGCAAGATGATGCTGAGCTGAAGAAAGATTTGGCTAGAGTACTGCTTTTTATTAATAAACAAAACATTCAGGATGCTCATTTAAAAATTGAAAAGTTCGAGAAGGATCTTGCTGCTGCAGGAGATAGTCCTGATCAGGCTACGCTTAAAACTTTGAAAGATGAGCATTATGCAGCGCAAAGTGCTTGGTATAATATTTTCACTGGCACCAACCACAATTATCCAATGGCTGCGCGTCATCTACAATCTGATCCATTTACAGGTTATTCTGATTATTCTCGCTGGCTTAAAGAAGCTATGTATTATGGAAAAATTAGTGATGCCAATGCGGAAATCTTGAAACTTAAAACAATAAAAGCAAAGATTGCTGATTTTGCAAAGTCGATAAAGCTACCTTCTGAAATAAATCCAGAAAATATTGATGATAAATGTGACCATGAATTTAAGCGTAAAGAATTAGACTTCTGGTATGATGGTGCAGCAGATGCTTCCAACACCAAATACGTGGCTGCACAATTAGATTATTGGCGTAAAGATTTACAGTATATTAAGAACAAGTTGAAAGATATCGTTGCTAAATCAGCTCGCGGACTTGTTGCTGATATTGAATATGACTTGGAAGGTAGAATATATCAGCTTACATCCAAAGTCGAAGCAACAATGAATATTCATGACGGCGAAGAGTATCTGAAGCAACAATTGCCAAAATACCATAATCTAGAAGATGCTTTCAGACATAATGTTACGGAATATAACGACTTTGGTATAACACAGGATCAAAGTAGCACACCAACTGAAGATCCTAACTTTGATTATGATGCTTATGGCAATCTTGAACACGAGATTGAAACTTTGTACGACAGCCCGTCTTTTAAAGAGCTTTACTCTAAATACGGTGATGCTGATACAACTAAAATGGATTCTGCTGCTCGCAAACAGTATTTAAAAGATTACGAAAAGCACATGGAACTTCAGAAGACTATATCTAAGCTAGAAGCGAAACGGGACGCTTTGGGCAAGTATCCGGATGTAGATCATAAGCCTACTACCGATTCGAGGACAGCGCGACCGGGTGCTATTTCTTACGCATACTTGCAATTGAAATTTAAGAAGTATGTGCAAAATCTGCTTAAACAAGGAAAGAACCTTGAAAACTGGCTTGCAGAAAATAAGCCGGCCTATGATGCCATATTTAGGGATCGCGAGAAAGACTTCGGTAATGTATTCTACGTACCTAGTACTTCAGATAAATACCCGAAGTATTTGGAATCGTACTTTAAGCAGCATCGTTATGAGTTTATTAGGGACTTGGTTGCTTCGCAAGATAATAAGCAGTATGTGAAGGATGCGTTGAAAAACCAAAAGACGTATGCAGAGATGATTGAGGATACTAATGATTCTCTTAAGGGCATTGACACTGATACTTATAATAAGCGATATCTGCGTATTAAGTTTATTGAGCATCTACAGGAATACGGCAATGACGAAGAAGTTGCCAGGATGCTTAATACGGACGACTTGGCTTTGACTCCTGAACAGAAGTCGAGCGAAAGCGCTGCTCCAATCGATTATAATAACAGTTCGTTTGATAATTTTGGCTATAATTATAATAGAAGGAAGAACCACAACACTAATCCTGGTGGTGGTTCCGGTAATGGCTCCGGCAATGATCCTGACGGCAATGATCCTGACGGTAATAATCCTGACGGTAATAATCCTGAAGGCGGCAATCCTGGAGGTGGTTCCAACGGTGGTTCTGCCGGCGGCCCTACGAAGGATTCTGGCGATGATTCTGATGATTTTAATTGGGACGATTTTAATTGGGACGATTTGAATCTTGATGATTTGAATCTTGACGATTTGAATTTGGACGATTTGAATTTGGACGATTTGAATAGCAAGCATACTCAGCCTGATAATCCTCAGTCAAAGAAGAATAAGTCGGAAAATCCTCAGACCAACAATACTGATGTTGATGATTTCAACATCGATGATTTCAACATCGACGACTTCGATTTGGACGATTTAGATTTGAGTGATTTGGATTTGAGCAATTTCTATAATGATAATACTCAGTCCAATAATGCTAAGCCTAAGAAGAATAAGTCGGAAAATCCTCAGACCAGCAATACCAATGTTGATGATTTCAACATCGACGATTTTGATTTGGATGACTTTGATTTGAGTGACTTTGATTTGAGTGATTTCTACAATGATGACACTCAGTCTGATGATACTCAGTCTGGTAAAACTAATCCTGAGGTAGCTAAGACTAACGTCACCAATTCTGAAGATACCAAACCTACTGGTGCTCAGTCCGATGGTGCTATAAACAATGAGCTTGGGTTAGCCGATTTTGATTCAGTCCAACTTGCTAGTTATTCACCATATGATAATAATGTGGATTTAGCTGATTTCAATAATGTCGATGCTCAGTCCGATGGTGCTATAAACGGTGAGCCTGACTTAGCCGATCTTGATTCAGTCCAATTTGCAAGTTATCCACCATATTATAATAATGGAAAATTAACTGATTCCAATAATGTCGGTGCTCAGTCCGATGGTGCTATAAACAATGAGCCTGGGTTAGCCGATCTTGATTCGGTTCAATTTGCTAGTTATTCACCATATGATAATAATGTGGATTTAGCTGATTTCAATAATGCTGAGTCTAAATAAACTGAGCTTGGCTAT
>NQOH01000002.1:27548-27699 GCA_003585735.1 Gardnerella kenyensis
ACCAAGGTTGTAGAAACTAAGTGATTATGTCTTGGCTACTATTGCGAATGTAGCAAGTGCATAAAACATGTAGGCGGTGTGGAGTGTATCCTCACCGCCTACTTAGTTATAGAGCTATAGCGTTGTATGTAATTGCTTTTGCGGGCTATAA
>NQOH01000002.1:28439-54131 GCA_003585735.1 Gardnerella kenyensis
GGTATAACCCAAGCCTCAACCCAAGCCAAGCACCAAAACAAACATAAACACCGTTAATATCTCAGTCAACGAACTGAGAAAATAACGGTAATAACTCAAACACTGTTACTAACTCAGTTAACTGACTGAGAAAGTAACGGTGATAAGCAAAACACTGTTAATATCTCAGCTAATGAACTGAGCTAGTAACACTCAAGCCGAATTGCCATTAAAATATTCGTACAATCCTTGCTTAGATACTCCAGCAACTAAAGAAATAACCCACATTCGATATAACATAATCCCTACTGCCGTAAGGGTTATGGGCATATTTTTTACACACTTTTTGTCCGGGTGGCGAATGTGCAGAAAACAGATTCGATTATCACAAAACGCTTGTATTGCAAAGCCTAAGACATTATTTCTCACACAATTTTGGTCTATAACCCGTTTTTTATGCAATTGTTTTATATATGATTCGTATTTAGTAACGCTACAACGCTGCAGTTTAAATTTGGGTATAAAAAAGTGCCCCCTGTGGGACTCGAACCCACAACCCAAGACTTAAAAGGACTCTGCTCTGCCAATTGAGCTAAAGGGGCAACAAACGCTAAGTGTACTACATTCAAGCGACGAAGTGAATACTAGTGCATTTGAGCGTGTTACGCATGAATTATTTTAATAATCCTAAATCTTCTAGCTTTGTTTTAATTTGCGTAGCTGAAGGCTCTACCATAAAAGTATTATCTTCAAAAGTAACTACTGGAATATGCTTTTGACCGCTAATCTCAATTGCTTTATCTGCAGCACCATCTTCTGTTTCAATATCATGCCAAACAAAAGCTACGCCATATTGATTCAAAGCAGCTTTTGCACGTATGCAATCACCGCACCAATTTGCACCGTATACTTCTACAGTCGCATTATCTGCCATAACTACTCCTTGTTATGCTATTTAAAATTACAAAATTCACTTTTAAACACAACGTTTATTGTTGTTTATTGTTGTTTATTGTCTTTAATAGTGTAATAGATTCTTTGAAACTGCGGTAGATTTAAACAAAACTGTGGTAAATATGAGAAAAAATAGTGAAATGTATTGCTAGTGTCCCTTGATTTTCATAGGCTTGATGGCATGAATATGGTTATGGATATGGATATGGTTATCTGGTTTGCAGTTGCAGCTGTTATTATTGCTGTTCTATTAGTAACTGCGGCTGTGATTCTGCGAATTCGTGGAAATAGCCACGGGCCAGTAATCCCCAAAAGCGTTGATAATTCTGCAGATATAGAGGCATCTGAGGATGCTGGTGCGGCTGAATCTAAACGTGTGAAGACGAAGTTAAATTTAAACGCTAAGAAAGTAGCGAAAGCTGATTCGTTGCCGGAAAGTAATTCTTCTCGCTTAACGAGGCTTCGTGAGCGCTTATCGCATAGTGCTAATCCATTCGGACGAGCGCTTTTCAACATAATAAGCAAAGATAATCTTTCAGAAGAAGATTGGGAAAATGTAGAAGATACTTTGCTTTTGGCTGATGTTGGCACTAAAGCTAGTGAAGAATTAGTAGATGCACTGCGTAAGGATGCTCGTATTTCTGGCACTTCAAGTGCTGATGATATTCGTGAAGCTTTACGAGCAAAACTTTTAGAAGTAGTGGACGAGAATGCTGATCGCAGATTGAATGCTGATAAGCCGGATGCGCATCATCCGTGCGTTATTATGATGGTTGGCGTAAACGGAACAGGCAAAACTACGACTGCTGGAAAATTAGCAAGACTATTTGTAGCTCAGCATCGTTCTGTAATGTTTGCTGCGGCAGATACTTTCCGCGCTGCTGCTGCCGATCAGCTTGAAACTTGGGCTTCTGCTGTGAATGTGCCAGTTGTTAGAGCAGATAAAGACGGTGCGGATCCTGCTTCAGTTGCTTTTATTGCAGCGAATAAAGCGAAAGACGAGAATGCGGATGTGTTGATTGTAGACACAGCTGGTCGTTTGCAAAATAAAGCAAATCTTATGGAAGAACTTGGCAAAATTCGTAGAGTTGTAGAAAAAACTATGCCAGTGGATGAAGTGTTGCTGGTATTGGATGCTACTACTGGTCAAAATGGTATGGCTCAAGCAAAAGTATTTGCTGAAGCTATTGGTATTACTGGAGTTGCACTTACTAAGCTTGATGGCTCAGCTAAAGGCGGTATCGTCGTTGCGGTTCAACGCGAATTAGGTGTTCCAGTAAAACTAGTAGGACTTGGTGAAGGACCTGACGATTTAGTTCAGTTTGATCCTAAAAGTTTCGTTGACGGACTCTTAGCGTAAGTTTTACAAAAATAAAGCCTGCTCAAGTAAAAATGAGCAGGCTTTGCAATTTCTACAGTAATTATTGCATTTTCTATTTTTTCAAACTTTTCTCTACGTAACTTTTCTCGGTACAATAGAAATAAAGTGATACATCAGTTGCAGTGATGTTTGCATTGCGCTGTTTGAAGTAATTGAGGTGAAAAATGACCACGATGGATCCGCAATGGGCATTGTTGGCAGGCGCATTAGTGTTTATTATCACGCCTGGAATTGCCCTATTTTATGGCGGCCGTGAGCGCGCTACATCAATGGTAAATATGATGATGTTGTCTGCAGGCGCTATTGCTGTTACAACAATCGTATGGACGCTATGGGGCTGGTCAATGGCTTTTGCCGGTAAAGATATGGCTGGCGGAATTGTTGGTGATCCATTAAGTGGTTTGCTGTTTAGGGATTCTATGGTGGCTGATCATGGCGTATTTACGTCTATGGATGCTAATTCTGGTTTAGCTGGTGGAATCCCTGCGGCTTTCCGTTTAGCGTGCGCTGTAGTTGCTGTAGCTTTAATTACAGGCGCTTTGGCAGGGCGCGTGCGTTACGCTATTTGGCTCATATTTGTTGCTTTGTGGGTAACTTTAGTATTTGCTCCACTTGCGCACATGGTGTGCGGAGGAGGTCTGTTATCTCCTACTGGCGCTATTTCTCAAGCATTGGGTATTAATGTTCATGATTTTGCTGGTGGATCTTTATTGCATATGGCTGCAGCTGTTTCCGCATTCGCAATTGTGATGATTATTGGTGGACACGCTCATTTCCCTCTTAAGCGCTTTGTGCTGCATATTAAGAATGTTGCTCGTGTTGGAGCAAACGATAATGTTGAAAGTGCTTCTTCTCGCGAAAATTCTCGCGGTAATAAAAGTCGCCTATCTCGTGCGTTGTGGGCTGATGTCGCTCATGCTAAAAATAATTCTAGCGAGGCGGTTGTTTCCCCAATCGCTACTGTAACTGAAGTTTCAGATGAAACTTCATCAATGAAGTCTGCTGCTGAAAATGGTATGGCTGCTCGTCATCCGCACAATGTTCCATTTGTTATGCTTGGAGTTTTTCTGATTTGGTTCGGTTGGCTAGGTTTGATGATTGGATCTTCTGCTGGCATTCCTGGTGTGTCAGGCTACGCTTGGGTTAGTTCCACGATTACTGCATCCGCTTCAATGCTCGCATGGGGAGTAACTGAGCGTTTGCATTCTGGATGTTTTACTGCCCTTGGTGCTGCGTCAGGCGTTATGGCTGGTTTAGCTGCTAGCGCTGCTGCTGCAGATGTTATTGCGCCGCTATGGGCATTAGTTTTGGGTATTATTTCTGGAGTAATTTCATCCGTCGTAACTCATTCTCGTACTTTTATGCGTTATGATGGCGCTTTGCATGTTGTAAGTGTTAATGGCGTTGCTGCTCTTATTGGAGTGCTTTCGGTAGGTTTATTCGCTGAAGGTTCTGGCCTGCTTTCGGTTGGAGATTGGCATCAGCTCGTTGCGCAACTTTGCTTAATTGGTATTACTGTGCTTTATGCAGGCGCTGTTACTGCAGTTATAGCTTTTGCGCTTGAAAAGCTCTTTGGATGGCGTATTTCCGAGGCAAAAGAGCGTAAGGGCGTTGATTTAGTAGATCAGGGCGAGCGCGCTTACGATTTCTCTGCTATTGCTCAAAGCCACGGTGGTGCTGTAGTTGCTGTTGCTGATGATGACGCTAATAAAACGCAGATGGCAGTTCTTACTTCCGTTGATATTGCAGTTGATGATAATTCTCTGGAGTCTGAATCGACTAGTGCAGATAAGCAAATAGTTTTGGAAGATGGTAAGGAATCAGATTCTGAAACTAATGGCGAATCCGAAAAGAGTCAATCTGAAGTTAATTTAGACGGAAAAACATTAGAAGAAGAGCAAGAATCTAATAAAAACAATAAAAAATCTAGTAAATCTCGCGAAGATAACGGTAAGTAAAGCTGGAAAAATAGATTCCGTAAGACACGCACGAATTATTAAATGTGGATAAAAAGATAAGTTATCCACATTTTAGGCGTGTCTAAGTGGATATCCCACAAAATTATCCACACAGTGGGGATAACATTGTGGATAATGTGCGGATAACTTTGCGGAATCATATTTTTATTTGCACTTTACTCATATTTGTGTTATCTCAATCGCGAATATTTTTATGTAGTATTTGCACAATATTGCATTTGCTGCGATTAGCTAGATAGCAGTGAAATGAAGCATTATGACGAATCAAGAGTTGGATAATCAGAATAAAAAAGAGGTACTTCGCAATATTTGGATACTTGCTGTACCAACTTTTGGACAGCTTATATCTGAACCTGCGTTCGTACTTATTGACACTGCTATTATTGGTCATATTGGCAGAAACGCGTTGGCTGGACTTTCTATTGGCTCAACAGTGCTTCTTACCATTGCAGGTCTTTGCTTATTTTTGGCGTACAACACAACTTCTCAAGTTGCTCGTCTTTTAGGTGCGGGTAGACGTCGAGAAGGTTTTAGCGTTGGAATGGATGGCTTGTGGCTTGCATTATTTCTTGGTGTAATTCTTACAGCATTGCTTATTTTCGCCGCTAAGCCGCTATGTTATGCAATAGGCGCGCGTGGATCTACGTTGCAAGATGCTATTGTGTACACTCAAATGGTTATGCCAGGCCTTCCAGCAATGCTTCTTGTGTATGCTGCAAACGGAATATTTCGAGGGCTTAGAAAAGTCCGTATAACCTTATTCGCTGCTGCTAGTGGCGCTGTGCTTAATACTATTCTCGATGTGATTGCAGTTTTTGGGTTAAACATGGGAATTGCCGGCTCCGGAATTGCAACAATGATTGCTCAATGGTATATGGGGCTTGTGCTCAGTATTCCAGCTGTTATTTGGGCTATGCAAAGTGGTGCTCGTCTTAAACCTAATTTTCAACACATTTTACATTCTGCAGGAACTGGCATGCCACTATTCGTGCGAACACTTGCATTGCGCGTGTGCATGGTTGCTACGGTTGTTGCTGCAACTCGTCTTGGTACAAATACGCTTGCTGCGTATCAAGTTGCTAATTCTTGCTGGAATTTTGTTATGAATATTCTCGATGCTATTGGTATTGCGGCACAAACTATTGTTGCCTCAGTGCTAGGAGCAGGCCTACGTAAACGTGCTGGAATTATTACACGCATTTGTGCTCAAGTGGGTGCTGTAAGCAGCTTAGTAGTCGGTTTATTCATGATTTTAGTGGGGTGGAGCTGTTCGCCACTGTTTAGTCCGCGCGCAGATATTCAGCTTTTAATTTCTGTAGGCATAACAATTCTTGGCTTGTTCTTGCCTCTTGCTGGATGGATGTGGGCGCTAGATGGAGTATTAATCGGAGCTGGTGACCATTCTTACTTAGCAAAATCATGCTCAGCGACGGCAGTTGTGTATTTAGGCGTACTTATTTGTACAAGCTGTTTTGACGTTGCTTTTAACGCGAACGATGTAATAAGAACAATCACATTGTGGATTGTGCTAAATTCAGTGTATATTGGCGGTCGTGCGCTGGGAAATAGTTTGCGCATTAGAAACGATTTGTGGATGAATGCTGCACTAAAACTATAAATATTTTGTAATATTACTTGCGCAAATATTTTGAAGTTTTTGTTCTTAAATACGTGTGCGCGTTTATACTCGTTTTTATGGCAGATAATGATATGTGGCAGTCTACTAAAGGCAATGTTAGCCGCGTAGGAAGCAGCCGTGACGGCAATAGCGGCACCTCAATGTATGGTTCTGGGGCGTCTCGCAATGCGGACGGCACAAGCGGTGCTACATTGTTTGATCGCATTCCTCCGCACGATGTTGACGCCGAAATGGCAGTACTTGGCGGAATGCTTATGAGCAAAGATGCTATTGGTGAAGTGTCGCAAGTGTTAGAAACAGAAGACTTTTATTTGCCGCAGCATCAAACAATTTATGATGCTATTCTTACGCTTTTTGCAGGGTCGCAGCCTGTTGATGTTGTGCTTGTAGCAAACGAATTGATGAAAGCTGGGAATCTCGATAAAGTTGGCGGCGCAGATTATTTGCACAGCCTTGTAGCATCCGTGCCAACTGCTGCGAACGCAATGTATTACGCGGATATTGTGCATCAAAATGCCGTATTGCGAAATGTTATTACTGCTGGCACAAAAATAGCGCAAATGGGATATTCTGCCTCCTGTGCGCAAGCAGAAGATATTGTAAATCTTGCACAATCAGAAGTGTACGAGATGAGTGCTGGAAAAGTGCGTCAAGATTACGTTGCTATTGGCCCGGTTTTGCAAAATGCGCTTGATCAGCTCGATAAAATGCAAAATCATGAGCTTGAGCAGGGAGTGCCAACAGGATTTCGCGATATTGACGAAGTTACGCAAGGTTTGCAACCTGGTCAAATGATTGTTGTTGCAGGTCGTCCTGCAATGGGAAAGTCTACGCTTGGTATTGATTTCGCGCGTTCGGCTGCATTGCATCACAATATGACGACTATTGTATTCTCTTTGGAAATGAGCAAAGTGGAATTAGCTCAGCGCATTATTGCTGCAGAAACAAATATTCCACTTGCTGCTATGAGAAGAGCGGAAGATATTACTCCAGATCGTTGGAATACTCTTAATAATTTTTGGACAAAAATGCAAAACGCGCCGCTTTTTATTGACGACAGTCCAAATATGAGCTTGATGGAAATTCGCGCAAAATGCCGTCGTTTGAAGCAAACGAATGATTTGAAATTGGTAGTTATTGATTACCTTCAGCTTATGAGTTCCGGCAAGCGCGTTGAAAGCCGCCAGCAGGAAGTTTCAGAATTCTCGCGTGCTCTTAAGTTACTTGCAAAAGAGCTTGAAGTGCCGGTTGTGGCTTTAAGCCAGCTTAACCGTGGACCGGAAATGCGAAACGACAAAAAGCCGCAGCTTTCGGATTTGCGTGAATCCGGTTCTATTGAGCAGGATGCTGACGTGGTGTTCCTTGTGCATCGTCCTGATTTTTACAATAAAGAAGATCGACCAGGCGAAGCCGATATTATTATGGCAAAGCACCGTAACGGTCCTACGGATACCTTTAATCTCGCATTCTTGGGTGCAACTTCCAAGTTTATGGATATGCCTCAAGACTACCAGCAGGCGGGAGTGTGATTTAGCATGTCAAGCGGCGACTACGAATCGCATAATAATTCGCGCAATTTGCATAATAATTTTCATAAAAACTTGCATAAGCATTGCTACAGTTTTGCCATGCCTGCTGTAGGAAAGCTTGTTTGCGCTCTTTCTAGGGTGCTTCACCATGGTGGAAGCGCATTGCCGGGTAAAGTTATTGAAAGCCTCGATTCCGGCTTTCTAGCGCGCACTCTTGCATCATTGCCGTACGGAATAGTTCTTATTTCCGGAACTAATGGCAAAACTACCACGACGCGTATGGTAACTTCTATGCTACGAGACGCGGGATTTAAAGTATTTACTAATCCAACAGGCTCAAACTTTACTAGAGGAGTAGTTGCGGCTCTTGCTAAAACTATGCCGGCTTTTGGCACAAAGCTAGATGCGGATATTGCAGTTTTAGAGCTAGACGAAGCGTACGCAGTACATTTTGTAAATCAAATCAAGCCACGCTACTCTTTATTGCTAAACGTTATGCGAGACCAGCTTGACAGATTTGGCGAAATTGACACAACTGCAAAACTATTAAGCAACGTAGCTGCTACAACAGAAGGAACGGTAGTACTAAATCGCGAAGATCCACGTATTCGTGCGCTCGCAAATGTTGTTCCTTCCGGGACTTGTGTGCGGTATTTTGGTTTGGATGACGCTGTAAAAAGCATGTTCCCAACGGATGATGATTTGCACAATAGTTCCGAAAAAAGCGAAAATTGCGAAGATACTGCAGAAAGCAAAGCTAATAATCTTCCTAAAGCAGACGTTGTGCTTTCAAAAGTTGGAGACCATGAAGCTGAGTTTATACTTGATGGCAAGCGTAAAACGACTTCTGTAAAACTCGATGGCGCTTACAATATTTTCAACGCTGCTGCTGCAGCAACTGTAGTTCGCGCTATATTATCGGACGCTGAAAAACAAAATTCTTCGCTGAAAAAATTCGACGACGATGCGCTTATGGAAGCGATTTCGCACGTAACTCCTGCATTTGGTAGAGGCGAAGTAATTGAAGTTAATGGCGCTCCTGTTGAGCTTGTTCTAGTGAAAAATCCTATTGGTTTTAGACTTGCAATTGCTTCGGATCATCCACAAAATCACGATACAATGATTGCAATTTGCGACGAATACGCGGACGGGCGAGACATGAGCTGGCTTTGGGACGTTGATTTTGCAAGCTTTAGTGGTACTGGAGTTGCGTGCGTTTCTGGCACTCGCGCGTGGGATATGGCTTTGAGGCTGCAATACGATAAGGTTGCGGCTAGAAACGTGAACACAGATTTGGAAGAAGACGTTAAAGCTTTTGTAAATGGCGATTTTAGTGGCAACGCTAAAAACGCTAAACGCATATATTGCACGTATACTGCCATGCTTCGCGTGCGTGCGGCTTTAGCGCAACTTGCGGAAGTTAAAGACGTTGGAGTTGGAAAGTAATCGTCATGAATGGTTCCAGTGATATTAGTAAAGCGAATGTTACTTTTGAAGCCGAAAATCGCGTGCTAGATATTGTGTCGCTATATCCAAAAGATATGAATATTTACGGCGACTACGGCAATGTGCTTACGATTATGCGCCGAGCGGAATTGTACGGTTATGAGCCTGTGTTACATGAGTACAACGTTGGTGACAATTGGCCAGAGCGTGTGGATATGATTCTTGGTGGCGGCGGTCAAGATCATGGGCAAAGCAGAGTTACTGAAGATTTATTTGCGTGCGCGGACGCGATTCGCGGGCTTGCAGAAGATGGCGTTCCAATGCTTATGATTTGCGGACTTTACCAGCTTTTTGGAGAGTATTTTGAAACCGTTGAGGGTCAAAAGCTTCAAGGAATTGGAATACTTGGCGAGCATACCGTTGGTCAAGACGTGCGCATGATTGGAAATCTTGTTGAGCATAGCGCCGATTTTGGCGATATTGTTGGCTACGAGAACCATTCCGGGCGCACAAGCTTGGAAGATGGCACGCTGCCGCTTGGCTCAGTTGATAGTGAAAATTGCGGAAATAATGGCGAAGATTACACTGAAGGCGCTCGCAAATACAATGTTATTGGAACATATATGCACGGCTCAGTTTTGCCAAAAAATCCGCGTTTAGCTGACTTTTTAATTCGCACTGCTGCGCAAAATCGTTACGGCGAATTTTCGCCAAAGCAAACTGATACTCAGCGCGCGGAGCTTGCCAAACTAGACGAATTAGCCGAGCGCGCTCGCAAAATCGCCATAACTCGTCCGCGGTAAATGAACATAGGTGTATACACGATTTAGTAGAAATTTGATTGATCATTTTATTTTATGCGCATAGTGTGTATAATCTTTTTATGAGATACAAAGAGATTGAAAAACGTCTTAAGAAAGACGGGTGGATACTTTTTGCACAGCGTGGAAGTCATTGTCAATTCGTACATAAAACTAAAACAGGTAAAGTCACAGTACCTAAACATCCAGGTGATATTAACCCATCGGTTGTTAAGTCAATCTGGCGCCAGGCAGGAATTAGTGAGACAAAGGTGAAATGATGAAATTAGCGTATCCTGTTATTCTTACTCCATACGAAGATAATAGCGGAGGTTTTGTTGCAGAAGTTCCTGATTTGCCAGGGTGTGTAACTGGCGGTAGTAATCTTGCAGATGCCTTGATTATGGCAGAAGATGCAGCAAGTGGATGGGTTCTTACAGAACTTGAAAGTGGTAAGACTGCGCCAAAAGCTAGCGATATTAGTGATATTGTTGTAGAAAATCCTAATTCAAAGTTATCTATGGTTGCGCTTGATATGGATTCTTATGCCGCAAAATATGGTTCTCAGGCAGTTCGTAAAAATGTTACTGTTCCAGCTTGGCTTGACACTTGGGCACAAAAAGCTGGCATCAGCTACAGTGGCACTTTGCGAGATGCTTTAGAAGCTTTATATGCTAAAGGAGCTGTGAATAAAGCTTAGTTGTATTAGTAGTTATATTATCTGATTTGTGATGCAATATTGCAGCAATCAATTAATACAAAAGCAAAAGCCTGCTGAAAATCGCAAAGTGTTGCAAAATCAGCAGGCTATTTTGTAGTTTTAGAATTTTAGTTTTTGATTCTAGTTTTCGTTTGATTTGGCTAGTGACTATTAGTCAATCAAGCCGTACAAACGATCGCCGGCGTCACCAAGACCTGGAACGATATAAGATTTGTCGTTCAAATGCTCATCAACAGCGCAAACAACAACCTTAAAGTCAATAGAAGAATCAAGCTCCTTCTCCAAGCGTTCCAAGCCTTCTGGGGCTGCCAAAATGTTAATAGCAGTAACATCCTTAGCGCCGCGCTCAGCCAAATAGTGCGTAGCGGCAATAAGAGTGCCACCAGTGGCAAGCATTGGGTCAAGAAGGAAGCACTGACGGCCAGTTAAATCTTCTGGCAAACGGTTGGCATAAGTGATAATATCGAGCGTCTGCTCGTCGCGCTTCATACCAAGGAATCCAACCTCAGCGGTTGGAAGAAGGCGAGTCATGCCATCGAGCATGCCGAGGCCAGCACGCAAAACCGGCACAACCATTGGGCGTGGGCGGTTCAAATGCTTGCCAGTCATCTTGCAAATAGGAGTTTCAATCTCGCGATCGCTAACTTCCAAATTGCGGGTTGCTTCGTATGCTTCGAGGGTTACCAATTCGGAAACCAACTCGCGGAAAATGTTAGAAGGTGTATTCTTATCGCGCAAAACGGTGAGCTTGTGGTCCACCAGCGGATGATGTAAAACATGAAGATCCATACCTTCTAGGGTAATGCAAGCATGGCATGTTAAGCTATCGGCGTGCCGTTATTTTTGCGCAAAATATAAACAAATGTTGAGTAAAAATATATTTTATTTAAACTTATCTAACAAAATTAAGATCTAAAATCTAAAATTCAAAATTCAAAACAGAAACGATACTGACTTGCGAAAGCGCCTGTCGGCGCAAACGCCGCTCGCAGCGGCAAAAAATGGAGCCCGGGGCTTAAGCACAAGCCAGCATCATTTTGAGTATACCTTGTTTTCTGTTTTCACGCGCCGCATAATCTAATCGAAAATAATTTATTCCAACTTTCCTGCTCGCCACAATTTCGCTCCATGAGCAAAAGATAATGAAAGAGCGTGCATATTCGCGGATATGTGCAAAACCTTTGCAATTTTCTGCGCGTGTATTGTATTTGCTTGCTCTTCTAACTTTTTTGCGTAAACTCGCATTCCGCGCGCAATAATCGAAGTAAAAGCTGAAGCGCGGTAAAGCGCTACAGCAAAATCGCCTGTAAAAGCGCCAGAAAGAATAGAATCTGCAAGTCGCGCAATATCTTCCCCGGTAGGAGCTTCGTCAATTCCTGTAATAGCTGATGCGCTCGTTGCCTCAGGCTCGCCAAGGCACCAATACTCGGCGTAAGCTTCACGCTGCTTTCGTAGCGACATACGCAATAAATACAGTCGCCACAACATTCCAGGAAGAGACCCACTTTCCGCGTGGCTCCACAAATCTGCAATAACTTCAATGCCTTCATTTTCAACCAAATTCAGCACGCGCTCGACGATTTCCGGCGACTGCGTTTTATGAACGCGGTTAAGTAGGACGGCGGCGGAAGTGTGGCTAATTTCGTTTACAACCTGCGGATCCGTGCCTCCTTCAATCTGCGCGAGCATCGCAGGATCCATCTGTGCAGGTCTGCTAGGACGGGCGGCTCCTGTAGGACTTGGCATAAAAGCAGATCTGCTTGAATGAATAGAACTCGATTGCGAATTTAAACTAGTAGACACTTGGAATAACCTTTTCAATATCAATAATACGAGCGCCTTTAGGAGTATTAATTATGTGCAAAACTATTGCGCTTCCTGTAGGCATGTATGGAGATTTTTGGCTGAGTATGCGCTTGTGTGCTCTAGGCTTTGTTATTTCGCGCAAATAATCGAAGAAAGTGCCAATAACTGGGCGGTGCAAGCACATGACTGTTGCGTTATTGGTAGCGATTGCGTTACTAGCTGCGCTTGAGTTTTGTGTGTTACTCTCAAGATTTTGTATTTCTCTTATAAGCACAGATAACGTAGATTTTGGCTGATTTTCGTGATGATCTTCAGTAAGTTCCGCAACCTGTTCTATAGGAAGTGAAGAATCGCGCGAAAAAGCAGCAACCGTTTCTACGCAACGCTTCCAAGGTGACGATATGATTTTATTCGGCGCATAGCAGGCAAGTTCGCGGTCTAGAGCGTATGAAGCGGCCGCTCCAAGAGGTGTGATTGGTCGAGTTGCTTCGCTTCCTTGCCAAGTTTTTCGAGACTCGGCTTTCCCGTGACGCACCAGAAGCAACGTGCTATATTCTCCTTGACCTGCGTGAAGCTTCTCTAAGAAAGCATCCAGCACTTCGCGGTCGCTATCGTGCGTAAGTTTTTTGCGCGCTTTAGAAGGAGTAAGCCATAAAACGTTGCCAATTTCCGTTGGTTTTGCTGGCTTAATTGGTCCGAAAGCAGGAAGACGCTTCGCTGCAGCCTGCTTGTCGATTAATTGCATCATCCAGTAGTGGATTCGCTTTATTACTTCCGGCTGGGGATCGCGTGATGTGTTACCGCTTTTAGAAGTTTGCTTTTTACCTTCGCGCTCAAGAGGATACTCTATTTTGGCAATGTGTGGGCCTAGTGTGACTGAATATCCTGTTTCTTCTCCAACTTCGCGCACGGCTGTGTGACGATGCGATTCACCCGGCTCATTCTTTCCTTTTGGCCAGCTCCAATCGTCATATTTAGGACGGTAGACTAGGCAAAGTTCAAAGTCGTCGTCGCTAGGCTTAATTGCGTCGCTAGGCTTAATTGCGCCGCCGCCTGTTTTTGCATCTTCACCTGCGTTTGAGCTGTTTGTACTATTGCGCTTGCGATAGATTATTCCGCCAGCCGCTTCAACGTATTGCGTCGTTACTGCACTCATACTCACTATTTTAGCGTTTTTCTTTCGCGAATTTTAGTTGTGCTGTAATCTTTTACTTTTGTCACAGTCATAACAGTAACAAATTGTTTTATAATCCTTAAATTTGCTAAAACTGGCAAATAATTACTTAAAAAACCTCCTAAAACTGGCAAATGGTGACGTAAAAAACATGCCAAAACTGGCAAATAATTACTCAAAAAACATGCCAAAACTGGCAAATGGTGCTGTAGAAGATTTCGGCTATTGCTGGAACGTTTGAAATTTAGCCGGTTTATAAGGAGTAATAAATACAACAAGAGCCAGAAACATGTTACTGAATCTGGCTCTTGCTTATCGTTTATTTAGTTGCTTGCGATTAGTTCGTACCGCGAGGCTTGCGCGTGTGAGTGTGAATTAAGTAAGCCTGGCTGTCAACGAGCGGACGGCCTTCCTTATCGCGAGAATGCAAGGTATACGTGCCGTCGCCATCCATCCACCACGAAACAGTAGAATCAGCCATCTGCAAATCAATGTACTGAATCAAAGCTTCAACCTGATCAGGCGCACTAATTCGAACCAGCGTCTCAACGCGACGGTCAAGATTACGGTGCATTAAATCAGCCGAGCCAATCCACACTTCTGGGCCACTTGCAGGACCGTCACCAATCTGCGGACCGCAAGAATTAGCGAACGCGTAAATACGGCTGTGCTCAAGGAATCGACCAAGAATAGAGCGAACGCGAATATTGTCGCTCAAACCTTCAATGCCAGGCTTAAGCGAGCAAATTCCACGCTCAACAATATCAATCTTTACTCCAGCTTGCGAAGCTCGATACAAAGCGTCAATAGTCTTCTCGTCAACCACAGAATTGACCTTAATCTTAATCCAAGCTTCTTTACCTGCAAGAGCTGCGGCTTCCTCGCGCTGAATTCGCGCAATGATACCAGTTCGACCCGTACGAGGAGCAACAAGCAGGCGGTGGAAACTAGACTTTGGTGCATAACCAGAAAGCTGATTAAACAAGCGAGTCAAATCCTGGCCAACTACAGGATCGCAAGTAAGCAATCCTAAATCTGTGTAAAGGCGAGCAGTCTTAGGATTGTAATTACCTGTGCCAACGTGGCAGTAGCGGCGCAATCCTTCTGCTTCTTGGCGAACCACGAGCGAAAGCTTGCAGTGAGTTTTCAAACCAACAATGCCATACACAACGTGAACGCCTGCGCGCTCAAGCTTACGAGCCCAAGCGATATTTGCGTCCTCGTCAAATCGCGCCTTAATCTCAACCAGCGCAAGCACCTGCTTACCAGCGTGAGCTGCGTCAACAAGAGCGTCAATAATTGGCGAATTGCTAGACGTGCGGTACAAAGTCTGCTTAATTGCAAGCACTTTTGGATCTGCGGCAGCCTGCGCGAGGAATGCTTGCACAGAAGTAGAGAACGAATCGTAAGGATGATGCAACAAAATGTCATGCTCGCGAATAGAAGCGAAAATATCTTGCGCGTGGCTAGTTTCAACTTCCGCAATCTGACGGTTCGTAGTAGGAATAAACGGACGATACTTCAAATCAGGGCGATCAAGCGCCTGCAATTCAAACAGTACCGTCATATCAAGCGGCGAAGGCAAGCGATAAACTTCCTCAGGGCTTACGCGAAGCTGATTTGCAAGAAGCTGAGAAAGGAATGGGCTGGCCTCATTAGAAATTTCCAAACGAATAGGCGGTCCAAAGCGGCGGCGAAGGAGTTCCTTCTCCATAGCGTTAAGCAAGTTCTCTGCGTCGTCTTCCTCAACGTCAATATCCTCGTTACGCGTAACACGGAAGGAGCGTGCTTCCTTAATAATCATGCCTGGGAAAAGCGATTCCAAGTGTGCTGCAATCAGCTTTTCCATAGTAATGAAGCCGTAACGCTCTTCGCGACCTTCCTCGTCTGTTAAATCGTCAACTGGTACAAGACGGTTCAAATTATCTGGAATTTTTACGCGCGCAAAATGCGACTTTCCAGAATTTGGATTTTCGACGATAACAGCCAAGTTAATAGACTTGCCGGAAATGTACGGGAATGGGTGGGCAGGATCCACTGCAAGAGGCGTAAGAACAGGGAAAACTTGCTTTTTGTAGTAATCAGACAAACGAGCTTTTTCTGATTCTGTAAGCTTATCCCAGCTAAGCAAAACAATACGCTGCTTTGCAAGCTCAGGAAGAATATGCTCAATAACATAGTGAGCATGCTCATCTTGACGGCGGTGAGTGACCTCACTAATAGCGCGCAACTGCTGGCGAGGGCTTAAGCCGGATGCTGCAGTTACTGCTATGCCAGAATCAATGCGGCGCTTTAAGCCTGCAACTCGAACCATAAAGAATTCGTCGAGATTTGACGCAAATATAGCAGCAAAATTAGCGCGTTCAAGTAGCGGCAAATCAGTATTTTGAGCCAACTCAAGCACGCGACGATTGAACTTCAACCAGCTTAATTCGCGGTCGAAGAAACGATCTTTTGGCAACGGTAGCTCACCCTCACGAGCTTCACGCTTTTCTGCCTTTTCATCTTCGGCGATGTGTTCTGCAATTTGACCTCGCAAAATCGCCTTTGAGGGAGCGTCAAAAATTTGTACCATACTCCGTAATTGTATGCGTTGTAAGGGAAGTGCGCGAATGAGTGTCGGGTGTTGCGACACGCCGGCAGTTGTGTAATTCGAACGTAAACGCACATGATAACCTTTGCAAGTTCACAAAAGTGTGCAATAGTTACGATTTTTTCAGTGCAATTGAACAGTAGTGACAATATGCGAACAAAGCTTATTTTGAGCTTTACTATTAAGCAAAAAGCGGCGATAATAAAAGTACAAAAACAAAAGAGAGATAGCGGTAACCCACAAAAGTGTATGGATATGGAATCCGTGGACGTTGAACGGGATTTTAAGACTTGTAACCGTTACGACGAGGATGTTGTGCAGATGAAACCGCTGATATTGTTTTTGTGAATGAGAGGCTCGCCGAAATGGCGGGCCTCTTTTGATATGGAGTGGTTTTTCTGTTTATGTGTACTGTCGCGCGCATAAGGGAAACTATCAAAGAATAAAGGTTGGAATTCATTTTCTTAGCTTCTTTGAAAATGAGAATATATTATGTTCCATGCTGTGCTAATCGCAATTGCGAGTTGTGAATTTATTGACGCGTGATTACGTGTGTGGAGTTTGAAACAGGTAAGAAGGATCGAAGGACCATGCAACATTCGTTTATGGCAACGCTGGCTGCAGAATTTATTGGCACTGCTATTCTTATGATTTTCGGAAACGGTGCTGTTGCAAACGTTGAATTAAAAAATACTAAAGGACACCATGCCGGCTGGCTTAATATTGCTATGGGCTACGGTTTTGGTGTGATGTTCCCAGTTCTTATGTTTGGCGGAATTTCCGGCGCGCATATCAATCCTGCTATGACAATTGCGCAAGCTGTAAACGGCATGTTCCCGTGGGCTAATGTTGCGCCTTACATTGTCGCTCAGCTTTTGGGTGCGTTGGTTGGCCAGCTTATTGTGTACGTAACTTATTTGCCGCATTACAACGAAACTGAGGAGCCAGAAGCAATTCTTGGCACTTTCTGCACCACAGACGCATATAACAACAAGCTTAACTACTTCCTTAACGAATTCTTCGGTACTCTTGTGCTTGTTTTGGCTGCTCTTTGCTGCCTTACTTCTCCATGGGGTGAGAAGAATTTGGCTGGCGCTTCGATCGTAGTTGGCTTCGTTGTTTGGGGCTTGGTGACTTCTATGGGTGGCCCAACTGGTCCTGCTTTGAACCCTGCTCGAGACCTTATGCCACGTTTGCTTCACGCAATTTTGCCAATTCCGCACAAGGGTTCTTCTCGCTGGGGTGAAGCGTGGATTCCAGTTGTTGCTCCTATTGCAGGCGCAATTTTGGGTGTGGTTATGTATAAGTCGTTATTTGCATAAAACATTTGCTTTTAATTGTGATTGATTGAAGTTTATTGCGATTGATTGCGATTGTAAGAAGCGCGTAATGCTAGTATGAATGCGTTACGCGCTTTTTATTTTGCAAGTTTATGCTTTGCAAACTTGTGCTTATTAAGAAGGGTATTAGGAAAGATATCAGGAAAGACGAAATCATGTTTTCGAAGTCAACTATTGCAATTGGTCGTTTTGCGCCAACTCCATCCGGACGCATGCATATTGGAAACATGGTTGCTATGCTTGCGGCTTGGCTTTCTGCAAAATCGCAGGGCGGCTACATGCTTTTACGCTTGGAAGATCTTGATATTGCGCGCATGCCAAAGGATGCTAGCGCGCGAGTGATTGACGATTTGAAGTGGGCCGGCCTTGATTGGGTAGGAGAGCCAACTTATCAGCATGAGCGAACTACAGTCTATCAAGAAGCTATTGAATCTCTAGAATCTTTGCAAGACGACGACGGAAATTCGTTAATCTACCCTTGTTTTTGCTCGCGTTCCGATATTCGCGCGATTGCAGCTCCGCAGGAAGGCGATGGTTTTATACGCTACCCGGGTACGTGCAGAAATCTGCGCAAAACTGCGGAAGGCCTGGCGCAAATCGAAAAGCGTTTGCAAAATAATCAGCAACATTCTTTGCGACTTGCTGTTCCCTCGGGTGATTCGAGGCAAGCAAATATTGATTTTGAAGACGCGATTTTTGGTGCGCAATCTTTTAATATTAATCGCGATTTGGGTGATATGGTGATCCGTCGCGCGGATGGCGTTTTTTCGTACCAACTTGCGGTTGTTGTTGACGACGTGCTTTCGGGAGTAAATGATATTGTGCGCGGCCGTGATTTGCTCCGTTCGGCAGCGTTGCAGATTTGGATTGGCGAGCTGCTTGAAAAGTCGGGATTTTTTGCGGCTCACGGTACGCATTATGTGCGGCCGCAATTTGCGCATTTGCCGTTGATTGACAACGCACAAGGCGAGAGACTTGCCAAAAGTAAGCACTCGCTAGACGTCGGTGCGCTTCGAGAAGCTGGCTGGAGTGCCGAGCGCATGATCGGCTACTGCATGTATCTTTTGGGATACAAAAATCCTGGTCAAAATCAGCCGGCAGATATGAGCGCCGCCGACGCGCTCGCGTTATTTAAAAGCCTTGACACGCCGTGGGATTCTGTTCGCGCAAACCTAGCCGACAAATCCGTGCCCTTCCTTGACTAAACTATGTATTTAGGTTTGATAGATTGGGGCAATAAATGGCATATATGACGCAAAAAGATTTAGCGAATACTGAGGTCGATTGTGTTCGTGCGCGTCAAATTGCCGACGGCGTGCACAGCGTGCAAGACGCCATTGCTCAAGCCGAATCGCATTATGGTCGCAAAGCTGAGTCGGTTACACTGCTTGCTGCAACTAAAACGCGAGATGTCGGCGAAATTATGGTAGCGCTTAAAGCTGGAGTGCGCGTAATTGGGGAAAATCGCCCACAAGAAATCGTTGCAAAAGCCGAGATTTTACGCGCACAAGCTGCTAGAGAAGGTTTAAGCGTTGGTGTGAACGGCGAAATTCCGCTCTACTTAATAGGCCAGTTGCAAAGCAATAAAATAAACAAAGTTTTACCACTTGCAAATGGTATTCAGTCGGTTGACGGCATTGATCTTGCGCAAAAAATATCTGCTCGCGCGCAAAATTTGGGACTTTGCACAGACGTTATGTTGGAAGTGAACATTTCGGGAGAAGCTACAAAATCGGGGTGCGCGCCAGAACGTGCGATTGACGAAGCGCTCGCTGTATCTAGCTTGCCTGCGCTTAATTTGCGCGGATTCATGACGCTCGGAGCGCGCGTAGACGATGAAAAAATAGTGAGAAGTGGTTTCGCTGCATTGCGAGAAATTAGAGATTGTGCGAGTGAACAACTTGCGCAAGATCATGATGGAAACTCTGCAAAATTAGAGCTTTCGATGGGAATGTCCGGCGATTTTGCGTGGGCGATTGCCGAAGGTTCAACAATGGTTAGGATCGGTTCGGCAATCTTTGGCCCACGCGCATTTGTGTAGTTTTAAGTCAAAGTTTTAAATCAAAGTTTTAAGTCAAATTGATGATTTTAGTTACGCATGCACAATCACATTGCGCAGCGAACCGATGCCATCTACGTGCACAATCGCTTCGTCACCAGCGCGCAAAGTTCCAGCTGGGTATGGAGTTCCTGTCAAAATCACGTCTCCTGGAAGAAGCGTTGAGAAGCTTGAAATTGCAGCGATTTGCTCAGGAATACTGTGAATAAGTCGAGCTGTAGTGCCGTCAGCTTCTGGCACATTTTCACCATTAAGCGTAAATGAAATATGTGCATCGCGCCAATTTAGCTCGGTTGTAATCCAAGGTCCAAGTGGGCAAGAAGTGTCGAAACCTTTTGCGCGCGTCCACATTGGGTCGCTTCCTGCGCAATCTCGTAAAGTTACGTCATTTACGCAAGTAAAACCAAAAACGTAGTTCATTGCGGTATCTGCAGTCACATTTTTGGCGATTTTGCCCATAACAACTGCCACTTCTGGCTCAAAATTCATGTCGTTTGAGCAAGCAGGAATCACAATCGGATCGTCCGGACCAATTACAGAAGTGCTCGGCTTTGTAAAAATCACCATATCTGCAGCAGTATGCGAAGAGGCTGCAGAAGAAGTAGCGCGCTCGTCATCAGAACGCGTATCGTAATTTTTCGCCAATCCGTACACTTTCGAAGGAATTACAGGCACAAGCAAGCGCACGCCATCCGCATCCAACGCGTAACGTTTACCAGTTGGCTTAACTCCTTGCGGGCTTAAAGGATGCCCTTCAAGCGCTACTAAATAATCTTTACCGTCGGTTTCGTCTTTTTGAACGAAAGCGTATTGCGGAACTTCATTATACGAAAAACGTGCAATTCTCATGCTTTTAAGATTACGACATATTTGCTACTTAATTAAGCATTGCTCGATACTTAACTAAACTTTGCTTGCTGCTTAATTAGATTATTTGCGCAAATTATTTGCGATTGAAAGTTCTTGAAAACAAAACTTGAGTCTAGTACACTCAAGTTTTAGGAATAAAGTTATAGGAAAATCTGTTATACGTATCAGATACATGAAAGTGAAAGCTCGTTAGAACTCGAAAGTATCGTCAAAAAGCTTGAAATTGCAACGAGAGTTGCAATAAAGGTTGCAATAAAAGTTGCAGCGATTTGACTTAACTGAAATGTGTTTTAGAGCTTTCGTGGAAATGAGGTAGATATGGAACAAAAGTTTACAACCCTAGCGCAAGACGCATTAAGCGACGCTGTGCAAAGCGCGGCGGCGGCTGGCAATGCGCAAGTAGACACTTTGCATTTGGCGGATGCCTTACTTCGCCAAGAGCAAGGCGTCGTTCGCGCGCTTATTGCTCAGGCGGGGGCGAATGCGCAACAAATCGGTGCTGAAATTCGTAACGCATTAGTGGCATTGCCTTCATCTACTGGTTCAACTACAACTAAGCCAGATGCAAGTCGTCAGCTTTTGGCTGCCTTAAGCCAGGCAGAAAAAGAAATGCGCGCAATGGGAGACGAATACGTTTCTACAGAGCACATGCTTATTGGCATAGTTGCAAGCGCGCCGAATGCTGTTGCGGATATTTTCAAAAAGCACAACGTTTCTGCAGACGCGTTGCGTAAGGCTGTGCCAACTGTGCGCGGAGGTGCGAAAGTGACGAGTCCGGATGCTGAAGGCAACTACAAAGCGCTCGAAAAGTATTCTGTTGATATGACTGCGCGCGCTCGCGAAGGAAAGCTCGACCCAGTAATTGGGCGCGATCAGGAAATTCGTCGCGTGATTCAGATTCTTTCTCGCCGCACGAAGAATAATCCTGTGCTAATTGGCGAGCCGGGCGTTGGTAAAACGGCAGTTGTAGAAGGATTGGCTCAGCGAATTGTTGCAGGAGATGTGCCTACGACTTTGCAAAACAAGCGTCTTATCAGTCTCGATTTGGCTTCGATGGTTGCAGGTTCGAAGTATCGCGGCGAGTTTGAGGAACGCTTAAAAGCAGTGTTGAAGGAAATTCAGCAATCGGACGGTCAAATTATTACGTTTATTGACGAAATTCACACTGTTGTTGGCGCGGGATCTGCAGAAGGTTCAATGGATGCTGGCAATATGCTTAAACCAATGCTTGCGCGCGGTGAGCTGCGCTTGGTTGGTGCAACTACGCTTAACGAGTATCGCGAGCATATTGAAAAGGATTCCGCGCTTGAACGCAGATTCCAGCAAGTATTCGTTGGCGAGCCATCTGTTGAAGATACGGTGACGATTTTGCGCGGACTTAAGCAACGTTACGAAGCGCACCACAAGGTGACTATTAGTGACGATGCAATCGTAGCTGCAGCAACGCTTTCAAACCGCTATATTACTGGCAGACAGCTTCCAGATAAGGCGATTGATTTGGTGGATGAAGCGGCAGCTCACTTGCGTATGGAGCTTGATTCTCAGCCAGAAGAGATCGACGAATTGCAGCGCAAAGTTACGCGTCTTGAAATGGAAGAAATGCAATTGAAGAAAGCGGAAGATGCTGCTGCACGCGAACGCTTAGAAAAGTTGCAGGAAGAATTAGCTAACTCGCGCGAAAAGCTTGCTGGTTTAAAGGCGCGTTGGGATGCGGAAAAGGCTGGTCATAACAAGGTTGGTGATTTGCGAGCGCAACTCGATGCTAAGCGCGTAGAAGCCGACAAATTCACTCGTAAAGGCAATTTGGAGCAGGCGAGCCGTATTTTGTATGGCGAAATCCCAAGCATTCAAAAAGCTTTGGAAGAAGCGGAGTCCGAGGCTGCTAACGCTAAGAGTGAAGCGAAAGAGCCGATGGTTCCGGACCAGGTTGATGCTGATTCTATTGCTGGAGTCGTTAGCGAATGGACGGGCATTCCTGTTGGTCGCTTGATGCAAGGCGAAAATGAGAAGCTGCTCAACATGGAAAAGGAGCTTTCTAAGCGTGTGGTTGGTCAAAGTGAAGCAATTCAGGCTATAGCGGATGCTGTGCGCAGAAGCCGCGCTGGAATTGCAGACCCGAATCGCCCAACTGGTTCGTTCCTGTTCTTGGGTCCTACTGGCGTTGGTAAGACGGAGCTTGCTAAGGCTCTTGCCGACTTCCTGTTTGACGACGAGCGTGCAATGGTTCGCATTGATATGAGCGAGTACATGGAAAAGGCTTCCGTTTCTCGTCTAATCGGTGCTGCTCCTGGCTACATTGGCTACGAGGAAGGCGGCCAACTTACTGAAGCCGTGCGTAGGCGTCCGTATTCTGTAGTGCTTTTTGACGAAGTTGAGAAGGCGCATCCAGAAGTATTCGACGTTTTGTTGCAGGTTTTGGATGATGGTCGTTTGACTGACGGTCAGGGTAGAACGGTTGATTTTACGAATACGATTTTGATTATGACATCAAACTTGGGTTCGCAATTCCTTGTGCAAGAAGGCTTGGACGATGCTGCTAAACGCAAGGCTGTTATGAATGCTGTTCACGCTGAGTTTAAGCCAGAGTTCATCAACCGTTTGGATGAGCTTGTTATGTTCCATCCGTTGAGCCGCGAAGAGCTTGGTGGAATTGTGGATATTCAAGTTCGTCAAGTGGCTGCACGCTTGAGCGACCGCCGCATTAGCTTGGATGTGAGTGACTCTGCTCGCGCTTGGCTTGCAGAGCATGGCTACGATCCAGTTTACGGTGCTCGTCCGTTGCGCAGATTGGTTCAGACAGAAATTGGCGATCAGCTTGCGCGGTTGCTGCTTTCCGGCAAGGTGCATGATGGTGCTCGCGTAGTTGCGGATTGTGAGAATACTAGCGACCATGTGACCCTAAAGATTGCGTAATCTATGCATTATTTAATGTAGTCAAATAATGTAGTCAAATAAAACAAAGCGTGCTGTTTATTGGATTATTTTCCAGTATGCAGCGCGCTATTTTTGTATCTGAATAAAAAATATTTGTAGAATTAACTTGTAATAAAAAGGTGGATTTCCCCCTTAATTTTTCGAGTTATTGCTGATAATTGGCATTATAGGATATGCGTATCTTTTAAAATTTTAATTGGTTTTTGTAAAAATCTATTTTTTTTTATATTGAATTCTTATAGAATAAGTGTACGTATTCAAGGCTGAATACGTTATGAAGCAGATTGAAAATGGAGATACCAATTGGATAAAAGATGGCGTTGAATATTCTGGTGGCTGTATTTTTGGGTTTAATGATACTCCTAGTGGCAACCCTGTCACCATGGAAGTTGGAAGTAATTAGTCTAGTTGATATAAATATCAAATTGCTATAACGTTAAGTGGTGAGATATGCAAGAATCATATGCGGGCTCAGATGTGCAACTTGTTAATGTGAATTTTTCGTATGGTAAAAAACAAATTTTGCATAATCTTTCTATAGATTTATCTTTTGGTATATGTGGTCTTTTGGGGCCAAATGGTGCTGGGAAAACTACTCTGCTTAACGTTATAGCGACGATTTATGCTCCCTCTAGTGGGAAACTTTTTGTTCATGGCTTTGACGTAACTGATCGTGCGGAAAGGGCTAAAGCTCGGTCAAATATTGGTTATTTGCCACAGTCATTTGAACTTATGAATGCATCAAGTGTGTTAAAAAATGTTCAATATGCCGCATGGGCGCGAGGTCTATCGTGGAGTGCTGCGTATCAAGCTGCTTGGAATGCTCTCAAACAGGTTGGCTTGGAAAAACAAGCGCATCGCATAGTTGCTAAAATATCAGGAGGTCAGCGTCAGCGTGCTGGTATTGCTTGTGTGATTGCTAGTCAGCCTGCAGTACTAATACTTGATGAGCCTACTGTTGGTTTAGATCCTGAGCAGCGTATTGATATTCGTAATTTTCTTAAGTCTTATTCGCAAAAGCATACTGTTATTGTCAGTACACATTTAGTAGAAGATTTAGCAGTAATTGCGGATCGGGTTATAGTTCTTAATGAAGGAATTATATTGCTTGATGGGAAAATGGATAATCTTCTTCAATATGCTAATCGTGAAGATCTTATGGTAACTCCATGGGAATCAGGGTATAGGCATTTGCTATCTAAATTTCATAAAAATTAGTAGTAGCAGTAACTGGATATGTATAGTTTCTTATTTCGTTAATGTGGTAGTGAGTAGGGATGTGATTAAATATGCGTCAATATTCTAACTTTTTAACTGAATTCGGATTTTTTACGAAAAGTCGTAAGAAGTGCACAATTATTTCACGTATTATGTACCCATTATCTCTAATAAGCAGTTGTATTTTTAGCTTATTTTTGATTGCATATCCTGTTTTTTTGGGTGTGGCAAATTTTTTAGCGCATAATAATAATTATGCGCTTTGGTTAAGAATTGATGTCACGTGGATGCATTGTTTGTCTGATATTGTTGCTTGCATTTTTGGCGCATGGTGTTCATGTAAAGCTTGCTCGCCTAGATGTTTGGTTAATTCTGCGTGGTGTGCAGGAAAATCAACCAGTCGTTACGCTATTCCTATACTAAAAGGCGCTATACTGTGCAGTTTGTTATATTGCGTAAGTATATTGCCAACAGTAATTCAGAGTGATGTAAATATTACAAATTTCCCGTATTTTCCACTATTATGTGGAGGCGTGACGCCAAGTGCATTTTTTGCAATTGGTTTTACTTTAGGAGTAATTATTGGCAATCGTTGGGCAATTGTATTCTCAGCTTTATTATCTTTTGCAATAATTTGGTGCTGTATTTATGGCGTCATTATAATGCGTAATGGCACCATACCTCAAGGAGATATTTTTCCTAGATATTGGGGTAGTAGTTTATACGCAATACTTCCAGTGTCGGATGCTGGTATTGGTGCTGAGCCTGGTTTGCGAATGAACCCATGGTTGGTGGGTTTGCGCACGTTCTTTGTGTGTGTTGTTATTATTTCATGCATTCTTTGTTGCGCGCATATTAGATATTTTTGGCAAAAGGGATCTTATTGGCGCATAAAAGCAATAAGTCTTTCTTTAATTATGCCAATAGTATGTGCTTGTTGTATAGCTATGTGGGGTCCAAAACCTTGGATTCGCTCTGGACCTTTTGTGCCTCAGTGTACGACGTTTAAAGATACTGCTTTTTCTGTTTGTGTACATCCTGAAGAAGCTTATATTCGTAAACTTCGTGCTGTTAAACATTTGAAAACTGTTGCTTCTTGGTTTCCTAAGAATCAGAGAGATTCGCAAGGCAAAGGAATTGTGCTTGTACTTGGAAATGCGTTTACTCCAACAAATACTGAAAAATCTTGGAATCTTACTAATAGTGGTTTAATAAAGTTACGTAATCTTAAAGCTACTGTTATTCAACAACAAACAGATACATTTGTTAG
>NQOH01000002.1:54767-55467 GCA_003585735.1 Gardnerella kenyensis
GCAAAATGTGCATCAAGTGCTATGAAAGAAGTATATGTAAAAAAGAATCTTGATTCAAACGCTTCTGTTACAGCATTTTTGCTTGCTCAGCTTCCTTCTCGTATAAGTAATGATGTGTATGGGTCATACGGATTTATTCCAGGTGAAGCAAACGATAAAGTGGCTATGAGTATTAATAATGCTGATGATGCTAAGCTGAAACAATTTGTAAAAAATCATGTTAAAGAACTTAATCAATGCCTCATAACTCCACAACAAGTCTTATCGGAACTTGGTGATAAGCATGAAAAATAATTTTCGCGCTTGGCTTGAAGGTAGGCATTATATTGTTGCAATCGTTGCAATTTTATTGTCCGTAGTCCTTCCCTCTTTAATGCTTGTCATATTCAGATCATTTGTAACGCAGTTGCCAGTTTATGTTGGTTATATTTGTTTGCCGGATTCTGCTAATGTGCATAATGCGGTAGAAGGTATAACGTTTCAATGTCAATCTGGTAGTAGTGTTGTTAATTTTGTTGTTCCTCTGTATGAAGTTATTGTAGTTGGGTTTATTGCCGCGGCATTCGTTTGTCTTGCTCCGATTATGGTATCGTGGGAACGTTTCGTGATGAAAAGGTTGCGAATATATGCATTGAGTGCTGCTTTATTGTGTTTGTTTGTTTCATTTGGCGCTTCAGTGTTAATTGTTCGTATAATTGAT
>NQOH01000002.1:56282-77902 GCA_003585735.1 Gardnerella kenyensis
TGATTGGATTAGCCTGTTTTGGAAGGTTTTACGGCCTTGCATTTGGTGTCTTTTTAGCGGTGATGAATATTGCCACACAAGGTTTGCAAAGTAAAATTGGATTGATTTTGCGATGGTATCCTTCTGGAACTTTGCCTGTAATTCCTGGACAATCCATATTGTTATACGTCATTGTTGTTCTTACTGTAATTGCAGTTTGCCTATGGAGCGGCACGTGTGGACGTGGATTGCTTTATTTTGAACGTGCTTAAAAGACGTGTTTAATTATGTTTTAAAAGTCAACTCAATAGTGTTTAATAGAACGTATGTTCGATAATATTGTGATGTTTGTTTTAATGGTGGTTGCTGTTGTAATAACCGCCATTGTTGTGCTGACTATTGTTAAGCGCAACTCTGGAACGCAAGGCGCTAATGGCGTAAACCAGCGCGAATTTAACGAATTGCGCTCGCAGTATGAACAAGCGCGCGCTCAAGCTCAAGAAAATGGCAATCAGGCTATACGCTATCGCACGCAAGCAGAGCAGCTTGCTGAGCGATTGAAATTTGTGGAGTCTGAGCTGTTAAAAGCGCAGCAAGCAGAACAATTGCGAGTGAATCGCGAAGAACAATTGCGTGCAGAGCGAGAAGAACGCGAACGATTAAATCGTGAAAAAACTTTGAAAGAGCAAGGTAAAGTCTTGGAAGCGCTTGCTCCAGTAAAAGACAATCTCGAAGCATTGAAGAATAAAGTTTCGCAGATTGAAGAAGGGCGTAAGCAAGAAATGGGTGTGCTGAGCACTCAGCTTAAAGGCTTAAGTGAGCAGCAAACAAGGCTTGACCGCGAAACAAGTTCGCTTTCTGCAGCATTGCGAAACAATAAGGTTCGCGGAGCTTGGGGCGAGGCTCAACTAAAGAATATTGTGGAATCCGCAGGCTTGCTTGAGCATGTTGATTTTGATACGCAGGTTGTTGTAACTGGAGTAAATGGTGAACAGCAGAGGCCAGATATGGTTGTGCATCTGCCAGGAGGCAAAACAATTCCAGTTGATGCAAAAGTTCCGTATGCGGATTATCAGCGTGCTTGCGAAATCCCAGATAACGCAAGCGACGAAGAATTAGCTAGAAGGAGCGAGCTTCTAAAAGCGCACGCTAAGGCTTTGAGAGAACACGTTAGAGTATTAGGAGCTAAAGCGTATTGGCAGGCTTTTGAAACAGCACCAGATTTTGTAGTTGCATTTATTCCAAACGAAGCATTGCTTCAGGCGGCTCTTGAGGCGGACCCAACTCTTATGGATGATGCTTTTGCGCAAAAAGTAGCACTCACTTCACCAGTTACTTTGTGGGCTGTGCTTAAGTCTGTTGCGTACGCATGGCAGCAGCAAAGTCTTACAGATGATGCAAAAGAACTTTTCGATTTATCTAGAGAATTGTACGATCGCTTTGCGGTTCTTGGGGAAAATGCTTCAAAGCTTGGCGTATCTTTGGCAAGAACAGTTGCAGCTTACAATAAGTTTGCTTCTTCGCTTGAATCGCGAGTGTTGGTAACAGCGCGTAAACTTCAGAAGTTAGATCAAAGTAAAGTTATTGCTTCAATAGATCTCATAGATTCCGATAAAGCTGATGTTAAAGAGCTGAGCGCTCCAGAAGTATCAGTAGAAGATCGTTAAGCATAAAAACATTAAAGCATCAAAAATTGAACAACTCTAAACACTAAGGAGTGTAATAATGACGGAATTACAAGAGGAACGAGCTGAACTTAAGCGCATGCTTTGTGCGGATATGAGTGCGAAACCATTTAGCGAACTGTTTTCTGTTACTTTTAATCAGCGCGGCTCTAAGCTGGTTGGCGATGTTCTTTTTGATGCAATTGAAAGCGCTGGGTATTCGTTAGAACGCGATGTTGACGCTGTTGGAGCATTGACTGCTGCTGCAGTGCCGATGGTTTTTGCGCTTATTCATGCTGCAGAACGTAAAGGAATTGCACTCGACGGCTTTGTTATGGATTTTGTTTTTCCTGCAACAAAAGGTCCGTCAGTTAAAGGCAAGCGAGTATTGTTACTTGACTCTTGGCTTTCTGAAAAATCGTATGTTCAAACTTCTTCGCTTGTGACTTTACGACACGGCAATGAATTAAGTCTTGATTTTGGCATTGTTAATCAGCAAGGCGCGCAAATTCTTGCTATAGTTGCATTAATTGGTGGTGTTGACGCCGACGAACAAGGCGCAAGGCATCTTCAATTAGTAAATCCAATAAGTGAGGAGAGTACTAAAATGGCATTTGTTCAAGCTTTCGATGAAGAAGAATTACGTGCAGATGCAGATCACGACGATTGCTGCAACGACAACTGCTGTGGCGGTCATTGTGAGGTTAAATGCACGGGTGATTGCTCTAACGATGGTTGCACTGAGCCATGCTGTGAGGATAACTGCTGCGGCGGTCATTGCAAGGTAGAGTGCACGGGTGATTGCGCTCATGATGGTTGCACTGAGCCATGCTGCGAGGATAACTGCTGTGGTGGCCATTGCAAAGTAGAGTGCACGGGTGATTGCGCTCACGATGGCTGCACGGAGCCTTGCTGTGAAGACAATTGCTGTGGCGGTCACTGCAAGTCAGGTTGCACAGGAGATTGCGCAACTGACGGCTGCCAAGACTAGCTGCAATTGCCAGCTGCCAATACTAAGCAAAAGTATTAAACGGAGCAAAACTTATACATGCACGAACCGAATCCAATTACTTTGGCTGCAAAAGCATCCGACGAGCCAGAATTCCGACCTATAGGAGTTGGCCCGTGGGAAGAAGAGCATCCAGATGAGCCTCGTCCAGATAATCCAGAATCGCCAAATTATGATGCGCGGTTTAGCACTGAATTACTAGACGAAGGCGACCAGCGTAACGTTTTAGACCGTTACCGGTACTGGAAAGTAGAAGCTATAAAAGCGGATCTCGATTCTAAAGGCCGTCATGAGTTTGAAGTAGCTGTAGAAAATTGGACTCACGATTTCAACATAGGCTCTATGGTTCGCACTGCAAACGCGTTTACAGCGAAAAAAGTGTATATTGTAGGGCCGCATAAATGGAATCGCAAAGGCTCGTTAATGACTGAGCTTTACCAATACGTTGAGTGCTGCCCAACTATTGAAACTCTAGTAACTAATTGGCGCGAAAATATAGCACGAGAAACAGAAGAAGCGCATCAACTTTTGCTTAAAGCGCAGGCAGAAGGCAATAAAGAAGCCGAAAAAATCGCAAATATCAAGGAACAAGACGCTAAAAACGCTCGCGTTATAGCGCT
The DNA here is from genome assembly GCA_003585735.1 of Gardnerella kenyensis. Classification (GTDB taxonomy): domain Bacteria; phylum Actinomycetota; class Actinomycetes; order Actinomycetales; family Bifidobacteriaceae; genus Bifidobacterium. Next base: position 59,555 of record NQOH01000002.1, read on the forward strand.
CGATATTATTCCAGGCGCTGTTGCTATGGAAAACTACAAGTTCCCTAAACGTTGCCTTATGCTTTTTGGTGCGGAAGGTCCAGGTCTTTCTAAAAAAGCGCTAGATATGGCGGATGACGTTGTTTATATTTCGCAATTTGGCTCTGTTCGCTCGCTAAACGCAGGAGCTGCTGCGGCTGTTTCCATGCACGCGTGGATTGCGCAACATGCAGCACCAAATTGCTGAATATTAATAAGCAATTAATTAAAATTTCAGCAGCAAGATCTCAACAAAAAGATTAATTAAAACGCATTAGCCTGTACTCATAAACACTTACATTTTAGGTGTATTTTTTTATTTGTGATATTGTTAATTTATGTTAGAATTTCAACATATTACAAAGCGTTTCGGCGCAAAAACAGCGCTTAACGACGTTTCTTTCGTCGCTGAAGACGGTAAAGTCACGGGCTTTTTAGGCCCTAATGGCGCTGGTAAATCTACCACCATGCGTTGCGCGTTAAATCTTATTCATGCCAATAGTGGTACTTCTCTTATTGACGGAAAACCTTACGCAAAATTCGCATCCCCAATGACGGAAGTTGGCGCAGTTCTTGACGCAAAGTCTGCCCACAGAGGTCGTTCCGCATATAATCACTTGTATTCACTGGCTTTAACTCATGGAATATCAAAAAAGCGCGTTGACGAAGTGATTGATATTACTGGATTATCAAGTGTTAAAACCCGCAAAGCGGGATCCTTCTCGCTTGGTATGAGTCAGCGTCTTTCGATTGCTGCAGCACTTTTAGCAGACCCACACAATCTTATTTTGGATGAGCCAATTAACGGCTTAGATCCAGAAGGCGTTAAGTGGGTTCGCGAATTGTGCAAGTATTACGCAAGCGAAGGCCGTGCAATACTACTTAGCTCGCACTTAATGAGCGAAGTTGCGCTTACTGCAGATAATCTTGTGATTATTGCGCATGGCGAAATTTTGGAGCGCACAACGGTTCAAGATTTTGTTGACGCGCATTCGCAGCACGCTGTGAGACTTGTAACTCCAGAAGGCGAAAAACTACAGTCTGTGCTTGCTCAAAATAATCCTGAATGCAAGATTTTGCCAGATAATCGCACGCCTCAAGACGTTCAAGAAGGCGAACTTTTTAGAATAACAGGATGTGAGCTTAATCAGCTTGCTCGCGAAATTGCGGATAATCAAATTTTGGTATATCAGCTTAATTACGAGCACGCGTCACTTGAGGAAGCATATTTGGCTCTTACGCATGGCCAGGAGCAGTACGTTACTAAGACTGTTCCTAGCAGCGATTTAAAGCCAGACAGCAAGCAGCATGCAGAGCAATCTAACAATAAGGAGAGTGCAAAATGAGTGAGCAAGTAGCAAATCAACAAGTGCAATCTTCTGAGTCCAACGCACGCCAATCCAACGCGTACAAAACAGGCCGCAGCATGAACGCTCAGCACTTACGCCTTACATTCATGCACACGCTTAAATCTGAGATTGTTAAGTTGCGCGGACTTTCATCCACATGGTGGTGCATGGCATTAGCTATTGTTTTGCCAGTAATCTTTAGCTTTATTATCGCGATTGTGCAAAAAGCAATGTCTAAAGTTGACATTAAGAATGGAGCAAATCAAGGTAGATCAAGCGCTGCAATTACTGTTGGGCCGAGCAATAAAAGTGACCTTATTGCATCTCAAGAAAGCATTTTCCGCTTAGTTATTAGTTTTGCTTCTGTATTTTTGATTGTTTTGTCGATTTTTGCAGTGCTCGCTGTAACCGCGGAGCATTCTACAACTTCGATTCAGGCTTCTCTTACTGCTGTACCTAGAAGGGGTATGTTTTTTACGGCTAAGTTTATTGCTGTTGCAATCTACGTTTTTGTGGTTCAACTTATTGCAATGGCAGTTTCGTTAGCTGCTGCAGAATTAGCTTTTATAGGAGACAGCACTTCTGGATTATCTGGAAGCAACGCGTGGAAATTGCCTCTTACGCTGTTCCTTGGCTCTCCTGCAATTATGGTTGTTGTAGCAGCAATGGCGTACGGCTTTGGCATGATTTGCAAGTCAACTGCTGGCGGAATTATGTGCGTTATTGGAGCCGTGATGATTTTGCCTAGTGTTCTTAGCATTATTATGTTTGCAAGCAATTTCGCGAAGTGGAATTCAATACTTATACAGCTTTTGCCAGCCACAGCGGTGGGGAAATTCTTGGGCGGCTCCCCTAATGCGGGTGCACAGCTTCCACCAAACGCATATATTTTCACATGGTGGCAGTCAGGCTTAGTGGTTCTTGCTTGGGGCGTAGTCATGTATGCAATTGGCCACGTTGTTGAAAAGCATCGCGATATCTAAAATATTTAAAATATTTAAAATATCTAAATAATATATTTCCAAATAAAATAAATAAAACAAATAAAACAAGGGCTTTATCTCGTAACTGGCTACAAGATAAAGCCCTTTGTTGTATTTACTTATATTTAATTATCAATTATTTATTAAGTTATCTTTTTAAATTATTTTTATTAAATTATTTTTATTAAATTATTTTTTGAAATTGTGATAAGTATCAGTCGTTCTTCACAGTTTCAGCAACTCGTGGCCACAAGGTGGTGCCCCAGTTCTTGATTGTGCGCTGGCGAACCAGTGGCAAATCGGAACGGTCATACACTGTACGCCATGGTTCCCAAGCCAAGCCGGTCTTCTCAACAAGCTTGATGCGGAGATTGCGCACATTGCCCTTGAACTGAATAGTTGTGTTGAAGTGAGCTGTACGATACTTGCCGTTGCCTTCCCAAGCGCGAGAACGTACGTAAGGAGTGCCGTCAATTTCGGTGCCGTACTCATCCCAGTAGATGTAGTAGCGAGCTACGTAAGCTCCACGGTGATCCAAAGTCAAGTAGCCGTTGCGGTAGGAAGAAACCTTGGTTTCAACGTAATCGCTATTGGTTTGCAAAGTTGCTACTTCGTTATCCTTGACGAAGGAAGTGGTGTAAGCAATTGGAACTGCTGGGCTGGAGGTGCTTAAGTTGGCGCCTTCCTGGATCAAAGCCTTCAACGTATCGATGTTGCCAGTAACAACCTTGGCTGCACCGTTTGCGCTGCCGCCGAGAATCACAGCAGTTACAGAAGTGTTCTGCAAAATGCGATGGAACTCGGTGTTTGGCTTGATTTCAACACCCTTGATTGCAGCTTCAACAGCAGCCTGGAAATCGGTGCTCTTGCTGCGAGTGTCGAACTTTACATACATTGAACGGCCGTAGGCCACATTGGACACATACACTGGTGGGCGCTTGCTGTCAACGCCGCGGTTCTTCAAGTTTTCTGGCGTAGTGCATGGTGCGAAGAAGTCAGCTGGGCTATCTGGAGCATCAACACTTACGGTGTAGTAAGTCTGCTTGAAGTTTACAATCTGCGTTTGCTTTTCGCCCTTGTGCACAGCATCGAAATCAATCTTCAGCGGTACACCAATCTTAGCGAAATCAGCACCGAACTTAGCCTTAAGCTGGTTCATGCTTTGTGCGCTTGCAGAATCGTACTGCATGCGAGCTGCCACATGATGGCTTGCTGCATACTGAGCGTTCCACTTAGAAACTAAGGTATTTACTGCAGAAGTCACAGAGCTCTTTGTTGGGTGCTGAACAGTTACAGCACTTTCGCCACCGTGGAAGCCTGGCAAATCAACGCTCAATGTAATTGGAGCGCGGTTTGCGGAAATCAGGCTTGGCATATTGTCCATCAAATTCTGGTCAGCGCGGAACAAAGCACCTGGGTACACGCGATCATTATTGGCGGAAGTAACCGACAAGTTTGATGTTGTATTGGTGATGTTCTTCTTTTGATGCTCAACAACTACGAATTCGCCGCCCTTGTCGAAGCTATCGCTGGAGAATTTGTTGTCAAGTTTTTCGCCATGACGGGCGAGAATGTTTGTTTTATCGTATTGCAAATCCCACAAATAATTGTTCAAAGCATCCTTTTTAGCTGCGCAAGATGGAGCTGCCTCTGGAGACTTTGGTGCAGGAGCGGCCATTGCTGGTGCTGCCAATCCCTGTGGAATAATAGTTGCGCCCGCGAGCAACAACATTGCTGCATTACGGTAGAACTTTGTGTTCTTCATATGTGTCCTTCGATTTTGTGTTATTTTTCGATTATGGTTTTTAGATTATTTTTTAGCGAGATGCTGCATTTTATGTGCTTCTGTGCATTATATGCTTCACTGCATTTGGTTTCAGCTCCTCACATCACTTGATTATTACACACTTTTTATTTATGTGTTAGTTGCATAAAATAATTTTTTATTCTTCAAACAAATGTTTAAATAATGTTGAAATACCAACACTATTTTGTTACGTCGTTTTTGGGTTTACGGCGTGTTGACATGCACAAAAGTGCGATTTTTGCAATTTTCTACACGTAATAATTTTGTGAAAATATGTGCAAAATCTACCTAAAAGTCAGCACTCGCATGTTATAAGAAAATTTTTTGAAAATCTGACATAACTTCTACAAAAATATGAATAAATAAAAATGTATATAAGATATAAAAAATATTGTGGCAATAATGTATGTAAAGCTTTTATCCACATTACTTTTTTACTATGCGAAGGTCACGTATCACACATATAGTTGAGGTTATGCCTACATTCACACGAGAAGAAATCGAGCATCTGGGAGTTTTGTCCCAGATTGCTTTAAGCGACGAAGAAATCAGTCGCTTGCAGGGCGAGTTAAACGTCATTGCAGAATCTATTAATAAAGTGCAGGAAGTTGCTGGCGAAGATGTGCCACCTACTGCAAATCCAGTGCCTCTGGAAGCTTATTTGCGCCCTGATGTGCCTGCTACGCCATTAACTCAGGAAGAAGCGCTTTCTGGCGCTCCTAAGAGTGAGTCTGGCATGTTTGTAGCACCTCGCATTTTGGGGGAGGAGTGATATGTCGAATACTCAAGATTTAGTAAAGCTTTCTGCTGCTCAAATGGCAGAAGCTGTAAAAGCTAAAGAAGTTTCTAGCCGTGAGCTTGTTGAAGCTCACTTGGCAGTAATCGAATCTGCTGAGCCTGAGATTAAGGCTTTCTTGCATGTTTCTGCAGATATTGCACTCGAGCAAGCAGACGCTTTTGATAAAAAGAATGCTAATGGCGAGACTGAAGGATTGCCTGAGCTTGCAGGCGTGCCAATTGCAATTAAGGACATGATTGTTACTAAGGGCATTCCAACAACTGCAGCTTCCAAGATTCTTGAAGGCTGGGTGCCGCCTTACGACGCTACAGTTATTGAAAAGCTTAAGGCAGCTGGAATGCCAATCTTAGGTAAAACAAATCTCGATGAGTTTGCTCAAGGTTCTTCAACCGAGCATTCTGCTTACCAAATCACTTGCAATCCTTGGGATACTGAGCGCGTTCCAGGCGGTTCCGGCGGCGGTTCCGCAGCTGCTGTTGCTGCGTTCGAAGCTCCTATTGCTTTGGGCACAGATACCGGTGGCTCTATTCGCCAGCCTGGTGCTTTAACTGGTACCGTTGGCGCAAAGCCAACTTACGGCGGAGTTAGCCGTTTTGGTGCAATCGCCATGGCAAGCTCATTGGATCAGATTGGCCCTGTTTCTCGTACCGTTCTTGATTCTGCGCTTTTGCAGGAGATTATCGGCGGTAACGATAGGCGCGATTCTACTTCTATTCCAGCACCTGTTCCTCCAATGGCTCAGGCTGCGCGTGAAGGCGCTCGCCGTGATTTGAAGGGCGTAAAAGTTGGTCTTGTTAAGGAGCTTAGTGGCGATGGCTTCCAGCCAGGCGTTGAAGCTCGTTTTAACGAAGCTGTGCAGTTGCTTAAGGATATGGGCGCAGAGGTTACGGAAGTTTCCTGCCCTCACTTCCCTTATTCTTTGGCTGCTTACTACATTATTATGCCTTCCGAAGTAAGCTCCAACTTGGCTCGTTACGATGGTATGCGTTACGGTTTGCGCGTAATGCCACCGGCTGATAAGCCTCAGACGGCTGCGAATATGATGGCTGCAACTCGCGAAGCTGGCTTCGGAGACGAAGTTAAGCGTCGTATTATTCTCGGCACTTACGCACTTTCTGCAGGTTATTACGACGCATGGTACGGTTCTGCTCAAAAGGTTCGTACGCTTATTATTCGCGATTTTGAAGAAGCGTTTAATAAGGTAGATGTTCTCGTTTCTCCAACAAGCCCGACGACGGCATTTAAGTTTGGCGAAAAGATGAACGATCCTCTTTCTATGTACATGAATGATATCGCTACGATTCCTGCAAATATGGCTGGCGTTCCAGCTTTGAGCCTTCCAGCAGGCTTAAGCGACGATGGCTTACCTGTTGGCATTCAGATTATTGCTCCGCAATGCCATGATGAGAAGATGTACAAGCCTGCAGCAGCGTTGGAAGCAGCGCTCGAAGAGCAGTGGGGCGGCCCAATTTGGAAGTCGCTTAAAGCTGGCTGGCTCGATTCATTGGCTAAGTAGTTAAGTAAAGCTTAAGTAAGAAGGATTCTCATGGCTGAAAAACTTATGAAATATGCCGATGCTGTGGAGCAGTTTGACCCAGTATTCGGTTTGGAAACCCACGTTGAGCTTTGCACTCGCACTAAGCTGTTCTGCCCAGCGGAAGTATCTTTTGGTGGCGAGCCAAACACTCAGCTAACTCCTGTAAGCCTTGGTTTGCCAGGCTCTTTGCCAGTTGTAAACAAGACTGCAGTTGATTACGCAATTAAGCTCGGTTTGGCTTTACATTGCGAAATTGCTGAGTGGAGCCAGTTTGCTCGTAAAAACTACTTCTACCCAGATATGCCTCGCGATTACCAGATTTCCCAGTACGACAAGCCTACTAATGGCAACGGTTACTTGGATGTTGAGCTGGAAGATGGCACTGTGTTCCGTGTGCCGATTGAGCGTGCTCATATTGAGGATGACGCTGGTAAGAATACTCACGTTGGCGGCGCTGATGGCCGTATTGAAGGCGCAAATCATTCTTTGGTTGATTACAATCGTGCAGGTGTGCCTTTAATTGAGATTGTAACTAAGCCAATTGAGGGTGCAGGTTCGCGCGCTCCAGAAATTGCAGGCGCTTATATGCGCGCTATTCGTGATATTGTTCGCGCTCTTAACATTTCCCACGCTCGCATGGAGCAGGGCAATATGCGTGCTGACGTGAACGTTTCGCTTCGTAAAAAGCCGACTGATCCATTTGGTACGCGCTCTGAAACCAAGAATGTGAATACATTCCGCGGTATTGAAAAGACGCTGCAATATGAGATTCGTCGTCAGGCTGCTATTTTGAGCGAAGGCGGCGAGATTTTGCAGGAAACCCGTCACTGGGATGAAGCAAGTCAAACCACTGCTGGCGGTCGAGTAAAGTCGGATGCTGACGATTATCGTTACTTCCCAGATCCTGATTTGGTTATGCTTCACATCACTAAGGAGCATATTGAGCGCATGAAGGCCGAAATGCCAGAAATGCCTCGTGAGCGCCGTAACCGTTTGCAAAGCGAATGGGGTATTAGCGATCTTGAAATGCGCGATATTTTGAACGCAGATGCTCTTGATTTGGTTGAAGAAACCGTTAAAGCTGGCGCAACTGCAGCGGGCGCTAAGAAGTGGTGGCTTGGTGAGCTTGCTCGCGAAGCAAACACTCGTGGCGTAACTTTGGAAGAACTACCTATTACTCCAGAAGACGTAGCTGAAGTTGAAAAGCTGATTGCAGACGGCAAGCTTAACGACAAGCTCGCTAAGCAAACTGTTGCTTGCGTTTTGGCTGGTGAGGGTAAGCCTGATGAAGTTGTTAATAAGCACGGATTTAAGGTTATGAACGACGACGGTGCTTTGGAAGCTGCTGTTGACGCTGCTCTTGCTGCAGATCCTGAAGTTGCAGAAAAGCTTAAGGCAGGCAATATGAAGCCTATGGGCGCAATTATTGGTGCTGTTATGCGCGCAACTAAGGGTCAAGCTGACGCTAAGGCTGTTACTAAGATTGTAATGGCAAAAATCAAAGGCTGAAATTAAAAAACAAATTGCGCAAACGCTTTGCTGCAATAACGCAATTGATATTGAAAAGTAAGTGCTGCGTGCTTACTACGTGCACAAATTAGTTTGTTACATGTAGTAAGTACGCAGAATTTACTATTTGCTTCATAGCGCGCTTTATAGTTTGTGGATTATCATATATTATGCTGATGGCCTTAATTTAGAGGTAAAAACAAGTAGGTGAGTATGCAACAAACCAATGACGGTGTGAACAACTCTCGCGAGTTAGCAAAATCTATAGTAATTCCTCCGATTCGTGGAGAAATGGCAAAACTGCGTCCTGCAACGTGCGATGATTTGCTAAGAATGGACGAATTGTGTGCATTTGACGGCGCTGCAGTAATCACAGGCAAGGATTCTCAGTCAGAGCGAGCAATGGTTCATGCGTGGGTTGAACGTTCTGTTCAGTGGTCGCATGATGGTTTTTCCGCTCAAAATGCATCTGAATTGTGTAAATTTGCTAGCGATGCACAGTCTCGCCCTACAATTGCGTGGGCTATTGTTCCTGATGTTTTAGACGATGTTAAGAATACTGATGGCGCAATTATCGGCATGATTTTTCTTATCGATATTGATGGATGGTCTCGCTCTGCGCGTATTCAGGTTGTGCTTGGTAAAGATTATCGCGGCCGCGGCTATTCTCGTGACGCAATGCCTCGAGTGATGACATACGGTTTTGCTTCTGAGCCTGCAGGTCTTGGATTGCATCGCATTTGGGTTGGCGTTCCTGCCACTAATGCTCGTTCGCTTTCTGTGTACCAGTCTCTTGGATTTATGCAAACTGGCACAGCTCGCGATGCTCTTTGGGATGCCGAGCATCAAAAATATCAAGATTTTATAGTTATGGATACGATTGTGGACGAGTACGATGCTATTCGTTCGCTTGATGCTTTTGGATTGCACGTTATTGAAGAAAATCCCGGTGTGGCTGAGGCATTAAGTGCGCACGAACATTCTGTGGCTATACCTGTGCATCATGATAATCTTGATGAATCATGGCCGTATAATTCTAATAATGCAGAAAGCTCGTCTTCAAAGCGAGCATGGTGGCGTATTATAGGTCGCGGCCGCAAGCGTAACACTAATAACACCAGTACGGAAGGGAAGCAATGAGCGCCGAAGATCTCGACAACTATGAAACTGATGCTGAACTTGCGTTATACAAAGAATATCGTGATGTTATTAAGCTTTTTACTTATGTCGTGGAAACAGAGCGACGATTTTATTTAGCTAATAAAGTCGATTTTAATGTTCGCTCTGCTGGCCAAGACGTGTATTTTGATGTGCAACTTACTGACGCTTGGGTATGGGACGTGTACCGGCCTTCGCGTTTTGTTAAAAATGTTCGCATCGTAACTTTTAAGGATGTAAATGTTGAAGAAGTACAGAAAACAGACATTGACATTCCTGAATCTATCGCGTGATGCGCGTATGCTCAATAAAGATATATAGAAATTTTACTAAGCACTCAACTGTGTTTTTGTAAAAATTGATGTATTTAGGTATGGAGGACAAGTGACGGATACACAATCCCCAAAGGAATCTGTGGTAATTATTGGTGGCGGTCCGGCAGGGTTGACGGCAGCCTGGGAACTCGTTAAAGATGGCGGCTCTGATCGCTATGACGTAACAGTGCTTGAAGCCACGCGTGAATTTGGCGGTATTTCCCGCACGGTGAAGTATAACGGCAATCGTATGGATATTGGCGGTCACCGATTCTTCTCTAAAGATGATCGAATTATGCAATGGTGGCGTGAAATGTTGCCTTTGCAGGGTGCTCCTTCATACGATGACAAGAAGCTTGGTCGTCATCATGACTTGGAACCAGGTGGCCCAGATCCTGAAGTTGAAGACGAAGTGATGTTGAAGCGTCACCGCGTTTCGCGTATTTTCTGGAATCATCATTTCTTTGATTACCCAATTTCGCTTTCTGCAGCTACGTTGCGCTCTATGGGTTTTGTTTTGACTATGCAGGTTGGCTTTAGCTACCTTTGGTCGATGATTCATAAGCTTCCAGAAACAAATCTTGAGAACTTCTATATTAATCGCTTTGGCAAGAAGCTTTACTCAATGTTCTTCGAAGGCTACACCGAGAAGCTTTGGGGTAGGCATCCAAGCCAAATTTCTGCAGATTGGGGTGCTCAGCGCGTTAAGGGCTTAAGCATTGTAGAAGTTCTTAAGAATGCATTCTCTAAGCTTTTCCCTAAGAAGAAAGGCAAGAAGAAGGAAGTAGAAACCTCGTTAATTGAGGAATTCTGGTATCCAAAGTTAGGCCCTGGCCAGTTATGGGAAACTGTTGAACGTCGTTGCCGTGAAAATGGCGCTACTGTTCGCACAGATGCAAAGGTAGTTGCTATTAAGCAAAACAATGGCAAGATTTCTGAAGTTGTTATTGAAGATGCGAATGGTGAACGTTCCGAGTTGCATGCAGATAAGTTCATATCTTCTATGCCAATTAAGGATTTGGTTGCAGCTCTTGAACAGGGTGCTGATGGTGATGCAAATGCTGAAGTTCCAGCTGAAATGCAGCGTGTGGCTAAAGGCTTGCCTTACCGTGACTTTGTAACTGTTGGTTTGCTTGTTAAGCGCGTACGTTTGCGCAATACAACCACTATTCCTACTCTTGGTAATCCGCCGATTGTTCCAGATTGCTGGATTTACGTTCAGGATCCTGGTTATAAAGTTGGTCGTTTGCAAATCTTCAACAACTGGAGTCCATATCTCGTTAAGGATGTTGACAACACTGTTTGGATTGGTCTTGAGTACTTCTGCGAAGAGGGCGACGACTTCTGGAATATGAGCGATGAAGAAGCTCGCGCTATGGCAATTGACGAGTTGACTCGTATGCAGGTTATTAACGGTGAAGAGGATGTGCTTGATTCTCACCGTGAGCGCGTTCCAAAGGCTTACCCAGCGTATTTCGACACTTATGCGCAAATGCCTGAGCTGATTAAGTATTTGGATAGCTTCGGTAATTTGTATTGCGTTGGTCGAAATGGTCAGCATCGTTACAATAATCAGGATCATTCCATGGCAACCGCAATTGAAGCTGTAAAAGATATTCGTGACGGCGAAACTTCTAAAGCTAATGTGTGGTCTGTGAATACTGAAAAGTCTTACCACGAAAAGAAATAATAAACAAAAGTAGTAAGCATAAATAATTTAATATAAAAATATAATTTGGTAATTTTGCTTTACTAGCAATTATCAAATTCTTATTAAGCGCTAATAATTGTGGAAATTAATTTACGATTATTAGCGCTTCTTGTTTACTTACTAATTCAATAAAAATGTAATTAAGAAATAATCAAAATTAGGGCGCGTCGCGTTTTGCAGCGTCGTATAGCTGTAGTAGCATACATACTGTTCGTTGTTGTGTACATGGTTATGTAATAGCAACGGGTTCGTGACGGTTATTCCGTAATCTTCCATGCAAAAGCTTACCGGTAGTATGTTCCGCGTGAGTTAAGGAAAGGTAAAATTGTGGCAACAAGCCAGAATCTTGAGAAAATGAAGCTTTCAGAATTGAAAGATCTCGCGAAGCAAATGGGTTTGCGCGGCACTTCAACTATGCGTAAGCCTGAATTGTTGGCAACATTAACAGCTGCGCGCAACGGGGGAGAAGCGCCTGCTGGTGTGAGCGTTCGCGTGCCTAACAATTCTATGGGAGCTAATAATTCTGCAGATATTAATGCAGATAATGAAGACGTTAAATCATTAAATGACGATAAAGATTTAGAGGAGCTGGAAAATCTGGTTCCGAATATCGATGGCGAGCGTCATTCGCGCGATGATTATGATTTTGAATCTAAAAATTATCGTCGCGAATCTAATCGTAACAATACGTTCCAGCGTCGTCGTTCTGCGGATGATCGCAATAATAATCGTGAGCGCCGTCAGGAAGATGTAAATTCTCGCGATTTGGATCAAATTTTGGCAACTTTGCCAGGTGAAGATTCGCGCGGTGACGTGGATTCTCGTCGTCAGCGCTCTACGCGTGATTTTGATCGTGATGAGCAAGCGAATCGTGGTGACCGTTTCCAGCGTCGTATGCGCGGCCGCGCTCGCGATTATGACGATAATCGTTCAGATTTTGCTGATCGTTCAGAGCGTTCTGATCGCATGGATCGTGCAGAGCGAGATGATCGTGATGATCGTCGCGCGGAACGCAATGAGCGTCAAGATCGTGCGGAACGTAATTCTCGTCTTGATCGCGAAAATCGTGACAGCCGTGACAGTCGCGACAGTCGTGACGAACGTGAAGATCGCGAATTGCGAGAACCACGAGAATCTCGTCATGAAGAGCCTCAAGAAGAGTTAGTTCCAGTCGCAGGTATTGTTGACGTTTTGGAATCTTACGCATTTGTGCGCACTTCTGGATATTTGCCTGGCCCTAACGATGTTTATGTGTCGATGAGCCAAATTAAGAAGTATGGTTTGCGCAAGGGCGACGCTGTGCAAGGCTCTATTCGCGCTCCTCGCGATGGAGATCGACGTAACCAGAGGCAGAAGTTCGTTCCTTTGCAATCCATTAACAGCATTAATGGCATGAGCGTTGAAGAGGCTCAGAATCGTCCGCAATTTGCTAAGCTTACGCCTCTGTATCCTAACGAACGCTTACGCCAAGAAACTACTGCTAATCGCATGCTTGGTCGTGTAATCGATTTGATTGCTCCTATTGGTAAGGGTCAGCGTGGTTTGATTGTGTCTCCTCCAAAAGCTGGCAAAACCATTACGCTTCAGAATATTGCTAATGCTATTACCACTAACAACCCTGAAGTTCATCTTATGGTTGTGCTTGTAGACGAGCGCCCAGAAGAGGTCACCGATATGGAGCGCACTGTTCAAGGCGAAGTGATTTCTTCTACTTTTGATCGCCCAGCAACGGATCATACTACTGTTGCAGAGCTTGCTATTGAGCGAGCTAAGCGTTTAGTAGAGCTTGGTCAGGATGTTGTAGTGTTGCTCGATTCTATGACTCGTTTGGCGCGTGCTTATAACATTGCGGCACCTGCTTCGGGTCGTATTCTTTCCGGCGGTGTTGACGCACAAGCTTTGTACCCACCAAAGAAGTTCTTTGGTGCAGCTCGAAATATTGAAGACGGCGGTTCTTTGACGATTATTTCTTCCGCATTGGTTGAAACTGGTTCCAAGATGGATGAGGTTATTTTCGAAGAGTTCAAGGGAACCGGCAATATGGAGTTGCGTTTAAGCCGTGATTTGGCAGATAAGCGTCTCTTCCCAGCAGTAGATATTAACGCTTCTGGAACTCGCCGTGAAGAATTGATTACGCCAGCTGCAGATTTGCCTGTTATTTATCGCTTGCGTCGTCTATTTGGCGGCCTTGAGGCTGAACAAGCTTATCAAACTTTGATTCCGCGATTAAAGAAGACTGCTTCAAATCGTGATTTCTTAGCTGCTATTGTTCAGCAAACTAATGGTTCTACAAATGGAACTTCTACGCAAAACGCTGCGTAAATAATTTAAGTGCTATTTTTCAGTTTGTGAGCTGACAAGTAGTGGTAAATTTACTTTACGCTACTTGTCAGCTTTTTATTAAATAATCGTAATATTTACATAGCATGTTTAGCTTGCTGTTCAAGAGCAAACTTTCGCATACGAGCTACAGCTTCTTTAAGATCATCCGCATTTCCAGCATATGAAAGTCGCACAAATCCGCTTCCTTCAGCGCCAAATGCTTCTCCCGGAACAACCGCAACTTTTTCTTCTTCTAATAATTTTCTACTAAATTCTTCAGAAGTTAAACCAGTCGGTCTAACGTCCACAAAAACGTAGAATGCACCTTGTGGCTCAATAAGATTTACTGCTTCGCAATCAGACAACGCATCCAAAACTAGGCTTCGCTTTGCGCGATATTCTTCTCGCATTTGCAAAACATGGTCTTGTGGCCCATTAAGTGCTGCAATCGCACCATATTGGGCGCTAGAATTTATTGAAGAATGCATCATTTCGGCGATTTTGCTGCTCTGCTCAATAACATGACTTGGAGCTAGCAAGTAGCCTATTCTCCAACCAGTCATTGCGTATGTTTTTGACAAACTTTCTACAACAATAGTTCTGTCTTTCATCCCTTCAGCTGCAGCAATTGACGGAGCTACAGCGTCTCCTTCAGGCTGCGCGTCCGGCGCGCTCGCGAATACAAACGGATGATATACTTCGTCCGAAATAACCCACAAATCGAATTCTTCGCATAATTTTGCAACTTCTGCCAATTCTTCTGCACTTGTTACTGCTCCTGTTGGGTTACATGGAGAGTTGATAATAATAGCGCGAGTTCGTGGAGTAATTGCTTTGCGAATTTCATCTGCGTTTACATGCATTCCATGTTCCGGTTTTAGTGCAACTGTTACTGGAACTGCGTCGCACATAAGAACTTCTGCGTCATAAGAAGTAAAGTATGGAGAAGGAATGATTACTTCGTCGCCCGGGTCAACAACTGTTTTAATAGCTAAGTATAAGCCGATGGTAGCGCCATCAACTGCCTGAATTTCTGTTTCTGGATCGTAATCTAAGCCTTTTACGCGGCGAGTGTAGGAGGCTGCAGCATTTCGAAATTCAGGTATGCCAAGCACGTCTGTATACTTTGTTTTTCCAGCTTGTAGAGCTTTACAAGCAGCTTCAACAACATGAGCAGAAGCGGTTTCTCCTGGTTCTCCAAGGCATAGAGAAATAGCGTCAGGTATTTGTTCTACGCGGTCGAACACATCTCGTATACCTGAGCGAGGTATTGCAGTTGCGTTTTTTGCTACGACAGCCATATTATGCTCCTTCTACTATTTGTTTGTGTAAAATGTGTTTGTTTATGTAAAATTTATTGTTATTTAGCTTTCTTGTTGGAACAGTTGAAGATGTTTATAGGTTTCGTTTATACGCCAATTATTTTAATTCTGCAACACTTTAAAGTTTTTATATTGCTGAATATTGTCAAAATTTATAAGCTTCATATTAATTATGTATATACAAACCCTATAAAAATATAAATAATATCTATCGAAATGTATTAAATTTTATAAATTCATACATTATTATAATTTTTTATAATATTTTGTTCTTTTTCTGTAAAAAATACGGTAACATAATATTGGTTGCAATCCGACGCTATACGGATCTGATTGTAATTCTCAATCATCGTCGATGAGAGAACGGAGCTCACATGACTGTGAATTCAAGCAAGGCTGAGAATAATATTCCTATGGACTCAACTGACGCAGTTATTGTAGATATTCTTGAGCACGATGGCCGCGCAACATTAACGCGTTTGGCTAAAGCATCTGGATTATCTGTTTCTGCTGTGCAATCCCGCGTTCAAAAACTAGAGCGCAAGGGAGTTATCACTGGATATCGCGCGTTGATTGATTATGAGCGCCGCGGACTGCCAGTTAGTGCTTTTGTATCAGTTACGCCGCTTGACTTTGCTCAGGAAGCGGTAATTCCTACTAAATTGCGTGATATTCCTGGAATTGAAGCTTGCTATTCTATTACAGGTAGCCCAAGCTTCATGCTGGTAGTGCGAGTTGCCACTCCTAGCAAATTGGAAGAGCTTATTAACACAATTCATCGTATTGTGCCAGTAAGCACGGAAACTACCATGGTTTTGCAAACCTATTTTGACTAAAAAGTATGTGCGATTTTTCTGAAACAACAATTGACGTGCGCGATGATTCTTTGGATCTAAATTGCAAATATGCTGCAGAAAGAATTGTTACGTTACGTCAGTCTGTCGATAATATTGACAATGCTGTGATTTCGCTTCTTGCAGAGAGATTTAAAACTACTAAAAGCATTGGCGAATTAAAAGCCAAAGCTGGTTTTGCTCCTTTGGACGCAAAGCGTGAACAAGCGCAAATAAGTCGACTACTAGAACTCGCGAAAATAGCGGGATTGGATGAGTCGATTGCAATTAAATATCACGAATTTGTTGTTACAGAAGCAAAAAAGCGTCATAAGAAAATGCAAGATTAAGCCTGTTTTATAGTCTTATATTGTAACTTTTTTGTGTATATATGTAGCTATGTGAATTATAAAGGCGGATAATACAGGTATGACTATTGCAACCGTTGAACGTTATGCGCACATGCTTGATGCTGCAAGTCGAGGTGGCTACGCGTATCCTGCTATTAATGTTACGAGTACTCAAACGCTGAATGCAGCGCTTCAAGGTTTTGCTGAAGCTGAATCCGATGGAATTATTCAAGTATCTGTTGGCGGTTCCGCTTATTTTTCAGGCCAGTGCGTAAATAATCGCGTAGTAGGTTCGCTTGCTTTTGCTGCTTTTGCGCATGAGGTTGCATCTAAATACCCAAATATTACTATTGCTCTTCACACTGATCACTGTGCAGAGGCTTATCTTGACGACTGGATTCGCCCGCTTTTGGCTCATGAAGCAGAGCAGGTAAAGAAAGGTGAGGAGCCGTTATTCCAATCGCATATGTGGGATGGTTCAACGGTTCCTTTGCAACATAATTTAGATGTTGCAGAAGAGTTACTTGATGCTTCACAAAAATCTCGCACAATTCTTGAAATTGAAATTGGTGCAGTTGGCGGCGAAGAAGATGGGCATCGTGCAGATATTGACGAGCGTTTATACTCTACGCCTGAAGATGCTTTGAATGTGGCTGCACGTCTTGGTTTGGGCGAGCGCGGCAGATACATGGCAGCGTTTACTTTTGGCAATGTTCACGGATCTTATAAGCCGGGCATAGTTAAGTTACGTCCGCAATTATTGCAAGAAATTCAAGAAAAAGTATATAAGAATTATCAAAATATTTGCGATACTCGCACTTTTGGTGCTTCTAAAAAGCCTTTCCTACTGGTATTTCACGGAGGATCTGGCTCTACTGCTCAAGAAATTGCTGAAGCTGTGCGTTACGGCGTAGTTAAAATGAATATAGATACGGATACGCAGTATGCTTTTACGCGTGCTATTGCCGGTCACATGTTCCGTAATTATGATGCTGTGCTTAAATTAGACGGCGAAGTTGGCGAAAAGAAATTATATGACCCGCGTTCGTGGGGTCGCGAAGCCGAAAAAGCTATGGCGCAACGTGTTGTGGAAGCGTGTGTGCAGCTTGGTTCTGCTGGAAAAGCGTTGAAATAGTAGCTTTAATATTTAATCGTATTTTTCTTCCTATTAATCAGTAGGGGCGTAGCGATACTCTAGTCAGGTAGGATTGTGCAAATTTGGGCAACGTTAGCCCAAAAAATGGAGGTGCGGCATGCCTGGAATTGTGCTTATTGGCGCTCAATGGGGTGACGAAGGTAAAGGCAAAGCAACAGATTTAATTGGTTCAAAAGTTGATATTGTCGCACGTTTTAATGGCGGCAACAATGCTGGCCATACTGTTGTGGTTGGAAATGAATCTTATGCGCTGCACTTGCTTCCAAGCGGTATTATTAGCCCTAATGTAACTCCAGTTATTGGCAACGGTGTTGTTGTTGATCCAGAAGTTTTGCTTGAAGAAATTGATGCTTTGGAATCTCGCGGTGTGGATTGCTCGCGTTTGCTTGTAAGTGAAGCTGCGCACGTTATTACGCCATACCATCGCGTAATCGATAAAGTTACTGAGCGTTTCCTTGGAAAGCATAAGATTGGTACAACCGGCCGCGGCATTGGACCTACTTATGCGGATAAAATTAATCGTGTTGGCATTCGCGTACACGATTTATTTAATGCGGAGCATTTGCGCGATAAAGTTGAAGCTAGCTTGCATCAAAAGAATCAAATGCTGGTAAAGCTTTATAACCAGCATCCTATTGATATTGATGAAGTAACTGCTCAGCTTGTTGAACTTGGTAAGCGTTTGAAGCCTTATGTTGCGGATACTTCTTTGGTATTGAATAAAGCAATGGATGAAGGTAAAACCGTGCTGTTTGAAGGCGGCCAAGCCACAATGCTTGACGTTGATCACGGCACTTACCCATTCGTCACATCTTCTAATCCTACTGCGGGCGGCGCTTGCACAGGTACTGGCGTTGGACCTACTCGCATTACTCGCGTGATTGGCGTTGCTAAGGCTTATATAACTCGTGTTGGCGAAGGCCCATTTCCAACTGAGCTTTTGGACGAGCAAGGCGATTGGCTTCGTGAGCAGGGTCATGAGTATGGTGTTACAACAGGCCGTCCTCGTCGTTGCGGTTGGTTCGATTCTGTAGTAAGCCGTTACGCAACTCGCGTAAATGGTTTAACAGATATTGTTCTTACTAAGCTTGATGTTTTAACTGGCTTGAAGGAAATTCCAGTTTGCGTAGCATATGATGTTACTTTGGCAGACGGTACTGTTCGTCGAATGGAAGAAATG
>NQOH01000002.1:78569-84259 GCA_003585735.1 Gardnerella kenyensis
AAGATATTTCTCAAGTTCACAAGTTTGAAGATTTGCCTCAAAATACCCAGAATTATGTGAAGCGCTTGGAAGAGCTTTCTAACTGCCGCATTTCTGCCATTGGCACTGGCCCGCAGAGAGATCATATTATTAGTGTTCACTCGTTAACGGACTGAAATTGTTTATTCGTCGATGATTAACTTAACAAAACGGCACTTCTCAATCGAGAGTGTCGTTTTGGTTTATGAAAAGAGTTTTGTAAAAAGGGTGAAAATGAATAAAAAAAGCGAGAAAAATCGTAGAAGCATTCGCCGCTTATACCTTTTAGTTTTTATTGGTGGCACTTTAGGAGCACTTGTTCGCGCGATAATTTCCTCCTACGCGCCTTTAATTTACCCGGTAAATTTACAATCTTCTATATTTGGTCAGCTTACTTTAGGCACTTTTTTGTCTAATATGATTGCTTGCTTTATTTTCGCTCTTGTTACTGCAATATCTGTTAAAGCGCTATCTAAAGAAAAGCAAACTTTTTACAAATATGCTTTAGGGACGGGCTTTTGTGGCGGATTGTCAACTATGTCTACTTTCGCATTTGAAAGTGCAGTATCTTTTGTAACTCCGCGCGTAACGTTTGCTATTTTGGGAATGGTTATTTCCTTGATTTTTGGCGTTTTTATGGCATTCTTTGGAAGTTGGGTTGGAACAGGAATCGCAAATCGAATTAATAGAAAGCAAGAGCTTGCTGTTGCAGACGCTAATACTAAGGCGGTGAAGTGATGAATCCATTGTACGTTTTTACTATATTTGTTTTGCCTTGCTTCTTTGGCGGTTTGGGTGCTGTTTTAAGATGCGCGATGACTAAAAAAATTTCCGAAAGCCATGATAGTAGAATTCCTGTTGCAACGCTGTTTATAAATTGTGCAGCCTCGTTTGCTTTAGGAGTTGTTTCTAATGTTTTTATGGTTGCAGTAACAATTTTTGGCGCTAATTTTGTTTATTATATGATTTTGGGATTTTTGGGCGGATTCTCAACTTTTTCTACCGCAATTTTTGAAGGAGTTGATCTTATACAGTCAAAGCGTGTTAAAGATGGCGTTTTTCTACTTGTTGCTGAGTTGATTGCACCATTTTTGTCTGCTTCTGTTGGTTATGTTGCTTCGCAAATTTTGTTGATGCAGATGATTTAAAGTCGATTTAAAGTCGATTTAAAACTAATTTAGTTATAGTTAAGTATTGTGCGCAGAATCGAGTAGTAGTGGATTTTAAGAATGTAATAAGCCTTGTGCGCAACTGTGCATCACAAATAGCTGATACTTTTTGTGAGCTTCGCTGGAAAATAGTAGTTGCAGGTATGGTTGTTGGAGTTGTTTCTGGATCTCTTGTGGCGCTTTATAGACTTGGAATTGAGTGCGGTACTGATTTTGCTAGATGGGCGTATGTGCAAATTCATAACAATTTGTGGCTTATTATTCCTTGCATAATATTTGCTTTAATCGTTGGGCTTATTATTGGTTGGATGAGCCTTAAAGAAAGCATGGCTTCCGGAAGTGGTATTCCGCAAGTCGTTGGCTACGTTAATCGTGGATTAAACATGCGTTGGCATACTATTTTGCCGGTTCGCTTTGTAGCAGGTTTGCTTGGTTCTTTATTTGGTTTGTCTCTTGGTAGAGAAGGTCCGTCAATTCAGATTGGTGCTTGCGGAGCGCAAATGTTAGCTAGAACATTCCGCAACGGCAAGCGCAACGATTCTAAAGAGCATTATGTTGTAACAGCTGGTGCTGCTGCTGGTTTGTCAGCGGCGTTTTCTGCTCCGCTTTCTGGCGTTATGTTTGCTTTGGAGGAAGTGCAGCATGGCATATCTTCTACAGTTTTAATGTGTGCTGCAGTTGCTTCTCTTTTTGCTGATTTTGTTTCTCAAACATGCTTCGGTTTGCGCCCGGTTCTTGATTTCGGCAAGATTCCGGATTTGCCAATGGAATTGCATTTCTGGCTGATTCCTCTCGGTATTTTTGCTGGTTTTGTGGGCTCTTTGATGAATAGGTCTCTTTTGGGTTTGCAAACCTTGTATGGTTATTTGCCAAAGTGGATGCCTGTTATTGTAGCTTGCTTAATTGCAATACCAGTGGGCTTGTTCCTTCCGGAGGTTCTTGGAGGCGGATCTAATCTTGTGCGCCTTTCAGAATATGGAAAAATAAGTATTGCTATGCTCTGCCTGCTATTTGTTGCAAAAATGCTATTTACTTCCACAAGTTTTGGTTGCGGAGCTCCGGGTGGTATTTTTATGCCTATTCTTGCGGTTGGCGCTCTTGCCGGGGGCGTTGCGTCGCGTAGCATTACTAGCATTTCTATATTTGGTATTGATGCGAAGTTTATATCAGTGTTTACAGTGTGCGTAATGGCAGGAACTTTGTCTGCTTCTGTAAAAGCGCCGCTTACATCAATTTTGTTAACTGTAGAAATGTCTGGCACAATGATACATACTTTGCCTGTTGCAGCGTCTGCGTTTATTGCATTGCTGGTATCGGATATGCTAAAAACTAAGCCTATTTATGGCGAATTATTGGAACGCTACATGCAAACTCACGGTAATCTTGTGTTGAAATCTGCGGAAGTTGCAAAGTAATTATTTAATTTACGAAAGAATTATTAAATCTACTAAAAAATTATTTAATTTTATAGACTTAAGAAGCTTTTAACCACATTGCATTTTTTATATTGTTAACTGATTGTATATGCGTTTCAATAGTCGCATGGAAAATACTACAAATATAAATGCAATTAAAAATGCGGCTGACAACACGGCAAAACTGCAGCGCGAAAATCAGCAAACTAGTATTGCTACCGCGAGCAATTCTAATAATGCTGTAAGTAGATATTATGGCGAATCGCAAGGCTTGCAACGCTATGCCTATAAGCCAAAATTAGGTGCTTGCGCAAGCGCTTGCATAACGCCAGATATTTCATTTGATGAATCGGACAAAACAGTTGTTGCGAACGATCACACAATTATCGCTCCTATTTCGCATCCTAAAAGCAACGTTTCTGTAAAAGAGTGTGCTAAATCTTTTTGCGAATACGTTGAAGAAACTCCTATTGAAAGCCACGTGTTTGATCCTTTGCCGTCAAACATATTAGTCGGCATGGCTGCAACGGATGGAATTGGCTTAAGCACACTTTTATCTCTTATTGCGCGGCATATAAGCGAAAAAAAGTATAGTGTGGCGCTTGTTGATGCAGATTTAACACATGGCGGTTTAGATGTTTTGCTTGGTTTGGAATTTGATGAAGGCCGTCGATTGCAAGAGGTTGATGCTCCTCTTGGAAGATGTGATGGGTATGTGCTTTGTAATGAATTATTGCGTTGGGATGAGGTTGGCGTTTTAGCTTTTTCTCCGTGGAAAGGCAAAAACCCTGAGCCTTGGGTAGTAGAGGCTGCTATTCGAGGCTTAGCTGAAGCTTGCGATGTTGTTATTGTTGATATTGGTGCTGGAAATTCAGTAGAAAAAATTTATCGCGATATTCCACAATTAGTTAGCGCTACGACTTTAGGAGCAGTTGAATTATCGGTGCTAGATTTAGCGCGTTTTCGCGCGCATCTTCAAAGGCTTGAAGAGATGCAAAATGTTGAAACGCTTCATAATGAATTTTCTACAGTCGGATTATGCCCACGCGGGTTAGCGGCAAAATCTTATGCTGTAAATATTGATGAAGCTTCTCAATATTTAGCAACTCCAATAATAAGCTGTTTGCCATATGATGCTCATTTATATTCCGACATAATAGGCGGCTATGGAATCAGAAATATACCTTCATCGATGAAGCCGACTATGAATCGTTTAGAACATTGGCTTTTGGGGGATGTTATATCTAATTCAAAAGAGATTGTTGAAAAGTATCGCCGTTCTAAATATAGCAGTTTTAAAAATAGAAATTTTAAAAAATAGAAGTTAGAAATATTAGGGGGAGTTATGGTTGGAAATAATGTTCGTGATATTGATTTTGGTATTTTGCAAGAATTTGCTTCTGATCCGCTAGTTACAGACATGGTAATAAGCGAAGAAGGCCGCGTTTGGGTTGATCGAGGCCAAGGATTGCGCGAATGTAAGCCGCGCGTGCCTTTGTGTAATCCTGCATTGTTGCGTGAGTATGCGGTGTGGATTTGCGCACAATTAGGCAAAAGGCTGGATGACGCTTGCCCTATTGCAGACGCTTCAACTACTTCAGGTGTTCGTATTCATGCTGTGCTTGCTCCTGTAGTAGCTCAGGGAGCAGCTTTATCTATACGTTTTCCGTCGCTAAAACGCTACGATTTATTAGCGTTAAGTAATCAAGGCATGTTTCCTAAAGAGATTGCTTATGTTCTTGGCATGCTTGTGAAATTAAAAGCCAATATTATGATTACCGGAAGCACAGGCTCTGGTAAAACAACGCTTATGAAAGCGCTTCTTTCTATTGCGGATAGTAATGACAGAATCGTATCTGTTGAGGAAACTCGAGAGCTTGGTGAGCTAACTGCAAATCACGTGTCTTTAAGCGTGCGCGAAGCAAATGTGGAAGGCGTTGGCGAGATTGGATTATCTCAATTAGTAAAAGCGACTTTGAGAATGCGTCCGGATCGAATTATTTTGGGGGAATGCAGAGGCGAAGAGATTGCGGATTTGTTGCGCGTTTTTACTTCTGGGCATAAGGGTGGAATGACAACTTTGCATGCTGACGAAGTAGAAAAAGTTCCTGCTCGACTTATGGCTTTAGGTTTGCTTGCCGGATTAGATCCTGCCGCTTTGTGCGCTTTAGCAGCTGGCGCTTTTGATGTGGTTATTCACGTAGAAAGAATGGCTGATGGTAAGCGAATGATTCGAGAACTTGGAATTTTAGAATCTTCTCCTAGCGGCGAAGCTTTGCGAGGAATTCCTGTATTGCGTTTGACGAATCGTGGCGGAAACAATGTTCGCATAGAAACTTCGCAATCGTGGAATAAGTTTGCTAAGCAATGGAATCTTCCTAAAGATAATATTCTTGTTTGCTCGTAGGTTTGCTCGTAATCGCACTTAAAAATTCATATTGCATTTTTAATATTGGGGGTAAAAATGGATATTGAAGAAGCTCTTGCCGGTTTGGTTGCAGCGTTGAAAGCTGGCTCAACATTTGAAAACGTAATTCAGTGTGATGCTGAGCTTTCTAAGCGTACTAAATTTGCTGCTGTAAATACGAATCTTATTTACTTATGGCTTTACGCTAAATGTTTGCCAAAAAATCGCGTCATATCTAATAGCCAAAAAAGTCGACTTGAAAAACATATGCATAGCGTTGCAGAAAATCTTATGTCGGCTTATAAATTAAGTAACACTTTGGGCTGTTCTATAACTACTTGCGTTGAAGCAACTTCTGCTTCGTACCATGCCAAGCGTCGTGCAGAAGATTTACGTAATGACGTTGCTTCTATGCCAAAATCAACTATAAAATTGCTTACCGCTTTACCTGTTTTGTCTCTGTTGGCTGGTGAATTGCTAGGTGGGCATCCAATTCTTATTCTTATTACAACAATTCACGGATGGGTTTTATTAGCTACTGGTGCAACGTGTTATAGCTTGGGGCTAGCTTGGGTGCGTTCTATGTTGAGAATATCTCAGCGCACTATGTCTAATGCTGCGTTAAGGAGCTAAATATGCAATACGCGAATCAGCTTTGGATTATTGTGCCAGTATGCGTTG
>NQOH01000002.1:84883-96124 GCA_003585735.1 Gardnerella kenyensis
CCCTAGTAGTTCAATTATGAAATACGAATGGCGTAATTCTAGTTCGTTAGACGTAGATCCTTTGCTTGGATTGCATATGATTATTGTTGCTTTGCGAAGTGGAGTTTCTATTCCGCGCGCGCTTGACGCAGTTGGAAGCGTGCTGCCGGGCGGTTACGGAATATGGCTGTGCAATGTTTCAAATGCTTTATTATTGGGGGATTCTTGGCATGAAGCATGGTCTGAAACTTATGTGCATAATTTGAAACCTGAACAAAATAAGAAAAGTAGTAAATATGCAAAAAATGATGAGATAGATTCTTCAACAATATTGGCTAATTGGCTTAGTATGGCGCTTTATGAATCTTGGTGCCGTGGTTCTTCTCCAGTTCCTGTATTGTCTGCTCTTTCAGAACATTATGAGCAAACTATGGCAAATGTTGCTAGGCAAGAAACTTCCAGATTGTCTGTGCGATTGCTTCTTCCGGTTGGTTTGTGCTTTTTGCCGGCCTTTATGTGCATTGGTATTTTTCCTACTGTTGCATCGTTTATGCATTAATAGTTAATGGCTAATAGTTAATAGTTTGAAAAATTAAAAATTTGTTGTTTCTAAAAAGAAATCTTCTTATAAATGAATATTTTCTAGGGTTAATTAGCTTTTATCCACAATGCAAATTTTTTATTGGAGATTGCGCATTAGCTTGTAAAAATATTAATATCCGAAAATTTCGGATACGTGAAGGGAAAGGTACAAGATTATGGTTGGGATGATGCAAAAACTTGCTACAAGATACTACGTGTCTATGTTGCAAGTAGATGAACAATTAGAATCAGTTGAATCTCTTTTACGGCAAAAAAGTAATGGATGCTCTAGCAATCTTAATAAACGGGATTCTGGTGCTGTAACTGCTGAATATGCAGTTGTTATTATTGCTGCTACTGGGTTCGCTGCATTGCTAGTTGCTATTTTGAAGTCAGGCGAAGTGCGTAAAACTTTGACTGATTTGGTGAAAAAAGCATTGAAAATTGGTTAGTTGATTTAATTGATTCATGTGTTAAATCTAGTGAAATGAGCCTACGATGCGAAAAATTATTGTGTGTAAGCGACGGTTGCGTGTTGTTAAAAAAGATTCTGGCGCTGTAACTGCTGAGTTTGCTATTGTTTTGCCATGCGCATTAGTAATTGTATTAGTGTTGCTTGGTTTGGGTAGAGCAGTTGTTTGCGCAATGAATTGTCACGATGCTGCAGCGCAAGTTGCATATTATATGGTTACTCATCACAACGATAAAGCTGCAGCAAGTATTGCTCAACGAGTTGCAGGATCGGGCGCTTCTGTAAAAGTAAGCAAAAGCGGAAATGTGGCAAATATTGTTGTGAAATGTCCTCTTATTCCAGATCCTCTTCACATATTGCCGCCTTTGGTGGAAAGTCATGTAAGTCAGGTTTTGGCATGAGCGAGCGTAACTTTGTAAAGCATCCAATAATTTTTGCGCGTAAGCTAAGGAATAAGGCTGACTGCGGTTCTGGCACGGTGCTTGGCATAGTGCTTGTAATCGCAGTCTGCGTTATGCTTGTGATTTCGGCGATTTTGGGGCATGTGTTAAGTGTTAAACATCAAGCTTATGCTGTAGCTACAGCTGCAGCATTATCTGGAGCTTCCGCACTGCAACGCATGGAACCAAATGCTTGTAGTATTGCTAGCCGTACTGTTGTTTCAAGTCGTTTAAAAATGAAATTTTGTACGTCAACTAAAGATGACGTAACTGTACGTGTTACAGCTCCTTTGAATATTCCTTTTGCACCAAGCGTAGAAGTAGCAGCGCGAGCAGGCTTGGAAGATTGTGATAAATCGCACTGAAAAGTGCTTTTTACGCAAAAAGACGGGTGGCGGATGCTGCTAATCTGAAATAAAATATACGGGGAAATAGTTAGCTCGCGGTAGGTTAGAAAACATGGCACTTGCACTGTATCGTAGGTATCGTCCTGACACTTTTGATGGTGTTATTGGACAAGATCAAGTTACCGTACCTTTATCTAGGGCGTTAGACCAAGGCAAAATTACGCATGCGTACTTATTCTCAGGCCCTCGCGGGTGCGGTAAAACAAGTTCTGCACGTATTTTGGCGCGTTGCATTAATTGCGAGAAGGGTCCAACTTCGCATCCTTGTGGTGAATGCCAAAGTTGTAAAGATTTAGCAACTGGCGGCCCTGGCTCTATTGACGTTGTAGAAATAGATGCTGCAAGCCATAACGGTGTTGATGACGCTCGAGAACTTCGCGAGCGCGCTGGTTTTGCTCCTGCGCGTGATCGATACAAAATATTTATTCTCGACGAAGCTCATATGGTAACTCCACAAGGCTTTAACGCATTGTTGAAGATTGTTGAAGAGCCTCCTGAGCATGTGATGTTTATTTTTGCAACTACTGAACCCGATAAAGTTATTGGAACTATACGTTCACGCACTCACCATTATCCGTTCAGACTTGTGCCTCCGGAAGTAATGAGCCCATATATTGAAGATATTTGCAAGAAAGAAGGCATTGCTGCCGAGCCGGGTGTTTTGCGTCTTGCCATGCGCGCCGGAGCTGGATCAATGCGAGATACGCTTTCTGTGCTTGATCAGCTTATGCTTTGTGCTGTAGATGGTTCTATTTCATTAGATTCAGCTGTAGCATTGCTCGGATTTACTCCTAGCGCATTAATCAGTGAAGCTATTGATGCGCTTATTGAGCACGATGGTGCCGCAATATACGATGTAGTGCGTCGTGTTGTTGTTGGCGGTTACGATACTCGCAAGTTTATGGAAGATTTACTTGGGCGCGTTCGTGATTTGCTACTTATTGTGTCTGCTGGCGCTAATGCTGCAGCCGATTTTCTTAATGATATTGCTCCAGACGATTTGGAATCCTTAAAAAGACAGTCCACAAAAATGTCTTTATTTGATTTATCTCGTATGGCTCAAACTATTAATAGTGCATTAAGCGGCATATCTAGCGCAGTTTCACCACGTATGAATTTAGAAATTTTGGTTGCGCGTTTGCTTGCGGACAGTGAAATTGAATCTTCGCGCACAAGCGAAATTAATACCAATTCTGCTAATTTCAGAGCAAACTCATCTTCAAATCAGCAAAATCCTGCTACTGCTACTACTCAACGTAATGGTTTGCAAAATAAAGCTGCATCTTCTGGCGGGCATTTTATAGGCTCCCAAAGCAATAAAAAAATAGAAGAGGCTAAGCTAAGCCAAGCACCTAGCGTTAAAGAAGCTAATTCTACTGCAGAATCCCAAAATAATGATTCTAAAGATGTGAACAAAATGTGGGATGAAGTAGTTGCGAAATTGCCTGAAGACGTTCGTGAATATGTTACGAGCGAGTATGTGCCTAAAGTGCAGCTTGCTTCTGTTAAACCAGGACGGCAACATTTAGTTTTGACTTTTAACGAGCCAATAAGTCAGCATGCGTTTGCGCTCGCAGTTTGTACAACTTCGCCTTACGATGGTCAAAAAGTGCCAAAAGTAGTAATGAGCGTAGTTAAAGAAGTGTTTGGTGATCAAGTAATGATTGCTCCGGCTCCTGTTGCTGCTAATGGTGAAAAAGTTGAGTCTGTTGCAAGAATGGATCCTCAGAGCCTCGCTAAAGTTAAGCGTGATATTTTATTGCGCAAAACTGGCATAGCTACTGGTTTTAGCGCAAAAAATGATTCCAATAGTGATGGTGCGAACGAAAGCTCTTCCAAAGAAAAAGCATCTTCGGATTTTCAGAAAACTGATGGCTCCGCAGCGTCAGTAGATTCTAATAATACTGCGGAAGGTTTAAAGCAAGAAGTTGCTTTACCAGATGCTGAAGATGATGCTTGGGCAGAGATGTCGTCTGTTCCTATTGCTGATGTTATTAGCCTTAAAAATTCTGCTCAACCTAAGGATTTTGCGCAATCAGTAGAAGCAACATCGCAAACGCAGCCTGCAGCACAAACTAAGCCTGCACCGCAAACGCAATCACCTACAGTATATTCTGCAAAAACTTACGAATCTGCTTCTAGCACGCAACTTGATCAAAATAATCAGGATTCGCAACAGGCTGAGCAAATTCAAGAAATACCATCAGGTGGAGCTTCTGAAGATGAGTGCTCAATGGATGATGTTTCGTTAGAAGTTGCAAATTCTGTAAGCGATGATGAGCTTAAGCAAATGTTTGAAGTAAAAACTGTTGAAGAATTTGCTGCTAGCGATCCTAAAAATCCAAAAAATGTAGCCGCTAATACAAGCAAAAAGCAAGAGGAGTAATAAACAGTGCATAATGCATCGTCTTATGATGGCGCTATTGGTCGTCTTATTGACGCGTTTTCTAAACTGCCGGGCATTGGCCCTAAAGGCGCTCAGAGAATTGCTTTTTACTTGCTATCTGCTCCTGATTTAGAAACTCAAGAGCTGATTGACGCTATTAATGAAATGAAATCAAGCGTTCGTTTTTGCGATATTTGCGGCAACGTGTGCGAACAAACGCCTTGTGTTATATGTGCGGATCCGCGCAGAGATCATAGCAAAATTTGCGTTGTTGAAGAGCCTAAAGATATTATGAGCATTGAGCGCACGCATGAATATACAGGCGTTTACCACGTTCTTGGCGGATCTATTAATCCAATGGCAAACGTGGGGCCTGGAGATTTAGCTATTACGCAATTGCTTGAGCGTCTTAAAAATCCTCAAGTAAAAGAAGTTATTCTTGCGCTTGACCCAAATATTGAAGGCGAAGCAACAGTTACGTATTTGGCGCGTTTGCTTGATCCTCTTGATATTAAAGTTACGCGTTTGGCAAGTGGTTTGCCTGTTGGTGGCGATTTGGAATATGCGGATGAAATAACGCTCGGTCGCGCTTTTACTGGCCGTCAAACTGTGTAATATTTGAGTTCTTAGCTTGCAAATCGTTAATAATTGCGAATAATAGGGCACAGTTGATAGGCTAATAGCAAACCAAAGATTTGGCGTATTTTATTTGCTTATCTGTATCGACATGAGCAAGGGGTAAAAATTGGCGCTTATCGTACAGAAATATGGTGGCTCTTCTGTATCGGATACCGATGCCATACAACGCGTTGCTAAACGTATTCTTGCTACAAAAGCAGCGGGTAACGATGTTGCAGTAGTTGTTTCAGCAATGGGTGACACTACTGACGATTTAATTGATCAAGCAATGAGCGTGAATGCGCATCCTCCTGCTCGCGAGATGGACATGCTTATGACAGCGGGTGAGCGTATTTCTATGAGTTTGCTTGCAATGGCTATTCATGCTCAAGGCTCGCACGCCTACTCTTTTACCGGTTCGCAAGCAGGTTTTATGACCGACACGAAATTTGGTGCAGCTCGTATTCGCGCAGTCAAACCAGACCGTGTCCGTCGTGCGCTTAGTAAGGGAAGCGTTGCGATTGTTGCCGGGTTCCAAGGAATTAGTGAAATGGGGGATGACACTACTCTTGGTCGCGGAGGTTCAGATACTTCAGCAGTTGCTCTTGCAGTTGCTTTAGGAGCTGACGTTTGCGAAATTTACACAGATGTTGATGGTGTTTTCACAGCGGATCCGCGTATTGTTCCAACTGCTAAACGAATCCCAGTTATTGATTACGATTCTATGCTTGAAATGTCTTCATGCGGTTCGCGCGTGCTTGCGTTGCGTTGCGTTGAGTATGCGCAGCGTTTTAGTATGCCTCTTCATGTGCGAAGCTCATTTTCGCGCAGGAACGGAACTCTTATTGTTCCGCGTGATGTAGATCCGCATACTTTACCTAATTTGAGTTAATTTTAAGTATTAGAAAATAAGCAAGTATAGTCGGTAAATAAGCAAGAAAATAGAAATTAAGGGCGGTAATAATGGTAAATCAGGATATTCGTTCTACCATGGGTGATTTGTTCCCAGATTTAGGTGTTGAAACGCCTATTATTTCAGGTATTGCGCATGATCGTAGCGAATCTATGATTACAGTTCGTGGAATTCCAGATATTCCTGGAATGGCTGCGAAAGTGTTCAATACTCTCGCAAAAGCTAATGCAAATATAGATATGATTGCACAAGCAAGCGCATCTACTGGTACTGCGGATATTTCCCTTACTGCTCCTAGCTCGTCTATGAAAGAAATTTGTAAAGTTCTTGAAGAAGCTCGCGACGAATTGAAGTTCACTTCTATGGACGTGGATCCTACTGTTGGTAAGGTAGCAGTGGTTGGCGTAGGTATGAAAACTCATTCTGGCTTAGCTGCTACGTTCTTTACAGCATTAAGTGAGCATGGTATTAATACGCTGATGATTTCTACGTCAGAAATTCGTATTGCTGCTTTAGTGCCAGTTGATCAGCTTGATGAAGCAGTATGCGCTTTGCACACTGCTTATGG
Organism: Gardnerella kenyensis; assembly: GCA_003585735.1. GTDB lineage: Bacteria > Actinomycetota > Actinomycetes > Actinomycetales > Bifidobacteriaceae > Bifidobacterium. The sequence continues at coordinate 91,249 of NQOH01000002.1, forward strand.
CTTGGATGCAAATCAGATTGAAGCTGTTGTGTATGGTGGAAGCGGACGCTGAAGCATCGAAATTATTGGTATTCATTGTTAGGGGAGCGAAAGATGACGATTATCAATGAAACAGGCGTGAACGTAGCTGTTTTAGGTGCCACTGGTCAAGTTGGTATGGTAATGCGCCGCGTGCTCGATGAGCGTGATTTTCCAGTTCGAGATTTGCGATTTATGGCTTCTGCTCATTCTGCAGGAACAGTTTTGCAATACCGCGGCAAAGATGTTGTTGTAGAGGACGTTGAGAAAGCAGATTTGCGCGGAATTGATATTGCTATTTTCTCTGCAGGCGGTGGAACTTCAAAAATTTGGGCACCAAAATTTGCTGAAGCGGGTGCAATTGTAGTCGACAATTCTTCTCAATGGCGTATGCACGACGACGTGCCGCTGGTAGTCGCGGAAGTAAATCCTGAAGATTTAAACACAATCCCTCGCGGAATCGTAGCAAATCCTAATTGCACAACAATGGCTTGCATGCCAGTATTGAAGCCGCTTGCTGATGCTTTTGGCTTAAAGAGGCTAATAGTATCTTCTTATCAGGCTGTTTCGGGAGCTGGCCGCGCTGGAGCTTTACAACTTATGAACGAAGCTCAAGCTGCGCTAAATCAAGGAGCTGACAAACTAGTTTTTGACGGTAGCGCTATTGATTTTCCTGAACCTACAAAAGTTGCTCGCACTATTGCTTTTAATGTTGTGCCATTTATTGGAGCAATTGTTGACGACGGTTCTGAAGAAACTGACGAAGAGCAAAAGTTACGTAATGAAAGTCGTAAGATTTTGCACTTACCAAATCTTGCAGCATCTTGCACTTGCGTGCGCGTAGGCGTTTTTACCGGCCACGGTATGAGCGTTAATGCTGAGTTCGATCATGACGTAACTCCGGATATGGCTCGCGAAGTACTTAGTAGCGCGGCTGGGGTTGAGCTTAACGAAATTCCAACTCCTCAGCTTGCTGCAGGAAAATCAGCAAGCTATGTTGGCCGTATTCGCCAAGACCAGGCTGTGGATGCAAAGCGCGGATTAGCATTGTTTATTACTAACGACAACTTGCGTAAAGGTGCTGCGCTAAACGCTGTTCAGTTGGCAGAAATTATTTCTAAAAAGCGCAATTTTGCTTAATAATATTAAAATTAAGCGCTCGCGATTATGAAAATCTTTGCGTAAACTGGAAGTATGTCAATAGCATCGGAAGAAATACAACAACAACTCGACCGCATTGTAGCGCTTGGATATCCGGATGTGGCGGATATGAGTGCTGATGCTTTTCGTGAGCTTGCTTGTCCGCTGCTAAAAGCGCTTGAAAATAGCGATTTAGGTGAGGATATTTTATTAGTGCCTACTCGCGAGCTTGTTTCGCCTGAATCATTGATTTCGCGAACAAGCATTAATCGCATGGCTGGGTTTACTACTATGCCTCCGCGCGATATTGCAAGTTTTCTACCGCAAAATGGTTTAGAACAGCCTGAAGGGCCGTTCTACTTGGTTATTAGTCCGCATACTGGCGGCTCGTATTTGAACCGTGAGCCTGATGTTGCTCGTAAGCTTATTGATTCCGACGAGCGATTGCCTCTTACTTTGGAAGAAGGACTTGCGCTTGTTACTCAGCACACGGACTGGCTGGAAAGTAAGAATGGTTTTAACCTTCTCGGTTCTCAGAGTGCAGATGGTAGAGTTCCTAGCATTTGGATGAGTCAAGGGGCTCCTCGTTTAGGAGCAGTATGGCCTAATTCTAGGCATACTTGGCTTGGTAATGCGTATTGTATGGATCGTCTTGGAGTGCTGCGTATTTAAGTCGAAATTCATAAAATATTCACAACTATCAAGTAAAGTAATTAAATAAAATACGTAAAATAAAATAATTACAAAATAAATAATCGGTAGCAAAGTTGAAACCAAATCTCAACGTATGATATTCATAAAAGGTGCATTGTGGCGTACATAACATTTGATCATGTTGTAAAAGAATATCCGTCCGGTTCTTCAGTTGTTAGAGCTTTGGACGATGCTAGTTTTACGGCTGAACGTGGCCAGCTTACAGTAATTTTGGGAGCTTCTGGTGCTGGAAAAACCACGGCATTAAATATTTTAGGCGGAATGGATACTGCAACAAGCGGTCGAGTTGTTGTTGGTGATTGTGATGTTACTAAGCTCAAAGGCAGGAGTTTAGTGCGTTACCGTCGTGAAGATATTGGTTTTGTTTTCCAGTTTTACAATCTTGTACCAAATTTGACTGCTCTTGAAAACGTTGAATTGGCTTCGCAGATTTGTTCAGATCATTTTGATCCTGCAAAAATGCTTAAGGATGTTGGTTTAGGCGATCGTCTTCACAATTTCCCAGCGCAACTTTCTGGCGGCGAGCAGCAGCGAGTATCTATTGCGCGCGCTCTTGCTAAAAAACCTAAGCTTCTTCTATGCGACGAGCCTACAGGAGCTTTGGATTACGAAACTGGTAAAGCTGTATTGCAATTATTACAAGATATTTGCAAAACGGAAGGAATGACGGTGCTTATTATTACGCATAATGCTGCAATCGCACCTATGGCACATAAAGTTGTGCGTTTCCGCTCGGGGAAAGTAGTAAGCGAGACTATACAAGAGAATCCTATGGCCATTGCTGATATTGAGTGGTGATTTAAGTGAGTGCATTATTTATTAGCGCCGTTAGAATGTGGATTCATCAATGGCGCCGTTTTTGCGTTCTAGCAGTTATTGCAATGCTTGGCGTTGCTGTTATGACAGGAATTTACGCCGGGTGCAATGACATGCTTCTTGGCACGGACAGCATGTACTCAAAATTGCGTGCTTACGATTTGCAAATCGTGTCTACTTTAGGATTAACTAAAGATGATGTTGCGGCTCTTCGCAAATTACCTATCGTAAGTGAAGTTGAAGCGGAACGTTCGTGGAAAGCTACGGCTCATTCATCGTATGATGCAAGTTCTTCGTATGCAATGAATCTTGTGCACTATGTTGACTTGCATAAAAAACTGAATCGTTTGCACTTACTGCACGGCACTATGCCTTCTAATAATCGCGAAGCTGTTGTAACTCAACGATTTTTGCACGATAGCGGCCTAAAGATTGGAAGTACTGTTGTTGTAAATTTGCAAAAATCAACTTCGGCAAATAGCAACTCTTCAAATAGCAACTCTTCAAATAAAAAATCTTCAAATAATAAAAAAGATGAATTTGAAACTTACCGTCTTCTAATTACTGGCAGCGTGCTCGACAGTAATGATTTAAATAATCCTGACGGATACCAATCTAAAGCTTTTCGTAACTCTGTAACATCTCGCTACCCAATATTCACGTCTTTTATGCCTAATAGCGCAAGTCATTCGCCATATTCTGCAATATCTGTGCGATTAAATGAAGCGGAAAAAGTTAGCGCTTTTTCCAAAAAGTATCGTGCTATTGTTGATGACGCATCGGAAGAAATTCGCGCTCGCGTGCAATCTAGTCGCGAAAAAGCTCGGCATAACCAAGTTGTTGACGCATTGGTTAATTTTGAAACAAAACGTATTATTGCCACTAATCCAAAGCTTCAGCGCATTCCTGATGCTGTAAAAGAGAAGGTAAAGAAGCAAATTAGTGAGAAAATTCGTAAGCAAATTAAGCCGGAAATTCAGAAGAAAGTTCCTCAAGCTCAATGGCATATTGCAACGCGTATTTCCAACGACAGCTACGCTAGTTTGCGTTCAGATGTTTCTTCAATTCAGTCGCTTGGCTACGCTTTTCCGGTGGTGTTTCTTGTAGTTGCAATGATGATGAGCTTAACAGCTATGGCTCGCATGGTTGAAGAAGAACGCGGCCTTATTGGCACATACTTAAGCCTAGGCTACGGGCGTTCTGCTGCAGTAACAAGGCATGCTTTCTTCGCTATTTTTGCTTGCTTTATTGGTGGAGGAATTGGAGATATTGTTGGATTCCTTGCAATCCCTTCGCTTCTTTTGAAGATTTTGCGCGGACTTTACGCTGTTCCAGACGTTCGCTTGCGTTACGACTGGCTATACGGTTCTTTGTGCGTTCTAGCATTTGTGATTCCAGTCGCTATATGCACAATAATTGTGAGTTGGCGTGAAACAAGGCAGGTTCCTGCAGCTTTGCTACGTCCAAAAGCTCCTAAAGCTGGAGCGCGCGTTTTGCTTGAGCGTTTGCCTTGGATTTGGAAACGAATGAGCTTCCTTAATAAGGTAACTATTCGCAATTTGGCGCGTTTTAAAGGTCGTTTATGCATGACAATTGGCGGCGTTGCTGGCTGCACTGCGCTTATTGTGTGCGGACTTGCTTTAAATGATACTGTTGCAACTTTAGGCATTCGTCAATATGAAGGAATTTATCGTTACGATATGATTGCTATTTCTACGCTCGATTCTTTCAACAATATGAAGCAGAGTGTGGAAAAAGATAAGTCGAATAATTTAGTAGAAACTATACTTCCTGCTTACGTAAGTTCTGGCGAAATTGCAAAGCGTCAAAACGTATCAAACGATGGCAAATCTAAGCGTAACAATGTTGAAGATGCTGAAAGCGTGCAAATGATTGTTGTAAAAGATGCATCTACTTTGGCTCGTCTTGTGCGCTTGCAAAATATTGATAATAAATTGCAAACTGTTAAGCTTACGGATGACGGTCCTCTTCTTTCGCAAAGCGCTGCAGCTTCTTTGGATATTAATCGTGGCGACGCAATTACTGTAACTAATACAAGCTTTAAGCGAGCAACAGTAAAAGTTCGTGCTATTGTTCGAAATCTCATAGGTTCCAACATGTACATGACTCAGCGCTGTTATGAGCGCTTATTTAATGCTAAAAGTAGTAAGTCTTTAAAGCATAATGC
>NQOH01000002.1:96695-112957 GCA_003585735.1 Gardnerella kenyensis
GTTGATTTTGCGACTGCGCGGAAACGATAATAAGAAAATCAAATATGCGAATAATATTTCTGAGCGAGATGGAGTTCTCGCAGTTATGAATATTACGCGCATGAAGCATGCTTTTAGTTTTGATCTTATGAGTGCTGTAGTTGCGTTAATTGTAACTTTGGCTGCAGGCTTGGCTTTGGCAGTGCTATTTACTTTGTCTAGTACGAATATTTCGGAGCGCTCGCGCGAAATGGCAACGCTTAAAGTGCTTGGTTTTTATAAGCGCGAAGTGCATTCTTATATTCACAAAGAAATGCTTACTCTTACAATAATTGGCATTGTTGTTGGTTTGCCTCTTGGAAGGCTAATTGCAGGATTGCTAACTAACGCTTTGCGAATGCCGTCATTGTATTTCGAAGTAGAGGTTTCTCCACTAAGTTATTGCATTGCGGGAGTTGCAACTCTAATCTTTGCGCTGATTGTGCAATGGGCTAATAATCCTGCGCTAGACAGAATTGATCCTGTTAGCTCGCTTAAAAGCGTGGAGTGATGGCAGTTTAGTAGTCGTGATTTAGTCGTGATTTAGTTGCTATTTAATTGCGTAAAGTTTAGTCGTGGAAACTTAAGTGGATTTGCGAGAAAAGTATAAATCGGCGAATGGTTACGGGGTTCATATAAAATTGGAGTTTCGTGATTGCTAAGAAACGGAGTTTTAATAATGAGTGAGATTGCCAATAGTGACATTAATGTAGATTCTACAAAAGCAGAATCTGCAGAAGCACAAAATAGCATATCTTCTCATAATCAATCTTCCTGCGAAACTTCCGCTGCAACTTCCGCTACATCTACAACGGAGAGCGAATCTAGTAGCACAAATCAAATGGAACGTAGCCTTACAAAGCGCCATGTGCAATTTATTGCTATCGGCGGCACAATTGGTACGGGCTTATTCCTTGGATCTGGAAAATCAATTAGCTTAACTGGCCCAAGTATTGTATTCGTTTACATTATTGTTGGATTGATTATGTTCTTGCTTATGCGTGGCATTGGCGAGTTAATGTACAAAGATCCAAACCAGCATACTTTTATTAGTTTTATTACGCGCTATCTTGGCAGAGGATGGGGTAATTTTGCTGGTTGGTCGTACTGGTTTGTGCTTGTGCTAATTGGCATGAGCGAAATTACGGCTGTTAGCACGTATTGCGTCACATTCTTCCAAACTTTCGATATTGACGTAAGTCATTGGAAGTGGCTTATAGAAGTAGTGTTTTTAGCTGCTCTAGTGTGCATTAATTTGGTTGCGGTTAAGCTGTTTGGGGAAACTGAGTTTTGGTTCTCTATGATTAAAATAACGCTGATTGTGGCGCTTATTGTAACCGCTGTGGTTATGGCTTTGATTGGTTACCATTACTCCGCAACGCCTTTGCATGGTGGCATAATAAGTCCTGCAGGACACGCTGGTTTGGATAATATTTTCCACAATTTCTCGCTTATGCCGAACGGTTGGTTAGCTTTCTTAATGAGCTTCCAAATGGTGTTCTATGCGTACCAGCTTATTGAATTTGTTGGCGTAACTGTTTCGGAAACTAAGAATCCTCGCCAGGTTTTGCCAAAGGCTGTGAACGAGATTATCATGCGCGTTTTGATTTTCTATGTTGGCGCTCTTGTGGCAATTATGCTTATTGTGCCTTGGCAGCAGTTTAAAGCTACAAATGCTGAGGGCGTGTTTATGTCGCCGTTCATTATGGTGTTCCAGTACGCTGGCTTGCATTGGGCTTCTGCACTCGTGTTCTTTGTGGTTATTACGGCCGCTTCTTCTGCGCTTAACTCTTTGCTGTATTCTGCCGGCCGCCACATGTATCAGATTGCTCTTGAATCTCCTTCTCCTCTTTTAGGCAAGTTGCGTAAGGTTTCTCGCACTAAAGTTCCTGCTCGCGCAATTTTGTTCTCAGGTGCGTTGATTCTTCTTTCTCCTGTAATTAATTCCATTCCTGGCGTACATGGTGCGTTTATTTTGTTTGCTTCCGCATCTTCTGCAGTAATAATCATGATTTACATTTTGATTATGGTTACGCACCGTAAGTATCGTATGTCTGCTGACTTTATGCCGGATGGCTTCGTAATGCCTCACTACAAGTTCCTTAATTCGCTTACTATTGCGTTCTTTGTTTTTGTGTATATTACGCTGTTTATTAGCGAAGATACTCGTGTTTCTGCAATTGGTGGATTAGTTTGGCTTGTGCTGTTTGGTGGTTATTGCGCGCTTCATGAGCGTTGGCAGAATCGTGATTTAGCTGAAGCTTTGGGCAAGTAACGTCTCTCTTTACGTTATTTCTGTTATGCTTGCTGTGTGCGAATTATTGTTGCAGATTGCAGTGCTGAATACACAGGTAGATTAAACGCTACGCTTCCGCTATCTAAGCGAGTGCTACTTATTAAAGCAGATGGTAGCGTGCTTATTTTTTCGGAACTTGGTGCGTATAAGCCGCTTAATTGGATGGTTGCTCCTTGCACTATGCGTGTTCTTAGTAAAGAAGATAGTGTGCGTAAAGAAGATAGCGGCGAATCTGATTCTGACATTATTGCGGATGGCTGCATTTTGCGTGTTGCTGCAGCTAAAAGCGATGATTTGCTTATGATTTCGCTTAATCATGTTTATAGCGATAATACTTACGATTTGGGTGAGGATCCTGGCTTGGTTAAGGATGGTGTTGAAGACCATTTGCAGCGCTATTTAGCTGAGCAAATTGAGCGTATTGGTGATGGCGCAACTTTGGTGCGTCGTGAGTATCCGACTGCTATTGGCCCGGTGGATATTATGGCTCAGGACGCGGATGGTGTGCATGTGGCGATTGAGATTAAGCGCCACGGTGGTATTGATGGCGTGGAGCAGCTTACGCGTTACTGCGAGTTGTTGAACAGGGATCCTTTGCTTAAGCCTGTTCGTGGCATTTTTGCGGCTCAAACTATTAGTCCGCAAGCGCGAGTTTTGGCTGAAGATCGTGGCTTTACTTGCTTAATTCTTGACTATGACGACATGCGTGGCGTGGAGTCTACCGATCTTCGTCTTTTTTAATTTAAAATATTCTATTTTATACAGAATTTGTTACGTAAATTTATATACAAAAATGCCGCGCACGTTCTCGCATGCGCGGCATAAATGATTAATAGCAAATCACTTAGTAATCAATTAATAATCACTTAATAATAACTTAGTAATTACTAAGCAATCACGAAGCGTAAAGAATATCGACTACGAAGTACAGCGTTGAATTTGCAGGAATTACTACGTTGCCCTTTGCATCCTTTTTGTCTTCCTTGCCATATCCATCACTTGGAGGAACCACAAGCAATACTTGAGAACCGACTTTCTTTCCAGCCAAACCCTTTGTCCAACCTGGTATTACGCCTCCTGCAAGAGAGAATTCTGCAGGCTGCTTGCGATCCCAAGAGGAATCGAATTGGTGAAGTTTGCCGTCTTTATCGGTAGTCCAACCAGTGTAATGAGCGGAAACTGTGTCTTTTGCGGTTACAGTTTTTCCGGTTCCTTCAATCAAAGTCTGAGAAACAAGCTTTTCGTCTGGCTTATAGCCGTTCAAATCAAGGGAAGGCCTTCCGGAAGCATCGCGAGTAACCTTTGGCAATCCCGCTGGAATATCGGTTACTTCTTTACCATTCGCACGGCTTAATGCTTTCGCACGCGAAACCATTGTGAGAACCATAATGTATGAAGGATTTTTATTACCACCATCTATGCCAAAAGCGATTGTTGTATTAATCTTCTTGCCCTTAATTAAAGCGTAGTATGGTCGGCTTGTTGAAGTCTTATTAATGGAGATTGAGCAATCAAGTCTGCCCTTATCCCAAGTATTCATCAATTCCTTGCCATCTTTGGCATTCAACACAATGCCTTGTGAGCATACGCGGTCACCTTCTTGAATGGTTTGACCGTTACCGTGTTGCAAAATTGCGTATGAGTTTCGTTTTACTTTGACTGGAGCTTGTAAATTAATTTTTGGCTTTTTGCCAAGTTCTCCAGAAGCGCTTACGCCTTCTAATAATTGCATACCGGCTTTTTGTGCATTCTCATCAGCAGCGCCATTTGTGCTACTTGCGTTTCCGCTACAAGAAGCTAATCCTACGCATAATGCTACTGTACTAATAGCAGCAAAAGCGCGCATTATTAAGGATTTTTGTTTCAATATTGTGGTTTTTTGCATATGATTACCCTACCGCTTGATGTTGATTTTTAATTCAAATCTTCAACTGGTATGAAAAGATTGTAGAATAGTAGCGTTATGACGAATATCAACAACTCTTCTGAAAAAGAAGGACAGCCGATGCGACGACTAACATTGCGCGCTAAAATTATGCGAGGTATTGTAGCTCCATTTTTTGCCGTACTTGCAGTATTAAGTGTTGCTCTTGGTGTTGCGAATGCAACTTTCTGGAAGCCGAATGACGTAGTTATTGCATATGCAAAAGTAACTGGAACTCGCTATATTGTTACGGATCCAGGCGTGCTTAATTTGGTCGATAATCGAGTTCGTGTAAGCGTTGCAGCTTTACACACTCGTAAGCCTATTTGTGTGGCTGTTGGTTTCACAAAAGATGTTCGTGGTTGGATTGCTGGTTCTTCAGTACAGCGTATTACAGGTTTGCGCGATTGGAATAATCTTTCTGTAAAGAAAGTATCCGTAAAAAATAAAGTGGCTGCCGAGGCTAGTACGGATAGTGATGATCCGGATGTTCCGTTCCAAAAATCTAATTTATGGCCGATTGTTACATGCCAATTAGGTTTAGCAAAGTTGGCAATAAATACAGCTGACTATGTGCAAACTGCTGGTTCTGCTTCTTATGATCATGCTGTTGCAACAGGCGCTATGAAGAAATCCAAAGATAGTACAAAAGCTGCTTCGAATCATAAGGATGCTCGTTCTATTAGGATTCGTTCTCAAGCTGCCAAACGTGTGCTGCTAATTGATTTAGGAGATAATTCGCCTGCCGCTTCTATAGAATTACGCTGGAGAAGGCATCAAGTGCCAGATTTTGCTACTCCTCTGTACTTTGTTGCAGTTCTTTTTGCAGCACTTTCTCTTCTTGCTGCAACTATTTTTGCAATGGAACCGCATCGTCGACGCAATAAGCAACTTGTGGCAAGTCGTTCAGGAGTATTGACAGTAAAGCCTGCTCGTAGTGAAGAAGTTTCATTTATTGAAGCTTTTGCTGGCACATGGTCTGGAATGTTCGGGCATAAGCATCATAAAAAGTCTTCTGGTTCTCATGCTCGTCATGGTTCGCATGCGCGCAGTCATAAAAATTCATCTTACGAAGGAAATAATCAAATTGATGATAATAAGCAGGTTCGTACTGCTTATGCGTCAACAGCTGTATCTTCTACAGATTCTTTGGCTGAAACTACTGTTATTTCGCAAGATGAGCTTCTTGCGTTTGCAGCTCGTTTTTATCAACAGCATGATGCGAATTCTAAATTAAATTCGGAAGATTCTGCTGATTCTGTAGATTCTGTAGATTCTTCTAAAGATAGTACAAAAGATAGTGCAAAAGATAGTACAAAAGATAGCGCAAACTCTAAGTCTGAAGATTCTTGGAAAGGCCACGCTTCTGAAGATTACGCTGAATCTAAAGAAAATTCTTATTCAAATAAAAATAAGCAAGATAACAAGCGTAAGCAAAATGCGCAAAATAGGAAGAATCCTCAAAATAACAATCGCAAAAATAAGAGTAATGGCGAGGCGCAGAATCAATCTGATTCTAAAAACAAAAGTGAATCGCGCAATAAGCATGGTTTGCAAAATAAATCTAATTCGCGCAGTAAATATGGTTCTCAAAATAAACAAGGCAAAGATAATAATCGGAATAATCAAAATAATCAGAACAATCCGAATAATCCGAACAATCCGAATAATCAGAACAATCAACGCACGAATGACGGGTCTGATAAATCTAAAAAGCAATCGAAACAGCAGAATAAGCAGCAATCTCGTAATAATCGTCGTGAATATCACGGCAGCAATAACAATAGCCGCTATCGCAAAAATAGCAAAGGTTACCGAGGCAATTCCTCGAGTGAGCGAGGCAATGAGCAACATGCGTAATATGAACATTAATACTGGCAAAAGTGGCAGCAGAAACTCAAATAGAATGTTTCGTTCTGCACTAACTTTCATCGCAAGTGTATTGTCAATTTTTATGGTTGCAGGCTTGTCTGCTTGCGATGGCCAGGTGCCTAAGCCTGCTGCGGAAGTTCATAGCAGCCAGGGATCTCCTAACGTAACGATGCTGCAAGAAAAAGATATTCGTCTTGGATTGCTTCGTACGTTGGAACGTGCGAATGATGAAAAAAACGTAAATATGTTGCCGCAAGCCGTTTCTGGACCTGCTTTAGATATTCGCGCAAGTGAGCTTAAAATTGCTGGAAAACTCGGAAATTTGGATCCAAAAACTGCAATCCCTAGAGTTGCTGCGCAAACCATTGTGCCAACTAATCCTGGCTGGCCGCGTGATCTTATGACAATTACCACAACAACTAAAGATCAGCAGTCAAAGCGTCTATTGGTGTTACGTCAGCAGCGTGCGCATTCAAATTACAAGCTTTGGGCTATTGCTAGATTGTTCCCTGGAGTGCATCTTCCTAAATTCGCTGTGCCAAGCATCGGCTCCTCAATGGGTAAAGCTAACGATAAGGGTCTAGTTATGACTCCAGAGGCAGCGGTAGCAGCATATTCTGATGTGTTGCAACGCGGAAACGAAAGTAAATATGCTAAGCATTTTGAAGATGACTATTTGCGGCAAAAATTAACTGAACTTTCGAAAGCAGTGCAAGCCGGTCTTGAACGCAACAAAGGCTCGCAAGAGCAAGTATTTACTCCTAATTTGAAACAAATTAGTATTATGCGCTCGAGCGATGGTAGTGACTTAGTTGTGGCTCGTATTGATTCCGTATGGACTCGTTCTGCTGGAGCGGGGCGTGAATCTCGACCTGCTTCGGATGAAGAAAAAGCATTGTTTGGTGACGAAAAAGCAAAAGGTACTATGCGCGTAACGTATGTAAATGTAATTGCGCTAGTTGTGCCTCCAGCTGGATCTCATATGAAAATCACGCCTGTTGGTGCGGAACGTCAGCCTATTAAAGTAGAAGCTTTGTAAATCTTTGTAAATCTTTGTACGAGTCGTAAAACGTTGTAAATCTTCACAAGTAGTTTTTACAAGCACAACTTAAGTGCTGGAAAGAGGCAATAATGGTGAGTGGTCAAGCGCAAGGTATGAATCCTGGAGGATTTTCGCTTGCTGGAGCTGTAGATTTAGAGGGTGTAAAGCGCCGCGTAGAGGCGCAAGCTAAGCAGGCTGCAAAGGCTTCTGTAAGCAATGACGCTTCTTCTGTGGGAGCTCCAAAAGCGGGTGGATATGTTATTGATGTAAATGAGCAATCTTTCCAAGCGATGGTTCAAACTTCAGTAAGCTTCCCAATCATACTTTTGCTTTGGCAAGCTCACGATGAAGCTTATTATGACGTTGCTCAAAAATTGGCGGATGCTGTTAATTCGCTTGATGGTCGCATGCAATTAGCCCGTATTGATGCAGACGAGAATCCTACGATTGCGCAGGCTTTGCGCGCTCAGCAACTTCCTGCAATTTATGGATTAGTTGGCGGTAGGCCAATGCCTATTGCTCAAGGTTTGCCTAGCGATGAGGAATTGCAGCAGATTTGTAGCGCAATTTTGCCGCAGTTGGTTCAAGTTGCGGAACGTTCTGGCGTTGCTGGAACTGCACCTTTTGTTGAATCTTCAAACGAATCTGACGCGAATACTTCTAAAGACGCGACTAAAAATGACGCTGATTCAGCTGATTCTAGCAATGTTGAGAATATTCCTCCAGCTCATGAGAAAGCTCACTCTCTTGCTATGCAAGGTGATTACGAAGGCGCAGCTAAGGAATACGCTAAATTGATTGAAGCTGATCCTCACGACTCACTCGCTTCTAGAGAACATGCTAAGGCTTTACTGCTTGCACGTAATGCTAATACTGATGTTGCGGCAGTTAGAAAGAGCGCAGGAGACAATCCGGATAGTGTAGAAGCGCAACTTGCTGTAGCAGATGTTGATATGATTGATGGTCATATTGATGATGCTTTTGGTAGATTGCTTGATTTTCTGGCAAGCGGTCACCGTAAAGATGCCGAAGAAGTGCGTGCGCGAATGATTGAATATTTTGCGATGCTTCCTGCTGACGACGCTCGATTAGCTCGTGCGCGTCGTCGTTTAGCCGTATTGCTTTATTAATTGCAATTATTTTTCCGAATTATTGATTATTGGCGTGTAAGCGGCACTCTATTTTGGAAGATATTTGGAAAAATATTTAGGAAGATATAAACAAAAAAGCCAAGAACCACAACAATCGTGAGAAATTTGTGTGATTCTTGGCTTTAGTAGCGGGGCATGGATTTGAACCATGGACCTCTGGGTTATGAGCCCAGCGAGCTACCGAGCTGCTCCACCCCGCGTCGGCTACTTTTAGCAACTCTATCTACGATAGGTGCAAATTTAGATTTGTCAACTTTCGGGCGTGTTTCGCTGTATTTTAGCGGGAATTGCTATGTAGCACTGCAACGCAAATATAAGCATAAACAAGTGTGGGGTATAATAAACACATGCCTATTAAGATTCCTGAAGGATTGCCTGCGCGCAGTATTTTAGATGCTGAGCGCATTTTTGCATTGGAGCGCCCAGAAGCAGAACAGCAGGATGTGCGACCGTTACGATTGCTGATTTTAAATCTTATGCCCAAAAAAATCGAAACAGAAACCCAACTTTTGCGTCTTATTTCCAAGTCGCCTTTGCAAGTTGACGTCGATTTTATGAAAACTTCTACGCACGTATCAACGCATGTAAATGCTGATCATTTAGTAAAATTCTACGAAAATCTTGATGATCTTCGTAACAATTATTACGACGGCTTTGTAGTAACAGGCGCTCCGGTTGAGCATATGGAATTTGAGGATGTTGATTATTGGCCTGAATTTACACAAATTCTTGACTGGGCATCAACGCACGTTTTTTCAACAATGTACTTATGTTGGGGCGCAATGGGTGCTCTTTACTATCGTTACGGCATAAAAAAGCATGTGCTTAACGAAAAAGTTTTCGGCGTATTTCCGCAATATTTGCAGGATGAATATTGCTTCCTTACTAACGGTTTTGACGAAATAGCATTACAGCCGCATTCAAGAATAGCTGGAGTGAATATTGACGATATTGCTGCAGATAAGCGTTTGCAAATACTAACTTGTGGACCTGAATCAGGCCCGGGCTTAGTTGCTACACGCGATTTTTCAGAAGTTTTTGCTCTTGGGCATTGGGAATATAGCAAAATGACTCTTGCTCAAGAATATGAGCGAGATATGGCAAAAGGCTTAAGTAACGTGCCGTTCCCACACAACTATTTCCCTAATGATGACGCTAATTTGGAGCCGCTTTTTTCTTGGCGTGCTCACGCGAATCTACTTTGGCGAAACTGGCTTAATTGGGTGTACGAAACTACGCCTTACAAGCTTTCTGATATTCCGCAGCTTCGTGCTACCGGAAAACTAGGAACAGATCGTTCAATTCGACATGAACCGGCCTCTCCGCGTACAGATAATTTCATTCCGTTTAGCAACATGAAGTACGGCATGCATGAATAATTTTCGACACTGCGTAATTATGTACATGCAAAGAGTACAATCAGCATTTAGATGTATTTTTCGTTTCGTGCCCCGCGCCTTACGAGATACGAAATAGATGATTTAGCTAGTATGTAATGCCGCAAGATGAGTGAATTGCATGATGTGAGTGAGCGGCGGTTGTGAAGGCGTGTGAACGAATTGCTTAAGGAGGCACTTATGGATGGAATGCTTAACTTTTTGTTGAGGGCTACAGGTGTAGCTTCAACTGTGGCTTCACCGGGACCAGAATTGCCTAATATTGGCGACTTTTTGCCTCCAGAGATTTTGTTCCAAGGCACACCTTTTGCCATGAATCGCATTATTTTAGTGCGCTTGCTTATGGCTGTAATCGTTATGATTATTTTTGGAATTGGTGCTGCTCGTGCAAAAGTGGTTCCAGGAAGATTCCAGAGCGTGCTGGAAATTCTAATGGACTTTGTGCGTTACAACATTGTTTACGAGATGATTGGTGAGGAACGTGGCAAGCGATATGTGCCAATGATGTCTACACTTTTCATCACCATTTTCTTCTTTAATCTTTGTTCTGTGATTCCAGGATTAAATATGGCTGCAACCGCAACTATTACTGGTCCGCTTGTATTTGCTTTGTGGGTTGTGTGCCAATATCTTCTTGCTGGCATTCGTGAAAAAGGTTTTTTGCGATTCTTCCGTGAAGCATTGTTCCCAGCGGGAGTGCCATGGCCGATTTACTTTATTCTTTCGCCATTGCAACTCATAGAATTAATAATTGTGCGACCACTTTCGCTTACAATCCGTTTGTTTGCGAATATGATTGCTGGCCATTTGCTGGTGGCCACTTGTTTAGTATTCACCAACTTCTTTGTGGTGGATTCCAGCAATAAACTCCTTGCCTTCGGCGGTGCATTATGGCTGCTTGGTGGCATTCTGTTTACCCTATTCGAAATTATGGTAGCAGGTTTGCAGGCGTTTATTTTCACTGTGCTTGCTTCTGTCTACATTTCGGAAAGTTACCCTGAAGAGGAAGAAAAGTCTGCTGTTGCTGTTGCCTGATAGCATAGCTTAAATCTTCAGATTTTACCCATCTTAAGGGTTTATACTGGTTACTGTTTTAACAGAAAGGAAACCAATGAATAGTATCATCGCTCTCGCAGGCTTGGTCGGCAACCTTAGCATTCTTGGCTTTGCTGTCGCAACAATTTCTCCTGCGCTTGGTATGGCAATAGTCGTTGCTAAAGCTATGGAATCTACTGCACGTCAGCCAGAAGTTGGCAACCGTATTCAGTTGTTCATGTTCGTCGGTTTGGCATTTATCGAGGTTCTGGGCTTGCTCGGATTCGTTGCCTACATTATGGGAAAGTGAACCGAACGAAACAACTCGTTCCAGCACATATACAAAAGTGTTGAAGGAATAGAAAGGACAAGCCATGGCACATGCATCTGAGAGTAATGGTTTGGCGTTGTTCTTGCCTGAGCCTTATGACGTAGTTTGGTCATTAGTTGTTTTGGTAGTTCTTGCAGTGTTTTTCTACAAGTTCGTTATGCCTAAATTCCAGGCAGTTCTTGATGAACGTGCAGAAAAAATCGAAGGCGGAATGGCCAAAGCAGCGAACATGCAGCGTGAAGCTGATGAATTAAAAAGTCAGATTGAAGAAGAGCTTGCCCAAGCTCAAACAGATGCTGCAAAAACTCGTGAAGAGGCTCGTACGGAAGCTTCAAAAATCATTGGCGAAGCTAGACAACGCGCTGAAAAGGATGCTGCAAAAATCATTAGTGAAGCGCAGCATTCTATTGAGGCTCAGCATAAGCATGCCATGTCCAGCCTCCAAGGAGAGGTATCGGTTCTTGCAGCAGCATTAGCTGGCAAGATTCTTGCATCCAAGTTGGATGACGATGCCGTAAGCTCCAAAATTATTGATCATGTGATTGATGAAGTTGGAGAAGATAAAAATTCGGATCAAGTCAAGTAAGTATTAATATACAAAATTTAATAATTGCAAAATAAAAAATAAATTTACGCTTTTATTTGTTTTGTATATTAATTGCATTACTTCGTTTTACAGAAATGAGGAGGTAATAATGCCAGAAAAGGCATCGCGCGCAAACGATAGTTTGTCGCGTTCTTCTCTTGCGCAGGCCATCTCAGATGCGCACGATGAAGCGCAGCGCATCGCTGACGAGCTTTCGTCAATGATGGAGATGATTGATAAGTATCCTGAGCTTTCTGATGCGATTACCGATCCGAATAGATCTTCGGAAGATAAGTCTCGCTTAATTGACGAGCTTATTGGAGGTAAAGCGCACCCTGTCGTATTGCGCATTATGCATTATCTAGTAGGAACGTGGCATGGTGGTGCTGAAAGCGGCAAAAATGGTAGCTTTGGCGGCGCTTGGTCAGGATTTGAGCGTGAAGCTGGCGAAACATTGGTTACTGTCACTACTGCTCAGCCGCTTACAGATAAGCAAATTAAGCGTTTGATTGAAATCTACAGTGATAAGTTGGGTCATCGTGCATACATTAACCCAATTGTGGATCCAAACGTGCTTGGTGGCATGCGTATACAAATCGGTGATCAAATAACCGATCGCACCATGTTGATGCAACTAAAGCAGTTGCAACGTTCTGCGCGCAATGGCGCTTGGACACAGGCAGTGAAGTAGTAAATTAAGGAGAATTATGGCGGAACTATCTATTGATCCCGCCCTGATACGCAAGGCGCTTGACGGGTTTGTTGACTCGTACAAGCCAACAGACATGCCAACGCAAGAAGTTGGCTATGTTGTTACGGCTGGTGACGGCATTGCGCACGTAGCTGGATTGTCCGGCTGCATGGCAAATGAGCTGCTCACATTCGAGAACGACACCTTGGGCCTTGCATTCAACCTTGATGCACATGAAATCGGCGTAGTTATTCTCGGTGATTTCACTGGTATTGAGGAAGGGCAGGAAGTTTACCGCACTGGCGAAGTATTGTCAGTGCCGGTTGGTGACGCTTATCTTGGTCGTACCGTTGATCCTTTGGGTAATCCAATCGATGGTTTGGGTGCGATTGAGTGCAGTGAGCGTCGTATTCTTGAAGCCCAGGCTCCAGACGTTATTCACCGTCATCCAGTTGACGAACCTTTGTCTACTGGTTTGAAGGCTATTGACGCAATGACCCCAATTGGTCGCGGCCAGCGTCAGTTAATTATTGGTGACCGCCAAACCGGTAAGACTGCAATCGCAATCGATACGATTATTAACCAGCGTACGAACTGGGAAAGTGGCGATCCAAAGAAGCAAGTTCGCTGCATTTATGTAGCAATCGGCCAGAAGGGCTCAACTATCGCAGCAGTGCGTCAGAGCCTTGAAGAAGCAGGCGCTATGAAGTACACCACAATTGTGGCAAGCCCAGCTTCTGATTCTGCAGGTTTTAAGTACATTGCTCCTTACACCGGTTCTGCAATCGGCCAGCACTGGATGTACAACGGCAAGCATGTGTTGATTGTTTTTGACGATTTGTCGAAGCAAGCAGAAGCATACCGTTCGATTTCTTTGCTTCTTCGTCGCCCACCTGGGCGTGAAGCTTACCCAGGCGACGTGTTCTACTTGCACTCTCGTCTGCTTGAACGTTGCGCTAAGCTTTCTGACGATTTGGGTGGCGGTTCTATGACCGGCCTTCCAATTATCGAAACTAAGGCAAACGACGTTTCTGCATACATTCCAACCAACGTGATTTCCATCACCGATGGTCAGATCTTCTTGCAGTCTGATTTGTTCAACGCAGGTCAGCGTCCAGCAGTAGACGTTGGTATTTCCGTGTCTCGTGTTGGTGGTGCTGCTCAGTCTAAGGCTTTGAAGAAAGTCTCCGGCATGTTGAAGATTTCTTTGGCTCGTTACAAGTCTTTGGAATCCTTCGCAATGTTTGCTTCCGATTTGGATGCAGCTTCAAAGGCTCAACTTACGCGTGGCGCTCGTTTAACCGAGTTGCTTAAGCAGAAGCAGTTCTCTCCTCGCTCTATGGAGCAGGAAGTTGTTTCTGTGTGGGCTGGTACGCACGGCAAGCTTGACGATATTCCTGTGAAGGACGTTTTGCGATTTGAAAGCGAATTGTTGGATTATTTGGATAATGGAACCGACATTTTGCAAGTAATTCGCGATACTGAAGATTTCACTAAGGAAACTGAAGCTAAGCTTGATGCGGCTATTGAAGATTTCCGTAGGACGTTTAAGACCTCTGCTGGCAAGCCTTTGATTGTGAAGGATTCATTGCCGCCGGCTGAAAATCCTGCTCCTGTTGAAAAGGAACAGCTTGTAGCTAAGCCAAAAACAGACGGTCGCGAGCCTGAGGGGAAGTAGCGTATGTCCTCCCAACTTGCATTGAAATCGAGAATTATTTCCACACAGTCTTTGGGTAAAATCTTTAAGGCTCAGGAAATGATTGCGTCTTCGCATATTGCTAAAGCGCGAGATATTGCGCTTAATGCTAAGCCTTATAGCGACGCAATTTTCGATGCTGTGCAGGCGTTGGTAGCTCATCACGAAGCAAATATTAAGCATCCTATTTTCGGTAAAGAACATGCCGGCAATCGCGTAGCAGTTCTAGCCCTTACTTCTGATCGTGGCATGGCAGGTGCTTTTACGTCTTCGATTATTCGTGAGACTGAGGCGCTTTTAGCTAAGCTTGATGCCGAAGGTAAGCACGCGGAGCTGTACGTGTATGGCCGTCGTGGTGCAACTTACTATAAGTATCGCAATCGCGATGTGGCAGGTACTTGGGAAGGTTCTACTGACCATCCTGACGTTACTATTGCTGAAAAGATTTCCGATACTTTAATGGATGCTTATATGACGCCGGAAGCAGAAGGCGGAGTTTCGGAACTGTATATTGTTTTCACCGAATTTATTAATATGGTGAGGCAAAAAGTTCGTACGTTGCGCATGCTGCCAGTTGAACTTGTTCCGTTGAAGGATGGTGAGGAGTTTGCTATGCACCGTCCTGATTACGAAGCAGCTTCTGGACCTTCAGCATCGCTGTCGTCTACTAGTGCAGTTTCGGCTCGTGAAGAAGCAGTAAGTCAAAGCAATCCAGACGCTGTTGAGTATTGCTTCGAGCCAAGTCCGGATGAAGTGCTGGATGCTGTTTTGCCGAAGTATATTCAGTCTCGTATTCACGAGTGCTTACTTACTTCTGCTGCTTCTGAAACGGCAAGTAGGCAGAACGCTATGCATACGGCTACAGATAACGCCCGCAATTTGGTGGATGATTTGACTAGAAAGCTTAATGCTTCACGTCAGGCATCTATCACTCAAGAACTTACCGAGATTATCGGCAGCGCTGATGCGCTGAATAATGAGGAGGATTAGGAGCATATGGCTGAAAATCAGACCACAGCGCCTCCAGAAGCTGAGCAGGAGGTCGATCCAACAGCTGGTCGCGTAACCCGCGTTCAGGGTTCCGTGATTGACGTTGAATTCCCGGTCGGCTATCTGCCGGATATTTACAATGCTCTCAAGGTCGATATCAATACCGTTGGTAATACGGAAGGCGATACCGTTCATGAGATTACGCTGGAAGTTGAGCAGCACCTTGGTGATTCAACCGTACGTGCAGTTGCGTTGAAGCCTACTGACGGCTTGGTTCGTGGTGCTTTAGTGCGAGATACCGGCGGTCCAATTTCCGTTCCTGTTGGCGATGTTACTAAGGGTCACGTTTTCGACGTTACCGGCAACATTTTGAATGCCAAGCCAGGCGAGAATATTGAAGTAACTGAGCGTTGGCCAATTCACCGCAACCCACCAGCTTTCGATCAGCTCGAGTCTAAGACTCAGATGTTCGAAACCGGCATTAAGGTTATCGATTTGCTTACCCCTTACGTTCAGGGCGGCAAGATTGGTCTGTTCGGTGGTGCAGGCGTTGGTAAAACAGTGTTGATTCAGGAAATGATTCAGCGCGTTGCGCAGAACCACGGTGGTGTGTCTGTGTTTGCTGGCGTTGGCGAGCGTACCCGTGAAGGTAACGATTTGATTGGCGAAATGGCTGAAGCTGGCGTTTTGGAGAAAACGGCGCTTGTCTTTGGTCAGATGGATGAGCCTCCTGGGACTCGTCTTCGCGTGCCTCTTACCGCTTTGACTATGGCTGAGTACTTCCGCGATGTGCAGAATCAGGATGTGTTGCTGTTTATTGACAACATCTTCCGCTTTACTCAGGCTGGTTCCGAGGTTTCCACGCTGCTTGGTCGAATGCCTTCTGCAGTTGGTTATCAGCCAAACTTGGCTGATGAAATGGGTGCGTTGCAGGAGCGTATTACTTCTACGCGCGGCCATTCCATTACGTCGCTTCAGGCTATTTACGTTCCTGCAGATGATTACACCGATCCTGCTCCTGCAACAACCTTTACGCACTTGGATGCAACTACTGAGCTTTCTCGTGATATTGCAGCTAAGGGTATTTACCCGGCTGTGGATCCTTTGGCTTCTACTTCTAGAATTTTGGATCCGCGTTACGTTGGACAGGCTCATTACGATTGCGCAAACCGAGTGAAGGCTATTTTGCAGCGTAACAAGGAGCTTCAGGATATCATCGCTTTGATTGGTATT
>NQOH01000002.1:113679-113883 GCA_003585735.1 Gardnerella kenyensis
GATGAGCTTGGTGAGGAAGATAAGACCACTGTGAGCCGCGCTCGTAAGATTGAGCAGTTCCTTGGCCAGAACTTCTACGTGGCTGAAAAGTTCACAGGTCGTCCAGGTTCTTACGTGCCAGCAGACGAAACCATCGAAGCATTCACTCGTATTTGCGACGGTGTTTACGATGAGATTCCTGAGCAGGCATTCTCCGGCATCGGT
>NQOH01000002.1:114574-119552 GCA_003585735.1 Gardnerella kenyensis
GGCATTGACGATCTTGAGCGTCGTTGGCACGATATGCAGCAAGAGTTTGGTGCGTGATTATGGCAGAGAAGCAAGTAAAATCGCTGCACGTTAGTGTGGTGGCAGCCAGGCATCCTGTGTGGGAAGGCGATGCTAAGTTTGTGGTTATTCCTTCTGTGAATGGCGCAATGGGTGTGCTTCCTGGGCATGAGGCTGTGCTTGCGTTAATTGATCACGGTTTCGTGAAGGTTGACGATTTGAAGGGTGTGCGTCACGTTTTTAAGGTGACGGACGGCTTCTTCTCTGTTGACGATGATCACATCACGATTGCTGTTGAACAC
This sequence comes from Gardnerella kenyensis, assembly GCA_003585735.1. Lineage (GTDB taxonomy): Bacteria > Actinomycetota > Actinomycetes > Actinomycetales > Bifidobacteriaceae > Bifidobacterium. The sequence continues at coordinate 114,895 of NQOH01000002.1, forward strand.
AGTTGTAACGTTGATAAAGACGGCAACGTGTTGCCTAACGCAAAAGTGATTTAGGGTTTGCTTTTATTGCTTACGTAAGTTTTATTGCTTTTGTGAGTTTTATAAACTTGCGCAAGTTAAGTAATCTCTTATTAAGGCAGGAGTTTGGGGTATTCTCAAGCTCCTGCCTTTTTGTTTTTATTTCGCGCGTAAAGAAAATAGATCTCAGAGGCGAAACACTGTTACTAACTCAGCTAATGAACTGAGAAAGTAACGGTAATTGGCAAAACACTGTTAAAAACTCAGCTAATGAACTGAGAAAGTAACGGTGATTGGCGAAACACTGTTACTAACTCAGCTAACGAACTGAGAAAGTAACGTTCACAAACTAAACGGCGTGTTTGCTTCGAGTAGCCATTGAGCTATGTCTATTACGCGTATTCCTTCAATGTCGTAAGAATCGTGGCGAGTGTTTGCGAGTAGGATTTTGGTGTAAGAGTCTTTTATTGCTTTTAGCGGCGAAAGTTCGCGCTCCAACGTTGCATCGTCACTAATGTTGTCTTCAAAATCGTAGTATTTTTCACTTTTGAAAGTAGATACGTATTTTTACTTTCAAAACTTTAATTTTATTTTACTTTTGAAAGTATTATATCATTTTCACTTTCAAAACTGTAATATTTTTTCACTTTTGAAAGTGGGTGCGTATGTTTGCGTAAAATCGCAAATCTTTACTTTTAAGTATGCAAAATCGCAATTATCTTTACTTTTTATTGTTGTTATGTGCAAATAAGTAAAGATTTAGCTATAATTTGGCACTTATCTTTGGAATAATCTACGCCGAAACGAGTGGCGTTATGTTGATGTTGCCGAAGCTACCGATGCTTCTATAGTGCGTTTTTGCCAAAATGTCGGTATAGACGAATGTTTTTTGTGCGCTATGCCTTCATTTTGCCAAAATGTCGGTATAGAATAGATTTTTACGTTAGTTAAGCAATCATTTTGTGATAAATGCGTTATTTGCGTATATGCAAAATAGCGCAAGCAAAAATATCGCAAGCAAAATATTGCAAGACATTACTACAAAATCCTCAATAGCGTAAACGCAATAATGTAAACGCAATAACGTAAATGGAGTCGCATTATGGATTACAAAACAATACGCAAAATAGTTGCAATGTCTAAAAGTAATGCGAAACCTTGCGATATTGCAGAAGAAGAATATAGCTTGCGCATTGATAATCCTGCAACGTATCGTTCTGGAATCATATTTGACGCGCATGAGATTTTTGCAATGTGCGTAACGGATCTTGTGACGCACATGAATGATATTGCGAATACTGAAAAAGCGGTTGAAAAAGCGTGGAGCAGGTTGCCGCGGTTTGCTCAACGCGAGTATTTAATGCAACTTATTGCAAAAGAAGTTCAAAATACCAACATTATTGAGGGTGTTCACAGCACTAGAAAAGAGCTTTCCAAAGCACTTGATGCTGCTAGCGAGCAGAATAAGCATACGCGTTTTAGTGAATTTACTAAGCTTTTTCTTGAGCTTGCAGATTCTAAAGAAAAGTCTGTTGCGGAGTCTGTTGCGGATTTGAATGTAAAGTCAGTCGAAAAGTCGCCTGTAAAGTCAGTTGCAGATTCCAATGAGAGTAGCACTTCAATTCCACAAACCTTGCAAGATATACGAAAAATCTACAACAGCATTATGCAAGGCGAATTAGAATCAGGCGATATTCCAGATGGCGAGATTTTTAGGAAGAAAAAAGTAAGTATTCGTGATGGTGCAGATAATGTAGTGCACGATGGCGATGCAACGGAAGCGGAAATTCAAGATCATTTAACGCAGATGTTGAGTTTGATGAATAGTAACGAAGTTCCAACGCTTATTAAGGCGTGCATGTGCCACTATGTTTTTGAGAGCGTGCACCCGTTTTACGATGGAAACGGCAGAACTGGGCGGTTTTTGCTTGCTTTGCAATTGCACGAGAATCTTTCGATGCCAACAATTTTGAGCTTAAGCTCTGTAATTTACGCAGAAAAATCTGGATACTATGCCGCTTTTTCCAAATCGCAAGAACTGTTTAATTGCAATGATTTAACTATGTTTTGCTGCACAATGTTGCAATATATTAAAAAAGCACAGAACGAAGTCTTAAACAATATTATTTTGCAATTAAAACAGATTATTTACTGCATGGGTAAGCTATTAGAGTTCTCCAAGAAAACAGCGATTTCTAAAGTGCAGTACGAAGTTATGACTATTTTGTTGCAAAATAAGCTTTTTTCGTATAATCCATCTCCGATGACTCGCAAGCAATTAAGCGAATACGTTGGCAATGCAATTGATGAGAAGATTGGTGAGAGAAAGATTGTGAGTGCGCTTAATGGTTTGATTGAGCTTGAAATGGTTGATTCTATTGGCGAACGCCCTCTTCGGTATGAGCTTTCCAAAAAAGCGAATGAAATGTTTGCGTGAGGCAAATGATGTTCGGGAATGTAATGGCGATTGAGCGCGCGCTTGGAACGGGGATTATTATTTCCAGCAGCAAGCCGATTCCGCAGTGCGTTGAACAGCGGATTCGCGCTTTTGTTGACGAGTATGAATCGGTGCTTTCGCGCTTTCGTGCAGATTCGCTTGTTTCGCGCATGGCTTGTGCGGAGGACGGCGGCGATTTTGAGTTTCCATCGTGGGCTGGGGCGCTTTTTGCAATTTATGACGAGTTTTACGCTGCCACTTGCGGCGCTTTTGATGCGTGCGTTGGTGCGGATTTGCTTGCGCTTGGTTACGATAATTCCGTGAAATTCGTTCCGGAGTCGAAAGCTGGCGAAGGTAAGGATGAGAATATCAGCAGCGGCAACTGGAGCAAATATTGCCGCGCTCTGCCAGTTACGTGGGCAGATATTTCGAGAGATAGCGGCAGTGCAACGCTTCACACGAATCAGCCAGTGCAGCTTGATTTTGGTGCAGCTGGAAAGGGCTATTTTGTAGATCTTGTAGCGAAGATTATTAAAGAGGAGCTTAGTGACGATTCGCCTGCGGATTGCGATTTTCTGGTGAATGCCGGTGGTGATATGCGCGCTTGTTTTAGCGAAGAAAATAGCCAAATAAAAGTGGCTATGGAAAATCCGTTTGATACAACGCAAGCGGTAGGTGTGGTATCAATTGCAAGCGGAGCGTTGTGTGCTTCGTCTAGCGCAAGAAGGCGTTGGAAAGTAAAAGACTCAAATTGCCTTGCGCACAATGCTTTTGAGTCTAATTTAATTGCGACTCACTTGATTAACGCTTTGGATGGGACTCCTGCGCAAAAACTTGCTGCAAGTTGGACTTACGTTCCTGCTAAAACTTGCGCTTTTCCAACAGCTTATGCCGATGCGCTCGCAACTGCGTTGTTCGTATCGCAAGAAAGCGATTTGCAAAAAATCGTGCAAACCACCAGTGCTGAGTTTGCTGTAATCTCGCCAAATCATGCGCTTCGCAAAACATCCGCCTTCCCCGCGCACTTTTTTGCTGGATAATGCCGAATGGTGTTGACTAATGCAGGATAATGCCGAATGGTGTTGACTAATGCAGGATAATGCCAACTAATGCCCAATAATGACTATGCGAGCTAGCTTGCTTGCAAGAATCGAAGCTATACGCAAGCAATACGGTAGCGTTGCAATCAGCTTACACTTTCAAATGTGCATAGTAAAATTGTAGAATAAATTTTACTGTAGAGTAAAAAATTGCAGAGAAGAAGATTATGTGTGATTTCTTATAAAACAGTTGATTCTTTAATGCGACATCTTAGAGATAACGGCTTAATTATTTCTGGCAGTGTACAAAAAAGACAACTAATAAATACTGTATATTTGGGTTATAGGCCAAAAGACCTATAACCCACATTTTTTACTTGGCACTGTTAACTCAACCTTAAACCCACCGTATTTGCTTCTACTTATATCAACTGTTCCATTGTGAGCGCCAATAATCTGCTGAACAATCAGCAAACCCAAACCATGCCGTTGCTCTGCAGTACTTGTATCGCAAATCATATAGTGCGGTTCATGATTAAGCTTTTCGATTTTTTCATCTGAAACACCTATACCGTTATCTTCAACACAAATAATACAATTATTATTGTTTGCAGCAACGGATACATAAATCGTACACCCATTTTCATTATGAGATATGCTGTTCTGAATAAGATTAGATATTGCTCGTTTTAATAAATCTTTATCTACATTAATATTGCAAACAGTCAATTCTGCGTCCGTTTCCCATTTAATCGAAAACTCATCTTGCATACCCATATTCATAAAATCCACAACAACTTGCCTAACAACAGCAACAACATTTTCTTCTTTTTTCATAATTGGTTGCATATTGTATTCAAGTTTTGAAGCCAGATTAAGGTCATTAATCAAATTCTTCATTCTGGCACTTTGCTTAATAATCATCGTCGCTTTTTTACGATCTTCTTGCGAAATATGTAGAGAATTTTCTAACTGTCCCGCATATCCCATCACCATAGATAACGGCGTACGAATATCATGCGAAACCCCAGCTATCCAATTTGCTCTTGCAGTCTCCCTTTTTCTCAATTGTTCTTTTTGCATTTGCAAAATATCGGAAGCAGAATTTATGTTAGATGAAATTTCTGAAAGCGCTCCTGTTTCTGGAATATGCACGCTTTCCC
>NQOH01000002.1:120239-136149 GCA_003585735.1 Gardnerella kenyensis
AGCTATTAAATAAATTCCAAGAATCAGCAAAATGTTGATAAATAATACGCTTAAAACAATCTGCGGAAAATTTGAGATTAAACTGTAGTTCCAACTTGGTCGCGTATGTTTCCAAAAGCTGTTGTGCGGAAATCCAACTACTACAACTCCATCCTTATTTTTGCCAGTGTAAGTTGGATAACCATCAATGTAGCCAACGCTCAAATTAGCTATATCAGACAAAGTATAGTCGTTTGGAATACCCGCAGGAACATTTTCTGTTTTCCACACGACTTTCAACGTATTATTATCAATCAGAATTGCCCATGCGCCAGAATTTGTCAATTTGGAAGACATATTTTTGGATAATGCATAATCCCCACTTGCGGATAATTGTAATGCTTCTCCCGTCTCTTTTGCTATGCTATAAGGAGACATCTCTTTATCGGGAGCGTAATTTCCTATAAGTACAATAAACGCAATAATGTTCATTAATACTATGAGCACAGAGCTTAGTAGAAAAATACTTATAAAGCGTTGTATTAGTTTTGGTATGCTTTTCATTCTGCTTTACTCCACAATCAGCTTATATCCTAAACCTTTAACTGTTATTAAAGAAACAGGCTGAGATGGATTGAGTTCTATTTTTTCTCTGATACGACGTATATGTGCCATTAAAGAATTTTCATATCCAAAAGGATTAGCTCCCCATGCAGCTTCACATAACGCGTCAATTGTTACAATGCATCCAGCATTTCTATAAAGTGCAGAAAGTAAATCATATTCTTTGGCTGTGAGTGGAATATGTTCGTTATTTTTTATTACTTGGGCAGAAGAAAAATCAATCTGACTATTTTTCAGTTTAACAATGGGATTTTCGCTCTTGTAGCTTCGTCTTAAAATTGCCATAATGCGAAACGTTAGCTCTTTTGGAAGAAACGGTTTTACAATATAATCGTCTGCTCCTAAGTCAAATCCCTTAAACTTATCTTCATCTTCACCGCAAGCAGTAAGGAATAAAATAGGACAATCACTATATTGTTTTATCTGCTTCATTAACTCAAACCCATTACCGTCTGGGAGCATAACATCAAGGATTGCTAATTCTGGACGTAATTTTTGTGTTGCTTCTACTGCATCTTTTATACTTTTTGCAGTCGTTATATTATAAAAACCGTATTCGTTTAATATGGATACAACCATATCTAGAAGTTCCTGCTCATCATCAACAAGTAGCAGATGCTTGTTCAATAAATAATCATTCCGATTCATGGAGAACCCCCTAACATATATTATGCCATGTGAATATTCATTTTTTGACCTCGCATAAAAATGTAAGGTAGATGTAAGGTGAAGAGAATGTTGTAGAAAGGTTGACGCAATATCATAAATCCTGAAAGGAGATATTGCCATGAACAATATTGTTACAACAGAACATTTAACAAAAAAATATAAATCATTTATTGCTGTTAATGATGTTTCACTTCATATTCGCAAAGGTAGCATTTACGGCTTTCTTGGGCCAAATGGAGCTGGAAAATCTACAACAATGAAAATGCTCCTAGGTCTTACGGCTCCAACAAAAGGTGTATTTACGATCGACGGAAAGCAGTTTCCTGCTGATCGCATGCCTATTTTGAAAGAAATAGGCTCATTTATTGAATCACCATCTTTCTATGCAAATCTAACAGGTAGAGAAAATCTTGACATTATACGTCGCATTTTAGAACTACCTAAGAGTGCAGTTGATGACGCATTAGAATTAGTAGGTCTTTCTGAGTTTGCAGACCGTCTTGCAAAAAAATATTCGCTTGGCATGAAGCAAAGGCTTGGTCTTGCTGGAGCATTGCTTGGTAGACCACCTATTTTGATTTTAGACGAGCCAACAAATGGACTCGATCCATCTGGCATACACGAAATCCGAAATCTGATTAAGTCACTGCCAGATCTTTACGATTGCACGATTCTTATTTCTTCTCATATGCTATCCGAAATTGAGCTTATTGCAGATGATATTGGAATACTTAATCACGGACACTTGTTATTTGAAGGTAGTTTAGATGAACTACGACAGCATGCATTACAATCTGGTTTTGCTTCCGACAATTTGGAAGATATGTTCCTATCCATGATTGATGAAGACAATAAGATCAGGAAGCAGAGTGCAAGACTATGAAAACGCTTGTAATTGAACTAAAAAAATGCAAGAGAACTGGCTTTATAGCTCTTATGATTGCTATTGGCGTTATGGGAGCAGCGTACGCTTTTGTGAATTTTATTGTACGAAAAAATACATTATTAAACCTGCCTTTAGCTCCTATGGATATTCTTCTCACACAGCTTTACGGCATGATTATGGTGTTAAACATGTTCGGCATAATAGTCGCAGCATGCATTATCTACAACATGGAATTTAAGGGAAATGCAGTAAAAAAGATGCATATGCTGCCTATGAGCGTTCCTGCTATGTACCTATGCAAATTTATGCTGCTGACTGTTCTATTGCTAATCGCTATTTGCATACAAAATTTAGCACTTGCAAAAATCGGTGTAACAGATTTGCCACAAGGTACGTTTAATGTAAGTACTCTTATATCTTTTGCTGCATATTCATTTATTACGTCAATGCCTGTATTGTCCTTTATGATTTTTGTATCATCACGATTTGAAAACATGTGGGTGACGCTTGGAATTGGTGTAGCAGGATTTTTAAGCGGCATGGCATTGGCTTCTTCAGACGTTGTGCTTTTTATGGCATCACCTTTTATAGTTATGCTAAAACCAGCAGTTGCCATGAGCGCGCAACCTAATACTACGGTCGTAATCGTATCCATAGTTGAAACACTTCTGTTTTTATGTTCTGGATTGTGGGCGGCTAAGAACCTGCACTATGAATAAGGAGATTATGAAAATGAGATTTTTTGAACTTTTTAGAATAGAATTTAAGAAAGTAAAGCGTAGTAAAATTATTCCTTTGATTTTTATTGCGCCATTACTTGTGGTTGGATCTGGTGTAGCAAGCCTTCATAGCTACTTCACTCCAGAATATACAAACGCATGGGCTGCTATGTTTATTCAAAGCGCATTAGTCTACTCATATTATCTGCTTCCGCTTAGTATGATTGTTATCTGCGTGATGATTGCAGGACGAGAAACAAGCAATAACGGAATACTAAAAATGCTGGCACTGCCTGTTAGCAGATACGCGATTTCTGCTGCAAAATTTTGCGTACTGCTATTTTATTTGCTTATGGAAATGGTCGTATTTTTTGCCGTATTCGTTATAGCAGGATTGTTTGCAACCAGTAGCACGGGAGTTACAGAAACGCTACCAATTATGTATCTACTAAAATGTTGTTTAGATCTGTTTTTGACTATGATTCCAAGCGTAATAGTCATGTGGGCGATTACTGTGCTTTTTGAAAAGTCAATGTTATCCGTTGGATTAAATATACTTCTTGTAATTCCTGGCGTATTAATAGCAAATACTCCACTTTGGATAGTTTATCCTTATTGTTACAGCGGATATATGGTCTCCCGCTCTCTACATGCAGTTACATCAACAGGATTAGGAAACGGATTTAATCTTATACCATTTTTGCCATGTGCAATTGCAATATCTGTGTTTGTATTTTTGATTGCAATAACACAATTTGGTAAAAAAGAGATGAGATAACAAATGAAACGAAATAACAAATGCAGATGTGACTTGCAAAATCGCATATAAGATTATAGCTATACACAAAACGCATAAAACGTTCAAAACGCTCAAAACGCAGTATGGAAACAAATAGAACAAAAACAAACAAAAAAGCTTTCGGTTTTGAATGCCACTAGTAGCAAACAAAACCGAAAGCAATACACTCAACACTCAAAACCCCCATACGCACAGCAAACTCCAACACAAATCAGAGATAAAAATGTTCTTGCTTCTATTAGGGTGGCGGTTGACTCTAGCCCGCAGTTGCGTAGTAAAAAGAAGCTTATTGAAGGGTTTATTGCGCAGCTTAACGAAAAAGAGTTGGAGAAGCTGGCGGATTATAGCAATGGCGCTGCGGCTAAGGCGCGCACTGAGAAGAAAAGTCGCATTGTGGAAAGTATGAGAAACATGTTTAATGAGTTTGTTGGGCTTATCAGTTTCAACCAAAACGAAAGATAATTCTCGTTATCAATATCATTTTTGCAATATTTGCGTGTTTTTTGCTCCGAACTATATCAATCTACATGATATGTCGATATCATGTACCTGTGGGGCCTTTGATGGCAAGTTTTAGTTGGGTGCGCTCAATCGGGGTAGAGCGCGTTGAGAAGCAGGAAGTGTAAGAAGACACGAGGAGATGTTATGCGCGCGTGTAAAAGTGTGCGCCGAGTTGTTTCCGGTGCTACCGCGCTCATGCTGGCTGTATGCATGGTTATGTGCATGTCTATGTGCACGTTTGCGAGTTTTGTTATAAGCTCGTTTGCTGTGACTATGCCAGCTTTTGCAACAGACGCAGATCGTTCGTACGCTAGTTGGTCGGATGTTTCTAAGGCGATTGATAGCCAATTGAATCAGGGCCAAAGTGAATATAAAAGCGGCAATAATTCGGGAGCTGCCACACGATTCCAGGCAGCTTACAATTCCGTTTATGTTGCTTCGAATATGATTACTGTTGTTCGAGATACTTTTGGTCAGAATAAAGTTCAATCGCAAAGTGATCAATTCCAGCAGCTGCAAACGCTTGTGTACCAGCAAAATCAGGGAGATCAAATAGCAGCTGTGTCGAAAGCTCTTTCGGCAGACGTTTCGCAAACTGCAGCTCAGCTCGACTCAAACTCAAAAATAGATAAGCCGAATATTTACGCTCAAAAACTTCGTGCGCAAATCAAAGCAGAACGCAAAAAGCTCGACGCTGCAAAAAAGAAAAATCTTGGGCGCAATGGCCGTACGTGGAGCCAAGTTGCGCGAGAAATGAACGTTATTCTCGACAAATCCGTTGCAACCTACAAATCCGCAAAAGGAAACAAGTCTAAAGTCGCAACAGCAGTCGATTTAATTAACGAAGCCTACTACCAGTATTACGAAAAGCTTGGCTTTGAAAAGAACGTAATGAACGCAATAAGCGGTAGTCGCGTTTCAACAGTCGAATATCAGTTCAAAGAGTGCCGACAAACAATGAACAACGGCCAAACTGTTGAGCAAGCTAAAAAGTTCGTAACGGATCTTAAAGCAATGCTTATTGAAGACTCGGCGAAATTAGACAAAGGCGCATCTTCAAACGCGAATCCGTTTATGCAGTTTATAACAAGCTCCTTCGGGCAGGCCTTTGTGATTTTGCTTCGCGAAGGCTTGGAAGCTCTGCTTGTTGTTGCAGCAATTATTGCGTACCTGATTAAATCCGGCCACAAGAACATGGTTAAGTACATTTACTTAGGACTTGCTGCCGGTATTGTGGCTTCGTTGATTGTTGCAGCTCTGTTTGGCTTACTTTTCAACGGTTCCGGACCTCAGCAAGAGATTACAGAAGGCGTGGTTGCACTGTTTGCAATGCTTATGCTTCTTTACACAAGCAACTGGATGATTTCGCGTTCTTCCGTACAAGCGTGGAATAAGTATATTAGTGATCAAACTACTGCTGCAGTGTCTAAAGGCAGCCTGATTTCACTCGCTCTGCTTAGCTTCCTTGCGGTGTTTAGAGAAGGTGCAGAAACTGTAATCTTCTATCAGGCTATTTTTGCTGTTTCAAGCGGAGCTGACTCCCTGATTTGGGGCGGTTTCGTTGCTGCGGCTGCAGTTTTGGTAGTTATATTCTTGCTTATTCGCTTTGCTTCTGTTCGCATACCAATTCGCCCATTCTTTACTGGCACAAGTGCTCTTATGTCTGTGCTTGTGGTGATTTTTGCCGGCGGCGGCGTGCACGCTCTTATTGAGGGTGATGCGCTCGCAGGTATGTATATTCAAGGCTTGCCAACTAACGATTGGCTTGGGTTCTATCCGTACGTGGAAACGATTGTGGCTCAAATTTTGGCTGCAATCGTGGTAATTTCGCTACTTTGCGTTTCTATTGCGCGAAGTCGTGGAAAGCGCGCGATAGAAAATAAATAAGCAAAATAATAAATAAATAACAAATAAATAAACAACAAATAGATAGCTAAAAATAAATGTAAAAATAACTAAATAGCTAACTAACTAATTTAATAATTTAATAATTAAATAATAAAAATAACTAATCAATCAAAAGAAAAAAGGTTAGATATGAAGAATAATAAGATGATGGCACTTGCTGCTTTGGCTCTCGCAGGTATTCTTGCGCTTGCCGGCTGCGGTTCTAACGGAAATGCTGCAAAGTCTGCTTCTAAGTCACAAGCAACAGAGCAGAAGGCCGATGACAAGGGCGACGACAAAGGCGGCGATAAGGGCTTTGAAGAGGTGCCAGTTGGCCCTCACCAGGATCAAAACATTGGACCTCTTACTATTGGTGCCGTATACTTCCAGCCAGTTGATATGCTCCCAGCCGGTATGGGTTTGAAGGCAAGCGAAGCAAGCTTCCACCTTGAAGCCGATATTCACGCAAACAAGGAAGGCGCCAAGCTTGGCTACGGTAAAGGCGAGTTCATTCCAGATTTGACTGTGAACTATGAGATTGTTGACAAGGCAAGTGGCGAATCCGTTGGCAAGGGCACTTTCATGCAGATGAACGCTTCCGATGGTCCTCACTACGGTGCAAACGTTAAGCTCGACAAGGCTGGCAACTACAAGCTCGTACTTTCGATCGAATCCCCAGAAAAGAAGGGTTGGATGCTTCACGTCGATCCTGCTACCGGCGTAACTGGCCGCTTCTGGACTGAGCCAATCAAGGCAACCTTCGACGACTGGAAGTACACTCCTCGCCAGTGGTAGTAATAATTAGTAATAGTTAGTAATAGTTAGAAATAGCTAGTAATTGTAATAGTTAGTAATTATTACTAATTATTAGTGATTATTGAATAATAGATTGTAACTAATAGCAAAGGAGGGAGTTATGCTCAGACTGTTCGTAGCAGTACTTCCTGGGCTGCTCCCTCTTACGCTACTTACAATGGGCTTAAGCGCTTCTCTTACGGTTGGCGAGGGGCGAGATAAGCCGCTGAGTGCGCGCTGGAGACTGTACGGATTGTCGTTTGGCACAGTCGCTGCACTTATTTTTGCAATTCTTCGCGCAAGCGTAGTAATTAATCAACGCAACTTTATTAACATGCCGGCTCTTTGCATTGCAGTTCCTTTTGATATTGCAGCGATTGCGGTTGTAATTCGTTCTCGTAAAACTGTTGAAAACTGGCGCGAACACCCACTTTTAATGCACATAAGCAACGCAATTGGCGCGTGTGCGCTAGCACTTACCGTATTTTATGCACTTCCGGACGTTATTTTACAGCTTACGATTTTTGTAGATTCAAGCACGCCTCCTTTCACATCCGACATGCTACTTCGCGCGCTCGGATTTGTAATTGGTATTATTGCGGCAATTTGCTTAAGTCTTATGGTGCGCTCTTTGCGAGCAACGTCTAACGCGATTTCCTTCAAAATCGCAATTGTGCTAAGCATGATTATTCTGCTTGTGCAGCACGTAACTTCACTTTTGCAGATTATGCAAGGAAGCATTCTGCTTTATATTGACGACTTTTCTTTCAGCGTGCTTGTTTGGCTGATTAACAATAATCCGCTGATGATTATGGCGCAAATTAGCGTATTTTTGATTCCTGCAGTTGCGTCTCTCATAATCGGTTTTAAAGCGGCAGTAGTCGGCGAAAATGCTGCAGAAATTCGCACGAAGCGAGCATTTAAGCGGAAATCTCGAAAGTCTGCGCTCGCAGCACTTTTGGCTGCTGTTACAGTAATACTTACGCTTACTGCAGGCGTATCTATTATGAATATTAAGCCAACTCTTACGCCGCCTGAACCGTACGAATTGCACGATGGCTTGGCAACAATCAACTTTGTGCAAATTTCAGACGGCCACCTTCACCGCTTCCAATACAAAGCAAAAGACGGCATTGTTATGCGCTTTATAATCATTAAAAAGAATGGTGGAGCGTACGGCGTTGGCTTGGATGCTTGCGAAAACTGCGGTGACGCAGGCTACTACGAAAAAGACGGTAAGATTATTTGCCGTAAATGCGACGTAGCAATTAACTTAGCAACTATTGGATTTAAAGGTGGTTGCAATCCGATTCCGTTCCCGTATAAGGCTGGGCATGGCAAAATCACAATTCATACTGCTGATTTAGACGTGCTTAGTTCGCACTTTAAGTAAGGAGCAACGCAAATGTTTATGATGCGCATGGTTGCTCGATCTCTTGTGCGGCAAATAAAAAAGCGTCTTCTGATTGCGCTTGTAGTGTGCTTAAGTGCGTGCGTAAGTGTTGCAATGCTTAGCGTTGTGTACGACGTTGGAGACAAGATTAACGCCGAGCTTAGTTCGTACGGTTCGAATATTGTTGTTCAGCCAAAATCTAGCGCTGTGGTGAATGATTTGTATGCGTCTCGCGAGCAAACGAATTCCTCCGCTTTGCATAGTTTAGCAATTGCCGAAAGCCAAGAGTCTACTGCTTTTTTGAAAGAATCGGATGCTGCGAAAATTAAAATGATTTTCTGGGCGTTTAATATTACGAATTTTGCTCCGAAAATAACAGTTCACGCAAATCTTGAAGCGAATTCTTCTACTAAAACTGTTGTGCCTATTGTTGGAACTTGGTTTAATCGCAAGCTTGCGCTGGCTTCAGGGGAGACAACTGTTGTTGGCGTTCGAGGCTTGCGTTCGTGGTGGAAGATTCGCTCAGGTCGTTGGGCAAAAGATAATCAATCCGAGGCAATGGTGGGTTCGCAGCTAGCTGAGCGCTTGCACTTAAAACTTGGTCAGCGTTTGCGTTTGCTTCGTGACGGGCGCGAGGTTTCGTTGCGATTGGTTGGCGTATACGATTCTGGCGACGACGATAATAACGCAATTTACGCAAGCTCTAGTGATGCTCAGAACCTTGCAAATAAGCCGAATATGACTGATTTGATTGAAGTAAAGGCTCTTACGACTCCGGAAAATGATTTAGCGCGTAAGGCTGCTAAAAATCCGGCGGCACTAAGCCAAGAAGAGTGGGAAACTTGGTATTGCACTGCTTACCCAAGTTCGATTACTTACCAAATTGAGGAGGTAATTCCGGGAGCTGTTGCAAAGCAGGTTCGTCAAGTTGCGGCGTTGCAGGGAAACGTATTAAATAAGACGCGCGCTGTTATGGTTTTGATGACTGCATTGAGCTTGATTGCTGCTGCTGTTGCCGTGGCGAATCTTATGGCTGCTTCAATTTCGGAGCGTTCCGGTGAGCTTGCATTGCTTAAAGCGTTGGGTGCGCGAGATGGTGCTGTTGCGCGGTTAATGCTTATGGAAACTGCGGTTATTGCGTTTGCTGGAGCGTTGCTTGGCATGGTTTTGGGCTTTGCAATGGCGCAGATTATTGGTTTTACGGTGTTTGGATCCGCGATTTTGTTCCGCCCAATGGTGTTTGTGCTTGTGTTTGTGCTGCTTGCGCTTACTGTGCTTGCGGCTGCAGGCTCGTCGATTCGTTCGATTCTGAGTGTGCGTCCTGCGGAGGTGCTTCATGGCAGGTAGATCTTATATTACGTCGAATAACACGATGTTTATAACAATGCTATTTAGCGCGGTATTTCGCCGTAAATCGCGCGCTGTAATGGCTGTTATTGCAACGCTTGTTGGTGCTGCTACGCTGTTTTGCTTAGCTGCAATCTGCCTTGTTGTGCCTCAACAGATGAGCGACGAAATGCGCGCGTACGGAGCGAATATTATCGTAACTCCTTTAGAGGGCGAGTGGAAAAACGGTATTGATCGCGCAATGGTTTTGCACACAAACGATATGGTTCTTGCAAAAGGTGCTATGCGTTCTGCTACGTATCGCTACGAAAATGTGCGTATTAACGCAGCTCCGTATGTTTTAGCAGGAATTGATGTTCGTTCAGTAAAGTCGCTTAACAAGCATTGGAATGTAGACGGTTCTTGGCCGAGCCGCGGAAATGTGATGGTTGGGCGAGATGTAGCTTCTGCGATGGGCTTAAAAATAGGTTCTCGTATTGCGATTGCGTATAGATCTTCGGATAATACTGACGGATCGCATAAGCCGGCAGAAAAGTCTGCAAGTAAGTCTGCAAGTAAGTCCGTAAGTAAGTCTGCGAATCAGTCTGCGCAAAAATCTTCTCAACAAAAGCTTGTTGAAGGCCGCGTTTCAACGGATATTATGGATACTCACGGCACAACTTTCCGCGTTTGCGGCATTTTGGACACTGGTGGCGCGGAAGATTCTATGCTTTATGCTCTTAATGCGGATGTGAATACTCTTACTGGTGTTAAGCGCGGAGCAGACGTGATCGCTTACTCATCTTCTGCGCCTAGCGTAGATGCGGTTGTTAGAAGCATTAACGACATGACTTCTATGCGTGTGCGCGCTCAGCAGGTTACTAAAGTTACTGCTGCAGATACTGGTATTGTTACAATGCTTCGCAGCCTGTTTTGGATTGTGTCGCTTGTTGTTTTGGTGCTGATGATGGTTGGTGTGAGCACTACGATTTCTTCGATTGTGCAGCAGCGCCGAAACGAAATTGGTTTGCGCAAAGCTTTGGGTGCAAGTGCCAGGAGTATTGGCGTGGAATTTACCGCGGAAGCTGGGCTATACGGTTTCGTTGGTGGCATTGCCGGTACTGCAGTAGGGTATGTGTTTGCACGCCTGCTTGCAGCAATGGTGTTCTCTAGAGATTTGGGTGTGAATTGGTGGCTTGTTGCGTTTTCTGTGGCGTTTAGCATTATTGCGTCTTGCGTTGCTGCGTTGCCGCCTGTTTTGCGCGCTTCGAAAATTGACCCTGCGATTGTGCTTCGAGAAGAATAGTTTTAAGCGTAAATTTAGAGATTATTTAAGATTTGAGTTAAGGATTTAATATGACAGAGAATAAAGAAACTAAGCCGGAGAACACAAAAGCTACGCCGAAAATGCTTTTGACTTTGGATCATATTTCCAAGATTTACGGCTCTCTTCGTGCGGTTGACGATTTGTCGCTGACTGTGCCAGAAGGCGAGTGGCTTTCAATTGTTGGCTCGAGTGGCTCTGGCAAAACCACGCTTATGAACATTATTGGCTGCATGGATTCTCCGTCTAAAGGTTCTGTGTCTTTGCAAGGACGCAAACTTGAGGATTTGAACGCGGGTCAGCTTGCAGACGTTCGTAAAAACGTAATCGGTTTAGTTTTTCAAAAGTTTTATCTTGTGCCGCATTTAACAGCTGTTGAAAACGTTATGGTTGCGCAATACTATCATTCTGTTGTTGACGAAGCTCAGGCAATGGATGCTTTGGATCGAGTTGGTTTGAAGGACCGCGCTCACCATTTGCCAAGCCAGCTTTCTGGTGGTGAGCAGCAGCGTGTTTGCGTTGCTCGTGCACTTATCAACTGCCCGAAGTTGCTTCTTGCGGATGAGCCGACTGGTAATTTGGACGAAAAAAATGAGCAGATTGTACTTGATTTGTTTAAGCAGCTGCATGATCAAGGCACGACGATTATTGTTGTAACGCACGATTCTCTGGTTGCGCAATGCGCGGATCGCGAAATTATGCTTAATCATGGTGTGCTTGTTGGTGAGCGTTGGAATAATGAGGATGCTCGCAAAGCGTACGAGGCGATTGGTGGAAAGCCTGCGTTTACGAGTGCGCATGTTGATGAAAGCGTTGCGGAAGCTTTGCAAGACCATGAGCCTACTAAGTCGCCTAAATTAGCTAATTTAGATGATTAGTTTTTAGATGATTAGTTGCGCGAAGTTTTAAAATATACAAGATTTAAAGGCGATGATTTTATGGTTTCGGATAATATGTTTCACGATGTTTCACGTTGCAATAATTCACGCGATGATTTGAAATCCAAAAAAGTTACGAAAACCGTTGCTACACTTGCGATTGTAGCTGCATCGTCCGCTATGTTTTCTGCTTGCGGTGAGCCGAGCGCTGTGCCGATGAACGATGAGTTTGCTGGTAATTCTGGTCAGAGCGCGGATGATGGTGGTAGTCCTTCTGGAAAGTACGATGCTGGTGCTCAGCAATCTAAGTCTTCTGCGCAAATTGAGGATTCTGGAGATTCGCAAGATTCTAAAAACCAGCAGAATCAGCCTAAAACAGACACCGGCAATTATAAAGATGGCGATTATAAAATCAAAGCTACATATGGCCCTGTTGCAGAAGATAGTATTGAAGTAAATTTAAGCGTTGCAAATGGAAATGTTAGCGATGTGCAAATAACATCTAATCCGTTTACGCCGATTTCCAAGGGCCATATGGATGCATTTTCAAAGGCTATTCCAGGAAAAATCGTTGGAAAGCCGTTGAAAGATTTGCATATTTCGGTTGTTGCTGGAGCAAGTTGGACTAGTGACGCCTTCAACAAAGCGCTTGATGTTGCTCGCCAAGAGGCTTCAATCGCATCCGCGCAATAATCTTAACTACCTTAATCTTTGACTTCAAGAATAGTGCCTTCGTCGCGAATCATCGCTGCTGCCATAGCTCCAGTTGCTGCCATAAATGGAATAATCGCATTTCTGTATTCGTTCATGAACTGTGCAAAATCATGATTCCAAGATATAAGCGCAACGTACAAAAGAAGGAATTCGATTGATGTAAATATTGCCCACTTAAGAATCCAAATAAGCGTTTTTTTAATAAGTTTTATAGAGTCCTTGCTCATGAGTTGTTCCCTTCCAATTTGCTGTTTTGTTTGTGAGCATTGTAGCTAATTCGCGTACACTGCCTATCGTTCGTATGTATTTCTAGTATAAATGCCGCAAGTCTTCGAGCAATATTATGTACTCAGAACTTAGTACTCAATATTGCGCGGAAAATGTTGGTAATTAGACTTAAAGCAACGCACAAATATGTTGTGCAAATACGTTACAGATACAAGGAGATACAAACATGAACAGCGCAAATATGGGTAATGTAAGCATGAGTGATTTTGGTATAAACTCTTGGCAGCCAGAAGATAACGTAAACAAAATAGGAAATGTTAGTGAAAATAGCATTAATCAAATTCAAAATCAGGAAGATAAACTTGCGGAAAATAGTAGCGAAGAGCTTTCACAAGATGAAATTGATGAATTAGCTAAGCAATTAGAAGAATTCTTTACAAAATATATTGTGCTAGAAAATGGCTCTTTTGTTGTAAAAGAGGATGCTATTATTGCAGACGGTTATGGCGATCACATAGAATATTTTCGCAATGCTGCAAAAGGATTAAATCTTTCAATGGAAGATCAACAATAAGCCTAAATCCTTAAAGTCTTAAATCTTTAAAAATCGCTTTCATCAATAGGGTGACCTTGTGGGCGCTTTATTACTCGCCACAAAATCACCAATGTTAAGACGCCATTTGCAATTCCGTAGTAATAAATCCAAGGAACGTGAATAAGCCCACAAATAAAGCATGAAATAATATTTATTAAATTATTTGAGTAATTGTTGAGTATTTGCTTATTTTGTGATTCGACTTTTTTGCGTTCTTGCTCAAGAGTAATTATGTAATCTTTGTTGTTTTCTATATTCTCAACATCGCTACTTATGCTGTTAGCGCCCGCGCCGCTAAGCTTAGATATATTATTTGCGATATACGCATTTTTTTCTTTAATAACGCTGTTGAGCAAGAAAAAATATGCACAAGAATACAATGCAACAGAAAGAAGTCCTAAAACAAGCCACAAAGCGAAAAGGTCAAAGCTACGCATAAAAGCAGCTGCTGAGGCGAACGCCATCGCAGCTACTTCTGCGGAGTGCAATACTACTAGTCGTTTTGTCATATAATCCTGCTGCAATCATTATTGAAAATGAATTTTCAACGCAACCAAAAGTCACATATTGTTACTTATTATAATCACATTTGACTTACATGCATTACTTGTAATCATTTATTACTACACGATTTGCTCTACTTTGCGCATGCTTATAAAGTAGAATATAAGAAAAGTAGCGTGTGATTGCAAGAAAGCCATTATGCCAAAAACGTATGCAATAGTAGATAACGACCCATTAGTTTTAGCGGTTATGCGAAACGTGCTCAGCAAGCTTTTGCCAAGCGAGTACGCGTGCAAATGGTGCGTAAAATCTGGAACGCAAGCTTTGAAATATTGCAAAGTAACAAAAACTACTCCAGATTATATTTTGATTGATATGTCAATGAAAGACATGTCTGGAGTAGACGTAATACGCGCAATTCGTGAGAAAAACAACAGCATTATTTTAATTGGCATGACTTCTTACGATTGTAGATCCTACGCTTCGATGGTTTCGCAAGTTGGCGGACAAGCGATGGTTGCTAAAGACAATTTCAAAGGGCTAGCAGAAGCTTTGCAATATTGCGATAAGCAGAATGTGTATGGCTGCCGTTGCGTTAAAGACGTTGCTTACGATTTTGCTACACCGCAAGAATCTTTTATTAGGCTTTCTAAATCAAGGTCGCGCAGCGTTTTGCCGCCTCAAGAACTAAAAATCATGGATCTTCTTGCTAAAGGCTACACAACGAATCAGATTGCGGCTCAGCTTGGTCTTATGCCAAACACTATTAACACGCATATTCATAGAATTTACAAAAAATTGCATGTTTCTAACCGGGTGCAAGCAATATCCGCGTTTGCTGCAATGCAAAATCGTGAGCAAGATAGCAATATGCAATATTTTAATGATTCGCCGCAGAATCATCCGAATCTTTTGCAAGAAACGGATAACGCATGTTAATGAACACATTTTCGCGCGTTATTGAGTTGGTTAAAAGCTGGAAAATTCAGCGAACTTTATTCATAATATTGGCGATTCTTGTAGTGTCAATGGATGTGCAATCTTGCAACACAGCTGGGTTGTGGCATAATCCATTACAATCTGCGTGTCAATACGTTTGGATGTTTGCAATATTTCTTTTGATTGCTTTTCCTCGTCAAATATCACTCGTAACTCCGATTTTGTATTGCGTAACGTTAGCAGTACCAGGCGTAAATGCAACTTGCTTTCTTTTTTCATTGATTGCTAGCATGTTTGTTGCAGGCTTTTACGATTCGTGGAAGTATTTGCTTTGTGCGTACATAGTTTCGCTGAATATTATGTACTTTGCAAAAATGGCGTACATTCCGCTTACTTTCCCTTGTTTTATTCTTATTTCCATGATTTGCGGTTACGCTTTGCGCAAGTATTTGAACATGTTGGAGGAAAACAGTCGCGCAAAAATGGATATTGTGCGCAGCGAATTCCAGTCTTATATTGCGTCTGTTGCATTGCAATTGCACGACGATGTGAACAATGAGATTACTGATATTACGTTGCTTGCAACGGATGCTTTGTATGCCGAGAAAAGTGATCATACAAAAGAATCGTTAGAGCAGATTATTGAACATTCGCGTAATGCACTTTCCAAAGCTAGACTTGTTATTAATCTACTCGAGCAAGCTGAGCATAAGTATGATGATTCTTTAGATTCAAATATTGTTAGCACGCGGTTTGTTTATGGTTCTAATAGCGATGATTGCATGACTTTGGCTGATTTTCTATGCAATATTCGCGCACGATTGCAATCTGAGCGTAAGATTTGCGAGCAGCTTGGGTATTATGGCTCTATAACAGTAAATGATGAAAGTTCGGGAAGTAACGATTTTGCTGTATCTGCAATCGTTAATGGCGAAAAAGCTCAATGTGCTATTCGCATGTGCAGCGAGCTTCTTACTAATATTCGCAAGCATTGCAATACTAGCGTTGATTTTTCTATGAATGTTACGGTTGATGATCGCGAATGCAAAATAATGTGCATGAATTCGATTTCGACGTTGAATAAGTTTGGCGAAAGGCTTGTTTTTGGCAAAGGACTACTATTCCACAAAAAATCCGTGGAACGTTTAGG
>NQOH01000002.1:136897-138253 GCA_003585735.1 Gardnerella kenyensis
TGTTCTCATATGTTACGTAAATATATATCTTTATTATTTTGGCGACAAAGCGACAATTTTGGCGACATAAAAATGTCGCTTTGCGTCATATCTCTCATGTTCATTCTTGACAAACTCATACAACAACTTTAATATTTTTAATAAAAGTTTAATTTAATTAAAGTTTATAGTCTGAAGAAAGGGGTGATATGGATCATATTCCAAAATGGATGGCTAATCTCACAGACGAAGATATGTCGTTTATAAAGAACTTTGTATTATCGTCTGGATCGTTAAAAGAAATGTCGCAAATGTATCAAGTCTCTTACCCAACGATGAGAATCAGGCTTAACAGGCTCATTGAAAAAATTCGAATAAGCGACAATGAACCAGAAGACCCGTTCGTTCTTTTAGTAAAGAGTCTTGCTATTGACGATAAATACGATGTTGACACAGCTCGAACACTCATAAACGAATATAGAAAAAGAAAGGATGAATCATGAGCTATGCATTATTTGGTCCGATAATTGACATTCTTATTGTACTTGTTATATGCGTATTAGTGTTCTTTATTGCAAGAAGTCTTATTCGATATGCGCATTCTCTTAAGAAAGACGATAAGTCATCTAAGCAATCTGCAGAAGATAAAAGAATTGCATTACAGGACTTATAAAACACAAAAATAACATGTTATCGTGGCAGTTTTTGCTAATTTTGCAATTTTTGCCACGATAACTGATATGACTGTTTACTTATTATTGCAAAACTGTATCCTACAGGATAAAATATTTTTATGGAGATACTTAAAACAGATGAGTATCGCAATTGGATGAAAAAACTTCGCGATACGCAATCTAAAGCTCGAATTAACGCGAGGCTGAGATTATGTGAAATTGCAGGCAAGCCAGTAGGTGATTTACATCCAGTTTGCAATGGCATTAGCGAGCTGCGTTTTACTTTTGGGCCAGGATACCGTGTGTATTTTGCACAAAAAGGCTCAAAACTAATGCTGTTACTCGCTGGTGGAGATAAAAGTAGTCAAAGTAAAGATATTAAACAAGCAAAGATGCTTCTTGCACAGTTAATTGAGGAGAAGAAATGGTAAATATAAGTAAATGGGATGCGAGTGAGTATCTTGAGGACGATGATGATGTTATTGCATATCTCAATGCCGCAGCAGAACTAAATGATCCTCGCTTGTTGCAAGCTGCTATAGGCGATATTGCAAAAGCTAAAGGAATGAAAGAGATTGCTCAAAAAGCTGAGGTCGGAAGGGAAAGCCTTTACAAAAGCTTAAGACGAGACGGCAATCCTAGCTTCCAAACTATTGCGAAGGTTGTTCAAGCATTAGGTGGACGCATTGCAATAGAACCAGCA
>NQOH01000002.1:138958-141713 GCA_003585735.1 Gardnerella kenyensis
TGTGGCAAAAATTGCAAAATTAGCAAAATCTGTCACGATAACGCGTGATTTCGGCTGCGCAATATGGTCGTAACTATTGTCGCGCAATCAGTTAAAAAACATTGTTTGTGCGTTGACGAAGTTGATGTTTGTTTTAGCATGACGAGGATTATAAGAAGTTGGATACTTTGTAAACAGCATAAATATTTTCTTATAATCGCTATTTTTTGCATTCTCAACTAAAGTTGCGCGCTGCAACAACTTGCTCACTGTTTCAGCTTCGTTGAGATTATTACGCCACTTACATTCTGCAATAAGAAGCTGCTTGTTAATATCGTCTTCTGCAACAATATCAATATCGGTTTGCTCACGAGCAATGGGATCAGAACCCCACCATTTACCTAACTTAGTTGGTAAAAAGTTCATTCCTCCAACTTTGCATTGGTGCACAATCCACTGTTCGCACATTTTCTCAAACTGTTGACCTACAAAAGTACTAAACACTTCATGCTCGCCGCCAAGAATGCTACTTGCGGCAGCGTGTGAAAGCCCGCGTTCAATCAATCCTTTATTAGGTGCTACAAACCTATACCAATACGCAAAAAATGGGTCACAAATCTGCCATAATCCTTTTTTGCAATGAAGTGGATTCATGCCAAATGGAATATTTCTTTCAATTAATCCAAGTCCTTCTAATGTTTTCAAATACACGTTCACTGATGTGGCTGGCAACCCGATGCGATCCGATATTAAAGTCGGAGTATTACATCCCGTTGCAAGAGCGTTTAGCACACTATTGTATGTCGAAGGATCGCGCAATTCTTGGCGCATAAGCATGTCTGGTTCAGCGTACAAAATTCCCGAAATGTTAAAGCATAATTGCTCAAGATTCTCCGCAAACGAAGACTTATTGTCCAACTGCTCAATATAGTATGGTGTTCCTCCAAGAGATGCAAAATAGTTGATTTTATCTTCCCAAGTAGCATTATTTGGCATAAGCTCAGCTGCTTCAAAAAGATTGAATGGCTGCAGGCGAATCTGCGCGGTGCGTCTTCCGTAAAGTGGACTCTTTTTACCAAGCACTTCACTTTCCATGAATCCTTCGTTGCTACCGCACAAAATAAGAGTCATGTTCGCGTTCTTAAATTTATGATCTATTGCAACTTGGAATGTTGACGCTAAAGACTTATCCGCTTGAGCTGCGTAAGGAAATTCGTCGAAAACTAGAATAAGTGGAGATTGAGAAGCGTTCTGATTTGCTCCGCTAGATTGTTGCGCAATAAAATCAAGAGCGTCGTTCCAATTATTAAACGATCCTGTAGTAGACGGTAGATTGAAGAAATCGTACACAGTGCGCGAGAAATCACGCAAATTCTCGATATTAGTTTGCTCGCGAGCAGTAAAAAGTATTGCGCGCTTATTTTTACAAAATTGTGAAATAAGCGAAGTTTTTCCTATTCGTCTTCGACCATAAACTATTGCCATCTGGAACGAGTGATTGCTGTTTTCATACAGTTTTTCAAGTACTTG
Source organism: Gardnerella kenyensis (assembly GCA_003585735.1). Taxonomy (GTDB): domain Bacteria; phylum Actinomycetota; class Actinomycetes; order Actinomycetales; family Bifidobacteriaceae; genus Bifidobacterium. The sequence goes on from NQOH01000002.1 coordinate 140,468, forward strand.
TAACTCGTCTTGTCTTCCAACAAAAACCATATTCCACCTGCTGCTACGCCAATAATTGCAATATTTTTCAGCGCATCTTATGACTGCTGAATCTGCGCTCTAGTTAATATAATCGCGATTATTATAATCGTAATTATAATAATCTAAATTATATTATTTTGCAATATGTTCAACGCAATCATGAAGTTATCGTGGCAAAAATTGCTAACTAGAATAAGTCGTCATGAGATCCTAAGCGTAGGAATATAATGCAATCTTCTTTAACTTGATACAACAGTAGAACATCTGCAGACACATGCAATTCATGCACACCTTTATATGAGCCTTTAAGAATATGATCTCTATAAGTTGCAAGCTCGCGAGAATCTGCACCATTGCAAATAAGTCTCACAATATTGATTACCTGTTCAATATCGTAATGCTTCTGCTTATATTTCTTAACATCTCGCAGATAGATTGGACTATAAAATGGCGGTTTAGGCATTGCGCATCAGCTCAGCAAAATCGTCAACAGTACCTGCAGCTATTGGTTTTTCTTTCATAGCTTCATCAATAGCATGCTCATATGGAGAACTTTCAAGTGAAAATGGGAAACGTTGCGTATTTACAATCTGATACAAAAATAGGTTGACTGCTGAACTCATATCAAGACCATAATGTTCAAGAACTTGCGATGCACTATCTCGTATTTCTGGATTAACTCTTACACTTAATCTGCCTGTTCTAGCTGTTTTTGTAGAAGTCATGTCGTTTCCTTTAAGCTTAGAATCATAAATTTGTTATTCGTGCTTTGCTTTATTGTAGCAGACATGTAGCACCCAACGTAATGCCAAAGTAGCACCATTGTGCACACAATTATTGCTAAATCGTGCGTTATCGTGGCAAAAATTGCAAAATTGTATCCTACAGGATAAAATATTTTTATGGAGATACTTAAAACAGATGAGTATCGCAATTGGATGAGAAAATGGTAAATATAAGTAAATGGGATGCGAGTGAGTATCTTGAGAACGACGATGATGTTATTGCATATCTCAATGCCGCAGCAGAACTTAATGATCCTCGCTTGTTGCAAGCTGCTATAGGCGATATTGCAAAAGCTCGAGGCATGAAAGAGATTGCTCAAAAAGCTGAGGTTGGAAGGGAAAGCCTTTACAAAAGCTTAAGACGAGACGGCAATCCCAGCTTCCAAACTATTGCGAAGGTTGTTCAAGCATTAGGTGGACGCATTGCAATAGAACCAGCA
>NQOH01000002.1:142398-145297 GCA_003585735.1 Gardnerella kenyensis
CGTGGCAAAAATTGCAAAATTAGCAAAAACTGCCACGATAACGCGTGATTTCGGCTGCGCAATATGGTCGTAACTATTGTCACTCAATCAGTTAAAAACCATTTATTCCGCTGCTGCGTCAAGAACTACTAAACGTTGACCGCCATAAGTTCTGGCATCAAGACAAGTTTGAATAAAGTAAGCAGTTTTAGGGAATGTTTTGATATACTCTTTGAAATCGACTAATAATTTATCCGCGCTGCCGTTTCCTTCAAAGTCTTTATAATCTATAACTTTATAATCATTGCCGTCTAGTTTAACTGGTGTGCCCTTTTCGAGCTTCCTTAATAAAGCTCCTGAACTATTTAAACGGTCAACGAGCATGTAGTGACCAGTATTAACTTGGAACCAGTCGTCTTGAATTGTCCAGTGATAAAAAGCATCTTTTACATAAGCCAATTGATCAGGATACTCGTCCCAAATAACGCGTTTAGTTTCGCCTAAGGCTTCAAAAGTTCCTTCTTGGCCTATTACAAAAGCTTCAGTAAGTTTCGGTCTTGGAGGTTTTTGGATCCTTATTATGTTACGTATTATTTTCTTCGGTACTGGATTATTTTTTACTTTGTGACTACTGTATGCCTGACTATTGCAGGCCGATACTCCTACTAACAAACTAGATATCATTACAACGCCGAGCAATTTTTTATAAGTCATTTTCCCCATAAATGGACTTCTTTCTTCTTATAGATGCGGCTAGCGTTTGTTAGGCATCCTTATCAACTTGGACTCCAATTTTAGTACTCGCTCGGTTCAGTCCAAAAATCTTGGTTTGAACGTGAGTAGGAAGCGATAGTCACTTCTGATTTGCGCATAAAGATATTAACAAAAACAGATACTTTTTTCCATAGTTTTATCGTAAAGCTGAATTGTCTGTGCTACTTTCTAATTTTTAGTTTTTTTATGTGGCTCTAGTTTGCTGCAATAATTGACCTAACTAAATTAAAATTGGTTAACTAATTAAATTAATTAGTTAACCAATCAGTTAGTTATTCATTTATTCAGTAAATCGATCAGTCAGTCAATCAATTGTTTAATTAGAAGTCCCAATCATCGTCGTCGGTTTCAACAGACTTGCCCATAATGTAGCTGGAACCAGAGCCGGAGAAGAAGTCGTGATTTTCGTCGGCTGCAGGAGAAAGAGCTGCAAGAATTTCTGGGCTTACGTGAGTTTCTTCTTCGCTGTACTTAGCAGGGTAGCCAAGATTCATCAAAGCCTTGTTAGCGTTGTAACGAACGAAATCAAAAACGTCATCGTGGAAGTCAAATCCTTCATAAATCTGACCAGAATACTCAACTTCCAAATCGTACAAAGTATCAAGCAAGTTCATAGTAAACTTTTCAAGATTCTTCTTATCGTTCTCGCTTCTAAGCTCCAATCCGCGCTGGAACTTGTAGCCGGAGTAATAGCCGTGAATAGCTTTATCGCGCAAAATCAAGCGAATCATATCTGCAGTATTCATCATCTTGCCGCGAGAAGCAAAATAAAGCGGAAGGTAGAAGCCCGCGTAAAGAAGCAGCGAAGAAAGCATAGTTGCTGCAATCTTGCGCTTAAGCGGATCTTCGCTCTCATACTCGCAAAGCACTGTGGTAACGCGCTGCTGCAAAACGTCGTTTCCAACAGCCCAACGGTAAGCCTCGTCAATCTCTTCGCTAGAGCAAAGAGTGGAGAAAATAGAGGAGTAGGAGCGAGCGTGAATCGACTGCATAAAAGCAATATTCGTGTAAATAGCCTGCTCGTGCTCGGTGCGAGCGTGCTCAATCTGGCAAAGCTCACCAATAGTTGCCTGGCTTGTGTCAAGCAAAGTTAAGCCAGTAAAAACGCGAGTAGTGGTCTTGCGTTCAAGGTCGGTGAGGGAACGCCAAGAAGGAATATCGTTGCTCAGCGGCACTTTTTCTGGAAGCCAGAAGTTAGCAATAAGACGATTCCAAACGTCCAAATCCTTGTCATCAACAATATTATTCCAATTAACTGGGCGCACGCGCGAACCGTGATGATAGCGGTACTGAGCTGGAGTGATGGAAGCTGCCATCATCTCGTCGCTTGCGATTACGCGATTCGTGCCGAAAGGCTTATCGAGGCTACTGCGCAATGCTGTTGGATCGAGCGCTGTTGGGTCGAGCGCTGTTGGGTCGAGTTCTGTCATTATTACTCCTGATTCTGTATTTACGTTTTATAAAATTTTTAAGTTTTGATTTAATTTTTTAAAGATTTACGGCTCTGAGATTTTTCGCGCGACGACTTACAGCGTGCAGCTTACGCAACCTTCGATTTCCGTACCTTCCAAAGCTTTCTGGCGAATACGAATGTAGTAAAGAGTCTTAATTCCCTTACGCCATGCGTAAATCTGAGCCTTGTTCAAATCGCGAGTAGTAGTAGTGTCTGGGAAGAACAAAGTAAGAGACAATCCCTGATCCACATGCTGAGTTGCTTCAGCGTAAGTGTCAATAATCGCCTTCCAACCAATCTCGTAAGCATCCTTAAAGTATTGCATATTGTCGTTCGTCATGTAAGCGGCAGGGTAGTAGACGCGACCAACTTTGCCTTCTTTACGAATCTCAATGCGAGAAGCAATCGGGTGAATTGAACTCGTTGAATGGTTAATGTATGAGATGGAACCGGTTGGAGGAACAGCTTGCAAATACTCGTTGTAAATGCCATCGCGCAAAATCTCGTCGCGCAACTGCTCCCAATCGCTGACGGTTGGAATTGCAACGTTAAAACGAGCAAACAAATCGCGAACCTTTTGAGTTTTAGGCTCAAGAGAGCGGCTGCCATCTGTGTACTTATCGAAATAGTTGCCTTTGCCTGCAGGCTTAGCGTAAGCGCTAGTCTTAAAGCTTGCAAAAGCGCGGCCGCGCT
>NQOH01000002.1:145920-150575 GCA_003585735.1 Gardnerella kenyensis
CCACAGCCAAAGCGTGAGAAGCCTTATAAGCGTGGTAAGCAACCGTCATAAAGTACATGTCTGTAAAGTCAAGAGCTTCATCGCTTCCGTACTGCATATGCTCGCGAGCAAGGAAACCGTGCAAATTCATTTGACCCAAGCCAATAGCGTGACCTTCCTCGTTTCCGCGACGGATAGAAGGCACGGAATCAATCGAAGTATGCTCCGAAACAGAAGTGAGCGCGCGCACAGCCAAATCAACGCTTGCACCCAAGTTTCCATCCATTGCCTTAGCAATATTAAGAGAGCCAAGATTGCAAGAAATATCGCGACCAACGTGGCTATAAGACAAGTCTGCATTATAAGTGCTTGCTTCCTGAGTTTGCAAAATCTCGGAGCACAAGTTGCTCATAGTAATGCGGCCCTCAATAGGATTTGTGCGATTCACAGTATCTTCAAACAAAATGTAAGGGTAGCCTGATTCAAACTGAATTTCCGCAAGAGTCATAAAGAATTCACGAGCGTCAATGTACTTCTTATGAATGCGCGGATTTGCAACCATCTCATCGTAATGTTCAGTAACAGAAATGTCTGCGAAAGGCTTACCATACTCGCGCTCAACATCGTAAGGGCTAAACAAAGCCATCTTTTCCTTACGCTTAGCAAGCTCGAAAGTAATATCCGGAATCACAACACCCAAAGAAAGCGACTTAATACGAATCTTCTCGTCTGCGTTCTCGCGCTTAGTGTCGAGGAAACGCATAATATCTGGGTGGTGAGCATTAATATAAACGGCACCAGCACCCTGACGAGCGCCAAGCTGATTAGCGTAAGAGAATGAATCTTCCAAAAGCTTCATAACAGGCACAACGCCGCTCGACTGATTCTCAATACGCTTAATAGGAGCGCCAAGCTCGCGCAAATTAGTAAGCAAAAGCGCAACGCCGCCGCCGCGCTTAGAAAGCTGCAAAGCAGAATTAATTCCGCGCGCAATAGACTCCATATTATCTTCCAAACGCACGAGGAAACAGCTCACAGCCTCTCCGCGCTGAGCTTTACCAAGATTCAAGAACGTTGGGGTTGCTGGCTGGAAGCGTCCTGCAAGCATCTCGTCCAAATAGTTGAGCGCTGCTTTTTCGTCGCCGTCTGCGAGTTCCAAAGCTACGGCTGCTGCGCGCTGAGCGAAGTTTTCCAAATACTGCTTTCCGTCAAAAGTCTTCAAAGCGTAAGAAGTGTAGAACTTAAAAGCGCCCAAGAAAGTGCCGAAAGTGTGGTGAGCGGATTCTGCGTGCTCGTAGAATTTATCTAGAAACTCGTCGCTGTACTTTCCGAACACATTGCCGTTGTAATAGTAGTTGTCAATTAAATAATTCAAGCGCTCGCGAGTTGAAGCAAACTTCATGCTGTGCTCTTGCACGTAACCCGAAACGTAAAGCTTTTCTGCTTCCTGATCTTTATCAAACTGAATGCCTTTTTCTGGGTCAAAAAGACCGAGCATAGCGTTAAGAACGTGGTAGTCGCGGCTGTTGCGAATGCGCTCTGCTGTGCTGCTGGCAGCTGCGTTTGCAGTTTCGCTGGAGTCAGTGTGATCAAGATTAAGCGAAGTAGATTCGCTCATCGGATCCGTGCTATTCATTTGATTATTCCTTTCCTCGTGCGTTAGTTTTGCTTTTCAAACGCTGTTTTTTGTTGATTTTGTTGATTTTGTTTATTTCGTTTCTTCTGTTTCTTTTAATTGCCTTAAAAATCTAGGTATTCCTTGCGCCACTTTTTCAATATCTTCTTGAGTTCCTGTAAGCTCAAACGAATACATATTTGGAATAGCGCATTTTCCTGCAATCTGACCGCCTGCAGCGCAATAAGCATCTCCAAAATTCGTGTTTCCGGAAGAAATTACTCCGCGAATAAAGGAACGATTTTCGCGATTATTTAGGAATTTGCGCACTTGCATTGGTATTGCTTTTGAAATATTTCCGCCGCCGTAAGTTGGTACGATTAGCACGTACGGTTCGCGCACGTTTAATTCCGGATCTTTCGGACGAAGCGGTATGCGGTACACGTTTACGTTATTGCTTGGAAAATCGCAATTTTGCACGAATCGTAACGTGTTTTCGGAAACTGATGAAAAATATACTACAGCTCCGATTGATTCGCCTTGTGCACGAGATTCTGGTTCGCTTGGTTTTGTGATGTTTTCTTGTTCACTCATTGTTTTCAGCTTCTTTTGATGACTCCGTGGAAGTTCCGAGTCTATCTGCAATTTGTGCGATTAAATCTGGGCGATATCCGCTCCAGGATGCATCTGGCGCAATTACTACAGGCGCTTGACGGTAGCCTGCATTGCGTAGCTGATCTAATGCTTCAGGACTTTTGGATAAATCAACAGTTTCAAAATTCACTCCGAGTTTTGTGAACTGTCGCTTAGTTGCATCACACTGTGGGCAATGAGGTTTGGTAAACACTGTAATTGTCATTTCAATCTCCTCTGGTGATGGGGAATTTCGTAATTCCTGGTTGTATCGACAAAAGCCAAGAAGCTAGCTTACTCCAAATAAGCACTATTTATAGTGGTGTGTCGATTGCATAAACACTACATATAGTTATTGCTTAAAATAGCTAAAAATAGCGTGTTTGTAAGCGTGTCGTGTTTTGTAAGCGGAATGTGAGCTTAGTTTTAGCTATTAAAAATGTAATTTTTCTCACAAAATTTATATTTGCAACTACTAAATTTGTATATTGTGAAGCCTTGTGCATATCCGTCGATAAAATTAAAGTTGCGTTTCTTGAAGGGGCGTAACGCAAAGTAAAAAATTGTGCATTTTATAGTTAATGCAGATTGCTTTAGTGCGCAAAGCGTGCGTGCAAATAAAACAAAATACAAGATAAGAGGTGTCATAATGACTCAAGCTCAGGCAAATATTGGCGTTGTTGGCTTGGCGGCCATGGGTTCTAATTTAGCGCGTAATCTCGCGCATCATGGCAATACTGTTGCTGTTTACAATCGTCATTATTCTCGCACCGAAACTTTGATGAATGAGCACGGTAGCGAAGGTGCTTTCGTTCCTGCAAAAACTGTTGAAGAATTTGTGGCATCTCTAAAGCGTCCTCGCACCGCAATCATTATGGTAAAAGCTGGTGCTCCTACGGATGCTGTTATTGAAGAACTTGCGAATGCTATGGAGCCTGGAGATATTATCGTTGACGGCGGAAACTCCTACTTTGAAGATACGATTCGCCGAGAGCGTGACATTCGTGCGCGTGGTCTTCATTACGTTGGTTGCGGTGTTTCTGGCGGCGAAGAAGGCGCTTTGCGCGGTCCTTCTATGATGCCTGGTGGCACTGAGGAATCTTGGAAGACTCTTGGCCCTATTTTGAAGTCGATTGCGGCTGTTGCAGAAGGCGAGCCTTGCGTAACGCATATTGGTACTGACGGTGCTGGCCACTTTGTAAAGATGGTTCATAACGGCATTGAGTACTCGGATATGCAGCTTATTGCAGAAAGCTACGATTTAATGCTTCGCGGCTTGGGCATGAAGTCCGACGAAATTGCGGATGTGTTTAGCGAGTGGAATAAGGGTGAGCTTGATTCTTATTTGATTGAGATTACTGCGGATGTGCTTCGCCAAAAGGATGCTAAGACCGGTAAGCCTTTGGTTGAGATGATGGTTGATCACGCTGGCATGAAGGGCACTGGTACTTGGACTGTGCAGTCTGCTCTTTCGCTTGGAATTCCAGTTACAGGTATCGCTGAAGCTGTGTTTGCTCGTGGACTTTCTAGCCAGGTTGCTTTGCGTGAAGCTGCTGAAAGCCAAGGTTTAACTGGCCCGGACGTGCATTTTGATTTGAACGATGATGAGCGTAAGGCGTTTATTGATGATATTCGTCAAGCTTTGTACGCTTCTAAGATTGTTTCTTACGCTCAGGGCTTCGACGAGATTGCGGCAGCTGCAATTGAGCATGATTGGAAGATTGACCAAGCTGCTGTTGCTCGCATTTGGCGAGGTGGCTGCATTATTCGCGCTCAATTCTTGAACCGTGTTTCTGAGGCTTTTGAGTCCGGTGAAGCAAGCGTTTCGTTGCTTTTCGCTCCGTACTTTAAGGATGCTATTGAAAAGTCTCAGGCTGCTTGGCGTAGGGTTATTGCGCGCGCAGTTGAGCATGGTGTGCCTGTGCCAGCATTCTCCAGCTTGCTTGCGTACTACGATGGCTTGCGTTCCAAGCGTTTGCCAGCTTCGTTGATTCAAGCTCAGCGTGATTTCTTCGGCGCTCACACTTACGGTCGCATTGACGAACCAGGCGTATTCCACACTTTGTGGGCAGAATCTAATCGCCCAGAAGTAAAGCAAGATTAAAACAAATAATATTTATAGATAACAGGCTTCTGTATTTGTTATGCAGAAGCCTGTATTTTATTGTGCTGAATTATTATGCGCATTTTGCGAAATCTAGTCAATACACTCAATAGCAGCTTGCAGTGTGCCTGCGGTGGTTAGCCAAGAGATTTCGTCAGTTCCGTTTGCAAAAGACGCAGGATATTCAGGATTATTAGCTCCCGAAAGTGAATTCATTAAAGCAGCGCCCTTTTCTGCTCCGGCAGTCAAAAACCAAGTGCGGCGACTATGAGCCAGCACAGGAACTGTAAGAGACAATCGCATTGGCGGAAGCTTAGGGGAGTG
>NQOH01000002.1:151285-151489 GCA_003585735.1 Gardnerella kenyensis
GTTTACTCCAACAACAATGCGCTCGCGATTATTAACTTGCGGCAATCCCGGGAAAAGCGAAGCCATATGCGCGTCCGGACCCATGCCAAGAATTGCTAAATCAAACACTGGCTCTGGCCCAAGTAATCCTATAATTTCTTCCTCATAGTCGCGCGCTGCAGCATCCAAAATAGCGTCATTTTCAGCGTCGCTGGCTGCTGTAAT
>NQOH01000002.1:152229-173451 GCA_003585735.1 Gardnerella kenyensis
TTCCTCCGCACTACGCTCATCTGCAGGCATCTCGTGAATATGAGATTCTGCCAAAGCTTTATTAGAAGTAAGTAAGTCAAGCAGCGCTTCTCGAGTTTTACGCGCGTTACGATCCTCGCTATCGTAAGCTACGAAACGCTCATCTGCCCACCAAATATGCACTAAATTCCAATTAATCGCTGGCAAAAGTGGGTTGCTAGCAAGCATTTGGAACATGCGAATTGAATCCGTGCCGCCAGTAAGAAGTAAATGGAATGGTTGATTGAGATTTTGCACATTATTTTGTGACTCCATAATAAACGTTACTAAGCGTTGAGCTGCAACGGCTGAAAGTACATCTGGATTATTGTAGCCGTAAACGCTTGCGTTGTGTGCAAAAGTAACTTCGTTATCTGTCATAGTTATTCCTTTTATGCAATTAAAAATGTTTCACTCGCTGTTTCACGCGTTGTTTCACGTTTTGTCTATTTTTATAGACTTAATTGTTCTCTGCAGGATTATCTCGAACCAGCTGCGCGTAAATTTCGTCCGGATCAATGCGTCGCAATTCCTCACTTAAGCAATCATCCAAAGTGCGAATAGGAAGCGCAATCGGCTGAGCGGTCTGACCGGGAAGACTAATCAAAGCCTGATCTCCGCCAGCAGGGCGAGTAAGAGACAAAGTGCCATCCTCGCGCTCTAAAGTTACGGAAGTAATAGCTTTCGCATCAGGATTTTCAACTATTTCTACAGGCACGCGCAAACTACTCTTAAGCCAAGCTGCCAGTAAATGCAAAGAAACATAGTGCGTAGGACCAGTAACTTTTGCGCTAGTAATCGGCAAATGCGGAGGCTGATCGAGCATAGAAGCAAGTAACGCACGCCAAGGAGTTAAACGCGTCCAAGACAAATCTGCATCCTGCGGAGACCAGTTCTTGCGCAAGTTTTGAACAGTTTTAAGAGTGTCATCTGCACGCTGAGCGTCAGTAATTCTGCTACTAGCCATAGCTCCAAGCAAATCATGAGCAGGATCTTCCGGAGCATTCGTAGGCCACCAAGCAACAATCGGCGCATCCGGCACAAGCAGCGGAATAACAAGCGTATCCGGGTGGCGAACCAAGCCGTTATGCGGATACAAAATAATAATCTCGCCAGCGCCAGCATCAGCACCAAAACGCACTTGAGCGTCAAGATTTGGCACAATTTCTCCGCGCTCAGCAGCATTCTCGCTAGACCAGTCTCGAACCATAGCAATAACGCGGCAAGGATGCTCGCGGCTCGCAGCATTAGCTGCTTCAAGAGCATGCTCCAATTCTTTAAGATCTGTGTCGATTAAAAGAGTAAGCACGCGTCCTGTTGCAGATTCTCCACGCTCTTCGTGCAATTCGTCGATTTTTTGCGAAATTTTACTGGTATTAGTATCAGGAAGGTTGATAATCATGGCAGCCTCCAATGGCGATTATTACGAGCAAGCATATCGTCAGCTTCCCTAGGACCCCAAGTTCCAGCACGATACGGCTGTGGTTGTGTGCCAAGGGAACTCCAGAATTCCTCAATAGGGTCGAGAATCTTCCAGCTTAAATCTACTTCTTCAGTAGTTGGGAACAGTGGTGGTTCGCCAAGAAGAACGTCAAGAATCAGACGTTCATAAGCTTCAGGTGAGCTTTCAGTAAATGAACGTCCGTAACTAAAGTCCATAGAAACGTCTCGAACTTCCATAGCAGTTCCGCCAGGAACTTTTGCTCCAAAACGCATAGTAACGCCCTCGTCTGGCTGAACGCGAATCACAATAGCATTGCTACCAAGTTCTCGAACAGCAGTTGATTCAAACGGCAAGTGCGGAGCGCGCTTAAAAATCACAGCAATTTCCGTAACGCGCTTTCCTAAACGTTTGCCAGTGCGCAAGTAGAATGGCACTCCAGCCCAGCGGCGAGTATCAACGTCTAGTCGCACAGCAGCATACGTTTCCGTAGTGCTTTTAGGGTCGATTCCTTGTTCTTCCAAATAACCAACTGCTTTATAAGAGCCTTGCCATCCTGCTGCGTATTGTCCGCGAGCAGTATTTGCTGCCAAATCTTGAGGCAAACGAATAGCAGATAAAACTTTCGTTTTTTCTGCAGTCAAATCGCTAGCACGGAAACTTACAGGCTCTTCCATAGCAGTAAGCGCCATAAGCTGAAGCAAGTGGTTCTGAATCACATCGCGCGCAGCACCAATGCCATCGTAATAACCGGCACGCCCGCCAATACCAATATCTTCAGCCATCGTAATTTGCACGTGATCAACATAATTCGCATTCCAAATCGGCTCATACATTGCGTTAGCAAAACGGAAAGCAAGCAAATTTTGCACTGTTTCCTTACCTAAGTAATGGTCGATGCGGAACACAGAATTAGGATCAAAAACTTCTGAAACAACGCGGTCTAATTCGCGAGCGCTCGCTAAATCATGGCCGAAAGGCTTCTCAATAATTACGCGGCGCCACGCGTGTTCGGAAGAGTGAGAAAGTCCGGATGCTGCCAACTGTTGCGCAACAATAGGGAAGCTTGAAGGCGGAATAGACATGTAAAATGCGTGGTTTCCGCGAGTGCCGCGATCCCTATCTAACTCGTTAACTGTTTTACTTAAACGCTCAAACGCAGAAGCATCGTCAAAAGTGCCGCGCACAAAACGTATGCCTTTTGCAAGATTAATCCAAGTTGACTCACGAAATGGCGTGCGGCAATGCTGTTCAATATTTTCGCGCACAAAGTTTACGAAATGCTCATCCGTCCAGTCTCTTCTAGCAAAACCAGTTAAACCAAATCCTGGCGGAAGAAGTCCACGGTTCGCTAAATCGTACACTGCTGGCATAAGCTTTTTGCGTGCTAAATCGCCTGTAATTCCAAAAATTACCAAACTGCACGGGCCAGCGATGCGAGCTAAACGCAAGTCGCGCGGATCTCGCAATGGGTTCGTCCACGCAGACTCGTCGTCAGTAGCGTGTTGCGTGTTAAAAGGAATCCTCAACTCAGTCATATATACCATCGTAATATTTTGACGCTATTTTTCCTACTCGAGTTGCTATTTTAGTTACATTTTCGATATAGGATTTTCTTGTAGCTAACGCAAAATCGTTACGCTTGTTAAAATCTGAGTTTTTAAAATGCGTTAATCCTTTATTAAATTACGCAAATTACGCAAATTACGCTCCGCACAACGCAAGTCGAATCATCTTCGAGTATTGCGGGCCGCCGACTGGAGTTAAATGAACGCCATCATCTGTTAAGTATTCAGAATGGCCTTCACTAAAACCGTGCCAATCAATAATGCCAACGTTAGGATGCGTTGCCGCAAACTTGCGCAAGCGATCGTTAGTTACATCCTGCCAAGGCTGCGGAACGCGAGTTGTGACGAAATAAACAGGTTTGCCATGAACTACGTCAACCATATGTTGAAGCACGCTGTCATCGTGTGGAGGACCATTCGTGCCTAGAGCGTAAATAACTATATCTCCAGCATGCTTGCCCGAAATATCCTGCTCGTATTCATCAGCACCGTGGAAGATTTGCCGACTTACTTTTCCGTCAATATAAGCGTTAGGCATAACTTTTAACAAGTACGGCTTAGCGCCTTCTGTAATGGAATCTCCAACCATTGTGAAGTTTACAGAACACGTTCCTGTGTTCTTATCGATTCTAGTATGTGAAGCAATAAGATTTCTTGGAACTTTTTCTGCAATAGGGAATAGTATGCGATGCTTCGATGGGGTTGGAGGAAGCGTCTGCTTTGTTACGTTTTTACGCAATCCTTTTATCTTCTTATGAGTTGAAGAAGATTCTGCTTTATTCGAAGAAGAATTATTTTGCTTCGTATTTTGCTTCGTATTTTGTTGCGCTGTAGCTGCTGATAATTCTGGACGGAGCTGTATAGAACGCTGTTCTGCAATACTGCGCCAGTTTAAAGGCAACGCAATTAACGCAACTGTTATTATGCAGCAGATTGTTAATGCTACGCAATGTATTAGCTTATGCAAATGATTTTTTGCTTTATTTTCAAACAGCTGGTAGAAGCATTCCGCTACTACAACTGTGGCAACTAATTGAAGTAACTGTTCCCACCAAGAAACTGCGGTTGTTCGCGTTGCAGGATTGCATAATTCAAGTAATGGGAAATGTACTAAATAAATCGCAAAAGATCGCTTGCCTAAGTAAGCTAATGGTTTTAAAGCAAATATTCTGGAACAAATATTGTCGGATTGAGTGCAAGCCCAAACTATAATCGTGCAAGCTGCAGCGGTTATAGTGTATCCGCCAAAAGTAAATACAGAAGAAGTACCATCTGCGTAAACAAAGCAAAGGCACAGAATTATTGTTGCTGCAATTCCTATAGCAGAACGCTGCCAAGACTTCAAAGGAGAGTAAAACACCGTTTTTGGAGTGTTAAAAGCATCTTCTGGAAGCTCGCGTATGTCGGACGCATTCGACTTCTTTTCGGAAGGTTCAGAAGAATCTTGCGCATCTTCTGTTAAATCAATTTGTAATCCTGCGCGTAAATCTTCAGGAATACCATCGTCGTAAGCATTTTTTTCGGCGCTTATTTCTGAAGATACATTTGATTGCAATTCTGAATTATTTGAAGCATTTTCATAATTGTCTGCTTTATTCTTCGCAAGCTCAACAATAATATTCTTCTTGCCGCGCACAAAATACCACACGTGAATAAGCCATGCGTGTAAAGAGTGCTTGCTAAACCATGCGCAGTACATTGCAAGCATTGCGCCTAGCAAAAATTCCGAAGCGCGAGTATCAAGCGAATAGTACACGCGAGCTGGAGTTGTGTAATTGCCAAACAAATATGCAAAAGTAAAAGTAAGAGCAGAAGAAAGTATTGCCAAACCAGCAGTTATGTACATTCGTACCATTGCTTTTCTTACGAACTTTATTAACGCTGTAAGAATAAGCGGCCAAATTATGAATGCTTGCATAACAAGGCCCAAATACCAAAGATGCTTAATAGGGGAAGGCAATCCGCTTTGTTCAAAATAAGATAGCTTTCTAGCTACATACATTATGTTGCTAAAGAAGCCTGCTCCTGAAAAAGCGTCTGCTTGTAATTTTGGAAGTAAACTTGGCGAGAAAAGCCACATTATTGGTGCGCTAACGCCAATAATTCCAAGTGTTGGCGGCCAAATTCTTTTAATTCGGTGCCAAACATACTGCCAATAGTTATGTACTCCGCGATTTGAATCAGTGCTATTTTCCTTCTCGCGCGCGCTTATGTAACGCAAAACTGTGCGCGTGCAAAAATATCCAGAAAGAACTAAGAAAAGTGTTACGCCTAAAAAGCCGCCGGAAAGCATACTAGGGCGCATGTGGAAGCACACAATTCCAATAATTGCGAGCGCGCGTAATCCGTCGATTGCTAGATTTCTTTTAGGAGCAGACTCTTGTGGCTTTTTGGTGATGTTATTTTCTTTATTTGCAGACGAATCAATTTTGTTAGTCGAATCTTTCTTAATGTATGAAGTATTCGCTACGGATTCTTTTTTAGAATATGTATTTTCTGCTACGGCTTTTTTACTTGTGCTTGGTTTAGTAGCAATATTTTTTGCTTTAGCTTTCCCTTGATCATGCGTCGAATTAAGCGGTGAAACAGTGTTGGCATTCACGCGTTTCTTTTTGGTCATTTTGCCTGCACTTTGTAAAACATGCTGGTATGTTTTTGCAACATATTGTGTGTAAAACAGAGCCATAATAACTGCGTATTGAGACACTTCGATTGATAAAGCGTGTCTTGCTAAAATGCTTGATATATCAACGAAAATACAGATTTTTTCATGCAATTTTTCGATGGATTTTTGATTTTTTATTGCACTTGATTATGCAGTTGAAAAAATTGTTACAGCATAACGTTCTTTGGTGCGCGCTAAAGTGAGAGGGAACAGTTATATGAATTGTTATCAACTCTATAAAAGGAGCCAAAATGGCAGAAACTTTTAATGTTGTGGTTGAAATCCCACGCGGTTCTAAAAACAAGTATGAAGTAGATCACGAAACTGGTCGCGTGTTCTTGGATCGTACCCTCTTTACTGCAATGGGTTACCCAGATGATTACGGCTACATTGATGGCACTTTGGGCGAAGATGGCGATCCACTTGACGCTCTTGTGATGATTCCAAATTCTGTATTCCCAGGTTGTGTTGTTGAGTGCCGCGCTGTTGGTTTGTATCACATGGTTGATGAAGCAGGTGGAGACGATAAGGTTTTGTGCGTGCCTGCAGACGTTCGTTTTGATGACATCAAGGATATTGATGACGTGAACGAGTATCACAAGGCTGAAATCAAGCACTTCTTCGAGCAGTACAAGGCTTTGGAGCCAGGTAAGGAAGTTCTTCCTGGTGACTTCTGGGCTGGCGTAGAGCAAGCTGAGAAGGAAATTGTTGCTGCGCGCAAGCGTTTGGAAGAAAGCGAAAAGTAAGCTTCGTTCTTGCGTAAAGTAAGCTAATAAAGCTGAATTAAGCTAAATTAAGCTAAATAAAAATAAAATAAATCTAAAATAAAACGTCGAAAGCTGCTTTTGTTTTCGGCGTTTTATTTTATTTCATGCTGCTATTAGCATTCCAAGACCTGCAATGTATACCATCATTCCCGAAAACATGATTGGCATAATCGCGAATGCAATATCGTTAGTGGTTTTATTTTTGTAGTATTCGTTGCAATTATCTCGAACCCATAAATGCGAAAGTCCCGATAATAAAACCACCATTAAAATACACAACAACATCACGAGAATTCCGCCATCCGTGCTGCGCAAAGATGGCATAAAACGAACAATCGACGGTAGGAACAGCCAGCCAGGTAAAGCCGCACAAGCAATACTTGCGGTTAAAGTGTGAGCAAGATTCCTGACTAAATTCGTGCGATTTTCGCGTAGCATTTGTCTTAAGAAAGTTACAAAAGTGGTCGCAACAAGAATTAGCGCAAACGACACAGCCCATCTTTCGTATGGGCGAATAGCTGCAATAAATTTACTCATTGAAACTGTTTCGTTGTCAATGATTACGCTTTGTGGAAGCCAGCCTTTTAACGCGAAAGTTGCGCACCACGTAGAAGCAATTCCTGAGCATAAAGCAATAATGCGGTCAACTATATTGCCGTGTAGTGGCCATAATGCTAGGAATGTTAAAAGTATTATCATGCACAAAGTAAGTGTTATTTTTGCTGTTGCAACTGGTAGAGCAGCAGCAATTGCAAGAAGTAATACTACAACAATTTGGCTCGCAATCATTGCAATTGTGCTTGCGTGACGAGATTTATTCTTCTTATCAAGATTTGTGCAAGAAGTAGCATCTTTTTGCGTCTTATCGTTGCAAGTGCATGTTTCATCTCTCATACGCGCTCCCAGCTACTGTAAATGCCAAGTAAAATAAGCCAACTTCGTAATATTTTGGCTTTTGTTAATTCCTTACTAATAACGTATTCTACAACCTGCGCATGTATTTCGAATTATTTTATGTTGAGACAACGTTTTTTAGATATATTTATCAAGCATTTGCTAAATAATCTGATAACTATTTGCTAACTATTTACTAATTATTTGCCAACTATTTATTTAGCAATTAGCTAGCTTTTTGCAATATTTATTTACGAAATTGTGTTGATTATTTTAATATTCTTCGTGGCATGGTTTACAATGCCTGTAAAGGCTTGAATTGGTACTACATCACCTGTTGGTTGGAGGCATCACATGACTGATATTACATTGATGACTTCGTCTGCCTCCCCGGCTTCAGTTTTGCCTTCTCTTACTTTACTTTCTCACCGTGTGCGCGTGCTTGCTTTGAATACCGCAAGCTTGACAAAATTGCCTGCACAAACCGTTCTTTTGCTTGATGCTCGTGAAGATTTAGCTTTAGCGAAGTCTATTTGTGCAGCTTTGCGCACAACTGACATTTCAGTTCCAGTAATCCTAATTCTTACTGAAGGCGGATTCACAGTAGTAAATTCATCTTGGAATATTACGGATGTTGTGCTTACTAGCGCTTCTCCAGCAGAAGTTGAGGGACGTTTGCGTCTTGCGGCTCAACAAAATATTCCTGCAGGGTCTTTTGCTCAATCGCAGGGAGTTGAAATTAGCGACGATACAATTTCGGATGACGGAATTATGCGTTCTGGTGATCTTGTTGTTGATATGCGCAGTTATACGGTTAGTTTGCATGGGCATCCTGTTGATTTAGCTTATAAAGAATTTGAATTATTGAAGTATTTTGTGCAGCATCCTAGAAGAGTGTTTACGCGCGCGCATTTGTTGCAAGAAGTTTGGGGATATGACTACTACGGTGGCACGCGTACGGTTGATGTGCATATTCGTCGTTTGCGCGCAAAGCTCGGTGTTGAGTATGAGCATTTGATTGGTACTGTGCGTAATGTTGGGTATCGTTTTGATCCTTCAGAGGCTGGCGAAAATGATGAGATTTCTGAAGATCAAACTGATGATGCTGAATCTGGTATAAGCGATGTTGACAATTCTTCTGATAATTTTTCGGAAAAGTTGCAAAATAATACAGAAGAAACAGAAGTGACAGAAGAAACAGAATCTTCTGTAGAGGAATCTTCTTTAAGTAGCGCTTCTTTAAATCAATTTTACGAAAACTACGCAACAGTGAAGCGTTAATATGCGCGAATCAAAACAAGCAAAAATAGCGCGCATACACTCAGAATATTCACTACTTTGTAAAGAAATACCTAAACCAAAATGCGCTCTTAATTTTTCTAATCCTTTTGAGTTGCTTATTGCAACTGTTCTTAGCGCGCAAACAACAGACAAGCGTGTGAATATGGTAACTCCGGAACTTTTTAGCACGTTTCCTAACCCTAGATCGCTTTCAAAAGCTTCAGCTGTACAAGTCGAATCTATTATTAAATCACTTGGATTTTATCGTGTAAAAGCGCGCAATATTATTGCTTTATCAGCAAAGTTAGAAAGTGATTTTAACGGCGTAGTTCCGCGAAATATTGAAGATTTAACATTGCTGCCGGGTGTTGGTCGTAAAACTGCGAATGTTGTGCGCGGTAATGCTTTTGGTTTGCCAGGATTTCCGGTTGATACACACGTAATGCGCGTTACTGGAAGGCTTGGATGGAGAAAAGATTGGAATAAGCTCAATGTGCGTCCGGATCCAGTTGCTATTGAGAAAGAAATAACTTCGTATTTTGAGCCAAGTGAATGGACTAATCTTTCGCATCGTCTTATTTTGCACGGAAGAACAATATGCACTGCAAGAAATCCTAAATGCGCATCGTGTCCGCTTCGATCAACATGCCCATCTGCGTTGCTGTGAGAAGAGTTATATTGCTCTATATTGTGTTGCTTTTTCGGTTGTTGTTATAAACTGTAACTTATGTCAAGAACAGGCAGATATGCATCACATGCTTCCAGAACATATCATCGTAAATCTAGCGTAGGCTGGATTCCGTGGGTTGTTTTCATGGTTGTATCAGCAGTGATGGTTGTTGTTTTATGGTGCGGATGGCAAATATATCAAGGGCGTTCTCCAATTGACGCAATTTCTCATCCTGCAGGTAATTCCATATTAAAAGTTGGGTTACGAACAGCTCCTGAATCTCTTGATATTCGCAATGATGATAGCGATGCCGTTCAGCAAGCTTTATTAGATAATGTTTACGAAACATTAGTTAAGCGCGGTGACGACAATAGTTTGCAGCCAGGCTTAGCTCAATCTTGGAATATTTCAGAAGATGCTTTGACATACACTTTTAATTTACGCCGCGGCGTACGTTTTTCTAACGGCGACGTAATGAATTCTCAATCTGTGCTTAAATCGTTACAGAACGGTATTACGAAGAATTATCCTGGATATAGTACGTTAACGAATATTGAAAGCGTAAGCAATCCAAGTGCTTACACTTTGGTTATTAAATTAAAAGCTCCTGATGCTTTGCTTTTGCGTCGTCTTGCAGGCAGGCTCGGTATTGTATACGACACAAATGCTGTAGTTGATTACTCTAACGGAGCATTAGGTACCGGTCCTTTCACAGTAAGTAGCTATAACAAAGGTAATTCTTTAGTTCTTGTGCGTAACAATCGATACTGGGGAACTCCTGCAGAATGCGCAAGTATTACTTTGCAATATTACGCAAGTGATGCAGATTTGGCGCAAGCTATGGAACAAAATAATGTGCAAATGGCTGTTCCTCTTGAAGGCAGTGAGAATAAGCGTCTTGCATCTGTAGTTGATACTCAAATGGTAGAAGGACAGAGCACGCGCGTACGATTTGTGGCATTTAATACCACAATTTCATCAATTTTCAGTGACGAACAGGCTCGTAAGGCAGCTCGTTATGCTATGAACGCAAAAACAGTATTGGATGCTGACGGTAACGGAGGTGTGCCAGTCGGCGGTCCAATTGATCCGCTGTCTCCTGGCTATGAGGATTTAAATGGAATGTATCCTTATAATCAGCAAAAATCTGCATCGTTATTCCATTACTTCATGTCAAGATATTTAGGTACCATGACTTTCCTTGTGCCACAAGGCGAAGGCGATGTTGGGCGCGAATTAGCTAGTAAAATTATCGCTGCTAGCGGAGCAAAAGTTGATGTTCAAGAAGTTGACAGCGCAACGTTACGACAGCGTATAAAAGACTCAAAGTATGATATGGCTATTGTTTCGCTAAATCACACATTAGATGAAGGAACATTTGCAGAAGCTGGATCTCCATTTGTTTTGCAAGATGTTAAATCGCAGCAAGCTTGGGCTAATGCTGTTCATTCTAAGAGTCCTGCAGAATATGAAGCGAACGTTCGCGCGTATGCGCATGAAGTTAGTAGGAATGCTGCAGCTCACTGGTTATATGCGCGCAAAAGCATTATGGCTGTGAAATCTAATATCAGCGGATATACAAAGAATATGACGGATCAGCTGCTTCCATTGCGTAACGTGACGGTGAAGTAGAAAGCGTAATAAAAGCATAATATTTGCGTTGTCGAACTGAGTTTCTAATATTCAGTTCATGAGTGAACAGGATAACACAGTAAAGCACGCCCATTTAACGCCGCTTCCTAACAAGGTTGGTGTTGATGGTCTTGAAGATAAATGGCGTAATAATTGGGATGAAGCCAAGACTTACGCATTCCACAATTCCCGCGACCGCAAGGCCGTATATTCTATCGATACACCACCTCCAACCGTAAGCGGCCACTTGCATGTAGGTCACGTATTCTCTTACACGCATACGGATGTTATTGCGCGATACAAGCGCATGAAGGGCTTTGATGTGTTCTACCCAATGGGTTGGGACGATAACGGCCTTCCAACAGAGCGTCGTGTGCAGAATTATTACGGTGTGCGCGTAGATACTTCGCTTAAATATGACCCTGATTTTAAGCCTCCATTTGAAGGTACAGAAGGCAAGAAAATTGAGGCAAAAGATCAGGTTCCTGTAAGCCGTCAGAACTTTATTGAACTTTGCGAACGCTTAACTTCTCAAGACGAGAAGCTTTTTGAAGCATTGTGGCGTAGGCTTGGCCTTTCTGTGGACTGGTCGCAGACTTACCACACGATTGGTGAGCAGCCTCGCCGAGTTGCGCAAAAAGCATTCTTGCGCAATCTTGCTCGCGGAGAAGCTTATCAGAAAGATGCTCCAGGCTTGTGGGATGTTACATTCCAGACTGCTGTCGCTCAAGCAGAGCTTGAGGCTCGCGAATATCCTGGCTTCTACCATAAGATTGCGTTCCGTTTTGAAGATGGCACGCCAATTTATATTGAAACTACGCGTCCAGAATTGCTTGCAGCTTGCACTTCTTTGATTGCGCACCCAGACGATGAGCGTTATAAGAAGTACTTCGGTCAAGAAGTTTATTCTCCACTGTTCAAAGTTAAGGTGCCGATTTTGGCTCATCCTGCAGCTCAAATGGACAAGGGTGCTGGCATTGCAATGTGCTGCACTTTTGGTGACGTAACCGACGTTGAGTGGTGGCGCGACTTGAGCTTGCCAACTCGACCAATTATTCAGCGTAACGGCCGCATTGTGATGACCACTCCTGATTGGATTACAGACGAGTCCGGTCGCGAAATGTTCGAGAAGATTGCTGGAAAAACCACCTTCTCCGCTCGCAAGGAAGTTGTTGAAGCTTTGCAGGCTGCCGGAGACATGGATGGCGAACCAAAGCCAACAAAGCGTATGACGAACTTCTACGAAAAGGGCGATAAGCCTTTGGAAATCGTCACTTCTCGCCAATGGTACTTAAAGAACGGCGGCACTGACGAAAAGCTGAATGCTGAGCTTATTGAGCGCGGCAAGGAACTTAACTTCCACCCAGACTTTATGCGTGTGCGCTACGAGAATTGGGTTCACGGCTTGAATGGCGACTGGCTTATTTCTCGCCAGCGCTTCTTCGGCGTACCGTTCCCACTTTGGTACCCAGTAAACGAAAATGGGGAAGTGGATTACGCAAATCCTTTGACTCCTAGCGAAGACCGTTTGCCAGTCGACCCAACTATTGACGTTCCAGAAGGATTCGACGAATCTCAGCGTGACCAGCCAAATGGCTTTACTGCTGAGCAGGATATTATGGACACTTGGGCTACATCTTCCTTAACTCCACAAATCGTGACTCGTTGGGAAGAGCCAGGCGAAGAAAATCAAGCTTTGTTTAAGGCTACTTTCCCAATGGATTTGCGTCCACAAGGTCAGGATATTATTCGTACTTGGCTGTTTAGTACGGTTGACCGTGCGCATCTTGAAAACGGCTGCTTGCCTTGGAAGCACGCTGCACTTTCCGGATGGATCTTGGATCCAGATCACAAGAAGATGTCAAAGTCCAAAGGCAACGTGGTTGTGCCAAACAAGCCAATCGAAGAGTTTGGTGCAGATGCTGTGCGCTATTGGGCAACTTCTGCAAAACTCGGCTTGGATGCAACTTACGACGAAGGCCAAATGAAAATTGGCCGCCGCTTGGCTATTAAGCTTTTGAATGCTACTAAGTTTGCGCTCGCAATTGGTCGAGAAGATGAGGAGCATCAGGTTCTTGAGTCTGCTAGCGCGGACTGGGATTTTGCTGATGTTACTGAAGTTTTGGATCGCGCAGTTATGGCAAAGCTTGCATCCGTTATTCGTACAGCAACTGATGCGCTTGAATCTTACGAGCATTCTAAGGCTTTGGAAGCAATCGAAACATTCTTCTGGCAGTTCTGCGACGATTACATTGAGCTTGCAAAGAATCGTGCTTACGGTACTGCAGAATCCACTGGCCGCACTCCAAGTGAAGCTGCTGTAAAGTCTGCTCGCACAACTCTTGGTCTTGCTCTCGATGCTTTGGCTCGTTTGCTTGCTCCTTACTTGCCTTACGCTACTGAAGAAGTGTGGAGCTGGATGCATGATGGCGAAGGTTCTGTGCATCGCGCAAGCTGGCCATGCGCTAAGGCTTACGAGGAGGCTGCAAACGGAGTTTCTGCAGACACTTTGGCTTACGCGGGTGAAGCTTTGGCTACTTTGCGCAAGATTAAGTCCGAAGCAAAAGTTTCTATGAAGACTCCTATTTTGCAAGTGACTTTGAACGTTGCAGAAAACGCTTATAAGGCTGTTGAGGACACTTTGGATGACGTTGCTGAAGCTGGTCGCGTTACTGGAGAAGTAAAGCTTAACGCTGTTAAGGCAGCAGATGCTGGAGATTCTTCTGAATCTGAATCTGCTGAATCTGATGCAGCTAACGTAAACGTTTCTGTTGCTCAAAGCGAACTTGGCGAAGCTCCTGCAAAAAAGAAGTAGTCGCAAGTAATTGCAAGTAATCGAATGTAATCGAAAATAATTAATTGCAAAACAAAAGCGCTGGAAGTCAATCTTCGACTCCAGCGCTTTTTGTGTATTTAATCGCGAAGCATCGCGCGGTAACGCTAGACTGTAAACCATGAATCCAGAAAGCTTAAGTGAATTAATTGAAAAAATTGCGAAAGATTTAGTAGCAAGTGGTAAAGCTGGCAATCTAACAGAAGATTTGATTCCTGCTGCCGAAAAACTTGCAGTTATGAGGCCAAAAGATCGCGCACACGGCGATTGGGCTACGAATGTTGCTATGCAACTCGCTAAAAAAGCTGGTATGAAGCCTCACGATTTAGCGGAACTTTTTGCAGAAAGTTTGCAAGAAGCGCAAGGTATTGCGTCCGTGGAAGTTGCAGGTCCTGGCTTTATTAACATAACGCTTGATTCTGCGTCTGCTGCGGCAGTTGTAGACGAGGTCTTAAAGCAGGGTGCTGATTTTGGCAAGAACACGCACTTGGGCGGCAAAACTTTAAATCTTGAGTTTGTTTCCGCAAACCCAACTGGCCCAATTCATATTGGTGGCACTCGCTGGGCGGCAGTTGGCGATTCCATGGCTAGAGTATTGGAAGCAAATGGCGCAAAAGTTGTGCGAGAATACTACTTCAACGATCACGGCGAGCAAATTAACCGTTTTGCGAAGTCCTTAGTTGCTGCAGCTCATGGCGAAGAAACGCCTGCAGACGGCTACAAAGGCGCGTATATTAACGAAATTGCGGACGCTGTTATAAAAGAAGCGCAAGCAGACGGCGTTGATGTTCTTTCTTTGCCAAGAATTGATCTTGGAAAAGACGAGGAGGGCTTGCCGCTTGGTGAAGGTGATTCCGAGCAGCGCGAAGAGTTCCGCAAGCGCGCAGTTCCAATGATGTTTGCTGAGATTCGTAAGTCTATGCGCGATTTTCGCGTTAGTTTTGACGTGTGGTTCCACGAAAACAGCCTGTACGAGGATGGCGAAGTTGAGCGCGCTATTGCAGATTTGCGTGAGCGTGGAGACATTTTTGAAAAAGATGGCGCAACTTGGTTTGAATCCACTAAGCATGGCGACGACAAGGATCGCGTAATTATTAAGTCCGACGGCAATTACGCCTATTTTGCTGCCGATATTGCGTACTATCGCAACAAGCGTCACCGCGAGCAGAATCCTGCAGACGTAGCAATCTACATGCTTGGTGCAGATCACCACGGCTACATTGGTCGAATGATGGCAATGTGCGCTGCTTTTGGAGATAAGCCAGGCGAAAACATGCAGATTCTTATTGGCCAGCTTGTAAACGTTATGAAAGACGGCAAGCCTGTGCGCATGAGTAAGCGTGCTGGAAACGTTATTACTATTGACGATTTAGTTGATGCAATTGGTGTTGATGCTTCTCGCTACTCGCTTGCTCGCACCGACTACAACACAAGCGTTGATATTGATTTGGATTTGCTCGCTTCTCACAGCAACGATAATCCTGTGTATTACGTGCAATACGCGCACGCGCGCAGCTGCAATGTTGCTCGAAACGCGGCGGATGCTGGAATTACGCAAGATGGTGCTGATTTAAGCCTGCTTAATACTGAAGCTGACGGCGAAGTGCTGGCTGCTTTGGCGCAATGGCCTGCAGCTTTGGCACAAGCTGGCGATTTGCGCGCTCCTCACCGCGTTGCTCATTATCTTGAGGATTTGGCTGCAAGCTATCACAAGTGGTACAACCTTGAGCGCGTAGTGCCAATGGAGTTGACTGACCCAGAAAATCGTTTGCCAGAAGCTGAGCGCGAAGCGGCTCGCATTGCAAAATGCCCAGAGCCAGCACGCGCTGCAGCCAGGCTTAAGCTTAACTCTGCTGTGCGCACGGTAATTGCAGAAGGCCTTGATTTACTTGGTGTTTCTGCTCCAGAAAAGATGTGATTTTGCTTATTTTATATAAGATTTAGAGCAAAAACATATAGCATTTTTGATTAAGTAGGACGTTGGTAATATGCCAGCGTCCTATTTATTTTTTATTAGAAGACACGCGCGAGATTGTAAATTTATGTCGATTAAGTACATGCGATTTATTAATATACCCCCTAATATTATTTTCGCTTTAAATCCACAAGAAAGTCAGGGATTTGGCTGAATAATATGCTTAAACAATTTTTCACCATATAGGAGGTGTAAGCATGAGCGTCACAACACAAAGTGTCAGCACAGACAGTGCCCCGAAAAAAAGGAACCTGACAATTATTGAGTCCGCATACGTGGCGGTCATGTTGTTTGGCATGTTCTTTGGCGCAGGAAATCTGATTTTCCCTGTGTTTCTTGGAGCTAATGCAGGAACTAATTCTGCGCCTGCAGCGTTAGGTTTTATTGTTACTGGCGTTGGCTTGCCATTGTTAGGCGTTACAGCACTTGCAATGAGCCGCGCAAACGGTCTTTTTGAGCTTTCTAGCAAAGCTAGCAAAAAGTACGGCATGTTCTTCACTTGTGTGCTGTATTTAACAATCGGCCCGTTCTTTGCAATCCCACGATGCGCAACAACTTCATACACTGTTGGATTAGAGCGCGTTATTCCGCAAGATGGAAACGGTCAGCTTTACTTATTCTTGTTCTCTGTAGTGTTCTTTGCGCTTGCGTTCTTCTTTGCTATGAAGCCAAACGGCATACTTACTTGGGTTGGTAAAGTTCTTACGCCAATCTTCCTTGTGTTCCTAGCGATTTTGGTATTTACAGCACTATTTTCTCCTGTAAGCGGCGCTTCTGCGGATGCTGCTCCTATGGGAAATTACGTTAATAAGTCATTCTTTACAGGATTCTTAGATGGCTACAACACAATGGATGCTTTAGCTAGCTTGGCATTTGGAATTGTGGTTGTTAGCACTATTCGCCAGTTTGGTGTAAAGGATCCTAAAGATGTGGCAGTGAATACTGCTCGCTCTGGATTCTTTAGCTGCTTGCTTATGGCAGTGATTTACGTTGCAATTGTTATTGTTGGCGTGCGTAGCCGCGCGTTGTTCCCACCTGCGGAAAATGGTGGCGTAACTTTGGCACAAGTTGCACGATACCATCTTGGAAACGTTGGCTTATTCGTGCTTGCTGCAACTGTAACGCTTGCCTGCTTAAAGACTGCAGTTGGCTTAATCGTAAGCTGCTCGGAAACCTTCTCTAAGTTATTCCCTAAGGGTCCTAGCTATCGCGTTTGGTCCGTGTTGATTACGCTTGTTTCGTTTGGTCTTGCAAACTTTGGTTTGAGCGCAATTATCGAATACGCTGTTCCAGTATTGATGTTCTTGTATCCGCTGTCAATCGTATTGATTCTTTTGGCTTTGTGTGGTCGACTTTTTGGAAATTCCAAAGTCGTGTATGCTTGGACGCTTGGTTTTACTGGCGTTGCAGCTGTATTTGACTTTTTGAATAGTTCGCCAACAGGTTTGCGCAATGCATTGCATATGAACGATATGTTGATTGTTGCTCAAAACTGGCTGCCGTTCTCGGAATTTGGCATGGCTTGGCTTTGCCCTGCTGCTGTTGGATTTGTTGTTGGCTATGTTCGCATGGTTTTATGTGACAACAAAGGTATGGAAGAAGTGGCTCGTGTAGCTGCTGGCCCGGATCTTGAAGGCAGCGTTGCTAGCGACGATGACTATTCTTCAAACAATGCTGAGTTTAACGAGCCTAATTTTAGTGAGCAATCCTAAAGTTTTGTAGCGTCGCGTAGACGTCATAATAATCGCCATATTTTGATGCGTATTTTACGTAACAGGATATGGCGATTTTTGTATAAAACGCGCACTTGACTTATTTATTGGAACGATTTAGTATATTTCAATAACGAACAAAATAATGTGCAATCTAAAGTAATTCTCGCTTAGCCAGTAAAGCAAGATACAAAAGGCACGTGTCTAATGCTCGATGCTGAGGCATTAGCAAAAGTGGTTGTTCATGAGTGAAAGGAGTAAACGACGCTGTTTGCAGCAGAAGTCTGGCGTTGCTATATATCAAATGATTCATTGGGCGGTATGTCCAAGAACCTTTAAGTTTCTCTAAATATTTCTAAGGAAGAACAACGATGTTGAAACTAAAAAAGTTTGGAGCAATCTCTATGATGCTCGCTGCTGCGCTGTCTCTTACTGCATGCGGTGGCGGCACAAGCTCTACAAGTAATACTCAAGGTAAAACAACCGTTTCTGTTTGGCACTACTGGGATGGTGCTAATGCAGATGCTTTCGATAAAAAAGTAAAAGCATTTAATGCTTCGCACAAGAACATTGAGATTAAAACTACAAATGTTCCTAATGCTGATTTCTTAACAAAATTACGCGCATCTGCTACGTCAAATACTTTGCCTGATATGGCAATAGGTGATTTGATTTGGATGCCTCAAATGGCGCAAATTGGCAAATCTGCAGACTTAAAAAAGCTTCTCAAGCCTGAAGTAATTGACAATATTAACCCAGCATTAAAGAATTTCGGCTCAATTGACGGTCACTTAGTATCCGTTCCAATGTCAGCCAATAATCTTGCGTATATGTACAATCGCACAGTATTTAAAAAGGCTGGTTTAGATCCAGATAAGCCGCCAAAAACTTGGGATGAATTAAAGCAAATGGCCAAGCAGATTAAAGATAAGACTGGTCTTCCAGGTTACGATTTGCCAACTGAAGCAGGAGACAGCGGTGAGGCTCTTACCTGGAACTTCCAAGTCAATCTTTGGCAAGCTGGTGGCGAATTCTTAAAGAAAGATAACTCTGCTGCAGCATTTAACACTCCTGCAGGTAAGAAAGCTGCAAACTTCTGGATGGATCTTATTAAAAGCGGAGTGAGCCCATACGCAGGATGGGGCAAGTTCGAAAAAGGTCAAGGTGGTTCTGCTCAGGAAGGTTCATGGATGGTAGGTATTTGGGCTGCTGATCCGCCGTTTGATTTTGCTGCAGCGCCATTGCCAACCCCTGAAGGTGGTAAGCCATCTACCAACCTTGGTGGAGAACAGGCAATGCTGTTTAATAATGATGATGCAAAAGTAAAAGCCGCTGCTGAATTTGTGACTTGGTTCTTGCAAGATAAACAAGTTCTTGATTGGTGTGAATCTACCGGCTTCCTGCCTGCAACAAAGAGTGCAGCTAGCAACGCAGAGTATCGTTCTTGGGTTGAGAAGAAAGAGCCTCGCTTGCTGCCATACATTGAACAAATGGCAACTGCTCATACTCGCCCGAACACCAAACTATATCCACAGATTTCGTTGGCATTTGCAAAGGAAATGGAAAAAGCATTTTCTGGCGAAGTAAATGTTGATACTGCATTAAAGAATGCAGAAAAAGCAGTCAACGACGTAATAGCGCAAGGTAAGTAATCATGCGTAACCCGATAACACAGATAAAAAATAAGCAGACAGATGCTATTGACAACGTAAAAAGTGGCAGTAGTAAGCTGATGCGAAATGGTCGTAAAACTGTAGGAAAATGGGAGCAAATTCTCACAGCATGGGGATTGTTGCTTCCGGGATTAGTGATTCTCGTCATCTTCACTTTTTATCCAATTGTTTCTGCAGCGTACACGAGCTTAACGAACTGGAACGGTTTTTCTGCAAATCCAGATTTTATTGGATTGAA
The DNA here is from genome assembly GCA_003585735.1 of Gardnerella kenyensis. Taxonomy (GTDB): domain Bacteria; phylum Actinomycetota; class Actinomycetes; order Actinomycetales; family Bifidobacteriaceae; genus Bifidobacterium. The sequence continues at coordinate 171,597 of NQOH01000002.1, forward strand.
GAATTATGTAAAACTATCTCAAGATCCAGAATTTTGGAATAGTCTAACTGTGACTGTTATATATGCGTTTGGCGTAGCTGTGTTATCGGTTGTTTCCGGCTTGATTTTTGCGGTATTACTAGATGCGCCAATTCGCGCTCGCGGATTGTATCGCACCATATATTTCCTTCCTGTCGTTACCTCCTCGGTGGCTGTAGCAATTGTGTGGAAATATATGTTGGATCCATCGGGTCTTGTAAATTCTGTACTCTCATCCCTAGGTATTGCAGGACCTGACTGGCTCCACAATAAGTGGCTAGCATTATTCGCTACTATATTTCTTACGGTTTGGAAGAACCTCGGTTTTAATATCATTCTATATTTGACTGCTTTGCAATCTCTTTCTAAGTCAACTTATGAAGCAGCAAGTCTTGATGGTGCTACGAGCTGGCAACAGCTGCGTTATATTACAGTTCCTCTGTTAAGACCAATGACATTCTTCGTGGTTGTGCAAGCGCTGATTAGTAGTTTCCAATCATTTGATTTAATTTACGTGTTTACTGAAGGTGGTCCTCGAGGGGGCACTGACGTACTAGGAATGTTTATGTATCGTCAAGCATTTAGGTTAGGCAATTTTGGTTATGGCACAGCAATCGCAATAGCGTCGCTGGTATTGGTACTTATCGTAACTCTTGTGCAATGGAAGGTAAGCAATGCAGAAAATAAGTAAAGTCTTTACGAGATTGCGTTCATTGCATCTTGCTCGACATATTGTGCTCATTATTGGTGCAGCTTCGGTACTTATTCCATTTATGTGGATGTTTACAACCTCGTTGCAAACAAAAGCCGAAACGTATGCTGTTCAATCAGTAATTCCAACATCATGGCATTGGGAAAATTATTTGCATGCTTGGCAAAGCGCTCCATTCGCAAACTATTATATTAATAGCTTGATTATGTCGGCAATTATTGTAATTGGTCACCTTGCGTTTGATGCTATGGCAGCTTTTGCTTTTGCGCGATTAGAGTTTCCTGGAAAGAAAATATTATTCGTGCTGCTACTTTCTGCTTTCATGGTTCCAGCCTTCGTAACAGTTATACCTATGTACGGTATTATCGCTCAGTTGCGTTGGATTGATACTATGGCAGCCTTAACAGTTCCACGTTTGGCTGATGTGTTCGGCATTATTTTGCTGCGACAGCATTTTACTACTATCCCGCGTGAGTTGGATGAAGCTGCACGAATTGATGGATGTTCAAGTCTTGGTATTTTTATTAAAGTTATTCTGCCGCTTTCTAAGCCTGCTCTTGCAACTCTTGGTGTATTCTCATTCCTATTTGCATGGAATGATTTCTTGTGGCCTCTGCTGGTTACAAATGCAGAAGAAATGCGTACTATTCAAATCGGATTAAGCGGTTTTGTTGGACGCTATGGTACGTCATGGAATTATTTAATGGCTGGAACTTTGACGTCAACTTTGCCATCAATTATTATTTTCTTCTTCTTCCAAAAAGCTCTTGAACGAGGAATAGCTTCTACGGGTCTTAAAGATTGAAGAAGTGATAAAACTTTCGTAATTTGTAAAATTTACTATTTGTTAGGAACAAGTCATGCAACCTGAATGGGTGAAATCAAGTGTATTTTATCAGATTTTTCCGGAGCGTTTCGCAAATGCAAATGCTTCTATTAACCCTAACCCTGTAGAATCATGGGATAAATCTCCAACTAGAGATAATTTTTTCGGTGGTGATTTGAAAGGGATTAGGGAGCATCTGTCATATCTTGCGGATATGGGTGTCAATGCTTTATACCTCACTCCAATTTTCCAAGCAGATACGAATCATCGCTATGATGCTACTGATTATTTCAAAATTG
>NQOH01000002.1:174179-183911 GCA_003585735.1 Gardnerella kenyensis
TCGTGTAGTTTTAGATGGTGTATTCAATCATTGTGGAATAGGCCATTGGGCTTTCCAAGATGTTGTGCGTAATGGCGAACAATCGCAATATGTTAATTGGTTTTCAGTAGAGGGTTTTCCTGTAGTGTCTCATCCGGAACCCAATTATAAAACATGTTCAGGCTGTTACTATTTACCAAAATGGAATGTGTATAATCCAGAAGTTCGTAGACATCACTATAACGTTGCTAAATATTGGTTAAATCGTGGTATTGATGGCTGGCGTTTAGATGTTCCATATTTCGTCAATAAAACATTTTGGAAGGGTTTCCATAAGGTAGTGAAATCTTTTGGAGATGATAAATACTTAGTAGCTGAAGAATGGCGTAATCCTTCTCAATGGCTTACGCCGGAACTTATGGATGGAACCATGAATTATACTGTTCGTGATTTAGTCCTAGGTTTTTGTGCTGATGAAACATTGGATGCTTATGATTTTGCAGATGGCATGAATGCTTTGTATAACGATATTCCAGAAGAACACCGCTCTTGCATGTTGAATTTGCTTGGGAGTCACGATACTGAGCGATTACTTACGCGCACAAAAGCTCATGAATATGCTTGGGATACGCCTGCTGAATACGCTGAGAATTTAGCTTATGCGCTGTTATTCGCTGCTGATGGTGCTCCTATGGTGTACTACGGCGATGAAAATGGCATGGAAGGAGAAAATGATCCGGGTTGCCGTGCTCCTATGATTTGGAATGAGAATGCTTGGAATTTATCTGTTCGTAAAACAGTTTGCAAATTAATGCGTCTGCGTAGAGAAAATGCTACTCTCCAATACGGCAGGCAGCATGTAGCTGCTTTAGGTAGACATACTGTGTGTATTACTCGCAACTTGCCTTCGGGGCGTGCGTGCTTATGCTTAGTGCATCGCGGATCTGGAGCTTACATCAATTGTGATGATTTGCCAGTGCGTATGGATCGTGCGCTATTTGGTGTGCCAAGTATAATAGGTAATCAATACCGTATGGGAGAAAAATCCATCATAATGTATGAAGGTGAAGCAGTGGGGAAGCTATGAATGTTCGTAGAGTGACTATTAAGGATGTTGCAAAGAAAGCTAATGTTTCCAAGTCTGCAGTATCTTTTGCATATAATGATCCGTCAAAATTATCTGAGGCGACGGTTGAGCATATTATGCAAACTGCTGAAGAAATGGGATATGTGCGAAGTGCAACAGCTAGAGCATTGCGCACGAATTCTTCGAATGCGTTGGGCTTGTTGCTTCCGCAAGGTATTGATACGATTTTGCAAAATCCTTATTATTCACTTTTGATTCAAGGAATTGGGCAGGTTTGCCAGTCGGAAGGCTACACTTTGATGCTTGTTCCTCCATTAAGAGGTTCAATGTTAAAAGCTATTCCTACAGCTGCAGTAAGTGGTTTTATAATTTGCGGCTTGGAAGCTGAACGTGCAGAAGTTGTTGAAATTTTGAATAAGCATGTTCCTGTCGTGATTGTGGATCCTGCTCAACCTATTAACGTTCCAACTGTAGAAGTCGACGATGAACATGATTTTGAAGATTTAGTAGATCGACTTATTGATTTAGGTCATAGGAATATTGGTATTGCAGCAATTGAAACGAAATCGCATACTGATTATCCGGGATGGCAAGGAATAGTTGGTAGACGCATGGCAAGTGTTGTGCGTGCGCTTAGAAAGCATAACTTATCGCCGGAAGATAAAGAGATTACCGTTATAGAAACGCCCTGCACGTATCAGGGTGGCGCTGATGTTTTTAATAAAATGTGGAATAATACTAATCTCGAATGCAGGCCTACTGCGATTGTGTCGTTTAGTGACATTATTGCGTTGGGTGTGCTTGGAGCGGCTCAAGTGCAAGGATTACGCGTGCCTGAGGACCTTTCCATTACTGGTTATGATGATTTGCCTTTGTCTACAATTTGTACGCCACGATTAACTACGGTTCATCAGCCAATTACTTCAAAAGGACGTTTGGCTGCAGAAAGTTTGATTGATCAAATACGCTTTGATGAAGAAGCTTTGCCTGTTTCGCATAAAAAATTGGGAACTGCCTTAATTGTGCGTGAATCGGTTGGGGCAGCTCCTCTTAAGAAGTAATTGGCTTAATATATTTTGCAGTTTTTACCTAGAAGTTGCCGTCGTTTTGATTGTTAATTCATATTGTTAGTAATCAAACAATATTATAAAATTAATAGTTAAAGAGGGGATAACTGTATCTGAAGGGGATCAATATGGATAATGAAATTAAATTATTTGAGGGTAAACAAGTCCGCTCCGTTTGGAATAACGAAAAAGAAGAATGGTATTTTTCTGTAGTGGATGTGGTTGCCGTTTTGACAGATAGTAAGAATACAAGAGACTATCTAAAGAAGATGTGCAAACGCGACGAGCAGTTAGCTGCCTAGTGGGGACGAATTGTCCCCTGGTGGAAATTGGTGATGGCCTGCATGGTTTGAAGTTGCTTGAGAAAACGTATGCAGGAAAGATTGATGTGATTTAAATAGATCCACCTTATAACGCGGGAAGCAAAGATTTTAGAGCTTCTACCAAAGTTTAAAATCAAAAAACGAATAGTTGGTGTGCTGTTTAGAGCATTTATTACGAAAATAAATGTTATAAACAGTACATCAATAAAGGAGGAACTCATATGTCCAAAGTAAAAAAAGAGATAATTGAAGCAAAGGGATTTGCTATTCAGATTTATACTGAAGACTTTAAAAATGACTATATAAGTCTTACGGATATCGCTAAGTATAAAAGTGATGAACCAAGTGATGTAATTAAAAATTGGATGAGAAGAAAAGATACAATTGAATTTCTTGGTTTATGGGAAAACTTAAACAACACGAATTTTAATTCGGTCGAATTCGACCGAATTAAATCGGAAGCTGGATATAATTCCTTTACACTGTCCCCTAAGAAATGGGTAGAAAAAACAGACGCAATCGGAATTATCTCAAAAGGCGGAAGATACGGTGGTGCATTTGCACATACAGATATTGCCTTTGAATTTGCTTCATGGATTTCTGCTGAATTTAAGATGTATGTAATCCAAGATTACAAAAGACTTAAGTCAGATGAAAACTCTAAGCTATCATTAGGTTGGAATCTTAATCGAGAAATTTCAAAGATTAACTACAAAATTCATACGGACGCAATCAAAGAATATCTCTTAAAAGATCTTACCAATGAACAGTTGTCTTACAAGTATGCAAGTGAAGCAGATATGCTCAATGTAGCCTTGTTTAACAAGAGAGCTAAACAGTGGCGTGAAGAAAATCCAGATCTAAAAGGTAATATGAGAGATTATGCAAGTCTGAATGAGTTGTTGGTGCTTGCAAATATGGAAAGCTATAATGCAGTTCTTATTGGTAAAGGTATGGGCCAAAAAGAAAGAATGATTGAACTTAGAAAGCTTGCCAGAACACAATTAATGTCACTGCAAAAACTTGGTGATAGTGGCATTAAAAAATTGGAAGGAAACATCAAGTAATTTTTGCCGATCACGCTGATTTAATAAAAGTTGTAAATACGCATTTATTTTAAAAGTACGCATTAAAATCTTCGCTGAAGGACGCTATAATACTATGAATAGATTTAATAAAAATGCGTATTTACAACATAATTTTAAATGAGGTGTATAGATGGAAGTGCAAAGACCAAGATACTTAAACCAACTTATAGATAAAAAAGATAACGGAAGAGTAAAGATTATTACAGGCATTAGAAGATGTGGGAAATCATATCTTTTATTTGAATTATACAAAAAGCACCTACTCTCCTGTGGAGTAAGTGAAAATCAAATGATAATGATTTCACTCGATAGTCTGCAGAATATTAAGTACAGGAATCCAATCGAGCTGGATAACTTTTTAAGAGGTAAAATTGAAGATAATGGAATTAAGCACTATATTTTTATCGATGAGATTCAGTTTGTAGAAGAAATTCCCAATCCATATTTGGAAGGAAATTCTTCAAAAATTACATTTGTTGATTTGGTACTAGGATTAATGAAAATACCAAATGTAGATGTGTATATTACAGGCAGTAATTCCAAAATGCTTTCATCAGATGTATTGACGCAATTTCGAGATCGTGGTGATGAAATAAGGGTGTACCCATTTTCATTTGCAGAGTTTTATTCATGTTATGAAGGGGATAAAAGAAAGGCTTTTGACGAGTATTGTCTATATGGCGGAATGCCAATGTCTGTACAGCTTAAAAGCCATGAAAAAAAGAGTGAGTATTTAAAGAATATTTTCACAAGTACCTATATTAAAGATGTAATAGAGCGTAATAAAATCTTAAAAGACACATCTATATTGGATGATTTGCTAGATATTATATCTTCATCTATTGGCTCTTTATCTAATCCAACAAAATTAGCTAATACTTTTATGTCGGGAAAAAATATAAAGATATCGCAATTTACAGTAAGCACTTACCTAGATTATTTTATAGATGCTTTTTTAATCGAGAAAGCCAGAAGATATGACGTGAAAGGTAGAAAATATATATCATCTCCGTACAAATACTATTTTTCAGATATTGGACTTAGAAATGCAAGGTTAAATTTCAGGCAGAATGAGCAATCACATATCATGGAGAATGTAATATATAATGAACTTCGAATGAGGGGATTAAATGTAGATGTTGGTGTTGTGGAATACAACTATAAAGATGAGAGTAAAAAAACTGCCAGAAAGAATTTAGAAGTCGACTTTGTTATAAATAGGGGAAGTAACAGATATTATATTCAATCGGCACTTAATGTTGATACAAAAGAAAAGCAGATACAGGAAACAGAATCTTTGAGGAGAACCGGGGATTCCTTTAAGAAGGTTGTTATAGTTAGAAATAATATTGTGCCAAGATATGATGATGATGGCATTTTATATATCGGTGTAGAGGACTTTCTTTTAGATGAAGCTGCATTGGATTTATAAAAATAGTTTTAGAGTTCAAGGGCAGGACTTAATAGATTAACTATGACACCACAGAAATTTTAATTAACGCAAGCGGATGTTTTGCAAAGTAACATTCGTTTGTAAAGCAAAAGCCTACCGTCTTGTTTGCGGTAGGCTTTTGGTTATTTGATGGCGATTTTTTGCGAGTTGTGACTTGCTACGTGCGAGTTGCGACTTTCGACTTGCGATTCTCGAGTTGCGATTAGAAGTTGCCGCCGTTCCAACCCCAGTCAGTGGTTGCAGTGTAACGAATATAAGTGCGGTCTTGAGGCACGCCAAGCTCGCGCTCCAAAGCTGCCATAATCTGCTGAGTCAACTTTTCCCAAGCGGACCCTGGCACGCTGGAACCAAACACGTTCACTTCAACGTAAGCTGCAGGCTTAGAATTATCTCCTGCAAAATAAATCGGCATATTATCCTCAAATGGGCACATAAGCCAATGCTCGCTCTTGCCTGGAACTGCGCTAATCGCCTTTCCGTAAGCAGCTTTTAATGCGTCGCGCTGGGCAGGTGTTGTGCTTACAGAAACATGAGTATGAATAACTGGCATAATCGCTCCTTTGCTAAATTTAGTAAGTTTTATTACGTAACAATTATATGTTAATTGTTAGCCGTCGCGTGTTTAATGGAAGGTATGAAAAAGCTTATTGAACAGGTTGTGAAATTCGGCATTGTTGGCATTATTGCGTTGATTATTGACGTTGCAATACTGAATTTATTGCTGCTTGTGCACTTAAATAATGTTGTTGCAGGCACTATTTCGTTTATTATTTCGCTTATTTTTAACTACATTGCCAGCATGAAGTACGTGTTTAAGCACCGCGAAGACATGGCTCGTTGGCTGGAATTGCTGATTTTCGTTATTTCTGCGGTTATTGGCTTGCTTATTAACGATGCGATTATTTGGGCTAGCACGCTTGGAATGGCGCAAACTTTGCGCGGTACTGCAATTTACATGCTTCGCACAAACATTGGCAAGCTTATTGCAACAGTTGTTGTAGCTATATGGAATTTTGTTATTAGAAAGTGGCTTTTGGACGACACGAAATCACAAAAACCTGGTTATGACGCCGCTAAAGACAATACTTTTGCGCATAAGCTGGGTGAGTGGTCGCTGAATCATACGCCAAAAGGTTGGAAGTAAAAGTAGGAGTTAGTAATGCCGGCTACAACAATTCATTTTGTGCGTCACGGAGAAGTAGATAATCCGAATCATGTGCTGTACGAGCGCTTGCCGGGCTTTCATCTTTCTGCGCGAGGCGTGCGAATGGCAAGAGCTACTGCGCAATATATTGCAACAGTGCCACAAATGCGTGGGATTAGCGCAATCTACTCGTCTCCTCTTGATCGCACTCGCGAAACAGCGCGCGAAATCGAGGATGCTTTGCGTGATATTACAGATTCTTACTATGTAAAAGCGCACTGTGGCGAGGATTCTGCGCAATCTTCTTCGCAATCTTCTGTGCAATCTCATGAAAGCGACATTATTTTAGATAAGCGCTTGATTGAAGCTGGTAATAATTTCCGCGGGAAACGCATCGGCTACGGTGAAGGTGCACTGTGGAAAAACAATAATTGGAAGCTTGTGGCAAATTTGTGGAAGCCAAGTTGGGGAGAAAGTTACCGCAGTATTGCTACTCGCGTTGGTGATTTCGCGCGCGAGCAGGTTCGTAAGCATCCTGGCGAGCAAATAGTTGCTGTAACGCATGAGTCGCCGATTTGGTCCTACAGGCATTTGCTTGAAACCGGACATGCTGAGCACAATATGCTTCTTCGTCACACGGCGTTGGCGTCAATTACTTCTATTACTTACGATTGCGAGACTTTGCGCGTACTTTCTATTACGTATGTAGATCCTGCTGCAAACGTTAAGTAGTATAAAAGAATCTTAAGTAAGCTACGAATGTAAAGGAGCGTTCGATGGTAGCTTCTGATAAAACAATGGGAATTGGAAACGTGGGAACAGAAAACGTGGAAATAGAAACAATAAAAAATCTAAATAACGCAGCTCAATCCGCCGAAAGTTTAACCGCGCTGTGGCCGTTAACAGAAGCGCGTCACCTTGATAACGACGCAAAATACGCGGAAAATCTGGAAGTACGCTCAATGCGAGCAATAGCGCGAATGCTCACAAATCTTGACGTTACTGTGCCGGATGCTGAATTTGTGTATGAAGGTGCAGACGAAATTCCGGGCAGGCCGCAGGAGATCGTCGACGCTTTGCTCGCAGCTGCGGACGCTTATGACGAAATGGATTCGTGCTACGAGCCTAATTACGATGAAGCTGAAGCAGAAATTTTAGAAAACGACGTCAATAATATAGAAACTATTTTTAATAAACTTGCCTCGCACGCATCTGCGGATGCTGATGCAATTAATAGTGCTGCAGATACGCTGGGAGTACAAGGAAATTGGATTGCTGAAGATTTGCAAAACGCTGTAGAATACGCAAAAAAGCAATCATTTGAATATAAAGAATCTGCGGAATCGCAAAAAATTATGCTTGTTTTGCATATTCTTAGCAAGTTGATTGCAAAAACTAGCGATATTCAAGAAACTTTGCCAATTTTCCTTTATATTAACGAAGTATGTGAGTGCGCTGGCGTGCCTCGCATGATGTTTAAAGATACTCAGTGGCGCGAGCTTGTTGATTACGTGCGCAATTCGCAAGTAGATTGCAGCGAAAGTAACGAAAATAGTATTAGCGCTTTAATTAATTTTGTGTCGCCTTTGTTATCTACGGAGTGGAAAAAGCATCGTGAAGACGTGCTATGGGATCCTGAAGTTGCGAAGAAGCTTGCGAAAGAAGAGGACGATAGAAAGTCTCGCGAAGCGTTGGCAGCAAAATTTGCGCATGTAGAAGGGAATAAGGAATCTACGCAAGCTCTTGACTGAACACAATCCGTCCGTAACGCGCGGCACAATGGAACCTATGACTGATACAGAGGAAACTCAAAACGCTGCGCAAGTTGCAGCAAAATCCGAAAAGCCTGAACTTCCAAAGAATGTTCGTGTGCGTTTTTGCCCTTCGCCAACCGGCACACCTCACGTAGGTATGGTTCGTACCGCGCTGTTTAACTGGGCTGAAGCTCGCCATACTCACGGCAAATTGCTGTTCCGTATTGAAGATACCGATAATGAGCGCGATAGCGAGGAAAGCTACCAGCAGATTATTGAGGCTCTTCGTTGGCTAAATATTGATTGGGACGAGGGCATTGATGTTGGCGGAGATAACGGCCCATACCGCCAGTCCCAGCGCATGGAAATTTATAAGGACGTTGCGCAAAAGCTTTTTGAAGCAGGATACGCTTACGAATCCTTCTCTACTCCTGAAGAAATTAAGGAGCGTAATATTGCTGCTGGCCGTCCAGCTGAGTTTGGTTATGACGGCTACGATCGCAATCTTACTGAAGAGCAGAAGCAAGCTTTCCGCGACGAAGGCCGCAAGCCTGCGCTTCGTTTGAAGATGCCAAATGAAGACATTACTTTTAACGATTTAATTCGTGGTGAGATTACTTTTAAAGCTGGATCTGTTCCAGATTATGTGATTGTGCGCCCGAATGGCGACCCGCTTTACACGCTTACGAACCCTGTTGACGACGCGTTAATGGACGTGAACGTGGTTTTGCGCGGTGAGGATATTTTGAGCTCCACGCCTCGCCAGATTGTGCTTTACCGTTACCTTATGGAAATGGGTATTGCTAAGGAAACTCCACTTTACGGCCACATGCCTTACGTTATGGGCGAAGGTAAGAAGAAGCTTTCTAAGCGAGATCCAGAGTCCAACTTGTTCTTGCATAGGGATAACGGCTTTATTCCAGAAGGCTTGCTGAACTACTTGGCTTTGCTTGGATGGTCGATTGCGCCGGATCGTGACGTGTTCACTATGGACGAGATGGTTGAAAAGTTCGATGTGCGCGACGTTAAGGCAAATCCTGCGCACTTTGACTTGGATAAAGCAATTTCGATTAACGCTGAGCATATTCGTATGCTTGATTCGCAAGATTTCTTGAACCGTTCCGTGCCTTATTTGCATAAGGACGGCGTAGTTAGCGCGGATAATTGGGATGCCTTAACTGACCGCGAGCGTGAAGTGCTAACTGCTGCAGCTCCACTCGTGCAGCCTCGCGTGCGTTTGCTTGGTGAAGTTGCTGGCATGGTTTCAAGCCTGTTAAGCGAAGATGGCTACATTGCGCCGGATGACGACGCTCGTAAGCAGTTGAAGGAATCTGCAGGTGAGGTTCTTGATGCTGCGCTCGCTGCTTTGCAAGGTGTTGATGAGTCTGATTGGCATACTGATTCCTTGCACGAGCTTTTGAACAAGAAGCTTGTTGAAGAAGCTGGTTATAAGCCGCGCTTGGCATTTGGTCCTGTGCGCGTGGCTCTTTCTGGCCGCCGCGTTTCGCCTCCACTGTTTGAGTCCATGGAAATTGTGGGCAAGGACGTGACTTTGGCGCGTTTGGCTGGATTGCGCGAGCATTTGTAAATTGCAAATAATTTATAAGCGCGAATAAGATTTGAATAAGGCGGGGATGTAGCGTTATTGTTGCATTCCCGACTTTTTATTTATGTTATTTTGCAATTTGCTTGGTGTGGCGCGAGTTTCGGGGAATTTCTCTCCTCGCGGGCGCGACGACCTGCTTTCGCGCAGCATTGTGCGCGCGAAAGCAATTCGGAGCGTGAGCTTGCTCAAGTTGAAAGCACGGTGTGCTTTCAACGCAAGCTCAGTAGCGAA
>NQOH01000011.1:0-468 GCA_003585735.1 Gardnerella kenyensis
TCGCTTACGAAACTCGCGTTGGAAGTCCACTGGACTTCCAACTTAAGCGAGTTTCCGCTCCGACCTGCTTTCGCGCGCTACGCTTTAAGCGCGAAAGCAGGTCGTCGCGCAAACGCCGGAGAAAAAACTCCGGAGAATGTTCCATAAATTGGTTGATCCAGCTACAAACGCCGGGTAATTTTCCCGCAAATGTTTCTGTAGCTTTGCACCAGTGCTTTGCTAACGGCGATTGCTTATTGATTAGTGGACTTTAACAGTATTGCTCTGCAGACGTTGAGTGTTTATTGCTTAGAGAACGCTAGCATTCATGCTGCTGCACACACCACACCAGACGCACCTATCGTACCGCAGAACACTAGCGGCTTTATTAGTAGTGGGGGTGTTGCTTGGTTGACACAAATATTCGTGTGGTGAGATTTGAGATTTTTCGCACTGAGCGCGGCGAACGTCAGAGCCGCAGGCTGCTGA
>NQOH01000011.1:1160-2415 GCA_003585735.1 Gardnerella kenyensis
AAATGAGGTTATTAATGGTTAGCCCGCAGAGTTTGGGGGATTTCTCTACGAGCAATAAAAGAGGACTGAGGAAGCTACGTTCTTTAAAGAACAAAGCAGACAGTAAAACCTTTAACAGCCATAGCGACGAAGGACGGGAACTTGCGAGGAGAGAAATCCCCCGAAACTCGCGCCACAGTAACGAGAACCCGCGCCACAGCAAGCAAGAGCGAAAGCAGGTCGGAGCGTGTACGAGTATTTGGTGCGATATACTAAAAGCATGACTACACAAACTTTTGAAGCACTCGCAAAGTCGCGATTTTCTGCACGTGATTTTCTAAATAAACCAGTCGATTCTAAAATCCTTGAAACTATTTTGCAAACAGCTGCACAATCGCCAAGTTGGTCCAACACTCGTGGCTACATGCTCGCTATTGCTCAAGGAGAACGCAAACAGCAGCTTATTGATGCTTATACGCAAAAATGCAAAGCAATGTTTCGTACTAAAGACGCAACTCTTAGCGAAGAAGAGCGCATAATAGCACAGAAAATAAGCCAGCCGGATGGAGATTTTCCTGTAATGGCTCCGTATCCACAATCACTTAAAGAGCGCAGTGCGCGTTTAGGATTGGCGTTGTATAAACATTTAAATATTGATCGCAAAGATTTTCCTGCTCGAAATGCTCACACTTTGCGCAACTTCCAGGCGTTCGGTGCGCCAGTTATGGGATTTGTGCTTGTGCGCCGCGATTTTCTGCCGTTTGCTGCAATGGATGCTGGAATTATGCTGCAAACGTTACTGTTGGCAGCTAAAGAGCAAGGCGTAGACTCATGCCCGCTTGGCGTTCTTGCCACGTGGCGTTCACCGCTTGACGAAGTATTCGACATTCCGCCGGAGTATGCGCTGATTACTGGTTTTGCGCTAGGGTATGCGTCTGAAGCGCACGTAAATGCTTTCCGCGCGGAGCATCCGCCAATCGAGCTTGCGCAAGAAAAGTAGTTTCGCAAAACCAATCTATCTTGCAAAACCCAAAGTACTTTGGAAAATATCAGATAGAATTGCCAAATATGCCCTATTTTCGCTAATTCTATCTTGCAAAACCCAAAGTACTTTGGAAAATATCAGATAGAAGTGCCGGAAATACCAGGATTGTTTACTCAAGTACGTAGGCTTGATCAGGTTGCAGCAATGGTAAAAGATGCTGCTGCAACTTTAAATGTTAAAGTCAATGGCGTGAAAGTAACTCCGAAACTTAGTGAGCAAGATGAGCTTATG
>NQOH01000011.1:3088-4901 GCA_003585735.1 Gardnerella kenyensis
CATATTAAGGAATCAGGGATTGACTGTTCGTGATGTTGCAGAGCTTACGGGGGTTACTCCGCAGCGAATAAGTTCGCTTAACGCTTAGTGATTTAATCGCAATGTGGTTGAGGCTATAAGCAAATAAATCGCTCAGTAGTGTATAAACTCTATGCAAAACAAATCATTCTCTGGTATTACACAAGCTTCAAGAATCATAAATAAAATCATCATTTAGTGTGATGCAAACTCTTTACGGCGATTATAGGCTATTAAGCAAAAGCTGGAATCCTCAATAAAGTGTCAATCATAAAAGCGTTAATCGTAGCATTATCAAGCACTTTATTTTGGATCAGTTTGAGAGGCTCGTTTCGACGCATTCTATGCGTTTACGAGTTTGGTGAGTAAGGAGCTTTGTGTTATGCGTAAGTTTACGAAAGTATTCTTGTTGGCCGCTCTGCCAGCGTGTTTGCTTACTGCATGCGCTGGTAGAGCAGTTGATGATAGTCAACAGCAGGCATCACATGATTCAGTTCCACTTATTTCAGTCAAAAAACAGCCTTTAACACAAGTTGTGTCGGGTAAAGCAGCAATAGAACAATCGTCTACCTTTGTTATAACTGCTGTAAGTAGAGGGAATTTTTCTCCATCGGTAAAAGCAGGAAGTGCTGTAAAAGCTGGAAGTGTTCTAGGCTACAATGCTGGTAACAAAATTATTGCTCCCGTAGACGCTAAAGTTGTGTCAATAGCTGAATCATCTGCGGACGTGCCTAAATCTTTCCCACTATTCACTCTTAAATATGAAGGTTTTTCAATAAGCCTTAATGCAAAAGCTTTACTTCGTTCTGCGGATATTACAGATGTTAAAGGTCGCTTCCAAGTTGAAGACGGTGTTGGACCAACCAATTGTTTGCAAATAGTACAAAGCGGTGGAACTTCTAGCGATGCTGCAGCTTCGGGTAGTAGCAAGAATGATGGTGCTGATTCGACTCAAACAGATGAGTCGAGCGCGCAAAGTACACCTAGTGTATCGTCAAAAGTTTTAACATGTTTAATAGATAAAAGCACAGAAGTAGAATCAGGCCAAAATGCGACGCTTGTTTTTAATGGCAAGCATAAACAATCGGTTCTAACACTGCCCGTTAGTGCGGTTGCTGGAAGAGTCCAAAAAGGCTTAGTCTCATACAAAAAAGGCGATAATTGGGAGAGTAAAGAAGTTGGTCTTGGAATCAGTGACGGCGCTAATATTGAAATTACGTCTGGTTTGCATGAGGGTGATGTTGTAGCAGGTGTTTCTCCTAATCTCATTCCAGGAGTGCAATGATTATGGAGAACAATCCTGTTCCGCTGGTTGAACTACAAGACGTGTCAGCGCGTGTGAAACTAGGCAATGGCGAATGGCTTACCACTGTTAACTCTGCTTCTATGCTCCTTAACCAAGGTGAAACATACGCAGTAGTTGGCAGGTCTGGTTCCGGCAAAACAAGTCTTATTTCTATTATTGGATTTTTGAATAAAAATTTTACTGGAAAATACTATTATTCCGGCAAGTCAATCCAAAAGTGTAGTGATAATACAGTATCGCATATGCGCGCTCGAAATATTGGTTTTGTTTTCCAAAACTATTCGCTTATTAAGCATTTAAGTATTAGAGAAAATGTTGAGTTACCGCTTTTGTACGCAGGACTACAACAAAACAAGCAGACAAGAAGAAAAACGATAGAAGAAGCATTATGTGCTGCTGGATTGCAAGATAAACTAAACGAATACCCTGGAAGCTTATCAGGCGGTGAACAGCAGAGAGTCGCGATTGCGCGTGCTCTCGTCACTAATC
>NQOH01000011.1:5585-7815 GCA_003585735.1 Gardnerella kenyensis
TCAAGTGTTGCATGATCGTGTTCAAGAATCTGGAACAACATTACTATTAGTCACTCATGATATGAAAGTGGCCCGTTCTTGCTCTCACATTTTTACTATGGAAGGCGGTGTTCTTTATGATCATGCTGCTTAAAGATTTGCGCCTGTCTCCTATGAGATCCTTCCTCACAGGTTTTTCAATGTTTATCGGCATCATTGCCGTTATTGCGTCAGTGCTTATCGGCACGGTTGGTAAGGACTATCTTATTGCAACTAACGAACAGCTAAACGGTCGTAAACCAACATACGAGATTACTTTTTCAGCACAAAATTTTGACGAATATTCAGTATTTGACAAATTCTTAAATCGCATTGAATCTGCAAACCGTAACGCTAACGTTATGCTACAACCAAACACTGGACTACTGTTTAGTGCTTCTATGTCAGCCTCGAAGAGTGTAAAAATAAGCAAAGAATATAAAACCAACAATCTTCAATATGTTGACGCTGTTTACACTACTGCAGGATACAACAAAGTTTATAACTTACCTATTGTAAGTGGAAGATGGTTTAGTAATAGCGCTAAAAGCAACGCATTAGAAATGGTAGTAAACCAATCTGCTAGCAAAAGATACAAGATTGGTGAAGTAGCATTTATTACTTCTCGCAAAACAACACAAATGAGTCCTATAAGGATTGTTGGAGTTGTGAACGATGGCGTAGACTCAGCAAAAGTATACGTGAATATTCTAGGATTATTACGTTACGCTCCAACTCTTTGGGAATATTCTGGAAAAGAAGCTCAAGGCTCAATCTACTGGTTGAATAAAGAAAATCGTTCTCAAGAATCAATTAAATCTTATGTTTCAGATGCTCTTTATGACTGTTGCAGTGGGCAAGTAAACGAAATTAGAAGACATGATAATAGTGATAATTACGAGAATGTGATAACAGTATTGCAATTAAGTTTTGCTATCGTAGCAGCATTATTGCTTTTTGTTTCTGCGCTAGGTTTAATCAATATTGGTTTAGCATCGTTGGAGCAGCGCACGCATGAACTGCTTATACGCAGAGCTTTGGGCGCTACTAGATGGTCGATTGCTTCACTCGTGTTAGGCAGTGCGATTATTTTAGCACTAATAGTTTCGATTGCTGCTGTTGCTGTTTCTTTTGGTCTTGTGTCTATAGCATCAAGTTTTTGGGATGCAGCAAGCCCAGTTAGTCCGCCAGTTTACCCATATGAAGCTGCTATTGGAGCTGTTATTGCGGCTTTTATTACAGCGCTTGCTGGAAGTGTGGTGCCGGCAATAAAAGCATCGCGTTTACAGCCAGCATTAGCATTGCGTTAATTTTCAAAAAATAAGAAAGAAGGAATAATGAATAATCATAATATTGGTAAAGCAACTCTTATTGTTGGTGTGCTTAGTGCGCTTCTTATGCTTAATGCGTGTGGAGGAATAGGCAACAATAATGCGAGTGGTGTGGATGGTGCGCGATCGCAAAATAGTTCGTCTAGAGAGACTGTTGATTTTGCTCATATAGAGAAGGAGTATCAGGAATCTGTGGCAAAGCTTAGTTGGCCTGAAAAATATAAAGCTCCTGCAAACTTGGTTGGAGAAGAAAAAGACAGCCAGTTCCAGAGTGGATATGGTGATACGCAAGCATCTAATTATTATCAGTGTGCTTGGGAGCGGCAATGGCTAGATACGTATGCTAGTGATGAACAAGCGGCAAGTAAAGCTTTGCGTGAGCTCGAAAAAGTGCCTAGCATGCCGTTTATGGGTCCAGATCGTTGTGATGATGCAACGCGAAACTTTTTCAAAGAGCATATGCGTAAAGCAAAACTAGGAGATCCGTCAGGATTCCAACAGGATGTGCAAACTAATTGTCCTGTGATGTAATTGCATTTGCATAGCTTTGTTGTGTTGATTTTATATGCAATGCCTATTTACTGAATTGATAAATAGGCATATACTTATATGTGTGAAGCGAAAAGAGTTGGAGAAAAACTCAAACAATGAGTGTTACTGAGCATGATAATGCAACGACTTGTTTGCAAATAGTGACCGCTATAGCTCGCAGGTGCGATGGCTGGTGGGCTATAGAAGTACCAGAAATACCCGGATTATTTACTCAAGTACGTAGGCTTGATCAGGTTGCAGCAATGGTAAAAGATGCTGCTGCAACGTTAAATGTTAAAGTCAATGGCGTGAAAGTAACTCCGAAACTTAGTGAGCAAGATGAGCTTATG
>NQOH01000011.1:8526-9548 GCA_003585735.1 Gardnerella kenyensis
TTTATTAAGGAATCAGGGATTGACGGTTCGTGATGTTGCAGAGCTTACGGGGGTTAGTCCGCAGCGAATAAGTTCGCTTAAAGCTTAGTAACTTAATGCAATATAGTTGAGGCTATAAGCAAATGAATTGTTCAGTAACGTATAGACTCTATGCAAAATAAATCAATAGCGGATAAATAAGTAAAGGCCAAGCTGTAGTATGCATGGCTACAGCTTGGCCTTTGAAAATTGTGATATGTTTTTATATTAAAATTCGCGGTCTAATGCTTTTACTTATTTTTGGCAATGCCAAGAGCTTTTGAACTTTCATCCTTATCAAGGCCTATAAATAGAAGCACAATTATACCAATAATCAGCGGAACATAACCGTATCCAGATCCGTGGATTATGCCGAATATTTCCATAAGACCATTTGCTATTACAGCTAGTGAAGATACGATAAAATATAGTTGCGCGCACCACGGTTTTTTAATGAGAAACATGGTTGCAAGGCCAAATAATCCAGCGATAATTTGAGGCACTCCCCATAGATAATCATTACGCATTACAATCAGCGCAATTCCGCTAGTAAGAAATACGCCATTGGCTATTGTCCAAAATACGGACGGAATTTGTGCTTTTGTATCTTCTAAATTACTCATATTCTTCTCCTTCTAATACAAGAAAATAATTGCGTATATAAAACCTTTACAATTTATAAATTAATGGCGCGCTAAAAGGTAAACAATATCTTGTATATGAAAACCTTTACAAATAATTACTAACTAAAACTACTCAAGATTCATTAATCTTTTAAACTGAATCAGTAAGGCATACTATCTATATAGTTATGTTCATTTTTTAAAGGGATAACTGCATTACATTCCCAATACTTGCCAAAGGCTCGAAAATAAAGTGAACCGCCTAAATGCTTTAGGGTATCGCGATGAATCAGAAGCCCTTTTTGAGATACTGCGCGAATCGCATCTTTACTTTTCTCGCCCAAAAATCGAACATTAAACTGTTTTATAACAATTTGTTTT
>NQOH01000011.1:10262-21325 GCA_003585735.1 Gardnerella kenyensis
AGCTCTTCGATTAATTCAATAACTTCACAGATGATTTCATCTCTAATGTCTTCAGGAATATCGTTACTAGATATATTGCATATGGATCTTCCTTTTAATCCACATGATTCATTGATTGAGTTGTTCATTTGTAGCGTATCTTCAATGCGCTGAATGAACTCGCTTCGAGCATCATGCTTAGCAGCATTTCCACGTAGAATGTCGATAATATTATGACCTTCTTCAAAAGCCTGATCTGCCAAATCATTTATTTCTTCAATAGCTTCTCGTTGCTTTTTAGAAATAGACTTGTCAAGTAATGCTATTTTACTTTGTAGTGCAATATCTGCAATCTTATTAGTTAATTTATCGTGCATTCGCACAGCCAAATTAAGATTATTAATTGTTTGCCTATCTTTTTCATAAAGAACCATTTTTTGGTGATAAATGCGCAAAATAATACCAGTGCAAACGCAAAATATATTTATTAAAAGGTAAGCAATAAGATACTTGAAAGACAAAGTTGATAGGTATCGGTATGCAACGTAGTGTAATGCATCTATTACTAAGAATAAAGGTAGTGTAAATTGAATCGGATATAAATATGAAATAAAAACAAATGATATGATGAGCCCGAAAGTTACTGGTGGAAGATTCAGACTAGGAATAACAAGAATGCTGAGGTGCACAAAAATATAGCACATGCTCATAAAATGCGGGAGCAAGCAAAGGAACAGATTCATAGCAGCAAGAATCATGTAAACTATAACAAGTTGTATTGTGCTATTGTCGCTATTTGAGTAAATATATGCATCCATTGCGCTCGACAAACATCCCAATAGTAAAAATGTTTTATTGTCAATAAGCTTTTCTCGCAAACGACGCATTAAGAAAATAATCATTGTGTATCATTTCCTAAATATTCATCATGCAGCCATGTGGTAATAAGTTGTGAACGATTCGTCACATTCAACTTTTTGAACACGCGACGAAGGATAGTTTCCACAGTACAAGTTTCAACAAATAAACGTTTAGCGATTTGTGCATTGGTCATGCCTTTACTGCACAACTTTACAATTTCAGTCTCATGATCCGTTAAAGCAAGGCGTCCCTTTTTTGGCTTATTTTGCAAACGTTGAAATGCTGTCATCGTGTCGTCAAAATGAAGATCTCCTATTATTTGTGGCTTGAATGTGCCATGGGCAATACTGCTAAGCATGGCGCAAATAGTTTCTGGGTGGTTTTTTCCAACAATGCCTTGCGCGCCTGCTGTTGATGCTTTTAAAGCATAATCGTTGATAGGGAATGAAGTTATAGCAATTATTATTGGGAGTGAGTATCTTCTTCGCAATTCGTATAATATTTTAATTCCCGAAACCCCAGACATATACATGTCAATTAGCAGCACGTCTGGGCATTGATTTTGACAAAACTGAATTGCTTGATCGACGCACGTGGACAACCAGCAAATATTGCAGGACGGAACAACCTGTTCAATATATGTTTTTAGGCCGTGTAGACAAAAACAATCATCATCAACAATGCCAACAGTAATATGCTTTGCTATCATATTGCTCCTTTAGAAAAGCATTATTTAAGTAATAATAGTACTTGAATTTGTATGATGAATATCTTGTCTAGGAAAACCTTTACAAAGCAGATTGTATAAAGGTAGTTACTGGAGCTTATGGGGGTTACTCCGCAGCGAATAAGTTCGCTTAAAGCTTAGTGATTTAATCACAATGTGGTTGAGGCATGGCGATGATGAGTGAAGAAGTTGCCATGTGTCTTTATGCTGTATTGCGCTTACGCACTAAATGGATTGTTATATGCTTCTTTTTACCCATGTTGATGGTGTCCAATAATCTTTGGTAAGCATTGATGGGTATGTTTGTTTACGAGTTTGAATAATCCATAAGGCTATACATGTTGAAACAAGTATTACGCCAGCTGCAATCATTATGAATAATGATGAATTTAGATTTCCACATGCTAGTACGCTTGCATACCCTATGATAATGCCGCATTGCTCCATAATAGAAGTAAAAGTAGTAGTCGCGCCGAGAATGTGTGTTGGTATGCCGTCGAGAAGAGCTGTTTGCCCATAGACAATAGTTGCGTCAAAAATAATACCTGCAATGAAAGCAGAGCAAAGAAAAAGAGCAATCCAATTATTAAGTGCGAAAATAAGTAAAGGAATAGAAAGGAATCCAGGTAATAAAATAGAGTATAAAATCTCATAATGTAGCACAATGTATTTGCATAATATTGAGCCTACAATCATGCCAATGTTAAATATGCTGACTATTGATCCCCACGTGGATGCCGAATGAAAAAGCGTGAGACAATGGTGTGCTCCCATTAGTCTAAATGCAGCAAGCCATGATCCAGATTGTAATGCTGATACTACTCCTAAGACTATTAACCATGGTGTAGATTTCATATAGTGTAGAGAAGCTGTAAAGCCAGCAGTTTTATTGCTTCCTGTTTTCGTATTGTTTGCGCTATTTTGTGCTTGCTGGTTTAGATTAACTAACAGTAGAGGTAGCGCCGCTAATATCATCACAATAGCAATGCTCGTGAAGAAAATGAGCGGATTACATATATCAACAAATATGCCAGTAATCGCAGGTGCAGCAAGCCTGCTGAGATTAATCCACATGCGCATGCTTGCTAAAAATTTGGTTTTTTCGCCAGTTGGTGCGCTATATGCCATCAATACTTTTTGATTAGGTGAAGAAAATGCAGTAAAGAACCCGAATATTATGCCGAGTAGTGTAACCATAATAGTAATAAGATTATGCCGTGCTACTAAAGCGAAACCATATCCAGCACACAGCAAGGCAAAACAGAACGTTAGCGCTATAAACAATCTAGTTGGTGGATATTTATCTGCGATAATGCCGCCAAGCGGTGCTGCTATGCAGGTCATAAGCGCTACTGATACCGCGTTAAGCGCTGCGTGAGATAAGTCAACATGTATTAAAAGATATAGGCTTACGCCAAATCTACAGCTCGTTAAAAGAAAAGCATTAAGCGATAAAACGGATATAATCAAACCCGATCGTACTCGTGCTACATCGTTCATTGCTTACTCTTCTTACTTTTCTTTCTTTCATATTCTGAATAATATATGCCTTTTGATATACACCTTTTTCTGGACTGCGAGTGAAATGAGTGTTATAGGTAGTGGTTGCGGCTACTGGCGATAGTAGGAGAGGAAGCTGGAGAGTTTGCCCATTGCGTCGCGAAGTGTTTGCAAGCGCGGCAAGTAAACTACGCGGAAGTAGCCTGGAGTCTGCCAATTAAAGCCTTTTCCGTGCACAATCAGCAACTTCTGATCGCGAAGCAAATCAAGCGCAAACTGTTCGTCATCGTGAATGTTGTAGCGAGCAGGATCAAGCTTTACAAACATGTAGAAAGCAGCGTCTGGTCGCTCAACGCTTACGCCGTCCATCTCCTGAAGCGCGTTATAGCAGTATTCGCGCTGCTCGTACACGCGTCCGCCCGGCTCCAAATACTTCTCAACGCTCTGGTATCCGCCCAAAGCAGTCTGAATAATCGACTGCGCAGGAACATTCGAGCACAAACGCATATTAGACAGCATGTTAAGTCCCATAATGTAGTCGCGAGCCTTGGATTTATCTCCCGAAAGACTCATCCAGCCAATGCGGAAGCCTGCAATCATATGCGACTTAGAAAGTCCGCTAAAAGTTACGCAGAACACGTCTGGAGCAAGAGAAGCAATCGAAATATGCTTCTTGCCGTCCATAACAAGACGGTCGTAAATCTCGTCCGCAAAAATAATCAAATTAAACTCGCGCGCAATCTTAACAATCTCTTCCAAAACTTCGCGACTATACAGCACGCCCGTAGGATTATTCGGGTTAATAATCACGATTGCTTTAGTGCGAGGCGTGATTTTAGAGCGAATATCGGCAATATCCGGGTACCAATGCGACTTTTCGTCACACATATAGTGCACAGGAGTGCCGCCAGCCAAGCTCGCACACGCAGTCCACAACGGGTAGTCCGGGCTTGGTATAAGAATCTCGTCGCCGCAATCAAGCAGTGCCTGCATAGAAAGGTTAATCAGCTCGGAAACGCCGTTTCCAGTGTAAATATCTTCCATTTGCACGCCTGGAATTCCTTTAAGCTGGTCGTATTGCATAATTGCTTTGCGCGCGGAGAAAAGTCCGCGGCTATCCGAGTAGCCTTCGCAGTCAATAAGCTGCTGCTGCATGTCGTAAATTACTTCGTCTGGAGCGCGGAAGCCAAAAGGCGCAGGATTTCCAATGTTGAGCTTTAAAATATGCGTTCCGTTTGCTTCCATGCGGTTTGCTTCTTCTACAACAGGGCCGCGAACGTCGTAAAGCACGTGCTCAAGTTTTGTGGATTTGTTGAAGTTTCTATGTTTGAGCGTTTGGGAAAGTTCAGCTTCTGTAAGCTGTGGCTGTTGCTGCTGTTGTAATTGATTTAATTGTGATTCTTCTGCAGACTGGCAGTTTTGCGCGGTTTTTGCGCAAGAATGGCCGCTCTTAATTCCATTACCGCTGATTCCTAGAATTTCGGCAAGCATGTTACGCACGTCTTTGCGCGGCTCAGTTTTGCCGCTTAAATACTGGCTTAATTGGCTTTTGCCAAGCTTATGGCCGTTTTTTGCTGCAAGCTCGATTACTTCAATCTGCTTGTATCCCTTGCGTTTCATAGCTTTCTTAAGCTCGTCAGCAAAATTTTGTGCCATAATCTTTCTTTCTCGTAAAACCAGCATTTATAAATTGAACAAATTGATAGCAAAGTTCACAATAAAGTTCAAAATATAAGTATTAAATTGAATTATTTGCCTAATGTTAGTCGCAAAAATTATTTTTGTATAGTAATTTTTCAAAAAATGACGAAAAATAGTAGAAAATAGTAGAAAATAGTAGAAAATAGTAAAAAATAGTAGAAATATAGTAGAAAAATTGAACTAAAGTATAAGAAATTGAATTTATATTGAACTTTTGTGAATGTGTTTTGTGGCTTAAGTTTAGGAATATTGCATGATTTACGCCATTGCGTGCGTCTTGTATAAGCTCTGTTAAGCGGTTTGATACCATAAAAGCTATGTATTTCTTTACTCCGAGGCGCTGCGAATCTACCCAAAAAATCATGTATAAGAATAAAGGGCAGGCTCTTATGGCAGCGGAGCAAAGTTTACGAGAGCGCGGCGCGCAATTGTGGGTTTACGCTTGCGAATATTGCGGATGCTGGCATTTGACGCATAAAAATCCGGTAGATCGCATGTATTCGGATATGCGCTCGCCAGCTGCAAGCACAAAGCCGAGGTCTAGAAAGCGTGGATATAAACCAAGGCGTCGCTAAACTAATGCTGTGTTAATTACGCGACGTTAAAACCTTGCCTTGCAACTTGCTCAACATCCTCTGCCTCATGCTTTTTAGCGCTATTATCCGTTGCCAACGCAACAATTTGCGCACTAAAAGCGTCAACCGGTCGGCTAGCATTTCGCAAATCGTAATATTTATGAACGCGCGCGTCAAAATCAGCAAGATTTTCTAATAATTCAGCGTCGTCAGCAGGGTAAGTATTCTCAAAAATCTGCATGTTAGCGCTCATTCGTGGCTTTAATTCCGGATTTTGCGCAGGCTTACCAATTGCCAAGCCGAGCACAGGGTACGTGTATTCAGGCAAATTCAAAATATCAATAAGCTGAGTTCTACTGTTCAAAATTGAACCAAGAATTACGCAACCAAGCCCCAAAGATTCCGCAGCAGTTTCCATAGCGTGAAGTGCCAAAATAACGTCGTTTTGAGCCTGCGTAAAGCGGTAACGAGTTTTAAGCATAAACTCGTCGCTACTAGTATCTACATCTACGCCATTTTTTTGCGCGATTACAGCGTTTCTGTGCTGGTCAATAATAAAAACGTACAGTAGCGGAGCTGTAGCAATATATGTTTGGTTGCCAATTTCGGAAAGTTTCTGCTTAATTGCGCTATCCGTAATTTTAATCGCTGACCAATCGTTCAAAAACTGGCTGCAAGCGGCTCGCTGAGCCACGGTTTCAAGAGTGGCGACTGTATCTTCGTCAATTGCTTCGTTGCTAAAAGCGCGAATGGAGCGGCGGTTTAGTAAAGTATCAATAGTCTCGTTGTGACGTAAGTTTTGCACGTTATTATTATCCCTTTATTTTTATATCGCTTTTATTATTTCGCTTATTTCGCTTATTTTGCTTATTTTTTGCATTCTCAGTTCATTTGTTCAAAATTAGAATTTATTTTTTCTAAATTGACGCTTTCTTTGCCTTCGCGCAATATAAGACAAGGTTCCGCTGCTTACTAAGCGACCGACAATCGTAGTAAGAATCGCAGAAAATACTGCGAAACCAATAGACATTAGCAACGGCTCTTCTTGCTTAACACGCTGCTTTTGCGCAATTTTTTCATTAGAGCGTCCGTTACGCTGTTCGTTACGTTGTCCGTTACTCTGTTCGTTACGCTGCTTATTAGAACCTAAATTAATTTTTTCAGAATGAATATTCTTTTTCCACACAACATGCGCAATTTGCCCAGCTATAAACGTTGCAAAAGACGGAAGCGCGGCTTTAAGCAACGAATCTCCTAAAGTATTTGGGTTTTTTAATCGGCGCTCGCGAAGCACATCAATCTTATGATTTGCTGCATTAAGTCGCTGTACTGTAGCCTGAGCTGCGCGATGATTGCGAGCGGATTTATTATTTGCCGATGATAATTGCGTCATATTTTCCATGTTAGTGGTAACGAAATACCAATTTTGGCGGTAACATAGAACAGTAATCTCGATTTGCAGCAGTGTAGATGCATTTTGAGAAATATACGTGAACAAACTCGTGCCGCTTGGCGTCCGGTGCGACGGAAGGGTTACGTGGCGCTGTAGAGGAATGTGAAGCTATGCAGGATAACGCTACTCAAGAATTATGCGAAAAAAAGTGCTCGAATCAGGGCTGCTTGGTGCTGCTTCGTCACGGTCAAACAGCTTGGAGTGTGTCTGGTCAGCATACTGGGCGCACGGATTTGCCGCTTACTGAAGTCGGTGTTGAGCAGGCAAAAGAGGCTGGAGAGCGTTTGCGCGATGAGTTTCCGCAAGGTTTTGATGAGGATTGCGTATTTGTGAGTCCGCTTCGTCGCGCGCAACAAACAGCTCAACTTGCTGGTTTTGATTCGTATACAATTTGCGAAGGTGCGTTGGAGTGGGATTATGGTGCAGCTGAGGGGCGCACGCGCGGCGATATTGCGGCATTAAGTGGCGTTGAGGCGTGGGATGTGTGGAAGCATGGTCCTAAAGTTCTTCCTGAGCATATGATTAGCGATGCTCGAGAGGTGCTTCCTAATGGTGAGGAAGTTGATGTGCATAGAACTTCTGGTGAAAGTTTGCAAGAGGTTTCGAATCGTACTCAAAAAATTATTGATGCTGCAATGCCTAAACTTAAGCAGGGTAAAAATGTGCTTGTGGTTGCTCACGCGCATGTTTTGCGCATACTAACTACTCGCTGGCTCGGAGTAAATCCTGAATTTGCGCGACTTCTTCGTATGGATACTGCGCATTATTCTGTGCTTGGCGAGTACAAAGGCGACAATGTAATTGTGCATTGGAATTGTTGAAAAGCGTTTTAGAATTTCAGATATTTTATTGCGATTTGCGCAAATTTTTATTGCAGATAGATTTATATTATTTGAGTCTTGAGTTTGCCGTATTATTGGTGCTCTACCGTGGTTTAGCAGTATTCAATAGCGGTAATTCGTTAGTTTGGAAAAGATTAGCAGTGTGTGGAAAGGTTCGATGATGAGTCGTTCAGCTAAGTCGATTATTGCGCTAGTAGTTTGCGCTGTTTTGGCGGCTTGCGCGTTTACTGCTTTTGGTTTTTCTAAGTCTTTTGGTGTAAATACCGATAGGTCTGCTGGTGGGGAAGTTGTTTTCTTCAACTTCAAGCCTGAGGCTACTGCCGAATGGGAAAAGGTTATTGCAAAGTACAAAAGAGAGACTGGTGTTACGGTAAGCATAACTACGCCAACTGGTGGTCAGTACGAAAAGGGACTTAAATCTGCTGTTGAGTATGCTGAAAGTGGCCATCCTGAAGCAATGCCTACGCTATTCCAGATTAACGGTCCTGTTGGCTACGCTAACTGGAAGAAGTACACTGCTGATCTAACTGATTCCATTCTTTATAGGAAGCTTAGTGACAAATACAAGGATTACGCTGTTAAGGATGGCAATAAGGTTGTTGGCGTGCCATATGTTACTGAAAATTACGGCTTGATTTATAACAAAGCTTTGCTTGCTAGATATGCGGATCTTCATAATTCAAAGTTGAAGCCGGAAGAAGACGGCAAATCTTTTGAAGATCAAATAACCTCTTTTGATAAGTTGAAGGAAGTTGCAGACGATTTGCAAAAACGCAAGGATGAGCTTGGAATTGATGGTGCTTTTGCGTCCACAGGTTTTGATTTAAGCTCTGACTGGCGTTTTAAGACGCACCTTGCAAATATGCCTCTGTATTATCAATTCAAGGATGATGGTGTTAAAGGTCAGCCACAATCAATAAATGACAAGTATGTTGATAATTTCAGGAAGATTTTTGACCTTTATATTTCTGATTCCACAACTCCTGTAAGCCAGTTAAGCACTAAAACTGGCGAGGATGCTGTTTATGAGTTTGCTCTTGGTAAAGCTGTGTTCTACCAGAATGGTACTTGGGCTTGGGGTGATCTTTCGAAAGCTGGCATAAAACGTGACGACGTTGGCATGCTACCAATTTATATTGGTGCTCCTGGCGAGGAAAATCATGGTTTGGCTGCTGGTTCCGAAAATTATTGGTGCATCAATGGGAAGGCTTCTTACGCTAACAAGAGGGCTACTGAGGACTTCTTGAATTGGCTGCTTACTACAGACTATGGTAAGAAGGCTTTAGCTGAGAAGATGGGTTTTGTTACGCCGTTCGAAGGCTTTTCTAAAATTAAAGTAGATAATCCACTTAATCAAGCTGCTGTTGAATACGCAAATAAAGAAGGCAAGAAGCCTGTTAAGTGGGTGTTTGTTACCATGCCATCTAACGGTTGGAAGAACGATGTTGGCTCTGATTTGCTTACATACGCTCAAGCAACAAAAGACGGTATGACTTCTATTGCTGCTAATCAAGCATGGAACACTCTTAAGAAAGCGTTCGTGGACGGCTGGGCTAAAGAGTATGCGATTGCTCACAGTAAGAGTTAGCTGCTAATTAAATAATTTGTTTTAAACTATGATTCTTAAGGGATTGCGCAATCGTTTGCTAAATTATTGCGTAATCCCTTTAATTATTTCCAAAAATATCTATCAATTTTATTTAAATATATTATTATGTGCCATTTTTATGGCGACACGCTCTAATTTACTTATGCCATCGTTTGCAATATTCAAATAGTTGAGGCATAATAAGTATTGTCGATAAGGACACCTAGAGGTGTGGCAGTCCAACGAAGGGATTGTCGGCATACGAGAAAGGTTCGATGATGAATCGTACGATTAAGTCAACAATTGCATTGGTAGCTTGCTCAGCGATGGCTTTTGGCGCTCTCGCAGCTTGCGGTTCCTCTTCCAGCGAAAAAGCCGCTGAGAAGGGCAAGGTTTACTTCCTGAACTTCAAGCCAGAAGCTGCAAACCAGTGGAAGGAAGTTGCTAAGGAATATACCAAGAAGACTGGCGTTCAGGTAAAGGTTCAGACCGCTGCTTCTGGTACATATGAGCAGTCTTTGAAGAGCGAAATCAGCAAGGGTGACGAAGCTCCTACACTCTTCCAGATTAACGGCCCAGTCGGTTACGCAAGCTGGAAAGATTACACCGCTGATTTGAAGGATACCGAGCTTTACAACCAGCTCCAGAACAAGGATATTGCTCTTAAGGATGGCGATAAGGTTGTTGGTGTTCCATACGCAATGGAAACCTACGGCTTGATTTACAACAAGACTTTGCTTAAGAAGTACACCGAGCTTAAGGATGCTAAGGTTAAGTCTGCTGAAGAAATTAACTCCTTCGATAAGTTGAAGGCTGTTGCTGACGACATTCAGAAGCATAAGGCTGATCTTGGTGTTGATGGTGCCTTCACTTCTGCAGGTTTCGATTCCAGCTCTGACTGGCGCTTCAAGACCCACCTTGCAAACCTTCCTCTGTACTACGAGTTCAAGGAAGATCACGTTGCCAAGCAGCCTGCAAAGGTTAAGGGTACGTTCCTTGACGGGTACAAGAAGATCTTCGATCTTTACATCACTGATTCCACCACTCCTGCAACTCAGCTCAGCTCCAAGACTGGTGAAGATGCAAACGCTGAATTCTCCCAGAACAAGGCTGTGTTCTACCAGAATGGTACTTGGGCTTGGGGCGACCTCTCCAAGGCTGGTATGAAGGCCGAAGATCTTGGCATGCTCCCAATTTACATTGGTGCTAAGGGCGAAGAGAAGCAAGGCTTGGCCACCGGTTCTGAGAATTATTGGTGCATCAACGATAAGGCTTCTGACGCAAACAAGAAGGCCACCAAGGACTTCTTGAAGTGGTTGCTTACCTCCGAAGAAGGCAAGGATGCTCTGTCCAAGAAGATGGGCTTCACAACTCCATTCAAGAGCTTCGCAGACATTAAGTCCGACAACCCATTGACTCAGGCAGCTGTTGAAGATGCAAAGTCCGGTAAGACCCCAGTAAGCTGGAACTTCACCGTTATGCCATCTGACAACTGGAAGAACGATCTCGGCTCTGCTTTGCTCGAGTACGCTCAGGGCACTGGCAAGTGGGATAAGGTTAAGACCGCATTCGTGGATGGCTGGGCTAAGGAATATGCTCAGTCTCACGAAGATGAGGACTAATCTTCATTCAAATAAATTAATAGACGTTGCACCTCTGACGTAAGTAAGCAAAGGTGACGTAAGCGGATCCGCTAGGATACTGACACAGTTTAGTGTTAAGTCCTAGCGGATTTTGTTATTTAAATAGTGTTGTAAATTACAAAATGATTGCTTGATTAATAAAAGTAAAGCAAGTAAAGCAAGTAAAGCAAGTAAAGCAAGTAAAGCAAGTAAAG
>NQOH01000011.1:21989-26026 GCA_003585735.1 Gardnerella kenyensis
ATAAAGCGGCAGTGCTTGAGCGCACAATAAGCTGCGCTGGCACAATCATATACGGATTTTCAACCTCTTGACCATTTATAAGCGAAAGTGTCATTTTTGCGGCAGTTTCGGCAATCTCAACCGGATCTTGCCTAATAGTAGTTAAGCCAGTTTCGTGAGCATAAAAACTATCGTCAAAACCAATAATCGACACATCGCTAGGAGTCGCATAACCGCTGCGCGCAAGCTGGAACATAAGCGGTATTGCAATCCCATCTTCCTGGCAAGCAATAGCAGTCGGCATATTTACATTCCCAAGAAGCATAGAAACTATAGCGCTTATTCTGTCTAAATTAGACGGAGCTACAATTTCCGTTGGATTAATCCCATTATTTTTACACTCGTCAATAAACGAATGATAACGCTGCAAAACGCTGAAATGTAGCGAAACGTCGCGAGTTGTGCGCACATAAGCAATATTGCGATGTCCTAAGCCAATCAAGTGACGAGCCATAAGACGCGCGCCTTGATCGTCGTCAATATTAATAGTCGCGTCAAAAGCGCAGTTCTGAGGGTACAAGCAATTTATGCCAATAATAGGCACGCCTGTAGTTTTAAGCTGCTCAATTTCCTTGGTATTCACATCAAAAGAGCACACAATAACCGCGTCTGCATTGCGCCTAGTTGGAAGCATAGTGAAAAATTCGCTACGCTCTTCGCTGCTAGAGATTTGGAAAATAGACAAATCGTAGCCTGCGCTGTGGAATATTTGGTTAAGACCTTGAATAATAGATGCGCTGAACCATAGGCGGATTTGATCACTAATAAGCAAAGCAATACGCAAAGTTTTGCCAGATTTTAGCGCTGCAGCAGATTTTGAAATAGAAAAGTTTAATTGATCTGCAATAGCTAGCACTTTATTGCGCGTGGATGCAGAGACTAAATCTGGGCGCGTGAAAGAACGCGATACTGTAGAAACTGACACATGAGCTTCATCTGCAACATCTTGAATATTCGCCGGCATGTGAACTCCTTTATTTGAGTATAACAAATGCGCATCACAGCTTTGTGTTTAACTGTTTGAAGCGAACTATCGTAGTCCGAAACAAACAAACGTTTGCAATCACTTCTATTCTAACAAATTTTATTGGAATGCCAACGATAATAAGCTATTTTTTTAAAACTAAATTTATCTATTTCTTTCACGCGACGTGCCAAAAATGACAACGTTTGACATAGATAATTCATGTAGTAGAATGTAATTATTGGTTCGGGACGGCGACGTCTAAACTGACGTCGTACTCAAGGAGGAGAAAGTGACGAGTCATGATTAGTATGAGCGGAAAAGCAATACGTAAATGGTGGGCATTATTTGCTTTGCCAACATTTGCGGCTTTTATTATTGGTTTTGTTGTACCGTTTATTATGGGCGTGTATTTAAGTTTTACTAAATTCCACGCTGTTACAGATAGTAAATTCGTTGGTATTCGTAACTACCGCAAGGCATTTAGGGATCCACACTTTGTTCATTCGTTAATTTTTACTACTGCATTTACTGTAATAACAACTATTCTTATTAACGTAATTGCTTTCGCAATTGCTTATATGCTTACTAAGAAGTTCAGTGGATCAAACATTTTCCGCACTGTGTTCTTTATGCCAAATCTTATTGGCGGCATTGTGTTGGGCTATGTTTGGCAGTTAGTACTTAATGGTATTTTGGCATACTTCGGCCGTTCTATTACGTATTCTGCAGTGTATGGCTTCTGGGGATTGGTGCTGCTTATTTGCTGGCAGCAAATTGGCTATATGATGATTATTTATATTGCTGGTTTGCAAGCTCTTCCAGGAGATGTCATTGAGGCTGCTGCTGTTGATGGTGCAAGCCCAATGCAAACACTGTTTAAGATTACAATTCCACTTATGATGCCATCAATTACCGTTTGCACATTCTTAACTGTTACTAACGGCTTCAAGCTCTTCGATCAGAACTTGGCGTTGACAAATGGTATGCCTTCCAGAAAGTCCGAAATGTTGGCATTGAACATTTTCAACACGTTCTACGGTCGTACAAATGGTGAAGGCGTTGGCCAAGCAAAGGCAGTTGTGTTCTTCGTGATTGTGGCTGTGCTTGCTTTGGTTCAGAATATGCTTACTAGGTCTAAGGAGGTAGTGGCATGAACGAGAAAATGAAGCATTCTACACTGTGGACAATCTTCTTTACTGTTGTAAGCTTACTTTGGATTTTCCCAATCGCTATAGTTTTTATGAATTCCTTCAAGTCGAAGATTTATATTGCTAGCGAGCCTTTTACCCTTGACCCTAAGTCTTTTATTGGACTTGGAAATTATTCCCTCGGAATTGAGCGCACGAATCTCATCATGAGCTTCTGGTGGACCATCGTGATCACCGTTGGAGCCGTGATTTTGATTCTGCTTTGCACATCAATGTGCGCATGGTGGATTGTTCGTGTGAACAATTGGGCGGCAAAGCTTCTGTATGTTTTGTTCCTGTTCAACATGATTGTGCCATTCCAGATGGTTATGTTCACCCTTTCCGACATCACCAATAAGCTCGGATTGAACACTCCATGGGGATTGTGGATTATCTACTTAGGCTTTGGCGCTGGTCTTGCAGTGTTTATTTTCACTGGCGTAATTAAGGGCATTCCGCAAGAGCTTGAAGAGTCTGCAATGATTGATGGCGCTTCTGTACCGCGCATATTCTTCCAGATTATTGTGCCGATTATGAGGCCAGCAATCGTGTCTGTGTCAATTTTGCAAACTATGTGGATTTGGAACGACTTCCTGCTTCCATACCTTACCTTGGACTTGAACAAGTACAAGACGGTTTCGATTGCAGTTCAGTATTTGAAGGGTGGCTATGGTTCCGTTGAAATGGGCGCCATGATGGGCTGCTTGGTTATGGCCATTCTTCCAATTATCGTCTTCTACCTCATCTGCCAGAAGTACATTATCAAAGGCGTTATGGCTGGTGCGGTAAAAGGCTGAGATTTCTTCTCCTCCAAAATCTCAAGTGGTTAAAGTAATGGTGGTGACTACAGTCGTAAGATTTGTAAGTCACCACCATTTATTATGGGTAGGAGTATTGCTGGGCGTATTGCTGGTATTAGTAAGCGTATTGCTGGTAGTAGTATCGTTAGTAAGCATATTAAAGCGTATTAGTAAGCGTATTAGTAAGTCAGCTATAAATAGCGCAAACAGAAACGTAAAGGAGATAGTTAAATGTTCTCGTTTGGTAATCCGGATTCAAAGTTTGCGCAAGGTATGGAAACCTTCTCTAATGCTGTGTGGCTTACTATATTGATGGTTTTAACAAGCATCCCGTTAATAACTATTGGGGCGGCGATTTCTGCGGCGCATGATGCTGCAAGACGCGTAGAAAATGCGGAAGGACACATGACTTCTGCCTATTTTCGTGCATTCTCAAGTAACTTTTTAAAATCTACCGCTATTTGGATTGTGATGGGGCCGCTTCTTGCTCTCATATTGTGGGCTTGGATTGCAGTTAGAATACCGCCGCTTTTAATCCCGCAATTTGCAATAAGCTTAATCTGGCTGCTGGTAGCGGAATGGGTATTTGCTTTACAAGCGCGTTTTGAAAATTCTATTGGCAAGACAGTTTTAAATGCGCTTATTTTCAGCGTTGCATACTGGCAAGCAACGCTTGGAATGATTATTATAGACGCGGTTTTTGTGAGTCTTGTAGTGGCTTCGCTTATTTATTTGCCGCAGGGTTTGCCGCTGCTATTATTCATTGGTTGGGGATCGACTATTATGCTTCACACGCCTTTGTTGGAGCGTGTTTTCGCAAAGTATATTAAGAAGTAGTTCTGCGCTCGGGCCTCTGGTAGGCGGTTATTGGACATTGGTGCAGTACTGTTACTGCGTTAGGGTCGGAATATTGACGTAGTGGGACAGTTGTGCAGATGAGTTACTGCGTTAGGGTCGGAATATTGACGTAGTGGGACAGTTGTGCAGATGGCGCTCGCGTGGATTACGCTCGCGCGCGAAACTCGCGTTGGAAGTCCACTGGAC
>NQOH01000011.1:26659-28764 GCA_003585735.1 Gardnerella kenyensis
CGTTAGGGTCTATGGTTGCCTGTTTGGGTAACATTTGCCGGAGTTTTTTCTCCGGCTTTTGTTTTCGTTTTCATAGTTTTTGACTACATTTGCGGGAGAATTCCCGGCATTTGTTACATCGTGTGAGTGTTGTTTTCTCAGTTCGCTAGCTGAGTTAGTAACGGTGTTTTACCAATTACCGTTATTTTCTCAGTCGGCTGACTGAGTTTTTAACAGTGTTTTGCCAATTACCGTTATTTTCTCAGTTCGCTAGCTGAGTTAGTAACACATGGACAGTTATTTTGCGGTGCGTTCCGAGTTTATGTGGTCTGTGAATTGTGCTCGGTGAAGAAAATTGCCGTAAATGGCAAAAATCTTCATTGCTTTTATTCTATAATTGCAATAAAATCAAACTTAAGAAATTACATTGAAGAAAATTGCCGTTTTTGTCAAATTTATTCAGTTAGCTATTTATTGAGCTATCTATTTAGTTATTTGACGAATCGCTCAAATGAAGTACTTAAGTGAATCGTTTAGTGAGTTGTTTAGCAAGAATAGTGAGGAATAGTAATGCAAATTGCAAGAGAACATTATCTTCAGCAGCTAATTGATAAAAAAGATGATGGAATGGTTAAAGTAATAACTGGCATTCGGAGATGTGGAAAATCGTATCTTTTGGATCCTTTATATAGAAATTATTTGCTTTCTAAAGGCGTACCTGCGGATCATATTATTAAAATAGAATTGGATCGCGCAATTAGTATGAAATATCACAATAATGCAGAGTTGCTTGAACAAGATATTTTGGCGAAGATTAAAGACAGTAATCCTTATTACCTTATTCTGGATGAAATTCAGTTGGTGGAAGGGTTTGAATTTGTGGTGAGTGGACTGTTACATGAGCAAAATATTGATATTTATATAACTGGTAGTAACTCTAAATTCCTTTCTTCTGACATTATTACAGAGTTTAGAGATCGAGGTGAGCAAGTACATGTTCACCCGTTGTCTTTTTCTGAATTTTATTCAGTGTGTGATTCCGACAAGATTAAAGCTTGGAATGAATATCTTACTTATGGTGGTATGCCGCTTATTGTATCGAAGAAAAATGATAAAGAAAAAGCTTCATATTTAAAGAATTTGTTTGAGCAAACTTACGTTCGTGATATTACAGAGCGTAATGGAATTAAGCGTTTAGATGTTATGGATACGCTTATTAATATTCTTGCATCTTCTGTTGGCTCTTTGACAAATCCGCAGAAAATATTTGAGACCTTCAAAAGTAAAGGAGAAAAGGAACTGTCGTTATGTACAGTTATTTCTTATCTTTCTTTTATAGAAGATTCGTTCATTGTTAAAAAAGCGTTACGTTACGACATTAAAGGAAGAAAATATATTAATACCCCACAAAAGTATTATTTTTCTGATTTGGGACTGAGGAATGCGCGACTCAATTTTAGACAGCAGGAGGAGTCTCACTTAATGGAAAATGCTATTTACAATGAATTAATTATGAGAGGCTATAACGTAGATGTTGGTGTTGTCGAAATTCGCGAAGGGAATAAGAGAATTCAAACAGAAGTAGATTTTGTTTGTAACCTTGCGGATAACAAGTACTATATTCAATCATCTTTGAATTTGTCTACACATGAGAAAACTTTGCAAGAATCTCGATCATTGAACAACATACCAGATAATTTCAAGAAAATTATTATCGTGAAGGATTGTATTAAACCATGGAGAACAGATGACGGAATTCTTGTTTTAGGAATTATTGATTTTCTTCTTGATGAAACGCTTTTGGAGAATTGATAATACAAAATTTGATTGTTGGATTTTGACAAGTTGCCAGAAAGATGAAATTTCTGGCAGTGTTACTGCAACAGGCAAAAATATTGGATTATGGAATGCTGGTACTTTGAAAAAAATATCCGGCGGAACATTTACTGGCAAAGAAGTAGATGGATTGCAAAATGTTGATTTGTCTGAAGGCTGGTGTTATTCGACCTTGGTGCAGTACTGTTACTGCGTTAGGGTCGGAATATTGACGTTATTTGACCTTCGTGCAGATGGCGCTCGCGTGGATTACGCTCGCGCGCGAAACTCGCGTTGGAAGTCCACTGGAC
>NQOH01000011.1:29378-29897 GCA_003585735.1 Gardnerella kenyensis
TGTTATGGTCTCTGGTTGCCTGTTTGGGTAACATTTGCCGGAGATAGTTTCGATTGTTTCTTTACGCTCGTGTAAAGTAATTGTCGTTTTTTGGCTAAATTCCGTTATTTCTTTTACAACTCTGTAAAGAAAAAATCGTTTTTGAGTTTTGTGACCACATTTGCCGGAGTTTTTTCTCCGGCTTTTGTTTTCGTTTTCATAGTTTTTGACTACATTTGCCGGAAAATTCCCGGCATTTGTAGTCGGTTTCGCTGGTTTTGGAAACATTTGCGGGAAAACTTCCGGCGTTTGCGCTCCGACCTGCTTGAGCGCTGCGATTTAGCGCGCGAAAGCAATTCGGAGCGCCGAGCTTGCTCAAGGTTGAAAGCACGGTGTGCTTTCAACGCAAGCGAGGTCTGCCTGCGGCAAACACTGTTGTTTTCTCAGTTTGGTAGCTGAGTTAGTAACGGTGTTTTGCCAATTACCGTTATTTTCTCAGTTGGCTGACTGAGTTTTTAACAGTGTTTTGCCAATTACCGT
>NQOH01000010.1:0-3310 GCA_003585735.1 Gardnerella kenyensis
GATTTGGGGGGATTGTGTTTGGGGAGATGAGATTTGGGGAGATGCTGGGCTTTCTGCAGATCCGCAATCGTCGGCAATTACAGTAGCTCGCATGCGCAAATTTTTCAGCGGCAACGCGACTGCGGAATGGCCGTAAACCACGGAATGTTCGCCGAAAAGAATCACCTTTGCGCAGGTTTCGCCGTATCCGGTTCGGCGGTGATTTGCGGAGGTCGCGCTTGCGGAAGTTGCGGAAGATATACTTGCAGAAGTCGCGCGGCGAAGATTTGCATTCGTGCAATCCGCAATTTCGCCAGCATTGCGCGCTTTTACACCACGATTAAGCTCGTTAGCCAGTTCATATTTCTGCAGCACAGTTTGCGTCTCCTACACGATTTGCTCAATTTTCCAACTGTTCTAATTTAGTCGCGACAAATATAAAAAACTACGATACGCGCGCGACGCTTACAACACATTCACATTTGCGGTTCAATGCAATCCTTGGCGCGCAGCGCGACGACCTGCTTGAGCGCAGCACAGCGCGCGCGAGAGCAACTCGGAGCGCCGAGCTTGCTCAAGTTGAAAGCACAGTGTGCTTTCAACGCAAGCGAAGACGTGAGCGCAGCTAATCTGTGCGAGCGATTTTCTTGGTTTTGTAGTCGAATAAGCCGTTGAATAAGCCGTTGAATAAGCCGTTGAATAAGCCGTTGAATAAGCCGTTGAATAAACAACTAACATGAATAAAAATGCTTGCTATGCTTGCAATAGCATTTTTCCTACAGGATCCTTGCATAATCTACATTTGTGGAATAACCCTACATAGCATTTGTTCGTATATTCGTACTTGAGATAAAACAGTTCAAGAAAGCATAATAGGTATTATTTTCTTTCCACAAAATCGATGAATTTTTCTATGGCATATGAATAGTTAGGATATGCGTCGTACAGTTGTTCATTGTTTTTTGCATACACAAGAACCCTATTGATATCCCTGACTTTTGTATTTGTTGTAATGCTGTTAGTGATTGATGAATCTTTTTGATTCTTATCTTTTTTCTGTGAATTATCGTTCTTCACGCTATATTTTTTCTTATATCTAATATTATTTTCACTATTGTTGTAGTCTTCTATCGCTTCATCTGTTAGATCAATTGTATATGGGTATACGTTTAGCTCCTGTGTCTCGCGAGAAAATTCTAGCAAATATAGTCTTTTTTCACTTATGTCAAGGCTTCCATGAATTTTAATAGAAATGCTCTCTTGTGCTAATGTAAGATCTTCAATGATTTCCATAAAATCAGGTTTTTCTAATTCTGC
Organism: Gardnerella kenyensis; assembly: GCA_003585735.1. Lineage (GTDB taxonomy): Bacteria > Actinomycetota > Actinomycetes > Actinomycetales > Bifidobacteriaceae > Bifidobacterium. Next base: position 1,297 of record NQOH01000010.1, read on the forward strand.
ATTTATTGATTCAATAGTCTCATTTGACTTGCTGTTTTTATATTCGCGCACAATAACTAATTCAGATATTAATTTGAAGAATTTTAGGCAGGATTTTATACGAGGCGTATTGTTACATGCAGACAAAGTAGGATTTTTATATTCTACTCCATCAATTTCTCCCATTGCTTCTACGGCAGTAGACCAATAATGTTGTAATCTAGTTCGTATTTGTAGTTCAATCCTATACGTTCTGCTTTCTTCTCCATAATCGCAGAGTTGATTTATTATGACGTGCAAGGATCTATAGCCAGATGATTCAGGTTCTTTTATATAGTCTTTTATAGTTTTAATACCTATGTATCCTGATTGTTTAAGACCAATAATTTCGTCGTAGATACTGTATACTTCATCTACAGAATCAACTATTACTCTACACCCTACTATATCGTCTATTTCTCCTAATTTAAAATGATTATTATTGCGATTTAATTTATTAAGTATTGATTCTTTACGTTTAAGACGATAAGTTGCAATTGAGTTTGGATATTTATTTGTAATCTCAAGAAGTTTTTTGAAAAAGATTTTAGCAGGATTTTCATGCTGTTTACGCCATGCGTCAAGAATCGATATTGCATCATAATACTCATCTGAAATTTTGCCAGTTTTGAGTATTTTTCCTGCTCTATTTGCTTGGTTTCTGCTAATTGTCATCACAATAGTATACTATAAAATACTCGCTGTTTAAAGAGGAGGTGCGTATGACGACAATTTTTAATGTGGCTGCGTATATCCTTGAGCTTACTGGAACTGTTACTACTATGAAGTTGCAGAAGTTGGCTTATTATTCGCAGGCTTATTGTTTAGTCACTACTGGAAATCCGTTGTTTTGTGAGAATTTTCAGGCTTGGAGAAATGGTCCTGTGGCTCCTACTCTGTTTAGCCGCCATCGCGGTAAGTTTTTGATTCGTAAGGGCGAGATTAATCTTTCGGATATTGAGCAGTCTGATTCCAATATTTTGACTGATGATCAAAAGCGTATTATTGAGAAAGTATGCGATAAATTTGGTACATATACTGGCAGCCAGTTGAGTGAAAGAACTCACAAAGAATCTCCATGGAGTGATTTGCGTGAAGGTGTTGATGACTCGGCTGTTTGTTCTAAAGTGATTACCAAAGATTCTTTGAAAGAGTACTATACTCGTAATCCTTTGTTTTAAAGTTATGTTGTTGATTCTGCTATCCCGCGTTTGTGGACTTAGAGCGTGGATAAGTCCACAAATGCGCGTACTTCATCCTGTGTTTGTTTACTTTGAGTGTGTGTAAGTCCACAATTGTGCGCATGTTGCCTCGGTTTTGTGGACTTAATGGGTAGGTAAGTCCACAAACGCAGGGAAGGATGCGCGCACGTTTGGAGTGCCAAGCCCTCCGCAACCCTCCAAATGTGAGATGATTCTCTCGCGTTTGGAGTGCCAAGCCCTCCGCAACTCTCCAAATGTGAGATGATTCTCTCGCGTTTGGAGTGCCAAGCCCTCCGCAACTCTCCAAATGCGAGAAACTTTCCTCGCGTTTGGAGCGCTACGCTTAAGCGAAAAGCGAATCAATTACATTGGGGGTTTTGGATTGTTGGTCATCAGATTACGTCAACCACAGCCTAGTTTCTAAAGCGCGTCACACTAATCTGCCCTGCCTTCGTCTTTATTGACGAAGGCAGACCTCGCTTGCGTTGAAAGCACACTGTGCTTTCAACTCTGAGCAAGCTCGGCGCTCCGAGTTGCTTTCGCGCGCTAAATCGCAGCGCTCAAGCAGGTCGTCGCGTGTTGAAAGCACACCGTGCTTTCAACTCTGAGCAAGCGCTACCGCATTGGGTTGCTTTTCGCGCTACGCTTAAGCGAAAAGCGAATCAATGCGACACGCCGAAATTAATTTGTGAAAATTTGGGAAAGGCAAAAATGCGGTTGAGGGGGAGTTGTCTTACATTTTGACACCCCCGGAAGCATTGGTATATAACGATTTTATTTGTTACGGGGGGGGG
>NQOH01000010.1:4022-7892 GCA_003585735.1 Gardnerella kenyensis
CGTTGCTGATTAAACTTGTACTTACTCAGAGTTGAGCGCTCGCGTCCAACTTGCTACAAATCGCTAAAAAACAAGGTTTTGCAGTAACTTTATAAAAAATTTGTTATTACATTATAACCTTGTTATGATTAGTTATTTTGTAAGCCAAAAATATAAATCGACACAAGACGTTCCTACAAGAAGAGGGGTACCATGCGTCTAAACAAAATTTCATTAAAACAGGCTGTGGCAATGCTTGCCGCCACCTGCACGCTAGGCACGTGCTGCATCGCCGGCTCAGTCGCCTGGGCTGAAGGTGATCAAAATAAGGCTAACACAGCTAATATTGACACTACCAAAAATAATCAAACTTCCATCACCATTCACAAGTACGAAGGCCCTGAAACGACTACTCGCTCTAACGGTAATAAAATGTCTATTACAGACAAGAAGCCAGTTAAGGGCGTTAAGTTTAAGTTGAGCCGCGTCGAGCTTAAAGCTGGTACAGATGCCAATGCAAAGAAGATTGACTTGTCTGATTCTAAAGGCTGGGCGAAGATTAAGGAACTTGGTAACCCACTTACTGCAGGCGCCACTTTAGATGCCTACAGCCTCACTCATGATACAAATGCAAAGTATGCACTCTCTAGTGATAAGACAGTCGGCAGTGGTCAGACAGCAGGTAACGAAGTAACTACTAACGACGACGGCACAGCTAACTTCCCGAACCTCCCAATGGGCTTGTACTACGTTGAGGAAACGGATGTTAAGGATGCTGAGATAAAAGGTACCGATAGCCAGTTCCACCACGTCACTATTACTGAACGTGTTAAGCCATTCTTCATCACAACACCGCTTCCAAATTCGGATACAAACACTAAGTCCGCTAATCCATGGCTTTACGATGTTAACGTGTACCCGAAGAATGACATCACAACTGAAGTGCCTACGAAGACCGCAAGCGATCCAAGCACTGATGATTTGACGGATAACACAACAATTACTTGGATGATTGCTATCCCGCTTTCTTCTCCAACGGATACTAAGAATAATAAGTACGAGAAGGTTGGCTTTAAGGATAAGCTGGTTGATGGCTTGAGTCCTAATGATGTTAACGACAATAAGGGCATTAAGAGTGCGAATATTGTTTACTATAACAAGACTACTGGTGCAAAGCTTACTTCTCCTGCAGAGGAAACGCTTGCGGCGACAGATTACACTGTGACTGTGACTAATCAACTCGTTTCCTTCTCCCTTAATAAATACACAGGCAGCGAAAACAAGGGTCTTAAGAAGGCTGAGACTGCTCGTACTACAGCTGGTACGGATAAAATCGCAAAGCTCGTTGTGGAGTTGGAGACTAAAGTAGACAAGACATTCACTGGCAACATTTCCAACCTTGCAAATACTTTCGTTGACGACTCCAAAACTGGCTCTGGCGATGATGATAACAATCCTTGCAAGCCTGGAGACACTCGAGACGAATGTAAGACTGGTCAAATTCCTGTGGATACGGTTTACCGCGGCACGATGGTAGTTAACAAGCAAGATAGCGACAATAACAACAAGCCTTTGAACGATGCTGAGTTCAACGTGTACGAGATTACTGGAACTAAAACAAGTGGTACTACTACTACGAAGTATGGTACGACTGATATTCATACCGTTGATGAAACTGATTCCAATGGCTCCAAGACCTACAGTTTTAAGACTAGTAACGGTACTGCAATTGACAGCAAGCTTGTAAGCACTACTTTGAAGACCAAGGAAGATACAAAGGCTAAGACCAATGGTACTGATTCCGTGAACCTGTTCGTCTACAGGAAGAGCCAAGAAAAAGAAGGCACTAACAGAGTTTATTGCGTAGTCGAAACTAAGGCACCTGCCGGTTTTGAACGCGATTACGCAACTCCTCACTGTGTTTCACTTGCTACGGATACTGTTACGGATGGAAATACCACCATACCAGAGGGTAACAAACTCACAATTGGCAACAAGCATGCAAATGCGTTGACTAACATCGTCGGCGCTTTGCCTATGACTGGTGCTCGCGGATTGGTGATTTTGACGCTTTGCGGCATTGTTGGCATCGCTAGCACGTTCTTCTACATTGTGATGAAGCGTCGCAAGGAACAAGAACAGGAGTAAAACTTAATCGGCTGGCTGAGTGACTTAGTTGGCTGAGTGGCTTGAACAATTGTTCAGCTGATTTGCTCTGCCGGTTGCGCAGTTTGGTTTCGACCAAGCTGCGCAGCTGTTTTGAGCGGCTCAATGCGCTCAAGCAGGTCGTCGCGCAAATGCCGGAGAAAAAAACTCCGGTAAATGTTCCAGAAGCTTTGCAGTTGTGCTTTGCAAACGTTGCTTTGGAAGCTTTGCAGTTGTGCTTTGCTGGCGTTGCTTTTGTAGCTTTGCAGTGATGCTTCTGCGAACGGCGACTATTTGTTGCTTAGTGAACTTTAACAGTATTGCTCTGCAGACGTTGAGTATTTATTGCCTAGAGAACACTGGCATTCGCGCTACTGCACGCGTAACACCAAAAATAATTTACCAACAAAAAACCCACCCGCAGCTTAGTTGCGCAACTTTAGTTGCACTTAGTAAACCACGCAGTTGCGTAACTTTTGCACGAGTCTATGAGTTTTGTGTTGTTGTTTAGCATGTTGAGAGGCTGGAAAAATTGTGTTCAGCAATAAAAGAGGACTGAGGAAGCTACGTTCTTTTAAGAACAAAGCAGACAGTAAAGCCTTTAACAGCCAAAGCGACGAAGGACGGGAACTTGCGCAAACACAAATTTTCCAGCCTCGTCAAAACCGGAAAACTAAATCAGTTACAAAACTCATAGACGATACTCAAGAATATCGCAAACAAAATCACAACTCCAAAAACCACTCAAACTCGCGCAACAAAGCCAAAAAGTGGCACTTCTCCAAGTCCTGCATAGTCCCGGCTCTGCTGCTGCTTGCGTCGTTTGCGTCGCTGATTTACCCGCACGCCGCCATGTGGCTGAGCCAGTATCACATGTCGGAGGTTGCGGCCGAGTACGCGAAGCTTATTACGCACGCGGTTCCTGCTCCGCACGAGCAGCTGGCGCGCGCTCGCGAGTACAATCAGAAGCTTTCGTCGGGCGCTATTTACGAGGCGAATACGAATATTCCGACCTCGCATGGTGAAACGTCGGATGCCAGCCAGGACTACTGGGAGCAGCTGAAGGCGAACGACGACGGCTTGATGGCGCGCTTGCGAATCAAGAAAATCGACCTTGATTTGCCGGTGTACCACGGCACGGAAGATGCCACGTTGCTTAAGGGCCTCGGCCATTTGCGCGGCACGTCGCTTCCGGTTGGCGGCAAGGGCACGCGCTCGGTCATAACCGGCCACCGCGGCCTCGCGAGCGCGGAAATGTTCACGCGTTTGGACGAAATCGTTAAGGGCGACACCTTTACGATTGAGGTTTTCGACGAGGTTCTCACCTACAAGGTGGTTGACAAAATCGTTGTGAACCCGGACGAGACGAAGAAGATTGCGGCCGTGCCTGGCAAGGATTTGGTGACGCTGATCACTTGCACGCCGCTCGGCATTAACACGCAGCGCATTTTGGTGACGGGCGAGCGCGTGGTGCCGACTCCTGCGGCGGATAAGGCGCTTCGCGGCAAAAAGCCGGATGTTCCGCGATTCCCGTGGTGGGTTTTGGGATGCCTCGGAAGCCTGTGCGTGGTGGGCGGCTACATTTGGTGGGCCGGCCTGCCGGTTAAGAAGAAAAAGAAGGAAGACGAAGAGGATAGCAAGAAAGATAAGAAGGAAGATAGCGCGAAAACTAGGGAAGATAGCGATAAAGACAGCAGAGAAGACAGTCTGGAAGATAGCGCTACAAGTAGCGCGAAAGATAGCGCT
>NQOH01000010.1:8531-10559 GCA_003585735.1 Gardnerella kenyensis
GTGAGTAGCGCTGTGAGTAGCGCTGTGAGTAGCGCAATACACAGCACAGATCTTGAGCGCGAGGAAGCTAGGGCGATTGCGAATCGGCCAAAAAAGAGGCCGAAGGTCAAAAAGTCTAGCTTGCGTAAGAAGCGCAAACATGGAGATCGCGGCGATAAAACGCTCGATTGGCTTATAGACATTCTTGGTTTATGAGTGTCATTTAAAACTTAACAACTAAAACTTAACAACTAAAACTTAATAACAAACTTGCGTTGCTGTGAGGCGACGCAAAGCAGTGTAAAACAATGCAAAACAGGTGGAAACGATGAAGAGTATTTGGACGATTACGCTAAACGTTCTGGTTCGCATAGGCCGATTGACCCAGTGCGCCGCTCGTGCGGCTAAGCGTGCGGCTCAGCATATGTATAGTGCGACTAAGCGTGCGTCGGCTCGTGCGCACAGTGCGTCGGATTGTGCGCATAGTGCGTCGGTTCGTGCGCATCGCGCGTCCGGCAGCGCTTTCGCTAGCGCGCTTAAGGCAGTGCTGGTTTGTGCTCTTTCGGTGGCAATGTTGCTGCCGGTTTGCTTGACTGCTGAAACTGCAGTTGCGGCGGAGAATGCTAATAATTCCGCTAACACTTCCGCAAATCCAGATTCTCATTCTGGTTCTAAGCCGATCTCTAATCCAAATCCGCAGCCAAATCCGCAGCCAAATCCACCTTCTCGCCAAGGTTCAGTCTCCTCTCAATCTTCCGCTGCATCAGACGCCTCTTCTTCCGCTGCATCAGACGCCGCCTTAGACGCCGCCTCTTCTTCCGCCTCTTCTTCCTCCGACCTTTCCTCATTCCAAAGTTTCGGCAGCAACAATAACGTATTCATGGACGAAAGCAGCCCGTTAGCGCGAGCCTTAAGATCGCTTAAAAGCCGCGGTTCGTCACCTCTTGCGCGCGATGCCAAAGAAGCCCAAGCCAAAGCACAAAACCGTGAAGTTAAGAATTACTCAGCTCGCGAATCTTACGAAGTGTATCGCCCTGGGTGCAACAAGGATTACGCTTTAGGCGCATGCATTACTACTGATGGCGACGGCGCTGGTTTGCGAGCCACGAACGGCCACGATTTGGATGTTAATAGTCTTGGATACAACTTGGATTCTAGCGATCCATTTATTGGCGCAGCAACAAGACCTCGTGGCCACTACGAGAACGGTCCTGTGCCTGAAGATCCTTCCGGCACGGATCATTACGGCGCAACTTACTTCACTCCGTACCCTAAGGGCACTTTTATTATGGGCCGCTTCCGCAATATGGCATTTAACCATAAGGGTTCAGGCGTCGACAGAATGAACGTGCCTGTTGACGACACTGCAGACTTCGTGTTTGTAAAGCGCACGCCTAAGCTTTCCGGCGGCGGCTTCGTGTGGGATATTATTTTTAACGCTGGCGGCCGTACTCAAGGCGCTGGTGCTGCTTTTAATTACTTTACGATTCCAAAAGGTCAGATTCTAGACAAAGGTAGCGAAGGCGGAAGGCAGTATATTCAGCGAGTTCTTTACAACGGCAGGGAAGATACTGCTTTGTATAAGCAGAATCAGTACAAGAAGAATCATGGCGGAAATCTTGATAATTATAAGCCTCCTCGCGAAACTTGCTCCTTCTCTTGGGATAATCCTAACGGTTTGTGCAGCAAGGAAGTGAAGAGTAGCGATTTTGCTCCGGGTGATGATCTTACCGCAGCTTGGGGAAAGATGAAAGGCAGTGACGACAGTAAGAACGGCAATTATTCTAGGCTCCTTCCATCAGCTATGACAACTACTGATTTGAATAGTAAGGATTTTGGTAAGTGCCGTGATGGTGGTCAAGGTTTAGACTGCATTAAGTCTAGTAGCTATGCTGCTTTGGATGAAGGCGATCTTAGAGTTGTTCCTAAAGTTGAAGGAAGCTATAACAGAGGCTATAGCCCTGCTTATGTTGCTCTCGTACAAAATCTTTATCAGTCTATAAAAAATGACACGCAGCGCGTGTTTGGTTTCGTGAACAATATTAAATC
>NQOH01000010.1:11229-12156 GCA_003585735.1 Gardnerella kenyensis
TGGCGAGATTGCTTATACTTACAAGATTCACTTCACTACTACAACTTCTACGAATAAAGAAGGATATTGCGCTGCTAACAAGGGCGATGGAGCAGGTTGCGAAAACTTTTCATTCTTCTACGCTGCAGGATCTTACTTCGGTCATAGAGATATGAGTAGCGGTTTTTATGGTGCTACTGACCCGTTCGGTAAGACTAAAGCCTATAAATACTCCATGACTAATTTTGGACGTGACGCTAACCTTTACATGTACACTATCATGCATCAGCAGTGGTATGGTGCGCCGCGAATTATGGATATTCAGGCTCCTAGATACCACTTCCTTAAGGGTACTGGTTTGGGTCCGTACAACAGTGACAGCGGTAATTATCTTAAGCTCAGGAATATTTCATTCTCTAGTGTGTTACTTGGAATAGTAAATAAGCCTTTGGGATACTCAAGTCTTATGAACGAGAGTGAAGATATACGCTTATTGCCTGATTATTATTCTCCGAATAACGGCTATGCTCGAGGCAATCAGTGGTTCCGTAATCCTGGTATGAACGACCATAATACGAAGGATTCAACGCCTGGTAGGCATAAGCTTGAGCTTAGATATAACGATAGAACGTATCACATGAGCGAAACTCAGGATTTGTGGTATAGGATTATTACGCAAGCGGATGTGTTTAAGCCTTTGCAAACTGAGGAATATGACGAGAATAACAAGACTCCTAAGTATTATTCTTACGATCAGCCGCTTCCTAATCCTCTTATTATTGATGATCGTGATAATAATGCTGGGTTTGTGAATTTTGTTGGTAAGCGTTCTGACTTGTATAAGCAGGTAATGGCTTTTGATCCTAACTTGTTCCCGCCTGTTAATCAGGATGATTATGGTACAAGGCGTAGGTATGGTTCCATAAAGCAGAAGAAGGGCGCTCAGGC
>NQOH01000010.1:12858-17254 GCA_003585735.1 Gardnerella kenyensis
CTTAAGAATCTTGCTGTTTATAAAGCTGAGTGGACGAATAAGTGGGGTGATGAGCCTCGCTCGAATACTCTTCAAGATGCTGATTTAAGCGTTGCTGCTAAAGTGCCTATTGTCAGCGTTGTAAATCCTTGCGGGCACTCTAAGATTCTTGATGAGTACAAGGATAAAATTAACGGTCAATCTAGGTCTTCTGTTTCGTTTAGGTCCGTAGATGGCGACGAGGATTCTGCTGTGAATGACGATCGTGCAGCTCTTGGTGAGGATCGTGAAGACAGCATGCCTGAATGCTGGCCTAAAGCGCAAGATGCTACTAAGCGTAATGTTTGGTTTGTAAGCGATGCTCCTAAGACAGGTGATGACGGTAAGGAGTTGAAGCCTGGAGATCCTGTAAAGCAAGACTTGCAGGACAAAGTCTTGGCTAAAATCAAGCGTATTTACAGAACTTGGATGCGCAACAAGTATAGTGCTCAGTTGCAGAATGGCAAGGATCCTAAAGTTTTGTCAAATTACGTGTTTGTAAAGTACGTAAAGATTACGTTCTGGGATAACTCGACTACTGTTATACCTGTTGTATTCCCGTATGTTGATTACGAGAAGCCAACCTTGGATGTAAAAGTGAGCGTAAATAACGGAAATCCTGTTGACGTTCCAGCTGATGGTTTGAAGATTCCTGTTGATAGCAAAATTAAGTTCTGGGTTAAGGGCCATGACGATAAGAGGATTTTGCTTGGCGTGAAGCCGGATGAAGCTACTGAATACTTTACTAACAATAAAAATAAGAGATTCTTTGATAGTAAAAAAGTCGTTGTTCGCAATGATTTCGATATGATTACGACTAATCGTGATAAGAAGAATAATTGTGATACCAGCGGTTGCGGCGATTTTACTACAATAAGCTATGATCAGTTCATTCATAAAAATGGCGAGCTTGATAATCAAACGGATCAAGTTGGATGGGTGATTAACAGCGGTAATTCTAAAGATGAGGGTTCTCCTACAGTATTAGTGGCAGATCAGACTAGAAATCGTGGTGTGCATGATTTGATATTCCACGGTTGGGATGCTGCAGGTAATTCCGTAATAAAGAAACTTAGGCTGATTATTGTATCTCCTGGCTATGGTTTGCCAAACGTTTGGTGGGATAAGAAGCCGAATGGACATTATGTTGGGCGCGTGAATCCTTGGGATGAAGATAAGCGCGTGCGCTCGATTATGGTTAGAATTTGGGCGCGCGGTCAGAAAAAGCCGGGGAATGAGCACAACTACGATCAACTTTGCCCAAAGGATGGCAGTTGCTACGGCATTGTTATTCAGCGAGACGGTAATAAGAAGACTGATCTTTGGCATCAGGTTAATACTTATAAGCACAATAATGATGCTGCAAGCCCGGATGGGTCTAGAGCTGCAGGGGATAGGTCTGCTGAGGATAGGGCTGCTTTAGAGGACAGAGATGCGGCTGACGATAAATCGGCTGACGGAAAGGCGGCTGACGGCAAGGCGGCTGACAGCAAGGCAGCTGACGGCAAGGATAACGCTAAATCTAAAGCTGATAAATCTAAAGCTGATAACAAAGCGAAAGCTGGCAACGAAAAGACTGAAAATGCAAAACCTGGGGAGAAGTCTACCCAAAATCAGCAAAAGTCGAAGGAACAGCAGAATCAGCAAAATAAGCAGAATCAGCCGCAGAAGCAAGAAAATAAGCAGACTGCAAAGCCGCAACAAGAAAATAAGCAGCAGACGCAAAAGCAAGAGAAGAAGCAGGAACAGCAGATTCAGCAGTCTCAAGTTAATAACAAGCCTGCTTCTTTGAAGATTTCTAAAGAACTTAAGAAGAATGCTAAGAATAAGACAGCTAAGAAGAGTTCTAAGAAGAACGCTAAGAAGCGCAATATTCCGGGAAGGCGCGGTAAAGTAAGATTTGCTGTTCTTAAGGAAGACGAAAACAAGAGCACTGATAGCAAGCTTGAAAATAAGCAGGGTGCTGATCAGAAGACCGATCAGAAGCCAAGCGAAAACGCTGCAAATTCTGAAAAAGCTGCAAATTCTGAAACCAAGAACGTTCCAAATAAGAATGTTCCAAATAATGGCAACGAAAAACAGAACAAAGCAGGCGATACTAACGCGTCTACGGGAGTAAATAAAGACGCTAAGAAACGTTCGAAGCGAAGCACTCAAAACAAGGATGGCAAGAACGGTAATACTGGCAATACCAGCAAAGACCGCGAAACTAGCAAGGACGGCGATGCCAAGGCTAAAGAAGACGCTGAAAAACAGGATCGAGATGCTGAAGACGAAGATCGTTCTACTGCGAAAAGTAACGATGATTGGCGTAAGGAATACAGTAAGCGCATTATTACAGCAAAGCTTGGAGATCATATCAAGGGTTGCACTACTAACGGCGACGATAAGTGCGAAATTACTTTTGATCCTGTAACTGGAAATATTACGATTCCGGAATACTTTGCGGAAATTGGTTCCAGAATTTACGTAGACGTTTACTCTGTGTCGAAAGATAATCCAGATGAGCGTCAAAATAAACTTTGGAAGCTTATGGATCCAGGAAATCTACAGGATCGCGAAGAGTCCGACCCGCTTCCGCTCGATATTGCGTGGCCAAACGGCTTAGTGCAAGTGAACCCGTTTGAGCTTAATAATAACGAAATCGTGGCAATGCTTTCTTGGATGAGGCACGATAAGCGTAACGAGCGAATCTTCGGATACCGCAAGGAAGAAATTGGCGTTAAAGACCAAAAGAAGTACGATACTTACGATCAGTACGACAATGGCTTTAATCCTGCAAAAACTCAAGCAAAGTATGCTTATGGTGAAGATAAGCCTCAATACTCATGCGACTCGGAGACGGGTCAGCAGTGGAAGCTGTGCTTAGGTGGCGTTACTGGTATTAACGCGATAGGAGATATTAAACAAAAGCAGTACGCCAAAAAGACTCTTGCTTTCAAAAAGTTGGAAGCTGATGACGAGACTATTCTTAACCCGATTGAGCATAAGGTAACGCGCTTTGTTGATATGCGTAAGGACTATACGTGGGGATTAGTAAACAACAACAAGAAGAGTGTTGACGGACGAAACGATCCTGGATTTGACGGGCCGCAAAATGGCTTGTATGGAAATCAGAAGTATGGCACGCAATACTTTGTGTACAAGTGGAACATAAACTCATACCGCAAGGGCGGCAATGGTAGGCCGTTAAACCTTCAGGATGTTCTAAAGCTTGTAAAAGGTACGCCGAATATCAATAAGCAAGAAGAAGAAAGTAAGCCACAGCCTTCACTAACTCCTATGAGTGCGGCGGATAATAAGCAATTTGACGCGTGGAATGGTTCGTATCCTATGCGCGGTGATGGATCATATGGTTTTGCTATTAAAGACAATATTTGTAGTTCCTCTATGCGCGGTTCTGCTGTTGCAGGTAAATGCCAGTGGCGAAATAAGCTTAATTTGGTGAAGTATACGCCTAAAGAATTTATTATGGATCGTTCTTCATTCTCTTACGACGCTTCCGTAAATATGAAGAACGGAAGAGAAGTACATATTACAGATAGGCTTGTTAAAAATCAGAGTAGTCAACATATTGGTGATGCTAAGGAGTTTAGTGAATATGCTATTCACAAGGACTTCCTTATGCCTGGCGGTGAAGATCTGAACGGTCAAGCAGATGGCGAAAATATTGGCGACGTTATAACTAAGAATATTGATGTCGACACTATGAACGACTATGACGCATACGGTGAAGGCACTTCGGAGGCTGATGGATACGCAAATAACAGGCCGTTCACGCATGCGCAACTTTATGTGAATAATGGTCAGGTTACGAACGATCTTTTGCTTCGTGAACCTGGTAAGACTCCAGATAACACAACGAACGTAATAAACGTGTGGTTTATGCCGGTTGATAATGAGAAGCCGACGATTAGTGCGAAGAGTTATCAGGAGTGGGACGGTAAGCCGTGGGATATTCACGGAAGATGCATGCTTAACGGCGATGTGAATAACTGCAGTACGCTTGATGATGATGTTATTACTCTTGATAAAAAAATTTATGCAGATAATACAAAAGCTTGGTATGAAGCTGATAATGCCACGATTAATTTACCTGCAGCATTAAAGCTAGACGATGATTTCAATGAGTACGAGCCTGGCAAATGCACAAGAGAATGGAAACATGGCGGTATATTGCATAAGGGATACGTCACTTTGTGCCCGAATAGTATAAACAGTAAAGTGCTGGTTAGTAATCTGAATATATATATTAAAGCGAATAATATTCAGGATTCTAGTGGTAAAACTTCTAGTCCAATGCTGAAGTTTGTTAGTAATGGCGTTACAAATAAACATTTGCTTAGAAGATTTATTGAAAAATACAGAAGCACTGATA
>NQOH01000010.1:17979-21009 GCA_003585735.1 Gardnerella kenyensis
TGGAAAGCAAAGTGACAAAACTGTTGTTGGATGCTTCAAAGCGACGTGGACAGATATGGTGAAGCCATCTGTTGTTGCATACGATGGTAAAAGCGATGAAAATGCAAAGTATGATAGCTGGCTCAGCAAAGATGGTTCTTCACAAAACCGCGATTATAAAGTTGTAGTTAAATCAGGCTATGGAGCTAAAAGAATGGTAGTTTACTATCATCCTGCTTCGGAGCTTCAGGAAAATAAAATTGCAACTTTTAAAGCTGCCGCTAATGCAGGATTTGCTGGAATTGCTGGAAGATCTAGGGAAGATGCAAATAAGTCTGACGTAGAAAACAGCATTGGTAAAACAATTTCCATCTGCTGGGATAAATCATGGAGTGTATGCTCTGGTACTTCCAAGCCGAGAGAAGTAACGCTTAATCAAGATAATGATGGTAATGCTGTTCTAACATTCCCTAGCGGTTTCTTAGCTCCAGGAAGCGTGGTTCGAGCGCGTAGCCGTCTCGATGTTGGCCCATGGACGTATATGCCTGGTGTTAGAAGCCCTGAAGATCTTGCCGATGACTCAGGTAATAGAGACGGAAACAAGACTGCAAGAAGTAGCGAAAGTGGCGGAAATGGCGGAAACCGTGGAAGTGCGCGTGCTGCAAAAGGTAGAAATGCAAAAAGCCGCGCTGCAAAAGGTAGAAACTCTTACCGAGACGACGCTAGTTCAGAAGATACTCTTGACGTGCTGCCAATGGCTTACGCAAAAGAAAAGCCTAGCGAAGTATGCCGTCCGGATTACTGGAGTGCAGAAAACTGGTCTGGTATGAAGAAGCCGTCTGACTGCGTATACTTCGGCGTTAAAATGAATCGTCAAATAGTGCAAATACACCCAATGTTGCTAAGCGGTCACGAGGAGCGCGCAATACGAATGGATTTGCGTAGCGAAAACAACTTTGCAAATCAGCCTGAAAAGGGAATTTGGCTTCCAAACGATAGCGAAATTGTTACGAACGAGGATCCAAGGCTTGGCCCTGGTAGAACTATGGTGACGTTCAGGCAGTATGACTACGATAAGATGACCGGCGAACAGAAGCCTTTGGATCAGAATCTGCCTAACTATGGTGATCGCAAATCACAAGTAGGGAATAAGCAAGACGTTGCTGTTCTGACTCGAGGCTGGAGAAGCCGCGTGCTCGTGCCAAATCCGCAAAAAAATAAGATTACGCGATTTGTGCGATTGCGCGCAGAGAGTGGTCATGATAACACAGCTGGCGGTAACGATTATGCTGCAGACTACTTAGCTGATGCGCCTACTAGCTTCAAAGAAACTGAGGGTGATAAAGCTCTGCGCGTAAAGGATCGTCCGTATGATCCAGGATTTGTTCTTTCGAAAGATAAGAAGTCTCTTCTGTATCTGTACAATGCTTCAACTAAGCGCAACTTTACGCTTAATGATTTGCAATCTGCGTTGAAGCTTAAGCGTAATGGTACTTTGCATCCAGCAACCGAGTGTGGAACATATGTTGATGGAAGTAAGTGGGACTTTGCTGATTGCCAGCCATCCTTGCTGCCGGAAGTAAAAGGTAGCGATAAGGTTGATGGTGAGCATAACCAAAACGGCTTCAGCTTTGATGGGACTACACACTTCTATACGTATAATCCGTCTGAAGATCATAGGTCTGCTGCTAACGGCGCTGATAACGACAATGGTGGATCTGCTGCTGCAGAAACTTGGTATGTAAACGTCATAGATATGATTTCAAAGGGCGGTACCGGCGGTGGATATAAGATTCCTAATAGCGCTGGCGTAACGTCTGAAAGTAGTAATACTGGTCTTTCGCTTGCTGACTTCGCTAATATTGGCGCATGGGGTAGGTCTGGTGCAATCGACAGTAGCTTAATCGGTCATAAGGTTCTTAAGAATCCAGATAATGATTTGTCGGTTATTATGACTTATGGCGATAGCTGGGTTGGTGATACTCATAAAACGCGAGGCAAAGAAGGCGGCTGGAATAACGATGCCAACTACGAATTCGTAATGCCGGTGTACTTGATTCCTGTAGATAACGAGAAGCCAACTGTTGCTGCGACTGCAGGATCGCTTCTAAGCGGGCACACGGATGCTAATAATCCTTACGTTGTAACGATGGAGGAGAAGGACTACTCTAAGCTCACGGTTAAGGGTAATCCTGTGGAATACGAGGACGGAAAAGTTTCGAAGTCGGAAAGCAAGGAGAGTGGAAAGACTCTGTTTGCGGATGTTCACGACGATTACGATAGTTTCGGTGATCTCAGCAACCGCAGCTTGGTCGCATGCAAAGTAAGTAAGCTTGGCAAAACTGAATTTAACACTTGCAAGTCGATAATGAGCAATAATGGCGCTGTGGATACTGCGGCGTTCAAGAAGCTCAAGACTGACGGTAACGGAGTTGAGTACGCTTTGTACGGCCACGCAAAAGATAAGTCCGACAATGAGAGCGACGGCTTTGGTGATAACAATAACGTAGGTCACTTAGTCGGATACTTCAGCTTCGGATACTTAGTGCGTCCGGTTGCGTTGCCTTACAGCGGCGGTCAGGCTGCAATATGGTTCAGCTTCATGTTCGGCGTGCTGTTGGCGCTGTTCTTGGCCTCCGGCGCGTTCGGAAGGCGCGGATGGCTCAGCTCGGTGCTTAGCGGCAACGGATTCGGCGCGCTCACCGACAGCAAGCACTGCGATGCTTCGTCTGAAGCGCTTCGAAGCGGCAAGCTGTTCAAGTTCAAGCTCAAGTGGCTTCGACGCTGATGCGTAATTGCACGCATTTGTGTACTTACGAACGCCGTAAGTACACAAATGCGCGCATACTTTCTCGTGTTTGTGTACTTAGGTGGTGTGTAAGTACACAAATGCGCGCATGTTTCCCCGAAAATGTGGACTTAGAGCGTGTGTAACGCTCGCGCGTTACCCGCGCGAGCGTTCCTTCGTCGCTTTATTCTTAAGCGTTGTTAACGATACGCTCGCGTTTTATTACGCTCGCTTGCGAAACTCGCGTTGGAAGTCCACTGGAC
>NQOH01000010.1:21666-22702 GCA_003585735.1 Gardnerella kenyensis
GCATATAATAAAAGTATGACGCTAGTATCAAGTAAGCAGCATACGGAATTGTCGATGCAGCAATCAAATCCAATTATTCCGCGCGTGCTAAGCGTAGCTGGCACAGACCCAACAGGCGGAGCCGGCATTCAGGCGGATCTCAAGTCAATCATGGCGGCGGGCGGCTACGGCATGTGCATACCAACTAATCTGGTTGCGCAAAACACGTGCGAAGTGCGCGAAGTGTTTACGCCGCCGGTCAGCTTTTTCCGCACTCAACTTTCGTGCGTGTATGACGACGTTACAGTTGACGCGCTAAAAATCGGCATGCTTGGTTGCGCGGAATACATTGATGCTATGCGCGATTGGATGCGTGATAATCCGGTTCCTGTAAGCGTGCTTGATCCGGTGATGATATCGACTTCCGGCAAGCGCTTGCTTGAGGCGAGTGCTGAAAATGCGATGCGCAAGTTTATAAGTTGCGTAGATGTTGTGACGCCAAACGTGCCGGAGTTGGCGGCTTTGTGCGAGTCGAGCGTTGCGGAAAACTTTGAGGAAGCTTGCGATCAGGCGCGCGAGTTGGCTGCAAAAAATAGCGTTGTTGTGATTGTAAAAGGTGGGCACTTAACTGGCGAAGACGTTGGGAATACTGCGGTTTTTCCGGATGGCTACGCAAGACACGTGCCAAGCGAGCGCGTTGAAACAAGCACGACTCACGGAACTGGTTGCTCGCTTTCCTCCGCGCTCGCTACGAAAATTGGGCTGGCTTTGCGCGAGGGAAAGAATTTGAGCGATCACGATACTGTACTTCGCGCGCTTGAATGGTCGACTGCGTGGCTTCGCGAGGCGATTGCGGCCGGAAGTGTGTTGCACGTTGGGCGCGGAGGTGAGCGCGGCCACGGACCTGTGAACCACTCCGTGCGTATCCTTCAGCAAACTAAGTAATATTGGCGTGCTGCGATTTAGCGCGCGTTTGTGGACTTGGGTGGGGTGTAAGTCCACAAATGCGCGCATGTTTCCCCGTAAATGTGGACTTGGAGAGGCCGCAAGTCCACAA
>NQOH01000010.1:23389-25321 GCA_003585735.1 Gardnerella kenyensis
TCGCACTACAAGTGCTCGATGCTTACTCAGTAATCACGCGCTTAAGCTCGCGCGCAACTTTTGCCGCATCCTCAGCGCACATAAGCGCCGACACAGTGCAAACTCCGTCAAGCTCAAGGCCGCGAATAGGGAACACAGTGTTCTCGTGAATTCCGCCAATTGCCAACGTTTTTACGCCCATCGAGTGCGCAACTTTCGCAACTTCGTTCACGCCTTCAACTCCCAGCGGCGGCACGTCGTGCGCTTTCGTATGCGTTTCAAAAGCGGCACCAATGCCAATCACATCCGGCAGCGGAACGTCGTTTTCTTTGCACTCGCGGTAAGCTTTCTCCATCAAATCCGGGCGCGCGCAAGAAAGCCCAACCATCCACTCAGCCGGCATCGCCTTTCGCGCCTCAACAAACGGCGTATCCTTCTGCCCAACGTGCAAGTTGAAACCAAGCCGAGCCGCGCAATCAACATGATCATCAATAAACACAGGCACATCGCCGTGGCCGGAATCAATAAGCGCGTGGCGCAGCTTCTTCGCCTTGGCCGAAATCTCCGCGTCGTCGGAATACTTATCGCGCAATTGCACAACCGTAACTCCGCCTTCAATCGCCTCCACAGCCACTTCTTCTTCCGGGCGATTTCCCATTCGCGGATCCGTTACCAAATACAGCGTCCAATCCACAGGCTCCACCGTAAACTCAATATTCGTCAAACTAAACATGTCGTTTACGCTAAGAGTTGAAAGCGCGTCCATCCACAGCGTGCGGAATGTGCCGGGAGCTGTGGTTTGGCGAGCTGCCCAAGTTCCAGCGGCGGCTGCATGCACGTGCGCTGCAACGGTTGCTGCGAGCGGACGCTCCGGATTCGCACCAACGTATGCTGCAACCAACGCTCCCAAAGCGCAACCGGTTCCAACTACCTTGGTCATAGCTTTGTGGCCGCCTGTTACGCGAGCTAAGCATCCGTGTCCGTAAATCGCGTCTTTTTCGCCGGAAATTGCTACTACAGATCCGTATTTTTTAGCTAATTCGCGAGCAGCTTGAAGCGCGTCGTTTACGTTATCGTGAGAATCTACGCCTTTTCCGTTGCTTTCTTTGCCGGCGAGCGCCATGATTTCGGAAGCGTTTGCGCGAATTACGGTAGGGTGGTGCTTAATAATTTCGTGAATAAAGCGCGTGCGAGGTGCGAGAGCCGGCACGCCGATTCCAACCGGGTCAAGCACCCACGGGGTATCGGCTTTTTCGCATCCTTCAACGGCGGCGCGCATGTATTCGGAAGTTTCTGGCTGATGGAACGTGCCGACGTTGATGAGCACGCCGGCGGCGATTTGCGCGAGTGCGTGCGCTTCTTCCGGGTCGGTTACCATAATTGGCGATGCTCCTGCGGCGAGGAGCGCGTTGGCTGTGATGTCTTGCACGATTACGTTCGTAATGCAATGGGTGAGTGGTTGCTGCGTGCGCACGCGTTCAATGCATTGGCGCACGTCGTTTAGGAACATGCGGCGGCGCGCGCGTGCGGAGAAGCATGTGTCGATTTGCGTTGTTGCGTTTGTTGCGTTTGTGCAGTATTCGTTTGTGCAGTATTCGTTTGCTTCGTTGCGATTAGTTGTTTTTGCACTGCTGTCTGTTGTCATAATGTTTCCCTTCGCTAGCATTATCTAGATCAGGTCCTTACGGATTTAATCTCAGCGCCGTCCGCGATTTTGCGGCGATTGCGCACTCCGAACCATCCTTCGACTATATCTTTTGTTCGTGACTTACTTGCTTGTGCTGGTTATGTGCGTGCTACGTTCTAAGCTCGTGCTCCAAACGTGGGTAACTTGTCTCGCGTTGGCGCGACGACCTGCTTGAGCGCTGCGATTTAGCGCGCGAAAGCAATTCGGAGCGGAAACTCGCTTAAGTTGGAAGTCCAGTGGACTTCCAACGCGAGTTTCGTAAGCGA
>NQOH01000010.1:26016-28538 GCA_003585735.1 Gardnerella kenyensis
CGTTTGGAGGGTTATTGCCTGTGTGGTGCTCCAAACGCGGGTAACTTGTCTCGCGTTTGGAGGGTTTTGTAGGGTTTGGCGCTCCAAACGTGGGTAACTTGTCTCGTGTTTGGAGGGTTGCAGTGGCTTTGCATGTATCTACAAAAATCGCGCCGCATTTTTGCAACTTCTTCTACAGATTTTTGCTTGAGATTATGTAACTATAAGTATGGTAAAGAATAAGAGATTAATCGAAGCTACGAAAGTGAGATAACATGGCAAACGAATCCATGCTCGAACAACAAACCACAGCCGCTGCAACTCCGCTCACATCGCGCGAATACGCGACGCGCACAGCAATTCGCGCAATCGCCATCGTCGCGTCCGTTTATGGAATGGCCGCTTCGTGGCAAGGTTGGATGACATTCACTTACTTTACGAATCTTTCTAATCTTACTATTTGCGTTGCTTTAGCAGGTTCGCTTGCGCTTGATACAGTTGCGTTTATGCGCGCGCGCACTTCCGCAGCCTCCGCCTCGGCAACTTCCGCCACCTCCACCGCATGGTTCGACTCAAAATCCAACGCTTGGTACATCTTCAAATTCATGATGACAATCGCCATCGCGGTCACTTTTACGCTTTACCTTTGCTTCCTCGCGCCTACAAACAAGCTCGGTTTCGTCGGCGCTTACCTTACTAACGGCTGCAGCAGTCTTTGCGTGCACGCAATCGCCCCGCTTCTTGCAATCGTCGATTTTGTGCTTTTTGATTACCGCTTCCGCTCTTCTAGCGCGCACATTTATTTCGCTACGATTCCGCCTCTTGCTTACGTTGCGTACGCTGCTATGCTTAGCGAGTTTGCGGGCGTGCGTTGGGGTGTTCACGCAATGCGCGCGCCTTACAATTTCCTTAATTATGGCGCTCCTGCCGGCTGGTTTGGTTTCGCGCCGCAAACTTTTAACGCCACTACTTTGGGCGTTGGCGTTGCGTATTTGCTGATTATTTTTACGCTGATTTTTATTGGCGTTGGTCGCGTATTTCTTGCGCTTAAGGATGCTCGTGCGCGCGCAATGTTGAAAGAATAGTGTTGATTATCGCTCCACTATTGCCTCGTTGCTAGAATTGAGCGTATGAGTGAGCATACTGCATTACAATCGCTATTTGACGGCACTTTACGCAATTCTTCCGGAAACGCGACTTGCGCATTGCTTGTGTATGGTGCGCCAAATACTGGTAAAACGCAGTTTGCTGTGCGCGCCGCGATTGCTGGTTACAAGCGTTGGCCGCATAAAATCACCGCGATGGCTGTTCAAAACCGCACGCTGGCTGCGAATATTGACAATATTATTATTCGCTCTATTGGTGTAAGTGAGCAGTCTAGGCCTGTTGGAACCTTGGCGTCGCTTGCTTTCCGTATTATTTCCGCAAATTGCAAGTCGCAGAATTTGCCTTCGCCGAAGCTTCTTAACGGTGCTGAGCAGGATGCTCTTCTTCGCAATGTTGTGCGCGCACATATTGAGCATGTTATTCGCGGAGATAATGGCGATTGCGCAGTATGCTCACTTTTTGAAGAGTATTTTGGCACGTCTACTTGGGTTAATCCGTTGACTTGCGCTGGCGAGTTAAATGCTTCCGCCGCTTCCGCTGCTTCCGCCAATTCTTCCAACATTAGCAACGCTTTTATGCATCAATTGCGAGATATGCTTGCGCGCCTAGATGAACTAGGAATTAGCGACGAACCCGGAATTAGCGACAATCCTGCAATTAGCAACAATTTTAAAGAGCAAGATATTCTCAATTCCCTTGATTTAGCTCAGTCTCGCGCTAAAAGTGGCGATATTTTGCAAACAACTGTGCTTGTTAAGCGTCGCCGCGCGCAATGGCGTTTGGTTTTTGCGCTTCGCAATGAGTATAGAAAAATGATTGCCGACGTTTATAAGTCTTCCTTCCGCCTTGACGCTTCTAAGCTTTTGGTTGAGGGTGCGAAAGCTGCGCGCGAGTTGGGGGAGCAGAACGTTGTAAATTCGGAAATTCCGGCTCTTCTTGTGATTGACGATTATCAAGATATTACTTTGGCGGATTTAAGTTTTGTGGAAACTTTGAGCAGTCTCGGCACGCGTTTGGTTTTGCTTGCGAATCCGGATGAGTCCGTGCAGTCGTTTAGGGGAGCGTACCCGGATTACGCTATTTCGGCGGCTTTGAACGTTTTGAATGCGGCTGAGCAAACGCTAGAATATGAGGCTCCTTCGGTTTCTTCCGTTTCTTCCAACTCAACTTTCGAAGCTCGCCCTAATTCTCGCCCTAAAGCTTCCTCAATGCTAGACTTGCTCGCTTCCCGCGTTTCTCTTTCGCTTTCTTCTCAACTGGATTCGTCTATCGCAACTCCTAATCGCCCTTGGAAAATGCCGGCTTTTGCTGGAGCATTTCCGGTACAATCTTTAAATCAGATTAACAATATTCACAATTCTCAAGATTCGCAAAAATATTTACGCATAAACGAAGACGGAACCGTAAATACTGCGCTATATCGTTCTCAGCGCGAG
>NQOH01000010.1:29237-31687 GCA_003585735.1 Gardnerella kenyensis
GAATTGGACGCTGTTATTTGGCAAATGAAGCAATCTCACGTAAATAACAAGCGAAAGTGGAGCGATATGGCGCTTATTGCGCACGATAATTCCACAGTTCGTCTTTTTGGCGAGCAGCTTCGCGCGGACGGCGTTCCTGTGCGATATTCCTTGGTAACTCGCCCTTTAAAAGACGAGCCGTTTGTGCAAGGTTTATTTGCGATTATTGAGTTGGCGCAATTCGCGCATTCTGGTTTTTCGGGAATTGCAGGGCAGCTAAATTCCGGAAGAAGTTTAAAAAATTTGGCTTCGTGGGTGCGTTTGCGAGTGCAAAATATTATGGATAGTCCGCTTGCTTCAATTCCTCAAATGCGCGCTGGTTCCAAAATGCGCGCTGGTTCTTACGCTGAGGATAATTCGGATTCTCCTGCTAAGTTGCACTCGGTTGAGTCGCTAATGCGCTCTATTGCTTCGCTTTCGGCGGTTTTGGATGCTAAGAAAGATGAAGATAATTCTGCTGAAATTAAAAATATTCCTTTGCGAAATCTTATGAATACGTGGTGTGATTTTAGGAATAAGTTGCAAAATGCGTTGCGTTCTAATGCTGATTCTGCGCAAATTTCAGTTGATAATCGCGTTATTGAAGGTGATTTTGAAGGCGATTTTGAAGGTAATTTAAGTAGCGATTTGAGTAGCGATTTAAGCAGCGATTTGAGTGAAGATACGCGCTCGCTTTCTTTAGATGCTTGCTACTTGCTTTGTGTTGCATATGTTGCACATTGCGTAGACGCTTCAGACGCTTCAGACAATCCGGACGGCCCAGAATCTTCCCAAATTTTACAAATATTGCAAAATATGGCACCTCGAAATCCGCACGTTACTGCTTTCGTAAAAATGTGGAAGAATGTACAAACTTTGGCTTTGCGCTTTAAAAATCACCCTGATTTGCTGAATGCTCAATATGCTCTTGGTGAAGCTTGGAATATTTGTAATGTTGCGGAGCGTTGGCAGCGCGCGGCTTTGCAGCACAATAGCGAGGGCAGACGCGCAAATGATCGCCTTGATGCTGCAATGCGGCTTTTCGATTACGTTTCTTCGTACGCTTCTTCCGAATCTTCTTCGTACGCTTCTGCCGAATTTTCTGCTGAATTCTCTTCCGAATTTTCTTCCGAATTTTCGTACAACAATTTTCCTGACGATACTTTTGATCAGGAAAATATTGTAAATATTTCGGATTTTATAGCTCAAGTGCGCGGCATGGAAATTGAAGCGGATTCTTTAGCTAAAGTGGCTCCTCACCCGGATGCTGTAACTCTTACTACTCCTGCTGGGGCTTTGGGAAAGCATTGGCCGCTTGTGTGGATTCCGACTTTGCAACAGCGCGTGTGGCCAAATCTTGCATCGCGCAGCACAATGTTCGGCGCGGAAAGTTTAGCGAATATTATTTTGGATTCGAAGTTGCGCGCTATGAGTCAAAAGCAATTAGATTCAGCTCCGCAATTAGATTCAGCTTCGCAATTAGATTCTGCCTCGCAATCTCCTTTATTTATATCCGCGAATCTTCTTTCTTCTAACGATAAATCTGCTGTTTTTGCAGGCGAGCAGCGCAGCTTTTTGCTTGCAATTACGCGCGCGACTGAAAGCTTGTATATTAGCGCGCAATACAGTGATAGTGCTGTTCCTAGCGATTTTCTTTACTATTATTTGCCTGAGCGCTACTACAATAACGAAAATTCTCGCACGCCTTTTACGGAGATTACAATTCCGTTTGCAGGTTTAGATATGGATGCGCGTGGATTAGTTTGTGCTGCTCGCGCTCAAATTTCGCGCGCTATTGCCGGAAAATCGCTTTCTGATAGTGCAGAATTTGCGGATGTTATTTATGATTCCGCTAAAGCTTTGCAATTGTTGCGTCAGCATGGAGTTGATTGCGCTGATCCGGCTCAGTGGGATTTTATGAACGATGTTGCAAAAGATTCTACGGAGAATACGGCCTCTTCTTCGAAAGATTTTGCTTCTGAGAATGCTTCTTCGAAAGATTCTTCTCCGCGCGCTGATATTTCGGAAGATTCTTCTTGTGTAGTGAGTTTGTCTCCTTCTGCTGTAGATAGTTTGTGGGCGTGCCCGGTTTGCGGTCTTTTGAATCGCCAGCTTTCGGGGCCTCAGCTGGGAAGCGCGGCAACGTATTTTGGTACGTTAATTCACGAAACTGCAAGATGGGCGAGCGAAAATCAGCATTACGATATGCCGGAAACCGAAGTTGCAGAAACTGAGGTTGCAGAAACGGAAGTCGACGCACCAAATATTCCAGAAACCGAATATTCCCCATACTCTCCGCAAGTGCGCCGAATCAACGCAATCGCAAATCTTATGGAAAAGTATTACGCAAGTATTGCTCCGGAACTTGCAGATATTCGAAATAGCAGGGAGCGTTATTCTGCGCTTTCTCGCGAAACGAATATTTCTCGCGC
>NQOH01000010.1:32353-58170 GCA_003585735.1 Gardnerella kenyensis
ACTACATACTATTGCGCAATATTTCGTCACGTCTTACGATCAATCAACTTACGTTTTTGACGCAAAAAAGTCGCATGAAGGCGTACTGGAATCTCTTACAAAAAGCGAAAAATCTTTGGAAAGTAGCATAGGCGTATTGCAAGAAGCGTATTGCGAGTTTAAAACAAGCGCGCATTTTGGTTTTGAGGATATTGCGATGCTTGTAAATAACGCGCTTAAAGCTTCGAATTTGCAAACTATTGAATTGCACGACGTTTACGAGTTAATGGGCGCTTTAGTTGGCGGTTGGCCGGATGGTGCGAACGAAAATCTCATAGTGCATATTCACGGTCGTATTGATCGCATGGAAAAGCGAAAAAATTCCGACGGTTCTAAAAATATTCGCTTAATTGACTATAAAACCGGAAAAGTTCCGCCTTCTACGGGAGTTTTTAACGATTTACAGTTGGTTTGCTATCAACTTGCTTTACTTTTTGCAGATAAGGATCCGCTTATTTCTGCTTTAGATGCGCCAACAATTTCGCGCAGCGTGCTATTCCATGTGGTGAGTAATGATTATCCGGCGCAAGATCATCATGTGGCAGAAAACGTGTATCAGCCGCCGCTTTGCGTTGGTAATGCTTTGAATAATCAGCCTCTTGAAACTCGAGTTGGGTTTAAAACAATGTCGAGATTGATGGATTGCCCAAATCTTGCGCAAATTATGAAATCTTGCCCGAGCGGTGTAAGCGAAGAAGCTTGGCAGTCGTTTAGAGCTTTAAGTGAGACTGCAAAATGGTCGCTTACTATGATTTCTCGCGTTTTTTATGCTGCTGCAGCAACGAATTCCTGGCAAATTGTTGCGCGCCCAACTTCGGAGCATTTGAAATATTGCCGTTCAAAACAGGTATGTCCAGCATGCGCAGGCGCTATAGACACTGTATATGAGGTACGCCAATTATGATAGATAAAATCAATAGCAAATCTTTGCGAAAGAATACGGATAGTGCTGAGCAATCTGCAGCAATTCAAGCTCCAGCAAACAAAAACATGATTATTGTGGCAGGAGCCGGAAGCGGCAAAACTTACACAATGACTCGCCGCGTTATTGATCTTATTGATCGAGGAATTGCTCCAGAAAGCATTTTGGGACTTACGTTTACAAATAAAGCTGCGTCGGAATTGCTAGCAAGAGTTGCGCAAGCTGTAAGCCAGCACTGTGGGGAAAGTAAGCTTTCTAGCGAAAGCCAGCAAGGTAGCGAAAGTCAGCCTACTATCGCAACTTCGCAATCGCAAAATATCAATACTTCGAACGCATTTTTAAAGCCAGAAGTAATGACTTACGACGCATTCTTCCAATCAATTGTGCGCCAATACGGTTTGCTAGTTGGATTTGACCAAAATACGCAGCCTTTAAGCGATGCTGGCGCTCGCGAATTAATAAAACCTTTAGTAAATGCTTACGTTACAACGCATCCGGAAGTGCTTTCTTGGTATAGTTTTGATGCGCTTATTGACGACGTTCTTGCGCTCGCCGCGGATATTTCCTGCTCAATGATTGGTGTAAATAGCAAAGGGGAGTCGTTAGATAGCACTTCTAAAGCGGTTTTAGAAATTCAAAAGTGGAATAATGCTTGGATTGAGCATTTGCAAAAAGCGCTTAATTCTGCCGCAAAAACCGAAATTATTGCAAAAAAGCCGAGCGCTATTAAATTGCGTCGCGGAAAAAACGATACAGACGAAAAATATTTTGAAAAATGCGTAAATTACGGAAAAGAATACGTAGAATACCTAAATATTACGCTAAAAAATACGTGTTACGATTCTTGTAATAAATTATTTGAGACTGCTAAAAAGCGCGCAGCTTTGCTTGATTTAGTTTTGTCTTTTGACGCTGCAAAGAAAAGCGCAAATATGGCGCAATTTAGCGATTTTACGATTGCTGCTTATCGTTTGGTTACGAATTTTCCTTCGATTGCGGCGCAATATCGCAGGCAATACAGTCAGGTTTTGCTTGACGAATATCAAGATACGTCTACTACGCAAGCAATGCTGATTGCAACGCTGTTCCATAGCGAAAGTGTCGAAAGCAGCGCTTCTAACTCTTCCAACTCTAATCAGCAAACGCATATTGCTGCAGTTGGAGACCCGTTCCAAGCTATTTACTCATTCCGCGGTGCTAGCTCTGGCGCGTTTAGAAAACTTGAGCAAGTGCTTAATATTGGCAGCGAAACTGAATTTTCGCTTACTCAAACTCGCCGAAATTCTAAGCTTATTTTGCAAGCTGCAAACGCTATTACCAAGCCATTGCGCATGCCTGCACTTCGCAAAAGCAGCGCGTTATCTACAGAAGTAGAAGTTAAAAATTTGCAATATCTTGAAAATGCTCCAAACGGCATGTTGGCAGTGCTAAATACGCCTACGCAATATCAAGAAATTGAAGCTGTTGTGCGATTTGTTAATAAAGTTAAAAATACTGCGCTATGCGAAAAAGACGCTGTTAATTTCGATAATTCCGCTAATTCTGCAAATTCATCTTCGGCTAGAGTTGCAGTGCTGTTTCGTAGCAAAACAAATATTGCGTTATACGAAGAAGCGCTGCAACAAGCAGGTTTGCGCACTTTAACAGTTGGATATTCTGCTCTTCTTGAAAAGCCGGAAGTAAAAGACGTTCTATCTCTTCTTGCTGTGTCAGCTGATCACACGAATACTTCAGCTTTAATGAGACTTCTTGCAACGCCTCGTTTTTCGCTTAATACTGACGATTTAAAAACTATAGCTAATATTGCAACTTCGGAAAATATTGAATACATATTTCGTGCCTTAGTGCAAGCTGGTTTGGCAGATCCTAAAGCGCCTCGCGAAAAGTGGGGGAAGATTGTGCAAGAGCAGCAATCTAAAGGTGAGCAGACGAATAGTATTCACGGTGGAGTTTTTATTGCGGATGTTCTGCTTGAAGCGTACGCGGATCCTAGTATTTCAAATCTTAAAAATACTTTAAGTGCTAAAGCTTATGATGCTGTTCTTCGCGTAGGGCAAATTTTGGACGCTGTCGAGAGAGCGCAATCTGCTTCTTTGCATGACATTGTGCGCACAGCTATTGAAAGTCTAAATATTGATATTGATGTGGCTGTTTCCAACGCGCTTATGAACAACACTTCTAGTAATGCCACGTTGTTGCACGATATGCGCAGCACTTCCGACGCAATATTTACGCTTGCTGATTCGTATTTGCAAGAAATGAGCGATTTTACGCAGCTAACTTTGCGCGGATTTATGGATTGGGTTCAAAATATTGACAAAATTGACGATCAGCCTGCGTCGGTTGACGAGCCTGCTGACGTTGTTTTGATGACAATTCACCAATCGAAAGGTTTGGAATGGCCGGCAGTTGCGATTGTGGGGCTTAACGAAGGCGCTTTTCCAAGCAATCAAGGTGACGGTTTGCGCGTAAAACAAACGCAACAAAATAACGCGTATTTTGAAAGCGCGTACGCAACTCTTGAAATCGCATCGAAAGTGCCTGTGCCGATGAGAGTTGATGCGGATATTCTTCCGCGATTTCCGCACGATGCGGATTTAATCGCAAGTATGAATCCGCAAGAATCTTTGAAAAATATGGAAACTGTTGAAAAAATTGACGCGGAAATATATGGCTCTCGCGCGCAAGCAATGCTTGATTTGGCAGGAAAATTCCGTGAGTACGAATCTGCTCCAATGGAGGCGATTCCTTTAGAAGCGCGCGAAGTTTACGATGCTGCAATGAAAACCGGCGCTTTGCCGCTTTCGCAAGTAGAGGAGCGCGGGCGAGCTTTGCATATTGACGAGCGGCATCTTATGTATGTTGCTTTGACGCGCGCGAAGTTTGCGGCTCTTGTGACTTGTAGTCAGACGAATGCTATGGCGGCGGCGGATTCTGGTGATGCTGGTGCTGGTGATGCTGCTGGTGATTTAGCAGATTCTGCAAATAGTGCGGCTTCTGCAAATAGTGCGGTTGAAAATAGCGCATCTTCTCGCGCAAAAAAGCCTTCCGTTTTTTGGGATGAAATGAATGATGCAATTAAGCAGTTTGGTGAAGAAACTTTTGAAGTGAAGAATTCTTCTAGTGAATTGGGGTATGTTGTTGGCGATTTAGCTTCTGATTTTGCGAAATTATTTAGCGAGCCAAGTGATATACCAAGCGAGAATAGAAAACAACTATTAGCTTGGCCAAATTCATTGACAAAAACTATAAGGGACGTTTTGCGGAAATCTGCAGATATAACCGAAAATCTTTCTACAGATGCCGATTTTGCGAAATTAAATAATGAAAATATTGAAAATAATGCAAATAATGCAAATAATGAAACTTCTAAAGATAATTTATTGCTTTCGCGCGCTCAAGCTTTAGTGCAAGATGCTGATTTGATGCCGCAAATTGATTGGTATCACAATATTCATGCCCTGAAAAACCGCGCGGAACAGCTTTCTAAAGGCGAAAATGTAAATGTTACGGCTTTGCAAAGGCGAGCAACGTTTAATAGCGATTATTTGCAAGAAAATAAAGATTTTAATGATTTGGATGCTAAGCGTTTGCGAAACGAATGGATGGCAATTATTCGCCCTATTCCGCGCATTTCTTCGCCGACTGCAAGTTTGGGAACTCGCTTCCACGCTTGGGCGGAGCAGTTTGTGAAAGCTGGATGCGCGAATCAAAATTCTGCGCAATATGATGTTGTTGAAAGTATTTCTGAAAAACTTGCGCAAATTGAAAAAATTACGCAAGCTGAAAAATCTTCCGAAAAATCTTCCGGAAATTCTTCAATAAACTCTTCAATAAATTCTTCAATAAATTCTTCCGAACGCAAATTATTAATTTGGGAAAAGCGTTTAGCTACTTCAAAATGGGCGCATCGTCGTCCTATTGCAGCCGAGCAACCAATCGTGGCGCATGTGCCAGAATTGGGCAATCAAATTATTAACGGAAAACTCGACGCTGTTTTTGCAGGCGGCTTAGACGAGAGTGATCCGAGCAAAATATATACGGTAGTTGATTGGAAAACCGGCAAAAAACCAACGAATCCGCAAGATATTGCTATTAAGCTTGGTCAATTAGACTGGTATCGTTTGCTACTTTCGCTTATGACGAATGTGCCGCTTGAGGCTATCGACGCCACCCTT
Source organism: Gardnerella kenyensis (assembly GCA_003585735.1). Taxonomy (GTDB): domain Bacteria; phylum Actinomycetota; class Actinomycetes; order Actinomycetales; family Bifidobacteriaceae; genus Bifidobacterium. The sequence goes on from NQOH01000010.1 coordinate 37,493, forward strand.
TACTATGTAAATATAGCGGATGAATGTGAACGAGAGATTAAAACGGAAGCAAAAACAAAAGATGAAATCCTTGCCGAGTTACATTCTGACACGTTAATCTCCCTCGATGATGATGACGCATAAACGAATTACGAGTAAGGAAAAGTCATGACTGTAGAATTTCGCGACGTACACTTAGGCGATATTGACGCAATTGTAAAAGAATACGAGCGCACTTGGGGCATTTCTAAAGAAGTCGGTCAAGACGCTTCTTTAAGCCTTTCGCGCAGATTCGTTTTGCACTATTTAGAGCCTTCTACGCACGGAACTATTGCTGAAGTCGACGGAAAATTTATGGGATTGCTTTTGGCGCGAGTTTTTGATGCTCCCGTTATGTTCCCAGAAGTAAGAAGCATGCTTCTTGAGCAAGAGCGCGAAATGAAATCGCAAAATGACGAAAATTACGCGCGCGCTTTAGAAGAAGCGTACGCAATGCGCGCTTTAGAAACTAAGCTTGAAGCAAAATCGCATATTAATGATTTGACTCAAGCAGAATTGGAATTGTTCCTAGTTTCTCCGGATGCTCGCGGTCATGGTGTTGGCGGCGGCTTGTGGAGGCACACAATGCACATGTTGCGAAATAATGGCGTAAATCGCTACTATTTGCACACGGATTCTGCTTGCGATGTGAGCTTTTATGATTATCACGGGCTTAGTAAAGACGCGTCTTGGCTTCATAAAGATCATCCTTACGATATTGAGCGCGCAAAATCTTTAGTTGAAGATTTGTATATTTATTCGGGGGAGCCGATGGTGCGTTCAAAACGTGCGAATGCGCGTTCAAACACTAAAGCGTAAAAAGCAAAAACGTAAAATCGTAAAAAATAAAAAGGAGTAACACAATTTATGTCGTCTCAAACGACAGGAAAGAAGTCAACAATAATTTCGCAATATGCGCGACTATTTTCACTAAATGGAGCTAGAGCTTTTTGTATTTCTGGAGCAATTGCGCGTCTACCAATGTCGATGATTGCTTTAGGAATTGTTCTTGCGCTTAATCATTTGTACAATAACTGGACTGTTGCTGGAGCAATGTCTGCATCATACGTTCTTGCGCAAGCTGCAGTAACGCCAGTCTATGCTAAGCTTTTTGACCGTTTTGGTCAGCGCAAAGTTGGTGTTATTGCTCTTAGTGCGCAAGTAATCGCAATGCTTTCTTTTGCGTTTGCTGCTTTATTTAGAGTTTCACTCGTGCTTCTTTTTGTGCTTGCGATTGTTATGGGCGTTACGCAGTTTGCTTTTGGAGCGTTAGTGCGTACGCGTTGGGCTTATACACTTCGTGCGGAAGACGACGATTCTTTGCTAAACGTAGCGTATGCTTTGGAATCTGGCATCGATGAGATTGTGTTTATATTAGGTCCTATTTTGGCAGCTTGGCTTGCAACTTCCGTGAATCCAGTTTCGCAATTATTTGTGCCAGTATTTGCAAGCGGATTGGGCGGAGCGTGGTTCTTCTCGCTTAAAAATACTCAACCTGCAGTGATTAAAGTAGTGGAAGTTCCAACTGCTGCAGCTGAAGATGTTGACGTATTAATCGCATCTCAAAAAGAAAACGAAATCTCTGCAGTCGAATCAGAATCGCAAAAACAAAATTCTAAGCGCAAGTTTATTGACAAATTTAGTCTTAAACAATTGCATAATCACCATCCAAAAAAGCGCGGCAAAAACGTGCTGCTTTACCGCGGAATTATTCCGCTTGTGCTTATGTTCGTTGTGTTTAATATGAGTTTTAGCGCTTTTGACGTGTCTGTTACGGCTGCTATGAAAGCGCAAGGGCTTGAGCATTTTATTGGTATGCAACTTGCGCTGTTTGCGTGCGGATCGCTTGTGGGCGCAATAATTTTCGGATCGCATAAATTCCGCGGATCTAACTGGTCGCATCTTATTGTGTTCTTAACTGTCCTAACTATTGGCTACGTGCTTATGAATATCAATCTGGATCGTCTTATGCTTATGAGCGTTTTTGAAGTACTTTCCGGACTTTGCGTATCGCCAATTTTCGCAACTGGAAATCTTATTGTGAAAGCAACAGTGCCGGAAGAGTCTCTTACGGAAGGACTTTCGTGGCTGCCGACTGCTTCGGCTGTTGGGTGCTCTTTGGGGTCGATGGCTGCGGGTGCGGCGATTGACGCGTGGAGTGCGCACGCTGGCATGATGGTGCCGTGGATGTCGACGCTTACGGCAATTCCTATAGCCGCGCTTGGGTGGTTTATTGTAGTCGTGCTTAAAAAGCGATAGTTTCTTTTACATCTGTGTGGAAACTAACGAGTTGAGTCCTAACGGTACACTAGAAAACAGTGCGCAATTGCGCAAGATGTAGTGAGATGAATATGTCAACTGAATTAAGAAAAAATACAAAAACTCGTAAAGAAAAAGCTAGTTCCGCTCGTCGCAGCGGCAAAGTGCTTCCTCCTGTAGTAAACGATCAGCGTGAAGGTGCGCTTATTGCGCCGCCAAAATATCGCAAAGGTTCAATGAGAATTGTGCCGCTTGGTGGCTTGGGCGAAATCGGCCGAAATATGAACGTAATTGAGTACAACGGCCATATTTTGCTTATTGATTGCGGCGTGCTTTTTCCGGAAGAAGAGCAGCCGGGAGTTGATTTAATTCTTCCTGATTTCCACTATATTCAGGATCGTCTTGACAAGGTTGAAGCTTTAGTTTTAACGCATGGTCACGAAGATCATATTGGTGGAGTGCCGTATCTTCTTAAGATGCGTCCGGATATTCCGCTTATTGGTTCGAAGCTTACTTTGGCTTTTGTGGAAGCAAAGTGCCAGGAGCATCATATTCAGCCGAATCTTACTCGCGTTGAAGGCCGCGATAAGATGAAAGTTGGCCCGTTTAACCTTGAGTTTATTACAGTAACGCATTCCATTCCGGATGCGCTTGCTGTTTGCGTAAAAACTCCAGCCGGAACGCTTATTGATACAGGCGATATTAAGCTTGACCAGCTTCCGCTTGACCACCGCATTACAGATTTGGTGGAATTTGGCCGCTTGGGTGAGCAGGGTATTGATTTGCTTATGGCAGATTCCACAAACGCTGAAGTTCCGGGATTTGTGAAGCCAGAAACTTCTATTGGGCCGGCTTTGGATCGCGCTTTTGCTACAGCAACTCGCAAAATTATTGTTGCTAGCTTCTCAAGCCATGTGCATCGCGTGCAGCAAGTAGTTGACGCAGCGCACAAGTTTGGGCGCAAAGTTGTGTTCGTAGGCCGTTCGATGGTTCGCAATATGTCGATTGCGGCAGATCTTGGCTACTTGCATATTCCTGAAAACACGGTTGTGGACTTAAAGCAAGCAAAGGATATTCAGGACGACAAGCTTGTGTACATGTGCACAGGTTCGCAAGGTGAGCCGATGGCAGCTCTTGGACGAATCGCGGATGGCAGTCACAAAGATATTACTATTGACGAATTCGATACTGTTATTCTTGCAAGCTCGCTTATTCCAGGCAATGAGCACGAAGTTTACAAAGTTATTAATAAGCTTGTGCAGCTTGGTGCGCGCGTAATTAATAAGGATAATGCTGCTATTCACGTGTCTGGCCATTGCAATGAGGGCGAGCTTTTGTACTTGTACAACATTGTTAAGCCAAAGTGCGCTATGCCAATTCACGGCGAGCATCGTCACTTGGTTGCAAACGGATTGATTGCTGTAAAAACTGGCGTTGATCCAAAGAATGTTGTGTTGGCTGAAGACGGCGATGTGGTTGATTTGTACCACGGAAATGCTGCAGTTGTTGGCTCTGTGCCTTGCGGATACGTTTATGTTGATGGCGATTCCGTTGGCGAGCTTACAGACGAGGAGCTTGAAAAGCGTAGGATTTTGGGCACAGAAGGCTTCGTTTCGAGCTTTGTTGTAGTTGATACTGAGAATGCGAACGTGGTTTCCGGCCCGAAGATTTTCTTGAATGCTGTTGCTGAAGACGAGGCTGATTTTGAGAAGGTTCGTTACCAAATTGTTGAGCAATTGCAGGACGCTATGATGCGCGGAGAGCGCGATACGTATAAGTTGCAGCAGATTATGCGACGCACTTTGGGTAGTTGGGTTGCTCGCGCTTTGCGCAGGAAGCCTATGCTTGTGCCGGTAGTTGCGGATATTTCGGAAAATAATCAAAAATAAGCGAAAGTATTCGTAAATATTTGCAAGTATTCGAAAATTGCCGTAAATAATCGGAAATAATCGGAAATAATCGTAAAAATAATCAAAAATAAGAAAAAATATAAGGAAGGTACATATGCCAGGAGCAAATCTTACTCGAGTAGAAGCTAAAGAGCGTTTTGACGCAATTCAAATGCCAATTCATTACGATGTTGCGCTTGATTTAGGCAAGGGTGGCAGCGATTTTACTTCGCGCACAAAAATTGAGTTTGATGCTAAAGCAGGTTCGCAAAGCTTCCTCGATTTGATTGCTAACAGCGTAGAATCCGTGGTATTAAACGGTACTGCTCTTGACGTTTCTAAAGTTTTTGCAGACAGCCGAATCGCGCTCGAAAATCTTCTTGAGCACAATACTGTAGAAGTCGTAGCAAACTGCCAGTATTCCAACACGGGCGAGGGCTTGCACAGAAGCGTTGATCCTTCCGACGGAAACGTTTACCTTTACACGCAGTTCGAAGTTCCAGATGCTCGCCGCGTTTATGCTGTGTTTGATCAGCCAGATTTGAAGGCTGTTTTTGACTTTACTGTAGACGCTCCAGAAAGCTGGATTGTAACTTCCAACATGCCGGTAGCTAGCGAAACCGCGCTTGAAGGCCGCAAAACTGAAGCTGGCACTTTGGAAAACGGCGCTGTAGAAGGCATGAAGCGCTGGGTGTTCGAGTCAACTCCAAAAATGAGCTCCTACTTAACCGCAATTTGCGCAGGACCTTACGCGCAGTGGCACACGGAATACCAAAACGAGGACGGTCGCGTAGTGCCAATGGCAATGTACTGCCGTCAAGCGCTTAAAGATGCTTTTGCAAAAGACGTTGACTACTTGTTCGATATTACGAAGAAAGGCTTTGCTTTCTACGCGAAGACTTGGGGAGTGCCGTATCCGTACGCAAAGTACGATCAGATTTACGTGCCAGAATACAATGCTGGCGCTATGGAAAACATTGGTATGGTTACGATTCGCGACCAGTACGTGTTCGAATCCAAAGTTACGGACGCTTACGCTGAGCGCCGCGTTGTAACAGTTTTGCATGAGCTTGCACACATGTGGTTCGGCGACTACGTGACCATGAAGTGGTGGAACGACTTGTGGCTTAACGAATCCTTCGCAGAATTCACCTCAACTCTTGCAACCGCTGAAGCAACCGAATGGCACGACGCTTGGAGCACTTTCAATTCCGGCGAAAAAAGCTGGGCGCTTAATCAAGATCAGCTCCCAACAACGCACCCAATCGTGGCTCCAATCAACGATTTGAACGACACTTCCGTCAATTTCGACGGAATCACCTACGCAAAGGGCGCTTCTGTATTAAAGCAGCTCGTAGCGTATGTTGGTCGCGAAAAGTTCTTTGCAGGAATCCACAATTACTTAAGCAAGCACGCTTACAGCAACGCAACTTTGGCTGATTTGCTTCAAGAATTGGAGATTACAAGCGGACGCGATTTGAAAGCTTGGAGCGCTCAGTGGCTTGAAAAAGCTGGAATTAACACGATTTCTACGGAAGTTGAAGAAGCAAGCGACGGCACGATTGCTTCCTTGCGTTTGCGTCAGAGCGCGCCGGCTGAGCATCCTGTTCTGCGCGCGCACCGTTTGGCTGTTGGCTTCTACGATTTGGACGAAGCAACTGGCGAAATTAAGCGCACAAAGCGAATCGAACTCGACGTTGACGGCGAAGTGACGGAAGTTGCGGAAGCTTGCGGCGAGAAAATGCCTGCGCTTATTCTCGTAAACGACGACGATTTAACTTATACGAAGATTCGTTTCGATAAAAAGTCGCTTGAATTTGCTGCCGAAAACTTGTATCGTTTCAAGGATTCTTTGACTCGCTCGCTTATTTGGCTCGCATTGTGGGATATGACTCGCGACGCAGAATTCCCAGCAGAACGCTTCGTGGAATTAAGCCTTAAAGCTTTGGCAACAGAGCGCGAATCAACTACTTTCCGCTACGCACTTGGTCAAGTAAAAGTAACCGCAAGCCACTACGTAGTGCCTGAGCGCCAAGCAGAAGTCGCAAAGCATGTGGCTCACGAATTGTGGCAGTTGGCTTTGGTAGCTTCTGCAGGCTCGGACGAACAGTTCCAGTTGCTTAAAGCGTATCTTGGCTACGGCGAAGTTGGAGATGCTGAGTTTGTGCGCGTAGCTAACGGTTTGCTTGACGGTTCCGTGAATCTGGAAGGCTTGGAAATCGACAACGACTTGCGTTGGAGTATTCTTATTGCGCTCGCAGGCGTGAACGCTTTGGACGAAGCTGGAATTGACGCGGAACTTCAAAAGCGCGACACTACTGAAAATCGCGAATATGCTTACCAAGCTCGTGCGGCGCGTGCAACTGCAGAAGCTAAGGATTGGGCTTGGGATCAAGCTTTGCGCAATCTCGATTTGACGAATATGCAGATGGGTGCCGTGGTTGCTGGTTTTGCAAGCACAGCTAAGGGTGATTTGGTTAAGCCTTACGTTGAGCGCTACTTTGCGGATATTGATTGGGTTTGGAAGAATCGCACATTCCACATGGCTGAGGCTCTGATTGAGGGCTTGTATCCTGTGCATGCGCCTGTTGAGGAGCTGGTTGAGCGCGGTGAGAAGTGGCTTGAGGAGCATAAGGATGCGGATCAGGCTTTGCGTCGCATGGTTCTTGGCGGCCTTGATTCTTCGCGCCGCACGCTTAGAGTGCAGCACTACAACGCTTCCTTGCGCTAGCGCGTCATGTGATGCTACGAGTAAGATGGCAAGCAGTGTGTGATGCGCTGGTAAGCAGTGTTGTTTGCTTGCGCGCAAAGAAAGTGATTTTTGCGAAAGAGGCTTTATTATGCCAAGAATGTTTGGTACGGATGGCGTGCGTGGATTAGCAAATCGCGATTTAACAGCGCAACTTGCTTTGGATTTAGGTGACGCTGCAGTTCGAGTTTTGGGAGATAAGCACGCGCCGGTTGCGTCTAGTGCTACTGAAAGCGATACTTCCTCTCACGCTCGTCGTCGCGCGCTTGTTGGCAGAGATACGCGTGTTTCTGGCGATTTTCTAGCTTCCGCGCTTGCTGCAGGCATGAGCGCCGGCGGTTTTGACGTTATTGATGCAGGAATTATCCCAACTCCTGGCGTTGCGTTCTTAACTTCCGTACTAAACGTTGAAATGGGCGCCGTAATTTCCGCATCTCATAATCCGATGCCAGATAACGGCATTAAATTCTTTGCGCGCGGCGGTTTTAAGCTTCCGGATAGCAAGGAAGATGAGATTGAGGCTGTGCTTGGCCAAGATTGGGAGCGTCCAACAGGCGCTGGCGTTGGTCGAGTTAGCCACGATACTACTACCGCAACAAACCTATATATTGATCACTTGGTTTCTGCAGTTGCGCCGTTGAATAAAAATTCCACTACGCGCCCGAAGCCTCTCGCAGGTTTGCGCGTTGTGGCTGATTGCGCAAACGGTGCAACTTCCGTTGTTGCTCCTGAAGCTTTGCGCAGAGCAGGCGCGGAAGTAGTCGTAATTAACGCTTCTCCGGACGGCTACAATATTAACGATCACGCAGGTTCCACGCATCCTGAGCAGTTGCAGGCAATGGTTAAGGCTTCTAAAGCTGATTTAGGCGTGGCTTTTGATGGTGACGCCGACCGTTGCTTAGCTGTTGACGAGAATGGCGATATGGTTAATGGCGATCAAATCATGGGCATTCTTGCGCGCGCTAAGCAAGCTGAAGGTAAGCTTAATCACGATACTCTTGTTGTAACTGTAATGAGCAATCTTGGATTAAAGCTTGCGCTTAAAGATATGGGAATTGCAACCGTTCAAACAAATGTTGGCGATCGTTACGTTTTGGAAGAAATGCTTAAGCATGATTATTCTCTTGGCGGCGAGCAGTCCGGCCACGTAATTAATCGCGAATTTGCAACCACCGGCGACGGCACTCTTACTGCTTTGACTTTGTGCCGCGAAGTTGTGCGCTCCGGCAAGAAGCTTTCGCAAATGGCAGCTGACTTCCCGCAATTGCCGCAATGCTTAGTAAATGTGCCAAATGTAGATAAAATGGCTGCCAAAACTAACGCAGCCGTGCTTGCAGCTGTAGAAAAAGAGTCGAAACTTCTTGGAGATACAGGTCGCGTTCTTCTTCGCCCAAGTGGTACTGAGCCTCTTGTGCGCGTTATGTGCGAGGCTGCAACTCAAGCTCAAGCGGACGAAGTTTGCGCTCGACTCGCTCAAGTTGTTGTTGATAATTTGAAGCTATAGTTGACTTATTTTTTGCGTTTGCTGCTTGTTTACATTTCAATCTGCTCTAGCAGTGCGCAAATAATTTTGGTACAATTAACACCTTGGTGCTTGTTTTATGTAACGTCAATGTACGCACGTAACGTGTGCCGCTCAAACTTTCTTATACAACTTCGCGTCTATTGCCTACGGTAAAAGGAGACCTATGTTTACGCATCACGCAAGTGTCGATACGAAACTCAGTCGCGCTGTTGAGCGCTTGCTTGATTCCGCTACAGAAGATGGTATTTTGCCAATTGTGCAAGCTGGCGAGCCTGTTTTGCGCCAGCGCACTGTGGCATATGACGGCCAGCTTACGCGTGCTACTCTCACAAAACTTATTTCGCTTATGCACAGCACAATGCTTGAGGCTCCAGGCGTAGGTTTAGCAGCTCCGCAAATTGGTCTAGGTCTTGCTATTGCTGTTATTGAAGATCACGTTCGTGACGATGAAGACGATCCTCGCGATATTGCAGAGCTTCCGTTCCGCGCTATTATTAACCCTCACTACGAGCCGATTGGCACTCAAACTCGTAGCTTCTACGAAGGTTGCTTAAGCGTTTCCGGCTACCAGGCTGTGCGTCAACGTTGGCTTGACATTCAAGCAACTTGGCAAGATGAAGACGGAAAGCAACATTCCGAGCGTTTGCATGGATGGCCTGCGCGTATTTTCCAGCATGAAACTGACCATCTTCGTGGCGAGCTTTATATTGATCGCGCTGAAATGCGTTCGCTTTCTACAGACGAGAATCTTGAGGATTATTGGGCTGATGAAGCGGTTCCTGTAGCTGCTGCTCGCACGCTCGGTTTTGCAATCTGATTTTAAAGTTTTAAAAATTATTGCAGTATCGTTTTGTGCATTTCAATAGTAGTAATAGAATATTCGTGTGTGCTTTTGCAATTTACTGCTTGAGCGCGAGTATTTACTACATTGAATAAAGGAGAGACAAATGAAGGTTTGTTCTCAATGCGGTACAGCAAACAACGATTCCGCAAAGTTCTGTAAGGGTTGCGGTAATAATGTTGAAGCCGCTCAACCAGTAGCTCAACCAGTAGCTCAGCCTGTACAACCTGTATCTCAGGCTCAGCCAGTGGCTCAACCAATGCAGCAGCAGCCTGTTCATATGGCTCAGCCTGTGTTTGCAAATTCTCAGCCAGCTCAGCAGTATGCGTCTCAGCCGGCTCAACCGGCTCAACCGCAACCAGCGCAGCCAATGCAACCTGTGTCTCAAGCTCAGCCAATGTTTGTTCAGCAGAATCCGCAAATGGCTCAGCCAACTCAGCCAGCTCAGCCTATGATGCAGCAGGCTCCAGCAATGCAAGGCGCTCCTCGCTTCACTCAGCCAACGAATCAGATTAATTCTGAGCAGATGATGAACTTCTTCCATTGGCTTATTAGCGCAATTAAGAAGCCTTCCCAGCAGTACCATGTATCTAGCTTGTACGCTGTGCTTGTGTTTGTAATTAGCGCGCTTGTGTCTGCAATCCAAACTTATTGCACGGTTCAATCTGGTGCCAATGTTTTCAACTCTTTTACTAATGCTGGCGCTAACTTCCTTTCGTCAATGTTGGAGCGTTCTATTTCTGCTACACGAGTTTCCGTGCCTATTTCTGTATTCATTGCAGCTTTCTTCGCAGCAATTATTAGCGTTTATATGACATTCGTTGTGGCTTTGATTGGTGCAAAGATGTTTGGCGATCCAATGTCTGCAGCTCAGTTGCATGTTCAGTTCGCTCAGAAGATGGTGCCGATTGTAACAATTCAGATTTGCGCAGCATTGCTTGGCATTCTTACTCTTTCGACTCCTTCTGTGTTCTTGCAAATCTTTGCAGGATTCTTGACATTGCTTCTTCCATTCTCCTTCGTGTCTCACGCTGAATGCACGCGTAAGATGGATCGCGAATGGTTGTGGGTTATTTACGTGTTAGTGGCTGCGATAATTCTTATTATCGTATTCTGCGTCACTATGGGAATCGTAACAAGTGCTATTTCTTCCGCAATGTACGGAGCTTTGTTGCACTAAACGAATTTGCTAATCTAATCTAATGTAAATAATTCTATAAAAGCTTTTTTAATAGAGTGTTTTTCGTAAAATTTGCGTTAGTTTAGCAAAATAACTTAAAAATAAAAATAACTTGGAAAAGTTTTATTTCAAAAGTGCTTAGCGCATGAATAATACGCTAGGCACTTTTGTGAAATATTAGGAGTTAATATGAATTGCACTCAATGTGGAAGCTCTATAGATAACGGATCAACGTGGTGCTCAAATTGCGGCGCAAAAGTAGAGGATAATGCACAGCAGCCGGCAGCGCAATTTAATCAGCCTGTATCTCAAACGCAACAGTTTGCTGTAAATACGTATCAGACGCAAACTAATACCACTGTTTTGCCAAATAATGTGAATAACGCAAATAACGCAAATAACGCAAATAACGCGAATAACGCGAATAACGCGAATAACGCGAATAATGCGAATTTCTCAAATAACTCTAATGTAGTTTCAGTAAAGATGAGCAAAAAGAATAAAATCATCCTTAGCATAGTTGGAGTTTTGGTAATAGCTCTTGGTGCTGCATATTATGCGATTCAAAACTATGTTTATTCTCCAGAAGCTACAATGAAACGATACGTGAACGCTTTGGAAAGCGGAAACTTTACGGAAGCGAGCAAACTTGTTGAATGGTCTCCTAACGATATTCAAGAAGGCTCTCGCATTCTTTTGACTAATGAAGTCGGCAAGAAAGCTAAAAATCGTATTGAAAATCCAGTAATTACCAACGTTAGCTTTGATTCCAGTGTAGTTTCCTACAAAATTAACGGTAAAGAGACTAAAATGTCGCTTCAAGTCTCTTACCCTAAAACTGAGTGGCTTATATTTAAGTCGTATAAGCTGTATCCTCGCGTAAAAACCATGTATGTAACTGTTCCTAATAGTGTTAAGAAGATTAAAATTAATGGCTATTTAATTGATTTACCAAAGTATAAGAAGCAAATAAATAAGGAAAGCCAGTTCGGATATAGCGAAGAAACTGAAAATACTAGATATTCATTCCCTACATATCCGGGATCTTATCGAGTTGAGGCTAGTATAGACACGCCATTGTTGAAAGTGTCAGATCCTAAGGAAGTCGTTGTTGCATCTAGCTACGGAAGTGCAGAGTCGGCTGAATTTTATATTGATGCTAGCAAGAAGCTAGAGAAGAAAATTATCAATGCTGTTAAAAAGCAAATTAAGCAGTGCGTTAGTGCTTCAAATGGATCAGCAGTCCCTGCGAAGATTTGTGCTTTTGGTACTTCCTTGCGTAAGAGGAACTTAGGACTCTTTACAGCTTACGATTATTCGTATTCGGATGTTAAGAGAAGTGTTGACGAATATCCTAAGCTTATGAACCTTAATGTAGGAAGTGGAAGTTTCTTTACAGATGGATTTGAAGAAACTGTAACGTTCCGTCGTAAGGCTAGCAACAAAGACGAATGGTCTGATGGTAAATCTATACAGCGATTCCACATCAGCGGAGTGTTTAAAATCAAAGGCGACGACGTAAATATTAAGTTTGAGAATAATACGTATCAAGAACAAGATTACTAAAGATAGGTATTAACTAAACTCGTTGCCGCTTTGACACTCGTGCAGCGCGACGACCTGCCTGAGCGCTGCACAGCGCGCGCGAAGGCAACTCGGAGCGCCGAGCTTGCTCAGGGTTGAAAGCACAGTGTGCTTTCAACGCAAGCGAGGTCTGCCTGCGTCAATAAAGACGCAGGCAGGGCAGGTTCGCGTGGCTATACTTTATAAACTAGGTTGTGGTTAGTGTGCGCTGACGACCTGCTTGAGCGCTGCGGCGTGCATAAGTACACAAAAGCGCGCAAACCACCTCGCGTTTGTGGACTTAAGCGATAGGTAAGTCCACAAAAGCGCGCACACCACACCATATTTGTGGACTTAAGCGCTCAAGCGGGTCGTCGCGCAAAAAAGCCGACCCTCGAAATCGTAGGGTCGGCTTTTTGTATTGTGGTTATAAGTGCGCATATGCTATACTGGCATACCGTATGTTCGCATACTATATAAAGTTATTTTTCAATGTGGAAAGGTAGTCAATGACGTTTATCTCTCGTGCAATACGCTACATTCTGAGGAAACGAGTAAAAACATTAATAGTTTTCATTGTTCTATTTCTTATTTCAACGTTATTATTCGCAATTTCTGCAGTTTCTAGCGCCGCTAATAAAGAGGTGCGAAAAGTTGAATCGCAAGCTGAATCTAGTTTCGTACTTGCAAATAATCCGCAAGTAAATCCTGGAACTCCTAGAGGAGCTGGAACTGTAAAACCTAAAGATGTACAAGCAATCGCAAAGTTGCAGGGAGTTGCATCGTACGTAGTTCGCCAAAATGTAACAGCTGATTTGGTTAATGCCAAAGCTGCGAGAATTCCAGGCGTTCAGGATTATGATCAAAAACGCGAGCAGCAGTTTGGCAACGCAGTTAATATTGAAGGCACTAATAATTCTTCTTCTCTTAATGCGTTTAAAACAAAAGCAATAAACGTATCTAAAGGTAAGCATTTGCTCGCTAGCAATGTTCACGCATCTCTTATTCATGAAGATCTCGCTAAAGCCAATGGATTACATGTAGGAGATACTCTTACACTTCGCGCTAACCCTTACGATGCCGACAATATTAAGCAATCAACCGCAACCGTAAAAACTCGTATTGTTGGAATTTATGCTGGAGCAAATAAGCGACAAGTTGCAACTAGGGCGGAACTTACTGCCAATACTGTGTATACAGATTTGCAAACTACGCGCGAATTGTATAAATATAAGCCAGGAAAAGAAATATATCAGGACGCAAGTTTTAGGGTAAAGCGCGGCGAGGATGCGGATAATATTATGGCGCAAGCTGCTAAATTGCCTATTGATTTGCAAAATTATCAGCTAACTCGTGACGATCAGTTCGTTGCTGGCTTATTGAGAGTCGCTAAAGGCGTTCATTCAATGATGACTATTACGACTATTGCTGTAATATCTTTCGCTATTATTGCGCTTGGATTGGTGCTTTTGTTGTGGATGAATGAGCGACGCCATGAGATTGGTGTATTTACTGCGATTGGCAACAGCAAGCTGTCTATAGTTTGTCAGTACGTTAGCGAGGTTCTACTTATTGCAATACCTTCGCTAGTTGTTGGGTACTTTTTTGCAAAAATCATAGCTCCGTGGATGAGTGCTGCGGCTCTCGGATCCGTAAAATCTGCTGCTGCTGATGATTTGAGCACTATGGGTCAAGCTGGTGGAAATCTTGAATCAACTTTGGCAACTAGAACTTTGGAAAAACTTGTTGTGCAAGTAGACTTGCAGTGCTTTGCTGGTGTTTCTGCAATAGTATGCGCTGTAGTTGTTGCTGTAGTGGTGCTGTCTTATTTGCCAATTATGTGCAAATCTCCTCGAGAACTGCTTGGATTGCAAAAATAAAAAATTGCGTATTTTTAGCAAGTTTTAGCAATTTTTAGTAAGTTTTTGCAAATCTTAGTAAGTTTTAGCAAAGTTTATTAAGTTTATAAAGGTTTATTGGGAGTGATTATGAGTGTTGATCTAATCTCTTTATGCTCTAGAGCGTGGCTTGCAATATTTCGCAAGCCTCGACGCAACGCAATAATTGTGCTGATTATGACTCTTGTTTTAAGCGCGCTAGTTTCGCAAGCTGGTATTAGTGCTTCTGTTGATAGTGCTAGGGATCGTCTTCAATCCAGTATTGGTTTAGGTTTTACTGTACGAGCAAAAACGAGCGGTGAAACTCTTCCGGAGCGAATGAATGCAAATTCTAATTCCGATACTAATTCCGTTACTAATTCCGATACTAAAGTACCTAATTCCGCAATTCCGCAAGATTTGGACGCGAATGAAGGAATTAGCTCTAGTCAAATTCGTAAATTTGCTGCGATTCCGGGCGTAAAAACTGTAGTGGGCGAGCGCGATCTTTTAGCTGTACCTGTTGGAAAGCAACTTGTGCTTCCCTTACAGGGTCCTAGACTAGACGATGATGTTTTGGCTCATGCTGCAGGAATTACTGGCACAACGGATTCTCGATTATCTCAAGGTTTTCAAGAAGGATTGTATCGTTTAGTGCAGGGTAAGCATATTACTAATAGTTCTATTGGTGAAGCAATAGTGCATCGTGATTTTGCTAAGAAGAATAATCTTAAGATTGGCTCTACTATAACTCTTAAGCAGGGGTTTAATGTAAATGTTCGAGTTGTTGGCATTTTTGCTGGCAAATTGCAAACTAAGGGAGCACTTCCTTCGGATACTTCAGAAAATCGCATATTTACTGACTTAAGTTCGGTTTTATTTTTAGCTGGCTCTGTTAAGCGAGGTGTTTTGCGCTGTGTTGTTGAGCGTTCTGATTTATTAGCTAATGCAATACGGCAGGCTAAAACTATTGCCGGAAAGTGGGCTGATGTAGAGCAGAATGCTTCGCAATTGTCTAGCGTAATAAACTCAGTTAATTCTGTGCAACAACTTGTGCGAATGATTTTTGTTGCGCTAAGTTTTGTTGGTGTTTTAGTGCTTGGGCTTGTATTAGTGTTCTGGGTTAGGGCGCGTATGCACGAGATTGGCGTACTTATGTCTATTGGATTGTCGAAAGCTGTAATAGTTGGCCAGTTGCTTGTTGAAATAGTGATACTAAACATTGTGTCATTCGTTATTTCGCTGGGCTTGGGTGCTGCTTTTTCTGGCGTTATTGGTTCTGCGATTTTGCGTAGTGCAGATTCTTCATTTATTGCGGACGGTGTTACGGCATTGCCATTGGCGCAAACGCTTACTGCTTTTGTTATGGGCTTGCTTATTTCAATAGTTGCGTTGATTGTTGCAGTGCTGCCAATCTTAATAAAGAAGCCGCGGCAAATACTAAGCGCTATGAGTTAGCAAAAGCGTTATCGCATAAATGAAGCGAATCTCATAAATGAATCAAATCGTATAAATCATATTTAAATTATGTAAAAATAAGGAGCTTATTATGTCGGCTTTATTGCAATTAAAAAATGTGAAGTACACTTACGGACCTGCAAATATTGCGGTACTAAATGACGTGAATGCAGAGTTCGAAACTGGCAAAATGTACAGTATTATGGGAGCTTCTGGAGCTGGAAAGTCCACTATGCTTTCGCTTTTAGCTGGATTAGATACTCCGTATAGTGGCGAAGTGCTTTTTAACGGTGAAAATATTGCGAAAACAGGATATTGTGAGCATCGCAAAAAGCATATCTCGCTTGTTTTCCAAAATTTTAATCTTATTGACTATTTGACGCCGTTAGAAAATTTGCGATTAGTAAATTCGCGCGCGGATGCTCAAGTGCTAATAGATCTTGGGTTGACTGAGGAAGAAATAAATCGCAATATTACGCAACTTTCCGGCGGTCAGCAGCAGCGTGTTGCAATTGGGCGAGCTTTAGTATCTTCTGCGCCGGTAATTTTAGCGGATGAGCCTACAGGCAGCCTTGACCCTGCAACAACTAAAGAAGTTATTGCAATATTAAAGAATCTTGCTAGCAAACACGGCAAATGTGTGATTGTTGTTACGCACGATTCGAAAGTTGCGTCTCAAGCTGACGTAAAGTACGTGCTAAAAAATAAGCAACTAACGCAAAAATCTGCTTGATTGCAAAAAGCCGACCCCGCGAAATCGTAGGGCCGGCTTTTTCGTTAGCTTAGCTTAACTTATTTAGCTTAGCTTACAAATCAGATGTGGAAGTAAAGCTCATACTCGAGTGGCGTTGGAGCCAAGCGAGCCATATCCATTTCCTCATGCTTCAAATTCAGCCAAGTTTCAAGCAAATCGCTTGTAAACACATCGCCTTGCATAAGGAAGTCGTGATCCTCTTCCAAAGCCTGCAAAGCTTCACCAAGCGAAGACGGAACCTGCTTAATTCCCTCATGCTCCTCTGGAGGAAGCTCATACAAATCCTTGTCAACAGGAGCAGGAGGCTCAATGTGATTCATAACGCCATCCAAGCCTGCCATAAGCTGAGCAGAGAATGCCAAGAATGGGTTGCAAGAAGGATCCGGAGCGCGGAACTCAATACGCTTAGCAGCAGGTTCCGCACCAGCAAGAGGAATACGAATAGCTGCAGAACGGTTGCGTGCAGAGTAAACCAAGTTCACAGGAGCTTCGTAGCCTGGCACCAAGCGATGGTAAGAGTTAAGCGAAGGATTAGTAAAAGCAAGCACAGAAGAAGCGTGCTTAATCAAGCCGCCAATATACCAACGCGCAATGTCGGAAAGCTGAGCATAACCGGTTTCCGCATAGAACAGTGGCTTGCCGTCCTTCCAAAGCGACTGATGGCAGTGCATGCCAGTGCCGTTATCGCCAGCAATTGGCTTAGGCATAAAGGTTGCAGCCTTACCAGCCAAAGCAGCAGTCTCATGAACCACATACTTGTATTTCATCAAATCGTCGCCAGCATGAACAAGCGTATTGTAACGATAGTTGATTTCCTGCTGACCTGCGCCGCCAACCTCATGGTGAGAGCGCTCAAGAATCAAACCAACTTTTTGCAAATTGTAAACCATGTCGTCGCGCAAATCCTGATTGTGATCAACAGGAGGCACAGGGAAGTAGCCGTGCTTTACGCGATTCTTAAAACCAATATTATTGCTGCCGTCATCCTCGGTATCAATGCCGGAATTCCAAGGAGCTTCGTTAGAATCAACCTCGTAGAAGGAACGCTGCATGTCGTTTGCAAAACGAACCTTGTCGAAAATAAAGAACTCAGCTTCTGGAGCAAAGCTTGCGGTATCTGCAATACCGGTGGACTTCAAATAAGCCTCAGCCTTAATAGCAACCTGACGAGGGTCGCGAGAATAAGGCTCATCTGTTACAGGATCAACAATAGAGAAAGCAACATTCAGCGTCTTATGCTTACGGAATGGGTCAATGTAGGCGGTATCAACATCCGGAATAAGCTTCATATCGGATTCGTTAATAGCCTGGAAGCCTTGCATTGAGGAGCCGTCGAAGGCCATACCGTCAGTGAATGCGCTGTGTAAGAATTCGTCAGCTGGCACAGTAAAGTGCTGTTGCACGCCAATTAAATCAGTAAATCGTACAGAAACGTACTCAATGCCTTCCTTTTCAATAAGGGCTGCGGCATCTTCTTTCGTTTGCAAAGTGGTCATGGCCACCATTCCTTTCCTAAAATCTCATTAACGAGTTTAGAACTTTGTAGTCAATTTTGGATTTCAGCGACTCGACTATCTCGTTACGTTTGTGTTACATGATGCTGTTTTTATGTTACGTGCAGTAAATGCACGTTACGTGCCGTTACGTTTCGTGAGACTGCGCTTTGTTACATGCCGTAAATGCGGTTCATCAGTTCGCGCAAGTACAATAGAAACCATGACGTATCAAGAGCAAGAAATGCATGAATCTTCAATGCATGAACACAATGCGGAGAATGGAAATAAGCTAGATTTAGCCTCGCTTTTCCCTGCAAAAGGCGACGACAGGCGACCGCCTGATTGGCTTGGACGCGCGCTTATTTATGTTGCAATTGTTGCTTTTGTGTCTATTTTCTTATGGTTTGCGTGGAGCAGTATTTCCTTCATCGTTTTCGATGTTGTGATTTCTATTTTTATTGCGCTCGCAATGGAACCTCTTGTTGTGAGATTAATTAAGCACGGCTGGAGGAGAGGCGTCGCTTCCGGCTTTACACTAACAGCTTTACTTGTTGTTATTGGATTATTACTTGCGCTTTTTGGCAACCTGTTTGCGCAGCAGGCTGTTTCCATGGTTATGGGTTTGCCTGATTTATACCATCAATTTGCAGGTTTCGTGCTTCGCTCCACAGGCTTTAGAATGCCAAATATTGAGCAGCTTGGAATGGAAATTCTAAAGCATGTGCAAACGTCTTGGGTTGTAGATTTTGCC
Organism: Gardnerella kenyensis; assembly: GCA_003585735.1. Classification (GTDB taxonomy): domain Bacteria; phylum Actinomycetota; class Actinomycetes; order Actinomycetales; family Bifidobacteriaceae; genus Bifidobacterium. The sequence continues at coordinate 55,853 of NQOH01000010.1, forward strand.
GGTCAAGCTTTGAATACTACTTGGGGTTTGCTTGCTGTTTTGCTTGATATGCTCACAATTCTTATGGTTACGTACTATATTTCCGCAGCCGGCCCTGCAATGCGCAGAAGCATGTGCCGCTGGATGAATCCTCAATCTCAGCGCCGCTTCCTATTTATTTGGTCGGTTGTGCAAGAGCAGATTTCTAGCTTCCTGTTTTCGCGTATTATTTTGGCTGCTATTAATGCCGTTGGAACCGCAATATTCCTCATAATTATGAATATTCCATACTGGCTGCCACTTTCTTTATTCTGCGGAATCGTTTCGCAATTTGTGCCAACTGTTGGAACTTATCTTGGTGGAGCGTTGCCGATTTTATTCGCATGGGGTTCGAACGGTTTTGGCGCAGCGGTTGCAACATTAATTTTCATCACAATCTACCAGCAGATTGAAAATATGGTTATTTCTCCTAAAATTTCCGAAAAAACTATGGATTTGAATCCTGCTGTAGCATTTCTTTCAGTTTTGATTATGGGCGCTGTGTTTGGTGCTTTAGGAGCATTTTTGGCTTTGCCTGTTACTGCAAGTTTGCAAGCGATTTTTAAGGTTTGCACTAAACAGTATCATTTAGTTTCCTCACCGCTTATGGGAGATCCAAAGCCTGAGCATACTTCGATTATTGTGAAGTCTGTTGACGCAATAGGACGTAACTTTATGAAGCCTGTTAGCGACAGCGTGCAGCGCGTTATGAAAGGCACAAGTTCGCGCGTCTCTATGAATGAGGATATTTTATATTGGTATAAGCAAGCGTATGTATCTGATTCAGAAGACGCAAATAACGACAACGCAACTTCTTCTGATTCGGATCAGCTTGACGCGTTAGAAACAATGCCAATTTCGCGCGAAGTATTAGATAAAGTAAATAAAGATATTTCTTCAAAAAATAAAGATATTTCTTCGAAAAATAAAGAAAAAAGCGTAAAAAATAACCCACGGAGCGGTTGGAAGCAATGATTTTTCTATCAATATTTGACGTACTAGTAATAATTATTGGCATAAGCAGCGTCGTGTATCAGGGTGTGTGCGCTGTTGCGTCGCTATTTGCTAAGCCTATTGTTTTCCCGGACGCGCCAATGGATAAGCATTACGCAGTGCTGATTTCCGCGCGCAATGAGGAAGCAGTTATAGGGAATCTTATTCATTGCATTCGCACGCAAACATACGATGAAAATCTTATTGACATTTGGCTTGTGGCCGACAATTGCACTGATTCAACCGCTAAAGTTGGGCGAGATGCCGGATGCAACGTAATCGAGCGCTTCGATAAAGAGAATATTGGTAAGGGCTTTGCGCTCAGCTATTTGCTTGACCACATTATGAAAATTGGTGCGGATAAGATTTACGACGCGTATTTTGTTTTTGACGCGGACAATAAGCTTGATCCTCACTATTTTGAGGAGATGAATAAGGGATTCCACGCTGGCTACCAGATTTTAACTAGCTACCGAAATTCCGTAAATCTTTCCGACAATTGGGTTTCTTCCGGATCTGCGCTTTGGTTTATTCGAGAGTCGCGCTTTACTAACAACTCGCGCATGCTTTTCGGCTCAAGCTGCCACGCAGGCGGCACCGGCTTTATGTTCTCGCGCGAAATTATGCACAGAAATCGCGGCTGGAAATTCCATCTTCTTACCGAAGATCTTGAGTTTACAATGGATTCGATTTTGCATGGCGACAAAGTTGGCTACTGCGGCTCGGCAGTGCTTTACGACGAGCAGCCAGTGTCGTTTAGGCAAAGTTGGAGGCAGCGCCTTCGCTGGAGTAAAGGCTTTTTGCAAGTATTCCGCTACTATGGAGCAGCTCTTATTCGCCACGGTATTCGAGAACGCGATTTTTCGTCCGTGGACTTTACGCTTATGCTTTGCCCGTTTATGGTGTTGGCGATTGTGCGATTAATTTTGGGATTCGTGTTCGCTGCCTTCGGATTCGTAACGTGGACGAGCCAAATCGAGTCCTCGCTAAACCTCATAACCACTACTGTTACAAGCGTTTTTGGAATGATGGTGTTCGTGTCGCTCACTATTTTAGTTGAGCACGATAAGCTTGGGGCCACGAATAAGGAGCTATTTGCGTACGCTCTTAGCTTCCCGATTTTTATGCTTTCGTACGTGCCTATTGCGTTCCAAGCTATTTTCTCCAAGAGCGAGTGGAAGCCGATTCAGCACACCGGTCACTGAGCGTTCATTTCCTCAATGTGGCGCGAGTTTCGGCTTGTGTTTGGCTGGCGGGTTTCTTGCGTGGCTGTGTGATATAGGAATTACTTGTCTCGCAGCGCTCCG
>NQOH01000007.1:0-36292 GCA_003585735.1 Gardnerella kenyensis
GGGGAAGCGTAGTAGGTATTAATATTGCTCAACATTGTGAAATAAGCCAAATCGTAAATAATGTGCTTATTATTAGAGCACAATCAACAGTTTGGGCAACGCAACTTTCTTATTTATTGCCTCAATTAAAGAAAAAAATTAATCAAAATCTTTCTGATATTGAAATTAAAGAAATTAAAGTTATTGGTCCTACTACTACTGGATTAGGCGCCTGGAAAAGATAGTTTTTTATAATATTTTTCTAATCTTTTTAAAATATTTATTAGAAAATAATAAAAAGGCCTCTTATTAACGAGATGCAATATTCTATGTATAGAATGTCATGTATTATAGTTAAGGCGCTAGAATGCCCTTTTATGTGCTTTCTAGCATGTGTTGGCTTTATAAATGCCTTTTAATATGAGGCAAATTGTGAAGGGACCTAAAGTGACAAACACGGAAGATAATTCGATGGATAGTACCGTCGAAGAGCATAAGCTTGATGATGCTCAACTTGATGATTCACTTGCTCCTGAACATTATGATGCGAGTGATCTTCGTGTTCTAGAAGGTTTAGAGGCAGTTCGTATTAGACCTGGTATGTATATTGGTTCTACAGGTCCTCGTGGTCTGCACCACTTGGTTTACGAAATTGTAGATAATTCTGTTGATGAAGCTTTGGCAGGTTATGCTTCTCATATTGAAGTAACTATTTTGCCAGATAATGCTATTCGTGTTGTTGACGATGGTCGTGGTATTCCAGTTGATGAAGTACCAGGCGAAGGCGTTTCTGGTGTTGAAACTGTTATGACTAAGCTTCATGCTGGTGGTAAGTTTGGTGGCGGCGGTTACGCTGTTTCCGGTGGTCTTCACGGCGTAGGTATTTCTGTAGTAAATGCACTTTCAACTCGCGTAGAAATTGAAGTTCGTCGTCAAGGATTCCATTGGACTCAAACTTACGTAGATCAGCATCCTACTGCTCCTTTGGCAAAAGGAAAGCCAATGGAAGAAGGAGAATCTACTGGTACTTCCGTAACATTCTGGCCAGATGGTGCAATTTTTGAAACAACTACTTATGATTTTGAAACATTGCGCTCTCGTTTCCAGCAGATGGCATTTCTTAATAAAGGTTTAAAGATTTCCTTAACTGACTTGCGCAAGCCTGATGAAGCTGGCGACGAAGTTGCTGGAGATAATGAATCTTCTGACGAAAATAAGCATCAAAGTGTTAGCTACAAGTATGAGCACGGTATTAAAGATTACGTTGACTATTTAGTAAAGTCTCGTAAATCTTTGCCTGTTGAACCAGATGTTATTGATTTTGAAGCTGAAGATCTTGAAATTGGTATTTCTGCAGAAATTGCTATGCAATGGACTGTTGCTTATTCTGAAGCAGTTCATACTTTTGCAAATACTATTTCAACTACTGAAGGTGGAACTCACGAAGAAGGATTCCGCGCTGCTTTAACGACATTAATTAATCGTTATGCTCGTGAAAAAAATATCTTAAAAGAAAAAGATACTAATCTTTCTGGCGATGATGTTCGTGAAGGCTTAACTGCAGTTGTTTCTGTAAAGCTAACTACTCCACAATTTGAAGGTCAGACTAAAACAAAGCTTGGAAACTCTGAAGCAAAAACTTTTGTGCAGCGAGTAATGACAGAAAAGCTTGGAGATTGGTTTGATTCTCATCCAAGTGAAGCTAAGAATATTATTCAAAAAGCTATGGAAGCATCCCGCGCACGTTTGGCTGCAAAGAAAGCTCGCGAAAATACAAGACGTAAGTCTATTTTTGAAACTGCTGGAATGCCAGATAAGTTGAAGGATTGCCAGTCAAGTAATCCTGAAGAGTGCGAATTGTTCATTGTTGAGGGTGATTCTGCAGGTGGCTCCGCAATTCAAGGTAGAGATCCTATTACGCAAGCAATTTTGCCTTTGCGCGGTAAGATTTTGAACACTGAGCGCGCTTCTATTGATCGAATGATGAAGTCTGAAACTATTGAATCCTTAATTACTGCAGTTGGCGGCGGTTATGGTGAAGATTTTGATTTAAGCAAGGTTCGATATCACAAAGTTATTATTATGGCTGATGCTGATGTTGATGGTGCTCATATTGCAACCTTGAATTTGACTTTATTCTTCCGTTACATGCGTCCTATGATTACAGCAGGATACGTTTATGTTGCTATGCCTCCTTTGTACCGCTTGAAGTGGAGTAAGGGAGCACACGATTTTGTTTATACTGATGCTGAACGAGACCGCGTATTAGCAGAAGGAAAAGCTGCAGGACGTCAACTTCCTAAAGGTGAAGGTATTCAGCGATATAAGGGCTTGGGTGAGATGAGCTATCAGGAATTGTGGGAAACCACTATGGATCCTGAACACAGAATCTTAAAGCAAATTCATATTGAAGATGCTGCTCGTGCTGACGAAACCTTCTCAATGCTTATGGGTGATGAAGTGGAGCCACGTAGACTCTTCATTCAACGAAATGCTCATGATGCAAGGTTTATTGATGCTTAAAAGTTATTGCTATATCTAAAAGATATAAAAATAAAACGTTAGTAACTTATAAGAATAAAAAGGAATTGCAGTGGTAGACGAAATAAACTCCGCTAATAATGATAGCGAAGAGCAAAATCAGTTACCTGATGGCTCAATGGAACCACAAAGCCCTCAAGAATCAGATAATACTGATTATGGTTTAATGAAGGGCGCTAGAGTAAAGCATATGGATTTGCAGCAAGAAATGCGCGAATCTTATCTTGCTTACGCATTATCCGTTATTATTGAGCGAGCTTTACCGGATGTTCGAGATGGTTTGAAACCTGTTCATCGTCGTGTTATTTACGCAATGTATGACGGCGGTTACAGGCCTGATCGCGGATACAACAAGTGCTCCCGTGTTGTTGGTGATGTTATGGGTAAGTATCACCCTCATGGTGATTCTGCTATCTATGACACTTTGGTACGTATGGCTCAATCTTGGTCTATGCGCTACATGCTTGTTGACGGTCAAGGAAACTTTGGTTCCCCTGGTGACGATCCTGCTGCAGCAATGCGTTATACAGAATGTCGTATGGCACCTTTGGCTATGGAAATGGTGCGCGATATTGATAAAGATACTGTAGATTTCCTGCCAAATTATGATGGTAAAACTCAAGAGCCTACAGTTCTTCCAGCAAGATTCCCGAATCTTTTAGTTAATGGTTCTGCAGGTATTGCTGTTGGTATGGCAACCAATATTCCACCTCATAATATGCGTGAAGTGGCTGATGGTGTGCACTGGGCTTTGGATCATCCTGATGCAAGTAAAGAAGAATTGCTTGAAGCTTTAATTCAGCGCATTAAAGGACCTGATTTCCCTACTGGCGCAACCATTTTAGGTCATAAGGGAATTGAGCAAGCGTACCGTACGGGTCGCGGCTTAATTACAATGCGAGCAGTAGTTAATACTGAAGAAATTAAGGGACGCATGTGCTTAGTTGTAACTGAGCTTCCTTACCAGGTGAATCCTGATCGTTTAGCAGCTTCTATTAGGGAGGCTGTGCGCGACGGAAAGATTCAAGGAATTGCTGACATGCGCGACGAAACTTCTGGTCGTACAGGTCAGCGTTTGGTTTTGGTTCTTAAGCGTGATGCTGTTCCAAAAGTTGTTCTAAATAACTTGTATAAGCATTCGCAACTGCAGCAAACTTTCGGCGCGAATATGCTTGCTTTGGTTGATGGTGTGCCTAGAACTTTGAGTTTGGACGCTTTTATTCGTCACTGGGTAGCTCATCAGCTTGAAGTTATAGATCGCCGTACACGTTACTTAAAGCGTGAAGCAGAAGAGCGTGACCATATTTTGCAAGGTTACTTAAAAGCCTTGGATATGATCGATGAGGTTGTAGCTTTAATTCGCTCATCTAAAGATGTTGATACTGCGCGTGTAGGCTTAATGAATTTGCTTGATGTTGATGAAGTTCAAGCAGACGCTATTCTTGCAATGCAGCTTCGTAGACTTGCAGCCTTGGAACGTCAAAAGATTCTTGACGAGCATGAAGAATTAATGCGCAAGATTGCAGACTATAACGATATTTTGGCAAGTCCAGAACGTCAGCGCAAAATTGTTGGTGACGAACTTGACGAAATCGTTGCAAAATATGGTGATGATCGCAGAACTAAGATTCTTCCATTCTCTGGTGAAATGAATGTTGAAGATCTTATTGCAGAAGAAAACGTGGTTGTTACGGTCACGCGCGCAGGATATATTAAGCGCACTAAAGCAGACGAATATCGTGCTCAACACCGCGGTGGTAAAGGTATTAAGGGTGCAAAGCTTCGTGAAGATGATGTAGTAGATCATTTCTTCTTAACATCTACACATAACTGGTTGCTCTTCTTTACTAATCGTGGACGAGTTTATCGTTTGAAAGCTTACGAACTTCCAGAAGGATCTCGCGACTCTAAAGGTCAGCACGTTGCTAATTTGCTTCAGTTCACTCCTGGTGAAACAATTCAGGCAGTTTTGTCAATTCAAAACTATGATGTAGCAAAATACTTGGTGTTGGCAACTCGCTCTGGAAAAGTTAAGAAAACATCTTTGCAAGAGTATGATTCTCCTCGCCAAGGTGGTTTAATTGCTGTTCGATTAATGGCCAATGAAGAAACTGGCGAACCAGTAGATGAGCTTATTGGAGCAGCACTTTGCAATCCAGAAGACGACATTATTCTTGTCTCTAAGCTTGGCATGAGCTTGAAGTTTAGAGCAGATGATGAGCAACTTCGACCAATGGGACGTCAAACTGCTGGTGTTCAGGGCATGAGATTCCGCGAAGGTGACGAATTGCTCGATATGGATGTTGTTGCCGCAGAAACTAGTAAAGATCTTCTTGTTGTTACTAACGAAGGTTTTGCTAAGAGAACAGCTATTGAAGAGTACCGTTTGCAAGGAAGAAATGGTTATGGTGTAAAAGCTGTACAACTTGCAGAAGGCCGCGGTTCATTAGTTGGTGCCTTGATTGTTGAAGAAACTGATCAAGTAATGGCAATTATGAAGTCTGGTAAAGTAATTCGTTCTGATGTAAACGAAGTTAAGCGCACAGGTCGAACCACTCAAGGCGTAACATTAGCTAAACCAGATAAAGGCGACGAAATCATCTCTATTGCTCGCAACGAGGAAACAGATGATGAAGAAAATCAAGTAGAAGAAAATCAAGTAACTTCAGAAAATGAAGAAGCTTAATTAATCTACTTATTTTTAAATAATAAAAATAAAATATTGAATAAAAGCTAGTGAGAGTGCCATAATAAGCGGATATCGTCCGTTTTGATTGGTACTCTCATTAGTATAATTACACTGATTATAAAAAATAATTAAGAGAAGGAACACTTAAGATGAGCGAAAATTTTGAGCCATCGCAAAATCCAATTAACAATATTGGTGAATCTGCAATGTTTTTGTCTAATAATTCAGAAGCATCTGCAGAAAAAGAAGTTCCTTCTGAGGAAAATAATTACTTTAGTAAAGAAGAAGACAAAGCTGATGCAGGCTTACGTATTTCTTCCTTAGGTAATATTGTTAAGAATTCTTTATCATCCTCATCAGCAGGACGATTTAGCAGCTCTTCTACATCGCGTCGCACAATTGGCGGAATTGCTTCTCCTACTGCAAATAAACCTCATACATCGAAACCAAGTCGCACACCGCGTGCAAGAAGAATGAGTCTTTCTTTAGTAAGAGTTGACGCGTGGTCTGTTGCAAAAGTTACATTCCTATTAAGCGTTGCAGGTGGCATTATTCAAGTTATTGCATCTGGTTTAGTGTGGCTTTTCTTGAATATGATTGGTGTTTTTGATCAAGTAACACAAATTGTGTCTTCAACTGGTCTGGATAGTAACGGTTTTAACCTTGCAGATGTGTTTTCTTTGCCAACTGTATTAAGTGCTACTACTATTTTTTCAATTGTTGAAATAGTTATTATTACAGTATTATCCGCAATAGTTGCGCTTTTATATAACGTTGTTGGTTCACTTGTTGGAGGAATTCACATTACTCTTGGTGACGACTGATATAAAAAGTTTTAATTAATAAAGTTCCCGCTAATTATTTCTAATTAACGGGAACTTTTTAAATATAAGAATATTTAAGTAGTAAGAATATTATCTTTTTGCTAATTCGTTGCGAATATCTTGCAAAATTTGAATAGTCTTTTCTTCGCGTTCTTTACGCTTTTCTTCCTCAGTTTTTTCTTTCTCAATTTGCAATAAGTTAACTCCGATTTCTCGCAGCTTATTAATTGGCAAAACAATGCAGAAATATACTGCAGTTGCAATAATAAGGAAGTTAAGAAGTGAGCCTATTACAGCTCCGAAAGAAATTGTTGCGCCATTCATTGTAATGGTAAAAACACCATCAAGTTCTGGCTTTCCGCAAATCATTGCAATAAGCGGGTTAATAATATTCTTAACAATTGATGTTACTACTGCTGTTACAGCACTACCCATAACAACACCGACAGCCATATCAATAACGCTGCCTCTTAAAATAAATTTTTTAAATCCTTGAATCATCAGAATTTTCGCTTTCTTTAGAATTTTCATTTATAAAATTTTTAATAGTGTATTCTTCAATTTTTCTATTATCCGCATATAAATTATGACGTTGGAATGCTCGCAATATTGATATAGAAAGTAGAGGATACATAATTGCTGCTGCTAGTACGTCAGTAGGGAAATGAGCTGCAACAATAAGACGTGAAACTGCAACTATAACAACTATTAGCGAGCTAAAAAGTAAGCCAATCTGAACTAATGATGGTTTAGCAACATAAATAATAAGCATTGCCATAACGCATATTGCAACAGCTGCAGAAGTATGGCCGCTTGGGAAACTTGGGTCAGGAGGTAATTGAATATTAATACCAATGTATGGTCGAGGACGGTGTACAGCAAATTTTACTGCAAAAACATAAATCATAGGTAGAAGTGAAATTAGAAGCTGAGTAAGTGTAATCTTCCAATTCTTGCTCACGAATAAAGATACTATTGCAAGCAAAACTAATATTGCTAAACATCCTTTAGTGGAAAAAACAATAGCGAGTATTTTAGAAAATGTTAGTAAAAAGGAAGGAACACTATTGTGGAACCAAGCAACAATATTCTCTTCATAAGCGCGTTCGTTGCTAGTAACTAATAGTGCTTTAGCTAAGCAAGGTATAATAATTGCTAACAAAAATGTAAATATAGTGGCGGAATTACGAGTTATTATTGACAATCCGCCATGATTGTTATTATTTTTTTGAGTCATACTTGTTAAGAGTACACTTACTAAGAAGTAAATGCACGTTATAAATACGTAGTTAAGTCGATAATAAATAAAATATAATAATAAACAAAGTGTGTTGGTTGAGTACCGTACCTGGTGCGAGTACTATGGTGAACAGATAGAAAGGGTTTACCATGAGCGTTTTTGACCGATTTGAGAAGAGCGTGGAAGGTGCAGTTAACGGTGTCTTCGCAAAATTCGGCTCCAAAGATTTACAGCCAGTTGATTTTTCTAGTGCTTTGGAACGTGAAATTGATGCTGAAGCAATGCCTATTGGACGCGATCATACTGTTGCTCCGAATGAATATCGTTTTAAGCTGAGCACACCAGATTTTGATCACATTGAGCAATGGGGTAGCGAAGCTTTAGCTAATGAGCTTGCTGATAATCTTACTCAATATGCTAAAAGTCAACATTATGCTTTTGTAGGTCCTGTGGTTGTTATTTTTGAAGAAGATTTGGAATTAACTAAAGGTAATTTCCACTTAACTTCCGAGTCTGTGCAAGGAAATGCTGTTCCTGTTACAACCGATGATCAGCAACAAAATCATCCTATGCTTGAGATTAATGGAAATCAGTATTTGCTTACAAAAGATCGCACAATTTTGGGACGCGGATCTGGTTGCGATATTGTGATTGATGATCCTGGTATTTCTCGTCATCATCTTGGGATTGATATTACTCCTGATGGTGTTATTGCTCGAGATTTGGGTTCTACTAATGGCACTTATGTAGAAGGTCATCAAGTTCCAGCGGCAACGTTGGTAGATGGTAACACTATTACTATTGGACGTACGCGTATTCTCTATTGGGCATCGTCTCAAGAGCAGGAGTAGTAAGTATTTCTGGTTTAGGAGACGATAAAGCGCATGATGTTTACTGAATTAACTTTTGCAATACTCAAGTATGGTTTTTTGGCTTTACTTTGGGTTTTTGTATGGTGCGCTATTCGCTCACTTCGTTGTGATATTGAGGTTTTTAGTCCTAAAAAATCGCATTTTTGGAAGAAAAAATCTCGACGAGCATCTCATGATGTAGCATACTCGCAAGTTAATCAAAAACCTGTATCTAATGTTTTGAAAGCACAAGCTGCAAGTAATTCCGAAGTTGAACCAACGCTATTAGTTGTTATTGACGGCCCATTAGCTGGATCATCTTTTCCACTTAATGCTGCTGGAGTTACTTTAGGGCGAGCTTCATCAAATACTGTAGTTTTAAATGATGAGTTTGTTTCTTCTCATCATGCTCGCGTGTATTTTAACCAGACTGTTCATGCTTGGGTTCTTGAAGATTTAGGTAGTACTAACGGAACTATGATTGGTCATACTCGAGTTAGTGAGCCTGTTGTGTTAGCACCTCGCACTTCAGTGCGAATAGGCGCAACCATGTTTGAATTGAGGTGACGATATGACACAAATCAATTCAAATGATGAAAAAAATCCACAATCTGCAATTACTAATCAAATTGAAGAAACTAAATCTTCTAACAATACAAACGATGAGCAGACAAAATATGCTGAGCCGGTTGAAAAAATACTATTTATGTATGCTACTGCAGTAAGCGATGTTGGAACTGTAAGAAGCAACAATCAGGATTCTGCTTTTGCTGGAGAACATTTAGCTGCTATATGCGATGGTATGGGCGGTCATGCTGGAGGAGACACAGCATCTACTATTGCAATACGTTCTCTTGCTCATATTGAACAAGATTCTCGTCCGCATGATGTAAAAGCAGTATCTTCAATGATGGAAACATCAATTATGGCTGCTCATGATGCAATTGTTGGTAAAGCTAAGCGTGAGCGTCGTCTTGCAGGAATGGGAACTACTGTAACAGCTGTTACGCTTGTGTGTGGATATTGGGTTTTGGCTCATTTAGGTGATTCTAGAGCGTATTTGCTTCGTGACAATCATCTTATGCGCATGACTACTGATCATAGTTATGTTCAGCATCTTATTGATACGGGTCATATTACTCCAGAAGAAGCTCGTAATCATCCTCAACGTAATGTTGTTATGCGAGTATTGGGCGATTTTGATATAGATCCTCGTCCGGATATTGCTTTAAGACAAGCCCATCCTTCTGACCGTTGGCTTTTATGCTCCGACGGTTTGTGTGGTGTTCTTGAGGACACAACTATTCAAGATGTTATGAGCACTATTTCTAATCAAGAAGAGTGTGCTCAAAAATTAGTAGCTATGGCGCTTAGAGCTGGAAGTACAGATAACGTTACTGCTGTTATTGCTGACGCAACTCTTGCTCTTGATGCTGATGCTTTTGATTTGCCGCACCAAACGCCGCTTATTGGTGGCGCTGCAAGTCAAGATCTTGAATCTATTGCAGATATTGTTAATAAAGCAGTTTCTTCAACCCCTGAATTGCGTGAAGATAAGAATTCTCCAGCACAGCGTGCTGCAGCATTAGCTCAAAATGGTGATGATGACAGTTCGGTATTAAATAGTGATTCTACAGTTTCTATGACACGAATTGTTCAACCTTCTCATATTCGCGAAGAAGCTGGTTATTTACATACTCCTGATACGAATGAAATACCGATTGTTACAAAGAAAAACGGTAAAATTTCTACGGATCCGCATGATCCGGATGTTGCTAGAGCTGTAAAGAAGGAGCAGGATGAAGCTCATCGCGCTCATTCGCTGCGCTTAAGGTGGACTCGTATAGGTATTGCTTTAGGAATTTTGCTTGGATTATTAGTTATTTCTGGTGCCGGATATGGTGTGTATGCTTGGACGCAAACGCAATATTATATTGGCCAAAATAATAATCGTGTTGTTATTTATCAAGGTGTTCCAACGAACATTTTTGGTATTGGATTATCTCACGAAATTGAATCTACAAATATTCCTGTAAAAAATCTTGATAAATCTTGGCAAGAACAATTACGAGAAGGTATTAGCTTTGGCAACTTAGCTGAAGCTCGTGGACACGCTGCGTTAATTCGTAAAGAAATGCATGCTCGTGCTAAAGAAAAGCGGCGCGAAAAGCAACAAAAGAAAATAGAAAATAAGACGGAAGATAATAGCGCGAAGCAGGAGGATAAAACCTCATGAGTTTAATTGCTACGCGAATACGTCAAGTTGCTTTACTTCTTTTTGCAACAATTCTTTCCGGAATGGCATTTTTACAAATGTTTTTCCGCATAGATGGTTATATTTCTGCAAATTATATTGCAATGATGCTTCTTGTTGCTGCATTATTCTTTGTGTTTTGGGGCGTGCTTCTAGCTAAGCAACCATACGCAAGCCAAGCAATTTTGCCATGCATTATGTTGCTTACTTCTATTGGAACAGTACTAATTGCAAGAATCGACAGACAGAATAACACAAATATTGCAATGAAACAGATGATATGGGTTTGTGCTGCTCTAGTATTATCTATTATTTTTGTTATTTTCTTACAGGATTATCGCCTACTTAGACGATTCTCATATGTGAATATGGTTATTGGCTTAGTTCTTTTGCTTTCTCCTATGATTCCAGGATTTGGAAAAGAAATTGGCGGAGCTAGAATTTGGGTTGGTTTTGGCAGCCACACATTACAGCCAGGAGAATTTGCTAAGCTTTTTCTTTCGTTCTTCTTTGCAGCATACTTATTTAACCGCAGGGATCGTCTTGCTGTTGGAGGAAATAAGGTTCTAGGCGTTCATTTGCCTCGTTTAAAAGATACTGGCCCTATTGCGCTTGTTTGGGCTATTTCTATGGGCGTTCTTGTAATACAGCATGATCTTGGAACGTCTTTAATGTTCTTTGCAATGTTCGTGGCAATGCTTTATGTGGCAACTGGGCGTAAAGGTTGGTTAGTTGTTGGATTTGTTGCGTTTACTTTAGGATGCTTGGTTGCAGTAAAGTTATTCGCACATGTGCAATACCGTGTGGATTCATGGTTGCATCCATTTGACAATGCTGTGTATAACAGGTTCCCTGGCGGTTCCGCTCAGATTGTATCTGGACTTTTTGGTTTAGCTGCTGGAGGAACTACGGGAACAGGATTAGGTCAAGGTCATCCTTCTATTACTCCTTTAGCTAATTCTGATTTTATTTACGCTTCAGTTGGTGAAGAGCTTGGTCTTACAGGACTTTTATGCGTATTAGTTTTGTATTTGATTATTATTTCTTCTGGCATGATTACTGCCATGAAAATTAAAGATGGTTTTGGAAAACTATTAGCTTCCGGACTTGTTTTTACTATGGCATTCCAAGTATTTACCGTTGTTGGAGGCATTACTTTAGTAATTCCTCTAACAGGTTTAACCATGCCATACATGGCTGCCGGAGGATCTTCACTAGTTGCGAATTATTTGCTAGCAGCTTTGCTTATTGTTATTTCAAATGCTGCAAATAAGCCTGAATCTGCGATTGTGTCAGACGCATTCCAATATGAGGCTTTAGCAGCGTTGCGTGAAAGAGAATTGCAGGAGCGCGCAAATAATAATATTGCAAAAAATAGTGAATCAAATAATAGTGGCGAAAATAGTAGCAGTGAAGAAATAAATTACGCTAATAAAATAGCCGTCGCCTCTGAAATGCGAGGTGATAGCAATGAATAAATGTTTGCGAGAACTTTTTACAGCTGTAATAGTACTTTTTATAATTCTTGGAATTTCAAGCACAATTATTACTTCTATTAATGCTAACGCTTTAAATGCGGATCCTCGTAACAGAAGAGCTTTGTATCATGAATTTGGTGCGCCAAGAGGTGCAATTCTTACTTCTGACGGCACAGTTATAGCAAAATCTGAGCCTTCTAAAGATGCTTTCGTGTATCAACGACAGTATTCTAATGGAGATGTGTACGCTCCGGTTACTGGATACTTCTCTATTAGCCAGCGTGCAGACCGCGGAATTGAAGCTTCGCGCAATAGTTTATTAAGCGGTGAATCTGATGAACTATTCTGGCAAAGGTTCCGCTCATTGTTTACGGGAGCTACTAACAGGGGTGCTTCTATAGAAACATCTATTGATGCTCGTTTGCAAAATCTTGCGTATAATCTGTTGAAAAATAAGGATGCTGCTTTAGTTGCTATTGAGCCTAAAACTGGCAGAATTCGTGCTATGGTAAGCACGCCAAGTTATGATCCAAACGTTCTTGCTCTTCACAATATTTCTTCAGTAAATAAATCTTACGAGCACATAACTTCGGATATATCAAATCCGATGCTAAACCGTACTATTTCCGAGCTTTACGCTCCTGGTTCTACGTTTAAAACAGTTGTTGCTGCAGCAGCGCTAGAATCTGGAAAATATCAGCCAAATACTTTAATTCCTGCAGGAAATAGTTATACGCTTCCTGGAACAAACACTTCTTTGACTAATGTTGGTTCTCAAGCAAATGGTGTAGACGGTAAGATTTCGTTCGAAGATGCTTTAGCATATTCTTCTAATACAGCATTTGCTCAGTTAGGTAACTCTTTGGGCGTTGATGCGATTGTAAAACAGGCAAAGAAGTTTGGCTTCTTTGACTCTTTAACTGTTGATGGTTCAGATTCTACTGGATTCCCATTGCGCGCAGTAGCATCTACTTTTTCTTTGAATCCAACCCCCGATAAGCTTGCTTTGGAATCTATTGGTCAAGCAGATTCAAGAGTAACTCCATTACAAAACGCAATGGTTGCAGCAGCTATTGCAAATGGTGGTACATTGATGAAGCCTACGCTTGTTGATTGCGTAAGATCTAGCGATTTGTCAGTATTGTCGCAAACTAAACCATCAGTTATGAATCAAGTGATGAGTAGCGATAGTGCGGCTAAATTAACAGCTATGATGCAAGCTGTAGTAACAAAAGAAAATCCAAACCTTTCTTTGCCAAATATTCACGTTGCAGCAAAGACTGGTACTGCGCAAATCGGTTTGCATAATCAAGCTGCAAATGGTTGGGTTATTGGTTTTGCTCCGGCAGAAGATCCTAAAATAGCTATAGCTGTAGTTGTGCACAATACAACTACGTTTGGCTCTTATGCTGCAGGTCCTATTATGCGTGAAGTGATGAAGGAGGCGCTTACACAATGAAACTCGTTGAAGGACAGTTAGTTCATCATCGTTATCGACTCGATCGCCGCCTTGCACAAGGTGGTATGGGAGAAGTCTGGAAGGGCTTTGATATTCAGCTTGGACGAATTGTTGCTATTAAAGCTTTGCGTACAGATACGGCAAATGTGGAAGCAAAGTTGCGCCGTCTTCGTGCAGAAGCGCATAATTCGGCCAATTTAGCGCATCCTAATATTGCAGCATTATTTGATTACTATGAGCATGATGGCATTGGTTTCCTAATTATGGAATACGTGCCAAGCAAATCGTTAGCTGATTTGTATCATAAAGAAAAAGTTATTGAACCAACTAAACTTTTACCTATTCTTATTCAAACAGCTCGTGGTCTTTTTGTAGCTCACTCGCACGGAGTTATTCATCGCGATGTGAAACCTGCAAATATTATGGTTTCAGACACTGGCAATGTAAAAATTACTGATTTTGGAGTGTCTTACTCCAATGATCAGGAGCAGATTACGCAGGATGGAATGGTAGTTGGTACCGCACAATATATTTCTCCGGAACAAGCTCAAGGAGAACAAGCTACTGCCCAATCTGATATTTACTCTTTAGGCGTTGTAGCATATGAAGGCTTGTGCGGACACAGACCGTTTACTGGTGCTACGCCAGTAGATATTGCTGCAGCACATGTTAACGATCCTGTGCCACCGTTGCCGGAAACTGTTGATTTGCAATTAAGACAATTTGTTATGTCTATGCTCGCAAAAGATCCTAAGGATCGTCCAAAAGACGCATTAGTTGTGTCGAAAGTATTATCTCGTATTGAACGTAGGCTGCTTGATCAAGAAACAGCTTTTAACAATACTACTGGAGTGCTTATCACAAATTCGCGGCATATACGATGTATTAAGAGTATGCCGCAAAATCAAGTTAAAATTATAAATATTTTGAACATCAATAATCGCAAGGAGCAGCAATGAGTACCGCAATGCCAACTTCATTAGCGAATGGTCGATATGAATTAGGAGAACTTATTGGCCGCGGCGGCATGGCAGAAGTGCGCGTTGCTGTGGACAAGCGTCTCGGTCGCACTGTTGCTGTGAAAATAATGCGTTCTGATTTAGCAAACGACGAGATTTTCTTGTCGCGATTCAGAAGAGAAGCGCACGCAATCGCGCAAATGAACAATCCTAATATTGTAAATATTTACGATTCTGGCGAAGAATCTGTTATTGCTGAAAATGGCTTAGAAGAGCGTCTTCCATATTTAGTAATGGAATATATTAAAGGCAAAACTTTACGCGATATTCTTAAAATGAACGGCGCTTTAAGCCAGCGTGATGCCGAACAAGTTATGATTGGTGTGCTTAACGCTTTGGAATATTCGCACAGAATGGGAATTATTCACCGCGATATTAAGCCTGGAAATATTATGATTT
The DNA here is from genome assembly GCA_003585735.1 of Gardnerella kenyensis. Classification (GTDB taxonomy): domain Bacteria; phylum Actinomycetota; class Actinomycetes; order Actinomycetales; family Bifidobacteriaceae; genus Bifidobacterium. Next base: position 14,734 of record NQOH01000007.1, read on the forward strand.
CTGAGCAGGGCATGGTAAAAGTTATGGACTTTGGAATTGCTCGCGCTCTTGATGATTCCGCAACCACAATGACACAGTCTCAAGGAGTTGTTGGAACTGCACAATACTTATCTCCTGAACAAGCTCGTGGAGAACAAGTAGACATGCGTTCTGACTTGTACTCTGCAGGATGCGTGTTATACGAGATGCTAACAGGGCGTCCTCCGTTTATTGGAGATTCTGCTGTAGCTATTGCGTATCAGCATGTATCAGAAGTAGCTACTCCGCTTAGTACGCTTGTTCCAGGCATGCCTGTTATGTGGGATAAAATCTGCGCTAAAGCAATGGCTAAAGATCGTCAAAATCGTTACGCCACAGCTTCAGAATTTAAGAATGATATTTTAGCATTCATGAACGGTGGAGTTCCTGTTGCTGCAGCTTTTAATCCTCTTACTGATTTAGCTAATATGAAAGCTCGCAAACAAGCAGAGCAGAATGCTGCAACAATGGCCATTAGCGCAACAGATGGTGCTGCAACACAATCCTTCAATCCTATTACTGGTCAAGTTGGGGCTACAAACGCGGCAGCATTCGCTCCAAGTACTCGTGCAGTACAGCGCGCAACAATGCAAGCGCAACGTAGAAAGCGCGTTGTAATTGGTTCGATTATTGGAGCTTTAGTTGCAATATTAGTTGTTTTTGGAATTCTGTTCATGATGAATCGTAACCGCATGGCTGGCGATGTAGTAGTTCCATCGTTTATGGAAACAACAACGCAGGATGCTGCTCGTGAAAAATTGCGAGCCTTGGGCTTAGTTCCTGATATTCGTGAAGATGATCATTCTTCGCAGCCAGAAGGCACTTTTACTAAACAATCTCCTCGCGGCGGCGAACATGTGGCAGCTGGAAGTAAGGTTACTGTTTGGTTCTCAGTCGGCCCTCAATCAACTAGAGTGCCGGATGTAAGCGGTAAAACGCAGGAATCTGCTCGTAAAATACTAGAACGTGCAGGATTTAAAGTTGCTAATGTTCGAGTTGAAGATAGTCCTGAAATAAAGAAAGATCACGTAACGCGCACTGATCCGGATGCTGACTCATATGCAGATAAGGGAACGTTAATTACTTTGTACATTGCTTCTGGATTAACGAAGATTCCTGATGGTCTTGTGGGGCAGAGCAAAGATATTGTGGTTAACCAATTACAAAATCTTGGCTTTACTGCCGATATTGTTAAAGAAGATTCAGATAACGTACCTGAAAATTCTGTAATTAGGTTGAACCCGGATTCTGGAACGTCTGTTAAACCACATAGCTCTATTACAGTGTATGTGTCTCAAGGATCTACAAAGGTAGAAGTTCCACACATTGATCTTGGAACTATTACGTTTAAGCAGGCAAAGAAGTTACTTGAATCTAAAGGATTAAGAGTAGTTTCTGATTCCATTGCAAAAGATGACGATATTGTTATAAGCATGTCTGAAGAAGCAGGCAGCAAGGTTGATAAGGGTTCTGCAATTACTTTAATTACGCGCCCTAGCACGCCTCCTGCTGCCACTAATACGGATTCTGACAGCTCGTTAAAGTAAATATATAAAGTAAATAATAACTACTAAAATAAGCTGCTTGCGCTGCTAGTAAGTAACGCAAGCAGCATTTTTATTCAACATTTTTATTCCACGTGTTAAGTAACAATAAAACTATGCTTCAAGAGTTACATAAACCAAATGAAATTAATTGCGCAACAGAGCAAACACTAACTTTTATTAAAGAAAATGCGCAATTAGAACCAACTAAAGCTGCTCTTAAAGCACCTAGAAATGCTGGTATTGATATTCCTTTTGCTGTAAATCAAATTAAAGGATTGCAAATAGCACAGCAGAAACTGCCTAAATGGGCCTTATGCGATGAAATTATATATCCTGCACATATTTCTATGGAGCAATGCTCTTCGCAAGCTACAGCGCAATATAAGGCGGATTTTGCGCAAGAATTACTTAAGAATCTAAATGTAAAATCACCTACATTAGTAGACCTTACTGGTGGCTTTGGTGTTGATTGCATTATTATGTCTAAATATTTTGATTCTGCAATATTAGTTGAGCAGCAAAGTGAACTTTCTAGTATTGCTCAACATAATATAAAAGCATTTGGCATTAATAACATTCAATGCTATAACGACAACTGTCTTGACGCTCTTAATAGCATTCCTTGCGCAACAATCATATATGTTGATCCTGCAAGACGTAATACTCAAGGTGCTCGCACTTACGCTATTGAAGATTGCACACCAAATGTTTTAGAACTTAAAAATCAGCTACTTAATAAAGCTCAAATAGTAATGATTAAGCTTTCTCCAATGCTTGATTGGCATAAAGTAGTTGACGATTTTCAAGGAAATGTGTCATCGGTACATATTGTTGCGCATCGTAACGAATGCAAAGAATTACTTATTGTTCTCGACAATAAAATACATGCGAATATTCAAATATATTGCGTTAATGACAATCAAAAAACTGTTATACAAACCGCTTACAATAATTTGCAGCAACTTTCAGCGCAAAATATGCAAAATAAGCAAAATATGCAAAATATGCAAAATGTAGTAGACGATTCTGCAAAAAATTGCAATAAGTTAAGCATTAAGAATTGGAAAGATTGGGCGCAATATGTTTATGAACCTAATGCTGCAATTATGAAAGCAGGTTGTTTTGTAGAATTAGAAAATCAATATAAAATGCATCAGCTAAACATTAATAGTCACGTTTATGTTTCGGAAAAATATTGTGCCGATTTTCCTGGAAAAATATGGAAAATTGATAGCGTATGTAGCATGAATAAGCGTGAAATAAAACAAGCTCTAGTAAATATTACTCACGCGAATATTGTTACGCGTAATTTCCCTATTTCTGTTGAATCTTTGCGTAAACGTTTGCGTTTGAAAGATGGCGGGAATACCAGAATTATTGCGACTACCGACAGTAATAGTGAGCACGTGCTGATTTTTGCGTCTGAAGTAAATGCGTAAAAGTAAGTTGCAATAAAAGTAAGTTGCAATAAAAATAAAGCGGCTTCAAAAATAAAAGTAGTTAAAAAAATAAAAGTAGTCACACGAATTGTGCAACTACTTTTATAAAACTTAATAAAAATTATTTTAAAAAGTTAACGCCACCACATGGTCATTATGAAACCAGCCATTACAATAACCAATGCAATAGCCAAATTCCATGAACCAATGCCTGGAATTGGAAGCATAGGATTCAAGTAATAGATTACAGCCCAGAACAGGCCAATAAGCATGAGTGTGCAGAACAGTGGCACAAACCAGGATGCATTAGCTTTTGTGCCTTTAATGCTTTCTTCAACGCGTCGCCTATTTTCTGCTTGTCTTTGCATCATCTGCTGAATTTGTGGAGAAAGCGTCGCTTTATCTGCGGTAGCATTCAACACAGCCTCAACTTCTTCCATAGGAACGCCGTAAGTATCCTCATTCGACGTGTCGCTCTTCTTTGCAGCGTCGTCAGCTGCAGTCGTGTGCAATTTTTCGTCAGCCATAACTGTAACTCTCCAATCAATCGGCTACACGCTATAATAGTGGTTACACTCGAACGTAGAAAGATTGAGAACAAATTATGGTAAAAAGAACAGGTAAACACGGTGCTAAGCATTCGTTGTTAGGCAGTGTTGCTGTTGCTGTTGCTATCTTTCTTACTGGATATTTGTTTGTTACAAATCTACGTGTGAATCGCACATCTTTCGTTACTTCAAATACGAGCCAAATGGTTGAGAGAAACTCTCAACGAACAAAATCTTTGCGTGAAGAAATTAAAGATTTAGATTCTAGAATTAATTTGCTTAATAAAACGCTCGTAAGTGGCAATAATGAAAGTAAAGATTCTTCAGATACTGGTAGTAGTACGGTTCTTCCTAAACTCGAAGGTCCTGGAATTGTTGTGACTCTTAATGATTCTCCGCTTTGGAAAGGAGCTGTAAACGGTTCTGGAACATCTGGAAATATTAACGACTATGTAATTCATCAGCAGGATGTTGAATCTGTTGTAAATGCTTTATGGCGCGGTGGAGCAGAAGCTATGACAATACAAGATCAGCGCGTGCTGTTTAATTCGGCTGTAATTTGTATTGGAAACGTGCTTATGCTGCAGGGTCATCAGTACTCGCCACCATATAAAATATCGGCTATTGGTCCAGTGGATAATATGGTTGATGCTCTTAATACGTCACCAGCCATACGCACCTATAAGGAATATGTAAGCTCTTTTGGATTAGGGTGGCAAGTTGAGAAAAAAAGTAATTTGCGATTCCCGGAGGCGTCTGTCCTGCTGCAACCACTAAGGTATGCAACAGTTCCTAAAGTGTTTAATAAACAATAATGCTGCACGATTTTCATGCATGAATAAAGGAGTGGCAAATTATGCGTTCTGCTTATACGCAGGAAAGAAACTCAAGACGCAAAGGCTCGAGCTTTGGTTGGCAAGTTGTCGGCGTCCTTAGCGAAGTATTAATATCTTTTGCGATTATTTGCGCACTTTATATCGTGTGGCAAATGTGGTGGACTGGAGCTCAGTCTGAGCACAATCAAATCGAAACACGTCAGTCTACTTCTTGGCAGAATCCTAAAACTGGTGATAAAACAAAAATTGCTTTACCACAAAATGGTGAGCCGCCAAAATTGAGTAAGCCAAAAGGTGGAGATCTTGTTGCACGCATGTATGTTCCTCGTTTTGGTAACCAATGGGAGCGTAACGTTGTAGAGGGAACCAGCCTGGAAATTTTAAGCCTTAGAGGTTTAGGACATTACAATGAAACGCAAATGCCTGGCGAAATTGGTAATTTTGCTGTTGCAGGACACCGATCTGGATACGGTCAGCCTTTAGGAGATGTTGACATACTTAAGCCAGGTGACCCAATAGTTGTGCGAACTAAAGATTATTGGTTTGTTTACAAGTACAAGTCTTATAAGATTGTTACACCAGATCAAGGCCAAGTGATTGCTCCAAATCCTGAGCATCCTAATGAAAAGCCTACTAAGCGTATGATCACTTTAACAACGTGTGAGCCAAAGTATAGTATGCCAACTCATCGTTGGATTAGCTATGGTGAATTCTCTTATTGGGCAAAAATTACTGACGGTATTCCTAAAGAGCTTTCCACTGTTGATGATCAAGGAAAAATAAAGTTTATTAATAATGAGCAGCAGTCTTTGGTTTCTTATTTGTCTTCATTAACGCCTGTTATGACTGTTGTTATTTTGCTTTACATAATTATATTTGCGGCTGGTGCTATTGCTTGGCAGTGGCCGGAACTTCGCGCAATTCGTGCGGGAGTAAAGAGGAAGCCGGATGCAAGTATTTTTGGCGGAATTCTTCGCATACAACCTGGCATAGCCGTGATTCGTTGGATTCTGTCACTTCTTATTTACTTCTTAATAATACTTATTTTATTCCAGTGGATATTCCCGTGGGCAGCGGCCAACATTCCGTTACTTCAGCAAATGTCTAACTACGCGACGACTGTGTGATATAAATCCATTTGATATAAATACGTATTAAGCGAACGTATTAAGCGAGTAAGCTGAAATAACAAGCAAGTTTTAGCTTACTCGCTTTTAAAAAGAATTTAAGATACAAATAAAGGCGACTGCGTATGTGCAATCGCCTTTATTCTTAGTTTCCAACGCAACTACCATGTTTTATTCTTCAACGGCGGCAGGAGCGTCTTTAACTTCTTTCTCTTCCTTATCTAACCCCAGATTAATTGGTGAAGAGCTATTCTCCCAAGGCTCCTCCCAAGGGTCATAATCAGGATTATGCTGCTTATACACGTACAAAGCAGCAATACCTGCGAGCAGTGCTCCGAAGAGCAGTGCAAAGAACTTCCAACCTCCCGAGGATCTGTTCTCCATAATGGCTCCTTTCGTTAAGCTGACCTGCTCATCCAAGTCAACAATCTATAGCGTTTTTTGCGCGTAATAACCATCATAGTTGCTTTTTGCTGGAGTTGCATCTTTTTTAGCTAATGATCTTTACTAATTTGTGAAGCAAAGCAGATACTATAAAGATATGAAAAATTTGGATATGAAAAATCTTTGGAAACATATAAAACTGCGCTGTAATACAACTACCGCAATTTTGATATATGCATGCGTTTTCGTGTGGTTTGTAGAAATAGTGTTGAATTTTGTGTTTCCAAACGCATACTCAACTTTTATTGAATACACAGCATTCGTTCCAATAACCGCGCTTAATACGCCGTGGACTTGGTTTACTTCGACCTTCGTTCATGCGCCAAATATTACACACATTTTCTTTAATATGGTGTGCTTGTGGTCTTTAGGCGCTGAGCTTGAGCGATTCTTTGGAAAGTGGAAGTTCCTTGGGCTGTATTTAATTTCTGCGCTTGGAGGAGATGTTGCGGATATTATTTGGTGCAGACTGACTAATAATTGGTTAGTGGCATCATACGGCGCTTCAGGAGCCATTATGGGTCTTATTGGTGCGTTGCTTGTGGCTCAATGGCGTTTAGGCGAGAACATGCGTGGTACTTTAATTTGGATTATTATTACGCTTGCTTTGCCGCTTTTTGTTCCTAATATTGCGTGGCAAGCGCATGTTGGAGGATTGATTATTGGAACAGTGCTTGCAGCACTTCTTGGAACGCAAAATCCAGTATTGAAAAAAGCTTCGTTTAATACGCGATTTTTGACGTATTTTATTTCGCTTTTTATTGTTCTTGTTGCTTGTGCAATATTCTGCTTAAGCGGAGTAATTATTTAAATTACACGCGTGTAGTTTTCCACCAATGTGTACATAAATGTGTATAAGTTGGGCATAAGCTGGGCATAAATTGGTAACAACTAGGCAAGTTATCCACATAGTTACGCACAAACGTTGATAACTTGCCTTTCTTTTACTTGTTAACAAGTGCACAAAAGTTATACACAATTTCGTTTTCTTGTGGATTAATCTAGAAAAACTTATTAAAAATGGCGGAAACTGAGCTATTGTATGCGCATTATAACTAAGGATTATATGAAGTATTGATTCTTATTTAAAAATCATTTTTGCGCACAATGCGTGCTTAATATGCTTTTCTCAGTTGGTTGACTGAGTTAGTAACGGTGTTGGGCTTATTACCGTTATTTTCTCAGTCAACTAACTGAGTTAGTAACGGTGTTTAGCCTATACTCCATAATAAAACGCCTGCGCAGGTACAAAACTCACGCAGGCGTTATTATGTATTGCTATTAGAGAATACTCAATTACTCAGCAACGTGTTCTGGAAGAGCACCAGTGTGCCAAATACGATCGAGGTAATCTTCGATAGAGCGGTCAGAAGAGAAGTAACCAGAGTTGGCTACGTTCAAAACTGCCATGCGAGCCCACTTCATTGGGTCGCGGTAAGTTTCCTCAATCTGAGCCTGAATATCCATGTAAGAGCTGAAGTCAGCCATTGCCATGAAGTAATCGTGGGTAAGCCAATCGTTAACGAGTGGCTCGTACACGCTCTTGTCACCGTTGGAGAAGGTGCCGTCAGCAACCATATCCACAGCGGTCTTCAAGCGAGGATCAGACTCGTAGTACTTGCGGGATCCGCCGTGATCGTAGCCTTCAGCGTAGAGCTTATCAACTTCGTCAACGGTCATGCCGAAGAGGAAGAAGTTCTCAGCGCCAACGCGCTCACGAATCTCAACGTTTGCACCATCGAGAGTACCAACAGTCAAAGCACCGTTCAAAGCGAACTTCATGTTACCGGTGCCGGAAGCTTCCTTACCAGCCTGAGAAATCTGCTCATCCAAATCGGTGGCAGGAATCAAGTTCATAGCCAACTCGATGTTGTAGTTTGGTGGGAAGAACACAGCGAGCTTGCCCTTGCATGCTGGGTCGTTATTCACCACGCGAGCAACATTGTTAATGAGCTGAATGGTGAGCTTTGCCATAGCATAGCCTGGAGCAGACTTAGCGCCGAAGAACACGGTGCGTGGAAGCATCTTGTCTACGTCGATTGTGCCATTCTTAATTCCAGCGTATGTGGAGATGACCTGGAGGATCTTCATGGACTGGCGCTTGTACTCGTGCAAACGCTTAACAATGGTGTTAAACATAGTGTCTGGGTTGATTTCGAAGCCATACTTCTGCTTTGCGAAATCAACGAAGGCAAGCTTGTTCTGCTTCTTAACTTCAGCAAACTTCTTAACGAATGCCTTGTCATCAGCCAATGGCTTCAAACCTTCGAGAAGCTCCAAATCACCCTGCCATGCGTCGGTGCCCAAGCCCTCAGTAATAAGAGCAGACATACGTGGGTTGCTCAAACGCACGAAGCGACGAGGAGTTACACCGTTAGTAACGTTCTTGAACTTATCTGGGTAAACGCTGGAGAAGTCCTTCAAAGTGACATCCTTCAACAACTCAGAGTGAAGCTCAGCAACGCCGTTAACGTAAGAGCCGCCGTAGGTAGCCAAGTAAGCCATGCGGACTACAGCACCTTCGCCATTTTCGTCAGCGTCGGTAGCAATGCGCATGCGCTCAACCTGATCCTCAGCAACGCCCTTGCCGCGAAGATCGTTGCGGAACTGCTCGCTAATGCCCTGAATGATCTCAAGGTGGCGTGGCAAAAGTTCGCCAATAAGCTTGGCTGGCCAAACTTCCAAAGCTTCTGGAAGCAAGGTGTGGCAAGTGTAGTTGAAGGTCTTGGTGGTAATACCCCAAGCGGTGTTCCAATCGTAGCCGTACTCGTCCATAAGAACGCGCATAAGCTCTGGAATACCGATAACTGGGTGAGTATCGTTCAACTGGAAGTTGATCTTGCTTGGGAAGGTCGTAAGATCCGGCTTATCCTGACCTGGGTAGAATACGCGGATTGCGTCATGGATAGAAGCAGCTACGAAGAAGTACTGCTGCTCAAGACGCAAAGCCTTACCTTCTGGAGTGGAATCTTCTGGGTAAAGAATCTTGGAAATGTTTTCTGCTGCAACCTGTGGCTTTACAGCATCCAAGTACTCGGACTTGTTAAAGGTGAGCAAATCAAACTCATCGTAAGACTTAGCAGTCCACAAACGAAGAGTGTTCACGCGGCCAGAATTGTAACCTGGAACCATGTAATCGACTGGTACTGCGCGAACGGACCAAGCTGGCTTCCACACGCGCTTGCCGTTTTCTTCTACAACTTCACCACCGAAGTTGACGCGCTGGTCACGACCGTAATCAATGTGACCCCATGGCTCTTCATTGCTCAGCCAGTAATCAGGAGTTTCAACCTGCTTACCTTCTTCATCAAAACGCTGCTTGAAGATGCCGTAACGATACTGGATGCCATAGCCGAATGCTGGAACGCCAATAGAGGCGAGCGAGTCGATAAAGCAGGCTGCGAGACGACCCAAACCGCCGTTACCCAAACCTGGTTCATACTCAGCATCGATTACAGCGCGTGGATCAAAGCCAAGCTTGGTAACAGCTTTGTTGAACTGATCGGTAAGACCAGCGTTAAGCAAAGCGTTTTCAAGCTGCTTGCCCATCAAGAACTCGGCGCTTAAATAGCCGACAGCCTTTGTGTTGCCATTAACCATGTCATGCTGTGTCTGCATCCAAGAGTCCATCAAGTGACGACGAACTGCGGTAGCAGCGGCAACATACACATCTGCCGTAGTGGCCTGCTCTGGCGTTACACCCTGGGTGTACTTGAGGTGCTCTTGAAGTTCTTTGGCAAATGCCGTCGCAGTAGTTTTGGCTTTCGGCGCGACGTGTTTAGTCATATTTGACTCCTTGTGCCGTTTGATATATTTACTTAACAGTGTGCAGCCTGAAACTTCGTTTAGGCAATTAAACCATCACCATGATGTAGGTAACTATTTTTTTAGATAACTACAAAAGGTATGTGAATGCACACGATGTTCCCAATAGTACCACAACCCCAATCCCTTTAATTATTGGTATATAACGTATTAGCGCAAATATTTACGCAAAGTAGATTGTTTATAAGATAATGGTTTGCATGGCTGTAATACTTGAGCGCGATATTAAGCAAGGGAAAAGCGCATGGGATTTTTGGCGTGAATCCGCTTTGAAAGCATCTAACAGCGGCTTAAACATAATGCTAATTAATAGCGCTTATTTAAACATTAGTCGGTCTAAAGAGGCTTTGGCTGTAAGATATTCGCTACATATTCTTGAATGCAAAGTGCCTGGAGACGGCGTAGAAGTTCGAGTTGCGCCGTGGGGAGCCGTAAAGATTTTAGAAGGCCCAGCTTCAGATCCGCATAATCTTACTCCCCCAGATGTTATTGAGCTTGAACCAGAAGTGTGGCTTCGTTTAGCAAGTGGTATTACGAAATGGCAGCAAGAATGTGAAGTCGGGCATATAAGCGCGTGCGGAGAGCGCGATAACTTAAGCGATATTTTGCCCTTATAATAAATTTTTTTAGAAAAATAGAATACTTACAAATATCCTGGGTCAAAATCTAATTCAACCCAGGATATTTAAAAGTAATTATTGATAAATTAAGCTCTATTTACCGATTACCGGAATCCTTATTTATCACTTTTATGCATGAAGCTTGGAACAGGCATAGGTATGTGATGATGCACAGGAGTATGCGCGCCAGAATGTGAAGCTGAATTTTCGCTATTTACAGCTTTCGCAGCAGCTTCAGCAGCCCACTTAGCATATTCGTCTAAATCATCATCGTTAGAAGTATCGGCAGATGCGTCCTCTTCAGAAGCATCATCCTGTTCCTGAAGATACGTATCTTCTTCATAACCTTCGCTCGATGCAAATGGATCGAAGGATCCCTGTCCGGGTTCGCTGGAGTTAAGCTCCTTAGCAAGCTCGTCATAATCCGTATCGGTCGTCAGGTATTTGAGCTTACGGGCAATTTTCTGTTGCTTTGCCTTCTGTCGTCCGCGGCCCATCTGACCCCCTCTTAAAAAATTACCGTAACAATCAGTTCATCACACAAGAGCGTACCACTTAACCGCAACCGTGTGTATTGTCTGTGTAAACTTTTACCATAAAAGCCATATTTTAAGCGTAAAAGTACGTGTAATTAAGGAGTTAAAAATGCCGGAAGAAGCACAAATTACAGCTGCAGGAAACGAGATGAGCGCAAGCTTTCTTGCGGCGCGTAAGCGTTCGGATGCAACTCTTGAAAAGTTGAAAACTAATCCAGCCTCGTTTACGATGCTTACCGGCGACCGTCCAACAGGCCGTTTGCATTTAGGACATTATTTTGGTTCGATTCGTGAGCGTGTCGCAATGCAACAGCGTGGCGTAAAAACCAATATCATCATTGCTGACTACCAAGTTATTACAGATCGCGACACAACTGAGCATATTGAAGATAATGTGTTGAATTTGGTGCTTGATTACATGGCAGCTGGAATTGATCCAGAAAAAACCATGATTTTTACGCACTCTGCTGTGCCTGCTGCAAATCAGCTTATGCTACCATTCCTGTCTTTAGTTACGGAAGCAGAATTGCATAGGAATCCTACTGTAAAGTCAGAAATGGAATCTTCCGGCCACGCTTTAACCGGATTGCTTCTTACATACCCAGTGCATCAAGCTTGCGATATTCTGTTTTGCAAAGCAAATGTTGTGCCAATTGGCAAAGATAATTTGCCTCACGTTGAAATCACTCGCACAATTGCACGTCGTTTTAACGAGAGATACGCAAAAAAGAATCCAGTATTTCCAGAGCCTGCGGCAATTTTGTCTGACGCTCCAGAAATTCCAGGTTTGGACGGTCGTAAGATGAGCAAATCTTACGGAAATTCGATTATGCTTGGAGCTACTGCTGAAGAGACTGCTAAGTTAATCAAGAAAAGTCCAACTGATTCCGAGCGAATGATTACTTTTGATCCAGTTGCGCGTCCGCAAGTTTCAGCACTTTTGACTACCGCAGGATTAGTAACAGGCAGGGATCCTAAAGAGATTGCTGAAGAAATTGGCAACGCTGGTGCCGGCGCGCTGAAAGCTTACGTAATTGAAAACGTAAATAATTTCTTGGCTCCTCATCGTGAGCGTCGCGCAGAATTAGCAAAAGATATGGATACTGTTCGAGATATTTTGCACGACGGCAACAAACGCGCCAACGCTATTGCTGAAGAAACGCTTAATCAAGTTCGCGAAGCAATGGGAATGAAATACTAGAGGCACTAGAAGTACTAATTAAATTTTAATAAGCAAATTAATAAACAATAAAGCCGCTCGCAAGAAAACTTGTAAGCGGCTTTTTGTTGAAAATTGATGAATTGAAATTTAGAAAATCACACGTCGTAACGCCAACTTTTATCTGTAATAACTCGCGCTACAGCAAGACCGATCGGCAAGCAAATAATCACCATAAAAGCGCGGAAAGTCCAATCTAACGCTGGAAGCGTGTGGAATTGGCCAAGATAAAACATTGCGCGATACATATAAAGTCCTGGAACCATAATCACAATTGAAGGAACCGTAAGACCTATTCGCGGATAACCCAAGTATTGAGGTGCTAGCCCGTGACGAACAATAGAGCGCCAGGCAGAAGCAAGCAAGCCAGCAAGTAAAGCTCCAGTGAAAGCCGCAATTTCTGCAGCAATACCGAAATCTGTCATAGTTAAGCGCAAAGTATCGGTAATAGCGCCAATAATGCCAGCAACTAAGCACATGCGTTGTGGAGAATTAAACAGAACGGAGAAGCCCCACACGCCAGCAAAAGCCGTAATAAGTCGAAGAACTGCGTTAAGCCAAGGGTTCAATCCGAGCGGAGGGAAACCTTGAGGATTAAGCTGCACAAGACTTGCAACAGTCCAGCCTGCAAGAGTTCCCATCAAAATAATCGCAAGCGTATAACACAGGCGTTGAATGCCGGAAGGGAAATCTATTTTTGCAATATCCAAGCCGCCTGTAATAAGCGGGAAGCCTGGAATAACAAACAGTACTGAGCCAATATACGCAGTTGTATGATTTAGTGCGCTTGGGTCGAAGTAGCCAATAAGTCGTAGTGAGCCGATGCAAGAAAGTGCGCCGATTGCAACAGCAACGAATGTGACTACAAATTGGTTAAGATGATGCATAAACATGCGGCGACGAATATAATGGCCAATTCCTGCACCAATAAAAGCGCCAATCATGTCGTAAAGGCCGCCGCCAAGCAAGAAAGCAAAGGATGCGCAAGCTATTGCTGAAGCAAGGCCTGCAAACCAAGGCTTATAAAGCGGCTTACGATTTTTAATCAGATCAAGACGGTCGTGTACTTCTCGAACAGTAAGAGGATGATTATTTTTAGACTCATCCTTACTGCTAGAAGTGTTTACGTGCGAAAAATGTTCAGAATAAGCTCTTTCTGGTTGCAATGCAAAAATTCCGCGCGGCTTTTCTTTTCTTATAGCTTCTTGTAAAGCTTTTTCTTCCGCAACTTTTGCAGCATGCTCTTCGGACTGCTTAGCGGTTTGTACAATATCGCGCTCTGCGTCGCTTTCTTGAAGAGTGTCAACTAATTCTTTAGAAACTGTAGCTTTTGAGTGGTAGAGGGAATCGTTTCCAAGTTTAACGTTAAACCAGTCAGCAAAATGCTCGAGAAGCCAAATTCGTTCAGTATTAACACCTGTTGTTGGAAGATCTACAACTTCAGTAATGCGCTCATGCTTATCGGTGCAAGTTGCTTCAATATCGGTGAGATTCACGTCCGCGCGCACGTGAACGCCCATCGGTTCGCCGATTCTGTGCATAAGTTCGCGAACGCGGTAGCTTCCGGTTCCTGCTCCTAATCCAAGAGCGCCGACGCGAATAATAATGCTTGATTTTGCAGCTATGCACGCTTCAGTAACAGGCTTATCCCAGTCGCGCTCAACATCGTCCATGTCAAGCGGGATAGCATGCGTGTGAAAACGTCCAGAAGGTTTGCCAACTACATGCCCGGTTGAAAGAATTTCAGGTTTGTTGCTACAACTGTCACTATCTGCAGTATTACAGGCGTTATTGCCTGTATTGCTATCTGCATTACTGCTTGCATTATTATCTACTCTACTCACAATTTTTCAGTATACGACCCCCTTTGCCTAGCAGATTTTTACAAACAAAATACGCTTCGAACTACGTCCGGTGGTAGTTTCACAATTAACTTGGTATCTCGCTGGAAACAAGGCTGTGGGCTTGCAACTTTTGACCTACATAACCGCGGAGGAGCCGCGGAAGTCAGATGATCAAGCAACCTTTGTCTGGCGCAAGGAGGTCTGATGACAGAAGAAAATCAGCAGGTTACTCCAGCAGACGCAACTATTGTTACGTCTGGTTTAGGGCGAAAAGGCCCAGAGGAGCGTGACCTTCCAGCATCGCTTAAGCAAGACATGGATTTGTGTTTGCATATTCTTCGCGATGTTCTTGGTGAATTTGATGAAAAATTGCTCGCAGTATTCGACGACGTTCGTTTGAATACTGTTGAAGCTAGTGCCGCGCATTTTGCACAAATGGTAGATGCAAAAGTAACAGCCGACGATGGCTTAAGTAAGGCTGTTAGCAAGCTCAACGGAATGAATTTGCATGATACTCAGCTTTTAGCTCGCGCTTTTGCAACATACTTCCATTTGGCTAATTTGTGCGAAGAGAATTATCGAGTTTCTGTACTTCATCAGCGTGAATGCGATGTTGAAGATTCGATGCCAGTTGACCCAGTAAACGAACTTACTTGCGCGTATCACAAATTATTGACGGAAATGAGTCCAGCGCAAGCTAAAGAATTGCTTGCAAAACTTGAGTTCCATCCTGTATTTACTGCGCACCCAACTGAAGCTCGTCGTAAGGCTGTTGCTGGAAAAATTCGTAGAATTTCGCAATTATTAAGCGAGCATCATCGCTTAGGCGGATCCGACAAGCGCGAAAATTATCGTCGTCTTTATAACGAAATTGACGCTCTTCTTAGAACTTCGCCAATTGCTTTGAAGAAGCCAACTCCAGTTGAAGAAGCTGACACTATTCTTGACATTTTTGACGCTACTTTATTTGACACTATCCCAGTTGTGTATCGTCGTTTTGACGATTGGCTGCTTGGCAAGAAGGCAGGTCTTGTGCCGCCTCGCTGCCCTGCATTCTTCCACCCAGGAAGCTGGATTGGTTCGGATCGCGACGGCAACCCGAACGTGACTGCTAAAGTAAGTCGTCAGGTTGCTCGAAAGTTTAGCGATCATGTTCTTGCGGCTTTGGAAAATCGCACGCGCGAAGTTGGCAAGTGCTTAACTATGGAAACTCGCACAACTCCTCCAAGCGTGGAGCTGCTTGAGTTGTGGAATCGTCAGCGCGAAATGAGCGAACAGCTTACAGAAAGCGCTTCAGATGTTTCTAATAGCGAGCCACATCGTGCTGTAATGCTTGTAATGGCGGATCGTTTGCACCGCACTATTAGCCGCGATACGGATTTGATGTATCATTCTTGCGAAGATTTTATTGAAGATTTGCAAATTGTGCAGCGCTCTTTGGCTGAAGGTGGCGATCCTCGAGCAGCTTATGGTCCTTTGCAGGATTTGATTTGGCAGGCGCAAACCTTTGGATTCCACATGGTTGAAATGGAATTCCGTCAGCATTCTCTCGTGCATTCTCGCGCTTTGGAAGATATTCGCGAACACGGATTGCACGGCGAACGCGGACCGCTTCAGCCGATGACTCGTGAAGTGCTCGATACTTTCCGCGCTTTGGGAGCAATCCAAAAGCGCAACGGCATGCGTGCTGCTCGACGTTACATTATTTCCTTCGCAAAATCTGCTCAGCATGTGCGTGACGTATTTGAGCTTAATCGTCTTGCTTTCGCTCACCCACAGGATGCGCCAACAATCGACGTTATTCCACTGTTTGAGCAGTTGGAAGATTTGCAGAATTCTGTAAATGTGCTTGAGGAGATTATTAAGATTCCTGAAGTGCAGGCTCGTCTTAAGGCTACAGGCCGCAAGATGGAAGTTATGCTTGGTTACTCGGATTCTTCCAAGGATGCTGGTCCTACTTCCGCAACGCTTGCTTTGCACTCTGCTCAGGAGCGCATTGCTCAATGGGCTAAGAAGCATGATATTGATTTGACACTATTCCACGGCCGCGGTGGTGCTGTTGGTCGCGGTGGCGGTCCTGCAAACCGTGCAGTGCTTGCTCAGCCAGTTGGCTCCGTCAACTGCCGATTTAAGCTTACTGAGCAGGGCGAGGTTATTTTCGCCCGCTACGGTAACCCTATTTTGGCAATTCGCCACGTTGAATCCGTTGCTTCTGCAACTTTGCTTCAGTCTTCGCCAAGTGTTGAGAAAACTAATACTGATATGACGAAGAAGTATGCGGATATGGCTGCAAAGCTTGATGTTGCAGCTCATGAGCGCTTCCTTGATTTGCTGCAAACGGATGATTTCACTCCATGGTTCTCTACGGTTACACCGCTTAGCGAGATTGGTTTGCTTCCAATAGGTTCTCGCCCAGCTAAGCGCGGTTTGGGCGCGAAGTCTTTGGATGATTTGCGCACAATCCCGTGGGTGTTCTCTTGGGCTCAGGCTCGAATCAACTTGGCAGCATGGTACGGTTTGGGAACAGCTTGCGAAAAGTTTGGCGACTTGGAAACTTTGCGTAGAGCTTACGAAGAGTGGCCGCTGTTTAGTACTTTTATTGACAATATTGAGATGTCTTTGGCTAAAACGGATGAGCGTATTGCTCGCATGTACTTAAGCCTTGGAGATCGCGAAGATTTGAGCGATAAAGTACTTTCGGAAATGCAGCTTACTCGCAAGTGGGTTTTGCAAATAGTTGACGACAAGTGGCCTCTGCAGCATCGTCACGTTCTCGGCCAGGCTATTCGAGTGCGCTCGCCTTACGTTGACGCGCTTTCTGTAATCCAATCCCTTGCATTGCACAAGCTGCGTAACAAGGTAGATAAGGAAGAATTGAGCGAAAGCCAACAGGCAGAGTTCATCTACCTTATTCTTTGCACTGTTTCTGGTGTTGCTGCAGGCTTGCAAAATACTGGATGATTTTAATAAATTACTAAATCAAGAAGGCTCTCGTATTTGCAAATTGCAATGCGGGAGCTTTTTTGATAATAGGCTTATATTCTTAAACAAAATTCTTATTTACTACGAAAGATACAATATATTCTAAGTCAAAAAATTTTAAACTTTAAGCAACTGAAAATATTGCCAATGCCAATGTAGGAGATAATAATGCAAGAAGAGGCAAGCGAAGATTTTGCTAATGAAAATTCGGTTTTAGCTACATCTGTATTAAGCGCAATGCTTGCTGGGAATCGCAAATTTGCAGAAGGTAATTCAGAGCATGCAGGCGTAAATTCAGAATCGCGCATGAAACTTATTGACGGCCAGCATCCTGGAGCTGTTGTGCTTTCGTGCGCGGATTCTAGAGTTGCTCCAGAATTTATATTCGACGCCGGTTTGGGGGATATTTTTTCTGTTCGCACAGCAGGCGAGATGCTGGATGATGCTGTAATTTCTTCGCTAGAATACGCTGTAAGCGATTTGGGAGTAAAAGTGTTTGTTGTGCTTGGGCATGAGCATTGCGGCGCCGTACAGGCTGTTTTGCCGAACGTGCAAAAGCTGGTTTCTGAATACGGTGAAGATAAAACAAGCGAAATAATTGAGTCGAGCGAGTCAATATTGCTTCGTTCTTTAGGGCCGGCTGCGCTCGCAGGCGTTGAAGAAGACTTGAGCACGGACGATATTGAGCGCATTCACGTGTCTAATATGTTGGCTGAAATTTGCGATAAATCTCAAATAATTCGCGAAGCTGTTTTTAGCGATGTTTTGATGCTAGTTGGCGCAAGATACCGTATGAGTGACGGTTTGGTGGAAGTATTGTCATGCTAAAAACAGAAATCAAAGCGGAACTAGCAAGTCAAGAAAAACCAGCAAATTCTGCTCACTATCTTTTTTTAGTTGCGGGCATACCTTTTGCGGCTCTTATTATTGCTATGGCTCCTGCTTTACAGGCGCGTTACCCATGGCTTCTTATTGACACCACTGTTCGTGGCGTTGCTGGCCTACTTTTGCAAGCAATTCCTTTCACTCTTATTGGCGTTCTTGTGTCTGCGGCTGTGGAAACTTGGGTAACGGCTGATTTTATTGAAAAACACGCTCCAAAATCCACTGCGAACGGCTTTTTGGCTGCAATACTTGCAGGCGTGTGCGTGCCTGTGTGCGACTGTGTGGTTGTGCCAACATTTTCTAGGCTGGTTGCAAGAAAATTGCCGATTCCGTGCGCAGTAACGTTCCTGTGTGCTGTTCCTGTGGTAAATCCTGTGTCTGTTTTAGCGACTTGGTACGCTTTTTCTGATGCTCCGGCTGTAGCCGTTATGCGCGTAGCTTTAGGCGTTGGCATTGCTTTATTAGTTGGATTTAGTTTTGTAATTTTTCCTACAAAATCACAAATTTTGCGTAATGAAAATTTATTAAAAAATAATCTTAAATCAAAATGTTCTTGTGAACTAAAGTGTGATTGCAATAACGTAACGCAATCAACTAAAGTAGCACAGCAAAATAGTAAAAAATCAAGTATTTGCGCGCAAATAAAGCTGTACATACAACATATTCACGAAGATTTTTTGAAACTTTTGCCAATTATTGTATGCGGAACTATTGTTGCTTCTATTATTCGCGCTTGGCTTGGTGCGGATCCTGCATCTCGCGTGCAAGCGAATAATATTTGGTTTGCAATTCCTGCAATGATGGCTATTGCTTATTTAAGTTCGCTATGTTCAAGCTCGGATGCTGTTATTGCGCGTAGCTTGGCAGCATCTTTGCCGATGTCTTCAGTGCTGGTATTTTTGCTATTTGGCCCAATGCTGGACTTAAAAAATACGCTTATGCTAGTCGCCGACTGCCGTGGAAAATTCGTTTTGCGCTTAACTTTAACTATTGCTGGCGTATGCTTCCTTGCTTCGCTATTTTCTAACTGGGCTTGGGGATTCATGCTATGAAACGCACCGGTTTTTTCGCAACTAAAAGCGAGCAGCACAATCGCGTTACTTTTGCTGGGCTTGTAGAAGCTTTCTTATTATTGTGCTTAGCTGCAGTGATTGCTGTAGTAACTTTGAGTGGGCAGTACACGCTTTTCACCACTCCTAGAGCTTTTGTTTATTTAATAATTGCGTCAGTTTTGCTGGTAGTTTTAGCATTTTGCGCTGCATGCGGCTGGTTTGCGGTTTCTTCACGCGACTCGTGGCGCATATTAATTTCCGTAGCGCTTCCAGCTCTTCTAATTATTATTCCTTTACAGTCTTCGCAAAGCCTTAGTTCAAGCGGTTTTGACCGTTACGCAGGAGGCCGTGCGATTGCGATTCGTTACAATTCGAGACTTTCTGGGTTGAACGAAAAATCTCGCGAAATAAAAGTAAAAAATGACGATTTTGGATTATGGTATGACGAAATTGATCATAATTTGTCAAAATATGAAGGCTACACGATTACGATTACGGGGTTTGTAAGCCGCGACGCTACTTTAGGCGCTAACCAATTCCGCATTTCTCGCCAACTAATGTCGTGCTGCATACTAGACATGTCTCCATTCGGACTAGTTGCTGAATATTCCTCTTCTAAAAATCTCGCCGAACATAAGTGGGTGCAGCTTCGTGCGCGCATTGAGCGCGGAAATGTTGGAGTTCACGGGTACCAGCGTGCTGGAGTAGTCTTGCGAGTAATGTCTTTAAGAACCGCTCAAGCCCCAACCGGATATTTTTACCGACCGTAAATAATTTTCTACTAAAAATTATTTTCTACTAAAGAATTGTTGATATCGCATAGAAGTAAACTAAGATAACAATTATGGCGATTGGTTTTAATATTCTGCTCATTATAATTTTTCTACTATTCGGGTCTATATTTGCGGCAACCGAGTTGGCTTTAGTGAGCTTAAGAAGTTCGCAAATTGATCGCATGGAACTGCAGGATGCTCGCGGCGCGCGCGTTGCGAAAATTGCGCGCGACCCTAATACTTTTCTATCTGCACTGCAAATTGGCGTAACGCTTTCTGGTTTTCTTTCTGCATCCTTCGGCGAATCTGCGTTAGCGCCTTACGTTGTGCCTGTTGTGCGTTCATGGGGTGTGCCGGCTCATGTTGCAGGCCCTCTTACTACAATCTTCTTAACTCTTATTATTTCGTACTGTTCTATTGTTATTTCCGAACTCGTGCCGAAGCGTATTGCAATGCAGCGTGCTGAACAAATTGCGCGATCGGTTGTGCCGGCAGTAGATATTTTCTCGAAAATTTGCAAGCCGCTTATTTGGCTTATTGGTAAGAATACTAACGGTTTTGTGCGTTTGCTTGGATTTGATCCTAATGAAAAAGAAAGCGAAGTTTCTGACGAAGAATTGCGCGTGCTTGTTAATAGCAATAAGCGTTTAAGTCAGGATGAGCGCAATATTTTGGATGATGTGTTTGATGCTTCGGAAACTATTGTTGCTGAAGTGATGCGCCCGCGTGCTGACGTGGAATTTTTGGACGGATCTTTGAGCCTTGAAGAAGCAGCTGCAAAAATTCGTGAGCTTCCGTATTCCAGATACCCTGTTATTGGCAAGGATTTTGACGACGTTATTGGTTTTGTGCATGTGCGCGATTTGTTGGATGTTAGAGATCCTAATGCAAAAACTGTTGCAGATGTAACTCGCGAAGGAATTAGCCTTCCTGGAACTTCTAAACTATTGCCGAGCCTAGAGCTGCTTCGAAAGCGCGGAATCCATTTGGCTATTGTTATTGACGAATACGGCGGAACTGACGGCATTGTAACTCTTGAAGATATGACAGAAGAGTTGGTTGGAGATATTCGTGACGAGTATGATCTGCCAGAAGAATCTGAGCAAAATAATGTGAATAAAACAACTGCTTTTGTAAATGGTGTTGCAAAAATTGATGGCGGTATGACCATTGAAGATTTTGCTGACATTACAGGCATTGAGCTTGAAGATGGACCTTATGAAACTGTTGCAGGCTATTTCTTAGCGCATACTGGTTCTATGGGAAGCGTTGGAGCTGTTTTGCACGATGCAGACGGCTACGATATGACTGTAACTGCGGTTGATGGTCGACGTATTGCAACTCTTGAAGTGCGTCGTCGCGCGTAATTTAAGCCGTAGCAGTAGAATGTAATAGTAATAAAAAATCTAAGGAAGGATAAATATGGCCTTATTGCATATTTTGCCAGGTCTCGACGAAGCGGCCAGTGAAAAGGCTGTTGCTGTTTTGCAGAATCGTTTAAGCCATGAGCAGGAGGCTGCTTTGGTGCTTAAACATGCTCATTGGAATGTTACTGGCCCAGATTTTATTGCTGTGCACGAAATGCTTGATCCGCAGGTTGCTGAAGTTTTGGCGCAGGCGGATGAAACTGCTGAGCGAATTGCAACTTTGGGTGGTTCTCCACTTGGACGCGCAGACGATGTTGTTGCAGCTCGCACATGGAAGCGTTTTGCTTTAACTGGTCGCAAGTCAACTAAAGAATATTTGCAGGCTCTTATTGAGTATTACAACGATATGATTGCAGACGATCGCAAAGCTATTGCGGAGCTTGACAATCTTGACATTGTGAGCTCTAACATTATTCAGGATCACGTGCAGCAGCTGG
>NQOH01000007.1:36969-38918 GCA_003585735.1 Gardnerella kenyensis
CAAGCCGCAACATGCCGTTTTCTTTTTATGGCGTGTTGCGGTTTGACATTTTCTGTGGCTGTGCTACAGTAACTACTTGTATGTTTTAAGCATACAAGTTGGGCCCGTAGCTCAGGTGGTTAGAGCGCATCCCTGATAAGGATGAGGTCGGAGGTTCAAGTCCTCCCGGGCCCACGATAGAATGGTTACATTCTTTCAAATGGGGCTATGGCGCAGCTGGTAGCGCATCTGCTTTGCAAGCAGAGGGTCAGGAGTTCGAGTCTCCTTAGCTCCACAAATAGGGTTTCTAGCCAATCGCTAGAAGCCCTTTTTTCATGCCGAAAACCCGACCGAAAATTTGCATGGAGATATGTTATAATATCTCGGACGATTAGTGCAAGATTTCTACATATACTCAGGTAGCGGACAATGTTGTTAAATAACATAGAATTGGGTGTAAAAACGAAATATATCGAAGAAAAATTGAGTCAGCAAAAGGTCGGTGAGGATGTAGGAACATCTGGAGCCTACGTTTCGCGGCTGATAAACCATCCAGAAAAATTGTGAACAAGACATTTCTCGCTATGATGGAGCGGTTGGGCCACGATGTTCGCCTGACATATGAAAAACGGTATGAATGATTTTTGAGATGCCAAATTGGCATCTCAAAAGAAGATATTGCAAATGAGGGCTTTAGCATGGCACAGAAAGAAGAAATTATCGATATTGCGCGCGAACCAGAAGTTAAGGTCACGAGTGTAACCATAAGCAGTCTGATACATATAATCAGGGGAAAACAGGTTATTTTGGACAGTGATCTTGCGATGCTGTATCAGGTTGAAACGGGTGCAATGAACCGAGCGCTCAAGCGAAACAAGAAGCGCTTTCCAGAAGATTTTTGTTTTCAGCTTACGGAGGAAGAATTTTTGAGATGCCAAATTGGCATTTCAAAAGAAGAAATTGCGGATGGACGTGGCGGCAGACGCTACATGCCGTATGCGTTTACAGAACAGGGCATATCGATGCTTTCTGCCATACTTCGAAGTGATGTAGCTATCAATGTAAGCATAGGTATTATGCGGGCATTTGTTGAAATGCGTAAATTTCTGGCAACCAATTCGCTGATATTGAACCGCGTAGATGAACTGGAAGTTAAACAGCTGGAATACCAGAAAAACACAGACGAGAAATTCGATAAGGTATTCCGATACATTGAAGATCATGCTGAGTCCGAGCAGAAAATCTTCTTTGATGGCCAGATTTATGATGCGTTCAGCCTGATTACATCCATTATCCAGAAAGCTGCTAAGGAGATTATCCTGATTGACGGATATGTGGATATTGACACTCTGAATATTCTGTCAAAGAAGAAAGAGGGAGTTGATGTGAAAATCTACACCTATGCAAGCGCAAAGCTGACGAACACAGATGTTTCAAACTTCAATGCCCAGTACCCCACACTTTCTGTTAAGAAGACTCAGGTTTTCCACGACAGATTCATTATTTTGGACAGCAAATCGGTTTATCATATCGGGGCATCCATCAAGGATGCCGGAAAGAAATGCTTTGGCATTTCGCTTTGGCAGGATGTGGGGATGGTACAAGATTTGTTGAACAGGCTAAGTATGGTGTAAGGAAAATGGAACTGTTGAAAAAATATAAAATTCCGATACTGATGCTTTGCTTGAATATCAAGATGAATAGTTTTTTGCATGTAAGTTTTGTGCTTTGATTTTGTTGGTTTTGAGTTTGTTAACTGGATTCATCGCGATTTTTGAGTGTGATTTTTGCGTTTTTAATATTACATATAAGTGTAATTTTCTAATGCTAATGTTAATGCAGTGCCATTGCAATGCCAATGCAATGTTGTATAATCATCGTAAGAAATAAGGGGTGATTGTATGGCTAAAACAGCTAACTTGTATACTCGTATTGATCCGGAGTTAAAAGAGCAGGCAGAGTATATATTG
>NQOH01000007.1:39639-48466 GCA_003585735.1 Gardnerella kenyensis
TGTGAGTTGAATGATGAGTTGGAAAAGGGTTATAAGTCGGTTTTATCTGGTGATGTGAAGCCTGTGGATAAGGTTTTTGAGTCATTGCATAAGGCATAGGGTTCTGGTTGATTTTTCAATCAGAACTTTTTGTTTATCAATTTGTTTCTTGTCGCGTGCCCATTCAATTTTTGGGGAATAACCCAATTTTTTACTGATTACCCCTAATAAAATTAGGGTGACACCCTGATGTTTGTCAGTGTTGCAAAAAAAATATGAAAATGATTAAATAGTTGAATCTCTTTGCAGAGATTACGGTATATATTTTGCTGTAACAAAATGTGGTCTCACGTGCACTAACTTGGGCAGTGCAACAGGCTCCCAAATTAGCTGGAAAGGCGTAGAAATGATTTATAAGATAAAACAAAATATTGCTGATATTTTTGCTGGCGTAGTTTCTTTATTAGTAGCTTCATTCGTTAAAGGTCAAGGTTGGAATATTCAAAATATTATGATTTGGCTTGCAACATTCGTAGCAACATATATCACATTACGTCTATTATTTATGCTTTTCAAAATCGTAAGAACTCTTCTCATTAAAAAACAGTAAATTTTAGGGTTATAGGCCGAATCTATGGCAAATAAATTGGCCTATAACCTAAATTTTAAAACAGACATTATAAAACTTATCACTATTGTTAATAGTAATGTTATTAAACGAAAAACAATTTCTGAATCTTAGTGATTATATACTTACTTATTCATAACGATACTTTTGAATCTCTTTAACGCTCAACTTACTATATAAAATTATCGTTTGTTTGCGAATTTGTGTATCGACAAATGATGGGTTTAGTTAGAGCTTTATTGCGATTTTTTATTGGAACTCATTATGGTGCTTTTTGGAAGCATAATATTTACATGAGAATGTTTCTCATCAAGGCCTATTGGTATGATTACTAAATACAAATAAATATAAATAAATACAAATATAAATTAAATATAAATCTTTACGCCGTGTATTGAGTGCGCTATTTAAGTTGCGCTCAATGGGTTAACAAGGCGTGAAATCGTGTGTTAAACGTCTTAAGCGGTTAACCTGATCAGCGTAAGGAAAGTGTATGCGTAAACTTTTAGCATATTGCCGTCGTGCACCTCAATTAACAGTCGTAATTTTTGCTTTTCCTTTTATTGTGGCTTTGTACTCGTATAATTTGCCTATATTAACTACTTTCTGTGAGCAAATTGCTAATTTCACGCAACAAATCTTTAATCTTTTAAAACTCAATTACGATATTTCAATAAGTCTTAGTGTTGGCAAAACTATTATTGCTATTCTCGTTTTATATACCAGCCTTGTTTCTTTGCGTAACATGATTAAAAATTTATTGCGCGGAACTTTAGGCATTGATTTGCTAGCTTTTGTTGCATTGCTTGCAACTCTTTTTATTGGTGAGTTTTGGGCAAGTTATTTGATTGTCGTAATGGTTTGGACGGGAGAGGCAATTGAAGATTTTGCGCATATGAAAGCTCAGCGCAATCTATCTCTTTTAGTAAGCGCAGCTCCAAAAACTGCTCATCTTATGACTTTGCCAGGTATTGGGCATGGAATGAATAATAATCAAGCAAATGATGAATCCTACGAACCGCCATGTTTGAGTGAAAATCAGTGCAAGCCTAGCTCGTGTGTTCTGTGCCAGCATGCTGAATTTAGAAAAGTAGATGCCGCTAATTCTAAGCAATCTAATAGTAGCGAGCAAAATTGCGAAAGTAATTGCGAAAATAATAACTTGCAAAATTTCAACTGTAAACGAAGTAATTGCCCATTTTTGCAAGCATCTGCAGACGGTGAAATCTCCTCAAATTTGCAGCGTTACGCTACAGTTGCAGTCGATGATTTAAAAGTTGGAAACGTAATTATTGTGCTTCCTGGCGAAACTGTGCCAGTCGATGGTGAGCTGCTAAGCGGTTCTGCAATTTTAGACACAAGTGCTATTAACGGAGAATCTGTTCCTAGAGAAGTCTATGCGGGAGCTTCGGTGCTTTCTGGCTGCGTAAACGGCGGCGTTGTGCTTATTATGCGCGTAACCAAGCTGTCTAAAAATTCGCAGTATCAGAAAATCATGCAGCTTGTTGAGTCTGCTAGGTCTTCTAAAGCTGCAGTAGTTAGATTTGCAGACATGCTATCTGTGCCGTTTACAGTATTATCTTTTGTGATTGCTGGCTTTGCTTGGAGCTTTTCTGGCGACGCATTGCGATTTGCGCAAGTATTGGTTCTAGCAACCCCATGTCCTCTGCTTATTGCAGTTCCAGTTGCTTGCATGGCTGGTACTGGGCGTTTAGCAAAACTTGGAATTGTTGTTAAAAGTCAGGATGTGCTTGAGCAATTAAGTCGTGTAACAGACGTATTTTTTGACAAAACCGGCACGTTGACGGTTAAGCAGCCGCAAGTAGTAAACGTAGATGTAATCGATACTACGCAGAAAGCTGATCGTATTGTAATGCTCGCGGGCGTTCTAGAAACTTATTCTCAGCACATACTTGCAGGCGGTATTGCTAAAGCTGGGGCAAGCTTGTGGGAAAATGCTCACCCATCGTCAGTTCCGCAACTTCCTAGCGTAAGAGAATATCCAGTAGTGCATAGCGTGAAAGAAACTGCAGGCCAGGGCATTCAGGGCGTTGTAGACGGCATTTTAGTGCGTGTAGGCAGACACAAGTACGTTACAGAGCAAAACGCGAATCAAACTATAGGTAAATCTCTTGCAGCAGACGAAATGGCAACCTACGTGTCTTTTGACGGCGTGCTGGTAGGAAGAATCGTATTAAAAGACGTGCCGCGAAATAACGCGAAATCAACTGTTGAAAATTTGCGTTCGCTTGGAGTTAAATCAATATCTATTCTTACCGGTGACGGTTTACAAGCCGCAAAAACCATTGGCAAAAGCGTTGGTATTGATTCTGTGCATGCAGATTTGCTTCCGCAAGATAAATTATCGTATGTAAAAAAGCACAATTACAATGCAGCCAAAAATAAGAAAGATTCAACCGTAACCATGATGGTTGGAGACGGTGTAAACGATGCTCCAGTTCTTGCAGCATCCGATATTGGTGTGGCTGTAACGGATGGCACTGATACTGCGGCATCGGAGTGCGCGCAAGTAGTTATTATGAACAACAATATTGCGTCGGTTGCTGGTGCAATACGCGTAGCAAAACAAACTAAGCGCATTATGGTTCAGTCAGTAATGATTGGAATTGGTTTAGCGATTATTAGCATGATTTTTGCAGCTTTTGGCTTTATTCCAGCGGTTATTGGAGCCATGATGCAAGAAATAATCGATGTTATTGCCATTACGTGGGCTTTAACAGCATTGCGCGAACGCAAGTAATTTTTAGAAGTATTTTTAGAAATATTTTTATCAATAGTCGAGCAATATTTATTTGAGCATGTTATAAGACGAAACAATGCGCTAGTCTAATTATGAAAGCATACGAGTTAGCTTCGCCTATTAATGATTAAGCTGGAACGTAACTTATTTTTTGCAACGTACAGATAACGCTTTTTAGTTACGTAGAAATAGAAGCAACCTATGCTTGTAGGCCGCGCAAAATAGCGCGAACACGGCAAAACTGCCGTATATACAGCTCAATATGGGGATAATAATGGAAAAAAATAATTTAAACGAAAATGTTTCACGCGAAACATCTCAATTGCGAATTGCAGTAATTGGTGCAGGACCTGCTGGAGTGTATTCTTCCGATATTTTCTTGCGACAACTTGCTAAACGTGGCGAAGAATTAGGTCTTGGCACAAGCGCTCGCATTGATCTTTTTGAAAAGTTGCCTGTGCCTTTCGGCTTAGTGCGTTACGGAGTGGCTCCGGATCACCCAAGTATTAAATTTATTGCCGACGCGCTTGAAAAAACGCTTGATAATCCAAATATTCATCTTTATGCGAATGTTGAATTTGGTAAAGATGTTACTTTAGAAGATTTGCTGGCGCGTTACGATGCAGTGCTGTTTGCTACAGGAGCTGTGGAAGATAGGCCGCTTCGAGGAGTTCCAGGAGCCGATTTAGACGGAGTTTACGGAGCTGCAAAATTCGTAGAATGGTACGACGGCTACCCAACTAGCAAGCGCACGTGGCCGCTTGAAGCAAAAGAAGTAGCTGTTATTGGCGGCGGAAACGTGGCAATGGATGTTGCTCGTGAGCTTTTGCGAGATCCAGATTATTTGCGCGCGCATACGGATATTCCAGACGATGTGTATGAGGGATTGCAAAAAAATCAAACTCAAACCTTGCATTTATTTATTCGCCGAGGCGTAGCTCAAGCGAAATTCTCCGTGCAAGAATTGCGCGAAATGGAAAAGTTATCCGGAGTGCAAATTGTTATTAACGAGGACGATTTTGAGCTAGACGATGAAACGATAGAAGTTGCTGGTAACGATAAGCTCACGCGCCAAATGGTTGAGGAGCTTTTTGCGATTCGAGACATGGCAGAAGACATGGAAGATGGCGGAAACGTTGATTTTGAGGGCAATCCTGCCAACCGACGTTACGTTATTCATTTCAACTCGGCTCCGGTTGAAATTCTTGGCGAAGATGGGCGTGTGAAAGCAATACGAGTTGAGCGAACTGTTACAAGCGCGGATGGCACAATGACTCGCACAGGTCAGTTTGAGGAATATCCAGTTCAAGCCGTGTACCATGCGATTGGCTACCATCCTGCGGAAGTTGCAGGAATTGCTTACGACGAAAAGCGCACGTTGCTCGCGAATAATGACGGTAGAATCGTAACTTCTGCGGAAAATGGTGAGGTGCGCGAACGCTTGTACGCTACTGGCTGGGCTAAAAGAGGACCTGTTGGTTTAATCGGCTCTACTAAATCTGACGCGCTTCTTATTGTTGATCGAATGCTTGAAGATTTAGCAAAATCCGGGCTGATTGCAGAGGATCGTAACGAAAAGTCCATTGATGAACTGTTAGCTTCGCGTGAAATACGCCATGTTGACTACGCAGGCTGGAAGCGAGTTGATAATTACGAGCGTGCTTCCGGCGCAAGTGAGCAGCGCGCGCGAAAGAAAGTGGTATCATCTGCAGAACTTTTAGAAATTGCTCTAGGAAAATAGCTGAAATTTAATATTTTTTCTTGTAGTGAGTAAACATGCAGTATATATTCAGAAAAATTTAAGTTCAAATTATTAAACTGGCTCCCATGTTTAAAGGCGTAAGGGACTACCACTATAACAGCTTGAAAGCCATACTGTTTTTTGGCGTTGTGTGGCTCATTCTTGCGTTAATTTGGGTTCTTTCTGGCACTAATTTTGTGATGCTTATTTGGCTTTCGCTGATTGGAATTGTTTTCAGCGCTAGTGCTTACTGGTTTTCTAGTAAACTTGCCATTTTTGTTATGCACGCTGTTGAAGTTAGTGAAGATGAGGAGCCAGTTTTATACGGCACTGTTAGAGAATTATCTGCGCGAATTGGTAAGCCAATGCCGCGCGTGATGGTGTCTCCTCACCAAAGTCCTAATGCTTTTGCTACTGGAAGAAGCGAGCGTCACGCAAGCATATGCTTTACTAGAGGATTAATAAACATACTTAACGAACGTGAGCTTCGCGGAGTAGTAAGTCATGAATTAATGCATATTTATAATCATGATATTCTTGCTTCAGCTTTAGCTACAGCGACTGCAACAGTTCTTACGTACGTTGGTTCTTGGCTTGTTTATATAGGCGATACATACCATCGTGATATTCGTAAGTATTGCAAATTTGTGGGCAGAGTTTTTAATATGCTGTTTGCTCCTATTGCTGCACTTATTATGAATGTTAATATTCCGGTTTCTAGAGAATTTGATGCAGATAAGGGCGGAAGTGAAATAACTGGTGATTCTGCTGCTCTTGCGTCTGCTTTAAACAAAATTGCGTACGGATTGCAACTTCATGAGATGAAATCGACTGCAGGATTGCAAGCTGTAGCTTCGTTGATGATTATTCAACCATGGAATAATCACGCATCAATGTTAGTGCGCTTGTGCGCATCGCATCCTCCTGTTAAAGAGCGCGTTGGTCGTCTTATGCGAATGGCTGCGTAAATTCGTATTTGTTGTGTGCTGCATGTGTTGAAGCAGTAAGCCGCACATGGTACCCTTAAATGGTTGTTAAGAGTTATTTTGACGGATTATGGTTATAAATAACTTGATTGATTGCAACTTGCGGACATAGTTCATCGGTAGAATGGAAGCTTCCCAAGCTTCAGAGGCGGGTTCGATTCCCGTTGTCCGCTCCACTTGAGATTTACTAAAGTTTTGAAATATTATTTTTAAAAAAATCTGCGAATTTGCGAATTTGCGAATCAAAAAATCATATTTCCTAAGTATTGATATTAAGTATGGAGTCTATAGAAAATCTCTATAAAACTAGAATTCTTTATAGACGTAACCTATTCTTAAAGTGAAAATCAAAAGTATAAAGAAAGCGCAACGAATGCGCAAATATAATATTTAGGAGCATAATATGAGTCTTATGAACACGCATATTCTTCCATTCAAAGTTAATGGCTATAAGAATGGTGAATTTGTTGAAGTAAGCGATGCCGATGTACTTGGCAAGTGGTCTATTTTCTTCTTCTACCCAGCAGATTTCTCATTCGTTTGCCCAACTGAGTTGGAAGATTTAGCAAACCATTACGAAGAATTGCAAAAGCTTGGCGTAGAAGTATATTCCGTTTCTACGGACACTCATTTCGTGCATAAGGCATGGCATGACGATTCCGAAGCTATTGCAAAAGTAAAGTACACAATGTTGGGAGATCCTTCCGGAGCGCTTTCTCGCAACTTTGATGCATTGAACGAAGAGTCTGGCTTGGCGCATCGCGCAACTTTCTTGGTTGATCCGCAAGGAATGATTCAGTTCTTCGAAATGACTGCTGATGGCATTGGTCGCAACGCTGACGAGCTTCTTCGTAAAGTTAAGGCAGCTCAGTATATTGCTGCTCACCCGGGCGAAGTTTGCCCAGCAAAATGGGAGCAGGGCGAAGAAACACTCGAGCCTTCTATTGATTTAGTCGGCAAAATCTGATTTTTGCAATTAAATATTAAAGAATCTTTTTAAAGAATCTTCTCAATGCGTAGGGAGCTACGTTCATAGTTTCCTACGCATTCGCTTATTTTTACTTGTGACTAAAACTGCCGAAGGAAGTAAATTATGTCTTTGTTGAATGCGTCATTAACTGCTCAATTGGCGGAATTATTAAAGAAGATGGTTTCTCCTGTTGAACTTGTAGCGTATACGGATAATTCTGAAACATCTCAAAAAGTTCGCGCACTACTTAATGAAGTATCTCAACAAAGTAGCAAAATCAGTATTGTTGAGGGCGAACAAGTAGCAAATCAGTATGGCACAATTCGAAAGCCAAGTTTTGTAATTAGGCGCGCAGAATCTAAAAATAGTAATAATCAAGAAAATGAAGTATTCGTGACCTTCGCAGGTTTGCCTTTGGGGCACGAATTTAGTTCGCTTGTTTTAGCACTGCTGCAAGTAAGCGGATACGCGCCGAAAGTTAGCGACGAACAGCGCAACGAAATACTAAAACTCGGTTCGCACAACATAACAACCTACATGTCGGTAACTTGCTTAAATTGCCCAGAAGTTGTGCAATCACTAAATACTATTTCCATAATCAACCCTAAAATTCAGCATACCGCTGTAGAAGGTAGCGCTTTTAGAGAAGAAGTAGAGCGCCTTGGCGTAATGAGCGTGCCGGCAGTATTTGAAGACGGAAAACTCATTTCTTCCGGACGAGCAGGAATAGACGAACTGGTGGCAATACTTGCGTCTAACGAAAAATCTGATGGCAATAATAGCACTTCTGCGGCAAACGCTGCGCTCGCAGAGAAAATGAATGCGCAAGATCCTTACGATATTATTCTTGTTGGCGGAGGTCCTGCAGCCTCAGCTGCTGCAATTTACACTGCGCGCAAAGGCTTGCGCACGGCTATGATTATGGATCATCGCGGCGGTCAGGTTGTAGAAACCGAAAGTATTGAAAATCATATTTCGCAAACGCATACTACTGGCGCTCAGCTGGCTGCAGATTTAACTAAACATATTGCGCAATACAATATTGACGTTTTTACGCCAGATTGGGCAGATTCGCTTGATTTAGCTAAAGAAGCACACGGTTTGCATACTATTCACGCGCGTTCTGGTGGCGCTTTGAAAGCTCGTGCCGTGATTGTTGCAACTGGTGCAACTTGGCGTACTTTGGGAGTTCCTGGAGAAGACGAGTATCGCAACAAGGGAGTGTCATTCTGCCCTCATTGCGACGGTCCGCTTTTTAAAGACAAGAATGTTGTAGTTGTTGGCGGAGGCAATTCTGGAGTAGAAGCAGCGATTGATTTAGCTGGTATTGCAAAGCACGTTACTGTAGTCGAATTTATGGATACTCTTAAAGCGGATCAAGTATTACTAAATACTTTGCATAATTTGCCAAATACTGAAATTATTACGAGCGCTGCTGTAAGCAAAGTTGAAGGCAATGGCAATAAAGTTACGGCAGTGCATTACTTAGATCGAAACAGCGCAAATAATTCCGAATCTAAAGAGCATGTTATTGAAGCGGACGGCGTATTCGTGCAAATTGGTTTGGCTCCAAATACTAGCTGGCTGGAAAATCAGCTGCCTCTTAATAAGAGAAAAGAAATTATTACGGATAGAGCAGGATGCACAGAAGTTCCTGGTATTTTTGCTGCTGGAGATTGCTCGGATGAGCCGTATAAGCAAATCGTTACAGCGTACGGATCTGGCGCAAATGCAGCTTTATCCGCATTCGACTACATTATTC
>NQOH01000007.1:49147-51462 GCA_003585735.1 Gardnerella kenyensis
CGCAACTTTAAAGACAAGAGATGTGTTATGAATATTAGAGCCTTGGAGTATCTTGTAGCTTTTGCCCAAGAGGAAAGCTTTACTAAAGCTGCTATTCGTATGAAAGTTTCGCAACCTACTCTTTCTACGCAAATTAAAAAGCTTGAAGAAAGTTTAGGAGTGGATCTTATTGAAAGAACTCCTGGCAAACAAATTTTGACACCAGCTGGGCGAGAAGTTGTGTACTACGCAAGGCGCATACAATCAGACGTGTCTAGTATTCGTCAAGCTGCAAGACGCGCAGAAGACCCATGGTCGTCGACAGTAGTTTTAGGTGTATTCCCAACGTTATGCCCGTATTTACTGCCACGTATTATGCCAACGATACGCAAGATGAAACCAAATCTGACTATCCGCTTCGTAGAAGAGAAATCTTCAAAGCTTATTGGTTTGCTTGACAGTGGTCAAATTGACGCAGCTATACTAAGCGAAAGCTTGAACGAATCCTCAATAAAAACGCAACATATTTTTGATGAAGACTTTCTTTTAGCTGCTTCTACAAGTTCTAAACTTGGGCACGAAAGTACGCCGATTGATATTTCGGAATTGTCAACTCAGCGCATACTTTTGTTAGAGGATGGGCATTGTATGCGAAGAAGTATGCTTGACGTGTGCCAAAAAGTTGGTGCAAAACAGTCAGAGTTTAGAGCTACTTCGCTAGAAACATTGCGTTATATGGTTGTTGGCAGTCGCGACGTGACTTTATTGCCGCGTTTAGCAACAGTGCCGCCTATTGTGCAACCGGCTGGTTTAATGTTGCGTGAATTTAAGAATCCTAAGCCTTATAGATCGTTGTATTTGAATTGGAGATCAGCTTCTCCAGTGGACGCGATTATGGAAGGATTGTGCAAAATAATCGCTTCTGCGTGCTTCAATTTGCACGAAAAATAAACGTGCCCTATGTGGTTGGAATTATACAGGCGTTTTAGTGTTTGAGTGTTACTTTCTCAGTTTGTTAGCTGAGTTAGTAACGGTGTTTTGCTTATTACCGTTATTTTCTCAGTTGACTGACTGAGTTAGTAACGGTGTTTTGCTTATTACTGTTATTTTCTCAGTTGACTGACTGAGTTAGTAACGGTGTTAAGCGCATGGCCTATGCTGCGTTGATTGGCCTAAAAAAATTTAACCCCGGCGCTATGCGCCGGGGAAATAAAGGAGAGAAGAAAAGAATAAGTTTTAGGTGCTGCGCACCTGCCGTTTCGTTCGACAATATTATAAAACCATATTATTCTGTGCAGTACAGTAATACAGCCTGAAAATTCTCTGTGAATACTGTACTTTTCTTCTGAATTTTCAATTTTTCTATAAAACTAGACTGATTAATCAGCCTAATTTATTATTCGCTTAAATTATTCGCTTAAATCCGCGCGATAAAAATGCTCGTACGAGCGCGAAGGTGTTGGGCCGCGCTGACCTTGGTAGTGAGATCCATTAACAGCTGAGCCGTACGGGTTTTCGCATGGGGAGCTTAGCTGGAAGAAGCACATTTGACCAATCTTCATTCCAGGCCAAAGCTTAACCGGTAAAGTACTAACGTTAGAAAGCTCCAAAGTAATGTGCCCTTCAAAACCTGGGTCAATGAAGCCAGCTGTAGAATGAGTCAAAATACCAAGGCGACCAAGCGAGCTTTTGCCTTCCAAACGCGCAGCAATAGTTGCGTCAAGTTTTACGTACTCCCAAGTAGCTCCTAGAGCAAACTCTCCTGGATGCAAAATCCACGGCTCGCCTGGAGCAACTTCAAACTGTTCAGTAAGCTCACCCTGATTTTCTGCAGGATCAACATACGTGTACGCGTGATTGTTAAATAAGCGGAAGAAACGGTCAAGTCGCACGTCAATCGACGCAGGCTGCACCATTTCTGGGGTCCATGGGGTCAAATCAATGTGACCCTCATCATGAGCTTTGAGAATGTCGTGATCAGACAACAGCATAGCGTCAAATCTCCTTGTGATGTATCAACACATAAACAACTTCATTGTTCGCACGAAATATTTTGTTGCTTATTTTGTACGAAAATTACAATACGGCCAATTGTAGCGCGTGCCGCGGTCTGTGATTGAGTGCAAAAAATTTTATAGAAAATAAAAACACAAAACGCGGCACAGAAACGTAGCTGATGTAAGAAAACTACGTACTGTACCGCGTATTTGCAAGGCAGATTAATAATTTATTTATTAAGCTGCAATAGTTAAGGCTTTTGCAGCTTTACGCTTAGCGATGAAACGTAAAACGCACTTTCTAAGTTCGGAGGCTATTAGCACAACCATTGAAAGACC
>NQOH01000007.1:52085-77746 GCA_003585735.1 Gardnerella kenyensis
ATGTAAATTACAGCCAACTGAAGAAGAACAGAAACTGCAATAGCGCCCCAAAGCCAACGGTTCGCGAACAAACCTACGAACACGCTTTGCGAATCGGAACGAGATGCCAATGCGTTCAACATTTGTGCAAACACAAGAATTGTGAAGCCCATTGTGCGAGCGTGAGTCATTTGTGCAGCGTGGCTCATAATACCAACAGAACGGTCAGTAAATAAGCCTCCTGCCAAATGCATATCCATGCCAATTAACGTAATAGCAGCCATGATTATGCCGATAAATACAATATCTCCCCACATTCGTCGGTCAATAACGCTATCGGTAAGCTTTCGAGGCTTCCTGTCCATTACGTCATCAGTTTGCGGATCAACACCCATAGCAAGAGCAGGAGCAGCATCCGTAAGCAAATTAATCCACAAAAGCTGAGTTGCAAGAAGTGGAAGCGTAACGCCTACGGAATTAGGCTGCGTAATTCCAAGCGCGCCAGCAAAAACAACGCCGCCGAAAACTGTGCAAACTTCACCAACGTTAGAACTTAACAAGTATCGCAAGAATTTACGAATATTGTCGAAAATTCCTCTGCCCTCGCGCACAGCCGCAACAATAGTCGAGAAATTATCATCTGCAAGAATCATCTTTGCAGATTCTTTCGTAACTTCTGTGCCGGTAATGCCCATAGCAACGCCAATATCTGCCGACTTTACAGCTGGAGCATCGTTTACGCCATCGCCAGTCATAGCAACAATATTTCCTTGACGTTGCAATGAAGACACAATAGCAAGCTTGTGCTCAGGAGCAACTCGCGCGTAAACGCTAGTTTTATTTATTGCTTCGTCAAAAGCAATATTGTCGTCGTCTAGAGAAAGAAGATTATCGAGATCGTCGCCAGTAAGTGCGTGCTCGTCTTTGCCAACAATGCCAAGATCTCGAGCAATACGAGTTGCTGTAAGAGGATGGTCGCCGGTAATCATAACAGTGCGGATTCCAGCGCTGTGAGCTTGAGCAACACTATCTCGAACCTCAATGCGAGGCGGGTCAATAATACCAACCATGCCGTTCCAAATTAAGTCAGACTCCAACACGTCACTTTGCTCAGCAACGTCAGCAATCTGGCCGGCAGCATTAGAAGTCATTCCGTCAACTTTCGCCAAACTATCCACTCCAAGCGGACGGTACGCCATGCCAAGAGTGCGGTAAGCTTCGCCCGAAAGGCGTTCAACTGTAGCCAAAATGTCTTCACGATCGCCATCGGTAAGCGGACGTACGGCACCAGCTACTGCAATTCGAGTGCAATAAGAAAGAAGCACATCCGGAGCGCCCTTAGCGCAAACAATAAGATTTCCAGAATCTGAACCATCTTTTACAACCACAGACATGCGCTTGCGCTCGGAAGTAAACGGAATCTCCGCAACACGAGTTAAGTGAGAGTAACGCTTATCCGCCTTCGTTTTACGCGCGGCAACAACAATAGAAACTTCTGTAGGGTCACCAACTGGCTGCCAACTCTTAGTAGATTCGTCGTAATGAAGATCGCCATCGTTAGCCAAATAGCCGGAACCTAAAGCTCCTAATACTTCTGTAGCAAGATTTTGAGGAACAGCAAGATCCGCATCCGCAGAATCAAGAAGAACCATGCGGCCTTCCGGCTTGTAACCGCTGCCAGTGAGCTGAACTTCACCGCTAGGCGTTATTACGCGCTCAACAGTCATCTCGTTACGAGTAAGAGTACCTGTTTTATCGGAGCAAATAACAGAAGCTGAGCCAAGCGTTTCCACAGAAGAAAGCTTCTTCACAACCGCATGATGCTTAACCATGCGCTGAACGCCCAAAGCAAGCACAACAGTCAAAATAGCAGCTAAGCCTTCTGGAACTGCAGCAACAGCAAGCGAAACA
Organism: Gardnerella kenyensis; assembly: GCA_003585735.1. Classification (GTDB taxonomy): domain Bacteria; phylum Actinomycetota; class Actinomycetes; order Actinomycetales; family Bifidobacteriaceae; genus Bifidobacterium. The sequence continues at coordinate 53,976 of NQOH01000007.1, forward strand.
GAAAGCAGAAGCGAATCGATAATATCTTGGATTGTGTGGAATCCTTCAAGAAGCCACATTGATGCAAGAACAATAACCGCAATAACACACACTGCAATTCCGAGAACTTTAGAAACTCGCACCATTTCACGCTCAAGAGGAGTGGCTTCTTCGTCCGACTTGGAAAGCATATCCGCAATTTTGCCAACTTGAGTATGCATACCAGTTGAAGTGACGATAGCGCGGCCGGTTCCTTGAGTTACGGCAGTGCCGTTGAAAACCATGTTGGTACGATCGCCCAAAGCTTTAGCGGATTGCAAGGTATCCGGTCGCTTGCTTACAGCAACCGATTCTCCCGTAAGACTTGCTTCAGCAATACGCAACGATGCTGCAGCAATTAAACGACCGTCTGCAGAAACTGCGTCGCCTTCGCCAAGAACAAGAATATCGCCCGGAACTACTTCAGTAGTATCGATGCGTATGACGCGTCCGTCTCGCAAAACTGAAGTTTGCGGCGCGCTCATTCTAGCCAAAGCTTCAACTGCTTCTTCTGCACGTGATTCCTGAATAAAACCAAGTACAGCATTCGCAATCAAAATTATGATAATAACAATGGAATCAAACGGCAGAATTTCGCCACCACTGTTCCCCTTATGTTGCGCTCGCTCTACGAACCATGCGATTGCAGAAATAATTGTTGCTGCAATAAGCAAGTAAACAAGCGGATCTTTGAACTGATCAAGGAATCGTTTCCATGCTGGCGTCTTTGGAGCGGCAGCAAGCGCGTTTGGACCAAATTGTGCAAGTCGCTTAGATGCTTCTTCGGAACTTAAGCCGCGAGTCACATCTACGTTTAAAGATTGTGCCACTTGCTGAACATTTTGTAATGACGGATCCTGATTAGCAGAATCAGACGCATTATTTTTGGATTGATCAAGAACGTGATCAACCATGTTTTCCCCCTTGGGAGCGCCGCGGAGTAGTCAATAATCGCAATGCGAACGCTATTTTCGCGCGTTCTACACTGTAACTATTGCGCGGTTGTGGAATATTGCGCAACTTTTGCCGATTAATATAAATATGTTTATTTAATTAAGCAAGCAAAAGCTTATTGCAATAAATTAAGTACTTTTCTATTATGTCATACAACGCGCCGCTATTCGCAAAATAGCAAAGAAAAGCGGAATTAAAAATTAATAAGCAAGAACGCACTAATAATAAAGAACGTAGACTCAATGCCTCGGGGGCATGTGAGAATAGAAAATATGACTACGAAAAAAGGGCCGACCAAGGGGTCGGGTGGAAAACATCGCAATGCGTTGCGTGGTAAAGGTCCTACTCCAAAGGCTGAAGATCGCGTGTATCACAAAGCTTATTTTGCTAAGAAAGCCGCTATTAAGCGCACTTTCGCTGATCCGCGATTAGCTGCAAGGCGAAGGGTAGATAAATTTGCGTCTGATTCTGACGAGTTGGTTATTGGACGTAATTCTGTGCTTGAAGCGCTTCGAGTTGGAGTGCCAAGTACGCAACTGTATGTGGCAAGCAGAATTGAGCATGACGATCGCACGCGCGAAATTGTTAAGCTTGCAGGCGTGCGCGGCTTGCGTTTGCTAGAAGCTGACCGATTGGAAATGGATCGTATTGCTCGTTCCAGCAACCATCAAGGCATTATTTTGAAGGTGCAGCCTTACCAGTATTACTCTTTGCAAGAGCTGGTTGAGCGTGCAGAAAAGAAGTCTCGCGCAATGGAGGCCGCCGATTCTGCAGCCGCTCGAATTAATGCTCGTCCTCTGTTTATTGCTTTGGATGGCGTGACTGATCCGCAAAATTTGGGTGCTGTTATTCGCTCAGCTGCAGCTTTTGGTGCTAATGGCGTTATTTTGCCGGAGCGTAGAAGCGCTTCCGTAACGGCGGCTGCGTGGAAAGTTTCTGCTGGTGCTGCAGCGCATTTGCCGGTTGCGCGAGTTGTTAATTTGAATAAGGCAATTCAGGGCTTGCGCGAACGCGGATGGTACGCGATTGGTCTTGATGGCGGCGGCGATAAGCTCGTTGGCGAAACAGGTTTTGAAACTGATCCGTTAGTTGTGGTTCTTGGCTCTGAAGGCAAGGGTATGAGCCGTCTTACTCGCGAAGTTTGCGACGCTGTTGCAGGAATCCCAATTTCTAACGCAGTTGAGTCACTTAACGCTTCGGTTGCTGCCGGAATTAGCTTGTATGCTGTTGCTAACGCTCGTCGTTTGGCTGCAGAAAAGCAAAACTAAAATTATATTCTATAAAATCACGCTCGCCAAAGTGCGGGCGTGATTTCGTTTGTGCGATTTTATATACGTATATACACGAATAAAACTAAGGCAATTATGGAAGATACTATTACATATCAACACTCGTTAATTAAATTTTTGAAAGAACATTCTCGCATACTTACTTTTGTAGCGTATCTTGCGGTAGTTGTTGTTGTAATGTACTTTCACGAGCCGTGGTTTGATGAAGCGCAGAGTTGGCTTATTGCGCGCGACTCGTCTTTTGCTGATTTACTAACGCTTCGCCCGCATTACGAAGGGCATCCTCCGCTGTGGACGCTTCTTCTTTCTATACCCGCAAAAACTGGCGTTCCGTACGAAATTGGTCTTAAAGGTGTGCAACTTTTATGCGCTGCGCTTTTAGGTGGATTCCTGATTTTCCGCTCTCCTTTTAATCGCATTACGACTGCACTTCTGCCATTTACTTATTTTCTTTGCTTCCAATACGGCGTTACTGCGAGACCTTACGCATTACTGTGCCTTTCTTTGCTAATGGTTGCTTATTACTGGAAACAAGCGGATTCTAAGCCGGCTTATACTTGGAAACTTGCGCTAAGTCTTATGCTTATGTGCGTAGTTAGCGCCTACGGAATTGCGATTGCTGCAGGTTTTGCTTTGGCTTGGCTTGTGCGAAGCGTTAAAATAGCTGGAATTAAGCGCGCTTTTTACGAAATATTTTCTAACGTAAATCGTCTTATAAGTTGGGTTCTTCTTGCTTTCGTTGGATTTGCAAGTATTGTTTGCATCTGGCCAGCTGCTAATGCTTTTGCTGCACGCGCAACAGTTAGCGGAAATTCTCATATTATTCAATTCTTGTATTTTATTTTCGTAGTGCCATCGGAAAGCATGTTTACTTCTTTTGCTGGCGATGTTTCTTTGCGCAGAATGTCTTTAGGAATATTGCCAACCATTATTTGCGTGCTTATTTCGCTACTTATTTGGGCTTTTGCTATTCTTATTGCAAAACGTAGGGGAATGCTGGTATCTCTTATTCTTCCTTATTTGACTTTCGCTATTATTGCGACGCAATATTTCACTTTGCATCACGCAGGAATCGTATTTGTGTTCTTTATTGCGCAACTGTGGATGTGCATTGCTCAAAAGCCGCTTAATTTTGATATTGCGTTTGCAAATAAGCTAAGTAATAAGCTAAGTAATAAGACAAATAATAAGCGCGCATTAACTCACGCTATTATTGTTATTTTGCTTGCTCCAAGTTTGATTTGGAATATATTTGCTTGCGTTAATGATATTCGATTTGACTACTCGGGTTCTCGCGCACTTGCGCAATTTATTCAGCGCAAGCATGCAGAAAATAAGCGTTTTGTAACTTCATGGTTGCATCAAGACGAAAAAGCAGATAGCCATGGTAATACTATTTCCCCAGAATTTGAAGATGTTCACCAATATTCTTGGCAACTTATTACCGCAAATCCTTATTTCGCAAAGAATCTTATTGATTGTAGCTATAAAAACAGTTCGTTTATTACTAACGAGCGTCCTTCTGAGGATCAAGCGTGGAGTGAGATATCAGCTTGCAAAGCGAAGAAAGAACCGCAATTCTTTGTTACTGAATTAAGCGAGCCATGGTACTACTTTGTTGAACTAGATTACAATATTGATCACTATACTCCTCATGTTATTGCGCAAACTAAATCTTCTTGGAAAGCGCGAACAAGCGATGGAAAAGTTACTGTTTACGAGCGCAAAAGTAGCGTTAAATAAATGAATGAATAAACAAATACGCTCCGATGCAAGATGGATTTTGCAGTCGGAGCGTATTTATTTGCGCGTGCTTATTTGCGCGTGCCTCTCAATTTACCAGAAGCCGAACGGATCGAAGATTCCACCATCGTCACCGTCTCCGTCGTCTCGCTGTTGCATGTCATCATCGTCGTCAGAACCATTGTTGTTCTTGTTTGGATTGCGCTTTTGACCCTTATTTGTTTGATTCTCTTGACGATTCATGCCAGTAACTTTAGCTTCTTCTTGATCAAACTTTACGGTTAATTTAAGAGTGTTTCCTCCACGAACTACCGTAAGCGTAGCCTTTTCATTGAAAGCTGTTGCTCGCACATAACCAAGCAGTGCGTAATTATTTGTTACAGGCTTATTGTCGAACGCAACGATAGTATCGTTGGCTTTTAATCCAGCTTTAGACGCAGGAGTGTTTTGGTTTACAGAAATAACTTGAGCGCCTCCGCGAGTGATGCCATTCGACTCAACAGCTACGCTCTTAATCATAATTCCTAAAGCTACGTGCTTAACTGAACCTTTTTTAATAATCTCTGAAACAACTCGTTTTACCAAATTTGCCGGAATTGCAAAGCCGATGCCAATAGAACCAGCTGTGCCACCTTTAGAAGATGTTGCGGCAATAGACGAATTAATACCAATAATTTGGCCGGCTGCATTAAAAGTAGGGCCGCCAGAATTTCCAGGATTAATAGCTGCGTCAATTTGTACAGCGTTCGTAACAATTTCTGAACGGCTTTGATCGTCCATAACAGATACTGGGCGGTTCAATGCAGAAACAATGCCTGTAGTAGCAGTATCGTCATATCCAAGCGGATTGCCGATTGCCATAACTGGTTCGCCAACTGCAAGCAAGTTTGAATCAGCAAACTGCGCTGCCTTCAGATTTTTTGGAGCGTTATCAAGCTTAAGAACAGCCAAATCAGTTGTTTTATCGGCTCCAACTAATGTTGCTGAATACATTTGGCCGTTAGAAAGAGTTACTTGAATTTGTTTCGCGCCTGCAATTACGTGATTATTTGTAACTACATAGCCTTTCGGATCGATTATTGCTCCGGAACCTTTTGCGGAACCCTTATCTAAACGAGTTTGTATTGATACAACAGATCCTGAAACCTTGCTTGAAACTGCACGCCAGTCGGGAGCTTGGCCACCTTTAATAATTGCGCTTCCAGGGCCGGAAGTATTTGAAATATTTTCCAAAGATCCGCTTTGAGGAAGTGAAATAAGTCCTTGCGATATTGCAAAAGCCATTACTATAACGCAAACTATTGCAGAAATTGATGCAGATATGATTGCAGTAAATACAGGCGGTATTGTATTAACGCTTTGTTGGTTGGACTGATTGTTCTGCTGATTATTCGGCTGATTGTTAAGCTGAGGATTTTGCATATTGGTTTGATCAAAACCAGCATTCGCATTGTAAGTATATGGATTCGCAAAAATGCCAGCATTTGGTGACGAATTTCCTTGAAGATTTTGTGCACCAAAATATGTTTCTTGCTCAGAATTATTATTTTGCTCATTAGAGTTAGCGTTTACGTTCGCATTATTTACAGGTCCGTAAGCGCCGAATTCTGGAGCGGGACTATACGAAGGAGCTGCTTGATATTGCGGCGTCTGTTGCTGAATTGGTTGAGCCTGTAGCTGATTCGGTTGAGCAGGTTGAGCAGGCTGCATAGCTACTTGCTGTTCAGGCTGCTGAGGTTGAGCAGGTTGAGCAGGTTGTTGATACTGCTGCATTGTGTTAATTTGCTCATTCTGAAGCTGCTGTTCTTGCTGAGTGTAGGACTCATTATTTGCATTCTCATTGGATTCTTGCTGATTTGCACCATACATATCGTCAGCCATTCATCCTCCTTAAAAAGACTCTTGATACACCATAATAAACCATGCTGTGTTTCCTGCGCTAGTAAATTTATTTATGTTATTTTCATGCCTCCTAATAAAGTAAAAGATATGACAAGTCTTCTTGAACATCCACGCGGAGCTGAGCCTGGGAAGCCCGGTGACCGCAAAGAATTTTCGTTTACAAACAAAACGCGACTTTCTAGCACTGCTGAAGGTAAAGGCCGCAACGGCGCTCGCTACGGGCGCACAGGCGTAATTCATACGCCTCACGGTGATATTCAAACCCCAGCTTTTGTGCCAGTTGCAACTCAAGCTGCAATGAAAGCTGTATTGCCTGAAACTATTAAAGATTTGGGTGCTCAGTGCATGCTTTCAAACGCTTTTCACTTGTATGAGCGTCCGGGTGCGGATGTTCTTGATGAAGCTGGTGGTTTGGGAAAGTTTATGAACTGGGATAAGCCAACTTTTACGGATTCTGGCGGTTTTCAGGTTCTATCTCTCGGCGCTGGTTTTAAAAAGACGCTTGCAATGGACATTACCGGCATGAAGTCGGATGACGTTATTGCAGCCGGTAAGGAGCGTATGGCTTTTGTTGACGAAGATGGCGTAACTTTTAAGTCTCCTCTTAACGGATCCAAGCACCGTTTTAGTGCCGAAATTTCTATGGGAATTCAGCATAAGCTTGGTGCGGATATTATGTTTGCTTTCGATGAGCTTACTACTTTAATGAATACTCGCCGATATCAAGAAGAGTCTGTAGAACGCACTTTCCGTTGGGCAAAGCGTTGCGTTGCAGAGCATCAGCGTTTAACCGAGGAGCGCGTTGGCAAACCGTATCAGGCATTGTATGGCGTTGTGCAGGGCGCGAATTATGAGGATTTGCGTAGGCGTGCGGCTGAGCAGATTGCTTCTTTAGATTTTGATGGCGTAGGTATTGGTGGCGCTATTGAAAAGCGAATTATTGGTGATACTTGCGCATGGATTTGCGATGCTATGCCGGAAAATCGACCTCGTCACGTGCTTGGTATTGCAGCCGTGGATGATATTTTTGCTTGCGTTGAAAACGGCGGAGATACTTTCGACTGCGTGGCTCCAGCTCGCTGCGGAAGAAACGGCGCAATTTTTACTCGCCATGGGCGTTATAACGTTAAGCGTGCCGAGTTTAAGCATGATCAGCGTCCGCTTGAAGAAGGTTGCGATTGCTACACTTGCACTCATTATTCCAGAATGTATGTGGATCATTTGTTGCGTGCTAGTGAAATGAACGGATTTACGCTTGCAACAATTCACAACGAGCGTTTCTTCGTGAAATTACTTGACGATATTCGTGCATCTATTGACGGCGGATATTTTGAAGAGTTCCGTGATGAAACTCTTGCGCATTATTACGAAAACGGTTCAAAAGGCTGAGAGCAATTTGAGCACAAAATGCTAGGCTAAATATTGCGAATTTATATCAAATATGATAGCCTTGCACTTTGTATGCGAACGTGGCGGAATGGTAGACGCGCTGTCTTCAGGTGGCAGTGAGTGTATACTCGTGCGGGTTCAAGTCCCGCCGTTCGCACTCTTTAAGAACGTTGATTTTTCAACGTTTTTTTTTTATTTTGCGGCAACGGCTGCAACATCATGTGCAACAATTGTGCATTTGCTTAAAAATGTGTGATAGACTGAATAGTGAACGTCGTAAGACGTCAGATGTGTTAAAACATTGGTGTTTTAATTTTTACGGTCATGGAGGACTAAAATGGAACGTCGTTCAACGAAGACGACGAACCTGGGTGAAGAAATTGCCAATATCGGGGGTTCGGCACACACGCGGTTCAATCATGCCACAATAAAAATTACGGCAGCTAGCGAAAATAGCGGGAATCAAAACGAAGGAATAATAGGGTTCAAATTTGTAGCAAATGCGGATTGCGATTTATTAAATATTAAGCCTGCGCAAAAATCGCAAGCTTCCACGCATCAAGAGCACGCAACTCCAATAATAAAAATAAGTATTAAAGAAGATTCTCCACTACTTAGTGCGCAAAATCTTTTAGAAGATAGCGCGGATGCAAATGGCGCGAAAGAAATTGCACTGCACATGGAAGATGCGCTAGGCGCATGCGATGGGCGCGAACACGATTTTGCAATAACGTACGGAAGTTTTGGAAGCCGATTCTATTTAGACGGATACCAATGCTTTGCGAGCGCAACGAATCTTGGGCCGCAAAGAGTGAGCGAAAAAGCGGCCGAAGTGTGTGCAGCACAGGCAGAATCTTCGCAAATCTACGACTTTTACTACTCAAACCACTTGCCAAATTCAGAAGAAATCGCAAATTCGGCCACTCAAGCACAGCCAGACATATGGTTTGCAGGACCTACGATTTGCGCAAGAGACATAAAACGCGTATCTTGCAAGTCGATCGGAACGCTGCACATTCAATTTAGATTGCGCGGCCCGGGCCAACATGGAGTGCTTTTTGCTGCTGGAACTGTTGGAACAAAAACTAATCTAGAATCTAGCGAAAAAATAAGCGTGTATGCAGGGCCAGAAGGCATAAAAATCACGCTAATCGACAGCGAAACGTGCGTAAAAAGCGTAATCGAAGCAGCCGCAAGCGTTGACGACGGCGAATGGCACGACTTGATTATTCGTGCAAATCACGGAGCAATCGACATTTACGTAGACGGATACAGCCAGTCGCACAACATAGGACAATTCTGGTTTGCAAACATACCAGAATTAAACGCCGTAAGCATTGGCGAAGACTTGCGCGGAGTGCGATTAATGGGAGAAGCTAGAACAGGCGGAATCTACTTTAGCGCACTAACCGAAGGCCAAATCCAAAGAATATCAAAAGTAAAACCGCTTGTAACAACTGCATTATTCGACACAGGCTACGCAGGCTCTCGCAGCTACAGAATACCGTCTCTTGTAAAAACGCACATGGGAACACTAATCGCAGGAGCAGACCAGCGAACAAGCGTTTCAAACGACGCTCCAAATCACATAAACTTTGTGATTCGCCGGTCCGCGGACGGCGGCAAAACGTGGGAGCCTTTGCAAACCGTAATCAACATGCCTGGCAAAAACCTTGGAAAACTGGGCGCGAGCGCAATCGACTCCTGCCCTGTTTTAGACCCAGAGGGCAAAAGCGAAAGAATCAACGTATTAATTGACATTAATCCTGGCGGAATTGGGCTAACAAATTGTAAAACCGCTGTAGGCGTAGACTCATGCGGAAGAATCAAGCTTATAGACCGCTTAGGAGGCAACTACGCGGCAGCAATGGACGCAAGCGCGGCCGTAAAATTGCCATGCGATTCTAGCGAAAAAGAATGCGCAACAAAGTGGCTAGTTTTCCCAGACGGAAGCATAAAAAATGGCGATTTGAGCGTAGACCTGAGCAGCGGATTGCACAATAATCAAACTTGCGACTGTTCCACGTGGGACATATGGAAATCGCCAGAAATTGCAAGCGAAAGTCAGCCATTATTTGCCGAAAAAACGTGTTATATAGCGCAAATCTACTCGGACGACGACGGCAAAACATGGAGCGCGCCACGCTTAATCGACCACATGGTTAAGGAGCCATGGATGAGCTTTGCGGGAGTGTGCCCTGGGAACGGAATTGTTATTAGGCACAGCGAAAAACATTACGGCAGAATACTCGTGCCATTCTATTGCAGCGGCCAAAGCAAATCGCACTACTCTTCGGGAGCGCTTATTTCGGACGATGACGGCAAAACGTGGAGCCGAGGCAAAATGATTAACGAAGGGCGATTAATCAACGGAAAAATCGTAGACCCTGCAACAATGCAAGACGACGATGCCACAAGCTCCGAAACTGTGTTTGTTGAACGCAAAAATGGCGATATTCTAGCTTTCTTCCGCAATCAAAATCGCTCGGGATGTGTAGGCAAAGCCATTAGTCGAGATTGCGGAGAAACTTGGAGCGAGCTGATTTTTGACACAAGTTTGCCAGAGATATTCAGCCAGCCGAGCGCAACCTGTTTAAGCAGCGAAAACGCGCAAAACGCAGACTGCATAGCATTTGCAAACGCAAGCCAAATGATGCCGTACCGCGGCCGCGGAGTTGTGCGATTTAGCTTCGACGGCGGCAAAACGTGGCAAAAAAATGTGTGCATAAACCCATTCCACCACGTTTATCAATGCCTTACCTCTAGCAATAAACACACTTTGCAACTACTGTGGGAAAAAGAGACTACTGGAATTTATATAACAGCAATAGATTCCTCGCTTTGGCAACAAGATAGTTTGCACACAGGTTTCAAAAACAAAGTACACAAAAACGAAAAAATGGAAGAAATAAAAGAGAGAAGACTCACGCGAACTGAAAGGAGCCAAAATGGAAGAGACATTTAGCAGCAGCGAAGACGACGAGATGACAACACTAGACCGCTTATCGTTATTGCAAGCAAGCTCTAACTCCGCTCCGATTGTTGCAAGAAAACGTTGCGACGAAACGATGGATGCAATCAGATCGCTTATTTTAAGAGAACGCTTGCAACCAAAAGACATGCTGCCAACTGAGCCAATGCTATGCAATTTGATTGGCGCATCAAGGTCATCGGTGCGCGAGGCGATTCGCAAGCTGGAAGCACTTAACATTGTGGAAGTTAAGCAAGGAAAAGGCATGTTTGTTGGCTCGCTATCTTTGGACCCAATGGTGGAAACACTCGCTTTTCGCTCCTTAATCTCCATTAATAAGAATTTTGAAGACTTGAGTAACGTTGTAGAAATGCGAAAATTCCTAGACCTTGGATGTGCGGATAAGGTGGTTGAGTCGCTTAAAGGAACGCAGCATCCAGAGCTGGAGGCGCTTTCGGAAATAATGACTAAAGAAGCGCATGCTGGAAAAACGTTCTTGGAACAAGACATTGCTTTCCACACGGGCATTTTGCGCGCGGTAAACAATACGATTGCAGAGCAATTTGTGCGATGCTTGTGGCTTGTGCATATGGCTGTTTTGCCACAATTGGGGCTGGAAGTTTCGGACGAGCTTGAAAAAACCGCTAGAGCGCATGAACTTATGCTTAAAACGGCTATTGCGGGAGACACAGATGGATATAGACAAGCCGTAAATTCTCACTACGAACCGATCCAATCCATTTTGTTACACAGACTAAAGAAGAATTAATCTTACAAAACGAACGCACAAATAGAAGAACCGCTCTTATTTACGGAGCGGTTCTTTTATCTTCAATGGTGATGCCTGAGTACTGTGACATCACGCTTAAACGTAACGATTACAATCATTACGAAATTTTATGGCCTTCTAGCCAAACGTGCTCGACGGCCAAAGTTCCTGGATTAAGCAAAAGCAAATCTGCAGAGTAACCTTTTTCAACCAATCCCAAAGGCGCGTTAGTTATACCATTCTGCTTATCTACCCCAAGAGCGCGGGCTGGAACGAGGGTTGCAGCCGCAATTGCCGCCGGCAAGCCAATGCCAAGCTCTTTAACAGCGCGCTTAATCGCAACGTCTAACGTTAAAGTAGACCCCGCTATAGCGCCATTAGAAACAAGCCTTGCATGACCGTCTGTAACCTGAACGTCAAGTGCTCCAAGCTTATACGCACCATCCGCGCAACCGGTGGCGGCCATAGCGTCTGTTACAAACGCAATACGATTAGGAGCGGCATTAAACGCCATTTGCAAAACGGGATTTTCAACGTGGAAGCCGTCGTTAATAAGCTCAATCGTTACGCGCGGATCTTCCAACGCTGCAGGAATCGGACCTGGCTTACGGTGATGAATGCCGTTCATAGCGTTAAACATGTGCGTCATAAGCGTGGAACCTGCGTTAAAAGCTGTGCGAGCAGTTTGATAATCCGCATCGCAATGGCCAACGGCGGGGATTACGCCAGCGTCAACAAAACGTTTAATAGCCTCCATGCCATGTTCACGCTCAGGAGCAATAGTAATTTGACGCAAAGTGCCGTCTGCTGCCTCCAGCAGTGCTTCGACGCGCTCGGCTGTAGGGTCCACTAGGCAATTAGGATCGTGAGCGCCTTTTCGAGACAGCGCCAAAAATGGTCCCTCCAAATGCGACCCAAGCACATCTGGTCGCGTTTGCATAACGCGCTTAACAGTACGCAAATTCTCTTGCATTACGTCAAGAGGATTCGTAATTAAGCTAAGAACTTGCCGAGTTGTGCCATGAAGCATGTGGTAAGCGCGCGCGATAGCAATCCCTTCGGCGCCATCGTCAAACGAATGTTCCCAAGCTCCATGAGCGTGCAAATCAATGTAACCGGGCGCAGCAAAACAGCCACGCCCGTCTACAACACTTAAGTCAGATGCGCGCAATCCGCAAGCATTAATCGCAAGCGCAAGGTCTTCGTCTAAAATGCCCGTTTCTAGAATCACGCCGTCTTTAACTAAAATCCAAGCGTTAGGAACAATTCCGCGCGCGTCTACAACGCTTACGTTGCGCACTACAAAACTGCGCCCCTCGTTTGATTTTAGTGAATCATCAATCTTATTTACGGCATCTAAGTATGCATTTTTTGACATTTAACTCACCTGCGTTTGTGCTTTTGAAGTTTGTGCTTTTGAATACGTTACTAAATTTTAGACTTGAGTATCAGATTCCCTGCCAAGATGGCTTATTTGCGTACACCCAGCGATAGTAGTCTGCCAACTTAAGCTTGCTTGCTGCCGCTTCGTCTATAATCACGGTTGCGTGTGGATGCATTTGAAGCGCGGAAGCTGGGCATAGCGAGCTTACGCCGCCTTCTAGCGTGGCCGCCACAGCATCTGCCTTATTTGAGCCAAACGCAAGAAGAACAAGATGCTTAGCGCGCAAAATCGTTCCAATTCCTTGGGTTATGCAGTGAGTTGGAACCTGGTTAATATCTCCGTCGAAGAATCTGCGATTATCTACGCGAGTCTGCTCGGTTAATGTTTTTACGCGCGTGCCGGAAGCAAGCGAAGATCCCGGCTCGTTAAATCCAACGTGGCCGTCGGAGCCAATTCCCAAGATTTGCACATCGATTCCGCCAGCGGCCGCAATCGCAGCATCGTAGTCGGCTCCAGCGTGTGCAATCTTGTTGCCCTCGCTTAATGGCGCTCCGTTAAGAACATCTCCTGGAACGTGCACAAAATCTGGGTTTAGGCCGATTAAGTCGGTTACGGTTCTGCGGATTGTGCTGTGGTAGGACTGCTCGTGCTCCAATGGCAATCCAATGTACTCGTCAAGCGCAAATCCGCGCACGCGACTCACGTCAACATTATTTTCTTTAACAAGCTTTGCAAGATGCTCGTAGGCCTTTAATGGGCTAGACCCTGTAGCCAGGCCAAGTACTGCGTCTGGCTTGCGACTAATCAAATCTACAACTGCTTTTGCGTAGAGCTCGCCAGCTTCATCCTGATCTTTTACAATAATAACTTCTGCCATCTTTGCTTCTCCTTTAAAGCTTTAAGCAATTATTAGCATTGCGGCATGCGAATTAACGCACACCGCAACACTATTTACTTACTATGCACCATAAATAAAAGGCTTTATTGGATTATTTATGATTATTTATGATTATTTATGATTTTTACTTAAGATACGCACTTAAGCCGCTACTTAGTGGAATCGCTCACTTCTTGCGGAGTCTTTGCCAAAGTCAAGCCAACTTCCTTAAGAACGCCAGCCACGGCTTCAACATTTTCTCCCTTAAGTGGGCAAACTGGATCTGGCATCTGATTTGTGTCAAACACGCCAAGCAATGCCATTGCGGTCTTAAATGCTCCGACGCCGGCTCCAAAGCCTGCTACTCCGCTAGGCACTGTAACAATTCGCATCAAAGCAGCAAGCCAATCCTGCTCCTTCTTAACTGTTGCCCAATCGCCAGCCTGAGCAGCCTTCCACATTCGCACGTAACCAGTTGCTTCAACGTTTGCAAGGCCTGGAACAGATCCGTCTGCGCCAGCCATGTATGCTCCATCAACAACAACCTCTTGGCCCGTAAGCAAAGTCAATGGGTGGCCAGCCTTGTTGTTGTCGTCTACAAGGAACCTAAACGACACGTCATCGTTGGATGAATCCTTAACGCCAGCAAGCACGCCATCTTTGCCAAGCTTTACAAGCAAATTGCCAGGAAGTTTCGTGTGCACGCAAACTGGAATGTCGTAAGCAAATAATGGCAAATCTGGAACAGCTTCGTGAATAAGACGGAAGTGGCGCTCAACTTCTGCCATGCCGCCGAGTGCGTAGAATGGCGCCGTTGCAACGATTGCGTCTGCTCCAAGCTCCTTAGCTTCCTTTGCGTGCTCAATTACGCGATTTGTTTCCGTGTCAATGCAGCCAACCAACACTGGCACTCGACCGTCAACAATGCGCATTACGTTTTCAATGATTTCACGGCGGCGCTTATCTGTGCTAAATGCCACTTCGCCAGAAGATCCAAGTGTAAACAGGCCGTCTACTCCAGCATCAATCATGCGATTAAGTGAGCGCTCAAAGCTAACAACGTCTACTTCGCCATCTGCAGTTAATGGCGTAACAACTGGAGGAATAACGCCGTGGAATTTTTCAGTCATAATTACACTTCTTTCGTGCTTAAAGTTTCGATATTAAATTTCGAATTTAAAATTTCTGTTTAATATTTTGTTTTCGTAATTTAGTTGAGTGATATGGGCGGCTCGCTTGAATTTTGTTGTGAGGGATAGTGAACCGCCCAAGATTTTGTGTGGATTTATTTAACGCACCTTACTTGCACTCTTCTTCCGTTGGGTGCAACAGCGACGGTGCCGCTCCCATCAGAATCTTCGTGTAATCATTTTGAGGATTGTTAATAACCTGATGCGTTTCGCCTCGCTCAACAATCGTTCCGTGATTCATAACAACGACTTCGTCGGATATGTAGCGGATTGTTTGAATATCGTGGCTAATAAACACCATCGAAAGATTCAGCTTCTTCTTTAAATCGGAAAGAAGATTCAAAATCTGCGCACGAACCGACACGTCCAAAGCGGAAGTTGGCTCATCTGCGATGATTGCATCCGGATTAAGGGAAAGTGCTCGAGCGATTGCAACGCGCTGACGTTGACCGCCAGAAAGCTGGCCTGGCAAAGCTCCAAGAACAGAAGAAGGCAAACCAACCATTCGTATTAGCTCCTTCGCCCTTGCGTCGCGCGCTTCCTTGTTGCCAATTTTGTGTACAACAAGAGGATCAATCAGCTGATCAACAACGCTCATTCTTGCATTCAAAGCTGTTGCAGGATCCTGGAACACAACAGAAACAACGCGACCAATATCCATACGCTCTTTTGCAGTGCGATGCGTAACGTCTTGCCCTTTAAACAGAACCTTTCCGCTAGTAACCTGCTGAAGGCCGCACATAATATTTGCGGTTGTTGACTTTCCGCATCCGGATTCACCAACAATACCAATTGTTTTGCCAGGCATCAGCTTAAGGTTTACTTTGTTTACTGCAGTAATCTGGTTCTTATGGAACAGGCCAGATCCAGCTCGAGTAGTAAACACCACTTCTGCGTCTACAAGCTCAATAATTGGAACATTGCCATTTTCGTTCTGTACTTTGTTTATTTCGCTAGTATTCATGTTCATCGCACATCTCCTTGATCAGATGCGGTCAAAATTGCGGAAGGTGCATCAGTTTCAGACTCTGGAGGTGCGGCGTAGAAGTGCCATGTTCCTGGAATGCGCTTCATTATTGGGCGCACATCAAGTCCTTGATCTGGATGCGAGGAGCGCGGAGCGAATCGGTCTCCCTTAGGGAAGTCGGATGGGCTTGGAACTGTTCCTGGAACCTGGTGCAATCTTGGAGCTCCAGCTTCGATAGAAGTTACAGAACCGAGCAAACCGCGCGTGTACTCGTGGTGAGGATCTGTAAGTATTTCTTTAGTTGCACCCTGCTCAACAACCTGTCCTGCGTACATTACGGTAATGGAGTGCGCAACCTTAGCAACAAGAGCCAAATCGTGACTTACGAATACCATTGCAAATCCAAGCTTTTCGCGAAGCTCATTAAGAAGGTCAATTACCTGCTTTTGAACAGTAACGTCCAAAGCGGTTGTTGGCTCATCTGCGATTATAAGTTTTGGATCGCGCGTAAGTGCCATTGCGATTAATACGCGCTGACGTTGGCCGCCAGAAAGCTCGTGTGGATATGATTCAAGCGTGCGCTTTGGATCCAAACCCACAAGCTCCAACAGTTCTTCGGCGCTACGAGTTCCTCCGCGAGATGTCAGCTGCTTCATTTGAGTTTTAATCAGCATGGATGGGTTTAAGGAAGACAATGCGTCTTGATAAACCATTGCAATTTCGTGACCGCGAAGAGCGTTATGCTCCTTTGGGCTAAGCTTTACAAGATCCTTGCCATTAAATAGGATTTGTCCGCTAATTTTTGCTTTTGGATCAAGCAATCCCATAATTGCGAGCGAAGTAATCGACTTTCCGCATCCGGATTCTCCAACCAAGCCCATTGTTTCGCCTGGGCGAACCGCGAAGCTCAAGTGGTCTACAACGTTTACGTTTCCGTAACGAGGGAACTGAATGCACAAGTCCTTAACCTCAATAACTGGAGCTTCTGTAGACATTGGTTGCAAACGATCCGTGCGCTTTAGTTCAGCTTCGCGAAGTTTCGCAAGAGATTCAACCAAAGCTGCGTGCTGCTCTTTGTATGCTGCAACTGGGTCTGTAAGAATCCTGTCTTCCTTGCGAGCTGCATCAGCGTCGGCTGCAGTCTTAGAAACTGGAGCGGTTGGTGCCGCAACCATTGCGTCAGTAATTCCTTCAGAAAGAATGTTCAAGCACAGAACGGTAATCATAATCGCAAGGCCTGGGAACAATGCCTGCCACCAGTATCCAAAGATAACGCCTGCTTTTGCGGAAGACAAAATGTTGCCCCAAGTTGGAGTTGGCTCTGGAATACCTGCGTTAATGAAGCTAAGCGAGGCTTCGAAAACGATTGCGTCTGCAACACAAAGCGTCGTGAACACCATAACTGGTGCTGCAATATTTCGGGTTACATGCTTGAGTAAAATCCATGGTGCTCGAGCGCCGGAAACGATTACTGCTCGTACGTAGTCTTTTCCATATTCGCTTATAATATTTGCGCGCACAATTCTTGCGATTTGTGGAACGTAAAGCACGCCGATAGAAATGATGATGCCAATCATGGATTGTCCAAGAATTGCAAGGCATACGGCCGCTAATGCGATTCCTGGAATGGACATTACAATATCAATCAATCGCATTATAAGCTCAGCAATCCAGGTGCGGCTTACTGCTGCGATTGAGCCGATGATAGCTCCCACAACCAGTGCGAAAAGCACAGATGACAAGCCAATTACAAGCGAATAACGTGCGCCGTACATGACCCTAGAGAACACGTCTCGGCCAAGGTTATCGGTACCAAACCAATGCGCACCTGTTGGAGCTTGATAGTTTTGCGTAATCTTTACTGGATCGCACGGAGCTATAAATCGCGCGAAAATAGCGCAAAATGCTAGAAGCGCAATCACAATGAACGCAATTCTGGAGCCTAAGCTCATTTTGTTAAATCTATTAAACTTGATGCCTGGCTTTGATGCGGCATCTACTACCTGATTCTTTCCAAATAGCATGTCACACCGTCCTAATCCTTGGGTTGATTAATACGTAGAGCAAATCAACAATGATGTTTATGAAGATGAATGCGATTGCAACAACCAGTACAACGCCTTGCACAAGCATTGGCTGGTTGCCGTTAATGCCATCGAACATTGCAGTGCCCATTCCTGGCAGAGCAAAAATAACCTCAATAACGATTGCGCCACCCATAAGGTAACCAATCTTCATGCCCAAAGTTGTAATTGGGGTGATTAAGGCGTTGCGGAATACGTTTCTAGCAACTACTACGCTTTTTGGAATTCCTGCGCCGATTGCGGTTCGTACGTAATCTTTATCCAATTCTTCTACCATTGAGGTTCGTATGATTCGCGTAAGTTGGCCGGCTACAGGAAGTCCTAGTGCGAAGCAAGGCATTGCCATTCTTGCAATATAAGCTTCTGGATCTTCAAAGAACGGCACAAAATCGCCGGAACCTGGGAGCCAAGCTAGCTTAATTTGAAGAACGTAAATCAAAAGAACACCAAGCCAGAAGGATGGGGTTGCAATTGCAATAATCGAAAGAATTCGAACTGTTTGGTCAACCCAAGTATCGCGGTAAAGTGCTGCAAAAACGCCAAACACTACTGCAAAAATTATTGCAATTAATAAGCCGATGAAAGTTAGCTGCAGAGTGATTGGGAATGCTTCTGCAACGCGTTCTGCTACGGAGTCTTTGTTTACTCCGTAAACACCCATGTTGCCTTGGAAGAGACCAAGAATGTAGGATCCGAACTGTTCCCACCATGGGCGGTCGTAGCCCATTTCGTGGCGGAAAGCTGCAAGCGCTGCCGGAGACGAGTTTTCGCCTAAAGCTGCAACTGCTGGATCATATTTTGAAAATGACATAAGGAAGAATACGAGGAACGTAACGCCGAATGCCATGAACGGCAGGGCAATTAGTCGCCTACCTAAAAGTCTAAGAAAATTACTCATAAGACATCCACACATCCATTGAAGAAATTGTTATTTTTATAACAAAACCGGCCCGTCTGCACAGAAGCGAGAAAGGTAAACAGTTGGGCCGGTTTTGCGGTTAGAGGTTAGGGGATTGACGTTTATTTAATACTTCTGGTTCTGCACCTACTTTGTAAGCTTTGCTTTTACAAGGTTGATGCCGGTAGAGCCGATTGCATTCCACTCTGCCAAAGAGCCTTTCTTTACGGCAGTCGTAGTCTTGCGGTGGAAGAGTGGGTACAGAGGAACTTCGTCGCTAATCAAGTCGAAGCACTGGTTCCAATACTTTTGGCGCTCGGCTGGTGTGCTAGCTGCCAAAGCCTTGTCCATAAGATTGTGAAGTTTTGCGTATCCTTCGGAAGTCTTCCAGAATGTGCGCTGACGGGTCCAAGCGTTGTCGCCGTACCACCAGCTCATCAACAAATCTGGGTCGTTTCCGAATACGGATGGGTCGCCTGGTGCCAAAACCATCGAGTAGTTTGCGTCGTCGCGATCGGTGATTGATGGGTAAAGTGCGGAAGACTTCATAGACTGAATGTCTACGTCCATACCTATTTCAGCGAGATCGTTCTTGATTTGCGGAGCGAGCTGGGTGATCCAAGTGTGGTCGGTTGTGTAAAGGGTGAACTTGATAGGTCCTTTTACGCCGGCTTCCTTGAGTAAGCTCTTTGCTTTGTCGATGTTCTTGGTGTATACGTTCTTTGCCTTATGGTAGTTTGCGTAATTCTTCGGCAAGAAGCTTGTTGCAGGATCGCCTTGACCGCTCATTTGGTTTGCTATGAGCTTGTTTACGTCGATTGCGTAGAGTACAGCTTGGCGCACGCGCTTGTCGTCGAATGGCTTCTGCTTCGTGTTGAACATAACGAATGGGAGAGTGAAGCCCTGAGCGGTTTTAAGTTCAGAGCCGGAAGACTTCAAAGTATTGAAGGCTTGTGCTGGAACCATTTCCATTACGTCGGTCTTGCCGCCCTGCATTGCGGTTACGCGAGCAGTATCGTCAACGGTTACATTCCAAACCATGTTCTTGGCTTGTGCCTTGTACTTGCCGTTGTACAAATCGTTGCGCTCAAACTTTACTTGGTTATCGGTGATTGATACGTACTTCCATGGGCCGGATCCGATTGGCTGATTCTTTAAGTCTGCATCCGACTTTGCGGTTGGAACAATTTGAATCAAGGCGAGACGCTGCTTGAACAGTGGGAAGGCTTTCTTTAGCTTAAAGATTACGTGACGATTGTCTTTTGCTTCTACGGAATCAATGAAGTCGAGCATTGATATGTAGAGGCTTCCTTGCGCGGTTGTGCGCTTGAATGAGGATACTACGTCGTTTGCGGTTACTTCTGTTCCGTCCGAGAATTTGGCTGCGTCGCGGATTGTTACTTCGTACTCGGTGTCGGAAATCTTCTTTGGTTCTCCTTTTGCAAGTGCGTTGAAAACTTTAAAGTTGCTGTAGTCAAGAGCGTAAAGTGGCTCCGTAACATGCCAGTTTGCTGCCATTGGCAGTGCGCCGGATGTTGTTGATGGTGCGAAATCGCGGCTTGCGTACGCAACTTGAGCTGTAATCGTATCTTTTACAGCAGTATGTGCTTTTGCTGACTTATTTTTTGCTCCACCGCAGCCAGATAGCATAACTAATGCGGCTAGGCTTGCAGCTATTGCAGTGGTTAGCTTTGAGCTAATTCGTTTCATATTTTCTCCTCACCGTTGAGTTTGTTGATTCACATTTCATCTTTGAATGTGAATAGTTTTCAATTATGCGCTCGTGTGATTTTCACGTTACTTTAAACATAAGAGGTCTGATGTCTGATGTCAAGTTGTACGTGTGTCGAGATTGTGAAAATTTATTTATTCTTTTTAAAGCTTTGCTGCAAACCAACGCGTAATTGACGTTGGATGCGTAATTGCCGTCCCAACAACTGCAGCCCACGCGCCCATTTGCATAACCTCATGCAATTGCTCAGGGGTGTGAATACGCCCCTCACAAATAATAGGGTAATTTGGGAAAGCTTGCAAAATCTGGCCTAAAAGTTCAAAATCAGGCCCGTCTGTTTTCGGTCTTCCTGGAGAAGTACCAGCCAAAGTCGTAGATATAATATCCGTTCCACAGTCCGCAGCGCGTTTAGCGTCATCGAAGTTTCCGCAATCAGCCATAACTACTATGCCCTCATTGTGCAAAGCGCTAACAGTCTGCTCGTAAGTAAGCCCGTCTGGACGCGGCCTATCAGTTGCGTCAATCGCAATAATATCTGCTCCAGCCGCCGCACAGCAGCGCGCATGACGCAAAGTAGGTGTTATATAAACTCCATCGTGCCCATCTTTCCAAATGCCGATTACAGGAACGTCAACTTGACCTTTAATCGCGGAAATATCCGACAATCCTTGGCATCTAATTCCAATAGCGCCGCCTTCTACGGCAGCCATTGCCATTTGTGCCATTGTTTCCGGGTGTCTAAGCGGCTCCCCAGGGTAAGCTTGGCAGCTAACAATTAAGCCGCCCTTAATTTTTTCAACTACAGGATTCATAGTTTTTCTCCTTTTTAAAAATATTTCAAATTTGAGAAGCTGTAAAAGCGGCGAAAGCAGCACCAATAAGCGGAGCTGTGCCACCAAGCTTTCCCTTAAAAATCGGTGTGCTTTTAACCAAATCTAAAGCAGAATCTTCAAATCCAGCTCGCATGGAATCCCACCAAATATTTCCTGCTTCTACAACAGACCCCGAAAGCACAATAACATCCGGGTCTATAAGATTTGCCATTCCAGCTATGCATTCTCCCAATGCTTTTGCGCTTTTAGCAAGAGTTTCTTTAGCGTGCGGTTGACCTTCGTTTGCGTAAACGCATACTTCGTACCCGTTTTTCGCTTTTTGAACACCTGCAGGCAAATTATGGTTGTATAAAGTTGCAAGACCAGTTCCGGACGCAACTGGCTCAATATGCCCAGCGTGCGTTCCGCAAGAGCATTCGAATCCAACTCCCAAATCGCTAACAACGTGACCGGCGTGACCGGCAACTGAGTGTGCTCCCGTAAAAAGTTTGCCGTTTATAATAATTGCGCCGCCGATGCCGGTTCCTATTCCAACGGAAAGTACGATTGATTTTCCGCGCCCAGCTCCGTAAATAGCTTCCCCTAGTCCGTGGCCGCCAACGTCTCCAATCATATAAACTGGCAAATCAGTTATGCTTTTAAACGCGTCGTAAATTCGCTGTCCGCGCCAACCGGGAAGAATGTCTGTTGCTGCAACTATTTCGCCAGTTTTACTATTTGGCACTCCGGCGGCTGCGATTCCGATTCCGCTAATGGTTTTGCCATTTTTTTGCGCTTTTTCCAGGATTTGTTTCGCTAGTTCTACTAAACGATTTTTTATGCTTTCGCCACCTTTTGACGCTTCGGTTGGTATTGAACCGTAGTCCTGCACGGACGGAATAACGCAACCTGCATCATCTGCAATATTTTTGCTGCATGCCGACTCCGGTAATGTAACCAATCCGTAAGCTATTTTTGTTCCGCCTATGTCAAAAGCAAGATATGTAGAGCGAGAACCTTTTATTTCGTTCATAAGTCACATCCGTAGAAATATATTTTATTTGCTGATTGATTGAGTTTTTAATTCACGCAATTTGCGTTGCGTTTACAGCTTCGTAAATATGCTTTAAATAGTTCAAGCGTTCTGGAACGCTGGAATCTTGCGGTACGCATACTTTTGCACCCAAATAGTCGATTAAATAATCGTCTTTTAAAGCTTCGAGCGCAGTTTCCTGAATTTCCGCAAGAGTCATTAAGGACGTTGGTTCGTCCGGAGCCATAGGCAAGTGTCCATCAATCCATTCGTACCCGTATTGCGTAGCTTCTGGGCCTGCTCCCGAGAACATTACTCCCTTAAGCACTCCAGCTTTTCTTGCTTCGCGTACGTGATTTATAGCGGATTTAGCATTGCGTTCTTCAACAACGCTACGACCCCAATTAATTGTGATTCCAATTCCTGCATCTTTCGCAATTTGAATTTCGTCTTCGAGCGGAAGGAAGCCTTTTTCTGGGTTTTGCCCTTCAATATACTTGTCGCAATGTTCTATTACGAGCTTTGTTCCAAGCCAATCTAATTGTGCGAGCTCGTCTAGTGACTTTTTCATTGCGTCCGCGCGCGCTATTCGAGTTGGTGCCGTGTGTATTTCAATATGCGAAATATCGCAGCTGTTTCGAAGGCTTGCAAAATCAGCTATTGCGTTACGAATATTTTTGAAGAAGTCGATTGCGCGAAGTCGCCCTTCTTCGCTTGGGCTTGCTAAGCCAAATTCTGGATCGGGATCAAAATTTATATGCCGCATTGTTCCGGGAATTGCGGTTATTGTGTTTTTGTGCCAGTTTGATGGTATTGCGTTTGCTAGCCATTCTCGGGTTTGCGGATCTGCTAAATCGCCCGGGTATGGGATTTCTGTTCCGGCAACCCAGTTTTGACTTCCGAGTAAATCATAGTATTGTTGTTGTTCTTCGCGTGATTTTGGCAGTGACGCGTACGCGCCTACAACGAATTCAGTTTTCAGCATGATATCCTCCTTGAAATCGCGGCTGAATTGGCTTTCTTTGTATGTTACAGTAAGCACGTTACAATTCGTCAGACGTCTGATAAATTATCAAATCGTACTAAATTTGCGATACTCTGCTTTTTAACTCGAAAGTTACTAATTAATTCGAAAGTTACTAAAATCAAAATATTCATTCTTTAAATTTCTATTAATTAATTTTTATTAATTAATTTTTATTAATTAATTTTTATATGTGTATGCTGTAAATGAGAAAATCATAATGATTTGATACAAAATATTTATTAAAATAAAGATTTGTAACGTAACAATTTATACAAGCGGCGGTGAGGCAATGACTACTATGTCTACTAACGATGAACCAAATCGCAATAATGCGCAAATCAATTCTTACGAACCGCATATTGGTCGCGAATCTCACGTAGTGCCGGGTCGTTTTGGAGAGCCGCTGAAAGTAACGCAAGCACAGTATTCGCAAGGAAACGCTGCTGCGCACCCAACGCACCCACTGTTGCTGTTATTGCACGGCTGGGGATCTAACGAAGAAGACTTGCTAGATTTGCTGAGAATTGTTGCGCCTTATAACGATGCGATTGCACTACGCGCTCCACTTAAGCTTGAAGAGGGAGCTTACAGCTGGTTCCATGACGCTGTGCCGCAGCGAGAAGATTTAGATTACGACATGTATGCTGCTGCAGCCGCAATAGACGAGTGGGTGTGCGCGAATATTCCCGAAAATCGAGATGTTGTTCCATTCGGATTTTCTCAGGGAGCAGC
>NQOH01000007.1:78445-83785 GCA_003585735.1 Gardnerella kenyensis
TTTATAGCTCCTAACGTTCCTGCCTCTGCAGACGAAATTGTTTTAAAAGATGACGATTTGGCTGAGCGCAATACGCCTGTATTTTTCGGCTACGGTTTAGAAGATGCCGTGATTCCGCCTTACGAATTTTCTGCAGCTGCCGCTTGGCTTGAGGAGCACACGTGGTTGGAAGAAAAGCGCTACAAAGGCCTTGATCACGCTGTGCATATGGAAGAACTTGGGGATATTCGAAAGTGGTTCATGTTGCACGATATTACGTCGGGACTTTTGTAGTAGTTGCGATTTGTGAGTTGATTGTGTGAGTTGATTGTGCAGTTGATTGTGTGAGCCGATTTTATGAATAAAAATGATGATTCCGTTACTTACGCAATGAATGAAGCGTTGCGATTGGCTGTAGATGCGGCTGAGTCTGGAGAAGTTCCAGTTGGGGCAGTTGTGCTTGACGGCGACGGAAATATTATTGGCAGCGGTGCAAATTTGCGCGAGGAAATGCACGATCCTTTAGCGCATGCGGAAGTTCTTGCTATGAAATCTGCTGCTTCTTCGCGAAAATCTTGGAATTTATCTGACTGCACTTTGGTAGTAACTCTTGAGCCTTGCCCAATGTGTGCTGGAGCGATTTTGCAAACTCGTCTTAAGCGCGTAATTTTTGGCGCGTGGGATGCAAAATTAGGTGCTTGCGGGTCGGTATGGGATATTTTACGAGACCCGCACGTAGGCGCCTACCCGGAAGTTATTGGCTCGGTGCGCGAATCTGAATGTGCGCAAGTTTTACGAAACTTTTTTGAAAATCATAGATAAAACTGAATAATTTTTAGTAAGAAACGCAATAAGAAACGTAATCAGAAAAATTTTGACAATCTCCACGAATTGAGTAATATGCTATAAAAACAAAAAGCAATCGTTCTTACTTTTGCTTTTTTATTATATCTATAGTCGCTTCGACGTAATTCCTGTAAAACGCATGAATCTCGCCTAAGCACACTTTTACCTAAAAGGAGGTGTCACTATGAGTGGCATGAAATATGCAATGATCGGTTCGGGAGCTATGGGATATCGCTATGGCGTTTTGTTGCAGGAAACGGCTGGCATTCATGTTGACTTTATTGACGCCTGGGATAAGAACGTAAATAAAGTGCGCGAGCAGGGCGGAGTAATGGTGAGTCGAGACCACGAAAACCGCCATTTAGTGCCGATTAATATGTATACGCCGGAAGATTACGATGGCGATCCAGATGTGTGGATTGTGTTTATGAAGCAGATGCAGCTTGCAGAAATGTTGGAGCGTTGCAAGCATCTGTTTAAGGATCATCAAGTTGTGTTTGCTGCAATGAACGGTTGGGGACACTTTGAAAAGTTGCAGCAGTACTTCCCGGATGATCGTATTTACGGCGGAACTGCCATGATTGCAACCGTTTTGAACGGCCCGGGAGACGTTGATTTTATTGGTAAAGTTGGCGTTGGTAGCATGAATATGTGCGCGCTTAATGAGCAGGTGAGTGACGTTGAGCTTGCTATGCGAGACGATTTTAAAGCTGCAGGATTAAACCCTACTATTACGGAAGATTTCAAGGGTACTTGCATGGCGAAGGTGATTTTTAATTCCGTAATTAATACTTTGTGCACTATGTATCAGATTCAAATGGGTCAGTTTATTTCTTACCCAGGCGCTATGGATATGGCTCGCCAGCTTATTAACGAAGCGTACGATGTGTGCGATCGCGCCGGAATTCGAATGGTTAATACGCGTCAGCAGGAGATGGAAGCTATCGATTACGTAAGTCGCGTGGCAAATCCTTTGCACTATCCTTCTATGTACCAAGATATGAGCCGCGGCCGCGAAACGGAAGTCGACTATATCAACGGTTATATTGCGAAACTTGGTCGCGAAAACGACTATGTTTGCCGCACTCACGAATTCCTAACTCACGGCGTGCATTTAGCGGAACTTGCTTTTAAATTGCACCATCAGCAATGATTTGGAGAGCATTCTACAATTCGTACCATGAATGAGAAGGAGGCACGGCTCGCGGTTTTTACTGCGGGCCGCTTTTTTATTAGCTGTGCAATATCTGATATTCTGCTAAAATTTAGAGTCTAAAATCACAAATACTATTAAATATAAAATTATTCGTAATAGAAAATACGCAATAAAACTTACTTACGTAAAAATGGGGAATGTATGACGACTTTTGACCGAGCAAACTTGCCGCAATCCGTGCGCACAAACGGCGCTACGCCAAACCCATGGTGGGCGAATGCTGTTGTGTACCAGATTTATCCGCGAAGCTTCCAGGATACTAACGGCGACGGCATTGGCGATTTGAAGGGAATCACTTCGCGCCTAGACTATTTGGCTGATTTAGGTGTTGACGTGATTTGGCTCAGCCCTGTTTACAAGTCTCCGCAAGACGACAACGGTTACGATATTTCCGATTATCAAGATATCGATCCGCTTTTTGGAACCTTGGAAGATATGGACGAACTTTTGGCTGGAGCGCACGAGCGTGGGCTTAAAGTCGTGATGGATTTGGTAGTAAATCACACTTCCGACGAGCACGCTTGGTTCCAGGCTTCTAGGGATGCTTCTAGCGAATATGCGGATTGGTATTGGTGGAGGCCTGCGCGTGAAGGCCATGTTCCTGGCGAGCCGGGCGCGGAGCCGAATAAGTGGGGTTCGTATTTTGGCGGTTCCGCGTGGACTTACGATCCGAAGCGCGGCGAATACTATCTTCACCAGTATTCGCCAAAGCAGCCAGATTTGAATTGGGAAAATCCTGCGGTTCGTTCTGCTGTGTACAAGATGATGAATTGGTGGATGGATCGCGGAATTGACGGCTTCCGTATGGACGTGATTACGCAAATTTCTAAGCATGTTGATTCTGAAGGGCGATTGCCGGGCGAAAATGTGTGCACGATTGAAGATTTGCCAGCCGGAGCCGACGGATATTCTTCTCCATTCCCGTTCTGCTCGGATGGCCCTCGCTTAGACGAATTCTTGCGTGAGATGCGTGAAGAAGTTTTCGAAGGGCGCGAAGGTTTCTTAACTGTTGGTGAAGCTCCGGGAATTTCAGCGCATCGCAACACTTATATTACGGATCCTGCACATAGCGAACTCGACATGCTATTTCTGTTTAATCACGTAGATATCGATTGCGAAAACGGTACGAAGTGGAATCCTGTGCCGCTTAAGCTTACTTCGTTAAAGCGCGTAATGGCTGAGCAGCAGCAAGCTGTAGCGGATGCTGGTTGGGCGAGCCTGTTCTTTAATAATCACGATCAGCCGCGTGCGCTTTCGCGTTGGGGAAGTGAGTCTAGCGACGAGATGCGCGTGCGCTCTGCGAAAGCGATTGCAATGCTTCTTCACATGCATCGCGGCACTCCTTACGTGTACCAAGGCGAGGAAATTGGTATGACTAACGCGCACTTTACGCGTCTTGAGCAGTATCGCGATTTGGAAGCGTTGAACATGTTTAAGCAGCGTGTAGAAGAAGCGCATATTCAGTCGGCTGAGTCGATGATGGATGCGCTCGCAAAGCGCGGCCGTGACAATTCTCGAACTCCAATGCAATGGAATGCGTCTAAATACGCGGGATTTATGCCTTTTAACGTTCAGTCGCAAAATAATGCGGAGCCGTGGATTAGCGTGAATCCTAACTACGTGGATATTAATGCGGCTGAGCAGATGGAAGATTCAGATTCCGTTTACGCTTTTTACAAGTATTTGATTGCGTTGCGCCATTCGGAGCCGATTGTTTCTGCTGGTTCTTGGAATTTGGTTGATGCGGATGACGAGTGCGTGTATGCTTTCGTGCGCGAGCTTAAAGCTGATTGCGTAAAGCAGGAGAATTCTGCGGAAGCTGCAGAATCTACAGAACGCATGCTAGTAATGGTTAATATGACCGACTCAACCGTGCCTATTCCTGCGCAAAGTGCGAAAATGCTGCAAAATCGCGCTTCTAGCAGCTTTGCAGAGCATGACGTAATGGTTACAACCTACGACGTAAACCACGCGCTTACATCGCTTAAAAACGGCACGCTTGCACCTTGGGAAGGTATCGCCGTTACTTTGCAATAGTTTTAATAGTGGTACTTAGCAATAATTACTTAGCAATAATTACTTTGCAATAGTTTCGTCTACTAATTTTGGCAGAGCTTTCGCAATATCTTCGCGAATAATACGCTCTGCCAAATAGTCGTATTGCGTAGCACCCAAGTTCATTATCGTAATCGGCACTCCAGCGCGCGTAGCTAACGGAACGAGGCTAGCAGCTGGGAATACTTCCAGCGTGGAACCAATAACCCACAGCTCGTCCGCATTCACAATTGCTTGCGCGCTACGTTCCATAGCGCCTTCCGGAAGTGCTTCTCCAAAATAAACAACATCTGTTTTTATAAGACCGTTGCAAGGCATATTTCCGCGGTACGGCAGAGCGCGCCTGCAATGCGGATCCGGGTGCTCATCTAAATCTGCCATAATATCGGCGGTTTTATAGCTCGCGTGGCAGCTCATGCAGTGCGATGTTCCAATACTTCCGTGAAGATTGACTATAAAGTTTGGATCGTTTCCGGCTTTTTCGTGCAGCGCATCAAAGTTTTGAGTGGCTATAAGATCGAGCATCCCAGCTTTCTCGAGTTTTACAAGCGCTTTGTGTGCGGTTCCCGGCTGCGCATTCCACACAGGCGACTCTTTTTGCCATCGCCAAGAATATATGCGCTCCTCTTCGCTGCTTAAAAACGCGTCTATATCGTAAACGCTCATTTGTTCTGGGTGCTTAGTCCAAACGCCGTCCGGGCCGCGAAAGTCGGGAATGCCTGCGCTTGTGGAGATTCCTGCGCCTGTGAGCACAACAATGTGGTGTGCTTTGTTACTTGATTGCTTGTTGCTCATTCTTCTGCTCCTTCTTTTTGTTAATATCCTATTCTTATTTTCTTCTTTAGTAATCTTTTTTATTTCTATTAATCTTCTTAAGTAATCTTCTTAAGTAATCTTCTCTAATTTTTTATAAATGCTTATCTAATAAGTATCTATTTTATATACGTATTTCTTATTTCATAAATAGGGCTCATTATTTTGCGTGTACTGCTGCTGAGTTTGCGCGAGCGTTGTAAAGCAAGCGCTACCGCATTGGGTCGCTTTTCGCGCTACGCTTTAAGCGAAAAGCAAGTCGATGCGACACTCCCGGGTTTTATGTTTTTGGGGCGATTTTTGGTTATTTTTTGTTGGTTTTGGTTGTTGTTTCTGGTTTTGTGTTGGTTTTTGGGGTGTTTTTTCGCTGTTTTCGACACGCCGGTGTTTTGGCTTGTTTTCAATGGTTTTGGGGTGTTTGTGTGGGGGTG
>NQOH01000015.1:0-133 GCA_003585735.1 Gardnerella kenyensis
TATTCCTTTTACTTCTGTAGAGTTTTGGTCTATTGATTCTAATGTTGTTATGACTTCTCTTACGGCTGCTGTTGTTGGTTTGTCTCTTAATGAGGCTGCGTATTTGTCGGAGATTGTTCGTGCTGGTTTGGAG
>NQOH01000015.1:947-1289 GCA_003585735.1 Gardnerella kenyensis
TCTTCTTCTTGTTGCTAGTATTTGGTATTTGGTTATTACTTCTGTGTTGATGGTGTTGCAGTCTATGTTGGAAAAGCATTTCGGCAAAGGCTTCGAAGCAAGAGATATTGTGAAGCATGCTCAGCTGAACACTGATTCAGATCAGCGCGGAGACGACTCTTTGCATGCAAAGCAGAAGAATGTTAAAGGGCGTAACGATGCAGCTATGTTAGGCTTTAATGCCTAGTGGTAGCATTGTAGCGTTGTAACATTGCTATATACGTAACTTAATAATATGAATAATACTTTGGAAAATATTTACAATGAGGGCGTGAATATGACTATTCAGAACGATGAAAGCAA
>NQOH01000015.1:1986-4150 GCA_003585735.1 Gardnerella kenyensis
ATTAATATTACTGTTAATCCTGGTACCGTAACTGTTATTTTAGGTCCTTCCGGATCCGGAAAATCAACATTATTGCGTTTAATTAACCAGCTTGAAACTCTTAGTGCTGGAAGCATAAGCATTTATGGCGAGCGCATTGGCGTAAAACCAGTAACGCGTAAAGGTGAGCAGTGCCTACAAGCTCTTACGGATAAAGAAATAGCGCAGCAGCGTGCAAAACTTGGCATGGTATTTCAGCGCTTCAATTTATTCCCTCATATGACTGCGTTAGAAAACGTTATGGAAGCGCCTGTTCACGTTTTGCATATGAATGTTCAAGAAGCGCGCAAGTTGGCGATTGAAGAGCTTAAAAGAGTTGGCATGGATGAGCGCATGAATCATTATCCTGCTGAGCTTTCTGGCGGCCAGCAGCAGCGTGTGGCAATCGCGCGCGCTCTTGCAATGAAGCCGGAAATTATGCTGTTTGATGAGCCAACTTCTGCGCTTGACCCAGAACTTGTTGGTGAAGTATTAAACGTTATGCGCAATCTTGCAAAAGACGGAATGACAATGATTGTAGTAACGCACGAAATTGGTTTCGCTAAAGAAGTTGCGGATCAGGTTGTTTTTATGGACGATGGCAAAGTTGTGGAGTGCGGAACGGCTGATATTATTGACAATCCGCAAACTGAGCGTTTCCAAGATTTCCTTCATCACGTACTATAAAAATATTTTTTGCCAAATTTTTACGAAAATACTAAAAAATTTGCGAATATCGTAAAAAATTGTCGAAAATTATTGAAAATTATTAGAAACAAGATTTCGTATTGCGCGAGTACTAGTGGTACAGTTGTGCTTGTTCTAATAGCTAGTTATTAAGGGATTCTATGATTCAAGCATGCCAAGATATTACGAAGGCTGATGTGTATCATAAGAGATGCAAAAACAAGTGGACTTTTTTAGGATCTCCTAGATGGATGCGTTCTATTGCCGCGCTTGTTTCGGCAACTCTCATAGGAATTTCTGGAGCTTGCGGCACAACTGATGCTGTAGGGCGCGACCCGTTGCTTGAGCGTAGCTACAACATTAACAGCATTAAAAAAGACGAAAAAATTGCCTCGCTTCTTCCCAAAAAATTGCTAGAAAAAGGCGAAATAGTTATGGGAACGAATGTTGGCTACGCTCCGGCTGGATTCTACGCAAGAGACGGAAGAACAGTAGTTGGCTACGAAATTGATTTAAATAAAGCGTTAGCAAAATTAATGGGCTTAAAACTTAATATTGTTAACGCTCCGTTTGACGCTATTTTGCCTTCTGTAGGTAGCAAGTTCGACATAGGCGTTTCCGGTTTTACAGTAAGTCAAGAACGTGAAAAGGCAGTTGATTTTGTAACTTACGCAAATGCTGGCTTGCTTTTCGTAGTGCGTAAAGGAAACCCAACTAACGTAAGTCTTAATAATTTGTGCGGCAAAAAAGTATCCGTTCAAGTTGGAACCACAAGCGAATCGCAAATGTATAGCGCTAGAGATTTATGTAAAGCGCGAAACGATCAGCCTTTAGACATTCTAGCTTTTAAAGAACAAACCGACGCTACGACTGCTGTTGTAGCAGGGCGCGCGGATGTTATGTATGCTGATACTCCAGTTTCTAGCTTCGCAGTTGAGCAAACCGATAAGCAGCTTGAGCCGTTGGGAGTTAGCAAAGACAAGGCTCTTATGGGCATTATTATGCAAAAAGGCGATAAGCAGCTTGTTGAAGCTATTAAAGCTGGTATTGAAAAACTTATACAAACAGGCACGTATGAAAAAATTATGAAAGCTTGGGGTGTGGAAGATATTATGATTCAGCATCCTGAAATAAATCCAAAAGTGTGAGCTTTAAGTATCTGCTGATTTTGATTGAGTTTAGAGTAGTATTGTGAATATGTTTTCTAAAAAGAACGACAACGAACGTATTTTGCCTGTTAAAAAACCGGGACCTATTGTTGCAGGAATAATAGTTGCGCTAGTGGCCTGCTCTTTGCTGTATTCCATAGCAACAAATCGCAGATTCGAGTGGAATATAGTCGCAAAATATATTATTGACGAAAATGTTCTTACAGGTATTGGCTGGACTTTGTGGCTGACTTTGCTTGCTATGGTTATTGCGATTGTGTTGGCTGTTGGTTTGGCGATGATGCGTAAGA
>NQOH01000015.1:4875-4987 GCA_003585735.1 Gardnerella kenyensis
CCCGGTTTTGCGTGGTGTGAGTTGGTTCTTTATTTGGTTTTTCCGTGGTACTCCTGTTTATACGCAGCTTGTGTTTTGGGGTATGTTTGCTGTTCTTGTGCCGAAGATTAGT
>NQOH01000001.1:0-192 GCA_003585735.1 Gardnerella kenyensis
TCTGCTAACTTACTTTGATTTACATATTCATTTTGAGTCTCTAATAAAGCAGATACAATTAAAGCGAATCTATCATTTAATATTTTCTTATCACTAAACAATGAGTCTACATTTTCTAAAAAGTATAGGAGATTGCCATCTTTATTAAATTTTCTAACTTTTTGTAAAAGTCTAAATTTACTATAACTATTC
>NQOH01000001.1:891-6190 GCA_003585735.1 Gardnerella kenyensis
ACGCATTTAATAATTTCTTCTCTTGGAATTTTTATATCAGATAAATTAAAGCTAAAATATAAACCTATTGTTTTTGTAGATCCAATACGCTTCTTGCTAATAAGCTCTGATTCTGATATCTTTTTATTGATTAATTTATGATTTGTATAATACGCAAATGTAGGAAACTGGATTGAAACAATATCAAAAGTCCTTTTGTGGTGTAATCCTAAACTTTCAAATTCTTGATTACATTTTGAAATATATCTAGCCGAACCATAGTGTACTCGCGATGAAGAATTAATATCTCCACTACAAATGAAATCTTTATTATTAAAAATCCATTCATATAACTTCGGCTCGAAAATTTCTATTGCGGTAATAGCTAATAAATCAACAAATGATGTTTCTTTCCATAAAGCGCCATATTTGAATTGGAACGCGTTAAGTAATCTATTTGCATCCCTTATATTATTTACATATGGATTTACGCACTTTTCAAGTACTGTTTCAAAATATTTGTTATTTTCAAATTCTTCTTCATTCTTGCTTTTATGAACAATATCATTAAGGCGATCTCTTAATATTTCATGCACTGTTGTTTTATCAATTTCAGGAACTTCAAAAGAAACTTGAACAATTTTCTTTAAATATTCATCCCCGTCAATATTGTGATATTCAGACAAAGCATTACAAACAATTTCCCTATCCATTGTAAGAACATAAATTATGTTTGGAAAATCGCCTACTTGTTTAACCAATTGGAAAATATCTTTAATTTGAGGAGTAGTCAATCTATCTATATCATCAATAAAAACAATTATTTTGTGGTTAAAATCTTCTAGCGCCTTACACAGTTTTTCTTTAGCTTCATCCAAACTAGGCGTTTTCATTAATTTAGATCCTGCTGCTTTGAATATAGTTTTCAGTATATGAGCGATTGCAGGCCCAGCTACTGGAATAGATGGCAAAGCGTCAATAATATAGGAATATTGACTTATAGCCTTTCCGATTTTTTCTTTATTCTCTTCGCCTTTAGCTACACCTAGTTTATTCTTCAATTCATAGAAAAATAAACTAATCAAATTGTTCTTGTCGGAATAATTCCATGGTGAGAATTTAATAACTATTGGATTGTGATTTTGATTTTCTTCTTCAGATTTTTGTGAAGTAAAAATTTTTTTGATTCTTTTGTATACTTTTGAATACCATTTTTTCTTCTCTGATTTATCTACTGGAATCTCAGATATTGCCATATTAATAATAGATGTCTTGCCGCTTCCCCACTTTCCATACAAGCCAATTACAAGACCATCCTTGCTATCATATTCGCAAATCGATTTTCCAAATTGTTTCGCAAAATCAGATCTTCCCAATAGATCTTCATCAGCTTTTTCAATAGGTTTATCTGCAACGTAACTCATATTCTTTTCTCCCTAATCTGTATATTTATAATATTATATTCATGTATTGCTTTTAGAAATATAAATGATTGAATATCAGAATTTAATAAAAAGTTATCAACAGAGATACTTTTAACTAATTTTCATTAACTTTGTGTGGTAAAATTTATGCATGAAAAAAGAGACGATTAAGAAATATGAACTACAAGATTTTCACAGGTTTATTGATGAATCTGGAGACATGACTTTTCAGCATGAGAAGGTAGCAAGAGGTGGAAATACAATCACTGTGGGACTTGGCGCTTCTGCATCTTTTATGGTTGGCATGACATATGTTAAAGAAGATCTTAACGAAGCTCGTAAAAAAATAAATGATTTCTGTAAAGACATACAAGATGACAGTAAATTCAATAATATTGAAAGTGTAAAAAGGCTTATTAAAAAAGAAGGAAAATATTATCCTCACGCAAAAAATGATCCCAAACAATTAAGGGAATTATTTTTTAACTTCATATGCTCAAATATTGATTTTACTACACAAGTTGTAGTTGCAAGAAAATCTGCATATTTACTGGATCTTTTACCTAAAAATAATTTAGAAGCAGAATTTTATGCTAATTTAACGTCTCATTTAATTAAGGACAAAGGAAAATATCCTAAATTGGTACTGAATATTGCAGGTAGGGGGAACACTACATCAAATGCTAACTTAAAACGTTCGATAGATATTGCGCAAGAAAGAACTAGAAACAGTACAAATAATCTTCCAGATATAGATGCTTCAAATATTAAATTCAATGTACAACCGTACTCAAATGAACCGTTATTAGCAATAACCGACTACGCGCTGTGGGCAGTTCAGAGAGTCTTTGAAAAGGGTGATTTATATTTCTACAATTTACTTCTAGATAATAATAAAATTCCTCTTGTACTTGACCTTTATGATACAAAACATTATAAAAATTCAGAAAATTACCGTACAAAGAGAAATCCGCTAAATATGGATTGCTGGTTGAGAGCCAAAAATAAGGGGTAAACTGCAAAAATAAGGGAGCCCCACACAACGCCTAAGGTGAGTAAATCAACCGACGGCATGAAGCCGACTTTCAACGCAGGGAGACTCCTATTGATTAGTATAGCAAATATTTATTTATCGCACAACTTTGTTTGTGTATTAAATCTAATTTATATAGATAGTGTGCAAGTGTATCAAAATTGTTGCGTTAAGGAAACAGTTTTGATACGACAATTAAATTTTATAGTCGAAAATTTATAATGCTAAATCAAAAGTATTCAATTCGAAAAAACATTTGTAAATTTGCCACTCTTAGTAGTTTTTTATTAATGGAATATTTCTTATCAAATAGCTATCATTGAATCATGATGAAAGCTATTGTTCCACCTAAGTCCATAATTGTTGATTTACCTTATAAGGTTTTCAAAGATAATGAACTAGAGCATAGCATTAATGAAAATCTAAAGTATAAAAGAAGTGATCTTGATAACCAAACTATTCAGGTTTTGAAGCATTACTTGTTGAAATTTCCAACTGTTTATATTGTTCATAAAAAAGAATACGAGAAATATACAGTTTATGTTGGTGAAACTAACAATATTGAGGAGAGAACAAAACAGCATCTGAATGCTGATACTAAAATCAGAGATGATTGGGAGAAACTATCTGAAGGTAAAGTAAAGCAGTATATTATTGCTAATGAGCATTTTAATAAATCACTTACTCTAGATGTTGAAAATCGCTTTATGCAGTACTTGTTAAGCGTCGATTCAATTAATGAAGTTACTAATCGTAGAACCAATCCTCAGGGTGAATATTATCCTGAAGAAGAGTTTGAACGTATTTTTTCTGGAATATGGGTTCAGCTTCATGACATGGATCCAGATTTATTTCCAGAAGAAGGAATTATTCGCGACTCAGCTTTATTTAAAGCGTCGCCGTTTCATAAATTGACTACTGAACAGAAGAGTATTGAAAGCAAAGTTATAGATATAGTTAATGAAGCTCTACAATCAAAAAATAAGTGTAACTCTGATTCATCTACGCTTATTTTATTAGAGGGCGATGCTGGTACCGGAAAAACAGTTTTACTTAGTGATTTGTTCTATAAAATTTGTAACAAGCTAAGCAAAATAAAAAACCAATCACTCCAATACAATTATGAGGATATTGAAGAAGGAAACGACGAAGAAGATTATGATTATGAATATAAGCAATTTTCAACTATTAATAGTAGGAAAACTGCTTGCATAATTGTAAATCATAAAGAACAAGTGAATGTATACAATCAAATAGCAACAAAATTACGTTTACAAAAAAATAATGATGAACTTGTTATGCTACCTTCCCAGTTTATTAATCGTTTTAGCGAACAAACAGAACAAGGACGTGGCATTATTGACAAGCCAAAACGTTGCTGCGATGTAGCTCTTATTGATGAAGCTCATTTGCTGAATACGCAAGCTAATCAGGCTTACTCTGGTTCAAATATGTTATCTGATATCTTACGTAGGTCTCGAGTTGTTATTGCAGCTTTTGATCCTAATCAAATTTTACAAAGCAACCAGCGTTGGAATTCCGAAGATTTAGAAAAATTATTGGGAACAGATTACAAGGATAAGAATTTTTTCAAAAATAATGATGATGATTGTGGAGAATTATTATTAAATGATTCAATAAGTGTGAGTGTCCGTCGTTTCATTCTTGAAAATCAGATGCGTATGAGAGCTAATGAAAATGTTCTCGAATGGATTAAAAATTTTGTATACAATGGTTGTATTGATACTCTTCCAGTATGTCGTAATTATGAAACAAAAAGAGAAGATTCAAATACTGACAATAAGCCTTTTGATTTCAAAGTATTTGATTCGCCTATTAAGCTATTTAATGCTATTAAGTCTAAATCTGAAGAAAAAGCTTCGGGGTGTGATGGACACGGATTATCACGTCTTGTTGCAACATACGATTGGGAGTATAAGAGCAATAAGAATAATCCTAATGCGGTAAATGGTACTTGGAATGTAGATTTGCATTGCGATAGTAATGGACAATGGCATATGGGGCTTGGAGAATATTCTGATGCTAGTAGTTCCGAGCTAGAAATTTTGGAAAAAGAAGGTAAGGTTTTTAGCCATCCTTGGAATTATCAATTGTCATCTCAAAATAGCACGAAGCATTCACGTTCAATAAAAGAATCAAAAAAATCATGGGCAGAACAGTTTCATACTATAAATGAGATTGGATCTACATTTACTATTCAGGGATTTGATTTAAATTATGCTGGTGTAATAATTGGTCCATCAGTGCAATATCGTAATGGTAAAGTTGTTTTTTGCCCAGAAAATAGTCGAAACGATAAAGCAACTAATAAAAGGCATGCTAAAGATTTATTATCGAATAAAAAGATTGCGTTAGACTATTCAATTGATAATCTTAAAAATGAGCTCAATGTATTATTGAAACGTGGAGTTAATGGACTATACGTTTTTGCTGTCGACACGGAGTTAGAAAAGGCATTATTAGAGGCTCAACGTAAGCGTAATTCATTGATTTGAGCTACCTGCTTATGTAACAGAATCTTCTGGCACCTTTTATCCACAATAGCTTGAAAAAATGTTGCTTTTTTTTTAAGTGAATAAGCTTAATTGTGACATGTGTAAATTTTGGGGTTACCTCTGATTTTGCATAATTTTCAAATCGATTAAGAAAGGAAGAAAGATGAACGAAGAAAATATGGCTATGCCTACAGTAAATAATCAACACAATGAGTACAAGCATTTGAGCGGTCTTGGAGTATCTGCACTAGTTCTTGGCATTATTAGCATAGTATTTTCATTTGTGCCAATTATAAACAATTTATGCCTTGTTCTTGGTGTGTTGGCTATTATATTTTCTGGCTGCT
>NQOH01000001.1:6849-11586 GCA_003585735.1 Gardnerella kenyensis
TCTTGGCATCCTTTCTATAGTGATTACTTTGGCAATGCAAGCCAGTTTCAGTGCCTCTTTGGATAAAGCCACAGAGTCTATGAATAAAGCAAGTAAAAAGATGGATAACATGGCAAAAGGTATTGCTAATGAGAACGCCAAAGAAATGAAACTTGAAGTTAAGGGAACTGCTCCTACAGATATCAACTTAACGGTTGCTGGCTCAAGCAGCAATGAAAGTTCTGACAATGGTGTTTGGGAAAAAGTTTTGACTGGTAAGGATGCTCAAAAGGATTGGATGATCATGGCTACTCCAAAAATAGATATCGATAAGCCAACTCCAGACAATTACAAAGTTGAATGCACTATTACTGTTGACGGTAAAAAAGTATCCCATAAAAGCGCAACAGGCACAGCTGCCAATGTAATGTGCATGGCATCTGACACAACTAATAAGTAAAAAAACTATATAAACAAAATAAACAAGCTATATAAACAAATTCATAAAATATAGAAACGCATAAAAACGCAAAAATCCCGACGAGATTTACACGCCGGGATTTTTGTTACTTTAGATTATTTTGTTTCGCTTTAAGCTTCGTCAGCATTTTCAGAAGACTTAGCTTTATCTGCAGAATCAGTTGCGGAAGCATCCGCATCCGCTACAGGCTTACTTTCAGCATTATCTTCAGCATTATCTTCAGTATTATCTTCAGACTTACCTTCAGAATCTAACGCCTGGAATTTTTTACTCTTAAAAGTAAACTCCCCCAGCAATCCTTCGCCTTCAGAATCAACCTCAATATGCTCACCGTCGGAAATATCTCCAAGCAAAATCTTCTCGGAAATAATATCCTCAATATCGCGCTGAATTACTCGACGCAAAGGACGCGCACCAAGCAAAGGATCAAATCCCCTTTGAGCGAGCAAATTCTTAGCCGCATCAGTAAGTTCAAGCGACATATGATGGTCGAAAAGACGATCATTCAGCATCTTTATGTCCATGTCAACAATTTGACGCACTTCTGGCTCAGTAAGCTGACGGAACACAATCGTGTCATCCAATCGGTTCAAGAACTCAGGACGGAAATGACGCTTAAGCTCCGAATTAACCTGATCCTTCATAAGCTGATACGTAGAATCAGAGCCGCTTCCAAGCGTAAAGCCAGTAGTTGCAGCCTTAGCAATATCGCGAGTGCCGAGATTAGTCGTCAAGATAATAATAGTGTTCTTGAAATCAACCTTGCGACCCTGTCCGTCAGTCAAGTGACCGTCGTCAAGCACTTGCAAAAGCGTGTTGAAAATGTCTGGATGCGCCTTTTCAATCTCATCGAAAAGCACTACGGAGAATGGCTTCCTGCGAACCTTTTCTGTAAGTTCGCCGCCTTCTTCGTAACCAACGTATCCTGGAGGTGCGCCGAAAAGCCTAGATGCAGCATACTTTTCAGCAAATTCCGACATATCTACGCGAATAAGAGCATCGTCGTCGTCAAACAAGAAGTTAGCAAGCGCTTTCGCAAGCTCTGTTTTACCAACTCCTGTAGGTCCTGCGAAAATAAACGATCCGCAAGGACGCTTAGGATCTTTCAAACCAACGCGTGCGCGGCGAATAGAGCGAGCCAATGCAGAAACTGCTTCATCCTGGCCAACAATTCGCTTATGCAATTCTGCTTCCATTTTAAGCAGCTTCTGCGATTCAGCTTGCGTAAGCTTTACAACAGGAATGCCAGTAGTGCTTGAAACAACGGAAGCAATCATGTCTTCATCAACAACCATTTTGACGTTGGACTCACCTTCACGCCAAGCTTTTTCTTTTTCAGCTGCCTCATTTTCAAGCTTTTCTTGATCATCGCGAAGATTAGCAGCTTCTTCAAAATCCTGCTGCTTAATAGCTTCGTTCTTCTTTTCGGAAAGCTTGGAAATCTTATGATTCAGCTCTTTAAGCTCAGGTGGTTGCGTCAAGCGCTTAATTCTTAAGCGCGCTCCAGCTTCATCAATAAGATCAATAGCTTTATCTGGAAGGTGACGATCCTGAATATAACGATCCGAAAGCTCAGCAGAAGATTGCAAAGCTCCATCCGTAATAGTCACGTGATGATGATTTTCGTAGCGAGAACGCAAGCCTTTAAGAATCTCAATCGTTTCAGCAATAGTAGGTTCTGGAACCTGAATTGGCTGGAAACGACGTTCCAAAGCAGCATCTTTTTCAATATACTTACGATATTCATCTGTTGTAGTAGCGCCAATGGTCTGTAGCTCTCCACGAGCAAGCATTGGCTTTAGCATGTCGGATGCACCAAGTGCACCGTCGGCAGATCCTGCTCCAACAATTGTATGAATCTCGTCAATAAAAAGTACAATATCGCCGCGCGTTTTAATTTCTTTAAGAACTTTTTTCAAACGCTCTTCAAAGTCACCGCGATACCTAGAACCTGCAATCATTGAGCCTAAATCAAGCGAATAAATTTGCTTATCTTTCAACGTTTCTGGCACATCGCCTTCAACAATCTTTTGAGCTAGGCCTTCTACAACAGCAGTTTTACCAACGCCAGGCTCTCCAATAAGCACAGGATTATTCTTTGTGCGTCGGCTAAGCACAACCATAACGCGTTCAATTTCTTCAGAACGGCCGATAACAGGGTCAAGCTTGCCTTCTTGAGCTTCAAACGTTAAGTTGCGTCCAAACTGGTCAAGTAATGCTGAACCAGACTGGTTGCGTTTGTCTTGCACACTACCAGCATTAGCTAGCTCACCTTTTTCGTTTTTATTATTTGAAGAATTGTCTCCACGAATAAGGTCAACAACTGTGCTTCGCAAGTCTCCAAGATCAACTTCCATCTTAATAAGAACTTGCGTGCCAATGCCTTCGCCTTCGCGAATAAGCCCGAGCAGAATATGCTCAGTGCCAATATAGCTATGACCAAGTTGCAATGCTTCTCGTAAGCTTAGTTCCAACACTTGCTTTGCGTGTGGAGTAAAAGGAATGTGACCTTCTGGGGAAACAGCACCCTTTCCAATCATTTCCTCAATTTGCTTACGGGTGCCGTCCAAATCAACACCCTTTAAGCTCAATGCTTTTGCAGCTACGCCTTCACCTTCGCGAATAAGGCCGAGCAGAATATGCTCAGTGCCAATGTAATTATGCTGAAGAGCGCGAGCTTCTTCTTGAGCTAACACAATCACGCGTCGTGCGCGATCAGTGAACCGTTCAAACATAAGTTCCTTCCGTTCTTTTCTTTCATACCATGGTAACTAGTTGCCATGACGCGAAGTATTACGTAAGTATTAATTATTTGTGCTGTCTGCGAGACTTTCTTTTGTACAAGTGCATTGTCGTAGAACCTACAGTTTTAGTAGTTGCGTCTTCTTGATTCGACTCCTCTACCGAAGCGTTAACTTCCTTACTCTCGCCAGTTTTGTTTGAATCATATAAATTATTTGTGCTATCTAAGCTATCTGATTTATCTGATTCTTCAATGTTGCTTGTATCGTTTTCGTCATTTATATCATTCGCTTTAGGCTGAAGATCTTCCTTGCTGCTATCGTTCGCATCTTCTAATTTGCGACGCTTACGACGATGCGTTTTACTATCTTCAATAGCTTCTTCAATAAGCTCAACATCTGCTCGTTCTTCACGTGGAGTTTGCTGAATAATATCAATATGATAGTCGTCATAAGCTGGAGCAGATTGTACCCAAAGTTGCGATGGTTCTGGCGGATCAATATCGGAATGTTCTCCGCATGCGTGATCAAGCGAAACAACTCTGCCGTCATCCGGGCTCCACATATTCGCACATACGCCAAACATTGAGCCTAAGCTTCCTGCTAACGGAATTAAGAATCCGCAAGATGAGCATGCTTTACCGTCTGCAATTTTTGTTGATAATGACTTTGGACCATGCTGCCCTGAATACCAACGTTTGGCTGTTTGCGAAAGTGCTTCTGCGGTCATTACGCGTCTGCGAGACAATCGCAATGACGAAACAGCTTCCTCAAGATCCTCATCAAAATCATTTTCAGAATTAGATTCTTCCGATTCTTGAGTTTCTGCAGATTCTTTAGTTTCTGCAGTATCTTTAGTTTCTTCTTCGGAATTTTCGTTAGATTCTTCCTTAGAATTTTCCTCAGTATTTTCGCTAGCGTTTTCTTCGGAATCTTTTTCAGACTCTTCTTCGGAATTTTCTTCAGAAATATGATGAACCGGACGGAAACCATCTTCAAGACGAGCATCATTCTCATCCGTTCCAATTGAATCCATGACTGAAAGATCGCTTGGCTTTAAGCGATCCTTCCACGGAATCCAAGGTGGAGGGAGCAGAGAATCATCCGTTGGAATAAGCGTTGACTCGTTTACAGTCCAACGTTGCAATTCTGTGTCATGGTATAGCGTTACAGACCACTGCCAGCCTTCATAACCAACTAAATTGCACTTAAAGCGAAAATCTGTAACTCCGTCTTCAAGCTCAATTGAGGTCACAAAATCGCCTACAGCATCTGTGCGCTCTGAAGTTTCCACAGCTACACTACGAGCTAGCTCTTGTGGATCCATCACTTCATCAGTCATAAATAATATTTCCCGAAACTATTCCTGAACGTCAAAATTGTCTGCAACTGCACGCAATAAATTAGCAAGCTTCTTGCTCTCAGCAGTCGAAGGATAATGACGACGTCGTAAACCGTTACCTGCAGAATCAAGCAGCTTAATAAGATCTTCAACAATTGCAGCCATATCTTCTGCTTTTGGACGCGTCGCTTTTA
>NQOH01000001.1:12243-12456 GCA_003585735.1 Gardnerella kenyensis
CAAGCGATGGAGCTGTTGCAAGCACATTAAGACCCATAGCTTGAGGACCTTTGCGTCCTTCAATTACTGAAAACTCAACACGTGTGCCTTTGTGCAAAGTTTTTACAGTTGCAGGCAACGCTGCTGCAGGCAAGAAAACGTCCTTACCGTCATCTCCGGCAATAAAGCCGTACCCCTTCTGAGTATCGTACCAACGCACGCGCCCATTGGGCA
>NQOH01000001.1:13174-14418 GCA_003585735.1 Gardnerella kenyensis
TATTACACCTCACTCATTAATCACTAATAGTCGCATGCTGAACCGCTCAAATTTAAGAGCTTATGTTCATATGCGAAACAGCTATACTAGTGTACCAATATTACTATTACATGTATGCTTTTTATATTGTACCGCATACACGCGGGGTAAACGAATTTATGCATACAAGTATATGTTGCGTATGAAATTACTTACTTATCTACTTGCTTACTTATTTGCTTACTTACTTCTAATTTGACTCGCTGATTTTAGTTGATTGATATGAATCATCAATTTCTCTAATTGGAAGCACAACCGTAAGAGTTAAGCCATGAGCTTTAACATCCATTGAGTCGGAACCATCCATAGTATCGTCAAGATTAGTTTTGGAATTATCAACTATTGTTGCTGGGTTTGAAATTGTTGCGCAAATAAAACCATGGTGAGCTTTTACTACAGATTGCGCAATAGCCATACCTAAGCCTGTTCCGCCCTTTTCTCTAGCTCTAGAAGGATCTGCAATGTAGAACCTTTCAAAAATACGAGAAAGAGATTCTTCAGGAACTCCAGGACCGTGGTCAACAACACGAATCACAACGTATTTATTACCTGCATTTGTTGATTGGCTTACTTCAGCTGCTTCCAAAAATTCTTTTAATGATTGGCTAACTGAAGGTAAATGTGAAAGCTTATCTGGAGTGATTGAAGCTTTCATAATGCCCATAGCAATTTCTACAGGAGAGTCAGTTGGAGTGTATCGGTGAATATTTCCAACAATATTTGTCATTACTTGACGCAATCTTGCTCCATCTCCAAGCAAAGAAACGTCAGGTAGTTTTCCGCTTTTGAATATTAATTTACGCTCGAAATTGCAATTAGTGCAATTCATAAGCTTCCACTCATCCGAAAGCGTAAGAGAACCTTGCTGAACAGATCGCGCTGGATCCAAAGCGTGCAAATCATTAGCTGCATCGGAAATAATTGGCGACAAACTCACTTTCTGAGAAGTGTTAATTCCACGTCCTTCGTCAAAACGAGCCAAGGAAAGTAAGTCTTCTACTAATTCAGTCATTCGCTCACTAGAAGCTTTAATATGAGCAATAGAATCGTCCGCACGCTCCTGTTCGCCTGGCATATTTCTCCACATGGTATACAGCTCTGCGTAACCATGAATAGCAGCAAGAGGCGTACGTAATTCGTGACTTGCGTCTGAAACGAATCGCTTCATTTTTTCTGTCATTGCTTCCTGCTCGTTGAAGCCTCGT
>NQOH01000001.1:15125-42242 GCA_003585735.1 Gardnerella kenyensis
CAGAAGGTACTCGCCTACTCAAATCACCGGATGCAATTTTTGAAGCAGTTTTTTCAATACGCTTAAGTGGGACTAAAGTTGATTGAATAATAATGGCAGCAAAAACAGCTCCGAATAAAATAACGGCAATACTTACCATAATGCAATATCGAGTAAGCGTATTTACTGTGTCAAGTTGATCGCTTAAAGATAATGCAATATAAACGTAACCCTTCACATTCATGTCGGAATCGTAGTTGCTACGTTGACCCCAGGTTAGTACCAATACTCTCCAAGGCGCCTTTGCTGCATCCTTAGTCATTTGATCAACATTATTAGTGTCACCTTTAATGCTTGCTGGAGCAGTATATGGTTTGTGCGTTACAACAACCTTAGCAAGAGAACCATCTGGCGGCAGCTTTGGCATAGAAACAAAATTACCCTTAATTTTTGGCACTAATGGCGTGGCAATAATTTTGTTATGCATATCCCTAATCTGCATAAAGTAGTCGTTTGGGCCTGCAGTTGGTTGATTAACATCTTTGCCGCGTAATACATCAATATTGTCGTAAATAAGTTGCGCTTGATCTGCAAGCTGAATATCTGTTTTTTCAAGAAGGTAATTACCTACCAACTGTCGAATAGATAAAGAAATGCAAAAAGCAGCAACAGTTAAAACTGCTAACGTGCAAGCTACAAGCCTAGTGCTTAAAGGTATTGCGTTTACTTTACGCTTCAACCAACAAGTTTTTTTAGGCTTAGTTTCTTTCGCAGCAGAAGAG
Source organism: Gardnerella kenyensis (assembly GCA_003585735.1). GTDB lineage: Bacteria > Actinomycetota > Actinomycetes > Actinomycetales > Bifidobacteriaceae > Bifidobacterium. The sequence continues at coordinate 15,887 of NQOH01000001.1, forward strand.
TCTTGGAATACAACAAGACTCTTGCCAACATTAGAATCTTGCGCATTTTGAGTAGAATTTATATCTTTTACTTCATTATGCGATTGTTCACGATCCTTGTTGCCATTATTATTGCGTTGCATAATCAGGCTTGACCTGCCTTCGGTTCGCGAATCATATAACCAATTCCGCGCTTTGTTTCAATAAGAGGAACAACTTTCTGCGGCTTTCCGGAATCGTCAGTAATTTCTATGCCGTCAATTTTCTTTCTTAAGTAAGAAATATACGATTCAACAATGGCTGCGTCTCCGCCCCAATCGTATTGCCATACGTGGTTTAGAATTTGACTCTTTGATAATACGCGTCCTTCATTATCCATCAAATAATGCAATAGCTTATATTCAGTTGGGCTAAGCTCAATAGATACGCCGCTTCGAGTAACATCGTGCGAATCTTCATTAATTTCAAGATCAGCTACTCGAACAATAGGTGTTTCTTCATCCGGCTCTTGAGTTCTGCGAAGAATTGCTCGAATTCTTGCCACAACTTCTTCCAAACTAAATGGCTTTGTGACGTAATCATCGCCGCCAACAGTTAAGCCCATAATCTTGTCTTGAGTATCGTCTCGAGCAGTTAGGAATAACACAGGAACTTTAATACCGTTTTGGCGAATGCGCCTAGTAACAGTAAAACCATCAATATCTGGGAGCATAACATCCATAACAATAAGATCAGGCTTTACTCGTTCAATAACTTCAACAGCTTCGGATCCTGACGCAGCGGTTTCAACTTCAAAACCGGCAAAATGCAACGATGCTACCAAAAGTTCGCGAATTGATGGCTCGTCATCAACAACAACAATAGATGCTTCAACGTTCTTACTCATACTGATTAGCATCACTTATGAAGCTGAATGTTTCCTGAATAAACGCTGAAAATAAAATTAGTTGTGTAGTAAATTTTTTATTACACGTTACGCCTAGTGCGTTATTTGTTAGCTTTGCGAATAGAAGATTTAAATACTGCATATTTTTTAGTTTTAAAAATATTAATTGTGGATAAACGATGACCTTTTAACCACATTATTAAAAAAGTCTTTGATTGATTTTTTAAATGGAATATATTCATTTTAGCGTTACATTACAAAAGTAAGTGCAACAAAATGTATGAGCTTTATAAGCTATATAAAATCTGGGTTTCTTACAGTGTAATGTAACGCAAAATTTAGAAAAATTGCGTTTATGACGCGTACAAAATGGAGGGGATTATGGCACAATTTCGAGTTGATTCAGAGCAAATTCAGCAATCCGCAGCTGCGGTTGGCACCTCGGTTGGTGCAATTAGAGAAGCCGTTAACGGCATGTATGCCAATTTGCAGCAGCTACAAAGCGTCTGGACGGGCGCTGCGGCCACGCAGTTTGCGTCCACAGCTCAACAATGGCGTGCAGCACAGCAACAAATGGAACAGTCTTTAGAGGCTATTCAGCAAGCTATGCAACATGCTTCCGGAGTGTATGTTGATGCAGAAACTCAAGCTACTTCCCTATTTGGAATGGGCTGATTTAGTTAGTTTTCTGTAGCTAAATTGAAGTGAAAAAAAGATGGCGGCATACTTTAATTCAAATATACCGCCATCTTTTTTAAATTATTTTTAAAATTATTAAGCTACGTAACTTGCATCTTTAACATAATTTATTTCTAAATTTATGCTAATTTTCTATTTAGTAGCCCATGTCAGCGCCGGCTTGTGGTGCTGCAGCTGGCTTTTCTGGCTTATTTGCAACTACAGCTTCAGTAGTCAAGAACAAGCCAGCAATAGAAGCAGCGTTCTGTAGTGCAGAACGAGTGACCTTAACTGGATCGGTTACGCCAGCAGCCATCAAATCTTCGTAAGTATTGGTTGCAGCATTAAAGCCTTCGCCTTCTGGAAGTTCGCGCACCTTGTTAAGAACTACGTCTCCAGAAACACCAGAGTTTTGAGCAATCTGCTTGATTGGAGCTTCAACAGCGCGGAACACGATTGCAGCACCAGTTGCTTCTTCGCCCTTAAGCTCAGTAATAGCAGGAGTCTTCTCAATCTTTGCAGCAGCCTGAACCAAAGCTACGCCACCGCCTGGAAGCAAACCTTCCTCAATAGCAGCCTTAGCGTTACGAACAGCATCTTCAATACGATGCTTACGTTCCTTAGCTTCAACTTCAGTAGCAGCGCCAACCTTAATAACAGCTACGCCGCCAGCGAGCTTAGCAAGACGCTCCTGAAGCTTTTCGCGATCATAATCAGAATCCGTGTTCTCAATTTCTGCGCGAATTTGAGCAACGCGAGCATCAACATCTTCCTTGGATCCAGCACCGGAAACGATAGTTGTTTCGTCCTTAGAAACAATCACCTTTGCTGCGTGGCCAAATACAGAAGCGTCAATAGAATCAAGCTTCAAGCCGAGGTCGTCGGAAACAACCTGTGCGCCAGTCAAAATTGCCATATCCTGAAGCATGGCCTTACGACGATCGCCGAATCCTGGAGCCTTTACAGCTACAGTGTTGAAAGTGCCACGAATCTTGTTCAACACAAGCGTTGGCAATGCTTCACCATCAACATCTTCAGCAATAATAAGCAATGGCTTACCAGACTTCATAACAAGCTCAGCAATATGAACAATGTCCTGCTGGCTGGAAACCTTACCAGAAGTGAGCAAAATGTATGGATCTTCAAGAACAGCGGTTTGATCGTCAGCATTAGTGACGAAGTAAGGGGAAATATAACCCTTATCAAAACGCATGCCTTCAGTGAAATCCAAATCAAGACCGAACTTGTTGTTGTCTTCAACAGTAACAACACCGTCCTGGCCAACCTTATCCAAAGCTTCAGCAATCTTTTCGCCAACTTCAGGATCTGCTGCAGAAATAGTTGCAGTAGCAGCAATCTGTTCCTTAGTTTCTACATCTTTTGCAGAAGCAAGCAATTCCTTAACAATTGCTTCAGCAGCTTTTTCAATACCACGGCGAAGAGCAATTGGGTTGCTGCCAGCAACAACATTCTTCAAACCTTCATGCACCAAAGACTGAGCAAGCACGGTTGCAGTCGTAGTACCATCGCCAGCAACGTCGTCAGTCTTCTTTGCAACTTCCTTAACAAGCTCGGCACCAATGCGCTCATATGGGTCTTCAAGATCAATTTCCTTAGCAATGGAAACACCATCGTTAGTGATGGTTGGAGCGCCATACGCTTTGTCGAGCACAACATTACGACCCTTTGGGCCAAGTGTTACCTTTACAGTATCAGCAAGCTTATCGAGACCTGCAAGCATACCCTGACGGGCGTCCTCTTCATAGGCAATAATCTTTGCCATTGTTCCTCCGCATACGTTATTTTGAACTATTCACTGAAGTCCTAAGTAATAAGCCGTCAGCTGCTTATTATCACTCTCAAGACTCGAGTGCTAATTTGAAGATTAGCACTCTCTGCCCCCGAGTGCCAACTTTTTTGGCGTTTATGTTGAAAATACTTTAAAAAGGCATAAAAAAAAAATAAAAAATGTCGGTTAAAAATAAATCTAACCGACATTTTATTTTTAAACTTTACTTATATTTGTTTTAAATTACTTGCATAATACTGCTACGATTGGTGAAGAAATATCTTTCTCGTTTTCTACAGCAGTAATACCCAGAGCTTTTGCAACATCAAGAGCTGCGGCCTTTTGCGATTCGTCTTTATACCAAACAACTGAATCGCTTGGAACGCTACCAGTTGGGTTTCCAGCTGTTACGTTTGCGTAACCAGCTTGCTTTAACTTATCCGCATTCTTAGCACCGTATCCGTTAATCTTCGTGGCGTTAATAACCTTAACCGCAACGGATTTATCAACTGCGTTCTGAGATGCAGAATTATCCTTAGAATTATTTGAATCAGAATTATCTGACTTATCTGACTTATTGGATTTATTAGACTTGTTGTCTTTGCTTGAATCAGCATCTTCATTGTCGTCAGAATCTTCGTCTTCACGACTTGAATCAGATTTTGCTTTCTTCTCAGTCTTTGATTGAGCCGCCTGCTGACTATGATTCCACGGCAAAGAAAGATGCGAAATCTCACCAGAACCAATAGCCCAAACTAGCAAACCGGCTACAATTGCAATAATTAGCGCAACAACATAAGGAAATATTACAGCGTACCAAGCAGGATTTCCGCGATGCACACCAACTGGACCCTCTGGTGGCTCATCAAAAGCATCGGGCGTATACGACACGTTCTGATCATTTCGCGCCATAATTGCATTCCTCCAACAGATTCATTAAAACAATATGAAACCATACTAGCGAATGCTGGTCACAAAGCACAAATTTGATTTAAACAATTTTCTTACTTAATTTATGCCTCGTCATACAGTAAGCATATGAATCCTGCACAGATTAAACCTTTAGATGAATTAATGGATCCAGATTGGGCTAAAGCTTTAGCTCCTGTAGAGCCGCAAATACGCGCAATGGGAGTGTTTTTGCGAGAACAAATTAAGCAGGGACATCATATTCTTCCGGCAAGCCATAATATTTTGCGAGCTTTTAGTATTCCTTTAAACAGTGTAAAGGTTTTAATTGTTGGGCAAGACCCATACCCTACTCCAGGACACCCAGTTGGTTTAAGTTTTTGCACTGCTCCAAACGTTCGTCCATTGCCAAAAAGTCTTATTAATATTTATAAAGAATTAGTAAATGATCTTGGCGTGCAAATGCCTAAAAGCGGTGATTTAACACCGTGGACTACTAAAGGAGTAATGTTGCTCAACCGTTGTTTAACTGTTGAAGCAGGCCAAGCAAACAGCCATCAAGGTAAAGGTTGGGAAGCAGTAACAGATGAAGCTATTCGCGCATTGAATAATCGAACTGACAGCAATGGAAAAACTTTGCCGTTAGTTGCAATACTTTGGGGCAGGAATGCGCAAAGTTTAGCTCCTTTACTAACTAACGCAACAATTATTGCCTCCCCTCACCCAAGTCCTCTTTCTGCAATGCGAGGATTTTTTGGCTCAAAACCATTTTCTAGAGCGAATCAAGCATTAATTAGTATGGGTGCTACGCCAATTGATTGGTCATTAGAAAATCAGGAAATTTAGTATATATTTTTAGAACGTATTAAAAAATAAGCTAAAATACTTGTTTTTATAAAACGCAGTACTGTATATCGGTTACCATAGTTCACATGGCATTATTCCCACCGCAACCACAGAAACAACCTGTAAATAGTAATCCTTCAATGGCACCTAATATTCGCTTAGGCTCAGCAGCAGCACAGTCGGCCGCTACAGCTTCTGCGAATATTCAAGCGTCTGCAACTATTTCAAGCGAAGACATACGCCGCTGTCAGCAAATTGCTAATATTTTACGCGCGCGTTTTGCACAAACTTTAGTTGGGCAAGATTCTTTGCGCGAATCTCTTATTCTTACTCTTATTGCAGGTGGTCATATTCTTATTGAATCTGTGCCAGGACTTGCAAAAACTACTGCTGCACAAACTTTAGCAACAGCGATGTCGGGTAGTTTCCGTCGCGTGCAATGCACTCCTGACTTAATGCCAGCAGATTTAGTTGGTACGCAAGTATTTGATTTTGCATCCCAACGTTTTACTACACAAATTGGCCCAATTCATGCAAATATTATTTTGCTAGATGAAATTAATCGTTCGAACGCAAAAACTCAATCTGCAATGCTTGAAGCAATGGCTGAAGGTGCCACAACTATTGGCGGCGAGCGCATTGCATTACCTCAACCTTTTATGGTTATTGCAACTCAGAATCCTATTGAAGAAGAAGGAACGTTTAATCTTCCTGAAGCTCAAATGGATCGCTTTATGGTAAAAGCAGTAATGACTTACCCTAGCGTTGATGAGGAAGTTAGCATGCTGCAATTGCTTACTTCGCGCGGTTCGGATGTTGTAGATCCTGCAACTCTTACTTCCAAGCGTATTAGTTTGCAAGATGTTGTGTTTATGCGTGCTGCAGCTCGTCATATTCACGTTTCTGAAGCTGTAATGAAGTATGCTGTCGATATTGTTGCAACATCTCGAGGCAAGGGTTCTAATCCGCTTCCAACTATTAATTCTCTTGTTCGAATGGGTGCTAGCCCTCGAGCTTCTATTGCGCTTATTCGTATTGCGCAGGCTCACGCTTTGCTTTCTGGTAGAGATTATGTGATTCCTGAGGATGTGAAGCTGTTCGCTCATGAAGTTTTAAGGCATAGAATTCTTTTGACTTTTGAAGCGTTGGCTGATGCTATTACAACCGACCAAGTAATTGACGCATTGGTAAAGACGGTTCCTGTGCCATGATACCTATGAAGCGTTTAGCGTTGTCTGAACCAGCTAAAACTGTTCGTCGTAAAATAGAGCTACTTGATCAACATATTGATCTTCCTATTGCTAGAAGAGCATTGGGCGTGTTGGAAGGAGATCATCCTTCTCACCGTCGTTTTGGTACGGGCGATGTTATTGATATTCATGCTTGGCAGCCTGGAGACGAAGCTCGAATGATGAATTGGTCTGCCAGCGCTCGTTCTGGTCAGCCTATGGTTTCTTCTCGCGAACGCACTTCTTCTTCTCATACTTGGATTATTTTTGATGCGAGTATTAACATGAACGGTTCGTGCCGATGTGAAGAGACTTTATATGAGATTGCTTCTAATATTGCATGTTTTTTTGCAGCGTTAAGTTTGAAACGTCATGATGCTGTTTCGCTATTGTGTGCTGATGGCAGTGATATTGTAAGAGTTCCTACGTCTCGTAATCTTTCTGATTTTGAGCGTAATCTTGATACTGTTTTGCTTAATACTCGTCGTAATACGCGAAATATTGATGCTTTGATTGCTTCTATGCAAAAAGTTGTTGATAAGAATGGTCTTGTGGTTCTTATTACTGACGAGTATGCGCTACAAGCTCATAATGCTGAATCTTTGCGCAAAATTACTCAAAATCATAAACTTGTAGTAGTTACGCTTTCCCCAGTTAATCCTTTTGACAAAAATCTTAAATCGTCTATAACTGACGGTGCTACGTTACGTAAAATTCCAGCATTTTTTAAAAGTGAGAACGCAAAACAGGAAACGCAAGTTCGAAGAAATACTAGAAATCAAGCTTTGCAAGACATGCTGAGTGGTGTTAAAGCTTCGCTGATTCACGGTTCTTCGAGTGAAGAAGTTTTCCATATTGCTGCTAAAACTGTGAGCAGCACAAGCTATCTCACTACTTCATTACTAGAGGAGGGCGAGTAGTGAGTATTGAGAATGTTTGGGGCACGTTTAATGAGAATTATTTATTTGCAACAATATTAGGTGTTTCTTTTATTGTTTTTGTTGTATGCGCGATTATATTTTATTTTTCGTTTAAAAATACGGTATTGTCTGCTAATTCTAAATCTTCTGACGCTCCAGCTCACGTTCAGCACGCTAATAAGCAGGCTTGGCGTAAAGATATTGACGAAATTGTGCAAAAATACCATAAGAATGAGCTAACTTCAGATCAGGCTTGTGCAAAGCTTGCTAAAATAGCTAGAATTTACGTTTCTAGCATGAGTGGAGAAGATATTCACACTCATACTTTGGGAGAAATAAGCTCTTTGCGTTTAAAGTGGCGTAATAAAAAAGGTGCGGACATGTTACGTCAAACGATTGCAGCACTGTATCCTCCTGAGTTCGCGGATTTAAACAAAAATGAGCAAGCTAAAAATACTACTGTTGAGCAGGCTGCGGAATGGGTTCTTGTGCTACTAGAAGGCTGGCAGACGAAGGGGCAACGCTAATGAGTGGGAATATTTGGCAAACAATATGGCCTTGGAAATGGCAGTGGCCACTATTTTTTGTTGCATCTGTGCTTTTTTGCGCAATTATTTTTATTGCGATTTTTCTTTACGATATTATTCGTCAGCATTTATTGCAAAAAAAGTATCAGAAAAATCATGGTGATTCTTCGCAAAAATTCTACACTTTTACTTTTGACGACGATTTGCAAGGAGCTTTTGCTAACCATTCCTGGTACATGTGGAGAATGTTTAGAAAGTTTGCAACTATAGCATTATCGTTATCTTTACTTGGTTCTATTGCTGTTGCGTCTAGGCCTGCTAGAGTTTTTAACGCAAACGAGCAAGTAAGTTCCAGAGATATTGTTCTGTGTTTAGATGTTTCCGGTTCTGCTTTGCCTTACGATCGTGAAGTGATTCAAGCGTATCTTAATTTTATTGAGCATTTCCAAGGTGAAAGAATTGGCTTAAGTATTTTTAATTCAACTTCTAGAACTGTTTTTCCGCTTACTGACGACTACCGTTTAGCTAAAAAACAGTTGCAATACGCTGCTAATTTGCTCGGCGGTGTGCAATCTCAAAAACATATTGATAACATGCAACAGCGTCAATATCAACAGATTTCAGACTGGCTTGAAGGAACGCAGAATCGTAAGAATGCCACATCTCTTATTGGAGACGGTTTAGTAAGTTGCGCAGCAATGCTACCAGGATTTATTTATGGAGCAGCTCACAACAATAGTAAAAAGCAGAGCAGGTTTAATCGTAGCGCTTCGATTGTTCTTGCAACCGATAATGTTGTTTCAGGAAAGCCAGAATATTCGTTAAAACAAGCCTTAGATTTAACAAAGCAGGCAAAAATTACTGTAGACGGCTTGTATTCGGGTGCAGCTCAAAACGAGAACGATGACACGACTATTCAAATGAAGCAACTGATTGAATCACACTCAGGCGTGTTTCTTTCAAGAAGAAATAATGATTCCGTTCTTAATTTAGTAACAGAAATTGAAAAACGTCACACTGTTACTCCGCAAGGCACAACTCAGTCTGCTTTTAGTGACGATCCGGGAATTTGGGTTTTGCTTACCACAGTTAGCGTTGTGGTGTGGCTTGCTATTGCAAAGAGGATGAAGCGATGATACCAGAACTACTTTTTGCTACTACCCTACTTTCAGCTTCTAAAATTGAAGCTGGTGACACTTCTCAAGCAGGCCAAATTGTTCTAGCACCTTCTTACGGGTGGATCATTGCGTTTATTGCTGTAGCTGCTGTGCTAGTAGCAATGTGTTTTGAAATACTACCTTTGCGTAGAAAATCGGTTTTAAGCGACGAAACTTTTGCAATGAGATTGCGGCGCATTGGAATATGCGTAATGCTAATAATTTGCATACTTTCCCCTAGTGTTATGAAAGCAACTTTGCAACGTGCAGTGAACGCAACAAATGTTGTTATTGCGCTTGATATTACCGGCTCAATGCGCGCAAAAGATGCTGATTATGCTAAAAAATCAAAAATTAGGCGAATTGATGCTGCTCGAGATATTGTTAAGCAAATCACTAAATCTTACGCTCACGCAAGTTTTGCAGCTATTTCTTTCGGAGCTTCTACATCTGTTGACGTTCCTTTAACACCTGACGCAAGAGCTGTGGATAATTGGATTGAAACGTTACGAACCGAGCCAACAAGCGTTGCTACTGGAACAAGTCTTGACGCACCGTTAGATCAAACTCTTCTTACGACTAAAGCAATTCATGACGCTCACCCGGATGACACAACTGTTTTGTACGTTATTAGCGACGGCGAGGAGACTACGCAAAGAAAACGCAGAACATTCTCCTCATTAAGAGCATATGTTACTAACGCGTTTGTTATTGGAGTAGGTTCAGCTAAAGGCGCGCGAATACCGTTAAAAGGTGACGGATTACAACTTGACGATTTATCTTCTGGAGAAGATGCTGACAATTCAAACGAATCATCTTCAAACGAATGGGTTATTGACCCTTCTACAGGAAACCCTGGTATTTCAAAGCTTGACGAAAAAAATTTGCGAAATATTGCAGATGAGTTAAGCGGAAAATACATGCACGCTACTATGAATCACACGTTCGGCGAAGAAGCAAAACCAATTCTTTCACACCAGTGGCGCATGAACGAAACAGCTAAGCCTCGTTTACGTCCTGAACCAATTATTTGGCCATTTGCAATACTCGCTTCAATTCTTTTGCTGTGGGAATTGATGGCTTGGTTCTTAACTTCAAGGAAATTAGTATGAAAATTAATATGAAGTTCAATATGTCAAAACGCGTTATCGTTAGGTTAATTGCTTTTATTTTCATGCTTATTGCCGTGTTTGCAGCATACTACGCAATCGTAAACTGGCGAGCGCAATTTACGTATAATGCTGCAACAAGTAGTCTTATTTCAAATATAAAAGAGTCAAAAAAGATTGATATCGATAAAAATGTGCTACTTACTCAACAGCAGCAAACTGACGCGCAATTTAATGAAGCTTTAGCACAACGCATGCTTCTTCTTCCTAATCTTTCAAAGCACATAAATCATAATGCTGAAATATCGCGCAAACTAACTGAAAAATTAAAAGAAAAAAACAATAGTAATATTTCTTCTAAATTAAGAAAGAATCAGCCAAAAGCAAATAATAGTCAAAAAGATGCAAACGAGACTGAATCTTCGAAGCCTAAGCTGAATAATACGCAGCGCAATAAAGTAGAAAACTTGCTTAAGCAGAACGATAAGGTTGATTCTCAATCTTATAAAAATCAGCAGAGTCAGCAGGATGATTCAGATCAAGAAAAAACAACTAAGCGCACTAAAAATAGTGATGGCGTAAATAAGCCTTGGTAATAATTTATAGGTTTTACTAGGTTTTAGAAGGTTTTTAAGCTTTTATCCACAATGCTGATTTTTGCGTGACATCTTTTACATAAGCGTGTGTAATACAAGTATGAACACGTATTATGAATGGCAATGGCTTATACAACGCACTCAAGAGTGCGCTCGCTGCATTATTGCAGAATCTGCAGCGAAAGAATTAGACGACTGGCAAGGTCTTGCTGCCGAATATTTTCGCGAGAAAATGAGTGATATTTCTCATCAAGCTTATTCTCTCTACAACATTCGTGGAGGAATATAGTATGTCTTGGAAAGTTATATCCTCAGTTTCAGGCGGCATAAATCTTACTACTTCTAGGCGTTCAGCTTATGAGGCTGTTTCTAGAAAATTGCGCGCTCATGCGCATGAGTTATCAACTTTAAGTTCTTCTTGGCATCATGCAGCAATGGTTATTTCTAGCCAAATGTCAGCTTTTAAAAAAGCTGATGGTTTTGCTGGAAATTATGTGACTTCTTCACCTTTTGCTTCTAAAAATTCTGCTTCTTCACTAACACCAAGCATGTGCTTAAGTTATGCGAAAGAATGCCAAAGATTGTCTGAGCGTTTAGATTATCTTTCGTCTCTTATTATTCGAGCGAATAGTATTTATGAAAGTGCAGATTTTAGAGCGAGAGAAGCTTTTGATAATAAGATTGCGTTTATAGCTTCAATATTTCCCACTATTTCTTTGCAACTTTTTTCTGCTGGAGTAATGTCAGCTTTGAAAGATTCTAAGGAAAATACTGGCTTTAAGTATTTTGCAAAATGGTCTAACGCAACTCGTTATTCTCAGCAGGGAATGATTCGTGGATTATCTAGAAATATTATGCTTAATCCTATTACAGCTTTGCCAATATTTACTTTAGGAATAATGCAAAGCAGTCGTAAAAATAATATTCCGAAAAAAGCTAAGATTGCGTCACGTAACTTTTTGAAATATGTTAGCGAAAACTTTAAATCCCCAGTTCCTTTTGTTTCTGGCGCTTTAAGTTTAGTTACAGCTCGCATTAATAATGCCAATCAGGGAAATAATTTGCGAGTTACTCGCATAAAACAGCCTTTAAAAAAGCCACAATTTGTGCTTCCAAAGACTGGGCATACTCTTCGTGACGCACTCGATAATCTTACAGAGCTTGGTAGAGGAAACTTGGGTATTCGCCCACCTTTAGCTAATCCGGATGCTGCAACTATTGCTATTCAACGCTTTAAAAAAGCAGATGGTCGTACTTCATGGTTGGTTATTATTCCGGGAACGGACGGCAAACCTCATTCGCCTTTTGGCTGGGAGCAGAATCTTGAAGCAATGAGCAATACGCCTTTAGCTAGAAAACAGGCTGATAGCACAAGAATGGTTATTGAAGCTATGAAACGTTCTGGAATTAAGCCAAAAGATCCAGTTGCGCTTATTGGACATTCACAAGGCGGTATTGTTGCTGCAAGTATTGCAAGTGACTATTCGAAAAAGTACAACATTAAGCATGTTGTTACTGCAGGCTCCCCTATTGCTAATCATCCTATTCCTAAACGAACTTGGGTTACTAGTATTGAAATGGAAGATGAATTAGTGCCTTCTCTTGACGGAAAAGAAAATCCGATTAGAAATAATTGGGTTACTATTCGCGGTAGAGCAACGCATGTTCGAGAAACTCCAAGACCATTGCCTCCTGGCGTAACGCGTTTTTCTGGGAGACTCTATTCGAAGAAAAAGTTTGATAAGAAAGGAATATTTGTTGAAGACGTTCCAGAAGACGGTACTTTAACGCATGATTTGCATTATCATCGAGCAGCGTACGAAGATGCTATGCAATTAGGTTCTAAAAGCGTTCGCAACCAGGATAAGCATTTTTATGATGTTATTGACGGCGAGTTACAGAGCACAACTTTATGGCAAGGAGTAATGAATTAGCGTTCAGTTAGCTTCATATTAGTGTTACACAAGTGTGAGATTAGTGTTCGATTGATGTTAAAATCGCGTAAATAATACGCGTATTGCTTTTGTTTATAAAGCTAATTCGCAGCATGATGTAACCTTGCAATTATGAAGCTTACTGATATTTCTCCTGCAATAGCTCTTACTCCACTTGATGGACGATACCATAAACAAACTTCAGCACTCGTTGAATATTTAAGTGAACCTGCTTTAAACCGTGAACGTATGCGCGTAGAAGTTGAGTGGATGATTCTTTTAGCCAACGGATACGATGGAAATAATTGGAATCCTATTGTTCGTGGTGTTAAGCCTTTAACTGACGAAGAGTGCGCGTACTTGCGTTCTATTCCTGAAAATTTTGATGCTGAAGGTATTGCACGTCATGCTGCGCACGAAGCTGTAACACATCACGATGTTAAAGCAGTGGAATACTACATTGATGACGCTTTGGATGAAGCTGAAGAAAAGTTAGGTCACGAAACCGAATTATCGTCATTAAAAACTTTAGTTCACTTCTCTTGCACAAGTGAGGATATTAATAATCTTTCTATTGCAAGATGCGTTAAGCAGGCAGTTTACAACGTGTATCTTCCAAATTTGAAAGCAATTGTTTCCTATTTGGTTGAGCATGCTAAAGAGTATCGCGACTTGCCAATGCTTTCTTTAACTCACGGTCAGCCTGCTACCCCAACAACTTTGGGCAAAGAATTAGCTGTGTTTGCTTACCGTTTGCAACGTCAACTTAAGCATCTTGACGCACAAGAATATTTGGGCAAAATTAATGGCGCAACCGGCACTTTTGGCGCGCATTTGGCAGCTTTTCCGGAAGTTGATTGGATTAGCGTTTCTAAAGAATTTGTTGAAAATCGCATGAATCTTCAATGGAATCCTTTAACCACTCAAATTGAAAGTCACGACTGGCAGGCTGAACTTTATAGCACAGTAAGCCATGTGAATCATATTTTGCACAATCTTGCAGTTGATGTGTGGATGTATATTTCTCGCGGAATTTTCGTACAAGTTCCTGTAAAGGGAGCTACCGGCTCTTCTACAATGCCGCACAAGGTTAATCCGATTCGTTTCGAAAATGCTGAAGCTAATCTTGAAATTTCATGCTCGCTATTTGACACTTTGTGCGCAACTTTGACAGAAAGCCGCTGGCAGAGAGATCTTACAGATTCTACAACTCAGCGAAACGTTGGTTCTGCTTTTGGATACGCGCTTCTGGCTTTAAATAATCTTTTAGGCGGCTTGGAATCCATTCACCCTAATAAAGATTTTATGGCTCGTGAATTAGACGAAAACTGGGAAGTTCTTGGCGAACCAATTCAAACAGCTATGCGAGCGGAAGAAATTGCTGGAGTTCCTGGAATGGAACGTCCGTATGAGCAGGTAAAAGAGCTTATGCGAGGCCATACTATTTCTCAAAAAGACGTAGAAGAGTTTATTGCTTCTCGTGCTTTTGATGAAAGCACTGCTGAAAGATTGCAAAAAATGACACCGGCATCTTACACTGGTTTCGCTTCACGATTGGTGGATTTTATTCAATAAGTAGACGGTAGTGAAATGCAATCTAGCATAAATCCAAATCTTGTTATTGAAGATTCGCAGCCTAGTTTAGTGCGCAGTTGGGCTGATTTGCTTTACTCGCTATGCGCTATTTTTGTTGGAACACTTACAGTGTTATCAACAATTTGGTTTCCTTTAACAGCGAATGTTGTTGAAATAAACGCAAGTAACGCAAGTAGAATAATAGTTGGCCTTGCTATTAACGGAATACCATGCGCGCTTATTCAACAGGCTCTTACGCTTATTGTTGTTGCTGAAGTAATTGTGCATATGACTTCAGATAGGCGTTGGGTTGATACTTCTATTTCGGTTATTACGTTATTTATAACTTATGGCGCAGTTTGGCTACTATCCGGAATTTTAATGTCAACTCATAATTCAACTATGATTTCCGCGTTGCATCCGCAACCGGTATCGAATTGGTCGGAACTAATTCCGGATACCTACGCTGTTTTAGTTGCTTTTCTTACAATAAGCGGCCCTAGACACGAATACCGTCACGTTAAATGGGGTTGGGATGCGCTGTTTATTGTTACTGCAATACTTCTATTTTCTTCCTGGGATTCCTACTCTGGAGTTCTTATATCGTATTGCTTAGGAAGAGCAATAGGAACGCTTATTCGTTTCGCAAAAGGAACGCGTAGCAAAGGCGCTTGGGGCGACGATATTGTTCTTGCGCTTAAAAATATTGGAATCGATAATCTTACGCAACTTATTCGCAGAACTCAGCAAGCTGATCATACTGGAGTTCTTCGCTCAAGCCTTGACGATGATTTAATCGAAAATTCCAGACTTTACGACGCAACTGATATTCACGGAATGCGTTACGTAATTTCCGTATTGGACAATCAAGTGCATTTGCCAGGCTATTTAAACCAGTTGTGGCAGTGGGTGCGTTTGGTTGATATTCCAACTCGTCGCGATCGTTCAGCTAGGCATTCAGTTCACCATCATCTTTCTATGCTTCTTGTTTTGCGTAATCTTCATTTGCCAACCGCGAATGTTTACGGAGTAAGCGATAGTGATAAATCTTCAATAATGGTTTTTCACGCATCGAACGCTTTGCTTCCATGCAATCTAAATACTTTAACTGTTGAAGACGCAGCAAAGCTTATGCGATACGTTGATGCCGCAAATATGCGCGGTATTACGCATAGAAGAATTACTCCGGAAACTATTGCTCGCTTAGAAGATGGAACTCCTGTTATTGCTGGATGGCAAAATGGTGATGTTGCAAGCGATTCAACGAATATTGCGTTAGATAAAGTGCAATTACTTACGCTTATTGCAGCGTGCACAGATATTGATACAGCAATCGAAGCTGCTCTTAACGCTTGGGGTGCGGATAAGTTGGCAGAAATGCTTCCGTTTATGCAAAAAGCTGCTATTCCTGCTTCAACTCGTTCTCTTCCTTCTTGGAATAAGAAAGTTTTTGAAAATCTTTGTACTTCTTTGACTAAAACTGTGTCTTTGCACACTGATGAAGAAGACTACGATACTGTGCGTTTGGCAAGATTTAGCGTTAGATTCTTTGTTAGCTTGGTGCTGTCGGTTGTTGCAGTTGCTGTTATTGCCACTCAATGGCATCCTCAAGAAGTTTTCGCAGCACTACGAAACGCAAATAGTTACATGGTATTCATGTGCTTTATTTGCAGCATGCTTGCTTGGGTTGGTTCTGCAATAACGCTTGGATCTTTTATGGATGATCAAAAACCATCCGCAACAATTTTATTCGCATCACAAGCAGCTTCTGGTTTTACTGCAGTTTCTATGCCAGCTGGAGTTGGCCCTGCTTTCGTAAATATGCAATTGCTTAAGAAGAATGGTTATAATTCAACGCAAGCTACTGCTATTACTAGCGCAGTTTGGCTTATTCAAGCACTTATAACAACAATCGTATTGCTTATTATTGGCATTTTTACTGGTAAAAATGTGCTTTCGGGTATGATTCCTGCGCATATGCTTATTACAGTTATTGGAATTATTACTCTTATAGTTTGCACTTTAATGGCTATACCTGCAGCAAGAAAAGTTGTTCGTAAGCATTATCTTCCGATTCTTTCTGATTACGGTCATCAAATTAAGGAACTTATTTCTAGACCGCTACAGCTTATAGTCGGTTCCTTTGGAGCAGTAGCTTTAGTTGCTTGTGTTGGTTTGGGATATTGGGTTGCTTTACTAGCGTTCGGATACTATGCGAACCCTTGGGAAACAATTCTTTTGTTCTTACTTGCTAATACTGCAGGTTCCGCGGTACCTACGCCTGGTGGTTTAGGAGCTGTTGAAGCTTCCCTTACATTTGCTTTTACTTCTGTAGGTGTTCCTCCTGCTATTGCATTATCTTCTACACTGCTTTACAGGCTTATGTTCTACTGGTTAAGAATACCTATGGGCGCAATTGCAATGAATTGGCTTAACAAGAATGAGTTGATATAATTGCAGAATTTTGCAAACAATTGTGTAGTTAATATAGCTCATATCGCATTATGACTACGATAAAAACATTTTTTATAAAAAATAACTAAAAATATTAAGAAAAATGCAAAAAATGGCTACATTTGTAGGGAAAATGTACTAATATCAAGTATGAACGTGGCCTTTGCAAGAAAAGGCCCCTAACACAAAGGATGCTGCATGGCATACAACAAGTCTGATCTTGTTTCTAAGATCGCACAGAAGTCCAACCTGACCAAGGCGCAGGCCGAAGCCGCCGTCAACGCATTCCAGGATGTGTTCGTTGAGGCTTTGCAGTCCGGTGAAGGTCTTAAGCTTACCGGTCTGTTCTCCGCAGAGCGCGTAAAGCGCGCTGAGCGCACTGGCCGCAACCCGCGTACCGGTGAAACCATCAAGATTCCAGCTTCTTACGGTGTACGTATCTCCGCTGGTTCCTTGTTGAAGAAGGCTGTTACCGCCTGAAATTAAGCGTTGCGCATTTTGTGCGTAAATTAAAGAAGGACGCTCCGAAGTTGGAGCGCCCTTCTTTTTTAATCTCGTTTATTTAATCTCGCCTATAAGTCGCCACGTTCCATTTTTCTCAAACGCGGCTCCGCACTATCTTTTGCGCCTGTAATACGATAAACGTCAAAAACGCCATCGATTTTACGAATAGCAGCAAGTAACGTAGCTAAATGCTGAGGATCTGCCATTTCAAAAGTAAATTGGCTAGTTGCAACACGATCATCGCCCGTAGCAATAGTTCCGGAAAGAATATTCACTCCGTGATCAGAAAGAACTCGCGTAACATCAGAAAGCAAATGCTGCCTATCCAAAGCTTCAACTTGAACCTTAACTAAGAACAAGCCTTTATCGCTAGTCCATTGAACAGGAATAACACGTTCAGGCTGCGTTTTTTGCAAGTCAATCATATTTTGGCAGTCAGTTCGATGCACTGATACGCCTTGGTTTCTTGTAATAAAACCAATAATGTTATCTCCCGGAACTGGCATGCAGCATCGAGCAAGCTTAACCCAAACGTCTCCTACGCCTTTAACTGAAACGCCTAATGCGCCGTTAGATTTACGATTCCTGTCAACGTGTTTAAGTGGAAGCGCTTCCTGCTCAACTTCTTCAGCAACCTCATCAGCGCCAGCATCTTTAACTAATCTGGAAATAACATTTTGAGTAGAAACTTGACCTTCGCCAATCGCAGCGTATAAAGACTCAACGTTAGTTGGCAAATTAAGCTCATCAGCAACACCAATTAAAGCCTGCTGAGTCATCAAAGTAGTAAGAGGCAAGTTACGCTTACGCATAGCACGAGTTAGCTCGTCCTTGCCCTCTTCAATGGCCTCAGAGCGGCGTTCCTTGCTAAACCATTGGCGAATCTTATTTCTAGCGCGAGGGCTTTTCACAAAACTCAGCCAATCTCGAGACGGGCCTGCAGTATCTGACTTTGAAGTAAGAACTTCAACCGTGTCTCCATTAACAAGTTTTGTATCGAGAGGAACTAAGCGTCCATTTACTCGGGCGCCCATCATTCTGTGTCCAACTTCAGTGTGAACAGAGTACGCAAAGTCAACAGGTGTAGCATCCTGCGGAAGCGCAACAATACTTCCCTTTGGAGTAAACACGTAAACTTCTGAAGCTCCAAGATCTTGCTTTAGCGAACCCAAAAACTCGTCAGAATCAGGCGTTTCGCTAGTCCAATCTGCAAGCTGCTGAATCCATTTAAGATTATCGGCTTCGCTAAGTTCTTTACGATCTTCAAGCTCTCCTTCGCGCTTACGATCGTCATTATCTGGCTTACTTAAAGCTCTACCAGCCTGGCCATTTGCCTTATACTTCCAGTGAGCAGCAATACCAAATTCAGCACGCCTATGCATATCCCAAGTGCGAATCTGAATCTCAACAGGCTTTCCACCAGGGCCTACAACCGTAGTATGTAAGCTTTGATACATATTTAGCTTAGGAGTTGCAATATAGTCTTTAAAACGTCCTGGAACAGGGCTCCAACGTGCGTGAACCGCGCCTAATGCTGCGTAGCAGTCGCGGATTGAATCAACAATAATTCTAACGCCAACAAGATCGTAAATATTTTCAAAATCGTGCCCACGCACAATCATTTTTTGGTAAATAGAGAAGTAATCTTTTGGACGACCCTTTACGGAAGCTTCAACATGCTGAGCTTTTAAATCAGCATTGATTTCTTCAAGAATTTGACGCAAATAAACTTCACGCTGACCGGCTCGACGAGCAACTAAAACAACAATTTCGTTATAAATTTTTGGATATAAAACTTTAAAACTTAACTCTTCAAGCTCTGTTTTAATTGCGTTCATACCAAGACGATTTGCTAAAGGAGCGTAAACGTCAAGAGTTTCACGAGCTTTTTTGTGTGAACTTGCTGGTTTAACATAACGCCATGTGCGAGCATTGTGCAGGCGGTCTGCAAGTTTTACTACTAAAACTCGCACATCCCTACTCATAGCAACTACCATTTTTCGAATAGTTTCTGCTTGAGCGCTTTCACCATATTCCATTTTTGAGATTTTGGTAACGCCATCTACTAATCCTGCAACAGTGTCACCAAATTCCGCCCTACACTCTTCAAGCGTGTAATCTGTGTCTTCAACAGTATCGTGTAACAATCCTGCTGCAACAACAATCGGCCCCATACCAAGATCTGCAAGTATTTGAGCAACCGCAAGAGGATGAATAATATAAGGCTCTCCAGATTTACGGCGTTGCCCCGTATGCTGCTTTACAGCGCGAGCATAAGCCCTGTGAAGAATGTTCATATCTTCATCAGGATGATGCCACTTACACATGCTTAAAATTGGCAACAATGGGTTACGAGAATCCGCACTGATTTCGCATCCAAGTCTATGAGCACCCTTTACATCTTCTTGAAGTTCACCCATTGCAACACCTCCTGGTATTGTCTACTATCCTACCCGCTACAAGCATTATGCTCTACAAAATTTTTATAAGCAAATCAAATAAATCTGAATACAATAAATCCGACACAGCATAAAACTGGTCGGATTATTGAATTAGATTATTTTACTCCTGTTGAGCCAAAGCCTTTATCTGAACGATCTGAACCAGGCAATTGTGCAGCTGGAATAAATTGCGCTTCTACGTAACGTTGTATAACCATTTGCGCAATGCGATCGCCACGATGGAAATGCACTGTGTTTTCAGGATCCAAATTAATAAGTGGTACTTTAATTTCCCCACGGTATCCAGCATCAACTGTTCCAGGAGCGTTCAACACAGTTACGCCCTGCTTAGCTGCTAAACCAGAACGCGGATGCACTAAAGCAACATAACCTGCAGGCAAACAGATAGCAACGCCGGTTGGCACAAGCGCACGTTCAAATGGTCGCAAAGTAAAATCTTCAGTAGTTCTTAAATCAGCTCCAGCATCACCAGCATGCGCATAGCAAAGAGGAGGCAATTGAGAGCCTTCATCATTAAGATACTGAATTAATACTTCAACCTGTTCGGGGCCAGTATAGGTCTCGTCATATGCCATTTAAGCTGCGCACTCCTTGCAAACTGGCTGACCGTCAGCAGTAGTTTCAGCTAACTGGCTCCTATGCTTAACTAAGAAGCATTCAGAACAAATAAACTCGTCGCCTTGCATAGGAATAACAGTGACAGAAGCATCTTCGTTACTTAAATCAGCACCTGGCAATTCGTAGTCTTCAGCAATAGCGTTTTCATCATCATCAATGTCGCTGCTTGTATTTTGAGAACCTTTGCTCAAAGCTTCCAACGACTCTTCGTCCTCATCTTTGCTACGAGGAGAATCATAATCCTGTGCCATTATGGTCCTTTCGTTTTTAAAGCTACCTTACGCGCATAGCATACACGAATGGTACCCCGTGGAATACACATATTTTATTTTACATATAGTGGTAAAGAATGCAGTGTATGGACTAAAGTATATACATAGTATTGTTACAAGCGAAGAAAGTGGTGCATAATGCTTGAAAATCCGCCAAAAGCGGCGAGTTTCGACCATGTTGATGCAGACGGCAATTTGATTTTTATTTGCGAAAACACGCCGTTGAGTATTCAAGTGGACGACACGCTGGAACGTGCCATTGCCGAATCACACCAGATTACTCGTCAAAACAACGACAAAAACGGCGAAGCAGACAATAACGCTACTTCGACTACAGCAACTTTACCTATTTCGCAAATTCAAGCCTTAATTCGTGCAGGCGTTGACCCTTCCCACGTAGCTCAACGTTACAATGTGAGCGAAACGCAAGTTCGACGCTTCTCTGCGGGTGTAGAAACAGAAAAACAGTACGCTATTGAGCAGTTCCTTCTAGTGCCTGCGCCAAAGCAAAGCAATATGCGCACTCTTGCAGACTTAATCGAGCGCACACTAGCTAAAGCACATATTGGCATGGAAACCATTAAATGGCGTGCAACGCGTCGAGGTTTAGAGCCATGGCTTATTACAGCGACTTTTAAAACCGCCACGCGCACTATTAAAGCTGAGTGGACTTGGAATATGCACGATAATTCAGTTACATGCGCAAATCCTTCATCCCGCTTATTACTTGGAGAAGACGTAAACGCTGCTGAAATCGCAAAACAGGCACCGTACGGCGGAGCTTACAGGGACACTGTAAGCATTAACTTCCCGTTTAATTCAGAAGAGTTGCCTGGAAATTCTATTCGCTCTGCTCGAATTGAGCGCGCAGTTTCGCAATGGGAGCTTCGTAACAGCGATAAACTTTCCGAAATAGCACCTCAAACTGACGAGAATCAAGACTTGCAGTTCGAAGAAAATAAAAACGAGTCCGTTAAGAATTCTAAAAAAACGTCAGCACTTAAAAATGCGGGCGCAAAAAATAATAATTCTGAACAGACGCCGTTAATTGGCGCGGAAGAATCTTATAAAGAAAAGGAAACTAATTCTAAAGTTCAATCTGCACTTATTGACGATTCTCAAGCGCAAAAGTCGTTAGCTGCAAAAGTTAAAGAAGCAGAAAAAGCTGACGCTACTGTAGCTAAATCAGCAAGCTCTGATGCAAACGCAGTAGTAAATAAAGCTAATGCTGATGAAACAAGCGGTGTTGAGCAAAGTCAAGAATCTAATCGCGCTGAAAAAACATCTGCGGATCATAATAAGCGTAGAAGCGGTAGAGCTGCTGTTCCAAGTTGGGATGAGATTTTATTCGGCGAAGGCTGATATTGCTTTTTGAAGCTTACTTTGAAGCTTACTTTAGGTCAATAAGACATGGAATATCCATTTCCATGTGAGTTATTGATCCGTGCACGCTTGGAAGGCTCATTGCTTTTTCGGACTGAATACGAGAATCAACAATAGTGCAAGAATTACATGCTTGTACTAAAACATCTCCAATTACAGCTTCCGCATTGGCATTAACTTCGCCAAAAACACCATCTTGAATGGCTTGTTTTTTACTTCGAATAAGCGCGTTATTGCCAAGAACTTCTTTCCAACGGCTAATAATATCTTCAGTATTAGCTTCAGAATCGGCATAAAGCATAACCGAACGAGGCTCTCCACCAACCAAGCTCACTGAGCGCATCAAATTTTCGTTCTTTGCAATATCGACAGTCAAGTTTGGATCGACTTCAATCATTCCATGATCTGCCGTAATAACAATTACAGTTCCAGGCGCGCAATTTCGCTGCAATAATCGCAATTGCGCATCAACTTGCTCAAAAGCCGCAACCCACTGCTCAGAATTCCAACCATAATTATGACCAACCTTATCCGTATCTCGCAAATATAAATACGTTAAGCCAGGAGTTTTAGTTGTTTCTGCAGCTTTCATAATTCTGGCTCTCGGAGTTCCGCCAGTAATATAATTCGCTCCACGAAAAGCAGCTTTAGTAAGAGGCGAATGCTCAAATTTTGGCAAACTTACACTGTCTGAACGAACGCCTTTAGAAACTAAGCTTTCAAATATAGTTGGCTGCTGCTGTAATTCCAAAGGATCTGGAGCATCATTAAATTGGATAAGCTGAGAAAGCTTTCCTGTTTTCGGATTCTTTTGAGTATACCCAGTCATGCAAGTAAGACCTGGGCATGTGCCAGTACCGAAAGTTGCCATTGCGGCAACAGTTGTGCTAGGAACGCAAGTTAAAATAGGACGCTGATTTAAAGGCTCGTTTAAAAGCGAACGCAAATAAGGTGCGTGACCTTTTCGCATAAGAATATTCCAATAACCCAAACCGTCAACAAGCACAACAATTGCAGCACGAGACTTAGGAATACCAAGACTTTCACGCAAAACACTTGGGTTTTTATGTATTTTAGTGCATACAGGAGCGCCAATTGCGTCACTTAAAGCTGGCAAAATCGAAGAAATATGAAGCGCTCCCCCAAGTCTTTTTGAAGCATCACAATTAGAAGAATTGCTATCATATGCGCTTTTACTAATTTCACCACTCGTAAAATCTCCATAAGAAACATCGCCAACAAATTGCAACAATTCTTTTTGAGAAGGCACATCAACACTCATACTCACTATTGAACCACTGATAATAACATAGAGCAAAATAAAATTGAGCGCACAAATCCCACAAAAGCTTCTTAATTAAGCAAAAATTAAGTAAAAACGCGCATTTTGTGCATATAAATTGGTAATATTAATAGCCGTAATATTATTCAAGGAGTTCTCAATATGCCTTCACGCCGTCACGCAACACAGCAAGCTTTCGATCCTAGAAAAGTCAAAGAGCATATTGTTGAAACACCATTGAATGAGGAAATGAGCAAATCATTCCTCGAATACGCTTATTCTGTTATTTACGCTCGCGCTCTTCCGGATGCAAGAGACGGCATGAAGCCTGTTCAGCGACGCATCATTTACCAAATGGGCAATATGAATTTAAGCCCTGATCACGCTTACATGAAGTCTGCTCGCGTAGTTGGCGAAGTAATGGGTAAGTTGCATCCTCACGGAGATTCAGCAATTTACGAAGCAATGGTTCGATTAGCGCAGCCATTTTCGTTACGTTTACCTCTTGTTGACGGACACGGTAACTTTGGTTCTCTTGACGACGGTCCTGCAGCATCGCGTTATACGGAAGCGCGTTTAGCTCCAGCAGCTCTTGGAATGAACGCGGATATTAACGAAGATACTGTTGATTTTGCGCCAAACTACGACAACAAGCTTAAAGAGCCTACTGTTCTGCCGTCTGCTATTCCAAACCTGCTAGTAAACGGAGCTTCCGGCATTGCTGTTGGTATGGCAACAAACATGGCAACGCATAATTTAGGCGAAGTTGTTGCAGCAGCAAAATACGTTATGAAACATCCTGAAGCAACTTTGGACGATCTTATGAAACTCGTTCCAGGACCGGACTGGCCAGGCGGAGGCATTATTATTGGCCGAAGCGGAATCCGCGAAGCATACGAAACAGGACGAGGAGCGTTTACAACTCGCTCTACAACGCATATTGAAAATATTACCGCTCGCAAAAAAGCGATTATTGTTACTGAGCTTCCGTTTATGGTTGGACCTGAGCGAGTTTTAGAGCGAATTTCACAAGGTGTTAAAGCTCGTAAACTTGACGGAATTTCGGGCGCTATTGATTTAACAGACAGGCACAACGGCACTCGTCTTGTTATTGAAATTAAAACAGGCTTTGACCCTAACGCAGTTCTTGCGCAACTTTTTAAGCACACGCCTCTTCAAGAAAGCTTCACTATTAATAATGTTGCGCTAGTAGACGGCAGACCTCACACAATGGGATTGCGCGAGCTTTTGGACGTGTGGATTGCGCACCGCAGAACAGTTGTTAGAAGGCGCAGCGAATTTAGGCGCACAAAAGCTAAAGAGCGCTTGCACTTAGTTGACGGACTTCTTCTTGCGCTGCTTGATATTGATGAGGTTATTCAAGTTATTCGCTCTTCCGAAGACGCGGATAGTGCAAAAACCAAGTTGATTAAAGTATTTGATCTTGACGAAATTCAAGCACAGTATATTCTCGACTTACGTTTGCGCAGACTTACTAAAATGAGCCGAATTGAGCTTGAAGCTGAACGCGACGATTTGCTTAAAAAAATTGAAGAACTTAACCAAATTTTAGGCTCTGAAGCGAAACTAGATAGCGTAGTAATAGCAGACATGGATGCTGCTGTTAAACAGTGGGATACTCCAAGACGAACAATTCTACTTGACGAAAATGAAGACGGAAGCTTTACTCCAGTTTCTTCAAGCGTAAGTAAAAACAGCGAAGATGATGCTATTAAAGCCGTTCAATCTGCTAATAAAATTACTTCAACACAAGCAGACTTAGCAGCAGCAGCCAAGCTCACGCGTAAATCTGGAGAAACAGACGCTGCAACAGCCGCGTCGGCAGCCTTGCAACTCAGCGACGAACCTTGCGCAGTAGCATTAAGCACTTCCGGATTAATTGCTAGAACAAGTGCTGAAGTGTTAGAACATTGGAATTCGCACAACAACAACGTATTTGACACACCTTGCGCAACAATGTTCGCCACAACTACTCGCGCAACATACGCTCTTATTACTTCAGCAGGACGCTTAGTATTAGCGCAAGTTTCGGATCTTCCACAACTACATTATGAAGAAGAAAAGCCGGCTCTACTATCTCACGGAGTAAAAGCGCAAGAATTATTGTTGTCAACTCAAAGCACTGAGCCAATAAAAGGCGAACAAGTAATTGCTGCAATAGCATTAGACAATTCTAACGAAGCTACACCGCTTGCACTTGGCACAAAAAATGGCGTAGTGAAACGTTGGAACTGCGAAGCTCCAACAACCATGGACTCGTGGAGCATAATCGACTTGAAAGATGATGATTCTGTTATTGCTGCAGCACCAGCTAAAGATAACGACAGGCTCGTGTTCATTAGCACAGATTCTTCTCTTTTAACTTTTGACGCAAAGCAAGTTCGCCCTCAAGGACGCACAGCAGGCGGAATGGCTGGCATTCGCCTAGCAGAAGGCGCTAAAGTTGCAACCTTTGCTGTTGTGCCAGAAAAAGCAATCGAATGGCATTACGAAGAAGGCGAAAACGGATTATTCTCCGCATCAGGAACTGTAGTATTCACTGTTGCAGGAGACAGCGAAGCGCTTCCTGGAACAGAAAACGGTGCTGCAAAACTTACGCCGTTCGACATGTACCCAACAAAGGGGCGCGCAACCGGCGGCGTGCGCTCGCAACGATTCCTTAAAGGTCAAGATACTTTAATTCACGCATACGTTGGATACTATCCTTTGCAAGCTGTTACAGAAGGTGGAAGTAACGTAGAACTACCTAAACCAGATATGCGAAGGGACGGTTCCGGAACCGAACTTGTGTCTCCAATTGCGCACATTGGGTAGAAAAAGTAGTAAATAAATATTTTATATAGCATTTATTTACCAAAAGCATTTGTGTATTAAAGTAACGTAGTAAAATTGATACTGTTGCTTACGGAAATAATCTGTATAAAAGCCAAACAATAGCTTAGATATGGGTTTAAAATAAGTTATAAAAAGGCTATAAAAAGGCTATAAGTCGGTTAGTCGATTAGTCGGTTATATAGATTGATACAGAGAAAAGGAACGATTATGGCATTTTGTACTAACTGCGGTGCCAGTGTTAATGAAAACGATAAGTTTTGCGAACAGTGCGGCGAATCTATTGAGCAAGTTACGCAAACTGAACAATTTACTCAAACTGAGCAAGCTACGCAGCCTAATCAAATTCCACAAACTGAGCAAGTCGCGCAGCCTAATCAAATTCCACAAACTG
>NQOH01000001.1:42954-51601 GCA_003585735.1 Gardnerella kenyensis
AGCTAATCAACCATCTGAACAAGCCGCAATCACACAAAAACCTAATAAAAAACATTCAAAGCTGATTATTGCAATCATCTCATTAATTGTCATACTAGCTGCTGCTATTTTCGGCATCACATATTACTTTGTGAATCAAAACAAAACAGTTACAATTCCAGTAATAAAAGTTGCGAATGCTCAAGAAGCTGTTAAAAAACTTCGAAGCCGAGGCTTAAAAGTGCGCGTTATTCAAGAATTTGGGCGCGCAAAGCGAGGATCTTTCTTAAAGATAAAGGGCGCCAAGCCAGGAGAAGCTGTAAAAGCATCTAGAATAGTTACCGTCGTTGAATCTTTAGGCCCTGGCATGCCAAAAAATGTTATTGGCAAAACCTTGAAGGAAATCACTAAAGAAGTAAAAGAAATGGGAATCAAAGTGCAGGTTCATAAAGTTGTTGCAACTTCAAAGCCTGGCACTGTTGTAGCAACTTACCCAACTCCTGGACATGCTTTTGTTCCTGCTTACGAAGGTGACAATATGCACATCGCTATTGCTACGCCTATTGACAGTAAAGATTATGGAAAAGTTGTGCCTGCAGACATATTAGGAAAAGATAAGAATACTGCAAAGAAGATGCTTGAAAAAGCTGGCATAACTAACTATAAATTAAAACCAAGATTCTCTTCGAAAGATTTCGTTGGCAAGATTACAGGCTCCTACCCTGATTTAGGCGACTTATATGCCATGAACACTGGAGATATTACAGTGTATTACGGTGTTGGTGCCAATGAAACAAAAGAAGTGCTAACTAAAAAAATGCATTTGGGCGGAATGGATAATGCTGATGTTCGAGTAACAAAAGGCCTTTCTCCAATTGCAGGAGTTTGGTGCAAGAAAGGCGGCGATTGCCTGTACTTCAATGAAGCACCATCGTTTAATCAAGGTGAATCCACAGTTGTGTTGGGAACGCGTATGGGCGATTTAATGCATGATGGGTCTACGCCTATGATGATTAATGATGAAAATTATCTTAGTATGAATAACTATTCGCAAGATATATCGGCACCTATTCTGTACGATAAAAAATTACCTGCGTATGACATGATGAAAAATCATTTGCTTTCTGGCGATACAGGTGCAGTAGAATTCTACAAAGGGTTAGATTTTCCATCTTGCGGAAACGATATATCATACCCAACACCAGGTGTAGTTTGT
The DNA here is from genome assembly GCA_003585735.1 of Gardnerella kenyensis. Classification (GTDB taxonomy): domain Bacteria; phylum Actinomycetota; class Actinomycetes; order Actinomycetales; family Bifidobacteriaceae; genus Bifidobacterium. The sequence continues at coordinate 44,150 of NQOH01000001.1, forward strand.
GAGCATGGTAAAGAGATAAACGCAGAAAACAGTCCTGAAAAATTTGATGATCAAGGAATGTATACTGGTTCTTCCAAAGATGCTAATACAGGATTAACTTACAAAATGCATGATTTCTTTGTGCTAGTTCCTGTAAATACAAAATTTGAGGAACTTGAAAAGAGCGGATACTTTAAGGGCGAAGGTAAAAATAAGCCTGATTTTAGCCGACCGTTCATTATGCGAAGAGATCCAAAGCTGTACGATAAAACACAAGTAGCTATTCCTGATGACAGTGGGGTTGGACCAGATTATCCAACTAGCCCGTTTGTGCCGACAAGAAAGAACAAGCCAGTTCCTTTCGCGCCAGCTCCAGACGATAGCAACGTTTACTACAAGCTTGAAGATCCTATTAACTGGTCACTGCTTGATATTATTAAAACGTTTAATTAGTGCTTTTGCTAAATTGCAAAACAAATTAGAATGAGTACCCGTTAGCTGTTTGATATTGAAGCGCACCGCGCTTTCAACGCAAAATAAGGCTTCTGCTTAGTGTATTAAACATTAAACAGAAGCCTTAATTATTAAAACGTAAGCAATTAAAACGTAGGTAATTAAAACTACGTATTGCTTATAACTTGCAAATTACAACTTACAAATTACAACTTGCAATTAGTTTCTGCGCTTGCGCGTTGCAGCAAATGATTCCGCAAGTCCAGCAAGACCTGCGAAAAGCGAAGCAATTGCGGAAGTGAGAATTGGCGTTGCGGTTGAGCCAGTTTTAGACAAGCGATGACTTTTGGCAGAAACGCGCTTTGATTCTGGACGCTTTTGCTGAACAGAAGCGTAAGACTGCTCTTGCTTAGTTGAAACTTCTGCGGACTTTGGCTCAGAAGAACACTGATCTGATTCCTGTTTAAATGCCGAAAGAGCAGCATTATCAACCATAAACGAAACATATACAGTAGAAGACTCATCAGGCTTAACAGGAAAATCAGTCTCCGGAGTTAGGTCTATATCCGGAATATCATCCCAATCGATATCCGGCTCCGGTTCCGGAGTTGGCTCCGGCTCAGGTTCCGGTTCCGGCGTAGGAGCTGGCGGAGTCGGAGGCGTTGGCGGAGTTGGAGGAGTTGGAGGAGTTGGCTTCTTTCGCAATACGAAAGTAACAACTTTTTGAGTAGAATCCGTATCGCTTCTATTTACTCCAATATCAACTTTCGCACTAGTGGAAGAATTAGTAATATCTGTTGAAGCAGCAGCCCACTCATAGCCCTCTGGAGCAGCAGCAGTTGGGTCCACCTTATAAATTCCCGGTGCTAGGTAGGCATAACCATCAGAAAGATAACCAGCACCAGCAGAAAGCAAAGACGTATCTTTGTTTTCGGCCATCCTTACAATGGTAGTCCTTTCAGGCGCTTCTGGAATACTAGCAGACGAACTAAGAGAACTATTAACAGAACTAGCACCAGCATAAATTACGTATGCTTTACTGCTAATAACCTGTTGATCCAGACCTTTGTATTGCACAACAAGCCGAGTAGGAATAGGCCTAAAAGTCACATAATAATGCTTGCGCGAAAGAAACTTTACAGGCTTTCCATCTTTCATTTCGTAAGCAAACGAAAGATAGTGATTGCCAGGCTGCTTTTTGGTAAAATCATCATTCGCAAACTCATGATTCTTGTTATTTGGCTTGTCAATATCGTTGTCCCAGTACACATATCCTGGAATATTCTTACCCGTAAGATTGGCGAGCGTAGGTCTATTGTGTGTATCAGTATCATTACTAAAAGACAAAATAGATGATTTAGCATCACCAGCATCAGTACGATAAAACCCTGCTTTACCAGTTGTTTCAACTTGAGTGCCAGGAATATCATTCAATCCCTCAATTTTGTGAAATGGAACTGACGATATTAGTGTCCCCTTCTTTTTCTCATCATCAGTTAAAGATAGATGCGCGTCTGAATTCCCTCGCTCCTTTAACTTACCGCCTTCACCTACCCCATTTGGATTCTTAGCTCTATATTGCAAGTCGTCCACAAAATGGAACTGCGCATCCGCTTCAGAAAAATAGGTATATCTACCATACAGCGCACGTTCATCACACTGGTTCTGGTAACAATAAACATATCTAAAAGTAATTCTTTCAGTGTTAAAGCTATAATTATAAGCAAGCTTTATATATAAGTAGTTTGCAAAAGAAGACTTATTGCAATCAATAGCAATGAATTTTTTAGAATCGTTAACAATTTTATAACCATTTAGTTCGAAAGTAAAAGGTACATTGGAATCTAAAATTGTTGATTTAGAGCCTGCATAAATGCTTCCATCTCTTGCAATAGTTCCGTTTACAGAATCTCCACTCCATACATAAAACAATGCGCTATTCGCGTTCGGAAAATTTTTATATACCATGTAAATGATATATTTTCCATTAACATTCTTTAATAACCTATTTTTAACAAGCTCACTTTGTGGTTTAGGATTATCAGGAGTTGCATCAGGCTTAAAATAAATCTTTTCTATGTAAATTTTTTTATCTTTAAACGCGTCTGCAATCTCATCATCTGAAATTACATCTGGAAATGGATTCGTAACTTTATTAGGATTTTTTATATATTCGTAGTTAATTTGGTCTTTATCCTCTTTAACCTTCTTATAATTTTTCTCAGTATCATATACAGGCTCTGTTGAACTTCCATCCCCATTGTTAGAAGCTAAAACAAGAGTTTGAGGAATTGAGTTGTTATTCTGAGAATTATTGCCAGATAAAATTCCAGTAGAAGCGGAATATGTAGACTGCTCAGTTTTTTCGCTGTTAGTTTTCGGATTTTTAGTATCTTTTTCAGAGTTCGCAGGCTGTTGTGGCTTTGAAACTTGTGCTGAATTAGCAGGACTTGACTGCTCTGTAGAGGGTTCTGGTTCAGCAGTCTTTTTAGGTTCTGATGGCCTCGCAGGTTCTGCAGGATCCTTTGGTTCTGCAGTTTTTACTTCATTCGCAGAACCTTTAGCGAAAGCAGACCCCCCCCCCATTAACTGAACTAGAACCTTCACTCTTCAAGTTTTGAGTTGTAGAAGAATCATCTTTAGAAACTTTTTCAGAAGTTACTCCATCAACAGAAGATACAGTAGAAGCATTCACAGAACTAGTAGAAGTAGAAGTAGAAGTAGAAGTAGAAACAGAAACATCAGCCGCATTCGCGCTCTGCGCCATGCAAAAAGCGCAAGCAGCAGTAGCAATACTTGCCATCGTAGTAGACAGCAAAATCGAAGTTCTTTTATTCATCTTGCCCTCTTTTTAGAAAATATAAAAATTATTTAATAAAAACTCACACACTCTGCTCTCATAACATTGCTAAGCAACGTATATATACAATTATACGAATAACCTTATATCAACATAACAAAATGTGACCAAGCTCACAAATTGCAATTACTATTTGCCAAACAAATCAAAATGAGTGCCGGTTCAGCTGTTTGGCATGTGAATCGCAGTGCGCTTTCAACGCAAGCGAGGTCTTCCCTCGTCACACACCGTTACTAACTCAGATACTTAACTGAGATATTAACGATCATAGCCAAAATACTGTTAAAAACTCAGCTAATCAACTGAGAAAACAACACTCACAGCCTCAACACCGTTACTAACTCAGATATTTAACTGAGAAAACATGTTAAAACTCTTTAACAACGTTGGAACTACTATCGTCGTTAGAACTAGACGCATCATGCATTTCTTCAAGCAAATCTTGCACTAAATATCCGTCACTCATGCAATGCATATCCGAAATACCATTACGCATCGCGTGGAGAACGTTTGCTTAATGTTAAAGGCTTAATAAAGGCTTAATAGGTGGGTGCATTTTTACCTTGTGTATCAGGGCTTAGCGTAGTTAAACGTTAAAAGGTTTAATGATTGATTGCTTTAGGCCGGTTTCTTGCGGTGTTAAATGCGATTTTGCGATTTTGCTATTTTATCAGTTATAACTTATAAATTATCGATTTTGTCATTAAATTTCACTTATAAGTGTGATAAACTGTTATTACTTAAGTAGGAATGAGGGTGAAATTTTATGATTAAACGCGAACTGTATATGAGCCGTATTCGTCCATTTATTGGAACTGATTTGATTAAGATTATGACTGGTATACGCCGATGTGGAAAGTCGGTTATGTTGGAGCTGATTCAGCAGGAGCTTACAGAATCTGGTGTCAGTTCGACGCAGTTTATTTCAATCAACTTTGAAGATATGAGCTATTCGCATCTTTTAACCGCTCAAGCGTTGAACGATGAGATTGTCAAACGTGCCAAAGAGATTGGCGGTAAGGTTTACCTCTTTTTTGATGAGATTCAGGAGGTTAAAGATTGGGAAAAGTGCATTAATTCTTTACGTGTTTCTTTGGATTGTGATATTTACATTACTGGGTCGAATGCAAAGTTGCTCTCTGGTGAGCTTGCGACTTATTTGGGTGGTAGATATGTGGAGTTTGTGATATATCCTTTCTCCTTTGAGGAGTTTATAGAGCTATATCATTCTGTCAACCCCGACGCGTCCAATCAGCAGTGTTTTCAAGAATACCTGCTTGCTGGAGGCATGCCTTACCTTGCAAATCTGCGTTATGTAGACGCTCCGTCTAAGCAGTATCTTCATGATTTGTTTAATTCGGTCCAGCTTAAGGATATTGTGAAACGTAATAAAATCCGTGATGTTGACCTACTTGAACGAATCATTGCTTACGTGATTGCTAATGTTGGAACGACTTTTTCTGCAACGTCTCTTGCAAAGTTTTTGAAAAACGAGCATCGTACTGTCGCTCCAGAAACAATCCTGAACTATATAAAATACTGTTGCGATGCGTACTTATTCTATCAAGTAAAAAGGGAGGATTTGCAGGGCAAGCAGGTTCTTTCTTCTAATGAAAAGTACTATATTGCCGATCATGGTATCCGCGAGGCTATCTTCGGTGGCAATATGCGAGATATTAATCTCATTTTGGAGAATATTGTATATTTGGAATTACTTCGCCGAGGTTATGAAGTGACTGTTGGCAGAATGGGTGACAAGGAAATTGATTTTGTGTGCAGTAGGAGCGGTGAAAAACTGTATGTTCAGGTTACTTATTTGCTCGCTTCAGAAGAAACGGTGAGTCGTGAGTTTGGAGTGTATGATGCTATTCGCGATAATTTCCCGAAATATGTTGTTTCTCTCGATGAGTTTGACATGAGCCGAAATGGGATTAAGCACAAGAATATTCGCGATTTTCTTTTATCTGATAAATTGAACTGAAAAAGTCTGAGTATGATTCGGATGCTTAGTTAAAATGTTGGTTTTAGCATAAACACAGGTTATTTTTGCGTATTGTAAGTGGATGCGAAAAAGCTCGCACCTATTGAAAAAATTAAAAATTTTTTCTTTAATAAGGCTTCTGCTTATGCGTTAAACATAAAACAGAAGCCTTAATTATTAAAACGTAGGCAATTAAAACTACGTATTATTTACTACTTACAACTTACAACTAGTTTCTGCGCTTGCGCGTTGCAGCAAATGATTCAGCAAGTCCAGTGAGACCTGCAAAAAGCGAAGCAATTGCGGAACCGAGAACTGGCGTTGCAGTTGAGCCAGTTTTAGGAAGATGCTTAGCAACGTGCTTAGGCTGTTGTTCCGGCTGCTCCGGTTGCGAAGGAGCTGGTGCAGGTTCCGGCTCTGCTTCGGCAGCCGGCAAAATCGGAGCTGGAGCAACAATAACCGGAACTGGCTCCGGTTCTTTATCCGGAGTCAAATCTATATCCGGAATATCATCCCAATCAATATCCGGCTCCGGCTCCGGAGTTGGCGTTGGCTCTGGCTCCGACTCCGGCTCCGGCGTAGGAGCTGGCGGCGTTGGAGGCGTTGGCTTCTTAGTAACGGTCACTGTGGCAGCTGCCGTAGCAGTCGCACCGCCTTTATCCTTTACACTAAACGTGACATTATAGGAGCCAACTTTAGTATTATCAAAACCACCGTCGTTAGTACGCTGAACGCTGCTCTTTAAATCTCCATCTTCTTTATCAGTCGCAGACACAACAAGACTATTTAAATCAAACGAATCACCCTCGGTAATAGTCTTATTCTGAACTGTAATAACTGGTGGATAATCCGTGAAAATAGAGTAAACTGTTAAATCGCTACTCACCTTAGTGCTATCCTTAAATACTTTACCAGTGCCATCTTGCTTTTCATTCCACTCTTTAAAAGTAAACCCAGGCTTCGTAGGATCATCCGGCATTTTCTGATCTTTAACACTCTCATCATTTATGCTTTTGCCTTCCTTAACTTGCACAGAAGCATAATTGGCATTACCTCTGTCTACAAACTTAACCGTGTAGATCTTAGCCATAGGAATAATGTTGTAGGTAACCTTTACTGTTCCTACAGGACGAAAACCATTGACTGAATCGTAAAAAAGACATTGCGTTTGTATCGAACCCTCTTTTAAAGCAACTATTTTGCCATTTTCTTTCTTAAAGTAACCAGAATCTTCAAGTGACACATGATTATTCTCATTGCCAGCTAGAACCATATTAAGAATTTTATAATCATTGCCATTTTGCTTAATGATTACAGGCATCTTAAATTCGTCGCCAACGGTAAGCGTTATTTCCTCAAGTTCTTGATTGCTGAATGGAGCTGCAGCTGGATTTTGCTTTTCATTAGAATCTACATGGAATTTATAATCTGTCAGATTCCCCTGAAAATCTATTTCCTTAATTTTATTAGCTTGAAATGCTCTATTGCCGAGTCCTGCAACATAGTAAGCATGATCATCAGTTGAATTAAATTTTCCACTCTCTACAAGCGTGGATTTAAACACTACTTTTTCTATTTCATTACCAAGGAAAGCCGCAGGATGAATTGCTATAACATTTTTAGGAATAACAACAGTTCCCTTAATTTTCTGCCACGAAAAAGCGCCATCTTCAATCACCTTAAGCGAATCAGGAAGTGTAACACCCTCAATATGAGTTTTATCAGTTTTTTTCCCAATAAAAGCTTGATTAAGAATTACTTCAACACCGTCAGGAATGACAATATGCGGATTCTTTTTAAGTTTTGCGATGCCTTTCGCATTAAGCCCCGGATATCCGTTAGTTTTATTTATTCCTGTAAGACCAATAGTTTTACCATCAGCAGAAATGTTAAAGTCATCACTAGTCCAAACCGTATCGTCTTGCTTAGCAGCTGCATTATTGCTCGCAGAACTAGTTATTTGGTCATTTTGCTGAGCGCTAGTTTGAGATTGGCTAGAAGCAGAACCACTTGTAGCAGCATAGATTGCTGTAGATTGGCCGGTTGCTGTAGAATCCGCAGCCTTCCCCTGTTCTGCAGTATTCTTATACTCAGCAGTTTTTTTAGGTTCTGATGGCTTCGCAGGTTCGGCAGTTTTTACTTCATTCGCAGAACCTTTAGCGAAAGCAGACCCCCCCCC
>NQOH01000001.1:52313-53391 GCA_003585735.1 Gardnerella kenyensis
AGAAGAAGTTACGGCAGAAGAATTTACAGTCGTATTAACGCCAGAAGCAGTTGAAGCCGCGGCAGCATTCGCAGTCTGCGCAACGCAAAAAGCGCAAGCCGCAGTAGCAATACTCATCATAGTCGTGCTCAAAATCACGCAAGTTCTCTTATTCATCTTCATCTCACCTAAATTTCTATTCCAAAACAATTGCCAAAATAAAGTACAAAAGTACAAAAATGGAATCAACACCCAAAACAAACCACATACGGGTATTCAGGCCAAGAACGATTATAGAACCAAACAAAAAACAAGCAACAAAATGTGACCAAGCTCACAATAATCTTAATCAAACTTCAACAACAAATCTTTAGCAAACAATCACAAGAAAATATTCTTACGCTCAACTTTCGCAAGTTCGAAGCAAACGCACGTGCATAAAAGTCATTAAAACGCATAGTAAGAAATCCTCTTGCAAAACAGCCGCCGTAATACCAGTCTCTTGATGTATGATTACTAGTATTGCGAGAAGGAGGGGATTTATGCTAACTGTTTATAAGTTGATGGAATACTTAAGGAATACACATCACATTAATATTGACCCAGAAACACAATTACAATCTTTGCGTAATATTGGTTATTATCATGGTTTCAAGGGATACAGGTTTGTACGCGAAGATTCTAATCGAATCAAGTTCTCTTCCTTCGATGAGGTTGTTGCGTTAAATGATTTTGATATGAGATTAAAAACTATTTTATATCCTGCTGTTATGTTCATTGAAAATGCGTTGAAAAGCTACGTGATAGAAGCGTTATTGAATGATTGTAAGTCTGAAAATTTCGATGATATTTACAATAAATCGTTAACAGCTTACAAATCATATAAATCAGGTTCTAGCGCATATAAAAATGCTTATATTAGAAGAATGAATCTTAAAGGCAGAATAAATTCAGCACTAATAAGGGATTATACTAAAAGAAGCGTTGTTGCGCATTTTTTTAATAATGATAAATCTATACCAGTATGGGCAATATTTGAGACTTTGACTTTAGGTGAATTTGGAATGTTGTATGAGTGTGCAAACATTAAGGTCAAAAA
>NQOH01000001.1:54108-54723 GCA_003585735.1 Gardnerella kenyensis
AATCTCTTATTTATGCTATTAAGGATTTGAGGAATGCTATAGCTCATAACAATGTTATTTTTGACACTCGATTTAAAACTGGAAAAGTAGATAGTAGGTTATCCATACTTCTTGAAACTGAAATGAGCATTAATAATATTGATTTTAAATACATGGATGCTTATGTTACTGCTATTACTTATTTTCTTAGTAAAATGGGCGCGTCTGAGAAAATGCGCGAGGGTTTTGTTGAGCAGTATGATAGTGAAACAGAGCGCTTGAGGCATAGACTACCGGCGAACATATGTAATAAAATACTTGGAACTCAGCATAAGTCTAATATGAAATTGATTAAAGGCTTTATGAAACACTAGTAAAATTCGTTGCATAATTTTACTAGTATGATAGCATTGTAATGAATTGCGGTGGACGTCTTCGGACTAAACCTAGAAGAATCTGATGCGTCGGGTTCTTCTTTTTCTTTTATGGGGTTATGAGTTGTAAGACTTATAACCCCAAATATTTCATTTTATGATTCTTACTGATTACTGCCAACCACTTATAGGGTAAGCGGCTACAAAAAGCGCATTTGCAAATACCAGTTGATAAAAAGCAATCAAATGACACCCCCCCCCC
>NQOH01000001.1:55438-63087 GCA_003585735.1 Gardnerella kenyensis
GAGCATCACATTACTTTGAGCAGAAGGACACAAATATGGAAAATAACAACCTACAAAACAATAAGCAGGCAGAAGATTTAGACAAAATGCTTGCTGGCACTACTGAAGAAAGTGCAGAATACGATACTACGCAAATCTTAGAGGACTCGGATAAATCCGCAAAAACACGCAATGCTCGCATTATTGCAGGCTGCATTATTGGCGTGATTCTACTAACCTTGCTGAGTGGTCTTATTGGGTGGTGGCAAGCCTCTAATAAGCCGCAATTTAGCAATGCTCAACGCTACGAGTCCACGCAAAACTTGTCAAAAAAGAAAGCTGACGAGAAAAACAATAAGGCTCGCGAATTAGCCGATTTTTACCGTATTCACGGCAATATGGAGATTCAACCATACTATTTTAAGCCACGCAACGAAATGACCGCTGATAATAAGGCTGATGCTCTCAAACGAGCAAAATTAGCATTCGATGAAAGCTTAAAAGATACGTTCCCTAGTAAAAACGCGTATTTGACTCAAGATTACATGGCTAACACGATTTATGACGATTATCAGCGTCTTTTGAACCCTGTTTACGGCGGCTGGGATGATTTTTATAAGAAGGACGCGTTAGATTATAAGGATACGAATAGTATCTTTAATAAAAGCGGTCTAAGCGAAATGTTTGATAAGAGTCTTAAAAGGGACGCTGACATATCAGAGATATTGTATAATTTTGGCGACCGTGTAATAGATGACGCGGCTACTAAAAAAGATGCCAAAAAGTTTGTCCATGAAGGATTGACAAAATACGTGCATTGGGATAGAAAGCTTCCTGTTGGTCAAGTAACTGGTCAGATTAAGTGCAAGTATAATATTCAAAATACTGACAACGATATCCTAACGTGCAAAGCTCCTGCACGTAGTGTTTTACTCGCGAAAGATAAGAAGAACAAGGATTGTATCTATGACTATACTATGGGTCTTCAATATAAGGTAAACCATGACCAATCATTAAGCAAACGTCGTATTCTAATCATCGGCTATGCGAAAGAATAATGTAAAAAATTATTAAAAAATGGCGATTTTTAAGCCAGCCATCGATAGATATTAGTTGAGAATACTATTCGTATCTATCAAAAGGCTGGCTTTTTTATGAAAAAGCGAAAAATAATACCGAAAAACCATGCTATTTCTAAAGCTTTAGCAAAAGGCGGTATTGTAAGGGTGCAAAATTATAACAAAATCAGGTATCAATTTTGGAACGATCAAAGTCGTCCGCATTGCATTTCTTCTAGCAAATCTTGCACTAAATATTCATCACTCATGCAATGCATATCCGAAATACCATTACGCATTAAATCGTAAGTAACTGAATGGTAAAACACGTCAAGCGCCTGCTCATAGCTCAACCCAGCACGCTCAGCTAGCAAACTTACAACTCTCGCATACTTCTTTTGCAACAAAACAGGATTCGCCTTCAAAATCCCTCACTCCCCTAAAAACTTGCCACTTACACACTCGCTTTTACGTATGTAAGACACAAATCAATAGCTTTTTGACTTCTAAAACAAATTTGATTATTAGGCTTCTCATACTTTAGTCTACCCAAAGCTTCATCTTTAGTAATTAAATTATCAAAAAACACTTCAAGAGTGTTATAAACTTTATCGTTCGCAACACCACCAATTACCACATCAAAACTGCTTACGTCTTTCCCGGAACGAGCATTAAGGATAAAATTAAGCCATTCTTCAGAATATGAATCAAACTTAAGAACAGACAATTCATTAAGCACATCATCGTCAAAATTATAAGAAGAAACAAAAGCATCTTTGCCTTTACTAATAAATTTCTTCGCCCAATTATCAGCCTGACTACGTATTGACGTAACGTAAAATCCGACACCAAAATCAACATTGCTACGCGAATGCAATATGTCTGGAAATTCAACAGGCATAAAAGAACCGTGATAAACAATCATACTGCCACACCTTTTTCGCGCATGAAGGAAATAATGTCGTTTGTAATATACTCTTTGCCTTGAGTATGCAAAACATCATAAGATGGAACAATATAAGACATAAGAATATTACTTTTCTTAGTCAAAGCATCATACGTATCGCGAGGGTTTTTATTAAGCTTTTTAGCAACATTTTCAATACAAAATATTGCAAAATCAAGCTTATCTTTGTCAAAGCTCGCTTGATTATTATCAATCATCTTCAAGATCTTTCAAAAACTCATCAAATGAACTGTATGTTTTCACATTAGGATTAGATTTAAGTTGTTCAGCTTCTTCAAATGCAGCAAGCGTATCAGCATTAGGAATATGATATTTCTTGCAAAGGGCACAATCTGTTGTAGATAGATCAGAAATAGCATCTAAATCAGGCATACAACCCTCCTTTTGTAAGAACATTATTAGAAATACATCTACTAGATAATGCGTATACAACAAGTACTAACACATCTAACACAAGTCTACATCAAAAAAATATAAATAAGGCTTCTGCTTAGTGTATTAAACATTAAACAGAAGCCTTAATTATTAAAACGTAGGCAATTAAAACTATGTATTGCTTACAAGTTACAAGTTACAATTCACAATTCACAACTTATAACTTACTTACAATTAGTTTCTGCGCTTGCGCGTTGCAGCAAATGATTCAGCAAGGCCGGCGAGACCGGCGAAAAGCGAAGCAATTGCGGAAGCGAGAACTGGGGTTGCAGTTGAGCCAGTTTTAGGAAGATGCTTAGCAACGTGCTTAGGTTGTTGTTCCGGCTGCTTTGGTTGCGAAGGAGCTGGTGCTGGTGCTGGTTCCGGCTCTGCTTCAGCAGGCGGCAAAATCGGAGCTGGAGCAACAGGAACCGGAAAATCAGGAACAGGAGTTGGAGTTGGCTCAGGTTCTTTATCCGGAGTTAGGTCTATATCCGGAATATCATACCAATCAATATCCGGCTCCGGTTCCGGCGTTGGCTCTGGTTCTGGTTCAGGCTCCGGCGTTGGAGCTGGCGGATTAGATATATACGAACTATGCACAGAAATATTGCTACTCACAGTAGTATTTCCAGTGAACTTAGTACCTTTACCATCTTTCCCAGTAAACCAACCGTTAAAAGTAAACCCAGGCTTTGAAGGATCTTTAGGCATCGACTGATTTTTCAGTTCATCACCATCAATCGAGCTACCCTTTTGAACTTTCACAGTCGCATACGGATTACTGTCATCGCCGTCGAAAAATGTTACAGTAGCAATTTTTCTTCTCAACACGAAAGTAACAACTTGCTGAGTAGAAAGATTATCATCTTTATGCACTGCAATATTAACGTTCGCATCAGTTGGAGCGTTAGCAATATCTGTTGAATCAACAACCCACTCATAGTTCTCTGGAGCATCAGCTGTTGGCTTAACATTGTAAGTTCCCGGTGCTAAGTAGGCATAACCATCAGAAAGATAGCCAGCCGCTTCACTAAGCAAAGTTGTATTCGAATTCGTTATCATCGTTTGAAGATCAGCTTTTGTAGGAGCTGTTGGCAGATTAGAAGATGAAGTAAGAGTATCACTTACAAGAGTATTTCCAGCATAAATAGCATACTTTTCACCACTCTCAATCTTGCTTTGCGAATCTTTGTACTGCACAACAAGCTGCGTAGGAATCGGCCTAAAAGTCACATAATAGTGCTTTGTATTTAGTTGATTGTCATCTTTATCTCGAACAATACCATAGTCGTAGTTTCCAAAATCCTCTGTATTATCCGCAGTAAATTCTCCACCTTTAGGAGTATCAATATCGTTACTGTAATATAGATAACCAGGGATGTTCGTGTTTTTAAGCTCTTCCATAGTTGGACGTTTAACAGAATCTTTCTTGGGATCTCCTTCGTAGCTTAGGAGCGGCGTAAACATTCCCCTAACAACCTGATTATTACCAAACCTTACTCCGGCAATATTTTTAGTCTCAGACAAATCGGATAAATCCAACTTGGTAAACGGTTTAGTAGAGAACTTATCAGTTTCACCAGAACTACGTTGAGAAAGTTCACCGTTCCCTTTAATGTTTGCTACTTTGCGATATTGCAAATCATCAACAAAATGGAATTGCGCGCCACATTCTGGTATAAAGGCAATATATCCGAAAGCTCCAGATGAGTCTTCATGATTAAATCCTTCATAGCCTAAAATAGCTTCATCAGCGTTGCTGCCCTCCATAACAACATGAATAAACGTTTGGTTTTTTCTCATATAAACTTTGATATTCGTCTTATCAGCCAAATTGGATCCAACAAGCTTCCCATTTACCTCAAGCTTGTATGAAATATTACCGTCAGGAGCTTTATTAAGGTCAAGATTTACTGATCCATCTGTGTTTTTTAGCTCACGGGATGATCTGTATGCATAAAATTGACCATCGGCAGTATATACACCATCTTTATCAACCCGCGGGAAAAATATGAATATGTCAATTCTTCCAAGCCTGCCATTATATGTATTAAGAAATTCATCAATACTTTTCGTATCGCCAGATGCTTGACCGTTCTCTACAGAAAAGTTTTTGCCGTAAGGCGTATAAAAAATCTTTTGAATAGAAGACAGAGGTCTAACAGATTTCGTTTTGCTCTGTAACTCTTCGACTTCTTTCTGAGTAATAACATTCTGGAACGGATTGGTTACATTCTCATCCTTACTAAAATCGTATATGCCATCTTTATTAGGCTCAACTTTGCTTTGCTTATCGACATTAGCAGGCGACTCTGCTGCCGCTTTATCTTCTTTTGATACTTCTTTTGTAGACTGAGTCGACTTGTATACAGCTTCTTTGCTTTTCTTTACATCAGCAGAATCATTCGTAGCATTATCATCTTTGACATTATTATTTACAGCATCATTCTTAGGAATGTTCGCATTCCTGGAATTTACATCATTTTTCGAAGCATCAACACCCTTGGAATTATCAGCACCCTTAGAAAGCGCATCATCCTTAGAACCAGCATCACCCTTTGCTTTATCAGGATTTTTAGCGACAGGATACCCCCCCCCGTCAGAAAATCCCGGATTCGCAACATTAGAGTTAGCGTTCACAACAGCAGTCGCACTTGTAACATTTTCAGCCGCATTCGCGCTCTGCGCCATGCAAAAAGCGCAAGCCGCAGTAGCAATACTCATCATCGTCGTCGACAAAACGAGCACAGTTCTCTTGTTCATTTTTCCCTCTTATAAAATAAACAAATTTAAAAAATTTATAAAATAAAAATCACACAGTTGCAATCTCATCCTAAGAATGCAACTACACAAACCAATATACCATAATTCGGTATAATGTATACACAAAATTATGAAAGCTTACACTTAAACGCTCACACAAATACTTTCACGCTCAACCTTCGCAAGTTCGAAGCAAACGCACGTGCATAAAAGTCATTAAAACAAGAAGAATAAGCAAATAAGCCGGAAGCAGCACCATAGAAACGTTCTGCCCAATAAACCCAAAAATCGCAGGCATTACCATAGACCCAATATATGCGCTTGCCATTTGCATGCCAACGATAGCTTGCGACTTATCTTCCCCAAAATAATGCGGCGTGGAATGAATAATGCATGGGTAAACCGGAGCGCAGCCTAGTCCAACAATCACAAATCCTGCAATAAGCTCAATATGATTCGGCAAAGGCAGCAACAATACCAGAATTCCCACAAGCATCACGCACTGCCCAATACGAATCATTGTTGCATCGTTAAAACGCATAGTAAGAAATCCGCTTACAAAACGGCCAACCGTAATACCAACATAGAACAGGCTTGCCCAACCAGCCGCCACAACGCGGCTAACTCCCCCATGCAAAACCATGTAACTACTAGCCCATAATCCTGCAGTTTGCTCCAACGCACAATAGCAAAAGAACATAATAAGAATATTCTTAGCTCCAGGAATGCGCAAAACTTCCGCATAAGATAGCATTCCAGAAGATTGTTTCTTTACCTCAGTAAGATTATGCGATTGATTATGCGATTTATCATTCGATTTATTATGGTACGATTCTGCACTTTTATTATTATTTTTCCACAGCGGCAAACTTATAAACAGCACAAGAGTTAGAACAATTTGTATAACAGCAATATACTGATACCCTGCAGGCCAGCGCTGACCGTGCGAAAGCGCAAAACCCATAACGTAAGGGCCAACCGAAGCCCCAATTCCCCACATGCAATGAAGCCAGCTCATGTGCCAACTCTCATAGTGAATTGCAACGTAATTATTAAGAGCTGCGTCCACTCCTCCAGCACCCAAACCGTATGGCACAGCTAGAAAAATAAGCACAAGATAATTCGGCGCAAAAGAAAAACCTAGCAACGCTAAAGCCGTTAAAGCAACTGAAACAAGCGTAACCTTACCCGGGCCAAACTTATGCGTAAGCCTATTAGACAGCAGAGCAGAAACAATTGTTCCCGCAGAAATAACCATTGATATTCCGCCAGCCCAAGAAATTTGCGCACCAACATCGTGACTCATAGTCGGCCACGCGGCTCCAAGAAGAGCATCCGGCAAACCCAAGCTAATAAACGCAAGATAAATAACCGCGAGAAGAAGGTTAACCATAAAAATTCCCCAACCTTAGTCAATCCGTATTTACAAAACAACTCACCAAACAAGTGTAGCCCAATAAGCATTAACAGCATATCGCGTGACACAAATTAAGGCTTCTGCTTAGTGTATTAAACATTAAACAGAAGCCTTAATTATTAAAACGTAGGCAATTAAAACTACGTATTGCTTATAACTTGCAATTAGTTTCTACGCTTGCGAGTTAAAGCAAATGATTCAGCAAGTCCGGCAAGACCTGCGAAAAGCGAAGCAATTGCAGAAGCGAGAATTGGCGTTGCGGTCGAGCCAGTTTTAGGAAGATGCTTAGCAACGTGCTTAGGTTCCGGCTCTTGCTGCTCTGATTGTTCCGGCTGCGAAGGAGCTGGTGTAGGTTCAGGCTCTGCTTCAGCAGGCGGCAAAATCGGAGCTGGAGCAACAATAAACGGAACTGGCTCCGGTTCTTTATCTGGAGTTAAATCTATATCCGGAATATCATCCCAATCAATATCTGGTTCCGGTTCCGGAGTTGGCTCTGGCTCCGGCTCAGGCGTAGGAGCTGGCGGCGTTGGAGGTGTTGGCGGTTTAGACGTATACGAGCTATACACCGAAATATCGGCGCTCACAGGAGTGTCGCCAGTAAACTTAGTACCTTTACCATCTTTCGCAGTAAACCAACCGTTAAAAGTAAACCCAGGCTTTGAAGGATCAGTCGGCATCGACTCAGCAGTCCACTCATCGCTATTAATGGATTTGCCTTCTTGCACCTTTACTTGTGCATACTCACTTCCCTCGTTTATAAAAGTAACCTTATAACCAGCAGCTTCCCACTTCGGGAACACAACGAAAGTGTGGTTTATTAAACCATATTGAGATCCACATTTATCACTATAAACGTTAACACCCTTATTATCTCTAATAGTCGTAAACATATATGGATAAACTGTCCAAGTCTTATTAAATGGTGAATAAGCTGCTGGTAATTTACTTATGTCTTTCACATAACCTCGAAACATTGATGTATAAGGATATCTCCCTACATTTGGAAGATTGAAGGGCACAACATAGTACTGCCAGCCGGCAAACTTGT
>NQOH01000001.1:63838-63968 GCA_003585735.1 Gardnerella kenyensis
AACCTACTTTTGTAGGATTAGTTTTCGGGAATTGAATAGCGTTTTCTTTCACACGCAATTTTGCAAAAATATTGTCATTATTGTACTTGAACTGCCAGTTTCCCTCGGATACAAACTCATTACCTTTTTT
>NQOH01000001.1:64692-85079 GCA_003585735.1 Gardnerella kenyensis
TGGCTGAGTATATGAGAAACAGTTTTTTGCAACAGACTCATCCTTCGCATACACAATCTCAAGAACATCTAAACGAATACCCTTTTCTTGCGAATCCTTATTTGTTCCATTCTTTGGGATCCAAGTAAAGCTATCAGCGGCAGGCTTAAACTCTTTACCATCAGCAGTAGAAGCATTATAAGTTACAAAATAAGGACTTGGAATAGTACTGTTTACAACAGAAACTGTGTAAGTGTGACTAGAATCAAATCTACCTAAACTAACAGATGTTTCAAGAGAATCTTTAGGAATGCTACCTTTAATGCCATCTCCAACAACTTTTTTATCTGTATTATCAAAGATTGTATACTTTATACCTTCAAACGCAGTTTCAACATCTTTTCCATCACTTTTACGACTAGTTCCCCAGGCCCAGATTGTTGAAACTTCTCCAAAGTCAGAATCAGCTTTAATGAGTCTGCCATTATTTTTTTTTAGCATACTCATCATTCATTTCTCCCCACTGGAATATAATTCTAAGCTCAGTTGTTTGTGTTGCAGGAGTTTTATTAGGATCAGGCTTACCAGTACTTGCCAAAAGCATTTGTTGATTATTATTAGTTGAAGTCTCAGGCTTTGCATCATTCTTCTCAGTAGTCTTAGGCTTCCCAGCAGTCTCAGGCTTAGTCTCAGGCTCAGTCTTAGTATCAGTCTTAGGCTTAGTATTTACAACAGGCTTCCCAGTAGGCTTAGACTCAGGTTCAGGATTAGTATTAGCTTTAGGATTAGGCTCAGACTCGACATCAGGCTTCCCAGCAGTCTCAGTCTTATCAGTACCTGCTCCCGAGCTCACTTCAGGCTTTGCATTACTATTCGTAGATTCTGCAGTCTTTGCATCCCTATTCTCAGAAATTTCAGAATCTTCACTCTTCTTTGAAGAATTTTCTGTTTTTAGATTACTTTCTTTAGAAGCACCAGTATTTGTAAATTTGCTATTTGCAACTGGGGGGGGGTGGTTGAAGATTGTGTTGCTGAAACAGCACTTTCAACGGTAGTAGTAACACTTTTCTCAGCCGCATTCGCAGTCTGCGCCATGCAAAAAGCGCAAGCCGCAGTAGCAATACTCATCATCGTCGTCGACAAAACGAGCACAGTTCTCTTGTTCATTTTTCCCTCTTATAAAATAAACAAATTTAAAAAATTTATAAAATAAAAATCACACAGTTGCAATCTCATCCTAAGAATGCAACCACATTATTTAGTATACCATAATTCAGTATAATGTATATACAAAATTATAAAAGCTTACGCATAAACGCGCACACATATCGCTATCATGTATCGATTTTGGAGCGATCGAAGTCGTCCGCATTATCAACAATAAACTGCTTGCGCGGAGGAACGTCATCGCCCATCAGCAAATCGAATACTTCACTCGCCTGCTGAGCATCTTCCATACGAATCCTTCGAAGCATGCGCGTTCTAGGGTCCATAGTTGTGTCTGCAAGCTGATCCGCATCCATCTCGCCCAAGCCCTTGTAACGCTGAATGTCACTGTTAAAATCAATGCCCTTTGCTTGCAAATCATCAAGCTTTCCAGCCAGCTCGTCGTCGGAATACGTGTAAATATACTCACCCTTGCGCTTTCCAGCGAGCGCAATTCTGTGAAGCGGCGGCACTGCAGCATAAACGTGCCCGTGCTCAATAAGCGGACGCATATAACGGTAGAACAACGTTAGCAGCAAAATACGAATGTGCGCGCCGTCAACGTCAGCATCGGTCATCATAACAATCTTGTTGTAACGCGCTTGCGAAATATCGAAACTTGCGCCAGATCCTGCTCCAACAACTTGAATAATTGCAGCACACTCTTTGTTGGAAAGCATTTGCGCAAGACTTGCTTTTTGCACGTTCAAAATCTTACCGCGAATTGGCAGAAGCGCTTGGAAAGCAGAGTTTCGAGCCGCTTTTGCAGTACCAAGTGCAGAATCACCCTCGACGATGAAAAGTTCTGCAACATCGTCGTTTCCAGGCTGGCAGTCGGAAAGTTTTGGCGGCATTGAAGCGGACTCAAGCGCGTTCTTTCTGCGAGTAACTTCCTTAGTTTTACGCGCCTGAATACGCGCGTGCATTTCGGAAACGATTTTTTCCAAAACTCTAGCAGACTGCTCTTTGAATCCTCGCTTAGATCCGGAAATCATTTCGCCAAATTGAGCATCAGTCATTTTAGTAACGATTGGCTTAACTTGAGCTGTTCCAAGAACGTCTTTAGTTTGGCCTTGGAATTGAGGTTCAGCAATACGAACTGTTACGACTGCTACCAAGCCTGCCATAATGTCGTCGCGCTCAATTTTTGTGTTGGCGTCTTTAAGATTTACTTTAAGCTTCCTAGCATTGTCTTCCACGGCTTTACGAATCTGCTTAGTTAAGCCTTGCATAAAGCCGTCTACGTGCATGCCTCCGCCAGGAGTTTCAACAACGTTTACGAAACTAATAATCGTTGAATCGTAGCCGTTTACCCAGCGCATTGCAATATCAACGCCGCATTTTCTAGTTACTTGCTGAGCGTGCAATTCTCCAGAAGAGTCAACAGCTTGCGTTTCTTCTATATAAGTATCTTCGCCAGAGATTCGCCAAATATCGGATACTGCTTCGCCTTTTGAAAGGAAATCAACGAAATCTTCAACTCCGCCGTTATGCAAAAATTCAACTACGCGAGGGTGATGCTTATTTTGCATTGAGTTGTTAGACTCAATATTCGCAATAGCTTGTGCTGTTGATTCTTCAGATTCAACTTCTTCAGGAGCGTCAATCTCCTCAATATTTGCAGACTCATCTTCAGGAGCGTCAATCTCCTCAATATTCGCAATAGATTGTGCTGTTGATTCTTCAGATTCAACCTCTTCAGGAGCGTCAATCTCCTCAATATTTGCAGACTCATCTTCAGGCACATGCTCATCAATAACCGTAATGCGCAAGCCTGGAACCAAAAAACTCGTTTGACGAACCCTGTCAATAAGCTGCTCGTAACTAAATTGCGCAGTTGAGTTAAAAATTTCAGGATCAGCCCAGTATCGTACGCGAGTTCCAGTAGTTTTTGGCGAAACAGTACCAATAATTTCAAGCTCAGTAGGCTTATTTTTGCGCGTGCGCTTAAAAGGTGAAGCTGGAGATGGATGCTCCGGGTCAGCATCGCTATACACACCAGGATGCCCCTGATGGAACGCCATATGATGCGTTTTACCGTCTCTATCAACTTCCACATCCAAGCGCAAGCTCAACGCGTTTACAACAGAAGATCCAACACCATGCAAACCGCCAGCAGCGTTGTAAGAAGCGTTTCCAAACTTTGCTCCAGCGTGAAGCTTAGTTAAAACAACTTCCACGCCAGTGAGCTTTGTTTTTGGCTCAACATCTACTGGAATACCGCGGCCGTTATCTGCAACTTCAATAGATCCATCGTCGTGAAGAGTAACAGTAATATGATTGCAAGCTCCTGCCAAAGCCTCGTCAACAGCGTTATCAATAATCTCCCAAAGGCAATGCATTAAACCTTGGCTATCAGTAGTGCCAATATACATGCCTGGGCGCTTTCTAACCGCGTCCAAGCCTTCAAGAACTGTCAAGCTATCGGCATCATACTGTTCTTGCTCTTTACGAGAGACCACTTCTACCCCTTGAACTAACGAATGGAACGAATCTTAATCTAAAACTTACTAGCACCAAGCAATAAGTGTCGCATTATTGCAAATCTAAGCAAGAATACGACACTTTTCACGCAGCTATTACTAAATCACTGATCCAAGAAGTCGCGCAAGGTTTGCGATCTAGAAGGATGACGTAACTTAGACATTGTCTTAGACTCAATCTGACGAATACGCTCACGCGTAACGCCGTATACGCGGCCAATATCATCCAAAGTCTTAGGCTGACCATCTTCCAAACCGTAGCGCATCTTAATAACTCCAGCCTCTCGAGGAGCCAAAGTTTCAAGAACCTGCCTAAACTGTTCTTGAAGAAGCGAGAATGCAACTGCGTCAGATGGTGCAATTGCGTCGGTATCTTCAATCAAATCACCAAACTCAGAATCACCATCTTCACCCAATGGCGTGTGCAAAGAAATAGGTTCGCGACCATACTTTTGCACTTCCTGAACTTTTTCTACTGGCATGTCAAGCTCGCGAGCAAGCTCATCCGGTGTAGGTTCACGACCCAAGTCCTGCAACATTTGACGCTGCACTCTAGAAAGCTTATTAATAACTTCAACCATATGCACTGGAACTCGAATTGTACGAGCCTGATCTGCCATAGCACGAGTAATAGCCTGGCGAATCCACCAAGTTGCGTAAGTTGAGAACTTAAAGCCCTTCTTCCAGTCGAACTTTTCTACAGCTCGGATTAAGCCAAGGTTACCTTCCTGAATCAAATCAAGGAAAAGCATTCCCCTACCGGTGTAACGCTTAGCAAGAGAAACAACAAGACGAAGGTTTGCTTCCAAAAGATGATCTTTTGCCTTTTTACCGTCTGCTGCAGCCCACTTAAGCTCGCGCTTACGCTTAAATTCCATTTGATCAATCTCAGTATCGAGCAAATGCTGAGCGTACAAGCCAGCCTCAATACGCTCCGACAAATCAACTTCTTGTTCAGCGTTAAGCAAACTTACTCGGCCAATCTGCTTCAAATAGTCTTTAACAGGATCGGCTGTAGCTCCCGTAGCAATTACTCGACGCTTCGGGTTTCCAGAAGGAGTTAGATTGTCGTCGTCATCGTCGTCTCGAACAATAAACGCACCTTTAGCTTGTGGAACTTGAGGAACATCAGACTTATTTTCATCATGTTCGTCAATATCGTCTAAATCATCAGCTTCATCATCAAGTTCAACATCATCAACATCGCTAAGATCGTCAACGTCAGATATGTCTTCTGGCTGAATATCGTCAACATCTAAGTCATCAAGAGACATCTGCTCAGCGTCAACGTCAAGATGCGAGTCATCGCCTAAAGGATCCTCAAGAACTAACGAATCATGCGAATCCATGTCAAAATTGTCATCGCTTTCAACACTATTATCGCTTAATTTATTCTCATCATATTCATCCGCAGCAGATTCCATGTTGGCATCTTCATTTTCAGATGATTTCTTTGAACGAGAATTACTCGACTTATTATCATCTTGCTTGCGCGCACTAGTTTTACGTGCAGTACTAGCCTTACGCGTTTTTACAGGCTTATTATCTTCTTGCGTTTCACTCTGATCGGCCGTTGATTCAACTTCACTCGTCAAACTATTTCCTCCTGTAGTATCCCTTGCTACGCATTTTAGGCATAGTTCACGCAAGGGCAAGTTTTACCTTAAGTAGTAAACCATTTAAGCACGACGATTATTCCCCCTAATTTTCTTGCGGCGTGGCGTAATTATCAATCCAAGCTGGTTCCAGATTATTCTCGCACGCTCCGCGCACGATTTTTGCCATCGTACAATCCTTATCAATTTCAAGAGCGCAATCTGCATAATATTTGACATTACCCAACTTAAACCACCAACTAATATATGCTAATAAAGCATAAACTTGCACAGTTAGTTCAGGAATACTTTTCACAACCATTGTCATAACTTCCAGAACTTTGCAAGCAGCAATAGCGCGCTTTAGATCCGGTTTTTTGTTTTTTTGAGTAAATTTAGCTTCCAAGCAGTGCCGCAAGTTGCGTGAAGTTTCAGTAGTGTGAGGATACCAAGCAAATTCCGCTAACGAGTCGTCGTCATACCATTCTTGATCCTCATCCAGAATAGATATAAGCATTGCGTCTCGAACATTAATGTTATGAAACATTGCTATAGGAAGATTTATTAAATCGTACCCAAACATTTTCTTGTTGTGCAAAAACATGTCGCACCAACGTAAGAATGAAGTGCACGCTGTATTTCTAATAGCAAACTGTTTACCATTCTTATCAACATTTTCTATGAAACCATCTGAAACTGCTGGAACCCAATAACGCAATCCTTTAATCCATTGCGAATTCTCACTGCAATTAGCGCACGCGTACTCTTTTGGAAACGTCATAAAGAAGCTACATTCTTTTGACGGGTATATGTTCCCGTTAACATTTGAAACTTCCTTACCAGCAAAACTTGCAAAATCATCCAAACCAACAAAATCTATGCAACCATCGTAACTATTAGCGCTTTCACCATAAATTTCCAATATGCTTTGAATATCAAAATCGTCAACGCAGTTACGCGAAATTTGATCCGCAACATCGATATCTAACACTTCCATAATTTTCCCTTCGTAATAGTTTTTATGTGCACTTTTTCTGCACTTTTTCTGCACTTTCATGCATCTTTTATGCATCTTTTATGCATTTGCAAACACCAAGTACTACTTGTGCAGCTCTTGATAAAAGTAAGTTTCTCAAGATACGCGCAAGCATTCAATAAAAATGATTAGCTTTGGTTAAAAGCTTCGGTTAGCCTAGTAAATATTGCGTTTTGTAATGTTCAGCCCTGTGGATAACTTTCATATTATGAGCACATTAACGGATGACGATGCATTTACTCTTTCTTCTATTGAGTCTCGTATTGCGTATTTGATTTCTCAACAATTTTGCACAAGCGCCGAAAATAATCTTTCTTCAACATGTGCGAATACTTTGCAAAAAGTAGTTAAGCAAGCTATTGTTTCTAGCGAAGGCGGTAAGCGTCTTAGAGCTTTGCTAACTATTGCAGCTTTTAATTCATTTACGGACGAAAATAACACTTCGAAAATTCAAAAACAATCTATTTTTGATATTGCTTGCGCATTGGAAGTGTTCCAAACTGCAGCGTTAATTCACGACGATATTATTGACGAGTCAGCTTTGAGACGCGGAAAACCAAGTGCGTATTGTGCTCTAAGCGCATCTTTAAACAACAAGCATATTGGCGCAGGCCTTGGCATTATGCTTGGAGATTTACTTGCTACTGAAAGCTTTGATATTGCGCGTAGTGCTGCTAAAAACTTCACTTACAACGAGGAACTGCTTGAAGCATTTGCGAGTATGCAAAAAAATGTTGGAATCGGTCAAGTGCTTGATTTGTCTATTGAAATGATGGATTTAAGCGATCCTTTACAACTTGCTAAATCTTCACTAAACGTATTTAGATGGAAAACTGCAAGCTACACTACAGTTGCTCCTTTAACGCTTGGTTTTCTTGCAGGATCGATGAAACCAGATGAAGCTTATGAACTAGCTTTACTAATTGGCGATCCTTTAGGAATTGCTTTCCAACTTGCAGACGATTTGCTCGATATTGTGTCGGATAGTAAGCATACTGGAAAGCCGATTGGCGGAGATATTCGCGAAGGAAAGCGCGCAGTTTTGCTAGCAGACGCGCTACAGTACGGCAATAGCGAGGAACGAGACACTTTACTAAAAGCTTACTTAAGCAAATCACGAAGCGAAGATGATGTAGAAAAAATAATTAAAATTTACTACAGCACGGGAGCTATTGAAAACTCAATAAAACGAATTAGTAAGCTTTGGCAAGAATCGCAAAAAGCTATTGATAATAGTCAATTAACTAGTAGTGGCAAAAACTTATTGCATTCTATTAGCGAGCGCTTTATACCTGAAGTATGGCGTAATGTACAATAGTTTAATAAAACGCTAAAAAATTAATCTTCTTTACTGTATTGCTTGTACACTCGTAAGTAGTAATAAGTAGTAAATAGGTTTTTCGCGTATAAGGATTGTGGCAATGGATGAATCTTCGCAAGCACAAGAAGGCATGTGCATTGAAAATCGCTATCGAATTGTGCGCAAAATCGCTCAAGGCGGAATGGCTACAGTTTATCAGGCACAAGACGAGCGCCTTGATAGGCCTGTGGCTATTAAAATCATGCACACCCAGCTTGCTCAAGGTGTTCACCGTCAACAATTTATTGCAAGATTCCGCAGAGAAGCAACTTCCGCAGCGGCAATAGCAAATCCGCATATTGTGCAAGTTTATGACACTGGCGAATATGAAGGCCTTGACTACCTTGTAATGGAATACGTTCATGGCGTTAATTTGCGCTACGAGATGAATACGCAAGGCACTTTTAGCGTTAGAGACACGTTAAGATTGTTGGCTGAGACTTTGGATGGTCTTGCTTCTGCGCATCAAGCTGGAGTCGTGCATCGCGATATTAAGCCGGAAAACATTTTGATTAATGACCGCGGCCACGTTCAGATTACTGATTTTGGTTTAGCTCGCGCTATTTCGCAAGCAACGCTTTCTTCTACAGGCTTACTTTTAGGCACTGCAGCTTATCTTGCGCCAGAACTTATTGAGCATAATCTTGCAACTCCTCAAGGAGACTTGTATTCCGCAGGAATGATGGCTTGGGAAATGCTTGCAGGACGCGTGCCTTTTACAGCAGATAATCCTGTAACTTTAGTATTTAAGCATGTTCATGAAAACACGCCTTCAATAAGTACAGCTTGCCCAGAAATTAACGAAAAAGTGGCGCAGTTTATATCTAAACTTACTGCAAGAGATATGAACGAGCGACCGGATAATGCTAGCGAAGCTTTGGCACAGTTGCGTGCGCTTTCAAAACAATTGCAGCCTGAAGATTGGCAGTATAAGCTTCAAGAGCCGGAAGATCAGCAGTCTTTGCTAAATCTTTCTCCACTTGAAAATTTGAATGCTTCAGCCGAACATGCTGATTCTGATTCTGAGTCTAAATCTGATTCTGAATCTGATCTTAAGTCTTCTAAAGATGAAAATGATACTAAAGATATAAATGCTGACGATTTTGCAGAAAATAGTAGCGTCAATACTGAAAATAATGATTATGATGATGCAACTATTATGCTGAAGCAGAATAAAAACTTAAGTTCTTCTTCAGAAGATTATAGTGAAGCTTCTAATAAGACTTATACGAAAACTATGTCTTATAATCCTCAAGATGATCCGCTATCTGAATTTGACGATAGTAATATGCCAACAATTGCAATAAGCGCAAAAAACTTGAGTGCAAATAACGGAAGCAATTCTATTATTCCAACATTGCAACCAAAAGATTCGAATAATCGCAATTCTAAGAATTCTAAAAAGAAAGCGTTTATTATTGCAGGTTCTAGCGCTGCTGTAGTACTAGTTGCCGCAATAGCTGGCGGATTATGGTACATGCTCGGCCCTGGCAGTTACTGGACGCTTCCAAAGCCAGACGATCTTCAATGCGCAAATCGCGCAGCTTGTAAAATTACTGATATTAATTGGCAACAATACGAGCACACTTTGAAAGTTGCTGGAATTCCTTACACTGTTTCACAAAATTACAGTGATGATGTTCCTGCTGGAAAAGTTCTTGAAACTAATCCGGATGTTGTTGGCGGCCATATTGGTAAGCATGGAAATAATCGCCTTCGCGTTGTGCTTTCTCTTGGGATTCGTAAATCTACAATTCCTAAAGATATTACTGATCCAAACTCTTACAATGGCAAGAACCCTATAAAAGCATTGAAAAAGGCTGGATTCACTAATATTGTTCACCACAAATCTTCAGATATATACTCTCTTGAGATTCCAGAAGGTAGCGTGATTGATATTAGCCCAGATCCTGGCACAAGAATGAATCACAATGATGAAGTTAGCGTATTGCTTTCTAAAGGCCCTATGCCTGTGCAAATGCCGGAAGTTGTGAATCATACTAAGGCTGAAGCTGATGCAGCGTTAAGTGACGCAAAATTAAACGTTACGTACGATGAAGAAAATAGCGATACTGTAGCAAAAGGTAAGATTATTAGTTCTTCAGTTGACGCTGGCACACAATTGCATTGGGGAGATAGTGTAAAGCTCGTTGTTTCTAAAGGCCCTAAGACTATTACGCTGCCTAATGTTTGCGGCAAAAACACTGATGAAGCGCGTAGAATTATTGAGGGACTTGGGCTTCAAGTGAAGATTTCTGCTCCGCTCGGCGATTTCATGCACGTTGTACGTTTCCAATCTCCATCAGGCGGAAGCGAAGTTCCTGTAAAAGATGCTAGAGGTAATGCAACTGTTGTGACACTTACGGTTATTTAATAAGTGTTTTTTGCGAGGATACTTGCAATATTTGATAGCAGTGCAGTAAAAATAAAAGCGACGAAAGCCAGTAACTTCCGCCGCTTTTTTATATTTTAAGATTTAGTTTTAAGATTTAGTTTTAAGATTTAATTTTATTTTTGAGATTTGTTTTTCTCTCTAGCTTCTCTCATACGCTCTTTTACGGTTTGAGCGTACTCGTCAACGTATTCCTGACCGCTCATTTTTTGGATTGCTTGCGTTATTTGATCAGTAATTTCGCGCAAACGTTCGTGAGTAATTTCGCTTGAATCTCGAACTTTCTCCACTTTAATAGGCTCACCATAAATTGCTTGCGTTTTACCTTTTGCAGGAACTATTTGTCCTTGAACTTGAAGTTCTCTTGTGCCAATAATCGCCACTGGCACAATTGGGCAACCAGTTTCAAGAGCAAGACGCGCAGCACCAGTGTGTCCACGATACAATTTGCCATCAGGACTTCTTGTGCCTTCAATATGAATGCCAAAAAGCTGACCTTTTTCTAGAATTTCTCGAGCATGATTTAGTGCGCCAAGAGATTTAGAGCCGCCAGATCGATCTACTGGAAAAACTCCAACTGAAGTAAACCACCACTTTTTAAAGCGTCCCTTTAGGCCTTTTCCTTCAAAATATTCAGCTTTTCCCATGAAGTGAATCATACGAGGGCAAGTCAATGGCAAAAGAGCATCATCAATAACAGCAAGATGGTTTGCAGCAATAATTGCACCGCCCTTCTTTGGAACATTATGAACGCCTTGCGCTGATGGATGAATCCTCATGCGGGCAATACCCCCAAGTCCCTTCACGAAGAACCAGTACAACATACTATATCCTTTCTTGCAGCTACCTATTTTCACACTATTTTGTGCAACAATCAGGAAGATTTGCTACAGTATAGTTCATGACTTCTTCTAAGAATACCAATGACCCTCGCCGTGATAATGACGAAACGTCACCATCTTCAAATTTTGATAATAAAAATTATGACGACATGAATCTTGACGACATGGATCTTGACGACACGGATTTTGAATCAGAGTGGAACGATTTTATTGAAGAATACGGGGACGAGTTGGACGATGTCTTACGTTCTCGCCTTGCGAAACATTTTAAAAAGCATGTAGAAAAAGATTTAAAAAAGAAATTAGAGCTAGAAGCTAAAAGGAAGGAAGCGGCTATAAAAGCTCAGCATCTTCAAGATGGAGAAAAAGTCGCAAAAAATAAGTTTAGTTTTAAAAATTTAAGCAGCAAGGAATCATATATTTCTCCTAAGCGTATGCAAGATTCCCACGTACAATTCGTGAACCCGCAAGGCCCTCGCGATAACACTCGCAGCAGCTGGCTTGATGTAGACGAAACTATGGATGATTATGGCGATGATTTCGTGCCACCAAATCCTACTTTAGAAAACATTCCATTAACAACTGCAATATTGTGGATTGTTTTTGCTCTTGGAATTGCAGGAATTATTTTTTGCGCTTTTGTGCCGTCTCTCTCAACAATCATTGGAATTGCAAGCGGATTGTTTATTCTTATTGGCGGAGCAGGATTAATTATGAATCGCAAGAAACCTGATCCATATAAAGAAGACTATAGAGATTACGGTCATGGAGCGCGAGTATAAAATCGCTTCTTATTATTTAATAAATCTCAAGTTATAAAAAATAAATGGCGGCACGATTCAAAAGAATCACACCGCCATTTATTTTTAAGTTTTGCTTAAAGTAAAACTTTTTGCTTTACTCGGCTTCGTTTTCGGCTTCGTTTTCAGCTTCGTTCTGACCGTGGCAAAGCTTGTACTTGCGACCAGAACCGCATGGGCACTCATCGTTCTTATTAGTGCCTGGGAAAGTACGTCCATCGGACCATGGAGTCTTCCACTCTTCATTCTTTGGACGCATGCTTAATGGAACTTCGCCTTCAGCATGGCTCAAAGGAGCAGGTCCGACGATTCCAGCCGATTCGTCTTCATTCTCGACTTCAGCAGAAACCTCAGCAACATCTTCATCAAATTCTGCGTCAGAATCGTCTTCATCCATTGTTGTAGCAACCTGATCAATATCAATATGGAAGAGAAGTTGGATGCTTTCTTCCTTAATTGCTTCAATCATGGAATTGTACATCTGATAGCCTTCACGCTGGTATTCAACCAAAGGATCGCGCTGACCCATACCACGCAGGCCAATACCATCCTTCAAATAATCCATTTCGTAAAGGTGTTCACGCCACTTTCTGTCGAGAACAGCCAAAACAACTCGGCGTTCAAGCTGACGAAGCGATTCGCTACCAACTCCAGCTTCAAAAAGTCCGTAGAACATTCTGGCGCTTTCAACGATGATATCGCGCAAAGCAATTACGGCTTTCTCGCCCTTAAGATTGTCAATAGACTCATGAATCTCATCCCAGTCAAGAATAACTGGCATAACAGCGTTAAGAGCCGAAGTCAAGCCTTGCAAATCCCAATTCTTTGGCTTATCTGATCCGTTCATTGCGCCACGAACGTAGCTTTCTGCAGTATCGCTAATGAACTTCAAGATATCCTCATGAATATCTTCGCCCTTAAGAACCATTTGACGTTCGGAATAAATAACCGTACGCTGCTTATTCATAACGTCGTCGTACTTCAAAACATTCTTACGCATTTCGAAGTTACGAGCTTCAACAGTTTTCTGAGCTGTACGAACGCCGTTAGAAACATACTTAGATTCGATTGGCTCTCCCTCAGGCAAGCCCTTTGCCATAACACGAGCAACAAGCTGCGTGTTGAACAAACGCATCAAATCATCTTCCAAGCTCAAGTAGAAGCGAGACTCACCAGGATCGCCCTGACGGCCAGAACGACCACGAAGCTGGTTATCAATACGACGAGACTCATGACGCTCAGTACCAAGCACATACAAGCCACCAAGCTTCTTAACTTCTTCGTGCTCGTCCTTAACTTGTTCCTTAACTTCAGCCAAAACGCCTGGCCAACGCTTCTCGTACTCGTCAGGAGTATCGTCTGGAGAATAACCTTCAGACTTCAACTTTGCATCAGCCAAGAATTCGACGTTTCCGCCGAGCATAATATCTGTACCACGGCCTGCCATGTTAGTAGCAACAGTCACAGCGCCCTTACGACCTGCAACAGCAACAACAGCAGCTTCCTTAGCATTCTGCTTAGCGTTCAAAACCTGGTGAGGAATACGAGCAACATCAAGCAAAGAAGAAAGAATCTCGGAAGACTCAACAGATGCAGTACCAAGAAGTACCGGCTGACCCTTAGCGTGACGCTGAGCAACGTCTCGAACAATAGCGCTTAACTTTTCCTTCTTAGTACGGAAGATCAAATCATCCTTATCCATACGAATAACTGGACGGTTAGAAGGAATTGGAAGAACACCCAACTTGTACGTGCCCATGAATTCTGCAGCTTCAGTTTCTGCAGTACCAGTCATACCAGCAAGCTTGTCGTACATACGGAAGTAGTTTTGCAAAGTAATAGTAGCAAAAGTCTGATTTTCTGCCTTAACTTCAACATCTTCCTTAGCTTCAATAGCCTGATGCAAGCCTTCGCTGTATCGACGTCCTGGAAGAACACGACCAGTGTGTTCATCAACAATAAGAACTTCCCCGTTAGTAACAACGTAATCGCGGTCGCGAAGGAAAAGTTCCTTAGCTTTCAAAGCGTTGTTCAAATAACCAATAAGCGCAGTATTATTCGGCTCATAAAGGTTATCGATACCAAGATAATCCTCAATCTTAGCAATACCAGAATCGAGAATACCTGCAGTCTTCTTCTTTTCGTCAATCTCATAATCAGTATCACGATTAAGCTTTAAAACAAGCTTCGCAAATTCACGATACCAATGAGTTACGTCGCCTTCAGCAGGACCAGAAATAATAAGTGGTGTACGAGCTTCATCGATGAGAATAGAATCAACCTCATCAACAATAGCGTAATGATGGCCGCGCTGCACAAGCTCGCTCTTTTCCCAAGCCATGTTATCGCGCAAGTAATCAAAGCCGAACTCGTTATTAGTGCCGTAAGTAATGTCTGCATTGTACTGCTTACGACGCTCTGGAGGCTGCTGATCTGTAATAATGCAACCAACGCTCATGTTGAGGAATCGATAAATACGACCCATCAATTCACTCTGATAGCTTGCAAGGTAATCGTTAACCGTAACAACGTGTACGCCTTTACCTTCCAAAGCGTTCAAATAGCTTGGCAAAGTTGCAACCAGTGTTTTACCTTCACCAGTTTTCATTTCTGCGATATTGCCCCAGTGCAATGCCGCGCCACCCATAAGCTGAACGTCGAAGTGACGCTGGCCAAGCGTACGCTTTGAAACCTCTCGAACTGTAGCGAAGGCTTCAGGCATTAAATCATCAAGCTTTGCGCCATTATCTAAACGCTGCTTAAACTTAGCAGTTTGACCCTTCAATTCTTCATCGGAAAGCGCAGAAATTTCATCTTCTAACGCATTCACAGCCTTGGCTACGTTCTCAAGGCGCTTCAATTGACGGCCTTCACCCATACGCAAGGCTTTATCGACGATATCTACCACGTTTTGCTCCCTTAGGTCATGTCTATGAAGACGGCCTAGCCAACATAGACGTAAACTGTGCCTATATTACGCGACGGCTACGATTTTTATAAGTTAGCGAGTCTGAAACTTAAATAAAAATGCCCGTCCAACGTTGTGTTAGACGGGACATTTATTTATTTTAGCAATTTTTTATTTACTTTTTACTAATTTTGATTACTTTTTACTACCTTTTATTCGTAATTTTATTTATTTGTTTACTTTTGCTTAGCAACATTTTCTGGCGTATCAATCTCAAATACGCCGTAGCTCCAACCGTGCCTGCGGTACACAACCGACGGGCGCATGGTCTCTTTGTTCACAAACAGGAAGAAATCATGACCGATAAGCTCCATTTCATACAAAGCCTCGTCAATGCTCATCGGCTCTGCAATATGAAGCTTACGACGAATCACAATAGGAGTGCTTCCTACGCTAACTTCTACAGACTCGCCCGGGCCTAAATCAGAAGCAACAGCTGCATCGGCACTATTAACTTCATCTTCTTCTGGCTCTTCAACCGTAGTTTCAATTTCTGGCTCCACCACACCCATGTCAACAGGAACCATTTCGCTATATCCACGACGATGATCCTTACGACGATCGCGAGTGCGACGCAAGCGCAGCGTCAATTTATCAAGTGCCATATCTAAAGCACTATATTGATCAGTGCTAGAAGCCTCTGCGCGAATAACTGTACTTCCTGCAACAACAGTAATCTCAACTCGCTTTGCAGTATCAGCTTGGCGTGGATTACCTTCGTGTGTTAACACAATTTGTACACGTTGCGCATCAGGCGCAATGGCGGTCACACGATTCATCTTACTTTCAACAACGTCACGGAACCTTTGATTAATTTGCGTATGACGACCAGTAATGACGATTTCCATGCGAAACCTCCCCATATAAGCTCGAACTGTTCGTTCGATTGGAATCCTCCGACTGCCACGATGCCGTCGGTATCTCTATTATATCTGCTTAATCAATAAGAACCTAGCAATTTATCAAATTTAAATAAAAAAATTAATATTTCTTTCAGTATTTTATATAAAATAACGAATTTTTTACGATATTAATATTATCTGCTATACTTGGGAAGGTTGAGGTTTCACGATGGCCGCGGTCACAATGTTCATTCGGAGTGACTGAGGAACTTCCGGGCTCCACAGAGCACGATGGCGGATAACGTCCGCCCAGGGCGACCTGAGAGATAGCGCAGCAGAGAATAGACCGCCTGAACAGTTTGTTTAGGTAAGGGTGAAACGGCGGTGTAAGAGACCACCGGGCTTCTGGTAACAGTTAGCCGCATGGCAAGCCTCATTGGGAGCAAGGTCAAGCAGAAGACGTTTAAGGGCTGCTCGCCCAAGTCTTCGGGTAGACTGCTAGAGTTTGACGGCAACGTCAAATCGAGATGGATGGCCATCCGTGTGCACTTGTGCATACGACAAAACCCGGGGTATGTGAAACCTCATCAACTTTTTGGCGCGTTTGCGAAGTCTGAAAACACTGCTAAACAGTTCGTGAACGGCGAATCTTTAGCAATTTCAGCATTAGTATTGTCCACTACCCCGTACGTTTTCATATAAGCTTTCTGAGCGGAACTTAAAGCAGTTGCGGAATCTTCAAATACTGCGCAATCCACAGGATTAATATTAATTTGCTTTGCAATATTTATATAAGTTTTGCAACTATGCTTACCTTCTTCTGGTAAATCTTCCCCAAATTGCAAAAAATCGAAACATTCTAAAATACCGGTTCTTTTTAAAGCCGGCTTGCATAAACGCTTAGAAAGAGTAGTTATTAGAAGCATTTTTATTTTTTTAGATTGCAAATAATGCACGTAATCGTATGCGCCTTTTCTAAGCGGAAGATGGTTAGCATAAGCATCAAATGCCATATCTGACCATTCTTTCATTAAATCTTCTGGAGAGTCGGTAAAACCATAATTTTTAATAACATAATCAGCAATTTGGCGAGGTTTCATTGTTGCAGTATTGTTCGCAAAAATTTCAGGAACGCTCATGCCTCGTTTAGCAAAACTACGTTTGTCAATATCATCCCACACGCCAAGAGAGTCGATAAGAGTACCGTCAAAATCAAAAATCGCAGCTTTAAAAAACGAATTATTCTCTATATTCTCCGCTTCCATCAATTAACTTTCTACTTGTTTCCAACAATTCTCGCGCATGATCAAGCGAAGTTTGAGAATTACTTCCGGAAAGCATGCGAGCAATTTCTTGCTCTCGCTCATAACCTTCAAGCTGCATAACGGTTGTATCCGCACACTCATCGGCAGATTCGCTAGTAGTATTTTCCACAAGATTCTTTTTAACAGCAAGCTGAACATTTGCAAAAGATGCAACTTGTGGCAAATGCGTAACAACAATAACTTGAGCATGTTTTGCAAGCTGTGCTAAACGTTTACCAAGCTCTACTGCAGCTACTCCGCCAACGCCAGAATCAACCTCATCAAAAATAAAAGTCATAGTTTTATTGCTATTCTCACTAAATTTAGAAATAACAAGTTCTATTGCAAGCATCAGCCTACTTAATTCGCCACCTGACGCACTTTTAGACATCGGAAGATTAGGAGAAGCAGGGAAAGGACGGAACAAAAACTCAATTTCGTCAATACCGTAAGAATCTAGCTTTTCGGTAGACGTGCTGTTTTTGCGCGAATTAACTTGGATTATTAACTCAGCGCCTTTCATAGCAAGACTTGATAATTCTTCGCTTACTTCGTCACTAAGCTTCTCAGCAGCTTTCTTACGCGTAGAATACAATTCTTCAGCTATATTTAATGCTTCAATATAGCGTTTATTACAAGTTGCGCTCGCTTTTTCAATAGCTTCCGGAGAATCATCTAAATCTTCAAGCTCAAACTGAGCTTTTTCTGCCCAATCAAGCACATTATCTAGAGTAGGTCCCCATCTTCTCGTCAGTTCAGTTAAATCGTGAATTCTAGAATTTAAAGCATCTAAATCTTCTTCATTCGCATCCACGTCTAATTGTTGCGCAAGTTGCATTACAACGTCGTCAATTTGGGAACGAATATCGTCAAGCTGATTAACAATTTCGCCAAAAGATGAATTAATATTAGCGCTTCTAAGAGCTTGCGAAGCTTTATCAATAAGAGTTAAAGCGTCTTCAGAAGATTGCGAAGCACCATAATCAATTTGACTTGAGTCAAGAGAAGCTAAAGCAGTGCTTACGGAATTAATAATTTGTGCAGCATTCTCAATTCTTTCTCGTCTTGCACGCAATTCTTCATCTTCGTTAGGACGCGGATTAACGTCACGTATGCGAGTTAAAGATTCTCGAAGATAATCAGCTCTTTGTCTTGCTGAAGACTCTTGATTTTCTAGGCGCTCGCAAACAGCTTTTGCTTCCTTCCAATCGCGATAAGCTTGAGTATACTTTTTTAACAATTCACTATTATTCGCAATTTTATCTAGCACTTCGCGCTGCTTAGCGCATGTTGCTAAACGTAGCTGGTCGCTTTGGCCGTGAATAGTAACAAGTTGAGAAGAAACTTTTTCTAGCAAAGTTTTTGGCACAGCGCATCCAGAAAGAGTCGCTCTGGATCTTCCCTCTTGAGGAATTGTTCTTGAAACATACATATCGGATTGATTGATATTATTTTCTGAAGTTTCAAGATTAATTCCAGCTTGATTTACAATATCTTCTACTTCGCTTGATTTAGGCACGCTAAAAACGCCTTGAACCCATGCTTCTTTAGCATTTACGGATACGCGCGCAGAATCAGCTTTACCGCCTGAAATAAGTTTGATTGCGCTTAGTAGCATTGATTTTCCAGCACCGGTTTCGCCAGTAATAGCAGTCATGTGCGCTGAAGGTGTAATAAGAGCATGCGCAATTGGTCCAAGATTACGTATTTCTAGTTCTTCAAGCACTATTAACCTCGTTTACTACTTTTTCTTTGTTCTCGCCAACCAACTACTGGTAAATCAAATTTCGTAACTAAACGCTTTGTAAAAGGAGCGCCGGAAAGTCTAGCTAATAATAATTCGTCTTTAGATTGTCGAACTTGAATTCTAGATCCTTGCGGAAGAGCTCTTTGGCGTCTGCCGTCGCAACAAATCCAACCGCCCGAAGACGATTCTTCAAGAATATCAATAGTAAAAGTTGATCCCGCACCAATAATAAGCGGTCTTGCAAAAAGCGCATGAGCTGCTAATGGCACTAATTGCAAAGCTTCTACGTTTGGCCACATAATTGGGCCACCTGCTGAAAACGCGTAAGCCGTGGAACCTGTAGGTGTTGAAACTATTACGCCATCGCAGCCGAACGATGACATTTCAACATCGTCCACGCGAATAGAAAGCTCAACCATGCGACCTCTGTCTGCACGATCAACAGTAATATCATTTAAAGCCCAGTCGCTTAAAGGCTCGCTTTCACCAGGAAGCCACACGTCTACGTGAGCTTCCATACGCCGATTAATAAAATAATCTTTATTAGCAATTCTTCTAATTGCTTCATCTATTTGGAAGCTTTCAAATTCTGCCAAAAAACCAACATGACCTAAATTAATGCCAATAATTGGAACTGGAGTACAATGCACTAATTCTGCAGCTTGAAGCATCGTGCCATCTCCGCCAAGAACAACAACAATTTCTGTATTCTCGTCGATTAGATGCGTTGGTTTTTGCGCAAAAGCAGAAGCAGCAGCACTATGGAACACGTCTACTTGAAAGCCTGCGTCGCTAAGTTGCTTAGTAACTTGGTTAACCACAGCACTGTTACTATCAAGACTTGCATGAGTAACAACAAGAGCACGGCGGACTGCCAAAGTAGCATCATTTGCTAAATGTTCTTGCATCACACGTCCCCTTTGTACTGTTAAAACATAACAGTAACTATTGTAATTCTTCTGCGTATATTACAAAAAGTACTTATGAGGAAAATCGTGCGTAAAGTAAGTATTCTACGTTGCCGTGAGTTCCTTCAATAGGCGATTTTTCTGTTGCAATAACAGTCAAATTGTTAGCTTTAGCGCAATTTTTCACTTTTTCCAATGCGCTAATGCGTAAACTTTCGTCTGTTACTATGCCGCCTTTTCCAAGATTTCCTTTTCCAACTTCAAATTGTGGTTTTACAAGTAGTACAATATTCGCATTTTTCTCTGCAATACGCGCAATTGTTGGTATGACTAGAGTAAGAGAAATAAAAGAAACGTCCGAAACTATAAGATTTGGCTTATATGGCAAATCTTCTTCATAAATGTCTCGAATATTTACGCCGCTCATTTCTATTACGCGAGGATTATTAGCAATTTTGGGATGCAATTGACCGTGGCCAACGTCTAACGCAATAACGCTATTAACTCCTTTTTGTAAAAGAACGTCGCAAAAGCCGCCTGTTGAAGCGCCAATATCTAATGCTCGAGTTGAATTTAAAATAGATAAACCGTATTTAGAAAATGCTTCAAAAGCGCCTTCTAATTTAAGCGCGCCTCTCGAAACGTATTTAAGAAAATATTCTGATTTTTCTAATTCTTTCGATTTTTGAATAGTTATTTCTTCAGAATTATTTACTAAAAATGATGATTTAGTAATAATACGATTATTTACGCTCACTACTCCGGCTTTAATAAGACGTTGCGCAATAGTTCTACTGTTTGCTAAAGAACGATTTACAAGAGCAGAATCTAAACGTTGAGTTACATATGAGCCTGTTGGTACTTTCGATTTTCCATTTATGCTCATGCTATGCAAGCTTACGTCGTTTGCGCGCTTTTCGTTTGC
>NQOH01000001.1:85817-108281 GCA_003585735.1 Gardnerella kenyensis
TATTGCCGCTATCTTGCAAACTCCAAGTCAACGCACAAGCTGCGCGCAAAGCATTTAAGTCGTAAGTATTATTAACTTCAATACTATTTTCTACAAGCTGAGCTTTCGCGTCGCCGCACACAAAAGTATTATTATCAACGCGATTTGGAGCTTCATGAGGCTCATTTAATCCGCGCAAATCTTTTGCTACAAAACTTGGACGCAAATGCGCTGGCGCAAGCATAAGCATTCTAGGATCCGTAACTCCTGTAAGCACAAGCAAAGACTCGTATCCGCCTCTTGTGCCTGCTTCAATATCCGTATCTAAACGGTCGCCAACAGCTAAAGAATTAGCAATACTGATTACAGGATTTCCAAATTCGTCTTTTTCAGTATATTCTTTAAGCTCATTCTCACTATGGCTAGAGTTTGCTGCAACTAATAGTCGAGCTTCGTCATACATTGCGGATTCTGGCTTTCCAGCAGAAGCAATAGGCTCAACGCCAGTAGCATTAACTACTGCTTGAATCATAGAGCCGCATCCAGGTGCTATGCCGAGCTCTCTAGGAATTGTTAAGTCACGATTTGTAACAAAATACTTGGCTCCATGTTCAACAGCAAATGAAACCTCTGCCATTTCTTGCCAAGTCATTTTAGGATACCAGCCTTGAATTACAGCTTTTGGATTGTCTTCGCAAGAAGTTACTGGCTGCAAACCTGCACGCTTGACTTCTTCTTGCAAATGTTCAGCTCCAAGAACAAGAACTCGAGCACCACGCTCAACATGGCGCGCAACCATACGAGCTGCCACAACCGAAGATGTAATAATCTGCCAAGGTTTAACGCTAAGGCCAAAACTTTCTAGCTGTTTTGCAACAACAGCTTGAAAACGAGAAGAATTATTCGTTGTGTATTCAATAGCCATACCGTGATTTTGCGCTGATTCTATTTCTTCAGCAGCATGCTCAACAGCGTTTCCGCCACGATACACTACACCGTCCAAATCAAGCAAAGCTAAACGAAACGCTTCGCTTAAAGGAAGATTACTTGCAGAAAAATTCTTTCTCGTTTCAAGTTGCATAAAATAGCCTTAAATTGTTTTAATCCTCAGATTTAACTTCTTCACTAGAATCTTCAGAATTATTTTCTTCGCTAGAAAATTCTTCTTCATCTTCTTCATTTTCTTCATTTTCGTTAGAATCTTCGGAATCGTCTTCGGAATAATCTTCAGAATAATCTTCAGAATCATCTTCTTCTGGAGCAAATTGAGCATCATCTTCACTCATGCCGATTTCATCCATCATGTCATCGTTCAAATGCTCTAAATCGTAGTCAATAACAATGTCATCTGGATTAATATCTTCATCATCTTTGTCTGCATATTGCTGCTCAAGATTGTCAAGCAAAGACTCTAATTCAATTGCTTCATCGTTTCGTCCTGCTTCTTCCAAGAAGTACTGCTCAGCTTGAACAGCTCGCATACGATACTCTCCCGGCAAGCCCTTTGAACGACCCATTGCGTGAACCAAATCAATAGCTTTATCTGCATGACCAGTATCTGCCAAAACGCCTGCATAAACGAGGAACATTTCGGCTTTTACTTCTCCTCTTAAGGATTTCGCTTCATCAGACATGCAAATTTCTAGAGCCTTGTCAAGATTACCCATACCGCGTTCGCAGTCAGCAATAAATGGCAAATAATCAAGATACCCATTCATTCGCATAGCAGTACGGAATTCTTTTGACGCAAGCTTGTAATCGCCTTGACGATAGGATACAAAAGCTAAAGTTTCGCGAGCAAAATCAATACGAGAAGCCTGCTTAGCAGCCCACTTTGCATGCTCTAAAGCAAGCTCAGGATTCTCCTCTTCCAAAGTGTATGCTGCAAGAATATGAAGACCAATATTTTCAGCATGCTCCTTTGAAAGGCCGCGTAAACGTTCACGGTCTTCCTTGGAAAGCATTGCCCATTCCAAGCCTTTTGGCATCTTAGGCTCATTAGGGCGGCGAGCAGTATAAGGATTCTGCGATGGATACGAAACAGTTCCGTCGTAGTTTCTGCGAGGACCGTTTTCAAAACGGAAGTTGCTGTTTGAATTTGATCTGCGATTGTCTCTGCGGTCGTCTCTACGATTGTCTCTTCTATCATCACGGCGATCGTCACGACGATCAAAGCGACGCTCATTATCTCGACGCTCTTCATAGCGATTATTCCTACGATCGTCCCTACGATCGTCCCTACGGTCACCACGGAAACCGCCATTAGAACCCTTATGGAAGTCCTTATGGAAATCGCCATTACGATCATGACGATTGTCACGCCTATCGTCTCTTCTATAGTCTCTTCTATCGTCACGGCGATCGTCACGACGATCAAAGCGACGCTCGTTATCAAACTTCCTGTAGCGTGGATTGACGCCTTCTTCACCAGAACGTTCAAAATCTCTTGAACGACGATTATCGAAGTGATTATCTTTACGGTCAAAATGACGGTTGCGATCAAAACGGCGCTCGCCATCATGATTTACGCCAGAGTGGAATCCTTCACCGCGCTCATCGTCATGACGACGATTAAAACCGCCCTTCTTAAAGCCACCTTTATGGAATCCATCTTTATGGAATCCACCACGGCGTTCGCCACTTTTTCCACCATTGCGATGGCCAAATCCGCCACGCTCACCAAAAGACTTTTTACCACTCCGCGAGTGTTCGCGCTGTTCGCCCATTCTGGCATACCTCTCATCCGTATGCGATTTAATTGCAAAATCGCATTTTTATTATCGTAACATCATTAAACGTCTGTTATAAGCAAGCTATAGCATACATCAAGCAGCCAGCTTATAACAGACGCATTTTCAAATAATCATAATAAACGCGTATTATGCGCGCTCAACAGCACCAATAGCTTTCTTACCGCGGCGAAGCAAAGCAAAACGACCATGCAAGAACGAATTATCGTCAAGCACATCGTCAACACCTTCAACACGCTCATTGTTCAAATACAAGCCGCCAGCTTCAATAGCGCGACGAGCTTCGGAAATAGTGTGGAACAAGCCTGCAGCAACTGCAGCTTCTACAATACGATCTCCATTGCTAGACTTTGCAAATTCTAAGCTGCCATCTTCCGCCTTTACTTTAACGCCAGACAACGCAGCTTCAAGAGTCTGCTCATCAATATTTTTAATATCTCCACGACCGAATAGTGCAGAAGAAGCCTCAATAGCCTGGTTAGTTAAATCTTCGCCATGTACAAAACTTGTAACTTCCCAAGCAAGCACTCGCTGAGCTTCCCTAGAACCAGGATCATCTTGAATCTGCTGAGCTAAACGCTCAATTTCACTCTTTGGCAAGAATGTGAAAACTTTAAGCAGCTTAACAACTTCATCATCTGGCTGATTAAACCAGAACTGGTAGAAGCGGTAAGGGCTTAACATTGCTGGATCAAGCCACATTGCGTTGCCTTCAGACTTACCAAACTTACGACCCTGATTATCCGTAATAATAGGGCTAGTAAACACGTTTACTGAAACGCCGCGCACTTTGCGAATCAAATCCATTCCGGAAGTAAGATTACCCCACTGATCCGAACCACCAAGCTGCAAAGTAACATTGTAATTATCGAATAAATACAAAAAGTCATTACCTTGCAAAACTTGGTAACTAAATTCTGCAAAAGAAATACCTTCGTCAGAATTCAAACGACGAGCCACAATATCCTTAGCAATCATCGTTCCTACGCGGAAGTTTTTGCCAACATCGCGCAAGAAATCAATAGCAGACATCTTGGAAACCCAGTCATAGTTGCTAACAAAACGCACAGGGTTTTCGCCTTCAAGCGGCAAAATTCTACCAATCTGCCTGCGCAAACGCTCAGCCCATGCTGCAACAATATCTTTAGAATTTAAAGTTCGCTCGCCACTTTGACGAGGATCGCCAATTAAACCTGTAGCACCGCCAACTAAAGCAATTGGATGATGACCTGCAGCTTGCAAATGACGCATGTTAATAAGCTGAACAAGATTTCCAATATGCAAAGAAGCGGCAGTAGGATCGTAGCCGCAATAATAAGTTAATGGTTCTCCGTCAAGTGCTTGAGCAAGCTGCTTTTCGTCAGTAGATTGCGAAATCAATCCACGCCACTTTAGCTCTTCAAACAAAGAAGCAAATCCGGCTTCCTTGTAATTCCTGACCTGAGCCATTAGTATCTCCTTGATTTAGAAAATTACCGAAAATATCGGGCGCTGTGCGCGTCCACAAGCCATTCAATTTTTGCAGTACATGGCGACACGCTTAACAAAAAGTGCCGAATATTGAAGAAAATCATATTCGGCACTATTTTCGTGCAACTAATTTAATTTTGCTTAATTACTTTGCAAAAGAACGATACGCAATACCGTCACTTATAGAATTAGCAAAATTATAATAATTATTTACTTTAGTTTCAGCTTCTAAAATTTGCTCTTTTACTCGCACAAACGCTGTTCCTCCGCGTCCGCAACGAGATGCAACAGAACCTTCACTTGAAAGCACTTTGCGGAGATCACAAATATGCGATTCATCAACAAAACCTTGCAAAATCGCCGCAAAATCATCGTCGGTTAAATCAGCTAAATCTCCACCAATCTCCTCAGCTTTCTTTACGCACAATCCAGACAAAGTATGAGCATTACGGAATGGAACACCATGCTTTACAAGCCATTCTGCAATATCTGTAGCTAAAGAGAAACCAGTAGAAGATTGTTCCTTAAGACGATCCAAGTCGAATTTCATTGTTTCAATCATCCCGCAAAATGCCGGCAGCAAGACTTCTAAAGTATCGATTTGATCGAAAACAGCTTCTTTATCTTCCTGCAAATCGCGCGCGTAAGCAGTTGGAAGACCCTTAAGAGTTGCCATTAAGCCAGTTAAATCACCTATTAAACGTCCTGCTTTTCCGCGAGCAAGTTCAGCAATATCTGGGTTCTTTTTTTGAGGCATGATTGAAGAGCCGGTTGAATAAGCGTCGTCCAATCGCACAAACGCAAATTCTTGAGTATTCCAAATAATAATTTCCTCACTTAAGCGAGAAATATCAACGCCAATCATTGCAGCAATAAAAGAAAATTCTGCAACAATATCTCGGCTTGCTGTAGCGTCAATAGAATTTGCGCAAACATTCGCAAAACCAAGCTCTTTTGCAACTTCTTCCGGATTAAGTCCAAGAGTGTTACCTGCTAAAGCGCCTGCTCCATACGGGCTTTCATTCGCGCGTAAATCCCAATCAATAAGCCTTTGAATATCTCTAAGAAGCGGCCAAACGTGCGCCATTAGCTGGTGAGCAAGAAGAATAGGCTGAGCGTGTTGCATATGCGTGCGCCCTGGCATTACTGCATCTTTTGCATTTTTTGACTGCTTAATCAAAGCATCGCAAACTGAAAGCAACAAACCTGCAATAATTCGAGCATACCTGCGCAAAAACATGCGTATTAATGCTGCAATCTGATCGTTTCTTGAACGACCTGCACGAAGCTTTCCGCCAAGCTCGTTTCCTGCAATTTCAAGCAATCCACGCTCTAAAGCTGTAGCTTCATCTTCATCTTCCTCAATAGGTGCAAAAGTTCCATCATCTACGCGTTTTTGCAATTCGTCCAAAGCTGAAGATAAATCAGCATACTCTTTTTCGCTAAGAAGACCAGCACGATACAGCGCATGAGCATGAGCTCTAGAGCCTGCAATATCATCGTCTGCCAATCGCCAATCAAACTGGGTTGACTTACTTAAAGCTGCAAGCGCTTTAGAAGGGCCTGAGCTAAAACGTCCACCCCACAATGCGATTGGATGGTTAGCATTGTTTGTTGTATCGTGCGTAGTCATTCTTACCTCTTGTTTAGGTGCGTAGATTTTAAGTTAACTTTTGATTAGCTTTTACTAGTTATTTGCAACACGCATGTCACGAGCTGCAGCAACCTTGCTTGACAATCCGTAGATTTCAATGAAGCCGTTGGATGCGCGCTGATCAAAAGTATCGGAAGAATCGTAAGTTGCCAAGTTAAAATCATACAAAGATTCTTTAGAGCGGCGACCAGTAACAACAGCCTTTCCTGCGTACATAGTCATACGAATATCTCCAGAAACATGATTTTGAGTTTCGTTAATAAACGCATTCAACGAACGCACGACTGGAGAGAACCATTGACCGTCGTACACAAATTCAGCCCACTTTTTATCAAGAGCGCGCTTTAGCCTGTGCTGTTCACGCTCCAAGCAGCAGTTTTCAAGCTCTTGATGCGCAGTAATTAAGGCTTGCGCACCTGGAACTTCGTACAATTCGCGAGATTTAATTCCGACTAAACGATCTTCAATAATGTCGATTCGACCGATTCCTTGAGCACCTGCTCTTGCGTTCATTTCTTCAATTGCTTGCAAAGGCGTTACGTCATGCCCGTCGATTGCAACCGGAATGCCCTTTTCGAATGTGATTGTTACTTCATCCATCTCTTGAGATTCCATAGGATTTTGAGTGTAAGAATAGCATTCTTCAGTTGGAGCATTCCACGGATCTTCCAAGAAACCTGTTTCAATTGCGCGACCCCACACATTTTGATCAATAGAGTAAGGGCTCTTTTTACTTTGCGTAATTGGAAGATTATGATCGTTCGCAAAAGCAATCTCAACGTCACGAGTAAGAGACAAATCACGAATTGGACTAATAGCTTTTAAATCTGGGTCCAAAGATTGGATTGCAACTTCGAAACGAACTTGATCGTTACCTTTACCAGTGCAACCGTGTGCAATAGTATCTGCGTCAAATTCGTGAGCAGCATGCACTAAATGCTTAGTTATAAGCGGCCTAGACAAAGCGGATACCAACGGATACACATCCTCATACAATG
Organism: Gardnerella kenyensis; assembly: GCA_003585735.1. Taxonomy (GTDB): domain Bacteria; phylum Actinomycetota; class Actinomycetes; order Actinomycetales; family Bifidobacteriaceae; genus Bifidobacterium. The sequence goes on from NQOH01000001.1 coordinate 92,669, forward strand.
CGTTTGCTTTCAAAGCAAGCATGCAATATTCGTCTGCGAATTCTTCGCGAGCGTCAACAACATATGACTCAACTGCACCACAAGCCAAAGCGCGCTTTTTAATTGCATCAAGCGCTTCACCGCCCTGACCGACGTTAAGCGAAACAGCAACAACATCTTTTCCTGTTTGCTCTTTCAAGTAAGGAATAGCTACAGAAGTATCCAAGCCACCTGAGTATGCCAGAACGATGCGCTTGTTAGTATTCATTATGACCTCCTAGGCCGCTTTGTATAATTAAACAATATAGAGCATATTATACAGATTAGATAAAATCAATATACGTGTCGCAAAATGTTGAAATATAATTTTTTTAGCATAATTTATTAAAATGATACAAAATTATTTAAAGAATACTTATACAATAAACTGCATGTATAGCAATAAAAGTGCGCAAATAGTAATAAAAAGCGTGAATAGTAATAAAAAGCGCGCATATAGCATTTACAGCCTATGCGCGCATAAAAAATAATAATTATTCGTAATTTATAGTCAAGATTTAGCGAGATGCAACAGTTAGCATCCAGTTTGCTCGATCTTCAGCCTCTTCATTAGAAGCGCAAACCATAATAACCGTGTCATCTCCAGCAACTGATCCTAAAATACCCTTCAAAGGTTGACGATCAATAACACTAGCAACGTATTGTGCAGCTCCAGAAGGCGTATGAATAACAACAATATTATTTGCGTGACCAACTTCTGTAACAAGACCAGATAACGTACGAGCAACTTGCTGATCAATTCGAACAGTATCCATAGCGTGACGATTCCCAGTACCATCACCCAATACATAAGCAATTCTGCCATCTGTTAAACGAATTTTAACAGCATTCATTTCATCTAAATCACGGCTTAATGTAGCTTGAGTAACTTTAAAACCATGCCTAGCAAGTACTTTAGCAAGCTGCGATTGCGAAGTAATAACTTCTGCCAACAAAGCCTGCTCAATAGCATTTAAACGAGCAGCTTTTGTAGAAGGCCGTTGCTGACTTGCAACAACTTCGTCATCTTTGCTTGTTTCATAATCCTTTTTCGGATTCATCATAGTTTCTCTAAAAAACCTTTCCTAAAAAACATTTACAGTCAAATATATACGACTATGCACATAAATATCTAGGAAATGTGAAATTTATTTCAAAAAATTTGTCACAACAACAGAACAATGCGATTGCGCAACTAGAAAAGTTACACAATCGCATTATTTACTATTATTTTATGCAAATTTATACGCGCAAAGTAGCGTGCAATTTTGCGGCAGACTTAGTAATTGCTTCGCGCACTTCTTCCATTTCTTCACCGGACAAAGTTCTATCTGTTGCACGGAAAGTTACAGAATATGCAAGAGAACGCAAGCCTTCACCAAGCTGTTCACCCTCATAAACGTCGAATAATTCAACAGACTCAAGCAAATCACCTGCAGACTTTTCAATAGCATCTTGCAAAGTTTTTGCTTGCAATGAGATTGGCGCAGTGAAAGCAAAATCTTGCTTTACTGGAGGGAAAGTAGAAATTGGCTTAGCTTGAACCGGCTTCATTAACATATTGCTGAACAATGCTGTTAAATCAAGCTCGAATGCAGCAGAATGCTTTGGCAAATCCAAAGCTTCACAAACGTGAGGGTGCAATTCGCCAACAGTACCAATATTCACGCTCGAGGAATCTTCTGCAATAACGCAAACCTTAGCACTACGGCCTGGATGCCATGAAACTGGAGCATCTGCAGCCTTAAATTGTTCAAGAACGAAGCGAACACCAATGCGCTTTCCTACTCGTTCAAGAGCTTCAACGGCGTCACTCCAGTCAACATCTCTATGAGTTCCAAGCCAGCCAGTTTCTTCAGCATGGCCGGTAAGAAGAGCTGCAACATGCAAAGGCTGATCCGGCAAACCAGCATCTAAAGCAGCAAGCTCCGCATTAGATGGTCGCACAGAACCAGGCAATGCTGGAATTGCAGGAGCATCCGGATCGTTGAAGTACACATGACCAAGCTCATACATAGAAATGTTTTCAAGACCACGGCGAAGATTGCGACGAACAGTACCAGCCAAAGTCATCAAAACAGAACGACGAAGCCAAGGGCGATCTCCAGCCAAAGGATTAGCAATGCGAACGCTTAATTTAGAAATTTCGTCCACATCCTGACGGAATGCCTTAATATCTTCTTCGCCAACAAATGGGTAGCTCAAAGATTCAACTAAACCAGTTTCAGCCAACTCATAAGCAATAGCTCTGCGAGTTGCCTGCTCTGCTGTTAAACCAGTCCTTCCAGTAATAGGCACCGCAGGAACCTTAACAGGAATCTCATCATAACCAACAAGACGAGCGATTTCTTCTACCAAATCGCAAGGCTCATTCAAGTCAGGACGCCAAGTTGGAGGAAGCACGGAGAATGAACCGTTACCACCGCCAGCAACAGAGCAGCCAATATCCGTAAGAATGTCGCTAATGCGATTCAAATCAACATCAAGGCCAGCAACACGATTAACTTCATCAGCTTTAAACACAATCACATTGCGAGGCTGAGTGTTATTAAGATCTAATGGAGATGAAGATGGTTTAGCATTTGCGAACTTCTCCAAAAGATTCGAAGCCATTTGTGCAGCTGCAGGCTGAAGCTGGGTATCAACACCACGCTCGAAACGACGAGAAGCTTCCGAAGGAATCTTATGACGGCGAGCAGTACGAGCAATAGAAACGGGATCAAAATGAGCTGCTTCAATAAGAATGTTCTTAGTTTCGCTCGTAACTTCACCGTACATGCCGCCCATAACGCCAGCCAAGCCGAGCACGCGCGAACCATGGTTGCCGCGTGGAGAATCACAAATCACCAAATCTTCAACATGCAATTCGCGATCTTTACCATCTAAAGTAGTTAAATGCTCACCAGAATGCGCTCGACGAACAACAATAGGTCCTTCGATTTTATCCAAATCGTAAGCATGCAAAGGCTGACCCAAGTCAAGCATTACATAATTAGTAACGTCAACAGCGAGAGAAATACCACGCATGCCTGCACGAGTTAAACGGCGCTGCATCCAGCGAGGACTTTGAGAAGAAGCATCAAAATCATGAACAGCACGAGCATAGTAACGATCGCAGCCAGGAACGCCGTGAATTGGGTTAGTATCTTCAATACTCACCTCAATATCGGAAGACTTATGGCCTTCGCTATCCATAACTTTAGAAGCTTGCTCATTCAAAGCTACAGCAGGATCAGTGTAAGTAGCTCCAGTTGAATGATGATATTCGCGTGCGACCCCTCGATACGAGAAAGCGTAACCGCGATCTGGAGTAATATTAATCTCCAAAACAGGCTTGTTAAGATGCAACAATTCCATTGCATCGTCGCCAGGCTTAAGCGCATCATATTCAGCTTTAGTAAAGCCATACTCACGCAATAAAATAATGCCGTTATGGCTATCGCCCAATCCAAGCTCACGCTCAGAAGCGCACATGCCATTAGAAATGTGGCCATAAGTCTTACGAGGCTCAATCTTAAAATCGCCAGGAAGAACAGCGCCTGGAAGAGTTACAACAACCTTTTCACCGGCAGCCATATTTGGAGCGCCACAAATAATTCCACGAGGAACTTTATTGCCGTTTTCGTCAACATCGTTGTATTTTTCACCAACGTCAACATGGCACCAATTAATTGTTTTGCCATTCTTTTGAGGCTCGGCAGTTGCGTCCACAACGTAGCCAACTACGATTGGACCTGTAACTTGAGAAGTATGAATTTCTTCTTCTTCCAAACCTACGCGCACTAAATCTTTAGCAAGCTGCTCGTAAGTCAAATTTTCTGGCACGTCAACGTGATCTTTGAGCCAGTCAATATCTACCATTGGCATGATGTTACTCCCCCATTACAAACTGTTCTGCGAAGCGCTTATCGCCTTCAACCAAATCATGCATATCGTTAATATCGTGACGAAGCAGCAAGGTGCGCTCCAAGCCAACACCAAACGCAAAGCCTGTATAAACTTGCGGATCTAATCCTGCAGACTTCAAAACGTTCGGGTTAACCATGCCGCAACCGCCCCATTCAATCCAACCTGGGCCACCCTTTTTATCTGGGAACCACAAGTCAAGCTCAGCACTCGGCTCAGTAAACGGGAAGTAGCTTGGACGAAGACGGCTCTTGGCATCCGGACCAAACATTGCAACAGCCAAACGATCAAGAACACCCTTTAAATCAGCCATTGTTAAATGCTTATCTACAGCCAAAGCTTCGCACTGATGGAACACTGGCGTATGCGTTGCGTCAAGCTCATCCGTGCGGAACACGCGTCCAGGAGAAGCAATATACAGAGGAACTCCACGCTCAAGTAACGCACGAACCTGATCGGAAGAAGTTTGAGTGCGAAGAACCATGTTGGAGCCCACAAAACCTGCAGCATCCTTAGACTTATTTCCTTGCACGTAGAAAGTATCTTGCATTTGACGAGCAGGATGATCTGGACCAAAGTTCAAAGCATCAAAGTCAAACCACTCAGTTTCAACTTCAGGACCTGCGGAAATTTGCCAACCCATAGAAACAAAGAAGTCTTCAAAATCCTCAATAATACGAGCAATCGGATGACGAGCACCCAAAGGCTTACGGTTAACAGGAAGCGTCATATCTACTGTTTCAGCAGAAAGCATGCGCGCTTCTTCAGCAGCTTTAACACGCTCTGAAGCTTGAGCAAATGCACGTCCAAAATCAGCTCGCAAAGTTGACATTACTTTGCCAACTTCCTTCTTTTGATCTGCAGGCAATGAACCAATTGCTTTGCTAGCAACAGTCATCACTGACTGAGCACCAGCGTATTGAGACTTCACCACCTTTAACTCGTCCATAGTTTGAGCTGCGGCAGCACGAGCAATGCCTTCTTTGACTGCTTGAGTTACAGCTTTAATGTCGAATGGCTTATTATCGGTCACAGCACCCTTCCTATCTGTGTTATGCGTATATACATGTGTTTATACACTTTTTAATACTGCCCAAAGCTATATTTTTCGCTCACGACTCGACATAGCTAAGCCCATTAGCATTACTGCAGCGCTTGTTGCGAGATTCATCGATTCAGCTTTTCCATAGATTGGGATTATTGAAATATCATCAACTTTTTGCAATATATCTTGCGTTAATCCTCTAGCTTCATTACCAAATAATATAGCTAAAGAAGATTTAGTAAGCTCATTATTTGCAAGAATCTGCGGGAATGGCACAGGCTTGTTTTGATCAGTTCCGTAAATATCTGCTGCAATAACGCGAATATTTGATTTTTTAGCGTAATCAAACCAGTCTTTTACACTCATTTGAACTACAGGAAGGTGAAATAGAGAGCCTGCGGTAGATCGCACAAGCTTAGTATTCCAACGACTTACGCAATCGTCAATAAAAACTACAGCAGCGCATCCTGCTACGTCCGCAACACGAATAATCGCACCGGCATTGCCAGGATCTCTTACTTGCCAACATGCTGCAATTAAAAGAGGATTATTTGCATTGCCTGCGCGCTCGTATTTTTGCAAATTATTAAACTCACTTGAATAAAACTCATCCAAAAATTGCGCGTCACTAACCGCAACAATTCCTTGCGAATCAGAACTTATTTTTTGCATAATACTTGATTCGACAGGATGAACATATAAGTTTTTCGATAGCGCTTCATTAATAATTGCTTGCAAAGTAGAAGATTGACTATTTTCTTCCTCCTTAGTTACGCAAGCTTCTTTATTAACGTAAATATCACTTATTGAATCCGAAGCGTATCGAACAGCTTCACGCACGCTTTGTGGACCTTCAACCAAAAAACGCTTAGAATCATGCGAGTTGCCTCTGCCTAACGCCACAAGCCTACGCACACGCTCACTGTGCGGATTATCAATTAATTCTTTTAAAGGCATACTTCCACTTTACTTCAAAAACGAATGCAACACAGTTAAATAATAACCAAGCTTTAAAAAAATAATAAGCAGGCTTTAAAAAATAATAACCAAGCTTCAAATATTACTCGTGATGCTCAGAAGAACTAGAAGTTGTATAGCCTTCAGGCTCCAACTGGAAAGTAGTATGAGACACAGAAACAGGAAAATGTTCACGTAAGCAATCCTGAAGCTGCGAAAGCACTTGAGCGCATTGAGCCATAGTTATATTCGGCTCCACAACTACGTGAGCCATAAAAATTGGCATGCCAGTAGAAACAGTGCTTGCGTGCAAATCATGAACAGCAAGAACATGTGGCACATGCTCTAAATGCTCACGAACTTTATCTAAATCAAGCCCTTCTGGAGTTTGTTCAAGAAGAACCTTAACAGCATTCTTAAGCAACTTCAGAGCGCGCGGAATCATAAGAATAGCAATAATCGCACCGGCAAGAGCATCAAAACCTGCCCAACCGGTACTCATCATAACGATTGCGGAAATTACAACCGCCACAGAACCCAAAGCGTCGTTCATAACCTCAAGGAATGCGGCTCGCATATTCATGTTGTCTTGCGATTGAGACATAAGAATTACAAGAGAAGCAAGGTTTGCAGCAAGGCCGAGTATGCCGAAGAAAAGCAGTTGATTTACATCGTGAATGCCTTGGTGACCGCTTCCAAAAAGACGCATTCCAGCTTCAACAAGAGCATATACGCCAACAATTAGCAGAATCAGAGCGCCGGCGGCAGCAGTAATAACCTCAAGACGAGCCCAACCCCACGTGCGCTTGCTACTTGGACGGCGACGCATAAGAATTGCAGTAACAGTTGAAGCTGCAAGAACGGAAATATCCGTAAGCATATGGCCTGCATCGATAAGAAGCGAAAGAGAATTCGTGAGGAAAGAGCCGATTACTTCGGCAAAAAATACGATTGAGGTAAGAGAAAGAGTAAGAAGTAAGCGATGCTGATGGGCGTGACTTGCGTGGATTGCGGCAGCTTGGGAAGCTGCGTTGGCGTTGGTGGTGGTGCTGTCAGCAGTGCTGATTTTTGTGCTGGAGCTGGCAGCTGTACTTGCGTTTGCGCTGGAGCTGGCAGCTGTACTTGCGTTTGCGCTGGCAGTTGCGTTGGCAGCGGTACTTGCGTTGGTATTGGCGCTTGCGTTGGCATTGGCACTTGCGTTGGTATTGGCGCTTATTGAGTTTTCATCAATGCCATTAGTTGAAGTTACACCGTTATGATTATGCACTTACTAAGCCTCCCGTCAAATACAGGAACGATATTATTTCTCAATATCATTCGCAATTTATCTAATACGCAATGAACCCCAGCCGAAGCCGGGGTTCAAATTGCTAAATATTTCACATCTATAACTATGTAATCACACGCTGTCAACATAAGCGTGTAAGCGGAAGCTGACGGTACGCCAACTTCCGCATAAGTTTTGTAAGAGCGTCTATTTCATGCAATACGAGAGAGCGTAAAATCAGGTTATTTCCCAAAATGTGCGTACAAAATAGTAAAGACTCCCACATGATCAGTGTGTGAGCCCATAGCCGCCTTATTTTTTGATCTGCTAGTTAAGGAGATGCAGATCAAAGGCTTATTCTTTATCCTAGTTCTTTGAATGTTCGTGCTCTTTTTCGAACGTTTCAATTGGATGAACTTTCATCTGTATTCCCAATGTATTGAGTACTTTTATTATTGTTTCAAAAACTAGGGTTCGTTCATAGGTTTTCAGTGATGCTGATTTTTCCTTGTGTTCTGGCAACATCGTCAAGGGCTGCTAGAAATGTACTCATATCACAAATTTTGATTATTCCATCAAGATATGCAGTCATTTCTTCTGGAGTCGTGAGATATCTACTTGTATCAAAAGCTCTCACTATTGCAGTACCTCTATTAAGGGGCGGATTGCTGCTGCAAATTGTGGCGTATCTTCTTTAAGGAAATCTTCGTATTCTGCGGCAGTATGAGGCTTGTTCTTATATTGCGTCAGTCGATAAGCGCACGCTCTGGCTACACGTTTCTTGTCGATATCAAGAACATCGAGGAGAAATTCATCAGGATGCTTAACACTCATATTCAAAGGAATTAAAGAATATTCAGGGAAATCTTTGATGTTAAAGGTCACTAGCGTGTGTGCTGGAGAGACATGTGCTGCGGCCAGCACATGTCGATCTCCTTCATCACATGTCATGTCTTCAATCAAACCCTCGTAACCAGTAATCGTTGAGTCAGGAAAGAACTCGCGCATTGCGTCAATACGCTTATCAATATTGACGTATGGTTTCGTGTCTTTGACGACACGTTGTAATTCGTCAAGTACACCACTCGACCAATATGGTGTAAACAAACGTTCCTCTGCTAGTGTGAGGAATAAGTCGCAATACACTTCACCATATAATGCGCATGTGTCAAAGAATACTGGAAAACTCACCTTTTACCTCTTAATAAGTGGATTGTGACGGGTAAGTTCAGGATCTTCTGTTTGTGCTATCTCGTTCATTGCTGCGTTAAATGCTTCGTGACGTTCTTTAGCATATTCTTCAATGTCTTTCAGCAAGACTCGACGGTGACGACCAACCAGAGTGTGAGGAATCTTTTCTGTTTCAATGAGCTTGATAAATGTTGGTCTACTCATGTTGAGTAAATCAGCTGCTTCTTGAGTTGTTAATTCCATTTCAATAGGAGCGACCATAATCGCTTTATTATTTGATAGCTGTTGAGCTACTCGGTAGAGGATTTGTCCAAGCTCACGATTGAGTGGAATCGGATCATGCTCTGGCAGGTTTAGTGTTGCAACAGGAAAATCTTTCTGCTCAACAATATCCCTAAAAGCTTTTTCTATATCACGTGTTGTAGTTCTGTGTGTGTCATCTGGGAAGTACGTTTCCGCTTGTGACATTGCAAGTGTTGTAGCCATGATTATTCCTTTCCCACTACACACATTATTCGAAATATCCGCAAATATCAATTTTTTTTTATACGATTATCTGGGTTATTTCCCTTTTGGCCTATAACCGGTTAACTGAGATATTAACAATATTTCACATTTGGGCTATTTCGCATTGGGGCAAGCGGCAAAAAGTGCGCCTAAAAAAAAAACCAAGTTTTCGTTGAAATACCAAGGAAAACTAAGTGCGTCAAGATAAAAAGAAGCTGGTCATTCCCTCAAACCTCGGTGTATAACAAGTTGTCCACGCTCGTTTGATTTGTCTATTTTCAGACACTAGTGCAGTACAGTTTCTGCACTAGAGTCCCATAACCCCAATCTTCCGACACTCACGCAGTATGGTTTCTGCATTAATGTCTCATTTTGCTGATTTTGAAGCACTCGCGTAGATTGCATGATGCGATATGGTCTCTCACATATTAACTCAATCTTATTTGACCATCATCGTCTACAATTTGGCCGGATTTAAGCAACATATCCAAAGTATTATCTAAAGCTTCAGTATCACTTTTTCCTATTCTCTTTTTTCCATATAAACCAGCAATAAATTTATACAACCCATCTTTTGTTACATTAACATTTTTGCTAATAATCTCAAGCATCCCTTCGCCAATCTCTTCAGGTGCAATTTGCTTAAAATCGCGGAGAATATCACCAGGCAATCTGAAAGCAATATGGGCATCCTTTAAATACATAAACCCATTTCTGCGAAGGATACCAAAATCTTCACATCCTCTCATTTTTATGTCAAAACTTTTTTGCACGACTGAAGTAACTTTCTCACGTTGAAAATACCAAACAATCCTCTGCAAAAGAAGGTTTTCTGAAAGAGGAGCTTCAACTTCTAGAATATCCTTAACAATTTCTTTAAAACCTATGTTTTTATGCTCATCAAAAATATTTTTGCAATCAGCCATCTTGTATTTTTCAAAAGAAAAATGATTAGTATCAACCGGCTGTATAATATTATTGAGATTGGCTGAAGATTTTTCTTCTAGCCTACTCATATTTCCCATATATTCATGATGAGAATCTGCATGAGTTACATGCTTACCATGAACGGAATCAAGTAAATCAACTGAATTATTATCCGAAGAAACCATACATTTATCAGACAAAGATGCACTACTATCAGAAGAATCTTCTTCATGAATGCATTTCATTTTTACAGCTTCGTCAGCAGCAGCCAAAAGCTTCTCCTGCTCAACTAGTTTATTTTTAAACCACTCAGTCGACCAAATTCTATAGAATTTCCAACCCATATTTTCCAAAATAGTCTGTCGAAGCCTATCGCGATCACGAGCATTCTTGGACGAATGATATGTAGCACCATCACACTCAATTGCCAAAACATAGTCGGAACTATTGCGCATCTTTAATCCAAGATCAATCCTGAATCCAGAGCATCCTACCTGTGTATCTACAGAGAACCCATGATTTCGTAAGAATTCACACACTTCAAATTCAAAGTCTGAATCAAACTGATCTATGTTTCCTACACTCTCATTGCGCTCTAAAGCGATCTCACCATTTTCAGCAAAATCAAGATACTCTCTCAGAAGTCTAACACCTTCTGATTTCGTGCGGCTTAGATCTATATCAGTATCATGCATAGAAGAAGCAACTTGAATATTATATTTTGCTCTTGTAACAGCAACATTCAAGCGTCTTTCGCCACCTTCTTTATTTAAAGGTCCAAAATTAAGCGAAAGTATACCTTTAGAATCAGGACCATAGCCAATGCTGAATATAATAGTGTCACGCTCATCACCTTGAACAGTTTCAAGATTCTTTATGAAGAACGCATCCTCTTTGTTCTCATCAAAGAAAAACTCTTTTTCTGGAGTAGATTGACGCCTCCTAAACAACAATTTGTCAATAAGATTTTGCTGACTTTGACTAAATGCAACAACACCCAAACTTCTATTAGGATATTTATCAATGTTCTTATAAATCAAATCAACAACGTACTCAGCTTCTTTCCTATTGTTATGAGAAGAACGATCAAATTCTCCATTGGCATAGTAATAATCAATTCCTAGACCCTCAGAATCAGACTGAGCAGATGGAAAACTTATAAGCTTATTATCATAAAAATTCTTGTTAGAAAATGCAATAAGCTGCTCACAGCGACTACGATAATGCCAGCTTAATCTGACCTGCGGCAAAACAACAGAAGCTAAGTCTAATATAGAATCAAAGCTTCTTACATCGTCATCATCTTCGTCATCATCTTCACCATTATTTATAACAGTGCTAAAGAAATTAGTAGGTGGCATTTGCTTAGAATCGCCAACAATAATAGCTTGCTTGGCACGACTTATTGCGCAAATCGCATCCCAAGGAAACATCTGTGAAGCTTCGTCAAATATTACAATATCAAATTTCATAGAGTCATAGTCAAGATACGTGCTAACGCTCAGCGGTGACATCATAAAACATGGCTTAACTTTCTGAACAAGCTCTCCAGCTTCTTTAATAAGTTCGCGTATATTCTTTTTGCTTCTTGATTTCTGATTTTCGCGCAACAGTATACTTAAAGGACTTCCAGATGCAGCGTAATTAGACTCAGGGCATGCAGATGAAAGCTTCTCACGCAACTTTATTCGATTTATTTTAAACTGCTCAATGTCCTTCTCTGCAAATTCTTTTACTGCCCTATCTTGAGAAAGCCTACTAAATTGCGACAAAGAACTATTCTGCCTAATAAGTAAGTCAATCCATTGCAAATAGAACTGCTTCTTAAAAGTTCCAACAATACTGTCTTTATTAACATTATTCTCTATAATATCGTTAATAAACTTTAGCATTCCAAATTTCTTAATTTTATTAAGTAATTCTCTAAATCCACACCATTGGCGCAATTGATCAAATGATGAAAGACAATCCTCAAGTTTAGATTTAGCATCATCAAGCGAAATAGACTGAAAATCAACAATTCCCCTATCAAAATTATTGAAAATATAATCGAAATTTTGAACATTACTTTCATTTAGTATATTGAAAATTTGATTAGAATATTCAATGAACGTTTTACTCTCAGACAAGAAGCTTGAATACTTTTCTAACGGTTCAAATGAGTATTCATTAGAAAGCATATTTGCAAGCGTATTCATTTGTTCGCTTACATAATCCCAGTTAGTTTCAATACCGTTATACGCTGAACCAAACATTGATTTAACAGAAGCTTCGATATAATAGTACTCACTAACTGCTTTCTGATAATTTGATAGAGTTTCCATTAAAAGAACTAACTCATCATATTTAATCTTTTTGCCTATTTTTTTGCATAGTCGTACATCAGAAACAATCTTTTTATAATCAGAGTTAAAAATTCTAGATATTGCACTATTAAGATGTTTCAAATCGTTGAGATTTTTTAAACCATCTAACTTATAAATGCCATCATTGTAATCAGACATCTTTTGCAACGAAACATGTATCTCATCACTTAGTGCCTTCAATTTTTGCAAAGAATCGTAGGCAATATTAAAATTCTGCCTGTTTAAAAGAGCAGGAGTAATCAATGACGATTCACCAATGAATTTAAAGAAATAACCCCAAAAAACAGAATCCTTAAAGCTTTTACAGCTAATGTTATATCTTTCAGACATAACACCTGTTACAGTAATCGATTCTCGCAGTGCGTCAACTAAAGAAGAAATACTACTTTTTATTCGCATCTCTTCTTGCAAAGAAATGTTCTGATTTATATATCCGCACCAAGGGTTATCACGGTAGTCATACCCTATAGTAGGAAGATAATCCACATATTCTGTTAAAAGATTAGTAGCAGTATCTAGATAATCTGTTCCTAATTTAGATATATCTTGAACCTCACATATAATATCAGCATTTTCATCAAATTTTGCAAGACGCTCATATAAATCATATAAACTCTTATTAATTACAGGATTTATTTTGTGGAGATTGTAATCATAAGAATCCAATTTCTCTTTTGCTTTTACTTTAACATTTATTTCCTCATCAACTTTTAGTTGATTAATTTCATTCTTTTGAATATCGAAGTTATTACATATATCTTTAATAACATCTTTCTTATTGGCTTTATTTGAATGAAGTTGAAGGCAGAAGTCAGCAATACCTGTCTGCTGCATTTTGTTATATACAACTTTTAGCGCAGCAAGTTTTTCTGAAACGAATAATACTTTTTTGCCATCATTAAGACATTCAGCAATGATATTTGTTATTGTTTGACTTTTACCAGTTCCTGGAGGGCCTTGCAAAACAAAGCTTTTACCAGATTTAGCCATTTCTATAGCATCAATTTGGCTAGAATCAGCGTCAACAACATTGCATAAATCAATTATTGAATCCTTACCAGCCTCAGACTCATCTATATCTTCATCAGATTCATCATAAGAATCTGCAGAACCACCTAAAAGCTTATTGACAATTAAATTATTAAGAATCTTATATTTATTATTCTTAAGATCCATATACATATTTATTTTTTCGAAAGAAAAAAGTCCGATCTTACATTCTTTGCTTATTTCCCAACCTAATTTAGAAACTAAATCTTGAACACTTTCAAAATATTCTTCTAGAGTTGTTCCATTTTTATATTCCGGAAGAGTTATGCCATACTCGTTATTGAGTTTGAGTGAAAATGTTTCATTTATGAGAATTTCATCATCAAGTACAGATATTATGTACGGATCAGTAAGAGATTTATTTGTTATCTGTATAGGAATTAAAAGTATAGGAGCATAACGAACAGTATCAGCGTAATTAGTATCTTTCCAATGAATAAATCCAAATGCTATATACGCAACATTTATACCGGTTTCTTTCATAATTTCATTGGAAGTTTTCATAATATTTCTTGCAGCAGCTACAGGCTTACCGGAAGTGCCATACGCAAGAACTTGTGAGGAACTTATTTCATTAGAGAATCTATTAAGAAAATCGTTTTTGTTATAAATACGTTTATTTCTTTTACTATCTAAGCCTGTATTTTGTAAAGAAGAGTCGTCATTACTATTATCAGCGTAAAAAATCTGCGGAGTATTAAATATTTCAAAAGACTTTGGATTACCTGAAGAGAACTCTTGGAAAATCTCTTTTGCACTTGGCTTCAATACTTCTATAGACGATTTACAATCTTTAAAACTTACAAGATTATTATTTCGCTTGCCAGTATCCAATAATTGTTCTGCCCACTTATCTATACGCTTAGATAACTCAATTAATTGTTTGGCTTCCATCTGCTCTTTACCTCACAGCAACGTTGGTAACAACTCAATTGGAATAATTTTAACTCTAAATACTTTCTTTTTATCTACAAAAGCAGAAAGTTTAAAAAAATAATCTATAAATAATTTTGAAGGACAGCAGCAAAGACTACTGTCCTTCAAAAAATTAATATTCAAATATTCTTAGAGCAGATCTATTGTCTACCCCAACGAGGTCTATCACCATCACGGCTTCTACACACCATTGGAGTTCCCTTAGTTGTTATACCAGTAGCTCCTTCTTCTGAACAGAAAGATCCAGGATGTACATAATTTTGAGATTCAGAAGGTTGATCATCCTGAGACTGTTGAGGAACGTTATTATTTACAGGCTGCTTATGGTTGATAACTGGAGGACGTTTTTGTTTAGCTGCATTACGAGCTTCCTCATCTTCCTTATTTTTTGCCTCGATGCTTTCATTAACAGCTTTTACAGCATCAGGAATTGCATCAATATCACCATTGTCTATTGCCGCATTAAGGTCATCAATCACTTTAGGATCTTTAACTTTACCTACTGCATCATCCGCAATTTTTTTCGCTTCACTAAAAACATGTTTTCTATATGAATCCTGAACATCATTAGAAGCCTGTTCTAGTTCTTTTATTTTATCTTTGTACGATTTTAACTGATCATTAAGTTCTTTGTTTGATTTCTTAATGTCATCTTTATTATCTGCTAAGCATGAAATAGTAGGCAAATTTACATTCTTAGCTTCATCTAATACAGAATTTAAGTTATCCAATACTGACGAATCTTCTACATCATCAGAAGAAATTTGAGCAATTTTATTTTTTGCATCATTTAATGCATCTTCTAGAGCCTTACTCTCAGCATCCACTTTATCTTTTAGCTTTTCACATGTTTTCTGTAATGATTGCAACTCTGCATTTGAATCAGCACATCCACTAAAACAAACCATAGAAAAAGAAATTAGTATTATGAATGCAAGTGAGCTTAAGCGACGAAACTTTCTATATTTAGAATGAAGAGCATTACTGCACTGCCCTAGTGCACAATTATTATCACGAATCATTATAAATCCTAGTGAATATCAATGTATTATATGGATTTGCGCTAACAAATCACAGTAAAATTTTAACACAACCCAAGCATAGACTACCCAAAAACTCAAAAAGCAAAAAGCGCCGCACAGTTAAAACTGTACAGCGCTTTGTTCGTGCCTCCGGTGGGACTCGGACCCACAAGCCCGTAAGGGCGTCAGATTTTAAGTCTGATGCGTATGCCAATTCCGCCACAGAGGCAGCAAATAATCATTATGCCATATATCGCTGCAAAGAACAAGCTCAGCGCGTGGCGAAACAGCAAATACGCATCTTCACCAAGCAGCAAACACCAAGCAGTAAGCACACACTCAGCAGCAAAACAGAAAGCACAGCTCACTCATCAACAGTCAGAAATCGCAAACACAGCGCAAACACAGCTCACTCATCAAC
>NQOH01000001.1:109051-116843 GCA_003585735.1 Gardnerella kenyensis
GCACTCACCGTTCTAAGCACTCACCGTTCTAAGCCAAGCAGCCTACGCCCCAAATCAAGCGTAATGCCATCAAGCAAACCGTGCTCACTTGCTACGAAAGTATCCAGCACCTCACCGTGATCCTCACGCGCAGCTTTTGCCAAACGCTCAAGCACGCGACTCCACACCACAGCGCCGCCGCCAACAACATCAACGCGCCCAGGATGAATCGTCGCATACGTGCGTCTACGATCCCTGGTCATGCGCAAAAATCGATTATTTACCTCGTAAGCTTGCTCTAAACCAATTCGCACACCATCAACAGCTGTGTGATCATAATGTTGCAATCCCATTGCGAGCGCAGCCATAGTCGTCACAGTTCCAGAAACGCCTATAATCGTGCGAACGCGCCCAGCTGGTACAACTTTGAAGGCCTCATCAATATGCTTATCAACATCATCAATTGCATCCTGAATTTCCTCTTCAGTAGGCGGATCAGTATGCAAATGCCTTTCCGTCATGCGCACTGAGCCAACATTCATAGAGTAAGCTGCCTCAACCTTGTGTGCCGGCAAGCTGTCTCCGTCGCCGCCAAGCACAAGCTCAGTTGATCCGCCTCCCAAGTCGACTACAAGATACGGCGGACGCAACTCATCGCGCGAAACTACGCTTGTTGCTCCCAAAAAACTAAGCGCTGCTTCTTCTGTACCGCTAATAACTTCAGGGCAAACTCCAAGCTCATCAATCATCATTTGCTCAAAAATCTCACGATTTTCAGCATCTCGAGTAGCCGAAGTTGCAACGAAACGAATTGCATCAACCGGATGCTCCTTCAGTACTTTTGAAAATTCACGCGCTGCAGACCGCACGCGCTCCAAAGCATCATCCGCAAAACGATGCGTTTCGTCAATCCCCTGACCTAATCGCACTACGCGAAGCATTCGAGGAACAATATCTTTCATTCCATGCTCCGAAACTTGCGCAATTTTTAGTCGAATAGAATTGGTGCCGCAGTCAATTGCCGCTACAGTAACAGATTTTTCTGCGCAATCAGCATTTTTCACAGCTCCTTCCGCAGCATCTTCCCCAGCATCTTCCCCAGCAGATTTCTCTTCAACAACCACTTGCGTTTCAGCAGCATCCGCGTCATCGCTCCAAGGTGTAGTGCATCGGCACACGCTCGGATCAAACTCATCCTTAATTCGTTCCAACGCCAAGTCTCCAATAGGATTCACACCTTTGCCCATCACCAACGTTTGAGCAAGCAAAGCGTGCAAGCATTTCACGCGCACCGGCATACCGCCTGCGCTCATTTCGCTAATATGCTCTTCACTATCCCCCAAAGCTACAGCCAACTCATGCCTGAATTGCAAATAATACTTATGAGCGCGCTCATATTGCTTCTTCACGTCTTCGTTAGATTGCAATAATTCGTTATATTCTCGCATAAGACCGTCTGCTTCAACATGCGATATTGCTTTCACTGCTTCCGGGCTAGTTAAATAGCAAGTTGTTGGAAATGGCGTTCCGTCTTCCAAACACGGCCTAGTTATAACTGCAAGTGGCCTTCCACACGCACAACGCGCGCCAACAGCTACCATTCCTCTAGGGAATCTTCCAAGTTGCTTTTCAACTATTGCTCGCTCAGCATCACTTGCTGGAGTTGCAAGTAAGTGTTTAACAGCATCTTTTGGAACAAAATTTTGATTGCAATCGTTAGCGCAGTCGTTAGCGCAGTCGTTAGCGCAATCATTAGCGCAATCGTTAGCGCAATCCTTAACACAATCCTTAACACAATCGTTAGCGCAATCGTTAGCGCAGTCGTTTTTATCATTCTTCTGCATATTATTTGAACTTTCTTAAATATCCGCAGTTTCAAGTAATGCTCTACTGCAACTGTGTATTGTCTGGCTTGTCTGCTTTATGCAGCGCATACATTAAATCGCTATACCATGGCAAAACTGGACGGTTCTTTGTTTCAATATTTTCTTCAGCAAATTCATTAGGCACTTTACCAGTTACTGCCTCCGGATGCTCCACGCGCACCGCTTGCTCCCCCGGGAAAATAAAACCAAGACGATCGCGAGCCTGTGCTGTAACGTACGCTTTATCTTTCCAACGATCAATATTATTATTCAACGCACGTTTCTGTTCGCGCAAAGAACTTTCTTCACGCTGAAGTGCGTGCAGTTCTGCCAAACTCAACGCATAACTACGCACAGTAGAAATACACTCTATTGAACCAAAAGTAACTACGCAAACCATAAATAAGAACACGATTGGTCCTGAAAGTAATCGGCGTTGTTGCATTGGTGATTCCGCCGGTTCACCTGCTACTGCTGTACGACGCTTCTTCATAACCATACGTTCTAAATTACTTGATGTATTCGACGTGAAGACGCAATAATAATGGTCACTTACTTATATAGTACACGCATATAAAAGTAAATGACCATTATTTCGTAACTAATTACTTTAGTAACTAATTATTTTAAATTATTAGATTAAGCTATTCTGCTTGAGCTTTGCTCAAAATAGTATCTGCAGAATGCTGCAACTTTTGCAACTCTTCTTCAGTTAGATCAAGCTGGCACTGCTTTAAAATACCTTCGCGACCAACAATTGCTGGGTAAGAAAGATAAGAATGATATTCTTCGCGATAGTTAGAAACAGGCATTTGCTCCTTTGAATCAGAAAGCACAGCATCTACAAGACGAACTGCAGCTGCAGCAATTCCGTAGTTTGTGTACTTCTTTCCGTAGAACACTGTAAATCCGCCTTCGCGAGTTTCCTCGTCAATTGCATCCAAATCCATGTTCTTTTCTTTAATAAGCTCTGTTATAGGCTGCTCAAAGACTTTAACAGTAGACCACGCAACGAATTGCGAATCACCATGCTCGCCCAAGCTATAGCCCTTAACAGCCTTTGGATGCACACCAAAGAACTTGCCGACTGCACGATGCAAGCGCGCAGAATCAAGCAAAGTGCCGGTTCCAATAATCTTTTCGTAAGGAAGACCAGTAGCTTCCTTGTAAAGCTGGCAAATAGCATCGCAAGGATTAGTTATGTCAATCAAAACACCATGGAACCCAGAAGCCTTAATCTTTGCACCAACTTCTGCAACTTCCTTACGATTATGCTTAAGCTCTGCAAAACGGTCTGGATGAGGAACGTCCAAAAGCTTTATGTTACCCAAGGCACTTACGATTACTTCTACATCTTTTAATGCTTCATAATCATTAACTGTGATATTTACATTAAAAGGAACATTATCCATTGAATCTTCAAAATCCAATGCATCAGCTTTAACTTTGGCTTCGTTCGTGTCGTACAGGTACAGCTCATCAGCATGACCACCAACAACAAGCTGGTGAGCAACTGCTGCTCCCACATTTCCCATACCAATAACTGCTACTTTTCTCATAATGAAATATCTCCTTCCGTTTTGAGTTTCTCACAAAAATAGCACTATTGCGATAAGAATTAAAGTCGATTCAAGAAAATTTTCTGCATTTTTTTGATTTTTTAAAATTATTTATAAAAAACGGCCAGCCGCAAACGCGACTGACCGTCAAAATATTACAGACTTAAGAAATTATAAAAGTTACTTTACGTAAAAAGTTACTTTACGTAAAAAGTTACTTCATGTACTTCTTGCAAGCCTTGAATGCGCTGTAACCAGCATACTGAGCGGTAGAACCAAGCTCTTCCTCAATCTCAAGCAAGCGGTTGTACTTAGCAATACGCTCGCCACGAGCAGGAGCACCAGTCTTAATCTGGCCGGTGTTCTTAGCAACAGCAAGATCAGAAATGGTGGTATCTGGGGTTTCACCAGAACGGTGAGAAACCATGGAAGTGAAGCCATTCTTGGTTGCAAGCTCAATAGCATCGAGGGTTTCAGTTACGGAACCAATCTGGTTCAACTTCACGAGCAAGGAGTTAGCTGCACCAAGCTCAATACCCTTAGCCAAACGCTTTGGATTGGTGACGAGCAAATCATCACCAACGAACTGCAAGCGATCACCAAGACGCTTGGTAATCGCTGCCCAATCGTCCCAGCCTTCTTCCTGGAATGGATCTTCAATAGAAACAATTGGATACTCGTTGATGAGCTTCTCATAGTAATCAAGCATGTAAGCAGATTCGCGCTCTTCGCCATCGAAACGATACTTACCAGTTTCCTTGTTGTAGAACTCAGAAGAAGCAACGTCAAGAGAAATACCAATCTGCTTGCCTGGCTCGTAGCCTGCAGCTTCGATTGCATCCATGATGTACTTCAAGGAATCCTCGTTGGACTTCATCTTTGGAGCGAAGCCACCTTCGTCGCCAAGACCAGTTGCCAAGCCTTCCTTCTTCAAAACATTCTTCAAGGTGTGATAAACCTCAACACCAGCGCGCAAAGCATCGCTATAGGTTGCAAAGCCGTAAGGAGAAATCATGTATTCCTGAATATCGGTTGCAAAGTCAGCGTGAGCACCACCGTTCATGATGTTCATGTTTGGAACTGGAAGAATGTGACCATTTGTGCCGCCAATGTAGCGGTACAAAGGAAGCTGAGCGGACTCAGCTGCTGCGTAGAGAGCAGCGAGGGAAACGCCGAGAATAGCGTTTGCGCCAAGCTTGCCCTTATTTGGCGTGCCATCAAGCTCAATCATTGTTTCATCAAGAGCGCGCTGATCAGTGGCATCCATGCCAATAACCTTAGGAGCGATTACTTCGTTAACAGCCTTAACAGCTTCCAAAGTACCCTTGCCCTGATAACGGGACTTGTCGCCATCGCGACGCTCCCAAGCTTCAGCTTCACCAGTAGAAGCACCGGAAGGCACTAAACCAATGCCCTGAGCGCCATCTTCGGTTTCCAAATAAACCTGAACAGTAGGATTTCCACGAGAATCCAAAATTTCGCGTGCATATACGCTTTCAATAGCTGCCACAACTACTCCTTTATACCTATGGGTTGTGATGACTCTTCCAAGATTAGTGCGTTTTATGGACGTTACATTGTATTCACCAGCATTTATGCCGTGAACGTTCACAGTGTCGCGAGTTTAGATGTTTGTCCATGCCCATAAGACATAATAGCGAACTGACACGGGGTGCAACTTTGCGCATTCATAAAAATTGCGAATATTGCTGAGAACATACCCGTCGAACCTGATATAGCTAGTACTATCGAAGGGATGTCGGATGGATAGCCATTTTCGCGAACATAAGACAGCGCCAAGCGACGAGCGTAAATTCTCTAATATCAATAAGAAATCATTTAAATCGCTTAAATCTCTTAAAGCTTGGATTTCTACGATAGTTATAGTATTTCTCTGGTTCCTTACTACGCTTGGACCTGTTGAAGACCGCGCTTTACCTTCCCCACTTGAAGTCATAAAAGCTTTTGTTGATTTACATAATGAAGGCATATTGTGGCCGTCGCTTGCAATAAGCATTTTTAGAGTTGTTGCAGGACTTGTTTTAGGAATCGCATTCGCACTTCCTGCAGGAATACTTTCAGGCGGAAGCGCAATAGGCGAAACAATAATAAACAAGCCAAGCCACATGCTTAGGTCAATACCATTCCCAGCTTTAGCTCCGCTTCTTATTATTTTCCTAGGCGTTGATGAGCTTATGAAGATTATGCTTATTGCAATAGGCGTTTTTGGTCCAATGTATGTCAATATTCGCGATGGCGTAAGGAATATTGATACTCGTCTTATTGAACTTGCGAAAGCGTATCATATTAAAAAATCTACTGTTTTTACAACTATTTTTATGCGCGGAACTCTTGCTAATTTTATGACTGGATTACGCTTTTCGATTTCCGTTGCATGGGTTGCGTTAGTTACTTGCGAAACAGTTAATTCTTCTATTGGAATCGGATACATTCTTTCTAGAGCTCAACAATTCTTTAGACCAGATCAAATGATGGCTTGCATAATTATGTACGCAATTGCCGGCCTCGGATCAGAAATTACGGCAAACATATTTGAATACTTACTAATGCCGGAACGAAGAATCTCCTAAAAATAAACACAAAACAAAGGAGCCAATTATGGTTAATTTCAAAATGAAAAGTGCAACTAAGCGCGCAATTGCTTCATTATGTGTGCTTTGCACGGCTGTTGCGCTCGCTTCGTGCGGCAGTGCTCAAAAATCTCAAGGTAGCGCATCTTCTGCAAAGGAAGATACCGGCACAATGCGTGTTGCTTACCTTTCTACAGCAAATTATTTAACTACTTTGAAAAATGAAAAGTTCCTTCAAGAAGAGTTTGGAAAATCTAAGGTTACTTATACTGGCCCTTACACTCCAGTTGATGGTCTTACTGCCGTAATGAGCGGTAGCGCAGACGCAACAACTACAGGAACCGGACGTTTTATTGATCTTATTGCAGAAGGACAGCCTTGGGTTGCTTTTGCACTCGAATACTATAATGGCGATTCTCAAGGAATTGTAGCTTCCGCAAAAAGCGGCGTAAAAACCTTAAAAGACTTGTACGGAAAGAAAGTTGCTATTATTCACAATGGCGACACCGGCGACTACATGCTTCATCGCGCTTTCGATAAAAGCGGTTTAGACGTTTCTAAAGTTAACAAAGTTGAGATGAATCCTCGAAACTTCCAGGCTGCTTTCTCTTCTGGACAGATTGACGCAATTTCTTCGTTCGACCAGAATCTTGCTGCAGCTATGACAACTCCTGGTTCTAAGTTGCTTGTAAACGCTAAGAAGTATGGCAATATGAACGTTACTATTCATATTGTTTCTAAGAGCTTTGCTAAGAAGCATCCTGAACTTGTGAAGAAAATGTACAAGGCTCTTGTGCGCGAAGCAAATAAGTCTCACAAGGAAAAGAATGTTATTGGCAACGCTTATAAGCAGCTTGGTGCGTCTGACACGATTATTAAGCAGATTGAAAAGTTTGATAATCCAACAATTCGACCAATCGACGCTAAGGGCTTGGAAATGATGAAGGTTCAAGCCAAAGAATACGTTAAGTATGGTTTGATTAAGCAGGCTCCAAAGAATTTGGATGATTCTGTAATGGACTGCAGCAAGTAAACGTTATTAACTAACTAAAATACGACTATGTTTAAGAGCATTTTTCATAAGCGTCACGATGCGGAAGTTTCGGAAGAATCTACTTACGAATCAAATATTAACGATAGTGATTACTGCGTTAGTATGGAGAATCTTGGTATTTCTTTCGCATCTTCAGAAAGTAAAAATACAGAAAATAATTCTGCAACTAATTCTTCTTTCGTATTGAAAAACATTACGATGAGAATTAAAAAAGGCGAGTTTGTGTCGCTTATTGGTAGATCCGGTTGCGGAAAAACGACGCTTTTGAAAATAATTTCAGGACTTCTTACTCCTACCGAAGGAAGCATTTACGCCACAAGCCGTCAGGCTATTGGTTTTCAGGATGCGAGATTAATACCTTGGCTTTCTGTAAGCAAAAATGTTGTTTTTGGTATGGAAGCAAGTAAGCAAGAGCTTGAGGATATTGCGCATTTAGCGCTTTGCCAAATGCAGCTTGAAGGCTACGATAACAAGTGGCCATCTCAGCTTTCAGGCGGACAGCAGCAGCGCGTATCTTTAGCAAGAGCTTTAGTTAGAAATCCTGAATTATTGTTGCTTGACGAACCTTTTGGTGCTTTGGATGCTCTTACTAGATTCGATATGCAAGATTTGCTTAATAAGCTTCAAGCTGAATACGGCTGGAGCACGCTTATGGTTACGCACGATATTGCGGAAGCTGTGAGACTTTCTAACCGAATTATTATGATTAAAAACGGTGAGATTTATAAGCAATGGCATATTAAT
>NQOH01000001.1:117542-130140 GCA_003585735.1 Gardnerella kenyensis
CGCGAGAATCTTGATGCTCAAAATCGTCCTGTAAATCATAGTGAAATAGAAGACGAGCTTAGAGAAGCGTTACAGTAAGAACGCAAAAAAAATAAATAAAGGCGACTGCAAGATAGCGGCCGCCTTTATTTATAAAATAAACACAAGCTAATTTACCAAGCTAAATCTTCAAGAAGTTGACGCACCCATGAAAGTATCTCATGCTCGCTCATTGCGCTAGTTCCAAGCGAAGATTCAAAAGGCGCTGGAATAACAAGCATATGCGTAAGCGGACGATACTTTGCTCCGCGGTAAATTCTTTGCAAACGCATCCACAACGAGTCTTTTGGATCTAAACCAATAACTCGAACTGATTTACCTTGGGAGCTAATTTGCGTAATACCAAGTTCGCGAGCTTTAAAACGCAGGCGAGCAACATCACACAACACATCAAACGCTTCAGGCGGCTCACCAAAACGATCAAGTAACTCATCGTGCAACTCTTGCAAATCATTATTATCGTGAGCTGAAGCAAGCTTACGATACGCTTCCAAACGAAGCTTGTCCGAAGAAATATAATCAACCGGAAGAGACGCTTCAACAGGCAAATCAATGCTCACAGCCACAGACTCAACGCGTTCCGGCTCCTTATACTGCTCAACAGCTTCTGAAACCATGCGCACGTATAGATCAAAGCCGACTCCCTCAATATGCCCACTTTGCTCATCTCCAAGCAAATTACCGGTTCCGCGAAGCTCCAAATCTTTCATAGCAACGTCAAATCCAGAACCTAAAGCAGTATGTTGAGCAATAGTTGCAAGCCTGTCGTGAGACTGCTGAGTCATTGGCTTTGAAGGATCATACAGGAAGTAAGCGTAAGCGCGCTCACGTCCTCGCCCAACTCGCCCGCGAAGCTGATGCAATTGGCTTAAACCAAATCTGTCGGCATGATCAACAATAAGCGTATTCGCATTAGAAATATCAAGACCGGTTTCAATAATTGTGGTACACACGAGAACGTCAATATCTCTATGCCAAAAATCACGAATTACAGCATCAAGCTGCTTTTCACCCATTTTTCCATGCGCAATAGCAACACGCGCATCCGACACAAGCTCGTGAATTTTGTTTGCAACAGAACTAATATCTTCTACGCGATTATGCACGTAAAAAACTTGTCCTCCGCGAAGAAGCTCACGTTTTATGCATGCTGCAACTTGCGCGTCTTCATACGCGCCAACAAAAGTAAGAACTGGAAGACGGTCTTCTGGAGGCGTAGCCAGAGTAGACATTTCACGAATACCGGTTACAGCCATTTCAAGAGTTCTTGGAATTGGCGTTGCGGAAAGGCTTAATACGTCAACGTTTGTGCGCAAAGCTTTTAACGTTTCCTTATGCTCAACGCCAAAACGCTGCTCTTCGTCAATTATGACTAAACCTAAATCTTTGAATTTTATGCTAGGGTTTAAAAGCTTATGAGTTCCAATAACAACATCCACACTTCCGTCTTGAAGACCGCTTAAAGTTTCGTCAATTTCTTTAGCAGTTTGGAACCTACTCATTGCGGCAACTTTTACTGGGAAGCCTTCAAAACGTGTGGTAAAAGTTTCGTAATGTTGCTGAACTAGCAACGTAGTTGGCACCAACACAACAACTTGCTTAGAATCCTGCACAGCCTTGAAAGCTGCTCGCAACGCAATCTCAGTTTTTCCAAAACCAACATCTCCGCAAATTAAGCGATCCATTGGCATTGGTTTTTCCATATCTGCTTTTACTTCGTCAATTGTAGTAAGCTGATCTGCAGTTTCTTGGTAAGGAAAAGCGTCTTCCAACTCTTTTTGCCAAGGCGTATCTTTACTAAACGCAAAACCGCGAGACTGCTGGCGCGCGGAGTAAAGTTTAATAAGATTTTCCGCAATTTCGTGAACATGCTTTTTAGCTTTTGCTTTAGTTTGAGCCCAATCCGAGCCTCCAAGCTTATTAAGCTTTGGTATTTCGGCACCAATATATTTACTAACTAAATCAAGCTGATCTGTTGGAATAAATAACTTATCTGCAGGAGCGTTACGTTTACTTGGCGCGTATTCGATTACTAAATATTCACGAGTTGCAGTTCCACCAGTTACTGCAATATTTCGCTGTTTCATGCCAATAAAACGACCAATACCATGCTGCTCGTGTACTACAAAATCTCCAGGCTTTAATTCCATTAAGTCGATTGCTTTACGCCTACGTTTTGGCGTTTTTAATTGAGTTGCAGTTGAAGATTTGCCGGTTAAATCACGTTCGCTAAGCAGCGCAATTTTTGCAGCTTTATCAATAAAACCGTCTGAAATACTCGATTTTAACGTTGTAAAATTATGCACGCCCGTTGCGTATATTGCTCGTCTTAATCTAGCGAGAGTGCCAGATGCTGCAGAAGTAATAGTTACGTTAAAACCATTGTCAATAAGTGAAGCGATTCCGCCTGCAACTTTTGACTCATCTCCGCGAAACTCTTGAGGCTCGCAAACAGGCAAATCAATATTCCCGTAAATATTCTCGTCAACTCCAAATGAAGTTAATTTCCAAACGTCATGATCTGAAAATTCAAATGAAGAAAGCGTCTCATCGAAATCTAAAAAGTTTGCTTGATCAAAAGTGATTGGAGCACCAGAGCCAAGACCAGAAGCTGCAACATGCCAGCTGGCTGCCAAAAATTCGTTTGCTGTAGCTGTAACATCTGCTGCCGCTCGTCGACATTTTTCCGGATCAGAAAGCATAATAACGGCATGTTTTGGCAACATGCTTTGCACCGATTCCATGTTGTCTACTAGCGCAGGAATCAAAGATTCCATACCTTCTACAGGTATAGAATTTGCAATTGATTCAAGCATATCTTCAGCATTTGGAATTTTGCCAATAAGCGAATGCGCGCGATTGCGAATTTCTTCAGTAAGCTGAATTTCTCTGCACGGGGTTGCCCAAATTTTTTCAATATTGTTACCATACGTGCGCTGATCGGAAGCATGGAATTGCTTCATTGTGTCAATTTCGTCACCAAAAAATTCAATGCGCACAGGATGTGTCATTGTTGGCGCAAATACGTCAATAATTCCGCCTCGAACTGCAAACTCACCGCGCTCCATCACTAAATCAACGCGAGTATAAGCATTTTCAACAAGACGTTTCGTAGCTTCTTCAAGAGGAAGCTCTTTTCCGCACTCAAATATAAGCGGCTGAATATCTCCAAGTCCCGAAACAACAGGCTGAATAAGAGAGCGAACTGGAAGAACAAGCACCCGAATCGGCCCAAATAAAGAACTACCCTCTTCTGGATGCTTAAGCCTACGAAATACTGCAATTCTGCTCGCAACAGTATCTGCTCTAGGCGAAAGTCGCTCATGCGGCAAAGTTTCCCAAGATTCAAGTTGAGCAATATCTTGCGGCTTGCCCTTGTACCAGTCACGAATTGACTCAGTAAAATCCTCAGCATCTCTACTTGACGGAACAATTACAACAACAGGCATATTTTCAGCTACAGATGCAGCAAGCGCAGGACGTATGCCAACTGGAGCTGAAATAGTAAGCTCGCTAATTTCAGGCGCGTTATTAGCTTCAGCAATTTCGGTTTCGTTTGCTTCAGCTTGAGTATTTTCTGCAATTATTTCGTCAATACTATTTTTAGATAATGCGCAAAATAATTTATCTTTGCTACGCAAATCCAACAAAATATCTTGCAAACTTATTACAGATATTTCATCACTTTCTGCGTTTTTATTAGCGTTTCTATTAGCGATTTTATTAGCTACTTTCTTTGCCTCAATATCAGCGGCCATTAAAATGCTCCTGAGTTGCTGCAAGTCCTCGGAAAATAACGCTTTCTGCAGCATCAGCACCGTCGGCTAAGAAGTTAGGAAGTTCAGATTTTTGAGTTCCACCAAATCCGCCAAGCACCCAATTTACAGTATTGTCATGTGCATGAGCACCACGCTGAGCATGACCTACACCCATGCGAACGCGAGCATATTGTTGAGTTCCAAGGGATCGGTCAATAGACTTAATGCCATTATGACCGCCTGCGGAGCCTCCAGCTTTTACTTTAATTCTGCCAAAATCTAAATCCATATCGTCGTGGATTATAACAATATGATCCGGTTCAATCTGGTAATACGAGCTTATTGAAGCAACTGCAGCACCAGAATCGTTCATAAAAGTTAGCGGCTTTGCAAGGAAAAACTTAGCCATTTTCCCATCCAGATTCATCACGCCTTTGCCAAGTTTTGCTAATCCTTTGTGATCAGAAAGCGACACCGACCAGCGCTCTGCAAGCACATCCGCTACCATAAAACCCATGTTGTGACGCGTGCCTTCATACTTTGTTCCAGGATTTCCCAAACCTGCAATAAGCCAAAAATCAGATGCCATACATCCCCACCCCAATTCACATAGGTAGCCAACAACAAAATGGGCGCATCGATTGAAGTTGGATTTCCAACTACCCGATACGCCCTCATATACTGTAATCTATTTTAGCAAGACTCAAGTCATTGCGTAAACTACTTCAAAAATTCGTCTGTAGTTAATTCTTTTGCTTGAGGAGTTTTATATGTTACTTTGCCCTTAGAATCCGTATATGCGCCTTCCTTACTTAGGAAGTTGAAGTATTCTTGAGCACCCTTAACATCATTCGTGCCAAACACAAACTTTCCGCTTTTTATGTCTGCACGATTGCCCCAATATTGTCCATCAACAATCATCTTCATGCTTCGCTTAACGAATTTCACATCAAGATTAGCTTCAGGAGCTTCTTTTACTAAAATATTCGCAGCTTCATCTGGGTGATTGTAAGCGTATTCGTAACCGCGCTTAACTGCTTTAACAAAAGCGCGAACAAGCTTCGGATTGCGCTTAACCGTGTTTGCGTGAGTAATAATGCCAATGGTGTCCTGCTGACCTGGCACGCCATAGTCTGCTTCTTTAAAGCAACGCAACTTTGGACCATACATTTGCGCTTGCACGCCTTCCCAAGTTCCATAAAAACCACCAAAATCAGCTTTTCCGGATTCAAGAGTTCGGAACGTGGAAGTGCCAACAGTAACCTTGTCGAACTTACCTTCGCCACCATCATGCTGAATCATTCTGCGAATAACAGCATCGCCTTCTGCCGATCCAAAGGTTGCGAAAGTTCTACCATCAAAGTCTTTAGGAGAATGAATTTTAGTGTTTTTATAAAGAGAGCACCAAATTGCGCTAGGCTTTTGCTGAACTTGCAAAACTTCCTTCAATTTAGCACCCTTTGTGCTGAAATCTGCAAGATTAGTAGTATTGCTTAAAGCAAAATCAGCAGCTCCAGAATCAACAGCATGCTCGGCACCAGTTTGAGACACAGCCAAAATATTCACGTGTAAGCCAGCTTGCTTAAACCAGCCCATATGCTTTGCCACGTATACGCCAATATGATTAGTATCTGGTATCCAAGAAAGCATAAACGAAACGTTTTGAAGACTAGATTTACTATTTTGCTTACTATCGCTTGATCCGCACGCGCACAAAGACAAAATGCAGCATGAGCTTATAAAAACTGCTGTTGCGCGCATAATATTTTTATTAAATTTAAAACAAAAAGCTCGCGCATCGCGCCATAATTGACATATCATGAGTTCCCTAACTTTCTTAAAAATCCGCTTTCTGGGAATGTGACACGAACTTGGCAGAAAACGGTACAAAGGTCCTAGCCCGCGCCGTTCAATGCCCCCGAAAATTAGAACTTTCGGTTTGCCACACATTGACTCACGAAACGACTCGATTATGCACTAATCGAAAGACAAATACGCATAAAATGCGCGCATAGCAACTACATACTAGCTATGTGATATTTTCATAAAAGAAAGCTTTAAAAATTTTACGTTGTTTGATTGGGGCAGCAGTCAAACAACTACAACAAGCATTATTGCTTGTATATTGAAAGGAACGATATTCCATGACGCGCGCGCGTTGGAAATCTCTACTGCACAATTATCTGCCAACAGTAATTTCTATTATTACGTTACTAATTTTTTGGCAGCTTTCTTGCGAATTCTATAAAATTCCAGAAAATTCTATTCCAACTCCTACAGATATTGCTAAAGCAACATATGACGTATGGCCGCAATTATGGCCTGCAACTCTTGCAACTATTGAAGAAACAGTTATTGGTTTTGCAATAGCTATTTTAAGCGGAATTCTTTTAGGAGTTTTATTCCACGTTTGTAAAGTAATCAATTCTGCACTATTTCCGCTGCTTTGCGCTGCGCAAACATTGCCGCTTATTTCGATTGCACCACTGTTTTTGATTTGGTTCGGCTTTGAAACATCCGGAAAAATTGTTATCGTAACTATTTTTAGCATGTTCCCTATTGCTGTTCAAACAATTAGAGGTCTTGATGCAGTGCCAAGTTTTTATAGCGATGTAGCTTTAACGTGCGGAGCTGGACGAGTTTGGACGCTTTGGCACGTAAAATTACGAGTTGCAGCGCGCCAAATTTTTGGCGGTATTCGAATTAGTGCAGCCTACGTTTTTGGCGCAGCTACTACTGCAGAATATCTTGGCGCTCGTCAAGGATTAGGTATTTGGCTGCAAGCTGCATATAATTCTTTCCGCACTCCGCTTATTTTTTCTGCAACTTTCGTAATTATTGCGTTTACTGCAATATTGATGAGCGTAGTTAATATAAGCGAACGATTATTGCTCGGCCCTGTAAGCGACGACGAAGATCCAGATAGTCAGCTTTAAATCACCGTTAAAAACTCAGTCAACAAACTGAGAAAGTAACGGTAATCACCCAAACACCGTTAAAAACTCAGATAACAAACTGAGAAAGTAACGGTAATCACCCAAACACCGTTAAAAACTCAGTCAACAAACTGAGAAAGTAACGCATATATAGCAAAATCCGTTATTATCTCAGCTACAAAACTGAGATAATAACGGATTATTAGCGGCAATTCTACTACTTTGCAGATTCTTCTTTCATAGCCTCACCAATAGCATCGCTTAGCTCCTTTTGAGCTTTGCCATACGCTTCCCAATTGCCTTCGCGCATAGCAGCATCGGAATCCTTTAATGCTTGAGCTGCGCGCTTAAGAGCAGCTTTTACTTTAGGATTTAGCGAAGATGAATTAGTAGAGGAAGCTTGATTAGAAGAATTTTGCTTGCTATCTTTACTATCTTTGCTATCTTTGCTACCTTCGCCTATTTGAGGCTTACTAGACTTATCAGCAGGATTATTAGATGCGTCTCCTGCCAAAGCTCCGGAATCTCCACCAAATACTTGATCAAGAGCTTCATCCAACGTATCAGCAAATCCAACTTGATCGCCAAACGCAACCAAAACCTTCTTCAACAACGGATAGCTAGTTGATCCACTAGACTGCACGTAAACAGGCTCAACGTAAACTAATCCGCCGCCCAATGGCAATGTAAGCAAATTACCGCGCTTAACTTTCGTAGATCCAGATTCAAGCAAATTCAACTCTTTAGACACATTCGCATTTGCGTTGAAGTTGTTTTGAGCTTGACCAGGTCCTGGAACATTAGAAACCTTCGGCAATTCTTGCAAACGAATTTTTCCATAATTTGGACTAATTTTTCCTGGAGTATCACCTGCGTCAGAATCAACCGACATGAAACCTGTTAAGATTTCGCGAGTAATCTTACCTGCTGGAATATATGTTGAAACAAGCGAGAATACTGGCTTCTTCGCATCTCCAGTTTGCAAAGTCAAATAGTATGGTGGTTGCAAAATATCTTCATTCTGAGCTTGCTGAGATTCGGTAGGATCTACAGGAACCTGCCAAAAATCTTCCCCAGAGAAGAATTGACTTGCAGTATCTACATGATACTTTGCGAGCAAATAACGCTGAACCTTAAATAAGCTTTCCGGATAGCGCAAATGCTTCATTAAATTGCCAGAAATCTTGGAGATATCGTGATAATGCCCTGGGAAAATTGATCTCCACGCCTTAATCACAGGATCATTCTTATCCCACACGTACAAATCAACAGAACCGTCGTATGCGTCAACAGTAGCTTTCACAGAATTGCGAATATAATTTGCTCGCTGATTAGTTAAGCCCTTAATCGAACGAGAAGTTGTGGTTGTGGAATCTTGAGTTACATCACCAAAATCAGTCATTTGAGAGTATGGATACGAATCCGAAGTGGTGTATCCGTCAACAATCCACTTAACCCTACCGTCAACAACCGCAGGATACACGCGACCATCCAAAGTCAAATAAGGAGCAACTTTAGATACGCGAGTTTTAGGGTCACGATCGTACAAAATCTGCGAATTTTGAGTCACGCGATCCGAGAATAGAATCTGGTCTGATTCAAAACGAATAGCGTGCATCAGCCTCGAGAAGAAGCTGCCTACGCTCGGACCACCGTTACCCTTAAAAGTAGTTAAAGCACCTTGAGAACCAGTTGGATAATCAAACTCCCAAGGAGCTGTGCCTTTTGGTGCACCAACAATAGAATACTCAGGAGCGTTTGGAGAGAAGTAAATACGAGGCTCATATTTTTGCTGCTTCGTAAGCTTACCTTGAGTAGGAATACCGTATTCCATAAACTGAGGCTGACCGTCCGCAGTAACCTTATTTCCATAAGCTGCAACCATACCGTATCCGTGTGTGTAAACAGTGTGATCGTTCACCCAGTTGCGATTATCGTTTCCAGCTAGATCAAGCTCTCTTGCAGCAATAACCGTGTCTTGACTCACGCCATCAATGTCGTACTTATCTACAGAAAGAGTATCTGCAAAAGTGTAGTATTGCTTTGATTGCTGCAATTGTCGGAATGTTGGAGAAGTGACTTGAGGGTCTAAAAGCCTAATTTGCGCAGTAGACTCCGCTTCTTTTGCAAGCGCTCCCGACTTTCCTTTAGAAGTAGCGTTATACGATTCTTTCTTTACGTTATTCAAACCATAAGCGAACTTCGTAGCATCAATATTTCGTTGAATATAAGTAGCTTCTAATTCCTGAGCGTTAGGCGCTACCTTAAAACGTTGCAAAAGAGCTGGCCAAGCAAACGATATAACAATCGAGCATGCAATCATAAAAGCTATAGCAGTAGTCGGAGTTTTCCAAGCTTTTACAGCAGTTTTAAAACGCTCAGCAATCGGCGCTTCTCCTTCTAATGCGTGAGATTTCATAATCCAGAAAGAAATAACAGCACCAACCACAACAGTTACTAATGCCATAACTATGCTTCCAGGAACTCCAGCATTCATATCCGTGTATGAACCGCCAGTAATACGAGGGCCGTCAAGAGTTACAACAGCGAACATGTCTAAAATTTGCTGAGCTGCCCAAGACAAAATCACAAGCATAAACCATATAGCAATTTGCCTGCGAGCGCGCTTTGTAACGCTTAATATTCCTTTTCCGTGAATTGGCACAGTAAAGTGAACAGCGCCCATAAGCAAATGCGTAACAACAGAGAAAATAAGAGAGATTACTAGCAAAAGCACGAAAGCGCTTGTAAACAGTCTTAATCCAGGAAGCACAAATACGTAGAAGCCATTGTCAATTCCAAATTGTGGATCTTTAATTCCAAAAGCTTGGGCATTAAACATAAGCAAAATTTGCACCCAGTGGTTGTAGAATTGCGAACCAAATATTGCGCCAACAATTAATGAAATAATACCTGCAACATGTAAAGCAACTTTGGAACTAATGCCATGCTTTAAGTCTATGATATTTCCGCGCACGCTAATATAGGATCCATCTGCATTGCTTGGACGAGCTTTAATTGCCAGTGCTGCAGACAAGTATCCGAAAGCAGACATCAACACAGCGTAGAGCACCCACACACCTATTTTTGCTGCTAGCTGAATCCAGATTACGCTTTCAAAGCCTAGCTGCGCATACCACAT
Organism: Gardnerella kenyensis; assembly: GCA_003585735.1. Lineage (GTDB taxonomy): Bacteria > Actinomycetota > Actinomycetes > Actinomycetales > Bifidobacteriaceae > Bifidobacterium. The sequence goes on from NQOH01000001.1 coordinate 127,418, forward strand.
GCAATCGGTAATAAACTTTGCGAGCGCAAATGTTGCCGCTACAACAAAAGCAATTACTGCTACTGCAATTGCAAGAATCCAGCGCCATTTTCTTGAACCGCCCATAAATTTACCTACATTAAACTCTAATCTCATAGAACGCTTATGCTCCTTATTTTTGGTGACTTTATCATCGTTTTTATTGGTGTTATTACTTTCGCTATTTTTTGGCAAATCGCCTTCGTCTTCTAGTTTTTTCTTAGCTTCTAATAGATCACTAAATAGGTCACCAATGCCATCATCGTCACTATAATAGTCTGCCAAATCTTTTATTTTTTTTGCAAACTTTGAAGAAGTCTTATCTTTGTTTTCACTATTAGACTCATCTTTAGAAGCATCTTTAGTAACAACATCATCACTGCTATTATCTTCATCAATGCTTTCTACAATTACATCTTGTTCGCTGGAATCACCCATAGAACCATCAGTAGAATCATTATTTTGATTGCTCTTTTTCTTTCCGTCGCTTGAATAATCGGAACGCTTATGCACTTTAGTGTTTTTAGGTTTTTTAGCCATATACGCACCAAAAGCAGCCCATGCAATGCCAATGATTATTTCTATGATGACTTTCAACATAAGGTTAATAATACTATATTAATTATTCCCAATCTACTTGTTGTATTTGTTGTGTAATCAAAAATAATTACAAAAAAGCGCGCTCACAAAGTAGCGAACGCGCTTAAGTTGATTAAATTGATTAAATTAAATCAGATTGAAGCATTAAGCTTAAGCAACATCTGGATCGTCTTTAGCGATTGTGCCAGTGAGCTTACCAATAGCCTTCATAACGTGGTACACAACCAACACCACAACAGTGCCGATAGCAATACCGTTAAACTGAATTCCAGAAATAGCAAACTGGAAGTTAGCAATACCAATAATCATCACGATTGCAGCAATCATAATATTCACTGGCTTGTCGAAGTTCACCTTGTTTTCTACCCAAATGCGCACACCAATCATGCCAATCATGCCGTAAAGCAAAGTGGTTACACCACCCAAAACGCCTGCTGGAATGGAGTTTACGATTGCACCAAACTTTGGGCAAAGGCTTAATACGAATGCAAAGAATGCAGCGCACCAGTATGCTGCAGTTGAGTAAACTTTAGTTGCAGCCATAACACCAATATTTTCGCCATATGTAGTTGTGCCGCAACCGCCGAAGCAGCCAGCAATAGCAGTACCTAAACCGTCAGCAAACAAAGCTGTGCCAATCTTGGAATCGTAATCTCGACCAGTCATCTGAGCTACAGACTTAACGTGGCCAACGTTTTCAGCAATAAGCACAAGCACAACCGGCAAGAACATAAGCAGCACAGAGAAATCAACTTGTGGAGTGTGGAACTTAGGGAAGCCAATCCATGAAGCATGCTCAATCTGGCCAAAATCAACTTGTCCTTTAAAGCAAGCGTAAGCATAACCAACAAGAACACCAAGAAGAATATTCAATCGTCCAAGAAGACCACGGAACACTACTGCAATAAGCATAACGGCAACCAACGTTACCAACGCTGTATCTGGAGCTTTCTGGAAGTTACTCCAAACAGCAGGACCCAAATTAAAGCCGATAATTGCAACGATTGCACCATTAACAACTGGCGGCATAATAATGTCAATCCACTTGGCGCCTGCAAAATGCACAAGAACACCAATAATCGCAAGAAGCAAACCAGTGCACATAATGCCGAAACTTGCAACAGCAATTCCCTTATGTGCGGCTGTTACTGCCATAACAGGTGCTATAAGACCAAAAGAGCTTCCCAGATAACTAGGAAGCTTATTTGCGTTAATCAATAAGAACAGTGCCGTGGAAAGAGCAGTGAACATCAAAGTAGTTGATGGATCAAAGCCAGTAAGAATAGGCACTAAGAACGTGGCACCAAACATTGCAATAACATGCTGAGCACCAATACCAGCGGTACGAATCCAAGTTAGGCGTTCATCTGGCTCAACTACTTCACCTGGCTTTAAGGTTTTACCATCGCCATGAAGTTGCCATGTAAATAACGAACTCATTTCTTCTCCTTGTTAAAACAAGTTTTGCAAGAGACTGTGCGTACAAGTGTTGTTCTCTTAAAAAAAAACAGGTACTTGTCAAGCGCTGGGATGGCAGCTTCTGGGAGGTCTCCATTGTGCCACCGACCCATATGCCAAATGGACATTCTAATGACGCAAAAGATAAGTGTCGAGTATAAATAAAAAATCGTAAATAAGCTTCTTATTTTTGTTGAAATTTCAAGCAAAATCGGTGTGTCGAAAAGAACACAAAAAGCACCAACCGAAGTTTACACTTACTCACTTATGTTTAAGAAATTAATTGAATATTATTAAGAATATTTACAATATGAATTGAGTTCTTATGTTCGATTATGTGATTTTTACATACGGCGTGTCGCGTATTTTTTCAGCAAAATGAATAATTATTAGCTAAATCATTAATTTATGTTCGTTTTTGTCCGATTATGAGAGAATAATGAGCTAAATGGTTAATTTCTTTGATACATGGAAAAAGAAAATCTGCACCATCGATATGGCTCTTATTGCCGTATTGACACTTCTAGCTTCCTTCATTGGTAGCTGGCTTAAGCAATACCCAGGCTTAAAACTTCTGGGCGCTCTTATTATTGCGTTGCTTGTTGGCATGGCTCTGCAGCTGCCACTGCACGCATACAAAAAGGATA
>NQOH01000001.1:130905-130990 GCA_003585735.1 Gardnerella kenyensis
ATCCTTCAAGGCGAGCAGGAGTTAAAAGCGCTGCTGGCTTGATTGCAAATAAGCTTCTTCGTCTTGGCATTATTCTTCTCGGCTT
>NQOH01000001.1:131635-133110 GCA_003585735.1 Gardnerella kenyensis
TAAGCTGAATTTACATGATTTGTTCACTAAAGGCATTAAGTGCTTGCCTATTGCAGCTGTATTAGTTGCAGTTATGGTTTGCGTAACTTATAACATTGCTAAACTTTTGAAGGTAAATCCTCAACTTGCAATGTTAACTGCCGGTGGCACAAGCATTTGTGGCGCAGCTGCAGTTATGGGCCTTTCCGGTTCTATGCCAGTTCTTCCTGAAGAAGAAGACGAAAAAGAACAAAACGAAGTTATGGCCGTTGCAACAGTTGCAATTATGGGCACAATTTACGCTCTTGCCGAAATCTTCATTCTTCCTCACTTTGGCATGACTAAGCAGCAGCTTGGCATTGCTTCTGGCGCTTCTCTTCACGAAATCGCACATGCTGTAGCAGCTGGCGGCGCTTTTGGAAGCATTGACGTTGCAACAATTATGAAACTTGCTCGAGTTCTTATGCTTGTTCCAGCATCTATTTTCATTGCAATTTGGTGGAATGCTCGTCATAGCAAAGTTGAAAATGGTGGAAAGCATAAGATTAGCTTCCCTTGGTTCATGCTTGGATTTATTGCAGCATCCGTGATTGGAACCTACGTTCCTTTCGTAAGTGCAATCGCTGCAACTTTGGTTGACGCAGGATACGTTTTCCTTGGCATGGCTATGGCTGCTCTTGGAATTAACGTAAACTTCCGAGTTATTTTTAAGCAAGGTCGCATGGCATTCTTAGCAAGCTTCTTGGCTTCTATTGTTTTGGTAGCTTTGGCTTGCGTAGCTGCAACTTTGTTCTTTTAATTAAATTAAATTAAATAACTTATAAGCATAAAAAGAGGGTCTTCAAACGAAGGCCCTCTTTTCTATTCGCAATAATCAAATAATCAAATAATCGAATAATCTAATAATCAAACTACTTAAATTGCGCTATACAATTTGTCTATCCAATATGAACTTTAGCTCCATCCGGAATATGATCGTAAAACCATTTTGCGTCAGGAACGCTTAAACGCACGCAACCATGAGATGCAGGCGAGCCAAGTTTTCTACCTTCAGAAGGAATATAATCTCCAAAGTTATAATTTGTTGGAACAGAATGGAACAAGTATTGCGCACCAATAAATCCTACCCAATAATCTGCTCCAACACCCTCGTTCGTATTGAAGAAATGCTTTCCGCGCATATTAATATGGTAATCTCCATGAGGCGTAGAATCATTCACTCCAGAACTCATAATCATCGAATAAACAGTTTTACCTTCAGCAATAATATACACGCGCTGCTTTTTTAGATTTACATTTACTTTAATATTTTCAGCTTTTATACCCGAAATATTTGGGTACGCGCCTCCTGTTGGGTTCTTCCACAATCTGTTACTAGCAGTACGTTTTTTACTATATTCTTCTTTAGAACGCTTATTTTTAGAATTAGAAAGTTCTTTTTTAATATCAGACTTATTTAAGTTACTTCTTTTTGCGCCACTACTGCTTAGCGTTGT
>NQOH01000001.1:133881-133989 GCA_003585735.1 Gardnerella kenyensis
TTGTTGCAATCGTAACAAATTACGAGATCTTGCAGACATCATATTAGAAATTTCTAATCCAATAAAACATAGAAAAGCAGATAATACGCTAACAAGCACAATAACAAT
>NQOH01000001.1:134735-139823 GCA_003585735.1 Gardnerella kenyensis
TACTGCTCTAACAAATTTTGAACCATATTTCCACAATTTACGCGTAATTCTCACAAAGCGAGCGCACTTTTGTAAGTCGCTTAACATGTTACGAATAAATTGCATATTATCTCCATTGCGTAAGCAAAAGCGTTGCTTCTTTTAGTCTACCAGCAGACCTATGGAAGCAACGCTAAAAAAGCAAAATTTATTATTTAATAAAATAAATTTCGTATTAAATATTTAATATTAAATATTTAATATTAGTAAAGCTGCGCAATAAATATCATACGTTGAATTTGAACTCAACAATATCTCCATCTTGCATAACGTAGTCACGACCTTCAAGGCGAAGTTTTCCTTCTTCCTTAATCTTTGCCATGGAGCCGTCAGCAGCTACAAAATCATCATAAGATACGATTTCTGCTTTAATAAAGCCGCGCTCAAAATCAGTGTGAATTACGCCAGCAGCTTGAGGAGCAGTCCAACCTTTATGAATTTGCCAGGCACGAACTTCCTTAACACCAGCAGTTAAGTAAGTTTGAAGTCCTAAAATGTCGAAACCTACGCGCGCAAGCTGATCCAAACCTGATTCCTTCAAACCAGCATCTTCAAGCATTTCGCGAGCATCAGCCTCGTCAAGCTCTGTAAGCTCGGACTCAAATTGAGCGTTCAAGAATATTGCCTTAGCAGGTGCCACGGATGCAGAAAGTTTAGACTTTAAATCTTCGTCAGCAAGCTCAGAATCATCTACGTTAAAAACGTAAATAAACGGCTTAGCGGTAAGCAAGTGCAAATCATACACGTCGTTTTTATCAATAAGCTTTTCGTTATGCGCTTGATCAATAGTCTTGCCAGATTCAAGAATTTCTTTAGCTTTATTTACAGCGTCTACGTATTCTTGCGTAACTTTTTTGCCGCGCAAATCTTTTTCAAGCTTTGGCAAAGCGTTATCAATAGTTTGCATATCGGCAAGAATAAGCTCAGTGTTAATCGTGTCAATATCGTCTGCAGGATCAACTTTGCCATTCACGTGCACAATATCGTCATCATTAAACGCGCGCACAACTTCACAAATTGCGTCAGCTTCTCGAATATTTGCAAGGAACTTATTTCCCAAGCCTTCGCCTTCGGAAGCACCCTTAACAATGCCTGCAATATCAACAAAAGTAACTGTTGCTGGCACAATCTTTTCAGTATTAACTAACTTTGCGAGCACTGGAAGACGACGGTCCGGCAACGGAACAATACCAGTATTCGGCTCAATAGTTGCGAACGGATAATTTTCTGCCAAAACGTTATTACGAGTTAAAGCATTAAACATAGTGGACTTGCCCACGTTTGGCAAGCCAACAATTCCAATAGTTAAAGACATATTTACCTAGTTTAGACCAGCGTCGGGAAAGCCGACACAACTTACTTTATTTAGTTTATTTAGTTTACTTAGTTTCTATTTTCAATAGCGTCAACTGCAGAAATAACATCTCCCCTAAATCCGCGAGATTCTAACTGCGCAACGCCTCGAATAGTTGTTCCTCCTGGAGAGCACACAGCGTCTTTCATTTGACCTGGATGCGTGCGAGTATCCATATAAAGCGCACCAAAGCCTTCAATCATTTTTGCAGCCAAGCGGTAAGCGCAATCTCTTTGCAAACCGTACTTTACGCCAGCATCCCCCAATGCTTCCATATACATTGCTGTAAAAGCTGGAGCACAGCTAGAAATACACATTGCAATATTCATATGTTCAGCATCCACACGCTCTACTAAAGAAATTGGCTCAAATAAGGAGTTAAACATTGAAAGCTGAGCATCCGTAAGAGAATTAGAAGTTTCAGCTAAAGTCACGCCTTGGCAGACTGCAATAGGAGTATTCGGAATAATGCACTGCACGTGGCAATCTTTACCAAGAAGCTCCTGGTAACGTTTAAGCGACCAGCCTGCAGCAACAGAAATAACAGCAATACCGCGCTTAGAAATAACATCAGCAACAGGCTCTAAAACATTAGCAACCTGGTGAGGTTTTACAGCAATAATGATTGCGTCGCTTGCTTCGCACACTTCTTTCGCTGTACGCAAAGCTCGAGCACCAATAAGCGAAGTGTTTCGCTCAAGCTTTTCAAAATTATGAGCGCATGCAACAATATTTTCACCTTGTAGCACTCCTTGTTTCAAAGCACCTTTAGCAATCGCTTGCGCCATGTTGCCATAGCCAATAAAACCAACAGTACTAAATGTTTTACTACTCATACATAATCCCCTTTGGCGCACTCATGAATAGAGCACTATTTATTACGCAATTATTACTCAAACAGATGTATAGCATATCAAATAGTGCCCTATTAAACGATGCAAGCACGCGAATTTTAAGACTTACAGCTTATTAACGCTTGTAAATTCCTTCTAAATCACCACGATTCAACGCTTCATTAAATAGATGACTAAATACTACGTCTCCATGTAGGCCGTCATGCTCAAACTCGTTTGTGGTCCAATAATGCGAATTGGAAATACGAGAAAGAGTGTCAAGCTGAAGACCAGAATCCACGTACATATCGTCAAAATAAACTGCAGATTGCAACGGGACTTCGTTATTAGCAAGCTGATCTTGATCGTAAATCTTGCCAAACTGCTTATCTTTCATTAAGCAGTCAACTGCTGGAAGGAATGGTTGCAAAGCAAACTCTTGATCATACATCCAAGGAAACATTGCTTCGCCAGTGAAAAGAAGCGGACGAGCAGAACCAGAAAACTCTGGCATTGTTTCCCGAACTTGCTGTGCAGCCCACAAAATCGGGTGCTCTAATTCACCGTCAGCATAAATAAATTCTTGCAAAGGCCAGTAAAGCGGACTCGAAGAAGTAGCATCCATTACACCGTAAACAAACTCGTCACTTAAACTTCCTGCAGAAGCTCCGCCACCGTGCTTAAATGCTTTCAAAGAGCCATCGCCATCTGCGAATGCGGAATCAAGAAGCCAATGTACTCGCTCAAAACTTGGCTTCATACCAAAGGAAGAGCCCAACATTTGGAATCGTTCAACCGTAAGCTTCTCGCCATTTGGAAGCGTAACGTCTCCTTGAGCAATACGGTCTGCAATAGCAGCAGCACGAGCAACATCCTGCGGATAGCGCTCATAGAATTGCTCAGTTTTTCGAGCCATGCGCGGGAAAGTATGCTCATAAACTTCACGCGCATTTGCAGGAACATGAGGAATACCGCCTGTTGTAAAGCTTGCGATTAATCCTTGCGGGAAAAGCGACAAATATGTAAGCGTTAAGAATCCGCCGTAACTTTGCCCTAAAGACACCCATTGTTTAGCATTAAACTCAGTAAGACGCAAATGCTCAAAATCGCGAATAATAGAATCCGCCAGGAAACGCTTCAAATACCATGCTTGGCGCTCAACACTAACGCCGTCGTCTGCCATACGCTTCATTGTTGAAGCATCCACTCTTGAAGAACGTCCAACACCACGCTGATCTGGCAAAACTACGCGAAAATGCTTAATAGCCTCTTGAATCCAACCATCACTAGAAGGCGAAAGTGGTCGCGGACACTGCCCACCAGGTCCTCCTTGCAAGAACACAAGCAACGGCAAATCGTCATGCACATGTTCAGGAGCGCAAACTACTCTACAGAACAGTCGAATCGTTTCGCCTTTAATAGCACCACCCGGAGTGTTTCCTTCCCAATCAAGCGGCACATCAATCGCACGCTCTTCAACATGCAATCCCGGAACATAATAGCTTGTAAGCAATGCCATCTTGCTATCCCTTTCTTTATTTTCGTGCTACATTGCAACTATCAATTACACACTCTATTTATAAATCATACTCAAGTTTGATTGTTCTATAAAGTACTATGCACTAGCCTAGTAAGTATGAAAGTACCTAATATGTTTCAAAGTGTTATACAGCGCTTACGAAAAGAGCTCACATTAAACGACATATTATGGGGTATTATTCCACTTATTCTTTTTATACTTTCAAGCGATCGCTACGTTATAAGCAACGTTGATGGCTTTTTGACTCAAGGTTCGCTTATTACAGTAACGCTTATCAATATTGTTGTTGCATTACTACTTTCATTACGAAAACTATGGCCTGAACAAGCGGCTATTATTTTTATTGTTATTTGCATTGTGCAAGTAATATTTGGACCTACTCAACTTTTTGCTGATTTCTTTGGTTCCGTGCTACTTGTTAATGCTATTGCTCGCGGAAATCCGGAGCATTCAAAAGCTTTTGTTATTGCAGCTTACGTAACAACAGTATTATCTTGCGCAGTAATATCGTGGAATATTGTAATGGAACCAATATATGGCATCAATAATTCAAAAGCTAGTTATACTTGTAGTGTACAAAATATAAATAGTAGCAACATAAAAAATTGCGTTTCAAATATACTTAATTTTGCAATTCCTTCAATAATTTTTGCGATTATTATTACTACTATTACGGTTATTATTGGCTACTGGCAGCGCACTCACGTTCATACTATTCAACTTTTGCAAGATCACAATAATGCTATTCGCGCGTACCGCCGAAAAGCTCAAAATATTGCTGTTACTGCAGAGCGCGCAAGAATTGCCAGAGACATGCACGATATTGTTGCCCACACGCTTTCTATTATTATTGTGCAAGCAGATGGTGGTCGTTATGCAGCAACCAAAGATATTTCGCTTGCTAAAAAAACAATGCATATTATTAAAAACGAAGCCGAGCGCGCCGTTCATGACATGCGCCGACTTCTAGAAGCTTTAACAGACGCTCCATCGTGTCAATTGGATTTCAATCACATACCTTCGCTTATTGAGCAAGCAAAAATTGCATCTCCTAAAAATATTTTTTGGCATACCGTTGATGGCATAAATTCTCAAAATAGGTTTAACACGGACGCACAAACCGTTGCATACCGCGTTGTTCAGGAATCTCTTACTAATATTCGAAAGCACGCAGGAGATGGCGTTAAAGTAAACATTCACGAAGAATGGAACGAAGAAGGCTTAACACTAAAAATCACGAATGAAATACACAAAATCGAAGCCAACCAAACGCAAAATAGCGGTGTGCCACATAAAAACGGTTATGGTTTGATTGGCATGAA
>NQOH01000001.1:140482-140985 GCA_003585735.1 Gardnerella kenyensis
AGAACGCATTGAAAATCTTCACGGCACACTTGATTATGGAAAACTAAACGATGGAACGTTTAGTATTGTTGCTTTTATTCCATATTCCTACAGCGCAGACCAGTCAAACAGTACTGCTTCTGTATTAAATAGTATTCATAACGTTACTCATAAGAATGCAAAAGTTAATAATCAATCGGCGGCGCAAGCAAAACCGGCAAATGTGAAACCAGCAGATGTAAACGTTCCAACCTCATCAAAAGTTTTGCCAAAAGTTTTACCAGAAACAAATGCTTCACAAAATAGGATTGAGAAAGTATCACAATGGTTTGAACAACATTGGCTTATTGGAGACATTATTTATGCATCACCTTGGGTTGTTATGATGCTCTTTCTGCCAACCTACGATTTTACCGTTGGAACTGGAATGACTTCACAATATTCAAGCTCGCTTTCATTACAAATACTTTATAAAGTATTTACTCTTACAACCATGATTCCATTCATGTTTCGCAGAAAAGCTC
>NQOH01000001.1:141640-142458 GCA_003585735.1 Gardnerella kenyensis
CAACCGCATGCGCAATTGTTGCAGCAGTATTTTCTGCAATACAGCTTATACTCTTGCCGAATATTTTATTCGCTAATTTTTTCATACCAAATATTATTTACGCTGCTGTGCTCTACGGTAAAAAACGCGCATGGCAATGGGTTAGCTCAGTAGTGCTTGCCGAATCTGCTATTTTCGCCGTAAAAATTGGTATTTCATCAAAAAATATTCCACAAACTGAAACTCCAATACAATTTTTTGCATCTAATGCGTACACAACTAATTTTTATGACATTATGCAAATGGCGTCCGTTGGATTAGTTTTTGGTTTCATAGTTGCAATAATTTGTTTTACAGTTATTGCGTTTGCTTATTCCCGAAGAAATGATGACAATAATTTGCTGCTTCTAAAAGCGCGCAGAACGGAACTTGAGCAAGAGCAAAAACAGCTAGAAGTACTTGCAGCGAACGCAGAAAGGCAGCGTCTTAGCTCAAATATTCAGCAAAAAGTTGCTATTACATTGCATAAAGTAATCGATGCCGCAAATAGCGGAATTGATATGCTTAATAAATACGAAAAATCAAATAGTAATACAGAAAATACAGTGTCAAAAGAACCTGAGCAACTACAAGAACAAAGTGAAGCAATTAGTAAAGCTTTTAAAAATATTAGTGACGAAGGTCGCTCAGCACTAAAATATTTGCGAAAATTGCTTGGGATTTTGCGAGAAACGGGCTCAAGCGTTAATTTGTCAAATAATAGTGCAAATGTTTCTAAGATTGCGGTTCGCCCTGCTCCTTCACTAGATGAGCAAATTCAACACAACGCATTAAATAAG
>NQOH01000001.1:143170-143552 GCA_003585735.1 Gardnerella kenyensis
CAAGAGTAAGTTGATACTATGGAAAATATGGAAAACAATGAAGTAATTCGAGTCGCAATAGCCGACGATCAGGAGCTTGTGCGCGCAGGATTTGCGATGGTAATTAACTCGCAGCAAGATATGCAAGTTGTTTCCCAAGCAGCGAATGGAAAACAAATAGTAGAGTTTACAGAAAAAGATTATCCAGACATTATTCTTATGGACGTTCGAATGCCCGTAATGGACGGATTGGAAGCAACTCGCAAGATTCTGCAGCAAAAAACTAACGCAAATACTCGAATCATTATCTTAACAACTTTTGATTTAGACGAATATGTTATGGCTGCAATTCATGCCGGCGCTTCCGGATTTTTGCTTAAAGATACAGAGCCAGAAACTTTGC
>NQOH01000001.1:144267-144666 GCA_003585735.1 Gardnerella kenyensis
TTAATTCCATACGAACTGTGTATCAAGGAAACGCAATTATTGCTCCGACTGCTACAAAACGTTTGATCGAAAATATGATTCAACAAGGTAAAGTAGCAACAAATATTACAGAAAACAACACAGCAAGTTACGCTGCACAAGCAAATTCGTTCACACAAGCAAATTCGTTCACACAAGCAAGTTCGCCTGCACAAGCAACACAAAGCTGCTCGTACGAAAATTCTGCTATTCCAGAACTTACTGACCGCGAGCGCGAGGTGCTCATAGAAATTGCCCACGGACTTTCAAATCAGGAAATTGCTAGCAAGCTATTTATTAGCCTGCCCACAGTTAAAACGCATGTTGCGCATATTTTAGGAAAAATAGATGCTCGAGACCGTGTGCAGGCTGTAGTTTTTG
>NQOH01000001.1:145429-145571 GCA_003585735.1 Gardnerella kenyensis
CTTATGAAAATGGCTTAGTTAAGCCGTAAAACATACCAGAGAATATAAAAAATGCGGCTATTAATGCATAATGCACGAATAGCCGCAAATTTAGATTATCAACTCACCTAATAGCTTTTTAATTTATGCTCTCGGCATGCGA
>NQOH01000001.1:146326-147205 GCA_003585735.1 Gardnerella kenyensis
CGGTGACGCATAACAGTTACACCAGCAGCTGCCGCACCAGAAACAGTTAGCGCACCCAAAACACCCAACATTATTGTGCTAAGCATATTGCCAGAAGACTTGTTCTCGGCTGTAGCACTAGCTTGAACTTGTGGCTTTTCGCTTTCAGCATCCGAAATCTTTTCGTCAGTTTCGTCAGCAGGACGATCCTGAGCATCATCATTTTCTGCGTTTTCAGCAGTATCTTCTTTCTCTGCAGCCTCTGCAAATTTAGCATTTTCTGCGTTTTCTGCAGGTTTTGCAGTTTTAGAATTTTCTTTAGCAATATGAGATTCAGAAGCTGGAGACTCGGCTTTAGCTAGTGTTGCAGATTCTGAAGCGAACTTACCAGTTTTTTGCTGTGTAGGAGCAGCTTCAGGCTCTGCCGGCTTAGTTTCCGTTTTAGGAGGCATAGCTTCAAGCGTAGGCTTCTCAGATTCCGGTTCTGCCGGAGAAGGCATAGTTTTCGACTCTTCTGGAGTCACCTCTTGCTGCTTCGCAGGCTTTTCAGCTTTCGGTTGCACAAGCTTAGCTTCTGGCTCTGCAGGAACAGGGGCAGCCTCAGGCTCTACCGAAGATTCTGCCTGTGCTGGCGTAGTTTCTTTTGCTGAATTTTCCGTCTCAGAAGGAGCTGGCACTTTACCGTTAGCCGAAGAATTTTTATTCTCTTCCGTATTCACGCGTTCTACAACATTGCCATTTTGCGATGCTGAACCAGAATGCAGGTACATCGATACGTACGGAGCATTAGGATTCCTACGGTTATAGTCATCGCGCAAGCCTTCGTATTCTTTAACAGCATTTTCATGCTGTTTAGAACTTTCCGTTAAATTAGACTGCAACTCAGCAATAGTGTCTGTA
>NQOH01000001.1:147913-148060 GCA_003585735.1 Gardnerella kenyensis
ATCTCATTTTGCTGCTTCTGCAAAGTAGACTTTTGCTCATTCAGTTGCAGCATTTGTGCAGCAAACCGTGCACTCTTTTCTGTATTCTGCTTAATAGTTTCTAGCTCTTGCGTATCATCTTTAATTTGTTTTTCTAAATTACTGAGT
>NQOH01000001.1:148818-151372 GCA_003585735.1 Gardnerella kenyensis
ACGCTTTCAGCCTGAGTTATTTGGCTTCCAAGCTCTTCTATCTCATAATGTTTATTACTAAATTCTTTAAACCTCTCCTCATAATCTGCAGAAATATTTTTATGCTCACTTTCAGCTTGTTTCTTTTGCGCTTCAGTTTCTGCTATATTTCGCGACAATGCTTCCTTACTGTCAGTAGCAGTTTGCTTTTGTTGCTGGTAATTTTTAATTGTCTGTAATGCTAAATTACGCTGCTTTTCTGTTTCAATATACTTATTATCAGCTGCTTCTGATTCACTCTGCTTGTTGTTAAATTGCTTGCTTAATGAATCAATAGCATCTTGTAGGTTAATGATTTTCTCAGTATCATCATCATTAATATTGCGCTTAAGCAGCTCTTTATTAAACCGTTTTTGCTCCCTCTGTTTTGCTACGAGCTCTTCGCCGATTCCAGCTAATTCTTTTGCTAACGATTCAGCTTTTGTATTATGCTCATTGAGTTGCTGTGTAAGGGAGCTAACTGATTCTTCTGCAGTTTTAATTTCCTTAGTTAACTTTTCAATTTCATCGTCATATTGCTTCCCATTGCTTGTCAGAGATTCTTGCAATGAGGCTAATTTGTTTCCTAAATCCGTAGCTGCTTGCTTTTTTCTTAACTGTTCACTCGACAATTTTGCGAGAGATTCACTCTCCTGATTGTACTCATTTTGAAGAGTATTTTTTCTTTCCTTAGTTTTTTCTATGCCCTCTTTACTTTTTGCATATTGTTCCTTAAGAGAGTTAATTTTTTGTTGAATTTCATTTGCTTCGCTGCCGTGTCCTGGAATTGTTTCCCATTCCTTTTGCAGAAGTTGTATTTTCTTGTCTAATTCGGTAATTTTATTATTAAGTTCGCTAGAATTAATATTTGCTTCTTTTATCTGAGCTGCGTAATCATTGACCTGGGATTTTAGCTTATCAACTTGCTCTTCAGACTGGCGCACATCATTTGCAGTAGGCGCTTTTACAGTCGCCTCTGCTGCTGGTTGCATATTAGTTTGAACATCATTAGCCGCTTCTTGCGCCCACGCTGGCATTGGGCTTTGCATCAACAATAAGATTCCTGCAATTGCTGCGGCAGATTTTTTCTTGACCGTTACCATATTTTCTACTCCTTGCTCGTAGCGGCCTTCACGTCTAACTTATGTCAGCAGTCATTCTTGAGCATAACAAAGAAATAAATACATTTTCAACGCTATTTATTCGGAAAATTTCCGGCAAAATTTGTTATTATGAATAATAATCGTATTATTTTTGAATATCTCTAATAAAAAATGCTATTTCTATACATAATATTATAATCTTCGAATAATTATGCACACATTTTAATAAAAAAATAATGACGATAATACAAATTTTTTCTGCGTGTCAAAAACGCTTAAGAAAAAGATAATGCCGGCACGTAAAATTTACGCACCAGCATTATCCATATTTTTCTGCAACTTAACTTCTACAGGCTATCTTTCACATATAGTTTTTGCGAAATTTAGTCCTCCGCGAGCGCAACTACTGGCGAAGACTTTACTGCCCTATGAGCTGGAAGCACGCTAGAAAGAAGTGCTGCAAGCAAAGCAATGAGAGCAAGAACCGCGTAAATAGTCCAATCAACTACAAACGGAACTTTGCCAATTACGCTAAATACCATGTAGGATCCAATCCATCCAAACGCTGTTCCAACAATCAAGCCGGAAACAGTGCTTGTTAGGGAAATCAACGCCGCTTCCAACGCAAGTGACCTTCTAACCTGGCCTCTTGTCATACCTATTGCTCGCAAAGTTGCAGATTCTTTGGTTCGCTCAATAACAGACAAGCTTAATGTGTTTGCAACACCTATTAAAGCAATCACAACAGCTACTGCTATTAAGCCAACAAGCACCATCATCATTGCGTCGATAGCACTCTCCCACTTTGCACGCTCAAACACGCTTCCAGTAGCCATAACCTCCGCATAGCTAGATGTAACATTTTGAATGTTTTTAGCAATATCTATAAGATTAGCTTTGCTAGAATCTACCGAAATAAGCAGCATATGCGTTGTAGGCTTAAGGTAGTTATTGAAGTAGGATTTGCTCACAAAAGCAGTATTATTTGAATACACACCAATATTTCGATACGTCTTAAACTGAACTTGCTTTACAGTAATGCTCTTATCGTTATTACTAGAGTCTGTATTCATGCCAGTAAATGGCGTAATATTATTGCTGTCTGTTTCACCAGAACTGTACTTTTCTACGTAAGCCTGTAGACTAAGGTTTCCTTTTTTAAGATCAAAAGGCTCTCCACCTTCATCATTAAACTTAGGCAAAAGCACAGAATCTTTGTTTATATTAACGCCATCAAGATCAGTGTGCATTACATTTCGAAGTTGATCTGCATTATTAACTCCAGCTACCATAGCGTACTCAGTTTTGCCCTTAGCGTTCTTAAAAGTCATAGGAACTGCAGGAAGCAACTCAGTATGCTTTATTCCACTAATCTTTGAAATATCGGCAGCTAAAGACTCATCAACATTCTTGCCTTGAATAATAATGTCAAC
>NQOH01000001.1:152014-167276 GCA_003585735.1 Gardnerella kenyensis
ACTGTAACGGTCATCAACAACACCTTTAACAGTTGCTCTACCGCAGATTGCGCCAGTTACTACTGTTGAAACAAGCGTTACGCCAATAAGCAAAGCCGTTCCAGTTGCAGCAACTCTTCTAGGGTTTCGTTGCACGTTTGCGTTAGCAACCTTAGATGCAGGCCCACAAAGTGCCATAACTGCGCCAGTTGCCTTCATAGCAAACGGCATCCAGAATGTTGCTGTAATAATAATTCCAATAAACACAAGCGCGCATCCAAATACTGCTCCAAGCAAAGTCATCCAAGAGTCAGAACCAGCATTAGGCGACTGCCGAGCAAGCATGCTTGCCAAAGAAGTGGCACTTAAAGCCGTAGATAAAATACCTACAACAATAAGTATCACGCCAAAAACAGCGCGAATAATGCTTGCACGCTTATCTTTAATCAAATCCATTGGTCGTAGCGCTTCCATAGGCGTTACTTTTGTAGCAGATCGAGCAGCACCCATAGATGCAAGAACTGTTACAATCGCACCAATTACTATTGGCCACACAACCGCTGGAAGTGAAACAATCAAAGGAATCTTAGACAATGGTCCAGAATTAATATTCAAGTTACTAATTGCGCCCATAAATCCGATTGCACAAAGCACGCCAACAGCTGCAGAAATAACTCCAAGTATTGCAGCTTCAAGCAAAACTGCAGCATAAAGCTGGTGAGATTGTGCGCCAATTACGCGCAAAAGCGCAAGAGTGCGTCTGCGTTGAGCAACCAAAACTTGGAATGTGTTTGCAATAACAAGCGAAGAAATAAGCAACGCTAGAACACCAAAAGATAGCAAGAACATGGTTACAAAATTAGTGCCGTTGGACACATTTCGAACAGCTCTTACACCAACATCATGCCTAGACATAAGAGAAAATTGCTCTGGAAGCAAAGCACTAATCTTAGGAGATAAATCGTTTATTTTAGATTCATCGATGCTCATATACACTTTGCTTTGCACAACTTGATCATCAAAATTCTTAAGATTGTTGAGTTTTGCACAAAAATCGTTCGTTACGCCGCCAAGATATATGCCGCGATTTGAAAATGGTATTTGAGAATGTTCTCCATCGTCAACAAGACCAACCACACGAACATCGTATGATTTTTCTTTATTTCCGCCAGTGTCATCTACTTTAACCAAAGTTATAGTATCGCCAATATTTGCATGTATTGATTTAGCAATACTTTTAATAAGCGTAATTTCGCCTATTTTTTGCGGATCTCTACCTTCTGTTGATTTATACACAGGAAGATTTCCATACAAACCACTAGACCAAGCAATGCTCGTAACTGATTTATCACCTTTTTCTACTCTTACAAGTGCAGTCGCATCGTCACTACGAATACCGTTGACACCAGGCATCTTCGATATTTCGTCTAAATGAAGGTCTTTATAATGAATTCCACTATTCGGAGAACTGTTAGAGCTTTTAGATGAGATTGCATAATTTGCGCTATGGAATTCTTCCGTTGCATTGCGAACCATCAAGTCGTCAACACTATTTACAAAAAGCAAAGTAGCGCTCATAAACATGCTGCCTATAAGAATTGCAATTCCAGAGGCGATTAGCATGCGCACGCTTTTACGCATAAGTTTTAGCGCGATTTTCCACATTCTAACTTCACCACCTTTTATTGCAATTGAGCAGGCTGATTATTAATACCAGTCTCACTGCGTTCCATAAGCATTTTGCTCATGCCTTCCGCAGTAGGATTTTGCACATCTTCAACGATTTGACCATCCGCAAACACGATTGCTCGATCCGCGTAAGATGCTGCAACAGCATCATGAGTAACCATAATTACAGTTTGACCAAGCTCCGTTACAGACTTCTTCAAGAAATGCAAAACTTCTGAGCTGGAAGCAGAGTCAAGATTACCGGTAGGCTCATCCGCAAAAACTACTGAAGGCTTAGAAATTAAAGCTCGAGCAATTGCAACGCGTTGGCGCTGACCGCCAGAAAGCTCAGCAGGCCTATGCTTTAAGCGATCTTGCAAGCCAAGAGTTAAAACCAAAGTATTAAACCATTGCTTATCTGGCTTTTTGCCTGCCAAAGTAAGAGGCATAAGAATATTTTGCTCAGCGCTGAACATTGGAAGAAGATTAAAACTTTGGAAAATAAATCCAATCATTTCGCGGCGCATAAGCGTAAGCTGCTTATCGCTCATACCTGTAATATCTAGGCCATCTACCAAAACTTTTCCAGAATTAACGCTGTCAAGACCAGCCAAAGAGTGCATTAAAGTTGACTTTCCGGAACCAGAAGGACCCATAATTGCAGTAAACTTGCCGCGCTCAAAACTTACGCTTACATCTCGCAAAGCGTGAACAATGCCTGCACCCTTGCCAAAATCTTTAACAACATGCAAAGCTGCAACCGCTGTTTCACCAATCAAATTTTGGTTAAAATCTGCTCTAAAATCTAAATCATTTTCTTGCTCGTATGAGCTTGTCTCGTACGGACTGTTCATAACTGCTCCTTTTCTTAAAAAGTAGTAATCGCATAGTTATCTATTGCTAATACTTAAATTTACGGGAAAATACGGTTGGTTACTATCGTACGTAAGGCGGAAATTATTTAGAAAAAATTAGCGTCTCATCCTAAAGTATGATGCGCAAATTTAAAGAATATAAACAAAAAATCGGAGCGCATACAAATACGAATGCGCTCCGAATAAAATGGTAATGGATCTTCAGGAATATTTTTAATTAATAACTTTTGCTTTACTTTCGCTTTCTCTTTTTAAGCAAGACCTGCTTTACGAACCGCGTCAAATCCGCGCTGCAAATCGGCAAGAATATCGTCAATATGTTCAGTTCCAATAGACAAGCGAATAGTTCCCTCATGAATGCCTTGATCTTCCAATTCTTCAGGAGTTTCCTGAGAGTGCGTAGTGGATGCAGGATGAATAACCAACGATTTTACGTCAGCAACATTTGCAAGAAGTGAGAAAAGCTGCAAATTGTCAATAAATACGCGAGCTGCATCCCTTCCACCTTTAATATCAAACGTGAAAATAGAGCCGCCGCCGTTCGGGAAGTAACGCTTATAAAGCTCATGATCAGAACGACCTTCAATAGAAGGATGGCTCACAGATTCAACTTCTGGCACAGTTTGCAAATATTTCACAACCTTCAACGCGTTTTCAACGTGACGTTCAACTCGCAAGCTCAAAGTTTCCGTGCCTTGCAAAAGCAAGAACGCAGCAAACGGGCTAATGCAAGCGCCAGTATCGCGCAAAATAATCGCACGAATACGAGTCACAAAAGCCACAGATTCTAAAGCATCATAGAAGTTCAAACCATGATAGCTAGGGTCAGCTTCCGTAAGAGTTGGGAATTTTCCAGGAACTTTAGCCCAATCAAAATTGCCGCCTTCAACAATAATTCCGCCAAGAGTTGTGCCATGGCCGCCAATAAACTTCGTAGCAGACTCAACTACAATATCTGCACCATGCTCAAGCGGACGGAAAAGGTATGCAGTTGCAAAAGTGTTGTCAACAAAAACAGGAAGATTATGACGATGCGCAATTTCGGCAATAGCTTCAAAATCAGGCAAATCAGCATTAGGATTACCAAAAGTTTCAAAATAAACTAACTTCGTATTTGGCTGAATTGCATCCTCGAAGTTTTGAGGATTCTTAGGATCCACAAAAGTAGTTGTTACACCATCTCTAGGAAGAGTATGACGAAGCAGGTTATAAGTGCCACCGTACACATTCTTTGAAGAAACAATATGGTCGCCCTGCTGCGTAATATTGCGAACTGCATAATCAACAGCGGCCGCTCCAGAAGCAACAGCCAAAGCAGCAGTACCACCTTCAAGAGCCGCAATTCTGCGCTCAAAAACGTCTTGAGTAGAATTCGTTAAACGGCCATAAATATTTCCAGCGTCGCGCAAATCAAAACGAGCTGCAGCATGATCAAAATCGTGGAACACGTAGCTTGTTGTTTGATAAATTGGCACTGCGCGAGAATCAGTTGCAGGATCCGCCTGCTCCTGACCAACGTGCAATTGCAAGGTTTCAAAATGATACTTTCCTTGTGTTTCTTCAGTAGCGCTCATAATACCCCTCCTGTTAGGCGACTGTGTTTTATTTTTGCAAAGTAGATAGTTTTATTAATTTATTTCGTTTTTACTTTCTGCTTTGCTTTTGCAAGTGATAACGACAATATGACAGTTGAGAACATTCGTACATACCCCAAGTTATCAGAATTAGCTATAACGAATTAACAATTTGCATAAAATAGGGAAATTTTTAATATAAAAACTTTGCAAATACAAGAAATTACGTAAGCAACACGCCGAACCTAGCTTTTATCCACAATGCTCAAAAAAGCTAGATTGCATTTTAATAACATCAGAAAATAGCAACATGATTACACAAAAACACATTATTGATGATGAAATTATCTCGCTTGACGAGATTGACGACGCTGAGACCGCTCAAGTATTTTTGCAAGAAAAACTTGAACAAGTATCCAACGAGCTTCAAGATGATTCTCTTGAAAGTAAAGAGTTGGGAAAACTGGGCGAAAAATACACCGCTTTGCGACTTATGCAAAAAGGGTGGCATGTTATTGACCGAAACTGGCATTGCCGCAATGGAGAGCTTGATTTAGTTATGGTTACTCCAGAACAGAAATTAGTATTCGTGGAAGTAAAAACTCGACGAAGCGTACGTTGTGGCACTCCGCTTGAAGCAATTACTAAAGAAAAACGCAGCAAATTGCGAACTGCCGGCATGAAGTGGCTAGAAGAATTTGGCAGCGACATACCTCATTACCGTATTCGATTTGACGCTGTATCAATTCTTGTTATTAACAAATACACTTACCCAGATTCTGCGTACGAATTGCAAGCTTTGGAAGAAATTGAAGATAATTCACCAATCCAATTCACTCATGTTCAAGGAGCCTTCTAATGCATATTGGAAACGCAACATCAATAGGGCTTATTGGTCTTAAAGCTTTTACTATTAAGCTGCAAGCTTTTATATCTGGAAGCATGCCAAACTTTTCTATTATTGGCTTACCAGACACTTCATTAAGCGAAGCTAGAGAGCGCGTTAAATCAGCACATTTCGCTTTACATTGCAAATGGCCTGAAGGAAGAGTAACAGTAAACTTATCGCCTGCTTCAATGCCTAAAAGCGGATCGTCATACGATCTTGCAATCGCCGCAAGCATATTAAGTGCAGAAAAATATATTCCACTTTCCGAGTTGGAAAACACTGTTATTTTGGGAGAACTAAACCTTGACGGCACAGTATTACCAATTCAAGGTATTCTTCCTATTGCACTTTACGCAAAAAAGAGGAATTTTAAGCGAATAATTATTCCGCAAGAAAATCTTGCTGAAGCACAACTTGTAGATGGAATTGAAGCTATTGGAATTCACCATATTTTAGATTTAGTTACGCAACTGCACGGCAGTTTAAGCGAAGAATCACTAAAGCTTATTGAAGAAGACCCTGCGTATAAGCATATGCGAGTTATTGAGCGAAATGGAAATTACAGCAACGGAGAAGAAGAACATAATTCGTCAATTCATGAAGAAAGCGCTTCCCCTTTGCAAGTTGATTCAAAATACGAAATCGGCGACATGTCGGAAGTTATTGGTCAAGAACACACAAAGTGGGCTTTAGAAGTTGCTGCAGCCGGCGGACACCACGTGATGATGATTGGCCCTCCTGGATCTGGAAAAACAATGCTAGCTTCACGAATTCCAAGCATTATGTGCCCTCTTAACGAACAAGAACAGCTCGAAGTTGCTTCAATTCGTTCACTTTGTGGCACACTTCCCTACTATGGAATTAGCGACATACCGCCGTTTGAAGCACCTCACCATACTGCTTCTGCAGCTTCTCTTATTGGAGGCGGAACAGGAGTTGCAAAGCCTGGAATTATTACTAGAGCGCATTGCGGAGTGTTGTTTATGGATGAGGCTCCAGAATTTTCTCCTAGAGTATTACAAACTTTAAGAGAACCTTTGGAATCTGGACACATTGCTATTTCTCGTTCAAAAGGAACAACACTTTATCCTGCAAAATTCCAACTTGTTATTGCAGCAAATCCATGCCCTTGCGGATACGCGTACGGAAATGGCGAGCGCTGCACTTGTAAAGAACGCGAAAGAGCTAGATATTTTTCACGTCTTTCTGGACCTATTTTAGACAGGATTGACATTCAAATGGATGTGCCTCCTGTAGAGCGAATTATTATGCCAAATCCTGAGCAAAATAGCGCTCAGAATACAAGCTCAAACACACCTCTTACAAGCAAAATGATGCGAAATAATGTAATGGCGGCACGTCAAATTGCGCGCGATCGTTTTGCTAAACAAGGCTGGGATTGTAATGCGCAAGCATCCGGAACTTGGCTTCGTAAATACACTTCTAAACAGGCTGTTGATCTTATTAATAAAGCATTAGAAAGGCATCAACTGAGTTTGCGCGGAGCTGATCGCGCTTTACGACTTGCATGGACTCTTTCTGACCTTTCTGGGCATTCTTCGCCAGATATGACAGACATGGCTCAAGCTATTAGTTTAAGGACAAGAATATGAACACTATTAGCCAAAATAGTATCGCAAATAATGACGCAGATAGTATCGTCACAAACAGTAGCGCAAATAGTAGCGTCACAAATAAGCAGCGTGACAATTTAGTAAACTCAAACAACTCAAGCAACGAGCTTACAAATGTTGACGAAGAAACACTTTCTCGCGCCATTCTCACATTTTGTCTTGAAGGCGCAGACGCTCTTATGTACACGCTACTTTTAGGAAGCAGTCATGCTAGCGATATTGTTACAGCGCTTAAAACTATGGTTCAGCATTTTACAGAATGCAAGTCTGATTATTTAGCACAGCAAATGCAACTGCCTATTACATGCGAATCAGCTGATCCAGAAAATATCAATAGTACAAAAACTAAATACGCAACTAAGCGCGATACTAATCAAGAATTAGTAGACACAATGTGGCATTGCATAAGCAAACACAAAGAAATATCAACTTTAGAAAAGTATTTTAATAAAGGATTAACAGATTGGGGTTACAAAAATAACGACGTTAATCAATCCTTAGAACTATTGCATAAAACTATTGCAAAATGGTGCGTTAGACTAACTCACTTACCAACATGGGATAGAGATGAGTTATGCAATTGGTTCACAGACTCAGGAAAACAGTGGATTATTGCTCCGCACAGCAAATATTGGCCAAAACAATTGCAAGATTTGGCTTACCACAGCCATTTTGCACCACCATTATGCATATGGGGAATTGGTAACCCGAATGCACTAACACAATGCCATAATCCGCTTGCAATTGTGGGATCGAGATTTTGTACTGACTATGGAAGAGAACTTGCATACCAGTTCGCTTACAATTGCGCAGAAAAAGGTCACACAGTTATTTCTGGAGGAGCTTATGGAATTGATGCTGCTGCACATTGGGGAGCAATCGCTGCAGCAACAGCATCCGAAGGAAACAAGCCTATTGGTAGAACTATTGCAGTTTTTGCAGGAGGACTAAACCATATGGGGCCAAGAAGCAACGAACAACTTTTTAATCAAATTATTGAAAACGATGGAGCTTGCATTAGTGAACTATGCCCGGATACTACGCCAGTCGGACACCGTTTTCTGCTAAGAAATCGCATTATTGCAGCACTTTCTTCAAAAGTTCTAGTTGCACAAGCACGACTTCAGTCCGGAGCTTTAAACACTGCCACATGGGCAACGGATTTAAACAGAGAACTGTATGCAATACCAGGAGATATCACTCATCCGCATAATGCTGGATGCAATAAAATTATCCATGATTCACAAGCAATAATGGTGTGTTCTAAGCAAGATATAGACATACTCTTCCCGCAATCTCACCATTACTTGGCTTATGCGCAACCAAATACAGTAAACGAAATCATAGAATCCCAAAATTATGACAATACCCAAAAACTAATTCTTAAAGCTATTACAACGTGCAAACGCAAACGAGAGCTTGCAAATATCGACAGAATATACGAAATAATAAAGGATTCTTACAGTAAAGAACAATCAGATTGCATTCCGTCAGTCGCCGAAATTTCCGGGAAAATCGCAATGCTTGAATTAGAAGGAATTATTATACGAAATAAAGAAAATTTAACAGTTTCACAGAAAAAAGTAGCGTAAAATAACTCACTCAATACAGCATCAATACAATATGTGTGCGAAAATAAAAACATGCAATCAAGTGAATACTACGATGTTATTATTGTCGGCGCTGGAGCTGCAGGATTATCTGCAGCACTTGGATTGGTTAAATCTTCTGAATATGCGAGCGTAAAAAAGAATGGTAAAAAACCGTCAATTATGGTTATTTCTAAAATACCAGCTTTGCGCTCGCACACAGGCTCTGCTGAAGGCGGTATTGCAGCAAGCTTAGGAAACGTCGACAATGACACTTGGCAATGGCATTATTACGACACTGTTCATGGCGGAGATTGGTTAAGCGACCAAGACGCGGCTAAAATTCTTGCAAAAGAAGCTACGCAAACAATTATTCAGCTCGAACATGATGGAGTAGCTTTTTCGCGCACAAAAGATGGTCATATTAACCAGCGACGCTTTGGCGGACACACAGCTAATTTTGGAAAGCAACCAGTTACTCGAGCAGCTTTTGCAGCCGACAGAATAGGCCATCAAATTTTATACTCTTTGTGGCAGCAATGCGTTGCTGAAAATATTACTTTTTCTGAAGATTGTTATGTAACAGATATTGCAATCAACAATGAAAAACAAGTTGAAGGTATTGTTGTTTTTGACCTCGCGAAGGGTCAAGTGCGCGCTATGCGTGCAAAATCAGTACTTCTTGCAACTGGCGGAGCAGGAAGATTATTCTCCACAACTTCTAACTCATGGGATTTAACCGGAGACGGAATGGCGTTAGCGCTAAACGCAGGCTTGCAGCTTGAAGACTGTGAGTTCATTCAATTCCACCCTACTGGTCTTGCACATACTGGAATATTACTTTCGGAAGCAGCACGAGCAGAAGGCGGAGTATTACGTAACGCTAACGGCGAAGCGTTTATGAAAAATTATGATTCTGTGCACGCAGATTTAGCTCCAAGAGATATTGTGTCTAGAGCAATCGCGCAAGAAATACGCGAAGGTCGCGGAGTATGCGACTCAACAAATGCGCAAAAAGGTAGCAAAGAAAATGATTGCGTATGGCTTGACATGACAAAAATCAACAAAACTCATATGCTAGAGGTTTTGCCACAAGTCACAGAAACAATCGAACAATACTCTCATCTTGACCCAAGTAAAGATATGGTTCCTATTCGCCCTACTGCCCACTACTCTATGGGCGGAATACCTATTACTTTGAACGGCGAAGTGTATCAATATCACAATAACGAGCAACATATTATTAGTGGATTGTATGCTGCAGGCGAATGCTCATGCGTTGGAGTTCATGGAGCCAATCGCTTAGGCGGAAACTCGTTGCTAGACGCTTGCCTTTTTGGAAAACGAGCAGGAATTGCAATAGCAAAAAATCTATTAAATATAAGCATAAGCGCGCAAAGTTGCAACGAAAACGATGATAACAATTCAGCAAATACAGTATTACAAAATCTGTATCAAAAACGCATTGCAGAAATTAATAAACTAACTAAATCAAATATTATAAATACTGACGATGCTTCAAATAGCGAAGAAACTATAGAAAATTCTCAAAAGGAAGATAATCCTTATACGCTTTTTGAAATACTTGGTCAAATTATGGAAAGCGCGGTAGCAATATCGTGTGATGAAACTTCAATTAAAACAGCATTAAATAATATAAAAACCACTTTAGCTGAGCGAATTGAAAATATTACTTGTCACAGTAATAATTTGATTTTTAACCAAGAACTTACCGCTATATGGGAAATTAAGAATATGACAACACTTGCTGAAGCTGTGTTAAAAGCATCGTTAGCTCGTCATGAGTCTCGTGGATCATTTTCAAGAAGAGATTACCCAAATCATAGCACTGAGTCACTTCCCCAGCATTCTTTTATCGATTCTTGCGGAAATACAGAGAACATGCCTGTGCATATTGTTGATTTCCAACCAGATGGTAAAGAAAATTTTAATGACAAAAATGGCTTAATTTAAACAATACAGACATATTTAGCTCATTATTTTTTTAAAAAAACGCAAATTTTTCAACACGCCGAAGCGAAGACTCAAAAAAGATGTTATAGTCTTATCTGTTGCTTAAAACACCCGTCCGGGTGGCGGAATGGTAGACGCGCTAGCTTGAGGTGCTAGTGCCTATTTGTACAGGCGTGCGGGTTCAAGTCCCGCTCCGGACACGAACAAGTCTTGCTGAGAAATCAGCAAGACTTTTTTGTTTTGTAAAGCTAAAGTTGTAAGAAAACAAAACGCAAACCCGCAAAATATAGCGTAAAAAAAAATAGCGTAGCAAGAAGCTACGCTATATTACAAATAAGTACTACAAATCATGCACAACTTGCGCAGATTGTAAATTAATTATTATTACTTGCTAAATATTAATAATTATTCATTAATCGTTACCGTGCAAATGGAAAGTAATCTCACCAGAATTTGGCGTATATATAGCAGCACCAAAAGCAATAATCGCACCAAACTTATCTTTTACTGTTGATTTAGCTGCAATTGCAGGAGTGCCATCTTCAAGATTAAGTATTATAGCAAGTCTGCCACACAGTTTTTCAACATAAACTGACACTTCGCTTTCAACAAGCTCAACAGCATATGCTTTATTCAAGAAATCAGATAAAGATTCATTAGAAAAATCATTAGTCAACACTTTTGGAAAACGCGAAGCAGATAAATACAGCACGCTGTAGCGCGATAATACTCCATCTACGTATCGCAAACGCTTTAAGCAAATAAGCTCATCCGTTGGATTTAAGCCTAATCGCACAGCAGCATCTTCATCATGAACAACATCATTTTCTAAAACTTTTATTGTAATAACAGAATCGCTTGAATACCTTTGCTCGTAAAAACCTTGAGCACGATCCGAAATAAACACTTTATTACGACTATTAATAATTTCAGGCGCACGGAATGTTCCTCTACCCTGCTCACGCACTAACAAGCCTTCTGCAATAAGTGTGTCTACAGCATGCCTCAAAGTAATGCGACTAACGTTGTACTGCTTGCACAATTCAATTTCTGGAGGCAATTGTTCATTCGCTTCCATAGAATCAATGCGAGCGCGAAGATTATCTCGCACAGCAATGTATTTAGGCACACCTTCGACCATTATCACTCTCCCCTAGCTAAACGATAACATAAAAAGCCGTTGATACTAGTTTGTGTAAAACACAGCGTAGTAACAACGGCTCATGCAAAACTAATAACTCTGTTATCCTACCAGTCACACAATAAAATGTACAAATAAATAAGAAATGAGTAAAAAATTTTTAATTTTTATATGTCTACACAATTATTTAATTGTGTTTTTATTTTCCTTACTTATTTTATTTCTTCAACTTTTTCAAAATTATTAGAATCGCGTTTATTCATAAATATTGAGACAGAGTAGAACAATATTAGCGCAATAAGTACTACAGAAATTAGAACAGTACGACCGCCAACAATATTTACGTGACCAAGTATTACACCAAATACGCCAAAATCCGCATCAGAATATGTAGAATTTGCACTTCCCAAATCGCCAAGCACTGGCAAAAGGAACAACGGAAGGAAAGTAATAAAAAGACCATTAATAAATGATGCAGTCAAGCAACCACGTATTCCACCTTGACCATTACCGAATACTCCTGCAGCACCACCAGCCATGAAATGCGCAACAATTCCAGGAATAATAATTGTCGTTCCCAAAATCGCCATAAGCGTCATTCCAAGCAAACCGCCAAAGAAACTAGCTAAGAAACCAATAAGAACAGCATTAGGAGCAAAGCCAAAAGTCATTGGTGCATCTAAGGCAGGACGAGCATTTTTAACAAGCTTTTCCGATATTCCCTTAAAAGCTGGAACAATTTCGTCAAGAACAATCTGTACGCCTGCAAGAATAATATAAACACCTGCAGCAAAAGTTGCAGCCTTCAACATAACGAAAACAATGGAGTTTTGACCATTAGATAAGTGTGTTTCGACATACGAAGATCCAGCAAAAAGTGCCACTACTATATAAATAACAGTCATAGAAAGCGTGATAAGAACTGTTGTATCACGCAAGAATCCCAATGCTGCTGGGAATTTAATATCCTCAGTTGACTTAGAAGGATGCTTTTTTGAAGCAGTAATTTTTGCAATTAACGCACCTAAAGCAACACCAGTACCAGCAGGATGACCTAAAGCAACATCATCTTTGCCTGAAGCTTTTTTCATAAACGGCTGCACCAGTGCTGGAGAAATTGTCGTAAACAATCCTTGAGCAATTGAACCCCATAAAAGAACTTCCCACATGCTAAATCCTGCAACATTAAATATAACTGCAAGCATACTTGCCATATAGAAAGCTACGTGACCCGTTAAATAGATAAATTTAAAACGAGAAGTAATAGAAAGAATAATATTAACAATCATTCCAAAGAAGAAAATAAGCGCAGATTCAGAGCCATACTTCAATAAAACAGTTCCAATAATTGCTTCATTATTCGGAACTACACCTTGCACATGAAATGCGTATTGGAACATTTTGCCAAATGGGTTCAACGCTTCAGTAATAACTCCAGAACCAGCTGCTAAAACAAGAAAACCAACAAGAGTACGGATTGATCCTTGCAAAATATCCGAGAATCTCTTTCTTTGCACTGCAAGCCCAATAAAAGAAATAAGCGCAACTATAACAGATGGTTGTCTGAAAATATCGAGCAGTACTGACAGAATTCCGTCCACGTAACTCTCCTTACCATATTAATCGATATAGTTTGAGCGGATTACGCAATTATTGGCGGAAAAATATCTTACAAACTTCGCAAACGATACCGTAGGCGAAACTATTCGAGATACACGACTAGTTTCGTAGCACAGTAAAACTACACATACAAAATTCACGGTTCCGCAATGAAGCAAAGTAGTAAGAGCTACTACGAGCAGTAGTTTTTACACCCAGCCAACAACTACTGTTACAGCTCATACTGTTGTTTCATGTCAAGCTCATTGTATCGTTTAAGCATTATAAATAATTAAAATAACCTTATTTATTACTAAAATATTCATTAAATATCGATAAAATTCGAAAATTTACCTGTTTTTAGAAAATTCGACACACCGATATACAGAAAAAAGCACTCCATTTTCACGAAGTGCTTTATAAAAAACAGTAATTATTACAGTTTTTAATGAAAATAAACATATCTTTTACTGTATAAACATATGTTTATATTTCAGTCGATAATTCTCATCAAAAACTGTCACTCCCACTCAATCGTGGCAGGTGGCTTAGAAGTTACGTCGAGCACAACGCGATTAATTTGACGGCATTCATTCGTGATTCGAGTAGAAATCTTTGCCAACACATCGTAAGGAACGCGAGACCAATCAGCAGTCATAGCATCCTCAGAGCTTACTGGACGAAGCACAATCGGCGAACCGTATGTGCGCTCATCTCCTTGAACTCCAACAGAATGAACATCTGCCAAAAGAACAACTGGGCATTGCCAAATGTCACGATCCAATCCAGCTTTAGAAAGCTCTTCCCTAGCAATTGCATCTGCTTCGCGAAGCACAGCTAAACGTTCGCGAGTAATTTCGCCAACAATGCGAATACCTAAGCCAGGACCTGGGAAAGGCTGACGCCACACAATTTCGTCTGGAAGACCAAGCTCAGTACCGATAGCGCGAACTTCATCTTTAAACAGCGTGCGCAAAGGTTCAATAAGCTTAAACTTCAAATCTTTTGGCAAACCACCAACATTGTGATGCGACTTAATATTTGCAGCACCGTCGCCGCCGCCAGATTCCACGACATCCGGGTAGAGAGTGCCCTGCACTAGGAATTTAACTTCTGCTCCAGTTTTACCAGCTTCTTCAATAACCTGACGCTGAGCTTTTTCAAAAGTGCGAATGAACTTTTCACCAATAATCTTGCGCTTACGCTCTGGTTCGCTTACACCTTTAAGTGCATCCAAGAAATCATCTTCTGCATCTACTGCAATAAGCTTAATGCCAGTAGCTTCAACAAAATCATGCTTAACCTGCTCAACTTCGCCTTTACGAAGAAGTCCATGGTCAACAAATACGCAAGTAAGCTGATCTCCAATTGCTTTATGTACCAACGCTGCAGCAACAGCGGAATCGACACCACCAGAAAGACCACAAATAACTTGCGCATCCCCAACTTCGGCGCGAATCTTCGCAACTTGATCTTCAATAATATTTGAAGGATTCCAATTATTTCCAAGACCTGCACATTCGTGCAAGAAAGTAGAAATAAGTTCCTGTCCTAACGGAGTGTGCTTCACTTCCGGATGCCATTGCACTCCGTAAAGCTTGCGACTTTCGTCTTGCATTGCAGCAACTGGCGCACCTTCGGTATGAGCCAGAACTGTAAAACCTTCTGGAGCGCGCTTAACAGCAACACCATGGCTCATCCAAGTATTTTGCTCAACAGGAGAATTAGCGAGCAAACCTTCAGCGTCGTCAATAGTTGCTGAAGTTTTGCCATACTCACCAAGAGCAGCTTTATCTACATCTCCACCTAACTCATGAGCCATAACCTGGAATCCGTAGCAAATGCCAAGAACAGGAACGCCAGCTTCAAAGATCTTTGGATCAATATCTGGAGCGCCTGGTTCATAAACAGAAGCAGGACCGCCAGAAAGAATGATGGCTTGAGGATCTTTAGCAAGCATTTCGTCGACTGGCATTGAGTGAGGAACAAGTTCTGAATACACATTAGCTTCTCGAACACGACGAGCAATAAGCTGAGCATACTGTGCGCCAAAATCAACGACAAGCACCGGTCCTTTTGCCATGATTCTCCTTATATATAGGTTCTAACACGATTCAATTTATAATAGTGAAGCTTTGCGACGTTGAGTAATTGCAAAACGCCAAAATTGAATATAAAAGTTACATTGATAATTATAAGCCAATAGATAGCTTTGATAGATTTTTGTGCGAAACGCTGAATAACAAAGCAAAAAACGAACATCAAATATAACATAATCTATACAAATGGCTAATTTTTTACGCACATAATCACACATTTTCTCAACATAAATGCACGAAG
>NQOH01000001.1:168038-168145 GCA_003585735.1 Gardnerella kenyensis
AAGTAACCAAACGAACAAAAGTCAGACGCTGGCACTATACTGAAACGGATGGAAAAAGAGCTGTAATACATTTGTTTTCCAGTCTCTATAACCAAATGGTAATGATC
>NQOH01000001.1:168866-185065 GCA_003585735.1 Gardnerella kenyensis
AAATTGCACTGAAAAGTGCTTGAGTACAGGAGTACACATGACGAGTCCTGTTATTGGCACACCTTGGAAGAAGCTCAACGCTCCAGTTTCCGAGGCAGCTATCGAAGGCGTAGATAAGTACTGGCGTGTTGCCAACTATCTTTCAATCGGCCAAATTTATCTTCGTAGCAACCCTCTAATGAAGGAGCCGTTTACTCGCGAAGACGTTAAGCATCGTCTGGTCGGTCACTGGGGCACCACTCCAGGTCTTAACTTCCTCATTGGCCACATTAACCGTTTCATTGCTGAGCATCAGCAGAACACTGTGATTATCATGGGTCCAGGCCACGGCGGCCCAGCTGGTACTGCTCAGTCCTACCTCGATGGCACTTACACCGAGTACTATCCAAAGATCACCAAGGACGAAGCTGGTTTGCAGAAGTTCTTCCGCCAGTTCTCTTACCCAGGTGGTATTCCTTCTCACTTCGCTCCTGAGACCCCAGGTTCCATCCACGAAGGTGGCGAGCTTGGTTACGCTCTCTCCCACGCTTACGGCGCTGTCATGAACAACCCAAGCTTGTTCGTTCCAGCAATCGTCGGCGACGGCGAAGCAGAAACCGGTCCTTTGGCTACTGGTTGGCAGTCCAACAAGCTTGTGAACCCACGTACCGACGGTATCGTTCTTCCAATCTTGCACTTGAACGGTTACAAGATTGCTAACCCAACTATTCTTTCCCGTATTTCCGACGAAGAGCTTCACGAGTTCTTCCACGGTATGGGCTACGAACCATACGAGTTCGTTGCTGGCTTCGACGATGAGGATCACATGTCCATTCACCGTCGCTTCGCCGACATGTTCGAGACCATCTTCGACGAGATTTGCGATATCAAGGCTGAAGCTCAGACCAACGACGTAACCCGTCCATTCTACCCAATGATCATCTTCCGCACCCCTAAGGGTTGGACTTGCCCTAAGTTCATCGACGGCAAGAAGACCGAAGGCTCTTGGCGTGCACACCAGGTTCCACTGGCTTCCGCTCGCGATACCGAAGCTCACTTCGAGGTTTTGAAGAACTGGATGAAGTCCTACAAGCCTGAAGAGCTCTTCAATGAAGATGGCAGCATTAAGGAAGACGTTCTTTCCTTCATGCCAAAGGGCGAACTCCGTATTGGCCAGAATCCAAACGCCAACGGTGGTCGTATCCGCGAAGATCTTAAGCTTCCAAACCTTGACGATTATGAGGTTAAGGAAGTTAAGGAATTCGGTCACGGCTGGGGTCAGCTCGAAGCTACCCGTCGCCTTGGTGTTTACACCCGCGACGTAATCAAGAACAACCCAGATTCCTTCCGTATCTTCGGACCAGATGAGACCGCTTCCAACCGTTTGCAGGCTGCTTATGAAGTAACCAACAAGCAGTGGGACGCAGGCTACCTCTCCGAATTAGTCGATGAGCACATGGCAGTTACCGGTCAGGTAACCGAGCAGCTCTCCGAGCACCAGATGGAAGGCTTCCTCGAGGCTTACTTGCTCACCGGTCGTCACGGCATTTGGAGCTCCTACGAGTCCTTCGTACACGTTATCGACTCCATGTTGAACCAGCACGCAAAGTGGCTCGAAGCTACAGTTCGTGAGATTCCATGGCGTAAGCCAATCTCCTCCATGAACTTGTTGGTATCCTCTCACGTATGGCGTCAGGATCACAACGGCTTCTCGCACCAGGATCCAGGTGTAACTTCTGTTCTTTTGAACAAGACCTTCAACAACGATCACGTTATCGGCATTTACTTCCCAGTAGATTCCAACATGTTGCTCGCTGTTGGTGAGAAGGTTTACAAGTCCACCAACATGATCAACGCAATCTTCGCTGGTAAGCAGCCAGCTGCTACTTGGTTGACCCTCGACGAAGCTCGCGAAGAGCTCGAGAAGGGTGCTGCTGAGTGGAAGTGGGCATCTAACGCTAAGACCAATGACGAAGTTCAGGTTGTTCTCGCTGGTATCGGCGATGTTCCACAGCAGGAATTGATGGCCGCTGCCGACAAGTTGAACAAGCTTGGCGTTAAGTTCAAGGTTGTTAACATTGTTGACTTGCTCAAGTTGCAGTCCGCTAAGGAAAACAACGAGGCTTTGACTGACGAAGAGTTCACTGAGCTCTTCACCGCTGACAAGCCAGTCCTTCTCGCTTACCACTCCTATGCACATGACGTTCGCGGCTTGATCTTCGATCGTCCAAACCACGACAACTTCAACGTCCATGGCTACAAGGAGCAGGGCTCCACCACCACGCCATACGACATGGTTCGCGTTAACGACATGGATCGTTACGAGCTTACCGCTGAAGCTTTGCGCATGGTTGACGCCGATAAGTACGCAGACGAAATCAAGAAGCTCGAAGACTTCCGTCTCGAGGCCTTCCAGTTCGCTGTTGACAAGGGCTACGATCACCCAGACTACACCGATTGGGTATGGCCAGGCGTTAAGACCGACAAGCCAGGCGCTGTCACCGCTACCGCCGCAACCGCAGGCGATAACGAGTAGTTTTAAGCTATTAAAGCTAAAACTGGTTAGCTAAACATTTCGGGAGTCAATCGAAAGGTTGACTCCCGTTTTGTATATAAAATAAATAAAAATAAAAAAAAATAACAAATAACAAATTAAATTTATATTGCAGAATTGCTACTATGTGCGTGTATAAAATCAAAAAGCCGTACAATAGAACAAGTTTGGTTATATTGTAAGAACTTAAATAATTTAATTCTTGCAATATGAAACCTTTCAACAAGCACGAACAGTATCAAAGGAGAACGCATCGTGTCACATATTAATGTAACAATTATTGGCAACGAAGATATGTACGGCAGAAACGCTGTAGCACTTGGAATAGCGCATATTCTATCTAACAACTACAACACTACTGTTTTTCGTCCATGCGCTCAGCCCAATGACGCTTTTACTAAACAACTTATAGGCATTGCAAATACTTCGACGACAGTAAATCAAGTTATTGCAGCAACTCCAGAAATAATCAGAACGAATAAAGAAACAGTTCGCGGAGATATTGTTGCACGTTACAATGAAGTATTACAAGCAACATCCGCTCAAGCTTCCGTTATTGTTTCAAGCGACGCAAGTCCTGTATATGATCCAGATTTATTTGCTTTCGACGCAACTGTTGCAGCAGACTTAGCTTCACCTGTTTTTCTTACAGTTTCAGCTAAAGGAAGAAACGCAGAGCAAATCTTACAAACTATTAATACAGCAAACGCTTGTATTGTGAAAGCTTGCACACAAATTTTAGGCGTTTTTGTTACTGACTGTCATGAAGAACTTGGCGCTGAAGTTATGAGGGATTACACTGCTAGAAATTACGCAAATTCTAATGAAAAAGAAACTAGAGTAAGCCAAACTCCATTATGGGTACTACCTCAAATAAATGAAGAAAATAAAAATAGTGCATTAGAAATATTCGTACATTGCGTTAGAGAAAACGATGTTCTTAATGCTCTTCATCAGCCATTTAATGCTCCAACTACCCCATACGCTTTTCAATACAGCCTTCTAGGAAAAGCAAAAGAACAAAAGAAAACTATTGTTCTTCCAGAAGGAGAAGAAGATCGCATATTAAAAGCTGCAGATTATTTGCTTGAACGAGATATTGTAAATCTTATTATCGTTGGCGAACGCGAATCGATTTTGCAGCGTGCTGAAGAACTAAATCTTTCTTCAGTGTGCAAAGCTAGCTTCCAATCCATGCACGATGAAGCAATGCTTAGCCACATGATTACAAAACTTTGCGAATTAAGAGCAAAGAAAGGAATGACTGAGGAGCAAGCTAGAGAGCAACTTAGTGACGCAAGCTATTTTGGGACTATGCTAGTTGTGCTTGGGCAAGCGGACGGTCTTGTATCCGGATCTGTTAATTCCACTGCAAATACCGTGCGCCCAGCATTACAAGTAATAAAAACGAAGCCTGGTTCCAAGCTGGTTTCTGGCGCATTTCTTATGTGCTTTAAAGACCACGTAGCAGTTTTTGCAGATTGCGCTATTAATACAAACCCGAACGCAGAGCAGCTAGCAGATATTGCAATTCAATCTGCCCATACCGCTGCAACATTTGGGATTGATCCTAAAATTGGTATGCTTTCTTACTCAACTCTTGGTTCCGGAAAAGGCCCAGATGTTGACACTGTAGAAGAAGCAACACAAATAGTAAAAGAAAAAGCACCTGAATTAGCTGTTGTTGGTTCCATTCAGTTTGATGCCGCTTGGTCTCCTACAGTTGCTGCAGCAAAAGCAAAAGATAATCCTATTGCAGGTCACGTGAACGTATTTGTGTTCCCTGATTTATGCGCTGGAAATATTGCATATAAAGCTGTTCAACGTTCAAGTGGAGCATTAGCAGTTGGTCCTATTTTGCAAGGATTAAATAAGCCTGTTAATGATTTATCTCGTGGCGCGCTGGTACAAGATATTATTAATACTGTTGCTTTAACTGCTTTGGAAGCACAATCCGAATAATTAATATCAACTAATATCAACTAAATTCAACTAAATTCAACTAAATTCAACTAAACCTTATCGTTGTGGCATTCTCCATAACGATAAGGTTTATTACAGTACTAAATAAACTCAGGTTTGTAGGAACTTAACGCTAAACTAGAGCGTGGCAATTTACAAGCCTTATCAATACTTTATGGAGGATGCCCACATGGCAAAGACCGTTCTTGTTATCAATTCTGGTTCCAGTTCGATTAAGTATCAGCTCGTTGACTTGGAAAGCGGTGAAGGTATCGCTTCCGGCATCGTTGAGAAGATTGGTGAGCCGGTTGACGGACACTACAAGCACGTATTCAATGGCGAAAAGCATGAGTTCGATGAGCCAGTTCACGACCACGAGCAGGGCTTGAAGCGAGTTCTCGGATTCTTCGAAGAATATGGTCCAAAGCTTTCGGAATCTGGCATTGTAGCTGTAGGCCACCGCGTTGTTCAGGGTGGTTTAACCTTCCCTAAGCCTGCATTAGTAAACGCTAAGACAATTAATAAGGTTAAGGATTTGGCAGTTTTGGCTCCACTTCACAACGGCCCAGAAGCTGTTGGTGCTGAAGTCATGACTGAACTCTTGCCAGACGTTCCACAGATTATGGTATTTGATTCTTCATTCTTCCATGATTTGCCACAGGTTGCTGCAACTTATGCTTTGAATAAGGAAATCGCAGACCGTTATCATATTCGTCGCTACGGTGCTCACGGCACTTCTCACGAATACATTGGTTCTGTTGTTCCAAGTGTTGTTGGTAAGCCTGCAGAAGGTTTGAAGCAGATTGTTTTGCACATTGGTAACGGTGCTTCCGCTTCTGCTCAGATTTCTGGTAAGCCAGTTGAAACTTCTATGGGCTTAACCCCACTCGAAGGCTTGATGATGGGCGGCCGTACTGGCGATATCGATCCTGCAGTAGTGTTCCACCTTATTCGTAACGCTCACATGAACGTGGATGAGCTTGACACTCTCTTCAACAAGCGTTCCGGCATGACTGGCATGACTGGCCACGGCGATTTGCGTGATATTCATAAGCTTATTGCTGAAGGCGACGAAAACGCTAAGCTTGCTCTCGGCGTATACGTGCACCGCATTGTTGGCTACATTGGAAACTACACTGCCCAAATGGGTGGCGTTGACGTCATTACATTCACAGCAGGCGTTGGCGAAAACGACGAAATCGTGCGCGCTCGCGTATGCGAAAAGCTTGAGCCATTCGGCGTTAAGCTCGACAAGGAAAAGAACCTCGTTCGTTCTAAGGAACCACGCATTATTTCCACTCCAGACAGCTCTGTGATTATTGCTGTAATTCCAACAAACGAAGAGTTGGCAATTGCACGCAAGGCTGCAGCTATTGCTGAAGCTGGCGAAGATACCTACGGCAACAAGTTTAATCACTAAACCGTTGGCGCTTAACAGCGTAAAACAAACAAATAAATAGATATAAATAATCCCGAGTCAACAAGGCTCGGGATTATTTGTTATTCAAGCATTTTATGCCACATGCCTGGAAAATCCGGAATCGTCTTTCTAGTCGTAGCAATGTTTTTAACGCGTATGTTTTCTATTCGCAATCCAAGCATTGCAGCAAACGTTGCCATGCGATGATCTGCATAAGTTTCCATTACTTCCCCACTCATATTGTTACTTGGCTCAATACGAATGCCATCTTCAAGCTCTTTAGCGCCGATCCCAACTCGATTTAATTCTTCAACTAAAGCTTGCAAACGATTAGTTTCATGACCGCGCAAATGCGCAATACCATGGAGCTCGCTTGGGCCGCTCGCAAAAGCAAGAATAGCTGCAATACTTGGAGCAATCTCCCCTGCTGCACTCAAATCAAGATGCGAAATTGCTTTAATCACACCATTGCTTTCCACGTGCATTATTCCAGCATCATCACTTGTTTTTTCAAAACTAACTTTTGCACCCATTTTCTTTAATATTTCTGGAAGCAATCCTCCAGGCTGAGTTGTTGAAAGCGGCCAGTTAGGCGTGCTAACACTTCCTCCAACAATCAATGCCGCTCCTAAAAATGGAGCAGCATTAGAAAGATCAGGCTCTACAGTAACAGCATTAGCTAAAGTTATTTTGCTCTCTTTAACATGCCAAATTGCGTTACTTGTCATATTTACATTTCCGCCAGCTTTGCAAATATCATCCATAGTCATACGAATATGCGGCATACTTGGCAATTTTTCACCAATATGTTCAAGCTTTAATCCACCCGGAATTCGTGAGCCAACTAATAGAAGAGCAGAAATAAATTGTGACGATGAAGAAGAATCGATTCTAACAACTTTTTCAGAAAAATCATTTACTTTAGACTCAACTTCATAAGGAGTGATAGTAAATGGTAAGAAACCAACTTCTCCGTGATATTCCACTTTTGCACCAAGCTGCTCTAAACCGTCAAGAACCGGCTTCATAGGACGAGCATAAGCCTGCTTATCTCCATCAAATCGCACAGCTTTATTCGCAAATAAAGCTAAAGCTGCAACAAAACGCATTACAGTTCCAGCTAACCCGCAATATACTTCAGCATTATCTTGAACTCTAAAAATTCCGTCCTCTGGAGGAATTACGCGAAGTTTAGTTCCGTCTTGGTTAAGTGATTCGCATTTAACGCCGAATACCGATAAAGCGTTAATCATAAGCTCTGTGTCTCTAGAGCGCAACAATCCTTGTAAAACTACAGGTTTTGTGCCCATTGCTGCCAATATTAAATAACGATTCGACAAAGATTTACTACCGGGAACCTCAACACAAGCTTTTAATTTATGATTAGCATACGGTGCTTCCCAAGAAGTAACGGAATCTACAGTATTGGTAATATCACTCATACTATGAATACTATCGATTGACATGTACGGTTAAGGTCAATAATAAATTAAAAAATGCGCATATTGCGCTAGATATAAAAAAGTCGGGGTGACAGGATTCGAACCTGCGACATCCTGCTCCCAAAGCAGGCGCGCTACCAAACTGCGCTACACCCCGAGGCTTTTGAACTGATTACCAGCTCCAAGCACAATCAACTACAATAGCGCACTTTGCCGACAAATGCAAATTACGACACACGTTAAATAAATATTTTTTAAAATAATTGTATTTCGGCATGACGCTACAATAGAAGTAGTTGAATACTACAAAGGGGCTAATATATGGGACGTTTTCAGAAGACGGAAGCAGTTGGATTAATAGCATTTCTTGTATGCGCCGTCTGTGGAATAATTGTTATGAGAACATACATGTTGATTATGCCTGCATTTTGGCAAATAAGTCAACGCTTGTTCCTTACTGCTTCGGGAATAGTTGCTTTGTGCAGCGTTGGCGCTTTTATTGTTGGATACTTGCGTACAAATAAAAAATTTACCGGTCACCACTTAATTCGCATTGCAAAACATACTTTTGAAATTACCGCACTTTCAACAATATACGGCGCAACAATGTTTCTTATGTCTTTTGCTTTGCTTTCTATTATTAACAGCATTATTGGCAGATCTGCAATGAACAGCTATCTGCCTGTATTATGCTCAGCTTTGTCGGGAATTGTTGGTTACGCAACTCTTATTCAAGCTGAACTTCTTGAAGCAAAAACGGTTGCGTCATTACTTCCATTATTCGTTATTTCAGGCGCTGCAACTGCAGGCCTTACTACGGATGATCCTTATTGGTATAACAATAATTTTTCTCAACTTGGAGACAGAACCACTTTTGCAGCAAGCATGTTTAACGCAACTTTAATACTAGCTGGAATTTGTATTATTATTACAAGCTACTTTGCTGTTACAGAGTTTGTTGCAACACAGCGAGAAATTTTGCAACGTAATAATAGCGAACGTACTCATCATTTTAAAATTCGCACAACTATTATGGCTACTTTGCTTATTCTTGGCGGAATCGCTTTTATTGGAATTGGTACTTTTCGCTATACGCCTCATCCTTTTATGCATGATTTGTGCGCAAGAGGCGTAACGGGATTAATTTGTACTATGCTTATTTGCCTTCCGTGGCTGGCTCCTAGATTGTCTCGCACATTTTATGTGTCTTCTTATTTAGCGGTTATTCTTACTTCTTGGGCAGGAAACCAGTGGATTCACGGTCAAAATACTCTTACAAATGTTGAAGCATTGTCTTGCCTACTATTCCTTGGATGGATTATTGTATTTTCTAGGCAAGTTGCTGCAATGCAAAGTGATCGACTTCAATCAAGAATCAATCAAGCAATTGTGTCAAACAACAAAAATAACACAAGTATCACAACTATCACAAATAATGTAAACGCAGCAGAATAATTTCTAACTAATAAAATAATAAAAGCAGCATAGATAACAACCTACGCTGCTTTTATGATTGCTTTTATTTTTATATTTTATTTAATGCTCAGGCTTATGCTCGCTCATAAGAAGCAAGAAGCTACGAGATTGCGCTACGATATTAAATCCTGCTTCATACAGCAATTCAGGACCTTTTGGATTATACGTATCAACAATCAGCTTCCATTTTTCTCCATAGCGCTTATCTGGCAAAGTGAATGTAATCGGCTCATAATGCGCATTAAATATAAGAATAAAGTCATTATCAACCATTCTTGTTCCATACCAGTCAGTTTCTGGAATATCTGAACCGTTCAAATAAATCATAACTGACAAAGCATGAGTATTTGACCAGTCTTCCATATCCATAACAGTTCCGTTATGATCAAGCCATTCTACTTGTGGAATATCACTTACGTCATCTCCAGAAGAACGACCAGTAAAGAAGCGTCTGCGATGCAAAACAGGATGATTTAAACGCAAGTGAATAAGCTTTGAAACGAAATCAAACATGTCTCGTTGCGTTTCGTTATAATCCCAGCTCATCCAAGAAATAGGATTATCCTGGCAGTAGGCATTGTTATTGCCGTTCTGAGTGCGCATAACTTCGTCGCCTGCGCACAGCATAGGAATACCTTGGCTCATAAGTAACGTTGAGAACAGGTTGCGCATTTGTCTTTCGCGCAATTCGTTAACATCGTGAATACTAGTAGGGCCTTCTACACCGCAATTCCACGAGCGATTATCATTTGCGCCGTCACAATTGCCTTCTTTATTTGCTTCATTATGCTTTTCGTTGTAGCTTACCAAATCATTCATGGTAAAGCCGTCGTGAGCTGTAATAAAGTTTACAGAAGCAACTGGCTTACGCCCGTTCTGCTCGTACAAATCAGAACTGCCCATAAGCCTACTTGCAAATTCAGGCAAAGTTGAAGGTTGAGAACGCCAGAAATCGCGTACGCAATCGCGATACCTACCATTCCATTCAGACCAGCTTGGAGGGAATCCACCAACTTGATAACCTCCAACGCCAATATCCCAAGGTTCTGCAATAAGCTTTACGCTTGAAATAATAGGATCCTGTTCAATAATGTCGAAGAACGCAGAGAGCTTATCTACTTCCTGGAATTGACGGGCAAGAGTTGCAGCTAAGTCAAAACGGAAACCATCAACATGCATTTCGGTTACCCAATAACGCAAGCTATCAGTAATTAAACGCAATGCTTTTGGCGAGCGCATAAGAAGCGAATTACCAGTACCAGTAGTGTCAAAATAATGACGCTGGTCGTTGTCAACCAAACGGTAGTAAGCTCTATTATCAAT
Source organism: Gardnerella kenyensis (assembly GCA_003585735.1). Classification (GTDB taxonomy): domain Bacteria; phylum Actinomycetota; class Actinomycetes; order Actinomycetales; family Bifidobacteriaceae; genus Bifidobacterium. The sequence continues at coordinate 179,023 of NQOH01000001.1, forward strand.
GCCGCGGAAGCTTAAAGTTGGTCCCCTATCGTTTCCTTCTGCCGTGTGGTTGTAAACAACGTCAAGAATAACTTCCATTCCAGCCGCATGATAAGCCTTTACCATAGACTTGAATTCGTTTACTTGTTCGCCGCGCTGACCAGAACTTGAGTAAGAATTATTAGGAGCAAAGAAACCAATTGTGTTGTAGCCCCAGTAGTTGCTCAATCCTTTATTTTGCAAGAAGGAATCGTTCACAAATTGGTGAATTGGCATCAATTCGATTGCTGTAACACCAAGCTTTTTCAAATATGAAATAACACTTGGGTGCGCGAGACCTGCGTATGTTCCGCGAATATCTGCAGGAACACGACGATCAAGATTTGTCATACCACGAACATGAGCCTCATAAATAACAGAATCATGGTATGGAATCATAGGATGCTGATCGTTACCCCAGTCGAAGTATGGATTAATAACTGCTGCTTTCATTGTATGAGCTGCAGAATCCAAAGTATTCATGGCAGAAATATCATCTGGATTAGCAAACCAATATGTAAAAAGGCTTTCGTCTCCATCAATATTTCCCTCAATTGCTTTAGCGTAAGGATCCAGTAGCAGCTTGTGAGGGTTGCACCACAATCCGTGAGATGGATCGTAAGGGCCGTGTACTCGGTAGCCATAACGTTGACCAGGCTGAATGCCTGACACATAGTTGTGCCACACGTATGAGTTCTGCTCGGTCATATCAATACGAGTCTCGTTGTCGTTTTCGTCGAACAAGCATAATTCAACGCGCTTTGCAACTTCGGAAAACAGCGCAAAATTAACGCCGGCACCATCATAAGTGGCACCAAGCGGATACATGGAACCTGGTCTTATATGCATACTTATAAGTATCTCATATATTTTCGCACTTTTCACGTTATGTTGCTTTTATTTGAAAAAAGTTGGAAATTTATTCAAATTCATAAAAATTTAAGCAATTTTGCGCAAAATTACGAAAGATTTAGTGTGCTGCTAACTGCCAATCTGCACCAACTCCAGTTGATACGTTAAGCGGAACATCTAATTTAACAGCATTCTCCATTGCTTGACGAACTATGCTTTCTACTTGCTCTTGCTCACCGCATGCAATTTCCAAAATTAATTCATCGTGAATTTGCAAAATTACGCGACTTAGCAATTTAGCGTTTCGCAAACCAACGTCTACGCGAAGCATAGCAAGTTTCATAATATCCGCTGCAGTTCCTTGAATTGGTGCGTTTAAAGCACCGCGCTCTGCAGCTTCTCTAGCTACACGATTTGTTGACGAAAGTTGCGGGAAGTATCTGCGTCTACCAAACATTGTTTCGGTATAACCAAGTTTTCGTGCTTTAGAAACCAAAGATTCCAAATAATCATGAACGTTTCCAAATGTATCAAAATACTTGTTCTTAAGAATTCCAGCATCAGCTGTACTAATCGAAAGCTGTTTGGCTAAACCATAAGTACTCAAACCATAAGCTAAACCGTAACTCATAGCTTTTACGTGCGAACGTTGATCGCTTGTTACTTCATCAACAGGAATTTGGTACACAAGACTTGCCACATATTTGTGAAAATCTGCGCCTGAGCAGAAAGCTTCTATAAGAGTTTTATCATGCGAAGCATGTGCCATTATGCGCAATTCAACTTGTGAATAATCACAGCTCATTAAAGATTCAAATCCTTCGCCCGGAACAAAAGCCGCACGAATTTCGCGTCCTGCAGCATTTCGGTTAGGAATATTTTGCAAATTAGGATCTGCAGAACTTAATCGACCGGTTGCAGCAATAGTTTGTTCAAATGTTGTGTGAATACGCAAATCGTCGTAGTGTGCTGAGTCGATTAAACTTTGAACAATCTGTTTCAATTTGTTAGTTTCGCGATGCTTAAGCAAAGCGCCTAAGAACTGGCTTGCAGGCTCTTCTGGATCAAGCTTTGCATACATTGACTGCAAAGCTTCAGCATTAGTAGTATATGAGCCATTTTTTGTTCTACGAGTTGACTTAAGACCAAAATGTTCAAAAAGTATTTGTTGCAATTGTTTAGGACTTTGTAAATTAATACTCTTCCCAGCTACTTGCCAAGCCATATTTTGCGCAAACTCAGCGTCGGAAGAAAATTGGCTAAGCATATTGTTCAAACGTTGCATATCAACTGCAGCACCAACATCTTCCAAACCTCTAAGCACGCGAGAAATAGGCATTTCCAAATCAACCATTAAGCCTGTTTGCTTGCGCGCATCCAATTTTGGAGCAAATTGTTGAGCTAACAATTTAGTTAGCACTGCACTTCTTAAAATATTTTCTTCGTTGCGTTTAGTTTCTTCAATATCTTGCTGAGTATTAGAAGAAGTTTCTAAATCGTCAAGTAAAAGATCAAGCTCTCCTTGCTTAACTTCCTCATTATTTGAGTCTTCTTCATCAATTGAAATATCCAAATAATGTTCCGACATTATTTCAAGCGTTTCAGCTCGAAAATCAGGCTCAAGCAAATAAGAAGCTAATCTTGTGTCAAGAATAGGCATGGTGCTGGAATTATTGGCATCAACTAATTTTAAAGACGACAACAATCCCAAATGCTTTTTATAGTCATGCAAAACTATTGAAGAAGCATATTTTTGCAAAAACTCGCGCAAAGACGGCAATAAAGTTTTTTCTCCCAAACTCAAGTCGGAAGCATAAATTAGTGCCGCACTCCCCCTAACAAGCATTAATAAGCAGTCTGCTTTCAAACCAAAATGATGCTTTGACTGGCAACTGCTTTCATGCGCGTATATAACTAATTCACGATTATTTAATATTAAATCTGCGCATTTGCGATTATTGTCAATTGGGTTTTCTGCGCTACTATTATTTTCTACGTTACTATTATTTTCTGCGCTACTATTATTTCCTGCTTCTATAAAAGCAGATACGCTATTTTCCCACTTGCGCAAATCTTCTAAAGTCTTAATATGACTTAATTTAGTATTTTCTAATACGTTTTGAAGATTCTCAGCATCAGAAGTTGATTGCTCAGTGTTGTTCGAAACCTCAGTTTCATCACTTTCTTCATAAGTTGAAGAAAGCATAATGCGCATATTATTTTCAATAGATTGTTGAGTGCCGCGGCTAAAAGTTTTAAGAATTTTACGCTTCTTTAATTCACCAAACTCAAGTTGAGATAATAATGTTCCCAACTTAGCAGCGTCAACATTACCAAAATGCAAATCCTCTACGCTTATTCCAAGATCCAAATCACGAACCAAAGCATTAACTCTACGATTCAAACGAACCTGATCAATATTTTCTCGTAAAGCTTCACCTTTTTTACCAGTAATTTCGTTAGCGTGAGCAATAATATCTTCCAAACTGCCAAACTGGTTAATCCACTTAGCAGCATAGCCGTCACCAACTCCTGGAACTCCTGGAATATTATCCGCTGTTTCGCCTCTTAAAGCTGCCAAATCCGGATACTGCTTAGGAGTTACATGATACTTTTCAAATACTGCATTCGAATCCATTTCTTTTAAATCTTTAAAATGCTGACCTGGATACAGTACTGTAATATCATCATCAATAAGCTGGAAAGCATCGCGATCGCCAGAAAGAACTAAAGTTCTATACCCTGCTTTTGCTCCCATTGTTGCAAGCGTACCAATAACATCATCACCCTCATAACCAGGCTTTTCAATGTACTTAACGCCAAGAGCTTGAAGCATTTGTTGAATAAGAGGAAGTTGAGAAAGCAACTCTTGAGGAGCAGCTTCACGAGTGCCTTTATATTGAGGTAGCATCTTGTTTCTAAAAGTGCCACCTTTTACGTCAAAAGCGATTGCTAAACAATCAGGCTGTTCTTTCTTTACAACCTGCGAAAGCATTGTAATAAAACCCCAAACAGAATTCGTGGCCTGCCCAGAGCGCGTAGAAAAATTATCTACGGATACTGCAAAAAAAGCGCGGAACGCGAGAGAATGGCCATCAACGACCAACAACGTTCCTTTCTCATTCTCAAATTCAGAAGAATGTTCTTCGACGAAGTTGGTATTCACTGCTGACTATTCACCCACGTTCCGTAAATCAATAACTATGCTGTTATTATTTTAAATATTCTAGAATTAAAAATAATATTTACTAATCTTCCGAAGACTCTACTTTGTCATCGCTATACTTAGCAATAATAGCCAAAGCAAGACGCTTCTTAGGAATACGCTGATCCATAGAAGTTTTTTGAATCCAGCGGAAAGCACCCTGCTCAGAGAAGCCAGCTTTGTCCATTAACAAGCCCTTAGCGCGATCAACAAGCTTACGCTCCTCTAAAGTATCTTCAGCTTTCTTAAGTTTTTCTTCCGTCTTCTTAAGTTGATCTTCAGCATCATGCAATTTGTTTTCTGCACGCTCTACGCTGTCAAGCAAATCATTAATCTCACTAAAACGACCCATAGCAACTTCCAAAGCAGGAAGAAGCTTAGATTCCTCATAAGGCTTAGTTACGTACGCCATTGCACCAGCGCCAGTTGCTTGCTTAACTAAATCTGCTTGCGAAAAAGCAGTAAGCATAACAACTGGAGCAATATTTTCATCGCAAATCGTAGCAGCAGCAGTAATTCCGTCCATAACAGGCATCTTTACATCCATGCATACAACATCTGGATGATTATCACGCGTAAGCGCTATAGCTTCCTGGCCGTTAGCTGCCTGGCCTACAACCTGGTAGCCGTTATCTTCCAACATTGCTACCAAATCCATACGGTTAACTGCTTCATCTTCCGCAACAACAACAGTACGCACGTGACGAGCTTTTTTGCTTTGTAGTTCACGTTGAGCAGCTTCTTCATCTGCTGCTTTACGAAGTTCATCGTCGCTAAGTACTTCAGGCATTGTTGACTCTGTCCCTTCATTCTTATCCGTAACTGGCATGTTCTAAAAACCTCATTTCTTTGCCACGTACACAGGGCAACATCGCCATGCATCATTAACACGGCGTGCACGCTCGACATTCAAACATTAGTAAACATCACGCCTCATAGCGTGATTCTGCATATTTTTAAACAGTCGCACGAGCACCATGTTTGCGTCAATCAATGATATCATAAGATTTACAAGACGCGCGAAAAAATACATATAATTAGCGCTATTTTGCTTATTTTATATAAACTTACAATAACATAACTACCGACGCAAGAATCGCTTGTATAACGCAAAGCGGAAAAGCGTTTTTATAATCACCATTAAGCACGCATTTAGCAAATTTATATGCTTTTCTTACAAGAGCTACCAATATAAGCCACTGAAAAACAGCAAAAATTAAATGCCAACCAGCATTATGCATAATCATGCTAAAAGTGAAGAAAACCTCATGATTATAAAAACGCCATATTGAAGGCACTTCGGAAGGAAAAGCAATTATTGAAACCGAATAAGCTAATAACAAAAGCAATGCAACAATGCTAGTAGCAGAGCATAAGCGTCTGCCATTTAACTCGCCGAAGCGTATCATTGCAGTTATTTTGCCATTTGCGTTATCGCTTTTAATATCTCGAAGATTGTTCACCATCATTAAGCATGCAGAATAAGCTCCAGGAATGAATGAAATTAGTACACAATAAAAAATTCTTAATGGATTATTAATAAAAATACTATTCGCTTGTACACCAATTCCGTATGTGATTGCGCACAAGGTTCCAATAAAAGGCACTGGCCCAAAGAACACAAAAGCGCTTACTTCTCCCCAACCTTTATAACCATAAGGGTGCTTTCCTCCGGCATAAAACCATGCTGCAGCAACGCACACAATTCCAAGAAGAACAAACCACCAAATGCCAGTTATAAAAACAATAATCAAACCAAAAACGCAAGAAATAAAAGCAGAAACTATTACTGCTCTAAGAACTGATTTTGGCTTAATACCAGCGTCTGCAAGACGCCAAGATACGTCACATAAAGGCTTGGAATTATTGATGTTATCTACAGAACGAAACTTACGATCCTCATCTAAACCATTCAAACCGTCACAGTAATCATTCGCATAATTAACGGAAATCTGCATAAATACTGCA
>NQOH01000001.1:185783-191002 GCA_003585735.1 Gardnerella kenyensis
GAGAAAAACGCATCATTCTAAGAGAAATCGCAAATGCCATAACAACAGGAACTAGTCCTATTGGCAGAGTGTAAATTCTTGCACCTTTAAGCCAAATCCTTAGACTTTCCATTACTAGCCTCGTAGATTATTTTTCAATTTGTTAATTTATTAATTGCATAAATACTCTACACTAGATTTGGAAAGAAGATTGAAGTAACTATTGGTAAAGCAATAATAAGCGCAGAAATAAGCACAGATAAGAATCCGCGCCATCCGAATGGATACTTATAATACGATGATTTTCTAGTGCGCAAATAAAAACCGCGCTCCTCGGCAGCAAGTGCGGAACTGTCTGCTTTTCGAACTGAAGAAACCAAAAGAGGCACAATAAGCGGCATCATAAGCTTTATTTTTTTAAACGGATTTTTAGTATCATACTCAACACCACGAGCCATTTGAGCTTCTGTGATCTGAGACATTTCGTAAGCAAAAATTGGCACGAAACGCACTGCCGTTGTAATAGTAAAAGCGTAGCAGTATGGCACATGCAAATATTGCACTACAGCATTTGCAAGATCGTTTAATTTAGTTACCGTTAGAACTGTTACAAGAGGAAAAGCAAAGCAGAACAATCTCAAAGCAGCTTTTGCACCAATATCAATGCCGTGCAATGTGAACCACAAGAAAATATAGTTGCCACTTTGAGCAATAACAGTCTGTAGCAAAAACATTACGCAAGAAATTATTAGCATAGCTTTAATAAGACCAGATAATGTTTTAACAACACGAGTAAAAGCCATGCCAATAAAAATAATAGCTGCAATCGCAATAAGCGCGGAATACTGTTTAGCAATAAACACGCTTATTACAACACTCGTAGCAAGAATTAGTTTTGCAATAGGATTAGTGCGATGAAGAAAAGTGTTACCTGGTTGGTAAGTTAATAATCTCGTTTTCATAAATATCAGACGCCTTTACTTCTACTTTTATTTGCTACTTTTATTTGCTACTTTTATTTGCTACTTTTATTTGCTATTGCTTCTGTTAATTCTGCTGATTATGTACAGTCTGTTTTGTGATTTTTTCGCCGCGCAACGCTTCTACTAATTCTTCGCGCACATACAAGCCATTGCACTTATTAAATCCATGCGCAACCAAGCCTTGAGAAACGGAACACAATAATGGTGGATACAATGCTGCAGCAGAGCACACTTCCGGCTTTTCAAACACATCGTACGCTGAACCATCAATAATAAGCCTTCCATCATTAATTGTTATAAGTCGAGTTGCATAATCAAGCACAACTTCCATATCGTGACAAACCATAATCACGCAGCAACCGTTTTTTCTTAAACGCTCTACAACTTGCATAATTCTCATGCACTCCTTGTAATCAAGACCGCAAGTTGGCTCGTCAAGAAGAAGAATCTTAGGATTTGTTACAACTGTTGCAGCTAAAGCAACCATTTGACGCTGGCCACGAGATAGCATAAACGGGCTAGCTTCAGGATCCAGCTCCAACTCGTCAATAATTTCCATTGCGTGAGCTTTAGCTTCGTCCTCATTCTGACCAATTAAAGTACAGCTTAAAGTAACTTCTTCAAGTACCGTTTCTTTGCATAATTGTCGGTCAGGATTTTGGAATAAGGTAGATACATATTTTGCTATTTGACTAATACGAAGAGACTTAGTGTCAACGCCATCAATTGTTACGTTGCCTTCTGTTGGTTTTAATAAACCATTAATAATTTTGGTAATAGTTGTTTTGCCAGCACCATTTCTACCAACAAGAGTTACGAGCTCTCCAGCGTAAGCTTCAAAAGAGACGTTTTTTAGCGCGCTAACGCCACTTTGATACAAAAAACTGACCTTTTTAAGCGAAAGACATGGTGAATCGTTTTTCGATTTATTTTGTGCAGAAGATTGTGTAGAGACTTGCGATTCGTGTGAAAAGTCGCAAGCAAGCACCGATTTATTTGAATCGCATTCACGATTATCAAATTCACTACTATCAAATTCACTATGTGAATCAACATGTGAAGTCAAAGATTTTTCACTATTAATCGTATTAACAATAGTATTTACTGTATCTTCTACAGACACAGGCAAATCGCTTTTAGAGCAAATATTCTCACGCTGTAAATCATTAACCAAATGCGTAGTACGCGGATAATTTATTCCAATAGAATAAAGCAAATCCATGTTTTTCAACGCTTGTGGCAAAGGCAAATCAAGCGACAAAGTGCCATTCGAAAGCACAACTAAACGCTTGCAATACTCACTTAAAAGCGCCACTTTTTGCTCAATTACAATAACCGTTATTCCAAAATTCTTATTCAAATCTTTAAGAATCGAAAAAATCATTTTAGAAGAAACAGGATCTAAAGCGCACGTCGGCTCATCTAACACCATAACTTTAGGCTTTAGCGCAAGAATAGCAGCAATTGCAACCTTCTGCTTTTGGCCTCCAGACAAAGTGTCTAAATCACGGTTACGCAAATCACTAATGCCAACAATTTGCAAAGCTTCATCTATTCGACTTGGTATTTCGCTATGATCAACGCCAAAATTTTCTAGGCCAAAAAGAATCTCGTCTTCAACATTTGCAGCAACCATTTGCGCATCAATATCTTGAATAACAGATCCAATCAAGCAAGCAATGTTAGTTAAAGCAAGATTGTTAGTGTCTTGACCCGCAATCTTAACGCTTCCTAAAAGTTCGCCAGAATAATGATGCGGAATCGCGCCAGAAAAAAGCGAAGCAAGAGTTGTTTTTCCAGATCCTGAAGGACCAATAATACCAACAAATTCGCCAGATTCTACGCTAAGACTTACATCTTTTAGTGCAAAAGTGGAATCTTGTGCCTTTGAAGAGTCTAAAGAATCATCTTTATTCCGATTCACATACTTAAAAGACACATCTTTTAACTCAAGCAAAGGCACAATAATTCCTAACTCTTAAAAACCTAACAATTACAATTACTAATGATATCTTACGATTATATTTATTCTGTGATTATATTCTTTGATGATTATATGACTTGCTGCATATTACCCAGCACAAACATAATCGCCAAAATCATCCAAAACAAATTCAAACACTTACTTATGCAAAACGAGTCGAATTGGAGCGTAAAGCACTTCAACAACAACTGCATTAAATACTGCAGTGCCCAAAATAATTGGCAACATAACCATTACCATATTTGGAGAGTGAAGAATGAAGAAAGCAGCAATAAGAGCAAAAATGCAACCGGAAATTACTGTAGTAATGAAAGTAGCAATAAATGGGAATACACTTACTTTACGAGCTGCATCCTTTGGGAACACGCGAATATAACCAATTAATATTGCGGTCATAATGATTGCAGCTGGAATATCGCAAGCATACTCAAGGAACGGAATCGAAGTATTAAATTGAATTAACGTTGCAGCCAAAGCGCCAATAATAGCGCCCTGGTAAATCTTCGGCCTAACAAGCAAAATTGACAAGCAGAATGAAGCAATAACGAACTCAGGCTGAATATTTCCAATAGAAAGAGATTTTGCAACAGTAAAGTCAAGAATGCATCCTGCAGCAAAAAGCACTGCAACTAACACTAACGAAGTAATATCTAATGCGTGATTCTTAACTTTCACATTTTGCATCATTGCAGCTGCAGCATCTGTAGTTGCGTTTGCATCATTGTTATAAGTTTCCTTAACGGTTTCGTTAATTTCTTGAGCCATGATTTCTCTCCTTGTTTGGGCTTTATATTGTTCATATAAAGCTATCGAATATTTTGTTGTGATTTGTGATTTGTGATTTGGTTATTTTTTAAAATTTAAGCTTATATACAAAAAGACCCCCGGGCTTACCCCGGAGGTCTTTTATAAGCTTTTATACGCAGCTTCTAAAACTTCAGAGTAAACTCACGCCAAAGAGAAGACTGCCACCACCACATACGAGCAGCGTTAAGAGCATTATTAGATTCAGCATTCATGTTCATGTTACGCATGATAACTGCCTCCTTAAGCTCATTAGCTGACTGTGGTTCACACACAAACCTCAACCGAAGTATTCGATATTTGTTTGTGTTGGAAATGATGCTAACACTGCAAAAGTACAAATGCAAATATTGATTCGTAAAATATGGTCATATTTTCAAAAATATAAGCAAAATATTACTTTTTAAAAATCTCCTATAAACCCTTCTTACACAAGGGAAAACAGCAGCTCTAATTCTATAAAACGCCCGAAATTATTCAAAATAAAAAATTTCTAAAAATTCACGCAACACGCAATCTAAAATCAAAAAATGAGGGCAATAGCTTAGCAATGCTACTACCCTCATTTTTTATTAAAATCTCAGTGCTTAATCGCAAAACACAAAATCATGCGAAAAGCACTTTGTATTTTAATAATTGCAAGACAGATGCTTAGAACGCCTTACTTTAATCGAGAAAGCACCTGCAACAGACAACAATATTGCAATAATAAATGCGATTTGCGCTACACTACTGCCTGTTGCACTTAACGCATGAACATTCTTATTAACAGCATTATTTACTACTGTTATTTCAGTCCAAGCGAGCTGCTTACCTTGTTCATCAACCAACACAACCGTATGCTTTCCGGAGTATCCGGCTGGGAAGATTGCATCGAACTGAGGAACACCATTTACCATTCGAACAGTTACATACTTAGAACCCTTTGCGCTCTTAAGCAAGCGAGGCGAGGAGTAAATGTATGCGTATGCGTAAACAACACCGTCTTTCTTCAATCGTTCGGTAAATTCACTGTTTACAACATGAATACTCACATTGTTTACTACACCGGCCGTTGCAACATCATTGCTGCCTACAGTAAGCGTACCCTTTAATTCTGGCTTAAGCTGCTTAACAGTCACAGGTGCTTCAGGAGCTGGAGCAGATGGTGCTGGTGCAGACGGTGCAGACGGTGCTGGTGCAGACGGTGCTGAAGTGGAAGGCTCAGCCTTTTGAGTATGATTCTCAACCTGGGCAGGCTTCTCAGTGTTTTCAGCGTTTTCAGCGTTCGTGGAATTGTTAGACTTTCCAACATTTTCATGCGTTTCAGCATTCTCAGTTTTTCCAGTCTTTCCAGTGTTTTCGGATTTAGCAGTATCTTCAGAATTAACATTCTCTGGAGTCTTATTAGCAGGAGCAGACTCAGGCTTGTTTTTAACTGAAGGCTGTGTATTTCCTTGCTGAGGATTCTCAGTCTGAGGATTCTCGGC
>NQOH01000001.1:191613-192021 GCA_003585735.1 Gardnerella kenyensis
CTGAGGATTACCTTGCTGAGGATTATGAGTTTCTACAGAAGGTTGCTGCGATCCATGTTGAGTTCCAGAACCAGGCTGAGGATTCACCGGAGCAGGCTGAGGATTTACAGGTCCAGGAGCTGGTTGAGGCTGTGGCGTTGGAGTTGGATTAACCGGGCCAGGAGCTGGATGAGGCTGAGGCTGTGGGCTAGGAGCAGGCGGCTGAGGTGTAGGTGTCACAGGCGTCACAGGCTCAGTCTTCTTTTCAGTATTAAGCAACACAGCACTCGAAAGAGCAGCAACCTTGTATGTTCCGTCAGCAGAAACAGCAGCCTCTTGAGCAGCGTCATTGACTTTGCCATTAGCAACAAGAGCAGAATACTTTCCTGCTGGAATCTTTACTTGAGTTTCAGCATTATTAACATTGAA
>NQOH01000001.1:192674-220250 GCA_003585735.1 Gardnerella kenyensis
CACTACAACGTATTGCTTATCTGCATCTTTAAGCGTGTAAGCAATTACACCATCAGGAGTGCCATCAATCATCTTCATGTTCTTGTTAATTGTTGCATAATCAAAATCACGAAGAGATTTAATGCTCTTGCGTAGCTTCAACAATCCCTTGAAATAGTTCACAGAATCAGACTTGTCAGCAGCACGATTCCAATCAAGAGAATTGACTACATCGCCCTTATTGTAGCTGTTACCTTCTCCGTTCTTGCTTCGTAAGAATTCCTGACCAAGCTGAATAAACGGCATGCCACGCGAAAGCAAAATCATTGAATTTGCAAGCTTTACTCGCTTCATGCGTACGTCTTCAGTGTCGTTAGGAACAGAAAACTTTAACTTATCGTACAACGACAAGTTATCGTGAGCTTCAACATACTGAACTACTTGACCTGCATCAGCAAAATGCGTTTCAGCATTACCATTCCAGCACTTAACAGTACTTGTACCAAATTGGCAACCAAGCAAATTATGCTCAAGCAAAGCCTTAACATCTTTACTAATATTGCCGTTGACAAAGCCAGTACTTTTATCGTCAAGCACATAACCCTTTATAGAATCACGTAATGAATCGTTAAAGAATGCTACTCCTGGAATCTTATAACCATTTGGCTGAATAGTAGAATCACTCTTAGGGAGCATCTTATTCATATCCCAGCCTTCACCGAGCACAATAATTGACGGATCAATCTTATTAAGCTCAGCACGCACTTCCTGCATAGTCTTCAGGTCAATTAAGCCCATCAAATCAAATCGGAAGCCGTCAAGGTTGTAATGCGTAGCCCAATACTTTACAGAATCCAAAATATACTTGCGCATCATTTGACGCTCAGAAGCAGTATCGTTACCGCATCCAGAATTACCATTCAGAGCGCCATCCTTATAACGGAAGTAGTATCCAGGAACTGTCTTGTTAAACGAATGCTTTTGTACGTCATAAACATGGTTGTAAACAACATCCATAATCACGCGCAAACCAGCCTTATGAAGGCCAGCAATCATTTGCTTAGCTTCCTTAACTCGCGCTGTTGGATTAGCAGGATTCGTAGAGTAAGACCCTTCAGGAACATTGTAATTTTGCGGATCATAACCCCAGTTTTGAGCACCTTGCTTTCCATAGCTCAAGTCACCAGTTTCATTCACAGAACCAAAATCATACATTGGCATGATTTGCACGTGAGTGACACCAAGAGACTTCAAATAATCCAAGCCAGAAACATTATGCTTATCTGTAGTCTTAGTACCTGCTTCTATTACGCCAAGATACTTACCACGATAAGCATCGCTAATACCAGAGTTTGGATTGATTGAGAAGTCGCGAACATCCATTTCTGCAATTGTTGCGTCACTTGGATTCGTAAACTTTGGCATACGATTTCCAGCGCTACCAGCGTCTTTATCTGCTAATACAACAGAACGTTCACCGTTTACTACTGAAGCTTTAGCATAAGGATCAGCAGAAACATTCACTGTACCATCTGCAAAATGAACTTCATATGCGTAAGCTGTATTAGCTTTATCACCATCGAGCTTTGCAAACCATACACCATGATCTTCCGCTTTCATAGCTGTTTCTTTGTCTTTTTCAGCTTTTTCAGCAGTTGACTTATAAGTAATCAGCTTTACTTCAGTTGCTGTTGGAGCCCAAAGCTTGAAAGATGTTGAAGAAGCAGAATACACAGCACCTAAATCATCACCAGTGTACGCATATTTCTTATCGAATTCATCGGTACGAATTACGCTAGCACCAGTTTTTGAGGAAGCAGAAAGCTTAATACCTGTAGCTAATCCATTAATACTCAACTCATACTTATGCTTAATATTAAGGTCATTCTTGGTTTCGATAGTAATCTCTGAACCCTTAGCTTTAACAGAATTAAGCTCAACAGTCTTGTTAGGATTTTCGCTAGTATCCAAAAGCGTTACGTCAGAGTCTTTTACAGAAGACACGTCACCAGATACTTTTACAGCTAACTTCTTTAAGCCAGCAATATCAGCAGACATCACGTGAGCTGTAAGTTGTGGCATAGTAGCGTTTAAGTATACTTTCATGTCATCTTGCATTAACCAGACTTCAACGCTACCCTTGTTTGGATCACTTGGATCTAGCTTAATAGCGTTGTTTGGAATACTACGATCGCTAGGATCTTGTTTATCCCAAGCGTTAATTGGCGTAGATTTCCTAACTTTGAAGCCAACACTGTCAATACCGCCGTCATTCTTAGCAGTAAAGGTTGCAATCTTGCCATAATCGTCATGCGAAGTGAAGTAACGAGCAGTACCACCGGTTCCGTCGTTCCAAGTCCACATGTTCCAGCCTTCATAATCGCCAGCATTCCTGCGATAATGAACTGTTACCTTTAACTCTTTTGGCTTATTCTTAAGGTTGTCTGGAGCAGTAAACTGCGTAGTATCCGATCCGCCTGTTACCCAAGCTTCAGCAAGACCACCTTCACAGTTTTCAATAGCACGATCACCACCGTCTTTATTCCATTTTTTTGTAGTAGTAATAAAGGAAAGTGACTTGTTTTCAAAAGCACCATCAACTTTAGTTTCAAAAACTCTGCCGAATTTATCACTGCCATTGAACTCATGCCAAGCTCCAGGTAAATCTTTGCCATCTTTGTCTTTGCCCCACAACCAAATGCTAATATTGCGAGTATCACCCGCTTTTTGCGCGTAGTGGATGCGAACAGTAGTCTTTGGATTATACGCTACTGGGCAAGGATTTACTCCAACACTACCCTTGTGATTTTGAGCTACATACGAATCAGTGTGAGCTGGAATCTTAAAGTTATTATTATCTCCTTCGTGATACCAATAATCTTTGCCATCGTTAAACACTGCTTCATAAGCTTTGCCATTGGTTGTAATCGTCTTCTTATACCAACCGTTGCAAGCCTTCTGCATCTCATCGCCAGGAACTTGAGTCCAGCTTGAGCCTATGCCGTAATGAACATATACTTTTTTGTCTTTAAACTTTTCATCTGGCTTAAAGTAAATAGTTGTTGTAGGATCTTCTGGCATGCCTGCATCAGGCTTTTCTTCACCATATTTAGGATCAGATGCGTCTACAGCAGAGCCTTTTGGATGATTAGCCTTTGTGGCATTAATGTGCAATGCTACAGCTTCGCGAGCGCCAATCTTGGTTTTAACTTCACCTTTTTCAACTTTAACAGTCTTAGAGCAGTCTCCTGCAGCATACACATTGCAGTACTCACCATCAGGCAAATCAGTCTTATAAGAAACTTCTTTTTCGTCAAGCGAATTGTTGATTGCTAAAAAGCCCTTCTTTTCGCGGCTAAAAGCAATGTTGTTATCACCATCATCCTGCCAATTTGTGACTTTCGCACCTTGGACAGCATTGTAGAATCCAATCATTCCGCGAATAGAAGTCCAACGCTGAGTGCACTGCCACTTTGAATTAGCACCACAAGTTACTTCTGGAACAGACGTTTCAGTTGCATTAGGCGCACCATCATCATTCTTATCGAACTTGTATCCGGAATACACGTTTGGAGTGCCGTATGGCCACGCAAGCATGAACGCGTTTGCTAAAGCGTAACGACGACCATCCTTATACGTAAGCACGCTGTTACCGCGCTCAGTATCCCAATTCGTAACGAAAATAGCAGCTTTATCGCTATTAACCATTCCGTCTTGAATTTTGTTCAGAGGCTTGCTTGCCTTCATCAACGAGCCTTTGAAACTTTGCCTAAGCTGGTAAGAGTAGCCAAACTCGTTAACTTCGCCTTCATTCAAATGCGCAGCTGGCTGAATTTGTGCAGCTTCTGAAGGATTGCCAATAGTTTCCTGCATCCACCAGATCTTGTCAGGAGTAGTATTTGCTTGCTTTGCTGCTTCAGCTTTAATAGCTTTCATATCCGCTGTCGAAATATGCTTTACAGCATCCACACGGAAACCAGCAACACCAAGCTTCAACAAATCTGCAAAATACTTACCTAAAACTTGCTGAACATGCGGCTTTGAAGTATCCAAATCAAGTAAGCCTACAAGTCTGTTATTCCACACATCCTCAGCTTTAGTGTAGTCTTTAATGTTTTCGGTGCTCTGATGGAAATCACCCTTAGTGTATCCAGCATCTTCAAAAGTCTGAGTAGACACATCATACTTACTTCCACCAACACCGACTTTATCTTTATTATCAGCACCAGCCATGTGATTAATTACAGCATCCGCAATAATCCCAACCTTTGCTGCTTTGCAAGTTTTAATCATATCTTTAAACTCAGCTTCAGTGCCAAGTTTAGAATCAAGCTTATAGCTCACAGGCTGGTAAGAAGTCCACCAAGCTTTACCTTTAATATGATCCTGAGAAGGCGAAATTTGCACATACTTCACACCTTCAGGACCGTAAGTGTTAGTGCACTCTTGAGCAATACTCTTCCAATTTTGCTGGAATGCAGTAACAATAACACCCTTACCTTTAAGAGTTACATTCGAAGAAGTTTCTTTGCTATTGCTAGACTCCCCGTTAGTCACAGCGTTTGCGCTAATTGTAACGGCAAAACCAGTTACAAGCATTGCAACAGACGCAACAACAGCAACCATCTTCGATGCAAAGTGTCGACGATGACTCATCGGTTTCCTTTCCTCCGTTGGTATCAGCGCGTTTCTTCTTTGGACGCACTAATAGCTTAAATACACAAACGATGGCTAGCACAACTATGTTGCTAGCCATCGCATAAATGCGCAATATAAGCGGAGGTAATTATATCACCGACATATTGACAATATTGCAATAATAAATTAAAAACTGCAGTTGTGTTGATACTACTTTGCTGCACTTTCAACATCAGCTTTGTCTTTTTTAAATCGCAAAGCCAAAGTAACAACCAAAGCTATAAAAATAGCAACCAATACTAGCAATATTTTATTAACAAATCCATTGTTACCAAAGTGCTTCACAGCCTTAATATGCAAAGCCACTGCAGAATGCGCAGGAATTGTAGTTTCAACTTTCCCGCCGCTAACAGTTACAGTCTTTTCGCAATTCTTTGACGCGTAAACATTGCAATACTCGCCATCTGGCAAATCAGTATCGTACTTAACATCATTTTGCTTATCGTCATTATTAATAGCGAAGAAACCTTTATTTGCGCGGCTAAAAGCAATATTATTGCTTTCGTCATCCTGCCACTTAGTTACTTTCGTGCCTTTAACAGCATTATAGAAGCCAATCATGCCTCGAATTGAAGTCCAGCGTTGAGTGCACTGCCACTTTGAATCCTTACCACAGCTTGCGTCAGGAACAGACGTTTCAGTCGCACCAGGAGCACCTTCGTCACGCTCACTAAACTTGTATCCGGAATAAATATTTGGCGTACCATACGGATAGCTAAGCATAAAAGCGTTCGCAAGCTCATACAATTTGCCATCTTTGTAAGTAAGAACGCTCGTGGCATTATCTCGCTCAGTATCCCAATTTGTAACAAAAATAGCAGCGCTCTTATTAGGAATAAGACTATCTGTAATATGTTTCAAATTGTCAATTGACCCAGAGAAATAATTGCGCAAACGGTACGAATACTCAAACTCGTCTACTTCGCCAGTTCCAATATACTTATCTGGCTGATTTTCTTTCGCACCATTGCTATCCCCAATCGTTTCCTGCATCCACCAAATGTTTTCAGGCTTAATTCCACTCGCCTCTGAAGCAGCCTTCTTAATAGCTTTCATCTCGTTTGGCGCAATATGCTTTACAGCGTCCACGCGGAAGCCAGCTACGCCCATTTTTAGCAATTTTGCAAAATAGTTGCCAAGAGTTTTTTGCACATGTGGCTTAGAAGTATCCAAATCGAGCAAACCAACTAAACGATAATTCCAAACTACTTGAGCATCACTATACGTGTAAATATCTTTATCTATTTGATGGAAATCATCTTTTGTGTATCCAGCGTCCGGATAGCTCTGATTTGCCGCATCATACTTACTACCACCCACTCCAACAGTATCTTTATTGTCAGCGCCAGTCATGTGGTTAATAACAGCGTCAACAATAATTCCAACCTTCGCAGCTTTACATGTAGTAATCATATTCTTAAACTCAGCTTCAGTACCAAGTTTAGAATTTAGATTGTAACTAACTGGCTGATAAGAAGTCCACCACGCTTTGCCTTTAATATGATCCTCCGGAGGAGAAACCTGAACATAACTCACGCCTTCAGGTCCGTAAGTTTGCTTACACTCCTTTGCAATACTCCTCCAGTTTTGCTGAAAAGCCGTAACAATAACGCCTTTTGGAGGAAGGCCGTTTGTTGATTTAGCTGCAGCAAACGCCGAAGAGTTTGGAACAATGGTAAACACGCACATTAACACTGTTGCTACAGTAGCAATTGCAGCACATGACACAAGCATTAAATTACGCTTGTAATTATTGATTAATTCGCGAACATAATTACTTTTTTTACGCTCACTTACTTGCAATTGTGCACTGTGGATCATCTTTGTTCCTTTCACATTACGTACAGCACATTCATTGTTTAGTTGTTTAGTTGCTTCATTGTGCGAAAATGCTCTTATTATTATACGCTTTATTATTTATGTCTGAATATTAAAACGAAATAAAAAACGCCGCTTAGCAAGCTAAGTGACGTTGTGCACGTGCCCCCGGTGAGACTCGAACTCACACTGCACAGATTTTGAGGCTGTTTCCTCTACCAATTGGGATACAGGGGCATTTTTAATTTTTACGCGTTTTTGCGCGACTTGTTGACTATAGCACAATTTACGCCGTATGCAAATACCTTTAGCGTTTTGGCGTGTCGCAAATGAGTCAATATTCGCAAATATTCGCAAATATTCGCAAATATCAGCTTAATATTTATTAGAAAAATTGCAATAGGCAATAAAAACGCTATTCATAATAAAATGCGCGCAATCTGCAAAACAGAAAGCGCGCATTATATAAACTAAATATTCTTACGCATACGCTTATGAATAATCAAAACTAGATTATTTACGCATATGCGAGATTTAGTTAAAATTAATCGCAAGCACCAACGGTGTGTACGTAGATGGAATCCGTACGACCAGCTTGACGCTCACCCTGAGCAGTGCTCAAAATAACAATCTTGTCGCCGTCAGAAACCTTACCAGCTTCGCGAAGAACCTTGTCGGTGAAGATCATCAAATCATGACGGTTCATGTCATGGTAATCCTCATCAATCAAGAAGCCTTCAGTACCCCAGCTCAAAGCCAACCAACGATAAGTGTGCTCATTGTTAGTCAAGCCAAAGATTGGAGCGGTTGGGCGTTCGCGAGAAATGCGATGAACCGTACGACCAGTCTGAGTGTAAGCAACAATAGCCTTAGCGTTAAGCTTATCTGCCAAGTCAACAGCTGCAGAAGAAACAGCGCCGGTGCTAGACATATCAAGCTCAACAGCAGGAATACGATCATAGCCGTGCTCAGTTGCGTACTGAGAAATGCGGGACATGGTCTTTACGGTAACATCTGGATACTTACCAACAGCGGTTTCGTTAGAAGTCATTGTTGCGTCAGCACCGTCGAGAATAGCGTTAGCGCAGTCAGAAGCTTCTGCACGGGTTGGAACTGGAGAGTTAACCATTGTGCCAAGAACTTCAGTAGCAACGATAACTGGCTTTGCGTAGCGGCGAGAAAGCTCGATGCAACGCTTGGTAACAAGTGGAACCTCTTCGAGAGGCATTTCCACAGCCATATCACCACGAGCAACCATAATGCCATCGAAGGTCTTAACAATCTCTTCCAAGTTTTCAACAGCCTGTGGCTTTTCAATCTTGGCGACGATTGGAATACGACGACCTTCTTCGTCCATGATTTCGTGAGCGCGATCAATATCGGTAGCGAAACGCACGAAGGACATAGCAATAATGTCAGCGCCGGTGCGAATAGCCCAACGAAGATCAGACTCATCCTTTTCGGTCAAAGCTGGAAGGGAAACAGCAACGCCTGGAAGATTAATGCCCTTGTGGCTGGAAACTGGGCCAGCAACAATAACCTTAGTGTGAACGTCGTTGCCTTCAACCTTGGTTACCTCAAGGCGAACCTTACCATCATCAATAAGGATTGGATCGCCTGCATGGCAATCTCCTGGCAAGCCCTTGAAGGTTGTAGAAGTGCGGTGCTCGTCACCTTCAATATCATCAGTAGTGATGACAAACTCCTGGCCTTCTTCCAAATAAACTTTATCTTCACCATCAGCGTTCTTCTTGAACCAACCGCAGCGAATCTTTGGACCCTGCAAATCAACAAGAGCAGCAACATTGCGGCCAGTGGACTTGGAAGCTGCACGAACGTTGTTGTAAACACGCAAATGATCTTCAGGAGTGCCGTGAGAACGGTTCAAACGAGCAACATCCATACCAGCTTCAACAAGCTTGGTAATACCTTCCAACGATTCTGTAGCTGGACCAATGGTATCAACAATTTTGGCTTTACGCATAATGCCTACCTATTTCCTTTGTTTATTTTTAAATGGGAAAATACCCACTTTCCGAGTAATAGTGTACCAGCAAATTGTGACCTATAGGCAAAACTCGCGCTTATTTATTCACTACGATTAACCACGACTAGCTGCGATTGCCTATTAACGCACGATTATCTTGCAATTAACTTGCGATTATTTATTATCAACGCTCACTTATTAGCTCACTTATTAGCTCACTTATTAGCCGCATCCATTTGCCGCAACTCTTTCTTTAAATCGCGTATTTCGTCGCGCAATCGCGCAGCAAGCTCAAATTGCAACTGCTCTGCAGCAACATGCATTTGCTCGCTCAAATTTTTAATCAGCGACATAATCTCGTCTTGCGGCAACGCAGAAACATTCGCCATACGCTTTTCTTTGCTTTGCTGCCCAAGATTCGGCTCTTTTGGCACGCCATAATGCGAGTTCCCAGCCTTATTAGCATTCCTGTAACCGCCTGCTAGCAAAGTTTGAGTATCAACATCCTCTTTAGCAAGCATGTCGTTCACGTCACTAATCTTCTTTCGCAAAGGCTTAGGATCAATTCCATGCTCTTTGTTATACGTGATTTGCTTTTCGCGGCGACGCTCCGTCTCGCTAATCGCCTTGCTCATAGCATCCGTAACGCTATCCGCATACATAAGCACAGTTCCAGAAACGTTACGAGCAGCGCGACCAATAGTCTGAATAAGCGAACGGTAAGACCTTAAGAATCCTTCCTTATCTGCATCCAAAATCGCAACCAGCGAAACTTCCGGCAAATCCAAGCCCTCACGAAGCAAATTAATACCAACAATCACGTCAATTTTGCCTTCGCGAAGCTCACGCAAAAGCTCCACTCTGCGCAAAGTATCAACATCCGAATGCAAGTACTCAACTTTAATACCAAGCTCCAAAAAGTACTCGGTTAAATCTTCAGCCATTTTCTTCGTAAGCGTAGTAACAAGCACACGCTCATCCTTTGCTACTCGCGCTTTTATCTCCGCCAGCAAATCGTCAACCTGACCTTCCACAGGTCGAACCTCAATCTTAGGGTCAAGCAAGCCGGTCGGGCGAATAATCTGCTCGACTACACCATCTGAAAGCCCCAACTCGTAATCTCCAGGTGTTGCCGAAAGATACACGGTTTGACCAACGCGCTCCAAAAATTCCTTCCACTTTAACGGGCGATTATCCATTGCAGAAGGAAGCCTAAAACCATGCTCCACAAGCGTTCTTTTGCGCGAAGCGTCACCCTCATACATAGCTCCGATTTGCGGCACAGTTACATGCGACTCGTCTAAAACAAGCAAAAAATCATCCGGGAAAAAGTCAAGCAAAGTATGCGGAGGTGTTCCAGCTGCGCGACCATCAAAATGCCTCGAATAATTTTCCACTCCAGGGCATACCCCAACCTGGCGCAACATTTCCAAATCGTACGTGGTTCGCATTTCCAAACGTTGAGCTTCCAACAATTTATTTTGCTTCTTAAACGCAGCAACACGCTCGTCACGCTCTTTTTCAATCTCCTCCAACGCGCGCTCCATGCGCTCCGGACCTGCAATATAGTGAGACGCTGGGAAAATGTGAACGCTACTCTCCTTGCGAATCACTTCCCCCGTAAGCGGATGCAACATTGTAATTCTGTCGATTTCGTCACCAAAGAACTCAATTCGCACAGCCAATTCTTCATAAACCGGAATAATCTCAACCGTATCTCCGCGCACTCTAAAAGTTCCACGCGTAAACGCAATGTCATTGCGCTTGTATTGCATACTCACAAATTGACGCAATAAATCATCTCGCTCAAGCTGCTGGCCAACACTCAGCATAAGCATTCGCTCAGCATACTCTTCCGGGGTACCGAGTCCATAAATGCAAGAAACTGTAGCCACAACAACGCAATCCCTACGCGTAAGCAAATTCGCTGTAGCAGCATGACGAAGACGCTCAACATCATCGTTAATGTTAGAATCTTTTTCAATATACGTGTCTGTTTGAGGAATATACGCTTCCGGCTGATAGTAGTCGTAGTAAGACACAAAATAGCTCACAGCATTATCTGGCATAAGCTCGCGAAACTCTGCGCAAAGCTGAGCTGCCAAAGTTTTATTCGGCTCAATAATAAGCGTCGGCCGCTGCAAACGCTCAATAAGCCAAGCGGTTGTAGCAGTTTTACCAGTTCCCGTAGCACCCATTAAAACAACATCGTTTTCGCCGTTTTCAATGCGATTTGCCAGCTCTTCTATTGCTTGCGGCTGGTCTCCAGAAGGCTTGTATGGTGCTTTTACTACAAAAGGCTTGTTTGTGCGCTGAATTTTATTCGACATGTATTTACTTCCCCAGTTTTTTACTTCCCTAAGTTTGCTATTTCAGCGCTTTTATTACTTACTTCACACAACCATGATTTCAACGTATCGTCAACACTGTTAAGCATAGATTCCATCGGTTTCGTTGAATCAACTACAAAATCTGCTATACTTTTTCGAACTTCACAAGGAAGTTGACTCTTTATGCGCGCTAAAGCCTGGCTCTCAGTCATATTTCTCTCGCTTATCATTCGCTTAACGCGAATTTCTTGAGGCGCTTCAACTGTAATAATATGGTCAAAACTAAATGGAATGCTGTCAATTACTTGCGCAAGAAGTGGAATATCGTGCACAATAATCGAACTCATACTGCCTAATACATTGCTATTTTCTTCAGAAATTTTATTAACATATTCGCTTTCTAAAGTCTTTGCGCAATCATAAATAGCAGGATGAATTATAGACTCAATCTTACTTAATGCTTGCTTATGCTCATCATCGTCGCCAAAAATAAGATCCGCAATAAACGCGCGATTTAAAGAACCATCATTCTTAACAGCATTCTCCCCAAAAATGCTTACAATTTGCTGCAATACTGCGCTTCCTGGCTCCACCACTTTACGCGCTAAAACATCGTAATCAATAACAAACGCGCCAAGATTTCGCAAATGATTTACTACAGTAGATTTTCCAGCCGCAATTCCGCCCGTTACTGCAATCCGCATTATTGTCATATATAAATTATAAGTAATGCCCCAGTAAATAATTACCGGGGCATTACTTATTTATAAGATTTTAGTAGAGAAAACTACTTCTTTTCGCTCAAAAGCTGTTCGCGCAATGCTGCGAGCTGATCGGAATCAGCTAAAGCACCTTCGCTAGCTGCTTCAGAAGAATAGTTGGAAGCAACTTCTTCCTTCTTTTCTTCCTTAGCTGGCTTCTTTTCAGCTTCTTCGCTCTGGCCGTCAGCGGCAGCAGATTCAGCTGCAGCTGCGAGTTCCTTAGCAGCGAATGCCTTGTGCTCTTCCCAAAGATCATGGGCTGCAGCATACTGAGCTTCCCACTCTTCACGCTGCTGCTCATAACCGGCCATCCATTCGTTAGTGTTTGGATCGAAGCCTTCTGGGTACTTGTAGTTGCCTTCAGCATCATATTCAGCTGGCATGCCGTAGAGAGCTGGATCGAAATCTTCAGAATTTGGATCAACAGCTTCAGTAGCTTGCTTCAAGGAGAGGGAGATGCGACGACGATCAAGATCAACGTCGATAACCTTCACGAATACTTCTTCGTTAGCCTTAACAACAGTTTCTGGGTTCTCTACGTGACGGTTTGCAAGCTCAGAAATGTGAACCAAGCCCTCAATGCCGTCTTCAACGGAGATGAACACACCGAACTGAACGATCTTGGTGACCTTGCCCTTAACAACCTGTCCAGGAACATGGGTGCGAGCGAAGCGCTGCCATGGATCTTCCTGAGTTGCCTTAAGGGAAAGGGAAATACGTTCGCGATCGAGATCAACGTCGAGAACTTCAACGGTAACCTTATCGCCAACCTTAACAACCTCAGATGGGTGATCGATGTGCTTCCAAGAAAGCTCGGAAACGTGAATGAGGCCGTCAACACCGCCGAGATCAACGAATGCGCCGAAGTTCACGATAGAAGACACAACGCCTTCACGAATCTGACCCTTCTTAAGCTGCGAGAGGAAGGTCTCACGAACTTCAGACTGGGTTTCCTCAAGGAACTGACGACGAGAAAGCACAACATTATTGCGGTTCTTATCGAGCTCGAGAATCTTAGCCTTAATCTTCTGACCAATGTATGGGGAAAGATCGCGCACGCGACGCATCTCAACCAAGGAAGCTGGGAGGAAGCCACGAAGACCGATGTCAACAATCAAGCCGCCCTTAACAGCCTCAATAACGGTACCTTCAACAATGCCGTCTGCGTCCTTAATCTTCTCAATGTCACCCCAAGCACGCTCATACTGTGCACGCTTCTTGGAGAGAATAAGACGTCCTTCCTTGTCTTCCTTAGTAACAACAAGGGCTTCGATGGTGTCGCCAACTTCGACAACGTCATCTGGATCAACGTCTTTCTTGATGGAAAGTTCACGGGAAGGAATTACACCTTCAGTCTTGTAGCCGATGTCCAACAATACTTCGTCGTGATCAATCTTTACGACGGTACCTTCAACTAAATCACCATCATCAAAATTCTTGATGGTTGAATCGACTGCCTTGATGAAGTCTTCTTCGGTGCCAATATCATTAATCGCAACCTTGGCGACTTCGTTATTATTCTCTGCCATTATTTATTAGTGGTTTCTTCTTGGGGTGGATATTACTCGATATTAAATTATATGTTTATGTTATGCGCATGCTACGTGCACACGCTTTGTCAATGTTATATACAGGTATAGCCAAAATCGCCGTTTTACTTCGGGCGTGTCGGCAGCTAAAGATTGTTTATAGATTGTCAGCAGAATACTCAGCCATATCAACAACGTTAGCTAGCAGCATTGCTCTAGTCATAGGACCTACTCCACCAGGATTTGGAGAATACGCTCCAGCAATCTCACGGCAAGATGGATCCACATCACCTTTTACGCGATATCTTCCGGCTTCTTCATCAAATACGCGAGATACGCCAACATCAACAAGAACAGCACCAGGTTTAATATCCTCTGGCTTAACAAAGCCAGCGCATCCCATTGCAGCAATTATTACATCGGAGCGACGCATGATTTCTTGCACATTTTTAGTTTGAGTATGACACAGCGTAACAGTAGCGTCCACTCCCCTTCTTGTTAAAAGAAGTCCAATAGTACGACCAACTGTTATTCCACGTCCCAAAACGCAAACTTCTTTGCCAGAAAGATCAATATTATATTCGTCAAGCAAAGCTAAGATTCCCCTAGGAGTGCAAGGCAACGGAGTTGTAATATCACCAGAAATATGCGTAACAAGCTCACCTAAATTATAAGGATGCATGCCATCGCAATCTTTTTTAGGATCAATTGACGCAATAACTTTTTTAGAATCAATACCTTTTGGCAAAGGTAATTGCACAATAAAACCTGTACAAAGCGGATTATTATTCAAATTCTCAACAGCTGCAAGAATCTCACTCTCGCTAGCATCTTCTGGCAAATCACAACGTATAGATTGAATCCCAACTTCTTCACAATCTTTGTGTTTTCCAGCAACATATTTTAATGATCCTGGATCATTGCCAACTAGTAGCGTGCCCAAACCGGTTTCGATTCCACGTTTTCGCAATGCTTCAACGCGCACTGCTAAGTTTTCTTTAATTTTTCCGGCCAATGCCTTTCCATCAAGCACAATAACCATGAATTATTCCTCCCAACTCGCACAATTCGTAAGGATAGGCTATCGTGAGGTATAGAAGTGTATGAGTCGACTAGCAACTGCATTAGTGCGCCGACGCACCATTAACTCAGGAGGGCAACAGTGATGCATACCATTATTAATTGCGCAAAAAGATTTGGCAAAACTATCGCAACATGCGTTGTTGCGTCTGCAATACTACTTGGATTTGCTGCGTGCGGTCAAAATGTAGAAAAGCCTAAAGAAAAACCTAAGCCTGCTGCTCGTATTGCTGTTGTATCTACTGTTGACACTTGGGGTAGCTTGGCTAAAGAAATTGGCGGAAAAGACGTTAAAGTAAATTCCATTATGGCTGGAGCAAACACTGATATTTCTACTTTCAAGCCACGTGCGAAAGATTTGACAAGTATTCAAGATGCACAAGTTGTTATAACTAACGGAGCTGGGTACGACGATTGGGCTACTAAAGTTCATCCAAAGAAAGCCGAAATTATTAGCGCTGCCGCAACAGTTGGTGCATTAAATGGCGATAATCCATATCTTTGGTTCTCGCATGATGCGAGAGACGCAATGGCTTCTTCTATTGCAGATACTTTCTCAAAAGTAATGCCATCTAAAAAGCACAATTTTGCTCAAAGATTAAGCGAATGGCAAGAGCGCGAAAAGAAGTTGACTTCCGCAATAAGTGATTTTGCAAAAGAGCATAGCGACGCTAAATATGCTTCGACTTCGCCTATTCTTTTCTGGCTTATGGCAGATATGAATGCAAAAGACAACACTCCTAAAGAGTATGCCGATGCAATGAGCAATAACAATGATCCACAGCGTTCAAGCATTGAAGAATTCCAAAAGCTTATTGAAGACAGAAAAATTGATGTGTTGATTAGCGATAGTCAGCAAGGAAATGATGTACTTAATTTGCTTAACGGTACTGCAGGAAGAAGCTACACTTCTACGGTGCGAGTAAGCGAACTTATGCCAAAGTACGCAAATCAGCTTGACCAGTGGATTATGAAAATTTGCGATGATTTAAACAATGCTTTACAAGCAACGAAAGATATGAGAAAAGATATCGACAGTCAAGAATCGCAAAAGAAACCTATTACAGAAAAGCCGAATGTAGCTAAGAATACTGATCCTAAGAATTCTAACAAGGGTCAACAGGATCCAGGAAAGTAAAATTTAAGTATTGCAATACAAAAAATCCTTGCATCTAATGGTGCAAGGATTTTTTATTTTAAACATTTTTACTTCGAATATTTTTTATTAAAAAATAGAACAAAGCAAAATAAATTTATTTTTATTTTAAAGAACTAACTTAATTACTTCTTTTTAGACTTCTTACTGCGCTCTTCCAACAAAGCTAAAGTCATAGAAGCTGGCTCTTCTGGAGCAATCGTATGATGCTTATCATCACCTTCCTGAGGCTCCTTATAGCCAAGATTAACATCAAGAAGACGCTCTGCTTCCTGCTCATCAATCTTCTCAGACAAAGCAATTTCAGAAATTAAAATGCTACGAGCGCGCGCAAGCATACGTTTTTCACCAGCAGACAAGCCATGCTCGTCAACATCTCGCTGCGACAAATCACGCACAACTTCAGCAATATTATTTACGTCACCAGTAGCAATTTTTTCTACATTAAGCTTATAACGCCTTGACCAATTCATTTCTTTTTCAATAATTGGTGTACGCAAAATTTCAAAAACTTTTGCTACTTCTTGAGCGCCAACAATATCTCGAACGCCCACCTTTTTTACGTTATCTACAGGTACATTAATTTCCAAACCGTCAGACGACAACACTACTAATCGCAAATATTGACGAGTTACACCTTTTACAGTGCGCTCACTAATTTCTTCAACACGCGCCGCACCATGACGAGGATAGACGACCATATCGCCGACTTGATATTCCACAGAACCCTCCGTATGCACAGAAAAACTCATATCAGTTTCCCATAAGGGCACGACTTGAAAAAAACTTTCATAATTTTTTCACAATACTGCGAAACACACGCGACTTACAGCAATAAACCATGTATGATAGGCAACATGAGTACAGTTACTAACATCAATGAAGATGCAGTCGCAGTTCCAGTCCGTCAGGACGTACTAGCTGCGGTGAGCAATGCAGAATATTACAATCCACATGAGGTTCTCGGCGGTCACCTTGGAACTGGTAAAGGTGCCGACACTGTAACCGTCCGCGTATTACGCCCTATGGCCAAGAAAGTAGTCATTCTTACAAAGAGTGGTGAATACGAAGCCGAACACGAATATAACGGTATTTTTACTGCTGTTATTCCTGCAGTAAAGCATGCCAAAGCTAAGACTTGGTCTGTACCAAGCTATCGAATTCACACTGTTGAAATTGATGGCTCTGAATCTACTGACGACGATTCGTATCGCTACTTGCCACAGGTTGGCGAACTTGATATGTATCTGTTTGGCGAAGGCCGTCATGAACGTCTTTGGGAAGCACTTGGTGCACATGTTAAAACCATTACTGATTCGTGGGGTCTTGTATCCCCTGAAACAGGAAAGATGGTAAAGAAAGTAACAGGCACTGCTTTTTCTGTTTGGGCACCGAATGCTCGCGCAGTTCGAGTAGTTGGTAACTTCAACTATTGGAATGGCCGTCGTCACGCAATGCGCTCGCTTGGCTCTTCTGGTATTTGGGAACTCTTTATTCCTGGTGTTACTGCTGGAGAAGTATACAAGTACGAAATTCTTACACAATCCGGCAATTGGATTATGAAAGCCGATCCAATGGAGCGCTCGCACGAAGTGCCGCCAAACACTGGATCTGTTGTTGTAGATTCTGAATTTAAGTGGCACGACACTGATTGGATGGATAAGCGAGCAAAGACTGATGCTCATAACGGTCCAATAAGTATTTACGAAGTGCAAGCGAACAGCTGGAATCGTGATTTAGGTAATTATCGCGAACTTGCGGATCATCTTGTTGATTATGTGCAAAAGGAAGGCTTTACTCATGTTGAGTTTATGCCACTTACGCAATATCCATTCTCTGGATCTTGGGGTTACCAAGTTACCGGTTACTATGCTGTAGATTCTCGACTTGGTTCCCCTGATGATTTCAAGTACTTAGTTGATAAGCTCCATAAGGCTGGCATCGGTGTGATTATGGATTGGGTTCCAGCCCACTTCCCTAAGGATGACTTTGCACTCGGTCGTTTCGATGGCACAGCCTTGTATGAAGATCCAGATCCAATGCGTGGTGAACATCCTGATTGGGGAACTTACATCTTCAACTTTGGACGTCACGAAGTTCGTAACTTCTTGGTTGCTAATGCTTGCTTCTGGTTGGATGAGTATCATGTTGATGCTTTGCGCGTTGACGCAGTCTCCTCAATGCTTTACTTGGATTACAGCCGCGAAAATGGTCAGTGGAGACCAAATATTTACGGCGGACGTGAAAACCTTGAAGCTATTGACTTCATTAAGGAAGCAAACGCTACTGCATACAAGAATAATCCTGGCATTATGATGATTGCTGAGGAATCCACTGCATACCAAGGCGTAACTGCACCAACAGATATGGGCGGTTTAGGCTTCGGCTTGAAGTGGAATATGGGCTGGATGCACGACACTTTGCAATATCTTAAGGAAGAACCAATTAACCGTCGTTGGCATCATAACGAAATTACGTTCTCAATGGTTTATGCGTACTCCGAGCATTATGTGTTGCCATTAAGCCACGATGAAGTCGTGTACGGCAAGGGTTCATTACTTGGAAAGATGCCAGGAGATGAATGGCAACAGTTCGCAGGATTGCGTGCTTTGCTTGCATACCAGTGGTCTCATCCAGGCAAGAACCTTCTGTTCATGGGCGGAGAAATTGGACAGTCCAGCGAATGGAACTTCAATACTTCGCTTAATTGGAACGAGCTGCAATGGCCATTCCATCAAGGTGTACAAAAGCTTGTTGCTGATTTGAACGCTTTGTACAAGAGTTCTAGGGCTTTCTGGAGCCAAGACTTTACTCCTGATGGCTTCCAGTGGCTTACAAGCGATGATTCAGATCACAACACCTTAAGCTACATTCGCATTGGCGACAACGGCGAAGAAATCGTTGTGGTAGTAAACTTCTCCGGTCAAGCTTGGGAAGACTATCAAGTCGCATTGCCAAAGGGCGGTAAGTGGGAAGAAATACTCACTACAGATGATGCAAAGTATTGCGGATCTGATATTCACAATGGCACATTTACTGCAGCTGCTGAAGAATATCATTCTCGCCCATACTCCGCAAGAATTACTGTACCAGCGTTGGGAGCAGTGTTCTTGAGGCCAGTGCAACACTGAAAGGTTTAACTAAAAAATTATGGTAAAAACTCCATCAGCTAGCGTCGTTAGTAGAACCATTCTTGTGGTTGAAGACGAGCCAGATCTTGCTACAGCAATAGCTCAACGCATTACTGCGCAAGGATGGCGAGCACGAGTCGCTACTGATGGAGTTTCTGCTGTTAAAGCAGCAGATCAATTGAAACCTGATCTCATTATTATGGATATAATGTTGCCGATTATGGATGGCATAGAAGCAACACGCAGAATTATAGCCAAAAGACCAGTTCCTATTCTTATGCTTACTGCTCGCGATGCAGAATCCGACAAAATTTCGGGATTAAGCGCGGGAGCAGATGACTACATGACTAAGCCGTTCTCCCCTAGAGAATTAATTGCTCGTTGTGCAGCTCTTCTTCGTCGCGTGGAACGTGCTGCACAAATAGCAAAAACTATGGAACATGAAAGAACTCTTGATTTTGGAGATCTTATTATTAAGCCTCGTCAAAGATTAGTAACATTGCATGACGAAGAGATACATTTCACTCCAACAGAGTTTGACTTGCTCGCAACCCTTGCTCGTCATCCTCACACAGTATTCAAGCGAGAAGAATTACTTGAAGAAGTATGGGATTGGCCAGACGCTTCTGGAACTAGAACTGTGGATTCTCATGTTAAATCACTTCGACACAAAATTGGATCGGAGTGGATTCGAACAGTTCATGGCATAGGGTACGCTTTTGAGCCTCCAGCAAGCGATTACGATAAAGTTTTACAATCGCAAGTTTAGTAATATGAATACTAAAGCAAATACTAAAGCAAACGTTAAAATAAACGTTAAAATAAACGCTAAAGCAACAGATGCATCCAACGAAGTAAATTCTTCTTCAAAGCACAACTACCCAAATCGCCCTGTAGGATTCTTCTCTTCGCTAAAAATTGAGCTTTCTGCAATTATTCTTTTCGCAACAGCTATTGCATTCGTAATGGCTTGGTTTCTGCTTAAAACTGGCTTAAATGGTTGGATTGCTATGCCATTAACACTAGTTGTTGCTTTAGGAATTACTTACGTATTTTCTCGAGGACTTACAGCACCACTTCGCCAAATGAAAAATGCTGCGGAAGCAATGGCAGACGGTGATTATTCTGTAAGAGTAGCTGTGGAAAATCGTCGCGACGAAGTTGGTAAGCTTACTCTTGCTTTTAACGAAATGGCAGGAGAATTAGAGCATGCGGATCAAATGCGAAGAGAGCTTATAGCAAACGTTAGCCACGAGTTGCGCACCCCAGTTTCTGCGTTACAAGCAATGCTTGAAAATCTTGCAGACGGCGTAGTTGAACCAACACCATCAAATATGGAAGCTATTTTAAACCAAACTCATAGGCTTGCGGATCTTATTACTTTTCTTCTTGATTTATCTCGCGTAGAAGCAGGCGCCGAAAGTCTTAATATCACTTCATTTAATTTTGCAGACTTTCTCGATGAGATTATTGAGCCGCTTGAAATAGCAGACGCTGGTCATAATCACCACATTAACGTAGACATTGACAACAATATTGAATTAACTGGAGACCAAGGCCGTCTTTCACAGCTATTTACTAATGTTATTTCGAATGCTTTAAAACATTCAGACGACGGAACTAACGTGCTTATTAGCGCTCATATTAACCACATTCAAAATACTTTAGTAAGCAATGTTGTTAATTTTGGAGATCAAATACCTCAAGAAAAGCGATCCGATATTTTCAGAAGATTTGTTAAGGGGAATCAACGAATTGGCACTGAATCTGGCGGAACAGGCTTAGGATTATCTATTGCACGTTGGGCTGCGCAATTACATCACGGAACTGTAAAAGTTGTGGACGACAAGCGCGGACCAAATTTTGAAATTACTCTTCCAATAGACTATAACAATGCAGAATAAGCTATTATTCGTAGTCTGTAGTGTCATCCCCAACGTTTATTACGCAAGCTAACGAAAATGCTGCAATAGTGCAAATATTTGCGTTACGCAATGCGGCAACGAGGCTGCTCATAGTAGAGCCTGTTGTAACAATATCATCTACAATAATTGCTTGATACTCGCTGCTACCGCAGTTAAGTTTTTCTAACATTTTTAAATCTACTTTAAAAGCATTCGAAGCTCTACGAGATCTGCCACGAGAACCAGAAGTTTGCACTGATTTCGTATTAATTTTTGCATTCATTCGTGCAATATTTGCAACACAAGCAGGAATATTGCTACTGCATAAATCCTCAACAATTTTATTTGCTAAAGGAAGCATATGCTTACGTCCTCTATGCCTTTGCGATGCGTTAGAAGATGGCATTGGAATTACTAGTATTGGATTTTCGTTACTTAGATTATGAAAATTATTCTTTAGATTTTCTTCGTATAGAAAATTCTGTTTTTTACTATAATTCGTATGATTATGCTGTTTTGGAATAAGTAGTTTATTTAAAACTGTTATAACTAAATCCGAAAGAAGTTTAGCAAATACTTTATTGCACGCCACATCACCGTGATCTTTCCATAACAATATTGAACGCCTTACTGATCCTGCGTATACTCCGCACGCATAACGGTACCCACAAGCAACGCTAGAAAAAGAAGCTTGCTTCCAACATTTCAACGCATTGCAACATTCTTCACACAATACATAATCTGGAACATCGCATCCTGCGCATCCGCGAGGAAATAGCAAATTCCATATAGCAAATGCAATATCTTTCCATTTTGCGTAACGCCATTTTTCGCAACGCCATTTTTCACAAGCCGACTTTTCATTATTATCCACAGCCGCGTGGTACGCGAACCCCCCTTTGCGTACCACGCTACATGCCTCTTTCAGATAGATTGCTTACTACCCTGCTTACTATCTTATTTATTACTTTATTTATTACTTTACTTATTACTTTATTTATTCTTTTGCGTCTCCCAACCATGCTGTAAGTATAAAAGAGTTAAATAATTCATTACAACAAAAAAATATCATTGTGGTTAAAAGCTCTTCAAAAACGCAAAATTTGTGCATATGTGCATAAACTAAATAAAAACGACGCTTAGTACTTATTTCAAATAATCAAGCACGCGAAGACACAAGTTCAAAGTATCAGACGGATTTGATACTCTCACAGCCAAAGCACCAGTAAAAGCTGTTGGATAATCATTGCCACCGTCATACATGCGGTCGCCAATAAAAGACATATTTTCAATACCAAAATCGCAATATTCAGCCAATGTAAGCAATGCTTGAGCCTTATCATCGCCACGCTTATATATATCTATGCTTGTATAACCACCAGCGTGAACAGCAAAATCAGGCAAAGCTTTAGAAATATTTTGAGCAAGCATATTTTTTAATCTGCCGGTCGGATCCCATGCTCTTTTATACTCAACCGGAGCAAGCTGACCGAGCGCGGAAAAAGTAATTTGACTTCCACGGTTTTCAATCTGCTCACCCCAAAGCATTGAATCACCATGACTTTTCCAAATTCCCATCTGCTTAGCATATTTTTGTATAACTTCAACAACATATTTAGCTTGCTCAGAATCAATAATATGCTCGTAAACACATTGAAAAGCCTTGCTGTTGTTAACTCTGTAATAACTTGTTCCATTAGTTGGCATAATATGAAGATTTTCGAGTTTAGTGCCTTCTAAAAGAACATCCAAAACTTGACTTTTAACTAAAGATAAGCAACCGCCTGTAACAATCGCAACAGGAATTAAATTAACAAGTCTACTTAGCGCATCTGCCATAGGAGCAAGCATAGGTTTTTTAGAACAAGCCAATGTGTTGTCTAAATCAAAAGCAATAAGAGAAGATTTAGAAATAAGTTCAGGAAGATTGCACTCATCCCAATCATGAACTATTGGTTTGAGCATCGTAGCGCCTCCTGATTTATAAGACTATATATACAGTATTTCATATTGTGCTTATATTTCACATACTTTAGAAATAGATTTTGCTTAGTTTTTTACTTTTACTTTTTTCTTTTTGCTTTTTGCTTTCTTGCCCTAGCCTTCTTTTACAGTAGAAGTATGACAAGCGTAATTTGGGAAGAACGACACTACAGAAATCGTCATGGACGAGGTTTAAGAGCACCAATATTCGGCACTCGCCTACCGCAATATAGAACAGCAAGCGGCATGTTTGATGCTATGGTGGCTGCTCAAATTCGTAGACTTAATAGCGCTTGGAAAGCACTTACAAAAGATGTTCAATTCGCTGTAGAAGACGTACCACCATCACAAACAGTATACTGGGAGCATAACCGCAGAATTATGTCTCAAGCATTCCCAGCAAACCGCGGAATACCGCCTCGTATTGTGCTATATCGCATGCCATTATGCACGCACGTAAGCAACAGAACAGAATTACAGTATGCTATTCGCGATGAGCTTGTGCAAAGATTAGCAGAACTGTACGGTAGAAGGCCTGAAGAGATTGATCCAGATTGGGGAATGTAAATATTAATTTTTAGATTTACAAACACCTAAAGTTTTGTAAATATATTGCTTGTAAGTTGAAGCACTTAGCTTACTGCAAACTCTAACGTTTGCATTTTTGCCAGTGCAATTGTTAACATCCACAACAACAGCACCATAATTTGGACCATTAGTAACATCAACTTCGCAATAATACGGTTCGCAAACTTGCACGCACGATGGGCATAATGCTGCAGCAACAGCTGAAGGATCAGCCATGTCAAGGTAAGCGTCACCAAAGCGTTCAATATTCATTTGCATAAGTTCTTTATTGCAATCAATAGCAAACTTACCCAACGGCCCACTATTACGAATCATGTCAATCTCTTTAGGATTTAACATGCAATCTTCTAAGCAAGCATCCCAACCAACTAAAGTAATATTGGGCAAACCGGATTCAATAACTATTTTTGCAGCTTCAGGATCCTGCCAAACATTAAACTCAGCAACAGGAGTTACGTTTCCCCTACCAAGACCTGCAGAACCCATAATAGTAAGCCTGCCAATCTTACGCATTGCATCTTCATCAAGACGCAAAGCGAGCGCAATATTAGTCAACGGACCTAATGTAATAACATCAATCTCACCATCATTGCTATTGCGCAAAAATTCAAGCATTTTTATAACGGCATTTCCTTTAGAAGCTTTAAGCTTATGAGGCACTAAACCGATGTCTCCCATGCCGTCTCTGCCGTGCGTTTCGTAAGCGTACTCGAGTTTTCTCATCAGCATATTGCGACTTCCGCAATAAACTGGAGGCTCGTAAGTATTCGCATATTCGATTGTAGTAAGAGTATTAATGGTTGCTTGACTCATGCTCACATTCCCAGAAACTGTAGAAAACATGAGTATTTCATAGCGAGGATCATTTAATGCCATAGCTATTGCCATAGCGTCGTCAGATCCACAGTCGGTGTCGATAATAATTTTCTTGCGTTTAATCATATTTTATTTCTGCCAAAATATTGTGATTTATATTTATAGTAAAATTTTGCAAAATATTTAATGCACAATATGGTTATTATTACTTACGTACACTTGCATTTGCTGAGGCTCTAAAGATTGCGATGCTAGCCAAGAAATACCAGCTAAACCTGCTTTATCTACCTCATCTTTGCGAATACGAGCAGAGAATGAAATATTATTTTGCGTTTTTACAGTGAACATTACAGCATCATTTGAAATATTTTCAGCAGGAATGCTTACTACACGGTGAGCAGGAATGACAATACGTTCGCTGCCTGTAAGAAGGCCTGTTTTGCCAAAGCTTTGTAAGAATACAGATGAATCGTTATCGCTTGTTGAAGCAAAGTATAAAGTCGTTTCAGAAGCGCTAACTGGCGAAACGATTGCGCTACTTCCCTGTGCTCTTGACGCTTCAACAAAAGCAACATCTGATTGCCCATCTTTGCCATCTCGCGAAACTGACATCATTGCTACTGTTGGCACGCCTTCAATACTTATTGCATGCGTTTTTTCTGGAACTGTGCCAAGATCAATAACCTGTAAATTGTGAGATTTTAAGGATATATCTTTTACTTTTTGGGTTCCAGAAACATTTATCCAAGAAATAGTTGCGTTTCCATCTTTGCTAGGCCACACATACAATTTTGTTTGATCGCCTTCGTTAATTCCAGATAAAACTGTGGAATTTGACTTAGGGCTTAATGCTCGAATAATATCGACGCCTTTTATTGAAAGGCCGCTCATGTGTACAACTTTTACGAATGCTGCAACAGGAGCTTGCTCGCTTTCGGTTTGAACATATAGTCCGGAAGATTTAGGAGCTGCAGCAGAAATGTCAAAAGAAGCGTGCGAACGAGCTGGAACTGTAAAAGCACTTCCTGTAGAAAGAGCTAACGGATTACTTCCATTCTTAGAAGACCATGCGCGAACTCGTATTACCGTTGGTTTAGAAGTAGAATTAAACGCTTCCAAACGTAAAGAAATGCCAGCTCCTGTCTCCGGAATTAAAAATGCTTGCTTCATTAAAGGCGTAGAACATGTGGTGGCAGATAAGCCTCGTATATCGCCATTTGTTGCCCATGAAGCCATTGAAGCAGCAATTCCTGTACCTGATACAACTTTAGATAAACGTCCCTCTAAAGCTTGAGCATCATGATCAACACTACTATTGGAAATAAGCGATGAAGTTTCTGAATCTTCTGCTTTTGATAATAAAGATTCCGTTTCATCATTATTATCTCGAATATTATGCACACCAGCTTTATAAACATCACCAAATGCTCCGTAGCGTGCAAAAGATTGCAAATCACCTTCTGATTCGTTATATTGACTATCGCCGTATTTAGCCAAATCAGGCAAGGACAATCGAATAGGGCAAATAGATTGCAAACGCGTAGCACCAACGCTACGAGTTACGCTACTACTTGGCGAATCAGAATCATCTACAAATTGAGGAAAAGTAAAGCATGATGCCACAACTAACGCTACTGCAAGAAGAAATATTGCGCTTATTGTGGCAAGAGTAACTACGCCGACTATCTTATGTTTATGCGCAATATCTGATTCTGCAGGCAATTCGCCGTGCTTTGAAGTATCATGAGGACTCTTACGCCAACTCATCTAATTCCTCCTCATGCAAATCATCAGAACGCTCGATCATAGTATGTCTTCCAAAACGAGGAACCGCAACCAAGCAATATATTAGTAATACTATTACGGATGAAACCACCCAAGGTATTCTCCAAGAAAGCGGTCTTGAACGATAATATGGAGAAGTTTCTTTTAATGATTTAGCATCATACATTCCATCAAAACGGAAATAAGTTCCTTGAGGCAAAGACACTACTAATTGAGCACTTTCAGCAGCATTCACATGCGCTATTAAACGCTCAGTAGCTTCTTTATTAATATTGTTTTCTAAGCTTGCAACAGGATGCAATAATTGCTGTATTGACATTTTACTTGCTTTAACAGCTTTATGAGAGCTAGCATCGTTTACAATATAAATTCCGCCAATACCAAGCTGTTTTAAGGTGTCTATTGCGCCATTATCTGCATGAGATAGCAACTTAGAAGCTGAGAGAGACAAAGCTTTAGAGCTTTGAGAGTCACCAAACATAACTTTTCTAACTCGTAACGCAGGAGACTCGTCTATAACATCTCCCCTAGCAGTACGCATTACTGCAATTTCTAGCTCATGACTACTTATAGCTTTAAGAGCTAGAACTCTATGCATATCATCTTTATTTAAATAATCAGTAACAACCATTGGAAGGCCACTATTACTTGCAGCAATTGACGTTGCCGGTCCGCTTAATACTGCAAAAAGACCAAGAAGTATAGCCATAGCTAACATTCCACTAGCAAGAACAGCTCTTGCAATACGGATTATATGTTGCAAAAGTCTTGCTGCGGAACGACGCATTGCAGCGCGCCTATCGGTTCTAGTTTTATAACCTTCAGCAGGCACAGATTCTGGTTTTTTCGTAACGCGCAAAGGCTCAAAGCGGCGCACAGCTTGACCTGCAACCATGCACATACACGCCAAAACGCCTACTGTAGATAATGCTACGCCTGGCAAAACGCTAGCAGCAACAGGACCAGTAGTATCCGCAGCAATTACAATACGCGCTGAAACTAGCGACAAAACCATTCCGCTAATAATAACAACCCACATCATGCGAGAAACACGCAAAGCGAATGGCAAAACTAATGCTGCAACAGCCATGAAACATGCCAAAGATGCAAAAATCATCATAATTATTGTTCTTAAACTAAGCAATGGCATATTAACAGCAACATGAGGAGAACTCATATTCAAAGCATGTAAAAGAACGTCAATATAACCTTGAGCGCGAGGAGCTCCTTGAACACTTCGCAAAGGCAAAGCCATGCTAGAGAATAGTTGACGCCACATTCCCGAAGAACCATAACGTATTGCACTACCTATTGTTGGTAACAGGACAATAATTGATGGAATCGGCACAAGCAAAAACATAAGCCTATGCGAACGAACCATAATAAATGATGCAACAAAAATCACAACAAGAGGAAATATAAGCTGAGGTTCTGCAGCAACTGGAACCATAAAGCAAAGGGCAGCACACGCAGCGCACTGCACAGAAGAAACAGGACGAACTGGATCTTCAGTTACATACATGCCAACAGCGTGGAATGAAAAAGCAAAAGCTGCAGGCAAAAATACCATAGTCATCAGCATTGGCAAATCGCCACGCGCAAATAAGCCGAAAGCTATTGCAATCATAGTCCAGCAAATTCCTGTGCACACGCGCACAGTATCAGAACGAGTAAATACGCCCGCAAGAGCCCAGAAACTTAAGCACATAGCTGGAGCTGCCAAGAAGAACATAAGAGTAATTGACAGCAACGGGTTTGCTCCAACAATTAGCGAAGCTAATGCCCACACACTTAGCCAAGGAGAAGGAGGAATAGCAGGACCAAAACCATCGTCAGGAATCCAAGAACCAATTGCAGCATTGAAAAGCTGATGGAAATTAGCACCTGTTGGCAACCATTCTTGTGCATACCAAGACGCTCCACCTAAAACATCACGCCACGGAGCGCCATATAAATGCAATATGACTGCAAAAAGCAGCATAGATGCGAGAATAACAGCACTCCACCTACGCAAAACACGAATATGCAAAT
>NQOH01000001.1:220880-221044 GCA_003585735.1 Gardnerella kenyensis
GCCGTCTTGCTAAAGGACTTAACAATACGCAATGCTGCTGGGCTTTAAAAGCTGTGCTTCTGTCTTTCCATCTAAGAACTTGATGACGATCTGCGACCAAAGACGTAAGTCTTTTTAACGAAACGCGAGTATTTCTTGCAACTCTGCGGCGAGCAAACACAGCA
>NQOH01000001.1:221704-227755 GCA_003585735.1 Gardnerella kenyensis
CGAGGCAACTGCATAATAGCAAGCCAAGGAAGTATCAACCTAATCCAAGCAACGTAAGGATGCTTGGCAAAAAGTGAATACAATGCTCCTACTAATGATGTTGGCAAACTGCAAAGCCAAATTAAAGGCCATAGAAGCATGCGAGTATCAGTGTATTTATAACGCTGATTTGCTATTAAAGAATATCCGATTCCGTTACTAATGCCAGATTTTTCAGAAGTTCTTGCTTCTCCACCTCTAGTACGAAGACCTTCCAATCGTGCTCTTCTATGCGCAATACGCGCAGAAGGCACAACTACTACTCGCCCACCAGAAAGGCATACTCTACGGCAAAAATCTCTTGACTCACCAAAAGTTGTCATCCAAGGCTGAGTTCCACGTAAAGTCTGCCATGCTGTTAATGTAACTAAAGATCCAGCCAATGAAACTGCATACACATCGCCGCGGCCATCATACTGCTCTTGATCAGGTTCACCATCAACTGTAAGAGTGTGCACAGTGTGATGCCATGCGTACATGCCAACATTATGAAGGATTTTTCCATCCCAATCCACTTGCTTAGCACCTATTACAGATGCTGTTGGATTATTATGCCAAGTTTCGCACAACGCTTCTAAGCAATGCGCGTCTTGAGGTCGAGAATCATCGTGCAAAAGCCACAATGCGGACACTCCAGCACATGGCAATAGTTTTCTCAAAGACTTCTCAATTGCGTCACCAAACGAATGTGCTGAAGAGATAGGAATAATAATAACGCGCATTGTTTTACGCCCAATGCTGTTATTGTAGCTAACATTTGGCTTATACTTTGCGTTACTATTTTCAACACTATTATTTTTATTATTTTTAATACTGGTATTAGATTCAATATTATTTTTATAAGACAATCTGGAATCACGAGCTATTGCCGAATTAGAAGTAACCATGTTTGTAAAAGACATGGAATCAAGCTGGATTTCCACAGTAGTTTGCATAGTTTGCTTCACACGATTTGCGCAATCAACAATAACCAAAGTTCCAGGAAAAACTGACTGGCTTAGCACAGCTTTTAAAGTGTCTTGATAAAAGCGCGTATCTCGCTCTACACACATCATTGCCATAATTGAAGAATCTACTTCGTTAGGGCGTGCTGTTTTCGCAGTAGAAAGCACTTTTAAAACTTCGTCTTCAAAGGCATTAGTATGAGCGATTATTGAATCCATAATTACCAGTTTACGCATGGGGTAGGTATCCAGCACAACACAGACAGTTTTTTAATAGATTTTTAATAAATTTTTAATATATATTTTGGCTAAAAAGCATGTCTAAATCTCAATGGCACGTACTATACTGTCTGCTTATATGTGTTCATTCGGATACTAACATTATTCCGCATGATTACAATAAAAACGAAGCTAAAAAATAGAAGCAAAATAGAATACACGCCCTTATTGTGAAAGAAGGTACGATGGTAACTTCACGGTATCCTGAAGGCATGCAGTACCAATCAGACGAAGATTGGAATTCAAATACTCCGCATCACAGCCTCGGTTATCGCATGAATAACCGCGCACGCAAGATACTGTGTATACTTATCATCTCAGTTATTACTTTCTTTTCAACTATTATTGCTGCTGTATGGATGGATTTTTCTTCAACCATACAAAACCGTGTTGTAAATGTAATCTCTCAAGATAAGCAAACTAATCAAATTCTTGATGCGAATGAAGGAAAGCCTGTAACTTTCCTAGTTCTTGGACAAGATTCGCGCGACGGAAATAATAGAAGCTTCACGCACGATAACGAAATAGGCGATCATCAATCTGACACAACAATGGTTGTGCAGATTAGCGCTGATAGATCATTTATGAATATAGTTTCTATTCCGCGAGATTCTATGGTTAATGCTCCATCATGCGAAACTTCAAAGGGTATTATTCCAGCTCGTAGTCATGTAATGTTTAATTCTATTTTCGCTAGCGGCTACGCGCACGGCGGAGATTTAGCTTCAGCAGCATCATGCTCGTTAAAAGCTGTAAATTATCTTACTGGATTGAATATTCACCACTTTATTGTTACAGATTTTAGCGGCTTGAGTAATATGATTGACGCCATTGGTGGCGTTTCATTGTGCATTCCAGTTAGTACTCGCGATAGGTACACGGGAGTCAACTTTAAGCAAGGTATGCAGCATTTAGACGGACGACTTGCAACACAATACGCAAGAATGCGTCACGATACAGCAAGTGACGGTTCCGACATTATGCGAACCACAAGGCAGCAGTACTTAATTAAGCAACTTGTGCATCAAGCTTTATCTAAAAACCTGTTTACGCAAACTCCTGAACTATATCAGCTTGCTAAATCTGCACTTAAATCTCTTAATATTAGCGAAGG
This sequence comes from Gardnerella kenyensis, assembly GCA_003585735.1. Classification (GTDB taxonomy): domain Bacteria; phylum Actinomycetota; class Actinomycetes; order Actinomycetales; family Bifidobacteriaceae; genus Bifidobacterium. The sequence continues at coordinate 224,081 of NQOH01000001.1, forward strand.
TATGGCAGATGCAGGCACATTAGTTGGTCTTGCGTTGAGTATGCGTAAAATAAACACTTCCCATATTTATGCTCGCACTGTTCCTGTTGTTCCAGACGCAGCTGATCCGAATAGGGTTGTTTGGTCCGATGACGCATACAGCATATGGGATAAAATGCGCGAAAATAAGCCATTGTCATTAAGGCCAAACGACACTAATAATAAAAATAAGAAGTCAGCTAATAAGAATAAGAATAAAAAAGACGTCTCTAATGACGACGAAGATATAAGCGAGAACGAGAAACTTAATCGTCTTCCTTCACAAAATAAGAATACGGGAACTGTGGATCCAAAGTCAGGATTAATAAAAACATCTCAAGGAAGTCTTATTGATCCAAATACTGGAGGAATTGTTAATCCTACGGACGGCACAATTCACGATCCACAAACCGGTCAATATGTGGGCATTGCTGATCGTTATGTGAATAACGTGTTATGCGCTGTTCCAAAAAGCAAATAAGCGAATGGAAGAGTAAAAATACGTTTCACTTACTAGAATACGCATAGAATACGTGTAGTAACGCGTAGAATACTCGTAGGATACGCTAAAAATAGTTTATATACGATTGAAACAGTCAACGATAATTATAAACGTTGAACGCATTTGGAGGATGCATGAATTCGCAATTGCATAAGGATGACGGTTATGATGACGAAAACCCGCCAATCTTCACTCCTTCACACAATGCGAATTCAGCTCCTTACGCTGTTCCCCCAAGTTTTACTCCAAATCGAGCTAAGCAAGTAAGACAATCAAATAACAATACGAATGCGAATCAAGCACCATCATTCGCTCCTGCATCGCATAGAATTCGTAATATTAAGTCGTCTGAGCCTAAAATTATTAAGGTTGCTAACTATGCTCCATCCAATAATCCAACTCAATTAAATCAAGTAAATAATGCTTCATATTTAAGAAATCAATCATCTGATGCTGGTTTCAATAGCAATTCTTTTAAATCGCCACTTCGCCCACACCGCTTTTTGCACGCATTTTTTGCTTTAGTTGCAGTGTTAGCAATAGTGTGCGTTGCAATAGGAGCATATTCGTGGAATTGGGTTGATTCTCATATTAATCGCACACAATGGCTTACGAACACACCTAGCACGCAAGGAACAGCATGGCTTATATTAGGCTCCGATCAGCGCGAAGGTGCAGAAGCTAAAGAAATCACAGGATTTAGAACCGACACTATTCTCGTTTTAACTAAACCAAATAACGGAAATAGCTCACTTATTTCTATTCCTCGTGACTCTTTAGTGTCGCTAAACGGAAAACAAATGAAAATAAATGCTGTTGCACAATACGCTGGAAACAAAGCGCTTACGTCAACAATTGAAACTATTACCGGACACAGAATTGATCATGTTGCCGAAATACGTTTTGACGGTTTAACAAACGTAGTTAATGCACTTGATGGTATTGATTTGTGCTATAACCGCACTGTAAGCGATAGATTTAGCGGCTTAAACTGGACGGCAGGATGTCATCATGTTGATGGAGCCACGGCACTTGCTTTTTCGCGCATGCGCTATGCTGATCCGCAATCTGACTTTGGACGCGCCGCACGCCAGCGCATGGTTATTGCAGCTATTATGAAAAAAGCTTTAGATCACAAAACTCTTACTAATTTTGGAAAAGCAAAAAAGATTGCAGAAACTGGTCTTGCATCTGTTCTTCTTGACGAAAAATCAAATCCTGCAACATTGTGGCAAATGGCTCAAGCTTTTAAGGATGCAACAGGTCCTAAAGGAGTAACCGGAACGGTATATTGGACTAATCCTGATTATAGAGTGCAAGGAATCGGATCTTCTGTTCTTCTTGACGATGTTAAAAATACTGAATTATTTAATGAATTAGCATCGGGAGCTCACAAGCCGGGAGCGGTTGGTCCGCTAGCAGAACTCACTAAGTAAACTTACCTTTTATCCACAAGGAGCACAAATTATTGAAATATGATTTGCAACGTTGCAATCTTAGACTATGAGCGAGGAATCTAATAAAGCAATAAACACTACTAAAATGCTTATGTGCGTGCAAATGGCAGCAAGTATTGTACCAATATTTGCTCATATTGCACTAGTAATAATGGCTTGGATGCAGAAAAACTGGATGATGCTTGCCATGATTATACCTAGCATTATGATGTACGTCGCAAGTTTAGTGCCGCAAATAGTGCAATATATTGCTCAGCGTGAAGAACAAAAAACGCAGCAGGAACGTGACGCAAATAATAAAGCTTTACAAAGCAATCAAAATGCTAGCAATTTGCTATATGATCAACAGGTTGTTGAAAGTTTGCCAGATACTCTTACGCCAGTTAGCTTGGAAACATTGTTGATGCAGAGAGACACAGCCTTTAGCACAAAACCGCCTTGGAAATTGGTGTTGCACGAATGGCTAAAAAATACGACTTATGATTTTGCTAAAAATAGTGCAGAAGCAGCTGGCAAAAGCATAAGCACGCATTCAACATCTACTATTTGCAAAAAACATCTTATTTCACCACTAGGCGTAAGCAATAGCGGCTATTGCTATATTGATTTAGTAAATAATGGCCCGCATGCTTTAGTTGCAGGAACAACAGGGTCTGGAAAATCAGTATTATTAACAACTTGGTGCCTGTCTTTAGCTTTTCAATATTCTCCACAAGAATTACGTTTTGTTTTTATGGATTTTAAGGGCGGAGCTACTTTCGATATGCTATCTAAACTTCCGCACACTATGGGAAATGTAGGAGATTTAAACTTAAAACATGCAATACGAGCTTTACGCGGGCTCGAACTGGAATTAGATAGACGAGAACGACTAGTCGCACAGCAAGGATGCCATAATATTTCTCAAGTTACGCCAGCAGAACCTTCATTGCTTATTGTTATTGACGAATTTCACGCATTAAAAAATCAGCTTCCTGACTACATGCCTCGTCTTATACGAATAGCTTCTGTTGGTAGATCTCTTGGTATGCATATTATTGCTGGAACACAAAATCCACTCGGACAAGTAAGTGCAGATATGAAAGCAAATATATCAATTAATATTTGCTTAAGAGTAAGAGACGGCTTACAGTCTCAAGAATTATTAGGCACTTCCCACGCTTCTAAAATAAGCCCACACACTCCTGGAAGCGCATACTACAATCTTGGCGAAGGTGTTGCAGCATTGCGATGCGCTCAAAGCAAAAATCCGCAACGCTTAGTGCGCGCAATACAGTTAGCTGGAAAATTCTTACACCATGAATATTCTCCGGAATTATTTAGCGCACCATTGCCATCAATACTTTCTTCAGAAGAGATGAATCGGTATAACAACGAAAATTATGAATATTCTTCGTCACAAAACCTTACGAAAAACTTACATATTACCGATAATTCAATTCAGCCTATTGTTATTGGTTTAAAAGATGATAGCATCCGCTTATTGCCAGCATTATTACCGCTTCATTTAGGAAATATTGCGATTATTGGCGGACGTAAGCAAGGGAAAAGCACAATATTGCGCATAATATCAAAAGCCTTACTATTACCAATTTATGACGCAACAATGTCATCTCAAAACGTGCAAAATATGAGGAATAGCGAAACACCATTTCTTATTGATGATGCCGATGAACTTCTTGATCCATTAAACAATCA
>NQOH01000001.1:228445-230608 GCA_003585735.1 Gardnerella kenyensis
CATTCTGCTCGTCATTTGCGTATTCCGGAACAAGCGCCAGTTAGAATAATTTTCCCAACAGGAGATGTTGGAACTGACGCAATTCTTGGCATACCTTCTTCAATGTCTAAAACTTTTGACGTTCAAGATTATCAACTTCCCGGTCGCTGCGTTTTAGTTACTCCTGGAAAAGCAAATTTAATACAAGTAACGCTTCAAAATTAATAAAAAATTTAAAATTTCTAATAAAGATTTAAAAACAGCTTGAAAAAAATGCTTATTCATGCTTTCCTTACATTCAGGGGGTATTTCTAGTACCGAAAATAATAGGTAAGGAATGAGGATTAATTCATGAGCAACTCGTTTGATTGGAGAACGACAGCCGCATGCAGCGACAAAGATCCTGAACTGTTCTTTCCTATTGGCAACGCCAATACTTCAATTGCACAGCTTGAAGAAGCAAAAGCCGTATGCCGTTCGTGCAATGTAGTAACAGAGTGCTTAAAATGCGCTTTGGAAACTAACCAAGATTACGGCGTATGGGGCGGCTTAAGCGAAGACGAGCGACGAGTACTAAAACGCAGAGTGTTGCGCGCGCGCAGAAGCCAAGACACATCGTTCTAGCAAGCTAGAAAGCTTCTAATAACCTTTATTCAATACCCGATACACGCAATTTAATATCTAGCACAACGCGTGTTCCGCCTTCGCGGCGAGGCGACCAACGCACTGTGCCACCAAAGTCGTTAGTAACGAACGTATTAATAAGTTGCGTTCCAAGACCAGATCCAGATGGTTTTGCCATGCCATGAGACGACTCACTGTCAATTCCATCACCATCGTCTTCAACAACAATATTCAAGTTGTCTCCGCCTCTGCCAACAGCAATGCGAATATGGCCACTTTCACGGCCTTCAAAACCATGCTCAACTGCATTCGTCACTAATTCCGTCAATACTAAAGATAACGGTGTAGCATCTTGAGCAGCAAGACGCCCAAACTTTCCAACGAAATCAATATCAATATTCTGATTTTGCGAAGCAAGCTCAATAGACATCTTCAATAAGCTTGAAATAACTTTATCAAAATCAACTATTTCGTCAGCAGTCTGACTTAATCCTTCATGAACTAATGCAATAGTTTGAACTCTTCGCTGCGCTTCTTCCAGCTCTTTTCTAACTTCCGCAGATTTAGTTTTACGAGCTTGTAAGCGAAGTAAAGCAGAAACAGCTTGCAAATTATTCTTCACGCGATGGTGAATTTCGGAAATAGTAGCATTTTTAGTACGTAATTCTTGCTCTCTGCGAAGTACTTCTGTAACATCTCGGCATAAAACTACTGCACCAACGCGATTATTTGGACCCCACAATGGCAAAGATCGCATAGAAACTATTGAACGATTTGCTTCCAATTCGCAATCCACATCCGCTTTTCCTGTTAAAACAAGCGGCAAACTTTCTGGAACATTATCGTTAGTGTGCAATAAACGTGTGCCAAATTCGCTTAAATACTCGCCTTGCATTGTGTCTAAGCCACCTAAACGACGGAAGCAGCTAATTGCATTAGGAGAAGCGTAACGAACAATACCATCCGCTTCTAGCACAATAAAACCGTCCGAAACGCGAGCATTATGACGCTGATTTAGAACAGATTCACGATACGGGAATTGTTCGCGAGGAATCATATCGAACAAGGTTTTTCCAGCATTAATGCTTTCCATTTCATAACGGCCATTTGATTCGCGAGTTGCTAAATTAGTTTCTCGCATAACAAGTCCGAGTGTTTTACCACGATGCCTAATTGGTGCGTAAACGTAGCATACAGTTGCTCTGCCGATTGAGCGCAAGGTTGAAGAATGGAAGCTTGTTTCTGACTTCATTGCTTCATCAAGCTCTGGAACTAGAGAATCATCTAATTTTTTGCCCAATAAATCATCTGTACGTATTGTAATAGCTGTTGAAGGACGGCACTGTTCAGCAACAACATATTCCCCATCGCCATTTTGAATCACAAGTAGTAAATCAGCAAAACTTAAATCGGCAATAACCTGCCAATCAGCAACTAAGTGATGTAACCATTCGCGATCACTATCGTTAAAATCAGGTCGAGTTGCAAGAATATGAGAAAAATCAGCCATATAGCAATCATATATCGAACTCAGAGAAAAATATTACGAGGCATGTTGTT
>NQOH01000001.1:231283-243178 GCA_003585735.1 Gardnerella kenyensis
AAATTATGCTTCTATAAGAAGGCACAATTTACAAAAATTAGAAGCCAAACTTAGCAGCAGTTTCGCGCAAAGTTTCTGCAGAACGCTTCAATGCAGCCAACTCGCGGTCAGAAACTGGAGTGTTAAGGCGAGAGTTTACACCATTGCGGTTAAGCAAGGTTGGAACAGACATGCACACGTCGGAAATGCCGTGGAAGTCATCAAGCAAAGAAGACACTGGCAAAATGCGGTTGGTATCGCGAAGAACAGCCTCAACAATGTCAACGCCAGACATAGCAATAGCGTAGTTCGTAGCACCCTTACCGTTAATAATCTTGTAAGCAGCATTTACGACTTCCTGGTGAATCTCTTCACGCTTTTGAGCATCCAATGGCTCATGGCCTGGAAGAGCATTCCAATCGCACATTGGAACGCCACCGATGGTTGCAGAAGCCCACAGAGGAACTTCGGAATCACCGTGTTCGCCAGCAATGTATGCGTGAACGTTCTTAACATTCACACCAGTGTGCTGAGCGATAAGGAAGCGAAGACGTGCAGAATCAAGGTTGGTACCAGAACCAAACATTTGGTTTGCGGGAAGACCGGAAAGCTTCATAGAAACATGAGTTACAACGTCAACAGGGTTGGTAATCAACATGTAAATTGCGTTAGGAGCAACCTTGACAACGTTTGGAATAATGGACTTCATAATGTTGATAGTTTCACCTGCAAGCTCCAAACGAGTTTGTCCTGGCTTCTGGCGAGCGCCAGCGGTAATAACAACCATGTCAGCGTCACGGCAAATTTCCACATCGTCAGAACCGGCGATAGAAACTGCAGGATAGAAGCTGGAACCGTGCTGCATATCCAAAACTTCAGCTTCAACACGTTCTTTAGCAATATCTTCAAGAACAATTTCACGAGCAACACCACGCTGCGCAGCAGCGAATGCGAGCGTTGAACCTACTGCACCAGCACCAATAATTGCAAGCTTCGTTGGCTTAACCTGCGAACTCACCATGAGTAAAAACCTCTTTTCGGCAACTTATTAATCCCTTATAAGCGCACAAAAATACGCCGTTTATGTAATTTAAGGGCTGCTCTTATATTAAGAGCTTGTTGGTATGAACACCTTTACTCTAATCGCACCACCGGAATTTTTTATTGCAATGCGACTTGCTTTAGTTTTGCAGCTAAAGAAGGACCAACTAAAGCTGTAATACTAATACCGGTATCTAAGTAATCAACCTTTTCAACTATGCCATTTTCGCGAATTTTTGAAAGAAGCGAACCTTCACTATACGGAATAATCGCATCTATATGAACGCGTGGAGATGGCAACAATTCTTCTATAGAATCGCGAAGTATTTGCACATTTTCGCCACTTGCTGCCGAAACAATAATTGCATCCGGGTAAATAGCGTTAAAATGTTCTCGCGTAGCATCGCTCATCATATCTGACTTATTCAATGCAATAATTTGTGGAATATCTTCTACGCCATCAATTTTTGAAAGAACTTCGTTTACTGCATCAATTTGCGAAATAGGATCCGGGTGCGAACCGTCAACTACGTGCAAAATAACATCAGCTTGGCTAACTTCTTCCAAAGTAGATTTAAAAGCTTCCACAAGTTGAGTTGGTAGCCTGCGCACAAAACCAACAGTGTCAACTAAAGTATAGTTTCTGCCGTCTTGAGTTTGCGCTCGACGAACTGCCGTATCAAGAGTTGCGAATAACGCATTTTCTACTAATTCTTGCGAACCAGTTAAGCAATTAATAATAGAAGATTTACCAGCATTCGTATAGCCAACTACTGCAACTGTTGGAATATCTTTACGTCTGCGAGATTCACGTTTTACGTCACGTGCAGGTGCCATATGTGCGATATCGTGGCGAAGTTTAGAAATACGATTGCGAATAGCTCGACGATCCATTTCTATTTTTGTTTCGCCAGGCCCTCTAGAACCAATACCAGCTTCTCCTGCAGCTCGTCCGCCAGCCTGCCTAGAAAGAGCCGCACCCCAGCCTCTAAGTCTAGGAAGCATGTATTGCAATTGTGCAAGCTCCACTTGAGCTTTACCTTCGCGGCTCGTAGCATGCTGAGCGAAAATGTCTAGAATCACAGCAGTTCGATCAACAACCTTAACTTTAGTTGCATCTTCTAAAGCGCGCCTTTGGCTTGGAGGTAAATCGTCGTCAACAATAATCGTGTCTGCATCATGTTGCGCAACAACTGCTGCAATCTCACGAGCTTTTCCAGAACCAACATAAGTTGCAGCATCTGGTCTATAACGCTGTTGTAATATTCCGTCGCACACAACAGCACCAGCTGTTTGAGCTAATGCTGCAAGCTCTCGCAAAGATTCTTCCGCTTGTGCAAGAGTTCCTTTTGCACTCGACCATACGCCTACTAAAACAACTCGTTCAAGGCGAAGCTTTCTGTATTCAACTTCAGTAACATCTTGTAATTCGCCAAGACCTGCAACACGCTTTAAAGCGTTTCTTGATTCGCGCTCCTGCCAAGCCTCATCGTGCTGTTCTCTTGATGACGTGTTGTCAAGAAGCACGTCGGAATGACTCAAAAGCACATCATGAGTAGCAGTCCCCTCGCTATCTACCATTATGCCCTCCTGTATTCCATTGTGAATGACGTTTTACAACGTTTGTTTTATTATGGTGAATTGAGCCGACAATACAAAACGATGCGAAAGCAAATAAATAGCGAATTATGAGTAAGCAGCAATCGAAAAAAGCAAAGCAGTTACAAGAATCAAACCAATCGAAAAAAGCACAGCCACAAAATAAGCAAAAGCAACAAAATAAACAAAAGCAACAAAAAATAAGTGGCGAACAATACTTTTCAGCTGAACCTTCATCTATTGATGAGCGTCGCACTTTACACGTAACTTTAAGAGACAATGACGTAACTGTGCAGGTTTCTAACGGCGTATTTAGCGCTTCTAGGCTTGATTTAGGAACCTCTGTGCTGCTGAAACATGCTCCGGAATTGCCGAAATCAGGTAAATTCCTCGATATTGGTTGCGGATGGGGCCCGATTAGCCTCGCTTTTGGATTGGAATCTCCAGAAGCGGAAGTTTTTGCAATTGATGTTAACGAGCGCGCGCTAGAACTTACTGAATTAAACGCAAAAAACGCTGGATTAAAGCATATTCACACTTCTTTAGTAGATGATGCTTTAAAAGAAGAAAATAATACTAAAGAAAATACTAAAGAAGATAATACTTTAGAATTTAATAATTTTGATATTATATGGTCCAATCCGCCAATTCGCGTTGGAAAAGAAATATTGCACAATATTTTGCTTACTTGGATTCCTCGCTTAAAAGTAGGAGGAAAAGCTTACCTTGTTGTGCAAAAAAATCTTGGATCAGATTCGCTTATTACTTGGCTTGCAGAAAATCTTGGCGAAAGCTACAGCGTTGAAAAATATGCAAGTTCCAAAGGGTACCGAGTTATTGAAGTGAAAAGAAATTAAAATTTAAGAAAAGAACTCGCATATTATGAAATTTGACTACCCTACTGATCTTCCTATTTGCGCAGCACACGACGAAATTATTGAAGCAATAAAATCTTCGCAAGTTGTGATTGTTTCCGGTCAAACTGGTTCCGGTAAAACTACGCAAATCCCAAAAATGGCGCTTGAACTTGGAAGAGGCGGCAGAGGAAAACAAATAATACACACTCAACCTAGACGCTTAGCTGCGCGCACTGTAGCAGAGCGTATCGCTAGCGAAATGGAAGTAAAACTCGGTGAAGAAATCGGTTATCAGGTGCGATTTACCGATGAAAGTTCATCTAAAACAAAGCTTCTAATCGCTACAGACGGAATTTTACTTGCGCAAATTCAGCGAGATTCTCTACTTACTCGCTATGACACGATTATTATTGACGAAGCGCACGAGCGTAGCCTTAATATTGATTTTCTACTTGGATATTTAACAACTTTGCTACCTAAACGCAAAGATTTGAAGCTTATTATTACGTCCGCAACTATTGATTCTGCAAAATTCCGCGATCATTTTGAAGAAGCGTTACGAATTAAGGTTCCAGTTATTGAAGTTTCTGGACGCACATACCCTGTTAAAGTACTTTATGAGCCGCTTGGATCCGCGCCTTCACTTATGCGTCACGTTCCTGGTTTTGCGGACATTACTATGGATGAGGATTCTGTTGCAGAAAGCCAGTTAAGCGAAAGTGATCGTTCTGACATTTCTGACGAAGATATGTCGTCTGCAGTAACTCGCGCGTGCGCACAGCTTGTAATTCATTCCAGCCACGAACAGGGCGCGCGCGACATTATGGTTTTTGCTTCCGGCGAGCGCGATATTCGTGAATTTGAAGCAGGGTTGCGCTCTTATTTTGGCGTGCGTGCGAGCGATATGAATCGTACGGATGCGATTGAAATAGTGCCGCTTTTTGCGCGTCTTTCTGCTAAAGATCAGCATCGCGTTTTTGAACCTCACGCGCATCAGCGAATTGTTATTGCTACTAACGTTGCAGAAACTTCGCTTACTGTTCCGGGTATTCGATACGTTGTTGATCCTGGTTTTGCTAGGATTTCCAGGTATTCTAAATCCGCAAAAGTGCAGCGACTTCCTATAGAGCCGATTTCTCAAGCAAGCGCCGACCAGCGTTCAGGCCGTTGCGGACGTATTGCAGACGGTATTGCGATTCGATTATATTCTCGCGAAGATTATGAGACTCGCCCTCGTTTTACAGATCCTGAGATTTTGCGCACTTCGCTCGGCGCAGTAGTTTTGCACATGCTTTCAGTTGGTGTTGCTAAAACAGGCGAAGATATTACTAATTTTGGTTTTATTGATCCTCCGGATATTAAGGCAGTAAGTGATGGTTTTAATGAGCTTACCGAGCTTGGAGCAATAAGCAGAAAATTTGGTGCAATTACTTTAACGCATATTGGTCGCGAGCTTGCTAAATTGCCGATTGATATTCGACTAGGCCGCATGATTGTTGAAGCTGCAAGAAGAACTACTCCAAATACGCTTGCTGCAGTTTTGGTAATTGTTGCGTTTTTGAGTTTGCAAGATCCGCGCGAGCGTATGGAAGAACAACGCGAAGAAGCAGATAGGCTTCATAACCGTTATGCAGACGAAACAAGCGATTTTTTGACTGCTCTTAACATATGGGATCGCTTATTCCAGGCTGACGGAGATATGAGCAATAATGCTCTTAGAAAAATATGCAAGGCTGAATTTTTCCACTTTTTGCGCATAAAACAATGGAAAGATTTAGTAAACCAGCTACAAGACTTGTGCAAAGAGTTACATTACAAAGTTGGCGAAGCAATTCCTGCAAAAAGACCATCTTTTGAAATTCGTCAGCTTCCTAATAATCAGCAGGCTGCTCACAGTCTTTGCTGCTCTTGGGATTCACAAGGCATACATACGTCAATGCTTGCAGGATTGCTTTCAATGTTGGGAATGCAAGTAGTGCGCGAGCCAAAAGCTTCTGATTTTGCCGGTTTAAGCGGAACAGCAAAAATTAGAGCTATGAAACGCGCGCAAAAAATGGCTAAGAATGATTATCAAGGCGCTCGTGGCACAAGATTCGCAATATTCCCAGCTTCTTCTGTTTCAAAAACTACACCTTCATGGGTGATGTGCACGGAATTGGTTGAAACTTCAAGACTTTGGGCAAGATATTGCGCACAAATAGACCCGGCTTGGGCTGAACCACTTGCTAAAAATCTTACAAGAATCACATATTCTGACGCACACTGGAGCGCTTCTAAAGGCGCCGCTATAGCAAAATCTAAAGTATTGCTATACGGATTACCTATTGTTCAAGATCGCACAGTTCAGTGGGCAAGAATTAATCCTTATGAAGCACGAATGATAATGATTCGACAAGGATTAGTTGAAGGCGACGTTCAGCAACGATTCCCACACGATGAGTTTATTACGTCTAATCGTGCTGTTCTTGACGATGCTGACAATCAAGCGAATCGTACGCGTCAAATAAGCGAAACTGTAAACGACGAGGACTTATTTACTTTTTACGATACAAATCTTCCGCAAGAAGCTACTACTATTACAACACTTGCGAAATGGTGGAAAGATAGTCGCGAGGAAAATCCTCACAAACTTGACTTTAATCCTGAAGAAGTTGAGCGTTTGCAAACAGCTCAAAGCACTGATTTAGCTGATTATCCTGACCATTGGAATACTGTTGGAACTGACGGGCAAGCTATTAAACTTCGCTTAAGCTACGTGTATGATCCGCATAATCCTTTGGATGGTGTGACTGTTCATGTGCCATTGCATACGCTTTCTCGCTTAACGCCTGAAGAGTTTACTTGGAATGTTCCAGGTTTGCTTGATGAGCTTATTATTGGCATGATTAAGTCGTTGCCGAAAGCACTTCGCGTGCAATTTGTGCCGGCACCAGATACTGCGAATAAAATTCGCGAGTGGATTGACGAAAATTACAGCGCTCTTCCTGGTATTGATGAAACTGGAAATGATTTAAGTGATTCAAGTGATTCAAGTGATTTACGTAATTCAAATAATTTTGCGTGGCCAGATTTTCGTGAAGTTTTCACTAAAGCGGCTATTTGTGTAGTTGGTGCGCAAATTCATCCAGAAGTTTTTGACGATGAACAAATCAGCAGACTTGCACCGTACTTGCGCGTAACATTCAGCGTTGAAGAGCGAAAATCTACAGGAAATCGCAATAAAAATAATGCTCGTAACAATTCAAATCGCGTAAAACCTACAGTTCTTGGCACCGATAAGTCATTAATTGCGTTACAGCAACGTTTTGCTAAAGAAGCTCAAGAATCAGCTCGCGCAGTAGTAAACCGTAAAGCCAATAAAGCAGCACAAGCTGGAAATGTGATTGAACGAGCAGATTTATTACACAAGTCTGGAGCTACGAATCTTTCGCGCTCGCAAATGGTGTGGGATGGTGCGTTAAACATGCTTAAACTAGATGATAAACGCATTACTTCTCGCTGGCTTGGATCCGAAGCGTTACTTCTTGCAGCTGCACCTTATTCTTCGTCTAAAACTCTTGCTGAAGATTTACAAATGGCAGCAGTAAAGCGCTTACTTCCTAATACGGCAAGTATTAGCAACGACTCTTTGCTTCAAGAAGCTGTTGCTAACGTATCCGAAGTGTACGAAGATACAGTGTATGCGATTGCTCACGATGTTATTAATATTTTGAAACGTCAAGCAGAAGTAAGTAAAGCTGTTTCCGGAAAGGCTGATTTGCCGTTGCTATCAGTGTTGCAATCTATTCGCGAGCATGTTGTAAGCCTTGTGTACGAAGGGTTTATTGCTAAAACGCCATCTGAGTCTTTGCCTCGTATTGAAAAATATTTGCATGCAGACGTAATTAGACTTACTAAAGCTAAAGCAGATAAAAATCGCGATGTTCGCTGGGCTTGGGAAGCTGAAGAAGCACGCAAGATTGTAGAAAAAGCACAAGATAAAGCAAGTAAACTTCCATCTGGTCCGTCTCATGATGAAGCACAAGATAAAGCAGAAAAATTACGTTGGATGTGCGAAGAGTTTTATGTGTCGCTTTGGGCGCAAGAGCTTGGCACAGCCTACCCGATTAGCATACAAAGAATGCGAAAACTAGACGCATAAAATAAGTATCTAAAAAAAATAAGTATCTAAAAAAAAATAAGTATCTAAAAAATAGACGGTCGCACGTATTTTGTACGACCGTCTACTATTATTTTTGTTTGCTTTAATTATTTTGTTTACTTTGCTTACTTATTAGCCTATTTAGACTATTCTTCAGTAAGTTCCTTCTTTTCAGAAATAAAGCAGCTACGAACCAAGTAAACCACTAAACCGATGACGGCTACTGCAGCACCTATCATAAGCAAATTGGAATAACCTGCCGCCTGTCCGCTAAGACCGTTGAAGGAGAATCCTTTGAATAAATCTCCTCCAAAGAAACCGCTGAAAATAGAAATACCAATAGAAGCGGTAACGTTCATAATCAAATCATTCATACCACAACCACGGCCGGATTCTTCAACTGGAAGAGCAGAAAGAACTGTTGAAACGATTGGAGAATACATCAAACCGCAACCCGCGTAGTATATGCATGCGCAGATAGTAAGCGACATGAAATCAGTGTTGATAAGCAAAGCTGCACCAACCCAGCCAACAATCATCAAGAATGCTGCTGTAATAATACCGGCTTTGCGACCAATATGGCTAATAATAGTACCGGAGAACACACCAAATACTGCAGCACATACGAAAGCCCAAACAAGGTAAGAAGAAACCTGATTAGTGTCCATATGGTAAATAGCGCCGCCAATAACGTTATAAATTGGAGGCATGCAGTAATTAGTGAAGTAGAAGATGAAAATAAGAATAATGCCAGAAAGCCAACGCTTATTCTTAAAGAATGCAGGAGTTACGAACGGGTTCTTTGCCTTCATAATGTAGAAAGCGAACAAAACGAAAAGCACAATGGAACCAAGCAACAATCCCCAGGCCTTGTAGGAGAAGAACAGCGTAAGAAGCGTTACGGCAATACCGAATACGGTGAAGCCGAGCTTATCAATCTTTCCACCAATACCGTTCTTTGTAGGCAAGCATTTAACAAGCACTGGCAAGAACACGATTGTTATTGCAGGAATAAGGAACAAATATTGCCAAGCAATAGAGCTTAAAATACCTGCTGCAAACACACCAATAGAAGCAGAAAGCTGATACGCTGCAGTAAAGAGTCCGAAGAAAATAACCTTCAAATCATTACGCAAATACTTAGTTGCAATAACCAAGAAGGAAGATCCTGCAACCTGTTCACCAGCAGTTTGCAAAATTCGAGCTACAATAACAGTCCAAAGATTTGGCGTGAAGTAGAAGTTAGCAACAAAACCAAATAATGAGCCAACAAACAGCGTCACCAAACCGATTGTTATAAGCCTACGAAGCGACACAAAGTCACCAAGAGATCCATAAATAAAGCACACAATTCCAAGAACAATAATAGGCAAGCTTGTAATAAGAGATGCCTGTTCTGGCGCTCCAACAGACTTACCAATCTGGTTAAATACCAAGTTAAAGCCTTGCAAGCACAATGTGCCAAGAATAAAGGTAACCAGCAATAAAATAAGCGAATAAATCGCCACCTTATCACGAGTTTTAGGATCCTCGTATGGATCTACTGCAATAGATGTTGCATTTTCAGTCATAATAATCCAATCAACTTATTACGTATATATTTAAATAATTTAAGCTAATGCAAGCTACTGTAAGATGCCGTAAGATGCCGTAGCAGCAAGATGCAGTAAAGTGCAGTAAAGTGCAGTAAAGTGCAGTAAACGTAGCTTCTCAGCCTGCAATTTTTGCTAAACCAGAAATGCGCGTCATGAATTCGTTCAAGAAGCGCTTAACATCTACTCCAACAGCTACTTGCATAGTTTTAACTGGATCGTTCAAACGAGTGACATCACCAATAGTGCGGCCACGAGTTGGACCTTCCACATCAACTTGCATGTTAATCGGCAACGTAGTTACAAGCGTTGGATCAACAGCAACTGCAACAGCTAACGGATCGTGCAAACCACAACCGCCAAGATGTGGAGCAGTAGTTTCGTAGGCTTTGATGTAGAAATCTGTCATATCTGCAAGGAACTTGCCAGCTTTTGTGCCAAGATCACGCCACTTTTGCGTTTCCTTATAAGTAAGCAAGGTTTGCAACGTTACATCCAAACCAACCATTGTTACTGGAGCACCAGAGCGGAACAGAACGTCGGCTGCATCTGGATCTTGGGAAATATTTGCCTCAGTCCACGCGTTCACGTTTCCATGAATTGTAAGAGCGCCGCCCATAAGAACAATCTTTCCAATTTCATCCTTAATTTCTGGAGCTTTATGCAATGCGGCAGCAATATTAGTCATTGGACCTGTTGGAACGTAAATAAGATCTTTTCCATAAGTCTTAACTGCGTCAATTATGAAATCAACTGCTGGCTCAGACTCAGCTTCGCGCTTGGAATCTGGAATAACAACATCACCAATACCATTATCACCATGGATAAATGCAGAAATTGGCAATACTTCAAATGAATCCTTTTTGCTTGCGTGCGATAAGCCACGATACACTTTCACTTCTGGATGACCAAACAATTCAGTAATAGCAAGAGCATTGCGCACGCCCTGTTCCATAAGAACATTGCCATAAGTTCCAGTAATGCCAATAAGCTCAACTTCTGGGCTACCAAGGGCGTAAGAAATTGCTAATGTATCGTCAACACCAGTGTCCAAATCAAGAATAAGCTTCTTCATCAGAACAACCTTTCTGTATCGTAAGCTTGCAATATCAACAGTGATACTGCAATGCATTTAATTTTTTATGCGGTACCAAAAACGAAGAATACTTTCTTAATCGTTTTATGCTGTACAACTCAAGAATTCTATCGCTTTATAATTCAAAATCAACTCTTATAAACATATGTTTATATCGTATTTTGTGCACACGAAGCGAATACTAGTGAAGTTTTTAAAAAAACTTTTTAGCAAGTTGAAATATTACAACACGAGAAAAATAGTGTATAAGCCTCGAGATATACTTAAATGCCTATTTTGGCTACAATTGGTTGCAAATTTTACGAAGAATGGACGCATATGTCTACTTATTCCTCACAACTTAGCGAAGAACAGCGGGCTGTTGACCGCGCTTACGGTCGACTCGACGACTTGCGCAACACTATTCGTACACGCTTAGATACCGTTAGAGCAGCCGGATCTCACGGCTCCCCTACTCAGCGAACTGAACGTGATTCTTTTGCAACTATGTACGAGGATCGTCTTACACAATTACGTGCTGTTGAAGACCGTCTTGTTTTTGGAAGACTTGACAATACAGAAGGTACTCATCGTTATATTGGTCGAATAGGTTTGCTTAGCGAAGAGCACGATCCTATTCTTACAGATTGGCGCGCTGAAGCTGCACGACCTTTTTATGAGGCCACACCTTCTAATCATGGCGATATTGTTATGAGACGTCATATTACTCTCCGTTTCAGAGATGTTATTGGCATTGAAGACGAAGTTCTTGATATACATTCTGAAGAAGTAGGAAAAGCTTCTGAGCAAGGAACTCTTACTGGTGAAGGCGCTTTACTTGCTTCTTTGGGATCTCGCAGAACCGGAAAAATGACTGATATTGTGGCCACAATTCAGGCAGAGCAGGATCGTATTATTCGAGCTCCTCTTGATCGAACAATTGTGGTTCAAGGAGGACCTGGAACAGGAAAAACGGCCGTAGCTTTGCATCGCGCAGCATACTTGCTGTATACGCATCGACGAAAGCTTGAACGTTCTGGCGTTCTTATTGTTGGACCAAGCTCAGCATTTTTGCGTTATATTGATCAAGTACTTCCTTCCCTAGGTGAAACTGGCGTAGTAAGCCGTACTATTGCAGACTTAATTCCTGGAATACATGCAACTTGCGAAGATTCTCCTCACGCAGCAAAGCTAAAGGGAATGTACAAAATGCGCACAGTTATTTCTAACGCTATTGCGTCGCGCATTCGCGTACCAAAGAATCTTCCAATATTGCATATTGGAGGATTTAGCGTACCGCTTTTAGAAGAGGATATTAAGCTTGCACAATCAGATGCGCAACGCAGTCACCAACCTCATAATCAAGCACGTAACACATTTGTTAAAACTGTTCTTAGCATATTGAAAAACCGATACTTGGAACAGCTTGATTACGTTCCTGATCAAACTGAATTAAACGACATAACTTCTCAACTTCGTTTAGACGATAAGCTACGCATTACACTTAATCTTGCTTGGTTGCCTATGACTGGAGAATGGCTTATAGACCAGCTTTTTTCCAAGCCTGATAAGTTACGAAAATATGCTCCTTGGCTTAGTGAAGAAGATATT
>NQOH01000001.1:243825-262077 GCA_003585735.1 Gardnerella kenyensis
AAGCAATGGAATTGCTCGGACCTGATCCTAAGCTTGATTCTCAAAAAGCCGCTCTACAGGCTAAAAAGCTTGAAGAACAACAGTTTGCAGCTGATACTTTAGCTCAAGCTGGAATTGGCAATGGCATTGTAACTGCAGATATGCTTCTTGACAATTTGCAGGGAGATGACGCTGGCATGCTCGCTCGAAAAGCCGCATCCGACCGTGAATGGACATATGGTCACATAGTGGTCGATGAAGCTCAAGAGCTTACTGCCATGGATTGGCGTATGCTTATTCGTCGATGCCCTTCACGCTCCTTTACTATTGTTGGCGATGTTGCACAAACTTCTGCTCTTGGTGGAACTCACCGTTGGCAAAAGAATATGAATTCTCTATTTGGAGAAGCAAATTGGGATCTTTACGAGTTAACGATTAATTATCGTAATCCTCGCGAAGTTTCCGAAGTTTCAAGTGAACTTGCTAAAAAATCCGGCTTGTACATATCTACAGTTCACGCTGTACGCTCTGTGCCTGATTCGTTGATATCTTGCACAGTTGAATCTGAGGAAGAGAGCGAAAAAGCATTAGCAAAGTACTGCGTTGACATGTTCAAAAAGTTTGTTGCAGATGACGGAAGCGGTCGAATCTCAATCGTTACTCCTTTAGAAAAAGTCCAGCACGTTAAAGATGTTTTAAATCAAGCATTAAAGCATGCATTGCCAGAAGAAACATGGATTAATCTTAATAAACAAAATCCAGACGATCGACAATGTAGCGTTTGCACAGCTGAAGAAGTAAAAGGACTTGAATACGACGCAGTGATTGTGCTTCAGCCTTCTCAAATTGAGCAAGAAGCGTCTTCTATGCTTACTGCAGCAGCAAATCTTTATGTTGCTATGACAAGGCCAACGCAACAATTAGTCATTATTCGCACTAAAGAAGATAAAGATTTTGACTAATAATTGTATGAATTAGAATACAATAAGTTCGCAATTTAGGAAGAATAAATTAATAGAAAATAGTAAACAATATGTTTGTTGCATATTGGTTAAAATTTTCTATTTTTATTCTTCTGTTTTGCTGCGCTTTAAATCTTCAATAGCTTTCTCAAAATCTTCAAGTCCAGAGAAGTTTTGGTACACACTAGCAAAGCGAAGATACGCAACTTCGTCTAATTCACGCAAAGGCTTAAGAATAGCTTTACCCACTTCTTCAGATGTGACTTGTGCTAAACCACGCGCACGCAAATCAGCTTCTACTCGCATGCCTAAAATCTTTAATGCTTCCGCATCTATAGGACGCCCCTGGCATGCTTTACTCACACCAGCTACAACTTTTGCTCGATCAAAAGGCTCAATTGAACCAGAACGCTTCATAACAAGCAATTGCGTTGTTTCTACTGTAGTAAAACGATTCCCGCACACTTGGCATTCGCGCCTACGACGAATAGAGTAACCATCTTCACTAATACGAGTATCAACAACTTTCGTATCGGAATTTTTACAGAAAGGACAATGCATACATCCAGCATACTAAAAGTTAAGGAAACACGACACAATAATGTTCACTTTATTTTCTCAGCACTACTTATTAGAACTGACTATTGGAACATTAATAGACTGCCCTACTTCTAAATCTGGTGAAGAAAGATGGTTAAGAGAAATTAATCTTTCAACATTGTCTGCAACATTACCGTTTTTAGGAGTAATAGTCGCAGCATAATTCCATAAGTTATCCCCCGGACGAACTGTATACGTTACAAACCTTTCAGATACAGCAGAAACAGCTGTTCTAGGAATAAACAATGCGCAAAGCGTAATTACTGACATAAGTAACACCAATATACGCATCATTTTATTCTTACTATTGCGTTTAACAACAATATTGCGACCATAGTGTGCATATTGTTTTGAACGTCTTTCAATTCTTGCTACCCCATAATAACCGTTTCTATATGACGCACTCATAACTATCCTTTCTCCATCCTTAATCAACTGAACATTTGTTCTATCGAACAGGTGTATCAATAATGACACATTTGTTCGAGGGTTGCAACGGCGTGTCGAACATATGTTTGATTTTTTAAAGAAAGTACGCTATCATAGAATTATTGAAAGGAGCACCATGAGTAACGAAAACACGAAAGACATTAATAATACCGCCTATATAAGCAACGTTGACGAATCTTCACTCACAGAACGCCAGCGCGATATTGTTAATGCTATTCAAAACAATCTCAAAATTCATGGTTTCCCTCCTTCTTTTCGTGAAATCGGCGAAGCCGTTGGACTCCGTAGTCCGTCTTCAGTAAAACATCAATTGCGTGCACTAGAAGAAAAAGGAATTTTGCGTATTAGCGCAAATAAAGGTCGCGCAATCGAGATTATTGACGATTCACTGCTTCCTACTAAAAACGCAAACAGAACTAACGAAAATAATTCGCAATCAGTAGAAATTAGCTCTTATGATTCCGATGCTGTTATTAATTCTAGAGACGTACCGTTAGTAGGAAGAATTGCAGCAGGAGTGCCTATTACGGCTGAGCAACATGTTGAAGATGTTATGCGCCTGCCAGAACGCTTAACAGGCACAGGAAATCTTTTTATGCTTGAAGTTCACGGAGATTCAATGATTGATGCCGCTATTTGCGACGGAGACTATGTTGTGGTACGAGAACAGCATGAAGCAGTTAATGGAGATATCGTTGCTGCATTACTTGACAATGAAGCAACTGTAAAAACTTTCCGTAATGACAACGGACACGTATGGCTTATTCCACACAATCCAGCATATTCACCAATTGACGGTTCACACGCAACAATTATGGGAAAAGTTGTTACAGTGCTGCGAAAAATATAAAACTTATCCCCCAACCCCTCAAAATATTATTCTCCCCACTTACTTCAAAACATGAACTAAGTGGGGAGAATAATATTTATAAAATCAACTTATGCCAGTGGATGAGAATCCTTAATAGTTACAGAAATCTCACGACCATTAGGAGCCGCATAGCTAACAGTGTCTCCCGCATGAGCACCCATAATAGCTGCACCAATTGGAGACTCTGGGCTAATTACGTCATAATCTGTTGCTACAGCAATATCTCGAGAACCAAGAACATACGTCATCTCGCGACCTGCAAGTTCAACAGTTACTAAAGAACCGTTACCAACAGTTCCAGCTTTTGGAGCTTCAAGAATCTTAGCATTACGGAGCTTTACAATAAGCTCGTTAATACGACCCTCGTTCTTGCCTTGCTCCTCACGAGCCGCTTGGTAACCGCCATTTTCCGACAAATCACCTTCAGCACGAGCCGCAGCAATACGCTCGGTAATTTCTTCTCGATACTCACCTTCGCGATGCTCTAGTTCTTCCTTCAGCTTGTCATACGCTTCTTGCGTAAGCAAAATAGTTTTTTCTTCAGCCATTGCTACCTCCTATCCAACAATCTCCTATATAGCTATATAGATATACAGCTAAGCCAATATGTGCGAAAATAAAACGCACACTTTTACTCAACGAGTTGAAATAATATCAACAACAAATACTAAAGTGTCTCCACCGCCAATACCAGCCTGTGGCACACCGCGAGAACCATAACCATACTCTGGTGGAATCGAAATCAACAAGCGCGAACCAACATTATGACCCGGAACCGTACGATCCCAACCTTGAATAACCTGTCCAATACCAATACCAAAGCTGGCTGGCATATGGCGCTCAAAGCTCGAATCAAATGGCTTTTCAGCTCCCCAAACAACACCATGATAATTCACGGTTACAGTGTCACCAGCGCGAACTACTGGACCATTACCTTCAACTAATTCAACAACCTTAAGACCTGCTGGCGGTTCAGATTCCGGGAACGTCACCGTTGGCGTAGTGCCAAATTCTGCAATTACTTCTGGCATATCCTGTGCCATATTGCCTCCTTTTTACAACTCCAAACAGTATAATCTGCAACAGTATAACATCTGCATAGACGTCTTGCACAGCCATCTAGCATTACTAAAACACATTTAGATTAACTTAATAGATTAACCTGTCCTAGATTAGCACTCAACAACGTTTACAGCTAGACCACCTTTTGATGTTTCTCGATATTTCGACATCATGTCATGACCAGTTTCTTTCATTGTCTTAATTGCTTGGTCAAGACTTACCATATGCGAACCATCTCCAAGCATAGCCATGCGAACAGCGTTAATTGCAGTATTCGCGGCCATAGCATTACGCTCAATGCACGGAATTTGCACCAAACCGCCTACAGGATCGCACGTAAGCCCCAAGTGGTGTTCAATACCAATTTCTGCGGCATTTTCAACCTGCTCTGGCGTTCCTCCCAATACTTCGCATAATCCGGCAGCAGCCATTGAACAAGCAGATCCAACCTCGCCTTGGCAACCAACTTCAGCACCCGAAATCGAAGCATTTCGCTTAAACAAGTAACCAACAGCGCCAGCAGCAAGCAAGAAACGCACAATTCCATCTTCATTAGCAGAATCAACGAATCGCCAATAATATTGCAATACTGCAGGAATAATTCCAGCAGATCCGTTCGTTGGAGCAGTAACGATTCGCCCTCCACCAGCATTTTCTTCACTTACTGCGAGTGCAAAAAGATTTACCCAAGCCGAATCCGAACTTTCTAAAGCTGAATCAGAACGACGACGATTATTGCGAAGCATGTCCGAATTTGCAGCCAAACGCTCGTACATGTGAGGCGCTCTACGAGGCACATCAAGGCCTCCTGGCAAAATCGTTTGCTTTGAATTACAGCCATTTTCCACGCATTTGCTCATAACATTCCAAACGTGTAGCAAATAGTTACGCACGTAGTCGGCGTCACCCTCATGCAGTGCAAGCTCGTTTTGCCACACAACATCGCTTATTGACATATGATTTTCTAGGCAAATATTTATAAGCTCGTCGCATGAAATAAAAGGATACGGTACAGTAGTATCTTTTGTTTTATTCGAAACGTTTTCTGTATTTTCGCTACTATTTTCACTACTACTTTCGTTATTATTTTCGCTACTATTTGCTTCTACGCTACTTTCGTTATTACTTTCGCTATTACTTTCGCTACTACTTTCGCTATTACTTTCGCCGTCGCTATCGTTTTGATTATCTTCATCCTTCTCAGTAACGCGCTCATGCAACCCAACCATTGCATCATCAGCATGACCTTGACGCACAAATCCGCCGCCAATTGAGTACCATACTTGCTCATCTATGCTGTTTCCATTAGCATCTTCTGCAACGAAACGCATTCCGTTAGGATGAATAACCATGCGTTTCCACTTTTCAAAAACAACATCATTATCGTAGTCAAAAGAAATAGTATGCTCTCCAGCAAGAGTTAAAGTGCCGGTTTTTTCACATTCTTCACGAATCGTAAGCATATGTTCGGTATTTACATTATCTGGAAGATTTCCTTCAAGACCCGCAACGCAAGCACGATCAGTTCCGTGACCAAGACCGGTTAGAGACAATGAACCATAAAGCGTCACTTTTACGTGCGCAACGTTTTTAAGATTGCCACTTTTTTTAAGCGACGTAACAAACGCATAAGCTGCACGCATAGGACCTACCGTATGCGAAGAACTAGGACCAACACCTACTGAAAACATCTCTAAAATACTAAACACGTATCTATTGTAAGCATCATTAAGCTCGCTTCGACACACTAATTGCGTTAGAAATATGTTAGATTGTTCACTTCTTACTTTGTTTAGATAACAAATTTGCTAAACTCACGCACGCAAACCATAAGATTACAGCTAAAACGACAGCTATAAGCATTACAGTAAACGCACTTCCTGCAGTCGGCACGTGAAGTTCAAAGAATTTTGCAGTAAACGGTATAAAAGCTCCAGCAACGCCAGCTGCAGCAAATAGCGCAACCATAATTCCTCTCCACGAGCGCAAAGGTTTAGCAACACTTGCAAGCACGAGTATGCCGAGAACGAATACGATTACGGAACAAATGCTACGAGTGGTTGCCAAAGCTTGCACGTTTGAAACAATAAAACGAGATGCTATCAAATTATTTGCAACAACATCGTCAAGATTTAATCCCAAAACGCGCGGAGCTATAACAGCAGTTGCGAGCACAGAAGCTGCTATAGCAAATCCGCTAGGAACAGCAAAACGAACAACGCGCTTCAAGAAGCCTGGAATGTATCTACGAGTATTAGGAGCAAGAGCGAGCAAAAATGCTGGAATACCAATAGTTAAAGAACCAATATAAGTAATGTGGCGAGGCAAATACGGGAAGTGCAACGCTAGAAGCACAACTCCTGCAGAAATAAGCGCAGAATAAACAGTTTTTACAAGGAACAAGCCAGCCACGCGTTCCATATTTGCCATCACTTGCCTGCCGCGAGCCACAACATCCGGCAAATGCGAGAAGCGCGAATCAACAAGAACCACTTGAGCTACAGCTTTTGCAGCGGGAGCAGCATTGCCCATAGCAACGCCCAAATCAGCCTCTTTAAGCGCTAAAGTATCGTTCACACCGTCACCAGTCATAGCAACAACGTGACCTTTAGCGTGAAGCGCTTGAACAATCGCCTTTTTTTGATTAGGAAGCACGCGACCAAGCACATCCACATTTTCAAGCACTTTAGCCAATTCGTTAATATCTTCCGGCAATTTTCTAGCGTCCATTGCAACAGGCTTTCGCTCTCCTGTTAACCCAACTTTTGCAGCAACAGCCGCAACAGTTGTAGGATTATCACCCGAAATTACGCGGCATCGCACACCCTGCTCACGGAACCATTCGAGCGTTTTACGCGCATCTTCACGAATACGCTCAGAGCAGCGAACTAAAGCAACAGGCTGAGCGCTCTTGCAAATAGTAGGAGAATCACAAAAAGTTTTATCTGCTTCTGTGACGCTATTTACTTCGTTACTTTCAACGCTACTTACAGTACTACTTTCGCTACTTACTTTTGCAAGAAGCAGCACGCGCTCACCTTGCTCTGCATAAGAATTAACTTTCGCTAAAAGTTCATTAGAATTTGCATAATTAATAGCGCTTAGTAATACTTCCGGAGCACCCATATACCAAGTTGCACGCTCTCCACTACTTTGCACGTATTGCACAGCGCTCCATTTTCTAGCAGACGAGAACGGAAGACGATTATTTACATGCGCGCTAGCTGCAACTCCTTGAGCGCCAAGCCCTTCCATAATTGCAACGCCTGTTGCGTTAGGATTTTCTTCGTTTGATAAATCGAATAAAGCCTGGTTGGTTTGTAAGTTAGTTTGTAAAGATATTTCTACACTACTATTATCTAGATTTTCTACGCCAACGAATGCAATACCGCCGTCTGTTATAGTGCCAGTTTTGTCTAGGTTCAAGCAGTCTACGCGCGCTAAAGTTTCTACAGATTCCAGCTCCTGAACTAACGTTTGCTTACGCGCAAGTCTCATAGCAGCCACCGCAAAATTAAGCGAAGTAAGAAGAACCAAGCCCTCTGGAATCATGCCAACAACGCCTGCAACAGCAGAAACAACAGCTCCCCTCCAAGCTCCAGTCTGCCAAGCTTCAACAAATCCGCCAACCTTGTGCATTTGCGACCACACAAGCAGCACGCACAAAGGCACCACAACCATGGTCATATACTTCAAAATCGTGTTAATTCCACGGCTTAAGTCGGAAATTGTTTTGGTATAAACCTTCGCTTGTGCCGCCAATTTTGCAGCATAACTGTGCTCTCCTACGGCAGTAACACGCGTTAAGGCCATTCCAGAAACTGCAGTAGATCCAGAATAAACGTCGTCACCTTTAGCTTTTCGAACTGTAGCAGACTCGCCCGTAAGCATGGACTCGTCCATTTCCAATCCCCACGATTCCAGCACTTCTACGTCCGCCGGCACCTGCTCTCCGGCTCTAAGCCACAAGATGTCACCAAGCACAATATCTTTGTGCGCAATCTCAATATTTTCTCCGCCTCTACGCACCATTGCGCGAGCGGCAATCAATATAGAAAGCCTATCCAAGGTGCGCTTTGCTTTTAATTCAGTCACGATGCCAATTCCAGTATTCACCAGAATTACCACACCAAAAACAGCATCTTTCCACGAACCCGTGGCAAGCACAACCACCATTGCTGTGAAAATAATCGCGTTAAACAATGTAAACACGTTCGCGCGCACAATATCCATTAAAGAGCGCGAAGTTTGCTTAGAAGTAATATTCACATCCCCGCGAGAAACTGCTTCCGCAACTTCTTCAGTGCTCAAACCATCAACTTCTACTTTAGGAAGTGCCGCAATCGCGTTATTTTTGATGTTTTCTGTAGACGCTATTGCGTTCTGCTTATTACTTGCCATTTATAATCACTTCCCTACTGTGTGGCGTATTGTCGATTATTGCGCGAACGATGCTTAGCAAAGATGAACGCTTAAGTGCGGAGTTATTATGCTCAGAACTGTTAGGCGCTAAATTATTCGAAATATCCCCAACTCTAAATATTGCAGCATATAAAGTTTCGTCTTTTGGCGCTTTTACAGGATTTACTAACGCAACTGGAACTCCAGCGTAACGCGCGTATTGCAAAGCTGAAATCCATGATTTGCTTTCGTTTTGCTTATTGCGAGTACTGTTATTAAGCTGATTATTTTGATTATTTTCTTTTTTATTTAGTTGATTATTAGCATTATGAGACTCGTCAACGCTTGTTACGTCGAGCGCGTTAATAAGTATTAATGAAACAGGCTGCTCGCTTGCAGCGCGAATAGCTTTCTGAGATGCTTCGTTCGCATTATTTATATTTGAAACCGGAACGTACGAAGCGCCTAAATTCGCCATTTTGCACTTTTGCATAATCGCATCATCAAGAGATGCAGATTTTGAACCAATAACCAGCAAATGGATATCATTAATATCTATGCCGTCGTGAATTATGTCTCCAGCGCGACCAGTAGCTCCCACGGCTTTACCCTGCGGCTCACAAGCACTCAACGTACCCAGCGCTAAAGCAGTTACAACGGTAGTCGCAAAAATAGTAATAGCGCGTTTAGAAAACATAAGACTTTTATACCACACCTTCAACATAAGTGGCTGTTTTGGGGTAAAACCACTCATTAAAATGAAGTCAATTCTTCATCTTTATTTTCTATTCAATAATTACTTAACGCGTAACAAATCCTAGAAAAAATAATTTATACTTGTTCATAACTATTCATTGTTATTTGTCCAAACTATTTTCATCAATAAGAAAATCCATTATTCCCAGTCTAAGTATTCCACTTTCGTCAGTCCAACTTTTCCCGTAAGATTTGGAAACTATTATTTTCTTAAAGGAATCGTCTATTGCCTTTAGTGGCCTGAGTTCAGTGTCTTCCTTTTTCTCAAATCGGTATTCAATCGTCATGTCGACTAAATTCCGAATATTACGCGTAATTTAAATGTACTAATGTTTTTATTCTCACACGCACATCAATGTGTCACTTCCTACACACACTCTACTTATCATCCATATTCTCTAACAAAAGAGGAAGCGCATAAAGACCAATCGTAAATCCACCCTTTTACAGTAAAGAAACACTCATTTATCAACCATTGACACCACATATAACACCACTTATACTTTTATAAAACTTTTAAAAATCAGCATAATATGAAATCAAATATGACTAAAACAAATAAAGCTAGCAAAAATATCACTCACAAAAACAATGCCAAAACCCCAACAAATAAAACACTCAGCTACTACATGTCACTACCGTATAAGCTGGAGATTGTAAAGGATCCAGATGAAGGCGGATTCGTGTCCTACTACCCTGATTTGCCAGGGTGCATAAGTTCAGGAGACTCCGAACAGGAAGCAGCAGCAAATGCGCAGGACGCTAAGCACGCTTGGATCGAAGCAGCACTTGAAAGCAAAATCAATATAAAAGAGCCGTCTTACCATGAGCTGAATGACTATTCTGGTCAGTTCAAACTGCGCCTTCCTAAAGAATTACATAGGCAATTAGCTGAGAAATCTCAAGCCGAAGGCATAAGCATGAACCAGTATTGCGTGTATCTTCTTTCGCAAAATAACGCTATTGAACGCGTGCTTGAGCGAGCGTAGAAAATAAAATTTCGAGCTATTCCCCAAAATTTCACACTATTCATTAGTCATTACTTGTAATTATTTGCAATCATCCGCAATTACTTGCAGTGCAACTTCAATACCTCGAAGCATATCAGCTAAACTCATAGAACTCGTACTCGGCTTATCAAGAACTTGCTCAGGCAAATACGGAACGTGAATAAAACCGCTCTTAATCGGCAATTTCCTAGTCTGGCAATAATAACAAACACTGTAAAGTACGTCATTGCACACGTACGCGCCCGCAGAAAAAGACACAGACGCCGGCAATTTCGCCTTATTCAAAGCCTCAACTATATTCACAACTGGCAAAGTCGCTTTATAAGCCACATCACCATCCTGCACAACAGGCTCATACCAAGGCTTATATCCACTATTATCCGGTATGCGCGCAGCTCTACAGTTAATGCCAACATACTCAACGTTAAAACAAGCAGAACCACCAAATTGCCCTAACGAAAGCACAGCATTAGGGTGGATTTCCTCTATTTTCTCAATAACTTTTTGCGCACCTTTGTTAAATTCCGTAGGAATCTGCAAACGAACAAGTTCCACGCCTTCAGGCGCATGCACTGATTGCGCAATCTCCCACGACGGATTTATAGACTCATTATTAAACGGCGTAAAACCAGTAATCAAAATACGCATCACAATACCCCTTCATACGAATATTACTTTATTAAAACATTAAAACGCATCACAAAAACTGTACATATGTAAATGTCACTGTATATAAACAGTACATAAACAGTATACAAACTTCAGGATTCTACTACGTAATTCATGTTCGCGAAAAGATTAGTTATAGTCAGATTGTGAAATAACCACACACTCCCCCCACAACACGCACAACACGCACAAAATCAAAATTGGTAAGACTAGCATTCATGTAATAAGATTGTGCGCTAGATGTGCAATCACGCTGCGGCGTAAATTAAACAAAGTAGTTGAAGCACATACAATAATTTCAACAGAATTCAACGACGAAAAGAGATTACCGATGACGAAGATCATTCAGATTGGCGCAAATCACGCCGGCACTGCCTGCGCTAACACCATTTTGAGCTACCCAGGAAACGAGCTTACAATTTACGATCAGAATAGCAATATTTCTTTCCTTGGTTGCGGCATGGCTTTGTGGATTGGCAAGCAGATTCAAAGCAGCGACGGACTGTTCTACCAGAAGCCAGAAGATTTCGTTAAAAAAGGCGCTAAGGTAAATCTTGAAAGTAAAGTTCTCGACATTGATTATGAGAAGAAAGAAGTAACAGTCGAGCTTAAAGACGGCACTGTTATTCACGATTCTTACGACAAGTTGGTTCTTGCTACCGGCAGCCTTCCAAACAAGCCGCGCATTAAAGGCATTGACTTGGAAAACGTGCAAATGGTAAAGCTTTTCCAGAATGCGCAAACTGTTATTGCTAAGCTTCAAGAGCGCGATTTTAATAACGTCGTGGTTCTTGGCGGCGGCTACATTGGCGTGGAACTTGCTGAAGCCTTCGAGCGTCTTGGTAAAAACGTGACCCTTATTGACATGGAAGACCATATTCTTAACGGATACTTTGACCCAGAGTTTTCCGATAATTTGAAGCAAATTATGGAGAATAAGGGCATTAAGTTTGAGCTTGGCCAAGCTGTTGAAGAGATTGTTGGCGAAACTGAAGTAAAGGCTGTTAAAACTAGCAAAGGCACTTACGATGCAGACATGGTGATTTGCGCTATTGGCTTCCACCCAAACGTTGCGCTTGGCAAGGATCATTTAAAGCAGTATGCTAACGGCGCTTTCCTCGTTGACAAGAAGCAGCAAACTTCCGACCCAGACGTGTACGCAATCGGCGACTGCGCTACAATCTACGACAACGCTCGAGACCGCGTAAACTACATTGCGCTCGCAACCAACGCCGTTCGAAGCGGCTTGATTGCAGGTCACAACGTTTGCGGAACTCCTGTAGAAACCGAGGGCGTGCAAGGCTCTAGCGCAATGATGATTTACGATTACAAGCTTGTTTGCACCGGCTTGAGCTTGTCTGCCGCTCAAAAAGAGGGCATGGACGTTGATTACGTTGATTTTGAGGATACTCAAAAGCCTGCGTTTATGGAAGTTGAGAATCCAAAGGTGAAGATTCGCATCGTTTACAAGAAGGATACGAAGGTTATTGTTGGCTGCCAGTTGGCTTCTAACTACGATATGTCTGCCGCAATTCACCTGTTCTCGCTGGCTATTCAGAAGAAAGTTACGATTAAGGAACTTGCTTTGTGCGACATCTTCTTCATGCCTCACTTCAACCAGCCATACAACTACATTACGATGGCTGCTTACACGGCTTTGTTGAAGGGATGATTAGTATCTGATTCAATCTACTCTAAGTAACTTCTGCGATTAGCTTAAATCGCGTTTATTAAACCAAGCAATCTGTTCTATAATGGAGCAGTTGCTTGGTTTTTTAATCATCCGCGCACAAAAAAGCGCACACAACGCGCATATTAGCGTAAGACATGCAGATTAAAACGAAGGAGTCTAGGATGAAGCAGCTTTCTATTAAACCAACTATTCACAAGTTCGAAAACGCTCGCGATTTTGCGCAAGAATTTAAGCTTGGTAAAGGCGATTTGGTTATTACAAACCAGTACATTTGGGAGCCTTATTTTGGCGATTTGAATCTTGATTGCGACGTGATTTTCCAAGAAAAGTACGGCAAAGGCGAGCCGAGCGACGCAATGGTTGATGCGATTGTTAGTGACATTCACACAACTCCAAAGCGCGTGATTGGCATTGGCGGCGGCACTGTTTTGGACATTTCGAAGGTTTGCGCGTTGAAGCAAACAAGTCCGCTTGAAGATTTGGTTGACGGCAAGATTCCTGCGCAAAAAGGCGCGGATCTTATTCTTGTGCCAACTACTTGCGGCACAGGCTCCGAAGTTACAAACGTTGCAGTATTCTCGCTTACTAAGCGCAATACGAAGAAGGGCTTAGCAAACGACGCTTGCTACGCTACGGACGCGGTTCTTATTCCGGAATTGTTGAAAAGCCTTCCGGATTACGTTTTTGCAACCAGCTCTATTGATGCTCTTACGCATTCGATTGAGTCCACGCTTTCTCCTATTGCAACAGAGCTTACAAAAATGTTTAGTTACAAGGCTTGCGGTCTTATTTTGCAAAGCTATATGCGAGTTGTGAAGGAAGGTAGCAGCGCAAAAGCCCAAGTTGTGGGCGACTTGGTTTCGGCAAGTCTTTACGCTGGCATTGCGTTTGGTAACGCTGGTTGCGGTTGCGTACACGCGATGGCTTATCCGCTTGGTGGAACTTTCCACGTGGCTCACGGCGAGACGAACGCCGCGCTTCTTACAAGCGTTTTGCGCTACTATGCTAAGCACGACGCTAACGAGAATAACGCCGAAAACACTGAGCTTTCTAAGCTCTTCGACTTCATGGCAAATATTCTTGAATGCAAGAAGGCAGACGTATTAGACAAGCTTGATGAAGTTCTTAACACGATTCTTCCTAAGCACAAGCTTCACGAGTATGGAATGACCGAGGATATGATTCAAAGCTGGGCTGCAAGCGTTGTTAAAGAGCAGCAGCGACTTTTGAAGAATTCCTACATGCATATGAGCGAAGACGCTATTGCTGAAGTCTACGCATCTACTTTCTAAAATCGTATCTCACTAAAAATAATCCCCGCAACTAACAAAAGCTGCGGGGATTTTAATTATCTTATCTATATGAAACTTATGCCTCAAGTGTTATCACAGGATGCAAATCAAACATTGTTACAGTACGCTTTATGCGGCAGGCAATGCTTGTTATAACAATCGCAATCACGCCGAAAAGCACAAGCATTCCAATGCCTGAGACTATTTCACCACTGTTCTTTCCAGCCATTGCTTGACGCAATCCCATAATCGAGTACGTCATTGGCAAGTAAGGGTTAACAGCTCTAAAGAATGCCGGCGTCATTTGTACTGGGAATGTTCCTGCAGAGCTTGTTATTTGCAACATAAGTAGCACAATCGCAACTATTCGCCCTGGTACATGGAACACCACCATGATCATTTGCATTATTGCCATAAACATTATGGATGCAATAATTCCAAGACCGTAGAACGCAATAACATTATCAATTTGCAGCTTTAATACCACATGCACTACGCCCATAAGAATTACAGCTTGCACTACGCCCATAATCACAAACGGCGTCAAGCTAATAAGCGCACTTTTAAGCGGATTCATGCCGTTTAGTATCGCTCGCCTATCCATAACTCTCAAAACAAATGTTGCCATAAGAGCGCCAACCCAAAGGCCGATGGAAATAAAGTAAGGAGCAAAACCAGTCCCATAGTTTTCAACGTGCGAATACTCGTGCTCCTCCAAGGAAACCGGCGCGCTCATCATCTTACTTTTTTGAACAATACCGTTTACTTTTCCAGACTTTTGAGAATTCTTAAGCCCGTCATGCAATTTCTTAGCGCCTTCAACAAGCTTTGGAGCGTTATCCGAAAGCTTCTTAGCGCCCGAATTAAGCTGATCGGAACCGTTCACTATTTTCGCAGAACCTTGTGCAGCTTCATTCACGCCACTATTTAGCTTCTCACTACCGCTACTTACTTGAGTCAAACCGTCAGCAAGCTTGTTTGTGCCAGCAACTAACTTATTTGAACCAACATTAACTTTCTCCATGCCTTGCATAAGAGCGTCAGCACCGCCCTTTATTTGCAAGCTTCCTGCAGAAAGCCTGTCTGCTCCAGCGGTTAAAGCAGAAAGATTTGTTTCCAAAAGATTAGAATTTTCACCTAATCCTTCTGCCAAACTTTGCAAATTAGCGAGCACGTCTTCCTTTGTTACTGCTGGGTTTTGCGCTTGCATAAGAAGACCCGCAAGTTTCGTTTTAGTTTCAGCATTTCCAGCTTTAACATGTTCTTCTAATTCGTTGCTTGAAGCTGCAAGCTTTTGAGCTCCTTCATAGAATTCGTCTGTTGCAGCCGATAGCCTTTGCGTTCCTTCGCTTAACTGCTGAGCTCCGTTTGCTAAATCTTGCGTTTTTTGTGCAAGATATTGCGCTCCTTCTTTACTACGAGCATTGGCTTCAGTTAGAGTATTCGCGCCTTTTTGAAGCTCTCCTAATCCGCCTTGCAATTTTCTAAGCGAAGCAGAAAGTTTATTCGACCCATCTGCAAGCTTATTTATTCCGCCTTGCAAAGACTTTGAGCCTTCATGCAATGCTCCAGCACCGTTTGCAGCAACACCAATAGAATCGGAAGCTGAATTAACTTTCGCAAACATGTGCTCCCAATACTCTTGTGCAATAGCCTCACTAATTTCGCTTCGCATAGTGTGGAAAGCAGTTTTACCAATTTGTGAAGCCAGCATATTGCTTGCCTGATCGTACTTTACGTGAAGTTTTGCTTTGGTAGGAGTTTCGTATTGCGCAGAAGCAATGCACTTACTGAAGGAAGCTGGAATAGTTGCTACCATAAAATAATTGCCATTTTTAAGACCCTTATTCGCTTCAGCACTATTTACAAAATTCCATTGGAAACCTTCACTACCGTCTTTTTGATTCTTTAAACGAGTTTTTATTTCGTTTCCAATGTTGCGCATTTTGCCGTTAATCATAGCACCATTGTCTTCAACAACCACAGCCACAGGCACAGTGTTTAGCGTATTGTACGGATTAGTAAATGCCCATAAGTAAAGCGATCCGTACAAAAGTGGAATCAAAGCTACGGTTCCAATAACAAGCTTTCGCGCTTTTCCTTTTATAGCATTATTAAGCTCACGAAATGCAAGAGCAATAGTATTAACGTGCATTGTTTTCACCACCATTTGCTTCACTTGTAGCAAGTTGAGAATCAGTACGAGAATTTTCTGCTTTCTCATTATTTGGCATGAGTCTTAAGACTTGATCAGCTTGCTTTTCTAACTCACTTTGTAAAACTCCAACAAGGCAAGAGCAGTAGTTTTTGCTAACATACTCGCGAATATCAGAAAGTAAGCATTCACTTTGCTCGCTAGTAAGCTCCGTCTCAATTCCATCAACAAATAGTAGCCACGGCTTTTTTAGCAAAGCCAACGCAATTGCCAAACGCATGCGTTCGCATGGCGTTAACTCTCCTATTGCTGTTTTGTGAGGAGAAAATACTTTCCACTGCGCAAGAAGATTGTATGCGTATTGTCGTAACGCTTCGCGATTTTTTACATCATTTTTATACTGTTCTCTAAATAGTGGCGAAGATGATGCGAGTTTTAGCTCGCTCATCAAAACTTCTTCTATTGTTTGCGTTTTGTAGAATTCGTTAATTCCGTTGAATAATCCCAAGCCCACATATTTACGAGATTCTTGAAAATCGTTAGGAAGAGTTGCGTCCGCAATAGTAAGAGTTCCGTTCGTAAATTTCATATAACCAGACAGTGCAAGCAGCAAAGCTGATTTTCCAGAGCCGTGTTCTCCAGATATTGCAACGATTTGATGAGGCTCTACTTTTAACGATACGTCCCAAAATGGTGATCTTCTAAATTTTTGTAAACCTAATTCTTTAGCTTCTAAAAGTGTTTGACTCTCTTGCATAATTTGTATGTTTGACGCTTGTAATTAAGATATGGCGTAGTATCTTTTTTACTTAGAGCGCCAGGCATTCCTCCTTACTCTAAATACTCTAAATACTCTAAATAACTATTTTCAATTTTTAGTTTTTTAGTTTTTTAGTTTTTTAGTTTGTTGTTTATTGTTTATTGTTTATTTTTAGATCTTCACAATTAGCAAAACAATTTTTAATTTTCACATTGCTTTACCGCTATTTTTCAGCAGTAAACTCACGTTGCAATGTTGCAATAAAACGGTGTAAAACCGAACATCCGGTGATTTATGAATTCATCACCTCACAGGTTTCAGAGTACTCTTTTGGGTAAACAATTGTTAAGCTACTCTAAATTTTTTATTTAGTTGTTTATACTCTATATTTACTTAAGAAACAAGTTGTAAATACTTCCATGCTATATTGTCCTTAATTACTAAATGTAAGAAAATACATATGTAAGAATACATATGCAAAAAATACAAACGTAAGTAATACTAAATAAAACGTATTGCTTCAAACAATATATTATAAAATTCAAGCATTTAAAGGGGTGAACGGCATGCTAAGTTTGCAAATTTTAAATATTATATTTAATCCGGTTATTGTGTCGGTTGTAGTGCTATGCGCGCTTAGTCTTGCAAAACTTAATGTTTTGCTAGCAATGATTGTAGCTTGTGTTGCAGGTGGCATTGCCGGCCATCTTCCGCTTTTTGGAGATGGAAATCACACGATTATGGCGTTGCTTTGCGACGGTTTTTCTACCAACGCACAAACTGCGCTCGCATACATTTTGCTTGGTACTTTTGCGGAAGCAATTACAGCAACCGGCTTGGCTCAAATTATTTCTAAAAAAATTAGCAAAATTATTGGCACTAACAAATTCATTCTTCTTGCTGTTTTAACAGTAATTGCGTGCATGTCTCAAAATATTGTGCCAGTTCACATTGCTTACATTCCTATTCTTATTCCTCCGATTTTGCAAGTTATGAACAAACTTAAGATTGATCGCCGAGCAGCTGCCTGCTGCACAGCTTTTGGTCTTGAAGTTCCATACATTGCCATTCCATTTGGATTTGGCTTAATTTTCCAGACTGTTATTGCTACGAATCTTTCTAAAAACGGCATGAAAGTTAGCGTTGCAGACGTTAGCGCTGTGAACTGGTATTTAGGTGCTGCAATGCTCGCAGCCTTACTTTTCGCAGTTTTTGTGCTATACAGAAAGCCTCGCGAATACGAAACCACTGAAGCTGATACTCGTGCTGCCGACGCTGTTGTTGGCCCTCTTACTAAAGCACACTACGTAACTATTCTTGCGATTATTATTGTTGTAGTAGTGCAAGTTATTAGTAAGGATCTTTCGCTTTCTTCTCTTGCAGGCCTTACAACCATGATTATTTTTGGCGCAATAAAGTGGAACGACATCGACAAGCAGCTTATGGGCGGCGTTAAGCTTATGGGTCTTATTGCTTTCGTTATGCTTATTGCTGGCGGCTACGCTAACGTAATTCAAGCTACAGGCGGAGTTGAGGAGCTTGTGCACTTAGGTGTTGCTTCTATGGGTCAGAACAAGCTTGTTGCTGCATTT
>NQOH01000001.1:262813-262974 GCA_003585735.1 Gardnerella kenyensis
GTTATTACAATTATTGGTTTGCTTGTGACTATGGGCATTGGAACTTCGTTTGGTACAGTTCCTATTCTTGCGGTTTTGTTCGTACCTCTTTGCCAGAGCATTGGTTTCAGCACCCCTGCAACGATTCTTCTTATGTCTTCCGCTGCAGCTCTTGGAGACGC
>NQOH01000001.1:263706-264263 GCA_003585735.1 Gardnerella kenyensis
AGGTTCCCCTGCTTCCGATACCACGCTCGGGCCTACTGCTGGCTTAAATGCGGACGGTCAGCACAGTCATATTTGGGATACTTGCGTTCCAACATTCCTTATTTTCAACATTCCGCTTATGGCTGCTGGAATTGTTCTTTCGCAGTTTATTTAGCAGATTATTTCTTAAGATTAGATACTAAATATCTCATATTATTTAGCTAAATATTTAGTTGAATATTTAATAGAGATTAAGTATTTCGAAACGCAAAAGTGTTTATTGATAAAATTATCGATAAACACTTTTATTTTTTATTAAGATTGTTATAATGTAATATGCAATTTTATATTTGTTATATTGTTTTAAACAAAATAACAAAAGTTTATTTAGGCAGCTAGTTAGATAGCTGATTAGGTAGTTGATTAGAGAGTTGGGTGTTTTATGAATAAGGCAGCGAAAATAATTCTGACTTCAACAATGATGGGTATTGCGACTGCAGCTTGCGCAGTATGCATGAGCCAAACCGCTTACGCTGCTGATACTAATGCAAGTAACATAAAAACAACTACCCCCCCCC
>NQOH01000001.1:264953-284669 GCA_003585735.1 Gardnerella kenyensis
TAAAGCTAACGAAAATAAAACTAGCAACGATAAAACAGAAGATAATAAATCTCGCGAAGATAAAACCAGCATTGCAGAATACCGCAGTGCAACTCCATCTACTACAACTACTAAGACTACAGATATCGAAGCTACTACAGAAAAGGCAGCTACAGGAGAAAACGTAGCGTCTGATAAAGAAACTGTTTCATATCCTCAAATGACAGTGGTAGAACCGGGTGTAGCAGTTACCATTAAACCAAAGTTCATGCGCGGCGATAAAGAGATTACGTTAGCTGAATCGAAGAAATACGGCCCTTGCAATGATAATTATGAGTATATATCCGTCGAATATAAGAACGGAGACAAATACGAACTTGCATATGGCAGTGCTATAACGCGTAACTCAGATTATAGCTACACGTTCAAGTGGCGCGAGAGCGCAGCGCGCGAACATCCTAACGCTATTATTCGCGTCAAGGGACTTCGTATGTATGACAAGAATGGGAAGCAACTCCAAGAAGAGGTTATTCCAACATTTAAAACTGCAGGCTCGGAGAATCATAAGCCTGAACCAAAGCCATTCGAATTTAATCGGAACGAATTATCAGCAGGCCTTGCAACCGACAAAAGCGGTAATTATGTTCGTTGGAGAGTGTTAAGCAACAACGACTCACCATCAATAGATGAGCAAGAATACTGCAGCAAGTTCCTTGACTACGATCCTGACGCACACATACTCAAAACCAAAATCATTGATAATACTGTGCCGCCAATAAACAATAGAGCTCCAAGCGTTGTTGCAAAGCGTTTTATAGGAATTACGCTTCAAACAATGGGCATGAACGATACAGTTCCAGTAACTGAAAATCTTGAAAATACTCCTTGGTTCTTTAAGGATGCAAAAGAAAAAGCTAATTTTGAGAACGCATTGCATAACAAGGTATGGTCGAAACAATATGACTATACTCAATACAGCATCTTGCAGCAAATAGGAGGTAAACTTCCAAAGGGCGTTAAGTACAATCTTAGTAAAGGAACTTTCGAAGGAAATCCAGAAATTAACGATTGGCAAGAAAACGAGACTATGCGAGAATATCCGCTATATCTCGCTCAAGTCACAATGTATAACACAGCAGATTATCTTACTTTGAAACCATATACCAGCTATACCGCGAGAAAGCCAAACCCGCAGTCAAAACCCAGTGAAGCCCAAAACTTTAGCGACACTCCTGCAAATGTGGTGTCAACTGGATTGTCGGCGGATAAAAAGTTGCGTTGGCGCATTTTAAGCGACGATTTGCCGAAGGGCATTGATAAAAGCAAGGTTACATATAATTCTGCTACAAAGCGCTTCGAGCCGCTGTACTATGAAGGCTTATCTAAAGATCCAGGTGTTATTGCACAAGTAAGCAATCTCACTCTGGAAACTATTGATGCCAATGGTCATACAACAAAGTATCAGAAAACACCTGTTTTCGTCTATAAAAACGAGGATAGTCACAAAAAGGTACTGGTTATTTCCGATACAAAAAAGCGCATAGGTAATGTAACTGTAAACTCTACGTCAGGTTCATTTAATTACATTGTAGCTGGAGATTTGCCAAACGGCGTTAAGTTTAATTCAGATAGTGGCACTTTTTCCGGCACAGCTAAGATTACCGATTGGAAAAAAGACGAAACTAGCCGCACGTATCCTATATATGTTGCAACATATAAGAGCCTAAACGGTACAATGTTTTTACACTTTGTGGATGACTCTATTACGATAGTACGGAACGCGGATGGGAAAATTACACCGGTAACTCCATCACCTGTTGTTCCACCGACGCCACAACCACCTGTGGTTCCACCAGCACCACAACCAAAGCCATCTGATACCGATGCCAATGTGTTGGCATCTGGAACTGCAACCGATCAGGACGGAAAACAAGTTCAGTGGCAAGTAATAAATAATGATAAAAATCCTAATACGGAACAAATGAAGAGGTACGCTCAGTATCTTAGTTACAATCCTGATAAGAACGAGTTGATAACAACGGTAAATGCTGCTCCCTTTACGGGAAATGATGCAAATATTGCTGCCAGAAAATTCAGCAACATTACGCTAAAAATCACGAAAGACGGTAAAACAACAGAAGAAAACATTAAAGAAACGCCTTGGTTCTTCAAAGATCAAAATTCGAAGAATATGTGGGACTCAATCAATCAAACAACAATCGGCACGTATAACTTTGAAAAATTCAACCTTGAACAAAAAGTCGGCGGCGTAGGACTGGACGGCTTAAGCTACGACTTTCTGAATAAGAATTTTGATGGCACTCCTACGATTGCCTGGAATGGCGATGAAAAAATCCGCGAAATTCCTGTGTATATAGCAGCAATCCATAAAAGTCAAGATGGCTCAGACTATATGACGGTAGGCGAATTCAAAAAATTTAAGGCGTATAAAAATAGGAATGATATTTTTGAAGGTACAGCTGGAATTAATCCGCGAACGAAACAAGCATACAAGTTCGATGATCTCGGTCTTAATAACGTTACGCAGACAGTAATAGGTGAATATAACTGCGGTACTTATGGAAGACCTTTCTACATCAAGCCAGGGGAAACAAAGACAATTCCACTCAGGTTCTATTTATTGAATGAAAAGCATGAGGCAATTAAGGAAATTACCGATGAGTTTATGAAGGTATTAAATCCAGAGCCAAACGACACAAGCTTGAAGAAGGTTCAACTTTTCCGTAACAGTAAGACAACTGTGGCTGAGAAGAAAACACCGTATACACTGAATACAGACTATTCAATCACATTTACAGCGGACGCAGACGCTCAGGATGGAGATTCTTATAATACAAATGGCTCGAAGCTTGACAATTTACCAATCGTTCTTGATCCAGCGATGACGCCAACATACACACACGAAGATGGCATAACGTTGCATGAGAAGGGTAATCCTAAGAATGTATCAACAATGAACGCAGTGATTAGAGTTACGAAGCCTAAGTCGCAGCCTCCAAAACCAGAACCACCTAAACCAGAGCCTCCAAAGCCGGAACCACCTAAGCCGGAACCGGAACCGGAACCGGAACCGGAACCAACTCCTGTTCAAACTCCCGAACCGGAACCAACTCCTGTTCCAATTCCCGAACCGGAACCAACTCCTGTTCCAATTCCAAAATTTGAGCCTATCCCAGTGCCTATAATTTCGGAACCAGCACCAGAACCGGAACCAGAACCGGAACCAACGCAAGAAGAGACTGCTGAAGAAGCACCAACTCCACAGACGCACGAACCGCTTGCTCGCACTGGCTCTGAAACATCAATCATTGCAGGTGCTGGATTAGCGTTCTTGATGTCAGCTTTCGGAGCACTTTCGCTTAAACGCACGCGCATCGGCAAACACAGCAAGTAAAAACGTAACTAGCGAATAACGCAAGTAACCAATAAACGCCAGACGAGTTAAATAAACTCCCTGGCGTTTATTTTTAACCACCAATCAACCAATCGCAAATCACTCAATCGCAAAGTATCCAATCTCTGCAAATTCGCAACGATTGGCCACTATCTCACGTCTCCCACTGATTTAGAAAAGTTATTCAAATAATAAAATAACTTAAGCTACAACCTCATTATGAAAGAACATCAAAAAGAAATTCATATCTTGCATTATTTCTTCCCACAAAAGACTTTTAGCCCAAGGTGCTTTTCTTTGATAATCCTTCCACTTTATTCTCAACACTTCACTATCTTTAATCCTATCGAAAATTCCATTCACGTTACTCAGTAAATAAAGAGTATCTCTCGTTTGAGAAGTAGCGTAAAAAGCTTGAGAAATCTCTTCTTTCTTAAAAGCACTATCCCCCTGAGACGCCCTAAGAGCATGCAAATCATAAAAATCTCGCATTCTCGTGTTAAATTCTTCCCTCACAAGAATTGTTTGCAACTTTTCCGCTAAAATCGTTGCAATTGGATAAGTTAACAAAGAAATAGATTCTGAAAACATTAAAGGCAATTCTGCTTCCATAGCAGATGGAGTAATAGCATGCCCAGTTGAAATATCGATTTTAACAGGAGTTTTTGTACCATCAAAATCTGCAATTAGACTAGCTCGAACCCCTGGATAGTCAGATTCTTGCATAATAGAATCAAGCGTTTGTAGTGTAAATTTAACACCATCATCGATATTAATAGATATTACATCTGATATAAAAATACGCACATCATTTTCACTAAGAGAAATATTTTGCATAGTTGTATCAATATCCATTGTTGTACGAAGATTTACGCCAACAAGATAAGAAATCAGCATTCCGCCTTTTAGAACAAAATTGTTTTTATAACGCGAGCGAGAAACACGATCTAAAAAACGCTCCATCATATATACGCGCATTAGCACGCGAGGATCTACACCCTTTTGGAGTGCAACATTCTTTATTTTTGCTTTAAGCTGATTAGCATCCTTCATTCTCATAACAACACCCCCAAATATTGTGAAATCAACTTTGAAATCCTAAATTTTTTAGCGTAATCACTTAGTATATCAAGTCGCTTATCCCTTCTTTTAACATAAGCTTTTAACGCACCAAATACCACCTGTGCATCTATTTGAGAACGAGAACGCAAAATATCACAAATTGTGCGCTCTAAATCATAAGAAGGTACAAGATTACCTTCAAGCGACATAAGATTTATCTTGCCAATTTCTAAAAAATCTGGTTTTATATAAAAGACCCTAACACCAGTCTTAATTAGACTACTTGCATTGTAAGTTGACGGAACAGTCACTGTTAAAGAAGAAGGTTCTCTATCAGTCAAATTATGTAAAAGAAGGGCAGATTCATGTGAAAAAACAGCAACAGATGTGCGCTTTGACAATAAACTCATCTCATCATTCCACAAACTGCTGTTAACATAAACACCTTTTGATACGCGTTCTAATCTTTCATCTTTAATAAATCGATAAACACTAGACGAGCTAATTCCAAGTTCTCTGATAACACTATCAATGCTTAAAACTTGATTTTTCTCCATATAATTGCGCAATTGATCTATTAGCATTTGCACACCTACTCAATGACACGTTTATGCTGATTTCATATATTATATCAGCATAAACGTATCAAATGCGAAAGCAAACTCCAAAGTAGCCAAACCAAAATAAGTCAACCCACAAGTAGCCAATTACAAACATTACATATAAATAGTTTCAGGATTAAGAAGGAAATTCAGTAATCCCAATACAAGAACACCTTCCTCAGTATGCCAAGGCTTTACGCTCCCACCAACAAGAATAATCTTACGGAACGCATCACTAATATTCATCAAAGATTTTTCTTCTTGCAACGTTTTCTCTCTAGTAGGTAGCGCAAGTGCAGATTGAATATAAAATCTTTGATCTGCCTTATTTACAACAAAATCAACTTCCGTTTGTTTGCGAACTGATTTGCCATTTTTATTCACTTCACTAACTTGCACACTACCAACATCCACCTTGTAACCGAGACGTTTTAGTTCATTGTAAATAATATTTTCCATTATGTGAGTTTCTTCCATCTGTCTAAAACCAAGAAGCGCATTCCTCACACCAAGATCCGTAAAATAATACTTCACAGGGCTACCTATATACTTCCTACCTTTAATGTCATATCGAATAGCGCTCTCTAAAAGGAATGAATCTTCTAAATAAGAAATATATCTCTCAACAGTCGTTCTTGTAGTCGAAACCTGTGAAACAGATTTAAACGTTTGGACGATTTTTCTAGTGCTGGTCAAAGCGCCAATAGAAGAAGCGACTACCCTAGTAACATCATCAAGTTCACTTCTTTTTCGTATTGCATGACGGTCAAGAATATCTCTTTTATAAGTGTTTTCAAAAACTGATTGAAGGAACTCGCGTTTTTGCTCATCGCTTTCCATTAAAACAACTTGTGGAAGACCGCCAAATCTCCAATATTCTTCCCAAGCATCTCGTTCATCTTTTTCATTAACAGACATGAATTCAGAAAATGAAAGAGGGTAAATTCTAATCTGATCACTTCTTCCTCTAAATTCTGTAACTATATCCGACGAAAGGAATTTAGAATTACTACCGCTAACGTAAACATCTAAATTACTAATATGAAGGAAACTATTAAGCACATCTACAAAATCGTCCATCATTTGAACTTCATCAATAAACAGATAGTACGTCTTATCGTCTTTCAGAAGCTGATCAACATGCGCAAGAATATTATCAGGATTACGCAAGTCTTTATTTCTTCTATCATCCAATGCTATGCGAATAATATGATCATCTTCTACGCCATCCGCAATCAAATGGTCATAAAATAGTTTCATTAAAATATACGTTTTACCGCATCTGCGCATGCCAGATATTACCTTGATAAGACCATTATTTTTCGCCGAATCGAGTTTTTGTATATAATAGTCTCTCTTTATTTCTTTAACAGGCATATTTAGCATCCTTTCAATAAGCATTGTGCAAACGTGCTGTGGCACAAAGCTCTTATTTATATGCAAATCTTTCCGCAAGCACTGCGACAAATATGCATAAGTAGCCAAACCAAGATTAGCCAAACCACAAAGTAGCCAATCGCTGCAATTTTGCACTTAATGGCTACTATTATAATCTGGATAATTTAAACTCTCAATATCCCAAAGTAGCCAATCGCTGCAATTTTGCACTCAATGGCAACTAGTGCCAAACAGAGACACTAACGCAGAACGCCAACTGCACCAGTGTCTCTACAGACCTCGAAATTGCACAGCGCATTGAAAACAAACCAGCGTAACATCCTCACATAGACACAGTGTAAAGCGAGTAGAAGTAAGCTTTCTGATTCATAAGTTCCTCAAAGCTCCCACGCTCAATAAGCTCGCCGCTTTTCATCACAAGAATCTCATCATATTGCTTAAGCGAATTAGCATCCAATCGGTGAGTTACAACAAGTCGAAGAATCCCTTGCAAATCCAAAATAGACTGCGTTACATTCGCACTCGTCTCGTTATCTAGCGCGCTCGTTGCCTCATCAACCAGCAGAATCTCGGACTTTTTAAGCAAGCTTCGAGCAATAGCAATACGCTGCTTTTCGCCGCCAGAAAGATGACTACCATTCTCGCCACACTGATAATCCTTGCCTTTAGCAGCAATCAAATCATCCAAACCAGCAAGGTGAATCACACGATTCACTTCCACATCCGGGAACGGCTTAAAAAGCGTAATATTATCTAAAATCGAAGCATCAAACATAAACACAGACTGCTGCATAAGAGTCGTCTTATCGTAGAGCGAACTCTTGCTCACATTGCTAAGCTCGTGATTATCAAGCTTCACACTACCCTCATAATCCTTGTAGTAGCCCATAAGCAGATTGATTAAACTACTCTTACCAGCACCAGAAGGTCCTACTATTGCATAAGATTTTCCAGCTTGCAAAGTTAGATTTACGTTTTTCAAGACTTTATGATCCGCGTCATAAGCGTACGAAACATCGCTCAAAACAACGCTTTTAATAGAATCGTCAATGATCTCGCCAGAATCTTCCTTAGCGTTACTCATATAATCAGCCATCTTGCTAATAAGCTTCTTAGCACCCTTCATCTCGCCGAGCATTTGCGGAAGACTTGCAATAGGCTGAAGTACGCCATTCATCAAATTAGTGAAAGCTAACACCATGCCAGCAGTGATAACACCAACATGAGCATTAACCATCCAAGCGCCAACAAGCATCACGCCAAGCTGAGTTCCAAGACTTGA
The DNA here is from genome assembly GCA_003585735.1 of Gardnerella kenyensis. Lineage (GTDB taxonomy): Bacteria > Actinomycetota > Actinomycetes > Actinomycetales > Bifidobacteriaceae > Bifidobacterium. The sequence continues at coordinate 272,692 of NQOH01000001.1, forward strand.
AATAGTACCAAGAGCAGAAACAGTAGTCATCGTTTTTTCGCGAAGATTCTTCGTATGCTCAAGCTCCATCGACTGATTCTGATAACGGCTAATAACCTCCTGCTCCGCCTTAAAACTCTTAATAACCGAAACGCCGTTCAAAACATCCTTCGTTAAAGCAGTGTAAGACTCATTCGACTTAGAAACCTGCTCCTCGCGAGTGGCAATTCCGCTAGCTGTAAGAATCGAGCACGCCATAGGAAGCACAGAAATGATAAGAGCAATAACAGTGAGCAGCGGACTATAGTAAATCATAAGAGCCAGAGAGCTTACAAGCATAAGAACGTCTTGAACAAAGTCAAAAATCTTCTTCAAATACTTTTCTTGAATACGCTCACAATCATTAGTAAGCACAGAAAGATACCTGCCAGAATTCGCAAGCGAAAAATCACTATAACTCTTCTTTAAAAGCTTCTTGATAACAGACTCTTTATACTGATTCATTGCTTTTTCAAGAAAGCGAGGGTACGCACTGCGCTTCAACGCAAAAATCAGGGAGATTGCCAGCATAAAAGAAACAACAAGCAGCAAAATAGTAGTCAAAGAGAAGGATCCTTTGCCTGCCATATAGTCGAAAATAATTTGCAAAATCCAAGAAATAGCAGTGTAAATCATAGACAAGGTAATAAAAACTATCATAGAAAGAAAAGCTACAAGCTTGTTTTCCTTGAAAAATAGTTTTACGTAATTTTTTACGTCGGGATGTAGTTTGGATGATTGCTGATTTGCCGATGATTGCTTATTTGCCGCGTTGTCAGTTTTACTCATTCTCGCTACCTCTCACTTCCTTTATATCTATACTATTTCTGTTATTTCTTCTCTAATAGCATTTTCGCAGCTAGCATTTTCATAAGCGATTTGCTTATTCACTCGCTACAAGCATTGAAAGCTACACTATCATACTTATCCTGATTGGTCATGCTTATCATGCTTATACACTTACCTGTAATGTTTGCTATAAATAATAAGCATAGAGTTAAAAAAAAAATCAAATTAAAACGCTGATTCCATATGTAATATCAGCATAAACGTGTCAAATGCGCAGACAAAACCAAACCAAAATCAACCAAATCCCAAAGTAGCCAATCAATGCAAATTCGCGGGCGATTGGCTACTAGAATGTAATGTCTGCTTGCATCATGTTCTATCTTTTATAAAACCGCAGCAATCGATTTCTGCTAACTCAATAAAACCAGCAGACTTATAAAAAGCAATAGTTTTTTCAGTGCAATCCGTGGTCAATTGAATTTGACGAACGTTAGGATAACAATCCACAATCGCTTTTAACAAAGCAGACCCTATTCCCTGCCTTTGATACTCTGGCAAAACAAGAATATCTTGAATAAGAACAACCGTGTACCCGTCACCAACAGCCCTAACAATGCCAACTAGCTCATCATTTTTATACGCAGCTAAAACCTTGAGCGAGTTATTAAAACCATTTTCCAAAGCAACTAAATCATCCGTGTATGAAGACCAGCCAACGGAATCATACAGCCTTAAAATATCTTTGCTATTATACTTTTCGTACTCTTTTATTTGAACATCTGCTAAATTCATTGACGATAACACCTCCGAATATTGTGCAATCAACGTTGAAATAGATGTCAAAATCATAACTACATCCCTAGTCTGTAGCGTAACTAGTGTTTGGCAGCTGAAGCAAAACAACAATCAAACCAGCAGTAAAAACCAGCGCAAGTATAGGCAAAAGCTGCCATTGGAACGTAGACGAGAATGCAAATCCAATCCAAGAACCAGTAGTAACACCAATCGCACATTATCTTTTGAAGAATCAATGCGAAACTTAAGAGAAGAACTCAACAATGGCGCAAAGTAACCCAAAATACACAATTCTTGTTTCGCAAAGTTACCACAAAGATTTAATACAGAACAAATAGCAAAGAGCAAAATAACAAAAAATAAACAAGATTACAATTTATAACACATTAATTTTCAAGTACTTTAATAACATTTCTCAAAGCGTATAATGAACTTGAGTTTATTCCTTAACTGATAGGAAGTTCCAAAATGGTAAATAAACTAAAAAATATTTGGAGCGTTAAATTAACTACTGCTTCACTCGTGCTAATTCCTGCTGCTATCGGCATAAATTACGTTGCAAAACTATTCGCTAGCATGTTAAAGCTACCTCTTTGGCTTGGCACATTAGGCACTTGCATTTCAGCATGCTTAGCAGGACCTGTTGTAGGCGGAATTGCTGGATTTTTAACCAATATTGTTTACGGATTAACAATTGATCCAATTTCTACAGTCTATAGCATTACAGCTGCAGCAATTGGCGTAAGCGTTGGAATCGCTGCCCGATTAAAATATATGAGCAAATGGCATCACATTCTTATAACGAGTCTTATTGTTGCAGCAATCGCAATAATTATTTCCACACCTTTAAACATGATTTATTGGGGCGGAACCACTGGAAACGTTTGGGGCGACGCTGTTTTTGCAGCAATGGGATCCAAAGGCTTCTTTGCATCATTCGTAGATGAGCTTGTTGTAGATATACCAGACAAGATTGTTGTTTTGTTCCTTGCAGCTGGAATTTATAAAGTTCTTCCTAAGAGTTTAATAGCTATTTATCAATCCGATGACGAAGATCTTGATAAATAAGCATTTATCACAAAAAATAAATCACATAAACTCTAAGTTCTACAAGTTTTAATATAAACAATAAGACGGGATAGTATGAAAAGTATTAGCCTCTTTGAAGATAAGCATTCGTTTTTAAACGGACTATCTGCAAAAACCAAACTTGCATACGTAATATGCGCTACAAGCACACCGAGTTTGCTTGGAGGCTATACTTCTTTCGCTATCTTTATTATTTTGAGCCTGATATTGCTTGCAACATCAAGGGTCCTAGCAAAAATAAAAATCGTAATACAAGTTACTGGTTTTATTATTGTAACTATTTTTATAGTTCAGACTTTCTTTAGATCAGGAAATTACACGATTTTATTCAAACTAGGACCTTTGATTGCTCGCAAAGAAGGTTTTGAAGTAGCAATGAAAATTGTGCTTAATGTATTAAATATTTCGTTTGCGTTTTGTGTTTTAACTCTTACAACTAAACCTTCCGATATGATGCAGGAAATGACTCGAGCTGGTTTACCTCCTAAAATGGGTTATGTTTTTGTGTCACTATTTCAAATCATTCCTCAAATAACGCAACAAACTTCGACTATAGTTGACGCGCAAAGAAGCAGAGGATTGAAAACAAAAGGTTCTCTTATAACGCGTTTCAAAGCTTTCTTGCCTTTAATATCCCCGATTATAATGTCTTCATTTATGAGTTCGAAAGAAAGAACTATAGCTTTAGAAGTTCGCGGATTTTCGTGCAATAATCAAAAAACATTCATAAAACCATTTAAGCCCAATAAATACAATACGCTATTTTTATGCGCTTGTTTAATTGTAATAATCGCATCTATTATTTATGCGTTACTTAATAATTTAGGATATATAGCATGGAAGCTATTCATATAGAGCACTTAAAATATCGCTACCCGTATAGTAAAACTCTTGCGCTAGATGACATTTCTTGCGATATTCATAAAGGCGAATTTATTGGAATAATAGGCGCTAATGGAGCTGGAAAATCAACGTTATCGCAGGCTATTTTAGGGCTTGTTCCTAATCTTTATCATGGAGCGTACGGCGGAAAAGTTGAAGTAGACGGCCTTAATGCAAAAACTACGCCAATAGACACCCTTTGCAAAAAAGTTGGCTTAGTTTTTCAAAATCCTTTTAATCAAATTACAGGCGCTAAGCTTACCGTATACGAAGAAGTTGCTTTCGGACTTGAAAATCTTGGCGTTGAACAGAGCGAAATGCAAAATCGCGTAGAGAAAATTATGGAAATGCTTAACATTGCACATCTTAAAGATTGTTCTCCATACGATTTATCTGGCGGCCAAATGCAACGAATGTCTATTGCCGGAATTTTAGTTATGCAACCGGAAATAATAATTTTAGACGAGCCAACTTCACAGCTTGACCCTAAAGGTTCTGAAGAAGTTTTTAAAGCAGTAGAATCCTTAAAAAATCAGGGTCAAACTATTATTATGGTTGAGCATAAAATGGAGAAAATCGCGCAATACAGCGACCGCGTAATGCTTTTAAGCGAAGGAAAACTTATTGATTTTGATACTCCGCAAAAAATCTTTTCTCGCGAAGATTTAGAAGAATATGGCGTAAACCCTCCTGTTTATACTCAAATTTGCAAAAAACTTTCGTTAAAAAACAGTAATGGCTTGTATCCAATAACTCTTGAGCAAACGTCACAAATTTTAAGCTCGCACGAAGGGAATCGCTTATAATGACTCCTACTATTGAAATACGAAATGTGTCTTTTTCTTATGCTCCAAAAATGCAAATATTCGATAATTTCGACTTGTCTTTTACACCCGGAGCATGCGCTATTGTTGGTCAAAATGGCACTGGAAAAACAACTTTACTAAAAATCCTTAGAGGGCTTCTTACGCCGAAATCTGGAAGCGTTTTATTAAACGGTGAAGATATTGCAAAACGTAGTGTTCCGTCTCTTGCTGGAGATATTGGTTTCGTATTCCAAAATCCAGATGACCAGATTTTTGAATCCTCTGTTATACGCGAAGTAATGTTTGGACTTTTAAAAATTGGAATTGATAAGAGTCAAGCATTGATCCAAGCAAAGGAAAGTCTAAAACTCGTAGGTCTTTTAGATAAAAGCGAGGTAAATCCTTACGATTTAAGTCTTTGTGAAAGGAAAATGGTTTCTATTGCGTCAATTTTGGCAATGGATACTCAAGTTGTTATTTTAGATGAACCTACGATTGCTCAGGATGATTGTGGCAAACGTTGCATTGAATCAATTATTAAAAGATTAGTTTCGCAAGGAAAAATTGTTATAGCTGTTCTTCACGATATGAATTTTGTGGCTAAAGTATTCAGCCGCGTTGTTGTGCTTTCAAATGGTCAGATTATTTTTGATGGCACTGCGCGCGAAACGTTTATGCGCGATGACATACTTTCTAGCGCACAACTCGATAAGCCAGATGTTGTGAAGCTGTGCGAAAAGTTGGGTTATGAAAATACGTTCCTATCTGTTGAAGATTTTGTGCACTCATATCGTCTAAATAATTTGTGAAATACTATTGCAAACAATAAAACTACCAACTATCAAATGAAGCAGCAAAAGCAAATGCGCAAATAGCATAATTTATTAAAATTGTAATTAACAAATGCAGACTAGGTTTGACAAACTAAAATCCATTCGCTATAGTCTTCACTTATCACCATTTCGACGAGTAAAGGAGTGCGCATGTATCATACAAATATGATGACAAATTGTTGTTGTAACGTATGCTGTTGCGCATTTCTTAATCGAAATGATGTTTGCAAGCACTAAGTATGCATAACATCTAGCCTGTGTTAGAAGCATTTACGTTAGAACACAGCAAATTACGATTCAAGAAACAGCGCGCTGTTTCTTTTTTTATGCCAAAATTCGAATATAAAACGTTAAAAAAAGAATTTGATACGGATTAAATATTAAAACAAATAATGGCATTTTTAGAAACAACTAATAAAACAGCAGTCGCTTTATTAATAAAAATTATTTTTTAAAAATTAAAAACAAACAAAATTAAACAAATTAAATTAAACAAAACAAATAAGTAAGGGGAAATATTATGTCTAACATCTATAAGTCCGTGCAAGAACTCGTAGGCCACACTCCACTTCTGGAGCTTACACACATTGAAAAAGAGTACAATCTAGCAGCAAAAATCCTTGTAAAACTCGAATATTTTAACCCAGCAGGCTCTGTAAAAGACCGCATTGCAAAGCAGATGATTGAAGAAGCAGAAGCCGCAGGAACTCTCAAACCAGGCTCTGTAATCGTTGAGCCAACTTCCGGAAACACTGGCATAGGTCTTGCAATGATTGCTCAAACAAAAGGATACAAGAGCATTATTGTTATGCCAGAAAGCATGTCTATTGAACGCCGAAAACTTATGAAAGCATACGGAGCAGAACTCGTGCTCACACCTGCTGCAGAAGGAATGAAAGGCGCAATTGCCAAGGCGAAAGAAATCGTTGAAAACACTCCAAACGCGTGGACCCCAGGACAGTTTACCAACCAAGCAAATGTGCACGCGCACTACAAAACAACCGGTCCAGAAATTTGGCAAGACACTGACGGAAACGTGGATATTCTTATCGCTGGCGTTGGAACTGGCGGCACAATCACGGGTACTGGCACATATTTAAAAGAGCAAAATCCTCAGCTTGAAGTAGTCGCAGTAGAACCAGCCGACTCCCCTGTGCTCGCAGGCGGCAAGCCAGGAGCACACAAGATTCAAGGAATCGGCGCAGGATTCGTGCCAGATGTGCTCAACCAAAACATTTACGATCGCATTGTTCATGTAACTAATGAAGACGCAATCGAAAACGGCAAACTTATAAGCAAAAAAGAAGGCGTTCTCGTAGGCATTTCTTCCGGAGCTGCGATTTGGACAGCAATTCAAGAAGCAAAAAGAGAAGAAAATGCGGGCAAAACCATTGTTGCAATACTTCCAGATTCCGGAGATCGCTACTTGTCAACGCCTTTGTTTGCAGAATAATGCTATGCAATAATGATAATAATAAATGATGTTTTGAAAGTGCGTTTTTAGTAGATTTACAAGCGCACTTTCTAACACTCGAATAAAACAAGCAAGAGAATAACGGGAGAAATGTATGAATGATCGCCTTGATCTTATAAATCAACTAAACTCAATTCACGATTCAGACATAAGGCAAGCTACATTCATACCTAATTACCGCAATATTATTGCACTCATACATGCGACTCAGGCTCTACTTTTACCTGAGTTGCATGTGCGCAATTTAAGCAACGAGGCTACTCAACTCAACGCTAGTTTGAATACCGTTACTTTAAACGCATTAGACACTATAGAACGCATCATATTCCACGAACTTCAATCCTACACAAATGACGCAGTTAAAATTCGAGAAATTTGCAATCAATTTATAAATACTCTTCCTACAATTAAAAAGTTACTTTTAACAGATATTCAAGCCATGTATGAAGGCGATCCTGCTTGCACAAGTAAAGTAGAAGTCACACTTGCATACCCTGGTTTTTATGCAATGCTTATTCACCGCACGGCACACGCACTCTACGAACTTAACGTACCGCTAATTCCTAGACTTATGAGCGAATATGCACACAGAAAAACTGGAATCGACATTCATCCAGGAGCAAAAATTGGCGCATATTTTTGCATTGATCACGGAACTGGCATTGTAATTGGCGAAACAACTGTAATCGGCGAGCATGTTAAGCTTTACCAAGGCGTAACGTTGGGTGCAAAAAGTTTTGCGCTAGACGAGGATGGGAATCCTGTAAAAGGCGGAAAGCGGCATCCAAATATTGAAAATAATGTTGTAATTTACGCAAACGCAACAATCTTAGGCGGAGAAACCACAATCGGCAGCGGAAGTATAATCGCAGCAAATGCTTGGATTAACCGCAGCATTCCTGCAAACACAACCTACCACTTCCCTAAAGCCTAATGCACAACTAAAACCTTTTGTTGATTACAATAATGCTTCGCAAAACATAGCAAAAGTGCGCGATCTAAAACGTAAAAACGTAAGAACGCGCACTAATAATAATAGTATTAGCAGCTACAACAGCTACTTTTTAATCTGCACAGTCTCGTGATCTTGACCCATCTTAAACTTAAGACCTGCACGCTGCCACATACGATATTCGCCAACTGCAGTAAAGAGAACATCTGTGGAAGAGTTAAGTGCAGTTTCGCAAGAATCCTGAATAACGCCAATAATAAGGCCAATAGCAACTACTTGCATAGCAATGTCATTCGAAATACCAAACGACGAGCACGCAAGAGGTATAAGCAAAAGCGAACCACCAGCAACGCCAGATGCACCCGCAGCAGAAACTGCAGAAAGAACAGAAAGAATCACAGCCGTTGGAATATCAACGTAAATACCAAGCGTGTGAGCCGCGCACAAAGCCATAATAGAAATAGTTATAGCAGCACCGCTCATATTAATAGTTGAACCAAGCGGTATCGAAACCGAGTAATTGTCTTTGTTAAAACCAAGCTTTTCGCACAAATTCATATTCACAGGAATATTTGCAGCAGAAGAACGCATAAAGAACGCTGTAACACCCGAATCGCGCAATGTTCTCAATACAAGAGGATACGGATTTTTGCGAGTAAGAACGAAAACCAAAATAGGATTAAGAATCAAAGCAACAACAGCCATAGTGCACACTAACAGAGCAATAACAGAACCATACTCGCTAAAAATGCGAAGACCGTTACTTGCAACCGTTGTATAAACAAGACCCATAATACCGAAAGGCGCTGCATTAATAATCCAGTGAACAATTTTTCCAATAGCAGACGAAACGTTATCAAAGAATACTTTTGTGGAAGGATCAGCTAAACGAAGTGCAATACCAAAGGCGATTGCCCAGAAGAGTATACCAATAAAGTTGCCCTTAGAAAGAGCATCTACAGGATTTACAACAATATTTAGCACAAGAGAATTAAGAACTTCACCAATTCCTTGAGGAGACGGCGAAGATGCTGCTTCAACATGAGCAAAAGTGAAGTCAACCGGGAAAATCATAGCTGCACACACTGCTACCAAACTTGCGGCAAACGTAGAAAATGCGTACAACACGATTACAAGCTTCATATTGCCCACACTTTTTGCTTTTGCAAGAGCGCCAATCACCAAGCAAAATACCAAAATCGGAGCAACAGATTTAAGAGCGCTCACGAAAAGTTTTCCAACAAGATCGAGCACATAAACGTGAGCAGGCACAAAAATGCCAAGTGAAGCACCAAGAAAAAGGCCAATAACAATGCGCAAAATAAGGTCAATGTTATTCCATTTTTGAATAATCTTGTGCATGAGAGTCTCCTGTATCTAATTTGTGCAGAATATTTTATACTCTTTTGTTTGCATTCACACTTGCAAGATTTCTATTTTTATTTTTTATTTTTATTTTTTACAGATTATACATAGGTATGCATATATATGCAAATCGTCTAATCTGCGTAGCGCGTGTTTGGCAACTGTGGCAAAACAACAAGCAATCCTGCTGTGAAAATCAGCGCAAGTATAGGCAAAAGCTGCCATTGAAGCAAAGACGAGAACACAAATCCAATCCAAGATCCGCTAGTAGCACCAATCGCAAACGCGAGGCGCGCCCAACCAGAAAACTTAGCGAGAGCACTCCCCTTAAACAGAATCTGACGCGCAACAATAATCGGCTCTACTAGTAGCATTCCGCCAATCGCTTCAAGTAAGAATGCAAAGCACATCATTGGCAAAAGATTAATAAACATAAAGCAATAAGCAGCTAAGCTCACAGCAATACCCAAAATCGCAACTTTTCTTAAACCAAGTTTTTGAGACGAATGCGCATACAAAACAGATGCGAGCACGCTTCCTACACCAGTGAAAATATACAATATTGTTAAAGATTTAGAGCCATATTGATTACCAAGACCAAGAAGAATATATGAAACGGAGCATGCAGGAATAAAAGCAACCAAGAGAGATCCGGCAAGAAGCATGATTTTACTCCTGAGCGATGGATTCGCAGATTGCTTAGCTGCAGATTTGTTAGTCACATCATTTGCTTGCGATTCTTGCGATACTTCTCCTTCTTCACTAATCGCTTGCGATTCATTCTCTACATCTTGCAACTCTTCCTCTACTTCGTTAGATGCTTGCGCAATGTCTTGTTTCATAATAAATCGCGTAGCACAGGCAGCAAAAGAAGTCACTGACGAGAAAATCAAAACCGCAGGAATTGACCAGCTTGCAATCCAAGATCCTAATGGAGAGCCGAGCAAGGTTCCTGTAACACTCGCCAAAATACTCACAATGCCGCTGTAGTTTACAATCATGCCGTCATCGCCGCCTGCAGCATCAACCTCGAAAACTTCGCTAGCAATATCAATCACTTGACCAGTGATCAACAATGCGCAAGAAAGAGCTACAAGCGACCACTTCCACGCAGGAGAGCCAAGCATAAGAAGCGGTAGTAAACTGAGCACGCCTTCTACGCCTTCAGTCATAGCAAGAGCTCGAAAACCGCCAAGCTTATCAACAATCCAACCAGAGCATGGCGAAAGAAAATCAGCAACCGTCATGAAAGTCTTACGAAAACCAATCACCCAAGCCGGCAAGCCAACAATAATAATCGAAGGCAAAACCGAGCCTTCATACGCTTGATTGCCGAGCATAGAAAAACAGAAGCCAACCAGCGCCCATCGCAATGCTGGACTAATAGATCTCATACGAATAAAAATATTATTCTTGCTAAAAATCGTCTTCACAGCAACCAACTCTCCTCTAAAACTCTTGCAAAATCGCAAATCATAATGCAAGTTTACGCAAACTTACATGCAAACTTACATGCAAACTTACATAACTACTCACATGATTACTTGCAAATCGCTATCCAACTTAAATAATTCATTGCGAACTACACAAATCCAATAGCTTATTTAACAAATTTAATAACACAATACTCTTGTTTAAAAAAAAGCAAAATTTGCATCTAAAACCGTGAGAAACTATCCTAAAACTACTACGAGTTTCTCCAGTAGTAATCACAAATAATAAACTTGATCATACTCAGTTTCACCTTGTCTAGTAAGCGTCCAAGACAATTGTAAACAGAGAGTTGTTAATTTTTTTGTTTGTTAATTTTTTTGTTTGCTAATTTTTTGTTCAATAATTTTATCGGTAAATGCCTTTAAAAATTCTCTAGAATTACTCCAGCCTACACCATTGTTTAATCCCGAGAAATCAAAACCAGATATTTCATCTAACGCTTTACTACAAACCCATTCATACATTCCAGCCTCTTTGCTTTTATATATTATTAGGAACAATGGTTTCATTGCTTTTTTACCCAACGACACAACACTCTTGTATTGTTTAGAATATATTACATCGTTATACCATCCTGTCAGCCGATAGTGTTTATTTTTAACCCCCTTTTCACCAATCTCGTCGCATAGATTTTGTAACTGTTTAGCCACATATGTGAGAACCTTTTCATCTATGTTTTTTATGAGCAAAGTTTCATCAACACCATTTTTACTTACCTCTTTCCAGTCAACATCTTCATTATTTTCTGAGTGCTTTTCATTCCTTGCAGACTTTTGATTTTCTGTTTTTACTTCTCTATTATTATCACTAAAATTATTCTGACTCTTACAACCTGAGATAAGTGATATAAGACAAACTACCATAGTCAAAAAAGCATAATGCTTGATATGCTTCATTTATACCTCCTCTACAACTTAATCTTTACCTAATTGCAGCTACGATTCTCATGTTCAATCTTTACCCTGTTCTTCACCATCATCTGCCTAATATTTATTCATCTCGTAGCACAAATCATCATTGAGTTTAATAAAACTGACGGGATGTAAATTATGGGCAAAGAATGCATGTATGCAGTCTACAAAATAATTGTAGCTAGAAATCATCCGATAATCTACATGATTTTATTTCCAACATAAACAAATGTGTGGCAAAATGAGTGCACGCTTTAACGATAGAAAAAGGCTATCGTTAAAAGGTTTAATTGCCATTTATAACTTTCTCAATATCTCTTTTCCCATAAAGCACACGAGAAACCACAACTTCATACTTTTCTTCAAAAACAAAATAAAAAATAAGAAAATTATCACACGACACGAACCCTATGCCCTATGCAAGGATGCAAAAACCTTATCCGCAGGCTTCACATCACCAGATAAAACCGACTCATACCCCTTTTCCAACTCATCATTCAACTCACCTTGAGTCATAGAACTCACATCACGCGGCTCTCTATAACCCAATTTCACATCAAAAGGAAGCCC
>NQOH01000001.1:285401-288210 GCA_003585735.1 Gardnerella kenyensis
CGCCATATAATCACCCCTTATTTCTTACAATGATTATACAACATTGCATTGGCATTGCAATGTCACTGCATTAACATTAGCATTAGAAAATTACACTTATCCGTAATATTAAAAGCCAAATCGCATTCAAAAACCGTAAGAAACCAGCTAATAAACTTAAAACATAATAAAATCAAGTCACAAAATTTACACAAAACACTACTCATTTTGATATTCAAGCAAAGCATCAGTATCAATCGTTTTAATTTCAAACGTTTTTCTTGTTGAAACACAAAAATTATGCTTAATCATAAGATTTGCAAGCTTCACACCATCAACCAAATAATATGATGATTGTCAGCATAATCCTTAGCTTTCTGCGAAAACCTAGATGTTGTAACAAAAAGACCATGCCCTTACTTGTCCAGCTAGCCGAAAACCACGCTTGATTAACACCATTCTTCTTTTTCGATGCCTTATAATTCGGCACATATCCAACCCTCACCCCATTGGGATATGTTTTCACGATATGATAATCAATGCCGTATTTATCCAGTTCTTTAAGTCCTGTCTGCCCATGACCGCTAGATTTTAATCGGATATGATTATCCCAACTTTCTAAGTAAGATAAATTAACGTAAAATAAGTGAAAAATAGTCTGTCTATGACAGTAGGCATCCACTTGACTATATAAATTTAAGGAGGTTGACATGAAGAAATCTATGTATCAAGCTATACGATTATTCCTTTTTTCATTATTATTGCCTCTTTTAGGACTAATCTTTAACTCACTTAGATTGTTTAATCCAGAAATTCTTTATAACTCACCTGTTTTATTTATCGGTATAGCTCACGTATTTGGTTTAACAACACTTGTCCTTTACTCAATCGTTGTCAATCAAAAAACACTCGAAAACTTAGGAGTTTGTAAAACCATTGCCATAGCGCTTATCGCCCCTGCTATTGATTTATTGATATTACAAGAGTCTCCTCGGCAATTGGGTAGTAGCTGGACTTGCACGTACATTACATTTTTTATTACTCTTGAATGTATCCCAACTATAATTCCAATCATTGTTAAAGAGTTTTTACGAAGAAGAAACCAAAAGCACAAAGCCTAAAAAATGCACCCACCTAATCTGCCCTTGACATCAATACTATAGTCTCGACGCTTGTGATTGCCTATTTATCGCTTGACAACGTATACCGTTCGTATCATAATCGTCTTAAAAGGAGCTAATACTATGACAACAAGTCCTACTCAAATTCGTATTGATAGTAATGTCAAAACAGAAGCAAATGAACTGTTTAGCAAACTCGGCATCGATATGTCAAGTGCCGTAAACATCTTCTTACGCCAATGCGTTTTGCATGGAGGACTTCCTTTTAAAGTAGAAATCCCAAAGTTTAATACCGAAACATTAGCGGCCATGCAAGAAGCCAAAAGAATTTCCAGAGAGCCTAACGTACCATCGTATTCCTCTATGGAAGACCTTAAGAAAGCGTTGTTGCAAGACTGATGTACAACGTTAAGTTCACGAATGCCATATCAATCAACCTCCATACACATACCATAAAATACTGTATCGCATATTGCAACACAATTTACATGAATGGGATTTTTTGACTGTCATACACGATTTTTATGTTCGCATTACTGCATCAGATAGTACGATCAAGCGCCGTGATGGTAGGAAGCCCCGCTTATTTTCTCGTTTGAGTTTGAACATAAAAATAGCAGATAAAGGGAAGGAAATGAATTTACACCAAAGTGAGGGCTTAATCGCTAACAGCATGCTCGCAATATAAAAATTGCAAATAACGTTCTCATTGCATAACTTTTTCGCAATTTGTTATCTAAGTCGCAGTAGCTGGGATAGCACAGAAGAATTACGTCAAGCTATTCATACTTATATTGATTTTTACAACAATCACAGAATTAAAATGGGGCTTAAAAGACAATTATGGAACATCGTGCTATGATTGCACAAAATGTCTAAAATTGTCCTAAGCCCCTTTTGTTTTCAATGTCAAGTAATACTAAATGTTAAGCTTTTTTAGCTTAACTACAGCAAGTTTTCCTTGGTATTTCAACGAAAACTCGGGTTTTTAGACACACTTTTTTGCCGCTTACCCTCAAAAATAGTTCCTTCATTAGGCAACGACATCGTTGTCATCAAAGCAAGCATGAACGTAAACGGACCGAGCGCATTCCCATACGTTTTGAACATCACACCAAAATCATGGCCGAATACCACCATCGACAAGTAAAGGAACATAAAATTCACAGCTGTAAACATAACCAACTTCAGCACGAACATAAGAACCTTGTACATGAGAATATCCTCCTCACTCACTCCACGGAGTCGAACACCAAATAGGTTTAATATTCATTCTATCCAATAATTTTTTGCCATACAATTGTTGTTGTTATTTTTGATAACACATAAAATGTGTAAGGTGTTCTAAGTTTTACTTGTAACAAATAGAAATAGGGTTATTCCCCCAAATACTAAATTATGCAAATAGACCACAATTAGAATACTCTAATGAAACTAACCTAATCTACTGTTGTAATTAAATCTAGTAATATAATCATATGCCGAACTAGAGAATCATCCCCAGCAGATAACCCCAGACAACACACATCCATCCAGCTCTGATCGAATGAGATTCTTCTATCGTTAGCTTCTTCATAATAATCATCTTCTCTCTTTCAGGTAAAAACCTCTTATAGAGCTAAATACGCAACATCATAGACAAATGTTGTATCTTCAATTCTACCTATAGTTAGAAAGTGTTTATAATGTCTTGTCAATACGCGTAGAAC
>NQOH01000001.1:288879-290330 GCA_003585735.1 Gardnerella kenyensis
GGTTCCACTTGATAACGAGAATAATATTGGTAAGTACAATACCAACGACTACGCTCACCCATACTAAACTCGGTGTAAGAAGCCAAGCGAGAACACCAAAGATCAGCAGTCGAAGCAGTACAACAATAACTAAGAAAGGCCAACTTTTTGTTAGGCATTTCTGTTGATCAGCCTTCAATGCGCCCATCAGAACCATAACCGCAGACGCCGCGCAAGAAAATAGCATATTGCCCAAGAATATGACGAGTAGCGTTCGCCAGCCAGCGATAGTACCAAGCATCCACCATTGCAGCATCAATGCAAGCAAAAATGTAACAACAGCATATACTGCTTCCATCAACATATTCGCAACGATTAACGAGGAAAATGTTAGAGACGTACTTCTAGGAGTGCCTGTTTTACCTTCGCTCGCATGCTGTAATGCAATCTTGTTTCTCGCCTCGGCGCGCTTTACGCGTTCTTCTTCAAGCATTTGAACGCCAAGCTCAACCGATTTCTTTGAAGCTTCATGTAATTGCGCATCCGTCATACCTGGCTGCCAAGGCTTTTCAAAAACAAACAGCAACACACTAGTAATCGCTGCACCAATAATAATGCTTAGCAGCGTAGTATTTGAAACAAGCAATAAAGCAATACCAGAAGTCACCAGTAGCCTGAGCACAAAATCGATGATTCCGATAAGCAAATACCCGTCATCCGGTCTACGACGCCTATCCCACTGCAGATACGCTGTACTTAGCAGCGAAAACACCACAACACTCAACGCGAGTATGACCACAGTTTCCCAACCTAGTACGCGGTGCCCTACGAACTGTTGTACAAGCAGCGAAATAATAAGCGTGCAAATGCCAGCAACAGTTTCTGTAATCACATGACCCCAAAAAGCATGCTTAAAAAGCACTGGCCTTACATTCGTCTCACTCATCATCTTTCCTCTATATATTAATCCAATACCTTCTTGTTGTAACGTTTCCTCTTGATAAGCTATTTTTCACTTTGTTTTCTAAGATTCCACCATTATTTTCTATAACTCGTATGGATCCGATATTGTCATCATCGCATGTAATCAAAATTTTATGTAGATTCAAAGTCTCTTTACAATATGTAAGTGCCATAGAAAGCATTTTCGTTCCATAGCCCTTCATACATTCAGATTGTCTAACTTCGTATCCTATGTGACCACCATAGTTAATTAAAAAAGAATTTAATTCATGCCTAATATTAATTTCACCAATAAATTTTTCATTATCTATCAACCAAAATGTAGTAGCTTTAACATAATTTTCAGGCAAATTTATACCATGTTCGATATTATACGAACTCTCTATAATTGTCTCAGGGTGTATAAAACGTCTTTCTGCATTCGGCCTAAAAATTTCATCTTCTTCATTAGCTTCTATATAACCTTGAATATATTTACTATCTGGTCTAATTAATTTCATAAGTTCCTC
>NQOH01000001.1:291014-291542 GCA_003585735.1 Gardnerella kenyensis
TTATTCTTAATATGCAATTCTAAATTCTTAATATGTGATTCTAATAAGAATAAAATTCTATTAAAATTAGAGTCCATAATAGTCTGTTTAGGTTTAATAGTATTACTATTTAAAAAAAAACCACACATACAAGCTTTATTAAAGAAAAATTTTTTATTTTTCCAATTAGTATAGGGTTTTCGCATCAATAAAATTTTTCTTTTCCATAAATCACAACTTTTACTAGAAAAATAGGGTTATCCCCAATAATCAAATAATGTAGGGAACTTTTTTACAATTTTTACACCGGTTTGTTCCCCAAAAACATAAACAACTAAATCGCACATAGACTATATGTCATTTATAAAATAACTCTCAAAATACTTAGGATTTATTTATCCTAAAATATATGCTATGATTCTCCTAAAAATGGAGGTTCTTGATATGAATGTAAATACAGACACACTTGTTTCTATTTCCGAAGCAAATCAAAACTTTTCTAAAGTTGCGCGACTTGTTGACACATACGGATCAGCTGTTATTTTGAAA
>NQOH01000001.1:292188-302984 GCA_003585735.1 Gardnerella kenyensis
AACAACGCTCCTCGCTACGTAATTTTAGAATTCCCAAAAGCCAAAACTGAAAAAGTTACTGTTCCAACAAACGATGAAGTTATGGCTTTATCCAACATGTTCATAAAAAAGAATAAAAAAGTCTATGAGGAACTTGCCAAATGAAGTATTTAACACGAGAACAAGTGATTAAACTTCACCAAGCTCTGATTGAAACAAGCGGTGGTTCTTCAGGTATACGAGATGAAGGAATGCTTGATTCAGCATTAAAGACTCCACTGCAAACATTTGACGAGAATGAACTTTTCCCATCTGTCTTAGATAAGGCAGCACGTCTAGCTTTTGGTCTTATAAAAAACCACCCTTTTATAGATGGAAACAAGCGTATCGGCACACATGTCATGCTAATCTTTCTGGCACTCAACAACATTATGTTGTCTTATAAAGATGAAGAACTGATCGATATTATTCTCAAAGTTGCATCAGGCAAGGCAAATGAAAATGACCTTTACACTTGGATTAAAAATCACCAAGCCTAATACTCCAACATTTAAAAACATTTTTAGAATATGCCAAACTCTATTTCGTGTGACTAGTCAAAGTAGCGGACATAAAACACCACAACAGTATTACTTCACTACAGCTTTTCCATTCAAGCAGTGCACAGCATAGTGAGCACATCCATTTGTTTTGCGCCCAAGATCTGCTTTATGCTTATCACAAACTTCAGCCATACCATTCTCACAAACTACTTCAAGACATGCGCCTTTGGTAATTTCTCCTTCTAAAACACTCGTACCATTTAACGTATCCACCGTGCAAGAAACAACAACCTTAACATTATGCGCCACAGCAGAACCATTAAGACACTTTAGAAAAACATCATTCGCCTGAACATTCCTTGCTTCCACCCTGCCGTTATGAACTTCTGCATAAATCTTGTCAGCTTTAATATCTGCTACTAATACTTGATTAGACTCAGCTTCAATCTCACAAAAATCAACATTCTCCGGCAACGTAACAATGACCTCAGGACTGCCTTTAGCAAGCCAATGCAACCAGTAAAAAGCTGGGTTATAGACCAAAAATCAAAAGACCCGATTTGGTTCGCATTGTTAAGAGGCACGTCGGGTACTGTTAATTATTGTAATATATCATTGGCGGTTATTTGTTAATTTCAATGAAATAATGTTTATGTAACAATCTCTTGCCATAATATCGGGATTCATTAATATCTTTCATCTGAAATTATATGCTCTATTCCACTATGCTCCGATTTAAGATATTCTTTCATAAATGTCGGGTAAGCCTTGCACTTATCAAGCTCATCTATAGGTAACCAATGCATTGTCTCTTTAGCACCTGACTCTGTAGTGCTTTGGCTCGTAAAATCTCTTTTGCCCATGGGCTTCATCATGTAGTAGAGTGTAATCTCATGGAAGTCTACTCCTTTTAACCCAGAGCTGCCGATGAAGAAGTGCTCGTGTATGACGGCAAGGTGATCTACTTCATAATTAAGACCTGTCTCTTCAAATACTTCTCTCTTAACGGCTTCTTCTGATGTCTCACCCACGTGAACCGCTCCGCCAACTGAGTAGAAATAGTCGTCCTCATCGTTTCTTGCAAATAGCACACAACCTTCTTCGACTATGATGGCTGCTGCTCTATATCTAAATGCTTTTTTATCGTTAATAAATCCGCAATTATATTCCATAGTTTACTCCTTTATTTTTTATCTAATGACTGTGACTTATGGTTCAAATGCAAACAAGTTCCCAATCTGAATTGAAAATCCAAGTGATTGATACATTTATATATCACATTGTTCACAAGCAACAGTAATTGAACTTATTGCACTCGACCCCAGAGCGTTGATATCTTCCCTCAAAAAGCCAAACTGCACTCAAAAACCGCGCCAAGCCAGTCTAAAGCCGCCGCACGCTAAACCTTTTAACGATAAGAAAATATTGCAAAAAGGTTTAAGATTGGCTTAATAGCTTGATTTTGAATCCGAAGATACAACAATGTGGAGTCATAATCTGAATAGTGATTAAACTTTTGCTTTCATATGCTTGCGTATGCTTGCAACTATTTTGTAAAATAAGCGCATAAAGGACGGTAACACAATGACAAACACAAACGCTGTATATGCAAGAATCGATACAAATCTTAAAGAAAACGCTGAAAACATATTGAACCAGCTTGGAATAACACCATCTTCAGCAATACAAATGCTTTACAGCCAAATCGTTTTACAAAAAGGCATGCCATTTGAACTCCGCTTGCCAGTTAATACGCCTACTGCTTTAGGCAGCTTAACAAGAGCCGAGTTGGATAAAGAATTACAAAAAGGCATCGACTCTATTTCAACTGGCAAACAATACAGTGCAGATGAAGTAGACCAATTCTTCGCTAAGGAATACGGCGTATGAGCACAACCTATAGCGTCATTTATTCTCCGCAAGCGTTCCTGGATCTCACTGGGCTATACGAATACATTCGCTTTAATTTACAAGTTCCTAAAACGGCGGAAAAACAAGTCAACCGCATTAAGCATGCTATACGTTCTCTTAACACTATGCCTATGCGATATCAGCTTGTAGAGTGGGAGCCGTGGTGTTCTAAAGGAATACGCAGAGTTTCAGTCGATAACTACACTGTTTTCTACCAAGTAGACGAAAACCAAATGACTGTAACAGTTATTCGCATATTCTACTCAGGCAGAAATATAGAAAGTATTGTTAACGACACAAACAACTAATGCGCGTTTGTATTAGAAAAGTAACGAACGAAGTAGCGTAATTTCGAACGTTATAAAACGCACCCACCTAATCAGCCTCCTGCATCAGACAGCACGGTCAAGTGCCATGATGGTAGCGATAGTGGCATCTATTTTTCTCGTTTGAGTTTGAACATAAAAATAGCAGATAAAGGGAAAGAAATGAATTTACACCACTTTTAGGACTTGACCTATGAAATAATTAATAGTTCCATTTTCAATCAATATATAAAGACCGAGTCCAATAAACACGACAGGTACAATTACTTTTTCGTACTTTTCCGCAGTCTCTCCGATAGCAGAAATTGAGGCGAGATTTTGAGATAATTTGCATAGAATCAAAATACCTAAGGCAAATATTACTAAACTTATACCAATCTCAATCAAACTCTTTCCTGTAAAATAAGGGATATAAATTCCTAAATTATCTCCACCCATTGCCACTGTTAAACTTGTAAATGCTAAGATTTTTGATCCATTTCCGGTAATTTTCCCCTCGATATCTTCTTCATCAATATCTTCATCCACAAAAATTGCTCTTATACCAAGACCTAGCGGAATTAAACCAAGGAGTCCGATAATCCAATCTTGTGGAATAAAATTTAAAAAGTAAGCGGCAATAAGACTAGCCAGTACAAGCAGTCCTGTACCTAAATACTGCCCTAAATAAATTGATTTCAAACCTTTCTTTCCTTGACTAGCGAATAAAATAGTCAAAACAACTAAGTAGTCAATGGATGTAGAAACAAAAACTAATAAAGCGGATACTATTGTTTCCATTATTTCTCCTTTCAAAATGTTAAATTTTTTAGACAAGGGGGTGCAAAGTGGGTGCACTTTTTAACGTTATCCATCTTGTACACTCGACCTTAGAGCGTTGATATCTTCCCTCATACAGAAAAATCGCACTCAAAAACAGCAAGAACCCAGCCTAAAGCAGCCACGCATTAAACCTTTTAACGATAGACCTCGCTAAGCCTTGCTATACAAGGGCAAAAATGCACCCACCTAATCAGCCTTTGACATCAACACAACACTCTCGACGTGGATTGAGAGAACTCCTAGTATAGCTACACTTTTTTGAGTGCACACTATGGATATTGGGTGCACTTTTTAACGATAGGAAAGGCTATCGTTAAAAGGTTTAAGATTGGCTTAATAGCTTGCTGAACAATCTTACGCAATAATCAACATGCCACTAGTCTTACACCCACTCTCCATACGCGAATCTAATCCTTATATGATTAACTAAATCCCATATTTATTACTTAAAACCCTATATTTGTTAAAGTACCTTTACGCTGTTGAACCGCAACACCAATATTCCATATGATCACACCAACAATTGCCCATAACATGCCAACAATAAGAATCACAAGTAGCGATACGCCAACATTTACAGAACCATCAATTATACTACGAGATGCTTGAGTAACATGAGTTACCGGAATCACATATAACACGTATTGCATCATCTTAGGAAATACGCTAATCGGAGCAATCACACCACAAACAATAGGAAGTATTGCACTAAGCGCGTTAGAAATAGTATAAACATCATTCATCATCATGCTTATAGCAGCTATAGCAATACCAAATCCAGTAGAAGCAACAGGAACAATAAGGAACAACAGCATCAACGCGCTCATATTAATCACAAAGAAAGCACTCGGGCTTACTACAAGCATTGTTATAAACAAAGTCACAGCATCACTCACTAAAGAAATAGTCACGAGCGCAATAATACGACCGAACCATAATGGTAATGCAACTTTCGCGCTTGTAAGCACGAATGGTGTCGTGCCTTCAAAACGATCCCATGCTAGCGCCTCTGACACCGTCATACTTGTGGAAATAGAACACGCTCCCATAACAGCAGCAAGAGTTGAAGCAATCAAACTATGGTTAAAACCCGCGCTAGTCGCATAACTAGCTGCTCCATTAAATCCTCCACTTACAGCTCCAGCTAGAAAAACGTATAAGAACGTGGATAAAAGAGGCTCAATAATCATACGAATAACAGCAGTATTCCAACTATTTAAGCTAGGTATACTCTGTATACTCACTCTTGCACCAGTTCGTATACTAGATAACACGCTCACGTGACCATACTGAGAATATTGATTATATTGATTACTATTTTGAATAATTTTATTTCACATAGTTTCAACCTGATTATTATTTCGTATCATATTATGTTCAAACTTCCATTAAGCGTTGCAAGTCGAATAGCATGACGTAACATAAAACCTGCAATAACAAGCAGAACGCTGGATAATACAACACATAACACAATTGCTAACACAGTAGTAGCATTAAACGATTGCGCATGAGCCACCCACACTGCAGACGTAAGCGGATGAATAAACGCAATAATGCGAGCAGGCAATGGCATTGATTCTACAGGGATCACTATTCCACAAAGCATCCATACAGGAATTAAAATCAAACCTTCATAAACTGTAGCTTTACGGCATAATACAAAAATTCCAGATAATACTGCAGCAGAAGCTACGCAAGCAAGCATAGAAAGTAAGTATCCAACTAACTGCGTGAATGTTATCATAAAGAACCCATGGCAGAAAACAGCAACGGTAATAATCGCAAGCGGCATACCAATACACCCAAGTAAAGCTGCGGATCCTACAATAGGAAGAAACACTGCAGAAGGTGAAATAACACTTAAAGTTAAATATTGTAATGTTCCTAAATAACGCTGGTATCCAATAATTCCAACAGCAGTAGTTGTAGCAGACCATAATCCAGCTATAGAAGAATCAACCCAAATATTATTAAGACAATTAGCACAATCATGAGAAAAACCATAGTAGGCAACAATTTTCATCAACGCAAAACATACTGGAGCAAGTATCGCATTTTGCAAGAAAAACGTTGTTTTCGCTAAGCTTTTAAGCTGAAACCACATGCCACGAATCACAGAAGCGTATGAATGAGTAGAAGTATTCATATTAAGCCTCCTACTTATTTAATGGGAGTGAGGACGGCGAAGAAGACGGCGTAGCAGCAGAAGAAGTAGAAGTATTTGACGCAGAAATATTATCATTTTGCACAATAGCAAGATACGTTTCTTCCAAACTTGCAGCGCGATCACCTAAACGTGTAATCCCATCAACAGGAATCTTGATATTTCGTTCTTGAGATAATGTTTTACTCCACGCGATAGTAATATTTAACACTCCATGCGATTCAAAAACATCACACCACAACACTCCATCAAGTTTTTGCAATTCTTCCTTAACACTAGGAGTTCCGCTTGATAGTTCACCGTCATACGCGTACATTGTTACATGATCAATATGCTGCAAAGAAGCCAACTGCTGAACACTTCCCTGAGCGATAATATTACCGTGATTTATTACAGCAACAGTATCAGCTAATTTTTCAGCCTCACTCATCTCATGCGTAGTTAGCAAAATCGCTATTCCTTGATCTCGTAAAGCATGAATAATTTCACGTACTTTCCTAGCATTTTCAGGATCCAAACCAGTGGTAGGCTCATCTAAAAGCATAAGATCCGTTCTAGCAACCAGCGATCGAGCAATATGCAATCGCTGCCACATTCCCCTTGAAAAAGTTTGAACAGCATCATGAGCTTTATCAAGTAAATCAACTTGCTCAAGAGCATCGTGAATACGCTTACCTTGCTCCCTATATGGAACTGCGGAAAGATCGGCAAAATAACGAAGATTATCTAATGCACTTAGCCTTTGATAAAATCCTCGCTCACCTCCAAGAAGTAACGACACATGCTTACGCGCTTCTCGAGGATTACTCACAGCGTCAATATTGGCAATACGAACACTACCACTATCAGGAGCTAACAACGTACCAACAATTTTCACGGTAGTTGTTTTACCTGCACCATTCGGGCCAAGCAAGCAAAATATTTCACCAGAATGAATATCAAAAGATACGTTATGTAAAACTTGGCGAGTTGTCTTCTTACGACCAAATCCACGAGAATAAGATCTTGTTACATTATCAATACGCAATATTAAGTTGCTAGATGACTGCTTATTATTGTTATCGCGACTATCAGTTGCGTTTTCTATATTATTATTCATTATTATTGCTTCGTTCTTACGTGTTATTAAAGCTTAATTTTTACTGTTATTAAACCTTAATTCTTACTGTTATTAAATAAATTTCAACAATGAAAATCAGTTAGATAAAAAGATAACGCTTGCTTATAAGAACGATAAGAACGCGCAAAAACATGCAAAAACGTGCAAAAACTACAGAAAAACCAACGCGCATGTGCAAACATAATGACAAAACATCATGCGCAATGCGTGTTTAATACTGCTAAAGAATATGTATCTTAAGCTGTTTTATGTGCTTTTATATGCCTCTCAAACCGTTCTTAAGACTAGCGATTATTTGGGCAATCATAGCGCAACACCTCATAAACTTAAATGTGCTTTACGTGTAAAATTATATGAGCATTCCGCAAAAAACTCAAATATAAGCAATCACAAAACATTTGTTTAACATGTGCAAAATATTACTATTTCTTCTTATAACCTATAGCAACATTACCTGTTTTATTAATCCCTGGCACTTTAAGAACACAAGAGCCTGACTTACAAGAGCTTGGCTTGTCTTTTAAATCAAATTTTCCAACTAAAAATAAAGCTTTAAGTCCTGGACCAGGCAAATTAAACTGTGAGTCAACTAATTTGATGGGCTTATCTCCAAGAGTGACTTTAGACAAATCATAATGAGAATCAAGAATGTCTCGTGACACAAAGAGATACAGTTCACCTTTATTCATATAGTTTTCTGGTATACGAAACTCTTCCCGAGACACCGCTACTGTTTCCCAATGATACGACGCAAGCGCCGCCTTCTCATCATCGTAGGAACATCCCGCAAGAGAAAAGAGAGAGCCTAGCAGCAAAAGCATAACAAGACAACTTTGAAAAATGGTTTTACAAAAAATAGTTTTACTTCTCATAACACTACTAGCCTCCTTTTCGTTAACACGACTCTGTATCAAATGATCATAAAACAGATTATTAAGCAAACAAGATCTACCATTCGCTCTGATTACTATAATAATCTTAATAAATATATTATTTTTTTTATTAATTTGTCTAGATTATCGACACTAATCTCTTCGTTCACTAGCAAACTATAATTTTTATAAACAGCAAGATTCGAAGAAACAGAAGAACCAGAAGAATCAATATCATCATGCACGTTTAATGCTTCCAACAATATTCCCTCATAAACGAAGCAATCACCTGCGAATCTTCACCTTCATAATCCCAAACAAGCAACTTCTTAAACTCAGGAACCTTATTTTCTGGAATAACCAACAAGCCATTACCATGAGAAATCAAACAGTGTAGGGAATTTTTTTACAATTATTTAACCGTTTTATTCCCCAAAACATAAGCAACTAGAGCACAATAACACTCTTAGCTAAATTTAAATCTATAGCAATTTAAACCAGCACTTAAAGGATTTCCTCCCAATTTTTAGGAAATCCCATAAAATCAAATCTAAACGAACCTTCATATTTAGCAAACGTATTTTTCAAGTCTTTCAAAAGAGAACACCACTGTTCATTTGCTTTTAGCATTCTTTTAGTAATTAAAAGTACAGGAAATATTTTATTTTGTTTCCCTTTATATTGAAGATTCTCTTTATAAAGGCGCGGATTTTCTTTTAAAGGCATATTATAAAGTCTGGTATAGTGTGCACAAATATTTCTTACTTCTACTAAACATAAAATCCAGTTTTTTAAATATTTAGGATCAG
The DNA here is from genome assembly GCA_003585735.1 of Gardnerella kenyensis. Lineage (GTDB taxonomy): Bacteria > Actinomycetota > Actinomycetes > Actinomycetales > Bifidobacteriaceae > Bifidobacterium. The sequence goes on from NQOH01000001.1 coordinate 300,734, forward strand.
TATTGTAATAGCGAGATATATTTTTTTGATCTTCAGTTTTTAAAATGCTAAACAATGAAGATAAACTCCCAAAAGACATTAATTCCACAGAAACCCATATAGGAAATTGACTATTATATTTTTCTATGTGATGCTTAACAAAAGGTTTATTTTTTTGTCGTTCAATTTCTTTATTCAAGCTTTTTATAAGAATAGAGTAAATAGATTGTCCTTGTTTATTTGTCTTGTAAACAAAATTAGTCTCACTCATCAATACTTCAGGACCGTATTTGATAGATAAGTAATAGGCAATCTGAGTTCTAAGTTCTATCTCAATTTGCTCTATAGTTCGCATTAGATTATTTTTAAATTGACTATCAAAGCAATAAAGATTAAATAGCTGTTCTATGCTAACAGTGTCTTGATAATACTCCTTGTTATTAGCATTCTTCAACCCTACACCATAACCAGAAAGTCTGTAATAGTTGACTTTCTTCAAAATTTCTTTTGCAAATTCAATGTTAGAAATTTTTAAATGATGGTCATTTACAAGTCTTGCAATTTGTTGATCATACGTTAAAGCTGGCTTCAATGTCATACGTATACTCTTTCATACAAAAAGCCCTCTCCGTGGTCCGCATGTAGAAGAACTACATTAAGCGTGGAGAGGTTCTGTTAATACGATTGTATCATGCCGCATTTATAAATCAACCTAATCAGCCCTTGACATCAATACGACAGTCTCGACGTGGATTGAGAGAACTCCAAGTATAGCTACACTTTTTTGAGTGTACACTATTGATAGTGGGTGCACTTTTTAACGATAGAAAAAGCTATCGTTAAAAGGTTTAAGATTGGCTTAATAACTTGATTTTAGCATAAAAACAAAAACAGCCTAGAGAGGATTCCCCCTAGGCTGAGTTTTGTAACATTTCAAATGCTCACAGTCTTTTGACTTTTATGATGTTCTTTCAATATTCACACTAATCTCTGATTTAAAAGTTATGCTGAACTTGTCCTCGTAAACTTTTATTTTCTTGATGTACTTTCTTACCAGCTTCTCATCATACTCACCAATATCATGACGCTCATTTTTCAGAAAATCTTCCATTTCTCTGATTCGTCTTTTAGCATCTTCTTGACCTGCTTTTTCTATAAGAAGCTGCTGTTTCTTACCTTTAAGCTCATCAATCTCATCAGCTATTTTCGTGTAGTCTTTTTTAGCTTTAAGCAAGGTTAGTAGTGTCGCTTGTTTGTCTGCAATTTTTTTATCAACCGTTTCAATCTCGCTTAAGTTGTTGCCCGCGATAATTTCTCTAATATTGTTATTCAACGTATCCAATACTTCATCCGATTACCCTAACTAATCACCGGCTAAACAGGACGGACATTGAGCCTGACTTTAAGATTCATAAAAAGAAGTGACTATTACTGACAGAGATCAGTAATAGCCACCCAACGTGAGATATTCAACTATTGACTTGAACCAAACAAAATTCAATCAGTCTTTCGAAGTACAGTCTTAAGCAAGATCACTGTGACACCAATAACAAAAGAGGTAAAACCAATTCTAATAGCAAGTGTGCCATCCCATATTAAGGCAATCAGCATCGCGATTAAGGCAACCGTCAAGCCGAACATCGCCACTTCACGGCAAAAACGAACGAGCTTGTCCATTTCCTTAAATACCTCCTCGTGCACATACTAATAATCAGGTTTCACTTTACCTTTTGAACTATATTTTACCACTTCACCAGCTGGGTGCAAAGTGGCGAATCGACTTGCATGGGCGCTTTGACAGAGCTTGAAATTGCATAACGCATTTCAAGCTCCTTCAAAGCGTGATTTGGCTCAAATGTAAAGTCCAGTGGACTTTACATGCCAAATCAGCCGAACGGCTACTAATAGCCGTGAGGAATAACATAATTCGCGAATGCACTTCGATTCGCTGAGCTTGCTCAAAGTTGAAAGCACAGTGTGCTTTCAACGCAAGCGAAGTACGTTAACATCCTGTGCACTCGACCCCATAGCGTCGATATCTTACCTCATACAGAAAAATAGCACTCAAAAATCACGCCAAGCCAGCCTAAAGCAGCCACACGCTAAACCTTTTAACAATAGCCCTCACTAAGCCTTGCTGCACAAGGGCAAAAATGCACCCACCTATTAAGCCCTTGACATCAATACGACAGTCTCACGTGTATCAAGACTACCCTTATGATAACCATGCATCAATAAAAGAGCCTTAACGTTCATTGCAGGAGAGAAACTG
>NQOH01000001.1:303714-303879 GCA_003585735.1 Gardnerella kenyensis
TAAAATTGTATTATTTTATTAGCGATATCTTCTACAAATCGCTTATCGTGTTCCACAAATATGAGTGTAGGCTTTGCTTCTTTTATAATTTCCTCAATCTGTATTCTTGATATTACATCTATATAATTCAGTGGTTCGTCCCAAACAAATATATGAGCTGGCTTT
>NQOH01000001.1:304609-313853 GCA_003585735.1 Gardnerella kenyensis
CAAATAATTCTCTTGAAAAATCTAATTTTCTTAGAATTGTTTTACACAATGTTTCATCAACATCTTGCTTGTGAATATATTCATTTAGGCTACCTGTTAAATTAGATGTGTCTTGAGGAATATACGAGATTTTTAAATTACCTGCTAATTTTATCTCACCTGTATACTCGTGATTTATACCTAATAAAATTTTAATCAAGGTTGATTTTCCGCTACCATTACCCCCATATATAGCCACTATGTCGCCTTGCTTTATCTCGAAACTTACATTATTTAGGATCTGTCTCTCTCCATAGCATGATGATAAATTGCTAACCGATATTAGAGGATTTTTGTGATGATGTAGCGGATGCAGTAATAGGCTTTCCTTTATTTCGATATCTTTTAGTAAACTCTGTTTTTCTTCTATTGCCTTGTTTTGTCTATTCTCCAAATTCTTAGATTTTTTCATCATCTTGGCTGATTGATGACCTATATGTCCTTTGTCTGGTTTTACACCTGATACTTTTACACCATTTTTAGTATTTTCAATTTTATCAGACCAAATTTGACTTTGTCTTGCAGACTCTTTTAATCGTTTAATATCTTTTCTTAATTTCTCATTTTGACTAATTTCAAATTGGTCTTTCATCACTTTGTTTTCATACCATGATGTAAAATTTCCCGATTGGACATCAATAGAATTCCTGTTAATAGAAATAACATGATTGATACAACCATCTAAAAAATCTCTATCATGAGATATAAGCAAAAATCCTTTTTTACTTTTCAGATATTCACTTACAATTTTTCTTCCGTCCATATCTAAATGGTTTGTTGGTTCATCAATAAGTAAAAAGCCATCTTCTCTTGTAAACAAAATAGCTAAAAGGATTTTTGTTTGTTCCCCTTTAGAAAGCGTTTCAAACTCTCTGTAAACAAGGTTCTCATCTACATTTAGCAAACTGAGTTCTCTAAATAACTTCCATTCTTCATCATCTGATATTAGTTCTTTATATAACTCAATTCCTAATTTTGAAGTATCGCTTATATTTGGTGGAAATTTAATAAATTCAACATCCTTGCTTATTTTACCTTGATAAGTTTCTTGATTTAAAAGTAACTTAAATAGAGTTGATTTACCGATTCCATTTCTTCCTATCAATCCCGTTTTCCAGTTTGTATCAAAGGAAAACGATACATTTTTAAATATGGGTTTTACATATCCATAATATGAGAAAGTGAGGTTTTCAATTTTAATTACTGACATAAAACGCCTCCCTAAATTATCATTTACCGCCCGGGTGCAAAGTGTGTGCACCTTTTAACGTTTAGTTTTTCATGTATTACTACGGTTATCACTGCTTTGCTTTTCAGTCATTTCAATTCTCGATTAGGCAATTTTCCAGTTCTCAAAGCAACAGTAACAAACTCAACCTCCTGCAAGCACTTCTCGCAAAGTTCATAACCTTCATCGAAGTTCACTCTTGACCTAAATGTGCTAGCAATGAACTCGCATGGTGAGGTGATCCTTTCAACTACACCGCACCGTTCGCACTCAGCATACACATTCCCATCCTTAATCGGAATAAACATTCCATGATCTTTCTCATTCCCCATGACGCTAACATCTTCGAAATCATCAAATTTTACATAGAGCATATACGACTTCCTCCTTCATTTTGGTATGTCTATATACGCTCTAATTCCAACTTATATCAAGTTTTATTGCTTCTTTTTTGATCTATATGTCTGCTACTTCGCAATAGCTTTCCCATTAAGACAGTGCACCATGTAATGCGCAAATCCATCGTTTTTACAATTTACCTTCTTCTTATCTGAAACCTCGGTGACACCATTCTCACAAACTACTTCAAGGCTTGCATCCTTAGGTATTGTTCCTTCTAAAATACTCATGCCATTTAACGTATCAAGCGTACAAACATGAGTTACTTCTACGTTTGTTGCTGAAGCCAACCCATTATAACATTTAAGAAAGACATCATCCGCCTTCAAATTAACAACTTCTACCTTGCCATTGTTCACTTCTACATAAAGCTTACCAATCTCAATATCCGTGATGAGCACTTGATTAGAATCAGATTCAACCTCACAAACTTCCACATCATGTGGCAAACTCACAACAATTTCAGGCATACCCTGAGTAAACCACCTCACCCAATTCGAAGCTGAGACTTTTTTAGTTTGAATAAGCCTTATAACATTTTGCGCTTCCTCAACCCTCAATATATCTTGTTCACAGTTAACAAAGCTCACACCAAAAGTATCAGCACGTTTCACCGTTAAACGAACATCTTTCGTCTCTGCGATAAACTTCTTATTATCCATTCCTTAAATACCTCCTCGTGCACATACTAATAATCAGGTTTCATTTTACCTTTTGAGCTATATTTTCCCACTTCACCAGCTGGGTGCAAAGTGGCGAATCGACTTGCATGAGCGATTAAAACATAATTCGCGAATGCACTTCGATTCGCTGAGCTTGCTCAAAGTTGAAAGCACAGTGTGCTTTCAACGCAAGCGAAGTACGTTAACATCCTGTGCACTCAACCCTAGAGCGTCGACATCTTCCCTCAAACAGCCAAACTGCACTCAAAAATCACGAAAACCCAGCTTAAAGCCGCTTCGCATTAAACCTTTTAACGATAACCCTCGCAAACCCCTGCTACACAAGGACTAAAATGCACCCACCTATTAAGCCCTTGACATCAACACGACAGTCTCCACGTGATGAGTTTCCGGATATATGTCGAACGCGCGCAAAGACTGAACGCTGTAGCCAAGCTCCTTAAACGTGCCAACATCGCGAGCAAGACTAGTAGGATCGCAAGCAACATACACAACAGCTCTAGCACCCGACTTTGCAATCTGCTTACAAACTTGAGCTTTAGCTCCAGCGCGCGGAGGATCCAACACAACAACATCAGGATGCGCAAATCGGCGAACAATTTTAGACGACTTACTCGCCTTAAACACCTGCGATTCAAGCGTTTGTGCAACATCGCCTTGCAAAGCTTCAACAACATCTCTGCTAAGACCAGCTCGCCCAATGTTTCGCCTTGCATTCTTTACAGCAATCGGCGCACCCTCAATGCTAAGAACGCGCGCAGGCTCTGCAGCACCCACAGCACCTGCAGCACCCACAGCACTAGAAGAATCTCCGCCAACATTAGCCAAAGTCGCAAGCGGAATCGTAAACAAACCCGAGCCAGAATACAAATCCCACAAAACCGTATTCTTAGTGCGCCCATCAAGAGCAGAACGAACTAATCCCAAAACATAGTTCACCAAATGCTCTGGAGCTGCGCGATGAATCTGCCAAAAACCTCGCGCGTCAACATCGTAGTCAAAAGTACGAATACGAGATGAATCACCATCAACCGCAACTCGCACGCACTCACGCAACAAAGCCGAGCCTGCAACCAACTCATCATTTACTATAAGCGCATAATTTTCGCCAATTGCACTAAGAAGCGCAGCCTTATCATTAAAATCTAAACCATCAACACGCGGCTCTGGAACAGCAAGGCGAATTTGCGAATTCGGCTCAAATTCTTGATTCCACAAGTCCAAAGAATCCGCAACTGCTAAAACCGCGCGCGACGCAAGCGGCATAGTATCAATCGCAATGCGATCATGCGACTCACGCTTACGCATAGACAATCGTCCTTCATCATCCGCAACCAACTCCATGCGCGTACGCCAATTAAACCCGTTAAGTTCCTCATCCCCCGGAATACGCTCAACGCTAATATCGTTAGCAGAAACATCCATATGCGCCAAACGTTGGAATTGATTGGCAATTACAGAAGCCTTCCAACGAATCTGCCCAGGCAAAGAAACGTGAATTAAATCCGCTCCTCCAACTCCGCCGCCCTGAGACAAAGGACCCGCAAGCTTCCATTGCGGCTCCACACGATCCGCACTAGGCTCCAAAACTTCCACAACTTCGCCAGTAAAAAAGTGCGCTTTTGCACGCATCGGCTCATCCATACGCACAACAACCAGCTCACCCGGGAGTGCAAATCGCACGAATACAACGCGTCCGTCAAGATGACCTACGCATCTTCCTTGATCCGCATATCTCTCGATTCGCATCGTCACCTGCATAAGTTACCCCTTAATTTTGCATTTTGTTAAGCTGATTTTAGTTAAGCTGATTTTAGTTAAGCTGATTTTAGTTAAGCTGATTTTAGTTAAGCTGATTTTCTTCGATTGGATTTTCGTCGCTTTGTTTTTCGTCACACTGCTTTTCGTCACACTGCTTTTCTTCGTGATTTTTATGATGAAGACGCATAAACGGCGTTGCAATAATCAAGTAAGAAACCCAAATTGCGAGCGCCCAAAACGGCAATCCCATAATCAAACGCACTGTGCCAAGCCACACAACGTGATTCGTCAAATATAATGGCACTTGCAAAACAAGTCGCAGCGCAAAAACACCAATCCACAATGCTGTAGCATACATATATGCACGCTTAAGCGGCTTATAATCAAGCCAATTGTGAAGCCACAAACCGAAGTTTTCTGTAGGCATTTTGCGAATCGACTCAATCACAAGCCCAAGCGCTGGCACGCGCGCAATCAATGAAATCGCAAGAAGCGCGCCATAAACAGCATTAGTAATAAAACCCATCATGTAGTAATCGCGCGCTTGGTGACTCGTCCACACCCAAATAAGGCAAATCGCAATGGAAACAAGTCCACTAATTGCGCCCATCAGTGACTGCCTTTGAATAAGCCGAGCTATAACTTGTAAAACAGCAATCACAGCCGATACAATAACCGTCGTTTGTACATTTCTAGTTACAACAAAGCAAATAACAAACAGCAAGCCTGGGAGCATGGATTCGATTATTCCTCGAATACCGCCCATTGAATCGATTACAGAAAAGTTGCTTCCATCAGAACCGATAGAAGCAAGGGAAGCAAGCCCAGAACTTTTTTTGCCACAAGCGTTATTTTTCAAGACGGTATCCTTACGCTACTTAACTTACGCTACTTAACTTACGTTACTTAACTTACTGCTATCTAACTTCAGAGAACATTGGGCCGCGAGTAAGAGTAGTTTTCACTTCTACCTGCTGATCGTAGCCTAATGGCTTATCGTCTTTCTTTAAAGCGTCGCTAGTATTTTCAGTAGAGGATTTATTCTCATCATCTTTGTTTGCAATTTCTGCTTTTTTAGCAGCAGCAGCTTCTTTTTCTTCTCGAGTCAAAGGCTCGTGCATAGGAATAAAATCGCGAGGAGCAAGCGGCTCTTCACCACGATTTACAACAATCCCCTTAAACCATTCATCTAGCTGCTTAGTTTCATTATTATTTTCTGCTAGCTCTGTTGCTGCCGGACCAGAGAATATTCCACGAAGCATCCATCGAGGGCCGTCAATACCAACAATACGAGTAGTTATTGTTTTTTCGCCTACTTTTACTGGCATCAAAATTTCGGTACCAAACTCGCCTTTCGATGTGCAAGCTTGGCTGTTTCCATCAAGCAAATCTTTGCAAACTTCTAACCAAATACCAGTAGTTTTTGGCGCTGCAAAAGCTTCAACTTCTACACTTGAGGAGCCACATGTTACTGTCATGCCTAAAACTTGTCCCGTTTCACGCTGTTTCTTTACGCGTAATTCAATACCTTGGAAATATGGAATGTAGATTGATCCAAAATCAAGATAATCACTGAAATCCGGTGCGTCTTCGTCGTTGAAATCCCATGGACCAGTTTTTACCTCTTTAACTTCATCTACAACTTTTGAAGATTTTACTTCTTTACGTCGGCCAAATAACCAACCCATTATTCCTCATTTCTTCAAACAACAAATCCGCAACAATAAACTTATTACTGATGCTGCAAATTGCTTAACTTCATCAGATTACCACAAGCAAAGCACTGAAAATTTTCATACGAATAAACGATATTTACGTAATTATCTCAATCCTACGCAAGTTAATAATCACACCGAATACTTTATAGTTAATGGAGCGTGATCAGACCAGCGCGCATCATAACTTTCAGCGCGATCAATCACAAATCCGCAAGCGCTTTCTGCAATTTCTGGAGTTGCAAACTGGTAGTCTAATCTCCAACCAACGTTATTATCGAAAGCTTTTCCGCGCTGGCTCCACCATGTGTACGGGCCTTGAATATCTCCTGCAAGCATGCGCATAACATCCACAAACTCGTACTCGTTAATCCAGCGGTCAATATACGCGCGTTCTTCAGGCAAGAATCCTGCGCTTTTTTCATTTGCTTTAGCATTTTTAATATCAAGTGGAGTATGCGCAATATTAAAATCTCCGCACAAGATTGCTTGATTTCCGCCGCTTGCTGCTGCATCTCGAAGCTCACCTAAGCGAGTAAGCATTGTGTCCAAAAAGCGGAATTTTTGTTGCATTTTTTGCGGGTCGTCAACATTTCCGGCGTGAACATACACGGAAGCGACAGTAATTTCATAACCTTGAGGCGTACACACATCGGTTTCAATCCATCGTCCAGAATCCACATCCTCACTTAAACCTGGCAAACCGTAGCGCTTTGCTACTACAGGAAGCGATGTAACTAACGCTACTCCAGCTCGACCTTTTACACGGCAAATTTCGTTTATGTACGTAAAATCTTCGTTTTCTTTAGGATTTGCAATATCAGTATTCTCAGATGCGCGATATCCCATTTCAATTTTCGTCATAATTGGGTCGATTGCATCCTGCGGAGCACGCACTTCTTGCATACACCATACGTCAGGAGTGTGAGCATCGGACCAGTCAAGCATCCCCTTACGCTCGGCTGCACGAATACCATTTAAATTTGAAGTCGTAATTGTAATCATAAATCTAACTCTAATATGCGCGTTACACAAATATGCACGCTGCACAAAGCAAAAAGTAAGGTGCAGAAATTTATAACCCGTTATTAACCAAGTTATAAACCCTGCACCTTTATTTTTATTTTATTAGATTAGATTATATTAGATTAAATTAAATATTTAGATTAGTTAATCTAATTAATTAAATTAATCCAAGCCAAGTTCCAAGTTTCCACCAGGAATTGCGTCGAGAAGATCGCGAGTGTATTCCTTTTGAGGATGATCAAACACTTCATCGGTTGTTGCATGCTCAACAAGCTTTCCGTGTTGCATAACAACAACTTCGTCCGCAATCTGTCGAACAACAGCCAAATCGTGAGTGATGAACAAGTAGCTTAATCCGCGCTCCGCTTGCAAATCGTTAAGCAAGTGCAAAACCTGATCTTGTACAAGCACGTCCAAAGCAGACACAGCTTCGTCGCAAACGATAACGTCAGGATCCAATGCCATTGCACGCGCGATTGCAATGCGCTGACGCTGGCCACCTGAAAGCTCGTTCGGGAAGCGAGTCATAACAGAAGCAGGCATGCGAACCATATCCAAAAGCTCACGAACACGATTCTGACGGCTCTTTTTATCGCCAATCTTATGAATACGCAAAGGCTCTTCAATAGAACGATAAATCGAATACATTGGGTCGAGCGAACCGTAAGGATTTTGGAATACTGGCTGAACGTGACGACGGAAATCAAGCAAATCTGCGCCCTTTAAGTCAGCAATATTCTTGCCTTCGTAAGTAACGGTTCCGCTTGTTGGCTTAAGAAGTCGCAAAACCATGTTTGCAACAGTAGACTTACCAGAACCGGATTCGCCCACAATTGCCAAAGTTGTGCCGCGCTTAATAGAGAACGAAACGTCATCAACAGCCTTGAAAAGCTCCTTCTTACGAGGAAGCTTAAACTCGCGAGTTAAATGGTCGACTGTAATAATATGCTCACTCTTTTCAAGAGTTTGCTCACCTACTACGTGATGCTCAAGCAAATTATCCGCGTTACCGCCATGCTCCTTAACGGAAATGATTCGCTGAGAAGCAAGGCTTGGAGCAGCAGCAACAAGTCGCTTCGTGTAAGGATGCTGTGGATGTTGCAAAACGTCCAAAGATGGACCAGATTCCACAACACGACCCTTATACATAACAACAACGTGCTGTGCACGAGCTGCAGCCAAACCTAAATCGTGAGTAATGAACAGAACGGAAGTTCCGAGCGAATCTGTAAGCGTATGCAAATGGTCAAGAATACGCTTTTGCACAGTAACGTCGAGTGCGGAAGTTGGCTCGTCTGCAATAAGCAAATCTGGACGGCAAGCCAAACCGATAGCAATTAACGCGCGCTGACGCATACCGCCGGAAAACTCGTGCGGGAACTGGCGCGCACGAGTTGCAGCATCTGGCAAACCAGCTTCGTCAAGCAAACCAGCAATACGATCTTCAACACTTGCACCGACAACATACTTTTTGGCAATTTCCCAAGCTTTGTCGTCATTCACACCGTACTTGATTAAATCGTCTGCAACACGCCAACGAGTTTCGGAACCTGGAACCCACTCTTTTTTGTAGTATTCCATGGCTTCATTCATCTTGAATTCATCAAGTCCAATTTCTGCCAAAGACTTACGTGCAGCTTCCATCAATTCTGATAATTCTTTAGAACCTAGGAATGTTTCGTCGTCATTGCCTTTGACTTCTACAGCATCGCCTGCAAGAGCTTCCGCAAGAGCAGAACGCTTCTCATGGCTTACGTCAACACCATTTGCAAGAAGAGCTTCCTTAACCTGTGTGCCAATACGCCAAACAGGGTTCAAGTTACTCATAGGATCTTGAGGCACCAATCCCATTGCAGTGCCACGCAAAGAAGCAAACTCTTTTGGCTTTAGTTTGCTAATTTCCTGGCCTTTAAGCTTAATAGAGCCGCCAGTAACATGGCCTGTTCCTGGAAGCAAACCCAAAACTGCCATTGCAGAAGTGGACTTTCCAGAACCAGACTCACCTACGATTGCAACCCACTGGCCGGGATATACGCTAAAGCTTGCATCTCGAACAGCGTGAACAGCTTTCTTGGAATCAGTAGTGAAATCAACCTGAAGATTTTTCACTTCAAGCAATGGACCTTGCTCACGCTGCATAGCGAGAGCGTCTACATTTTTATGCGTTGAAATGCTCATAAGTTTTATTCCTCCACGCTAACTTCACGCCTTACGGCTCTTTGGATCCAACGCATCCTTTACAGCGTCACCCATCATAATGAAGGCAAGAACTGTAATAGCAAGCGCAAATGACGGATAGAACAATACTTCTGGACTGTTATTGAAGTACCTACTGTAAGTAGCAATATCTCCACCCCAGCTCACGGTAGTAGTTGGTAAACCAATACCAAGGA
>NQOH01000001.1:314528-318781 GCA_003585735.1 Gardnerella kenyensis
AGCCAAAGAGTTTGGAATAATATGCCTGAAGAGATTTCGTATAGGTCTAGATCCCAAAGCTGTAGAAGCTGTGTTAAATTCTAGATTCTTTGATTCCATAACAGCACTTCTAGCTATTCGAGCAACACTAACCCAACCGAATAGAACCATAACTAGAATTATCTTCCACATTGATTTTGTGGTTCTGAACATTTGGAGAACAACGATAGCGCCAAGAAGCATAGGCAAAGCTAAGAAGATATCGGTAATGCGGCTAAGAACAGCATCAACCCAACCTCCGAAGAAGCCTGCAATAGCACCAATTAAAGAACCAACTAAAACAACCAAAGCTGTAGCAATTATGCCGATTGTTACAGAAGTGCGAGTGCCATATATTACGCGAGCGTAAATATCGCATCCCTGCTTATCAAATCCAAGAGGATGGCCGGAAGAACTTGGCAACAAAGAGTTATTAAGTACGCAATACATTGGATCTCGCTTAACAAGCAATCCAGGGAATAATGCAATAAAGAAAATTGCAACGATTAATATTGCGGAAATAATAAACAAAGGATTTCGTCTCAAAGTACGCCAAGCATCAGCCCACATGCTCGTAGCAGGAGCAGACTCATCAACAGAATCAACTTCCTGTAAAGGAGTGTCTTCCAAAGATGCGACGTAACGTTCCTGACCTGGAAGCGTAATATCTGTAGCAGTCAAATTTTCCTCAACTTTTTCTTGCATAATTATGCTTCTCCTTACGCGTAACGAATGCGCGGATCAAGAGCCGCGTACAAGATATCAACAAGTAAATTGCTGACTACGAAAATCAGCATAAGCAAGGTAACTACAGAAACTACCAGATTGCTTTCACCCTTCAAAATACCTTGATAAGTGAGGAAGCCAATACCATGAACATTAAATATTGTTTCTGTAATCATAGCTCCGCCCATAAGAGCGCCCAAATCCTGACCTAGGAACGTTACTACTGGAATTAAAGAGTTTCGAAGAATGTGTCGAATAATAACAGCACCTTCTTTTAAGCCTTTAGCGCGAGCTGTACGAACGTAATCAAGAGCAATATTTGACGAAACTTCAGACCTTGTAAGTCGAATTACATATGCCATAGATACAGATCCAAGAACCATTGCAGGAGTGAGCATATCTAAGAATCCAGGATCATTACTTACATTAGGAGGAAGAATATGCCACTTAATACCAAGCAAATACTGCATAGCATAGCCAGTTACGAATGTTGGTACAGAAATAAGAAGCAAAGAAACAATAAGAATTACACTATCGTACCATTTACCTTTTTTAAGACCGGAAATGATACCGAAAGTTACACCAAACAGAGCTTCAAAAGCGAATGCCATAACAGCAAGCTGAATGGTTACAGGGAATGCGCGACCAATTTCGTCAATAACAGGCTGACCTGCGAAGGTTTGGCCAAAGTCAAGAGTAAGCGCATTCTTTAAGAACAGTAAATATTGAATAATAAATGGTTTATCTAAATTATAATTAGCTCGAATTTGTGCTGCGACAGCAGGATTAACTGGTTTATCACCAAACATTGCATTTACCGGATCACCCGGCAAAGCAAATACTAATGCATAAACCAATAATGTTGTGCCGAGAACAACAGGAATCATCTGCAAAATTCGACGCAGAATGTACTTACCCATCGGCTTCTCCTTGAATTGTTAACAATTACTCGCAAAAACAACAAAGTGCCACTCCAGTTGAAGAAATTTTTTGGATTATTTCCTTTATGCCTTCAACTGGAGCAGCAATTTCGCTATAAGCGATATTAAATTATTGAGAGGCGATATCAGAATTAATTATTTTTCTGAATATCATGAAATTAATTTATATAAACTCCATATGAAGATTTAAATCTTACTTATGAAGCTGGTAGTAAAGTGGCATATTCTGCCAATCCATTACGAATCCCTTCAAATTGTGATTCATAACAGCCTTAGCATTCATGTAGAGCAGTGGAACAGATGGGAGATCCTCAAGAAGGGTTTCGCCAGCTTCATGATAAAGCTTAGTTGCTTCGCTTGCATCGGAAGATGCAGTAGCCTTAGTAAGCAATTCATCAAACTTTGGATTCTTGTAATCACCATCATTAGAACCATTGCCATCAGCTGCAACAGAAGCAAACTGCTGAGTCAAGTAGTTTTCTGGGCTTGGGTAATCTGGCATCCAGCCTGCACGCCATGCGCCCTTAACCTTGCGCTTGGTGCATGCATCGCGGAACTCCTGGAAGGTTGGGATTGGCGTGGTTTCTGCCTTAACACCCAAATTGTTCTTCACATAGTTCACAACTGCATCGAACACGGACTTAGCAACAGCGTTATCAGCATTGTAGGTGAAGGTAAGAGGACCATCATACTTGGAAATTGCTTCTGCCTTAGCCCACAATTCCTTAGCCTTCTTTGCATTGAACTTCAAATGCTCGCTACCCTTCAAATTAGGATCGTAGCCTGGGGTCTTTGGAGAAGTGAAGTCGTTTGCAGGAGCAGCAGTCTTGTTCAACACCTTTTCAGCAATTGCCTTACGATCGATAGACATGGAAACTGCCTGACGACGCAAGCGGCCTTCTTCAGTCTTAACATCGAAGTGTGGCAAGCTGGAAGCAATGCTGAACTGAAGAATTACAGAACCAGGCTTGTTGTAAGCAGTGATTGTGCTATCGCTCTGGAAGTTGCTGGTTTCAGTATCTGGAATGTTATCGGTCATATCAAGGTTGCCGGACTGTACGTCACGGTAAGCAGCATTACCATCGGTGTAAATCTTGAAGGTAACGCCATCATTCTGAGCCTTGCGAGGACCATCGTAGGCTGGGTTCTTCACAACTTCAATCTGCCTGTTGTGATCCCAAGACTTGAACAAGTATGGACCGGAGGAAACAGGCTTTTCACCATAAGCCTTTGGATCCTTGTAGAAGGATTCTGGAAGTGGAGCGAATGCCAAGTAACCAACCTTAATTGGGAACACAGAATCTGGCTGCTTCAAATCAACGGTGAAGGTGTCCTTATCTACAACCTTCAAACCGGAAAGCTGTTCGTCGCCCTTCAAACCATCCTTCTGCAATTCGTCATAACCCTTAATGGTCTGGAAGAAGGAAGCGCACTTTTGTGCATTCTTAGCGTTGGCGACGAAGCTCCAAGCCTTGGTGAAGCTTTCAGCGGTAACAGGAGTACCATCGCTGAACTTCTTGCCTGCCTTAAGCTTAACAGTGTACTGAGTTGCGTCTGCGTTTGGAGTCACGCTTTCAGCATCCTCGTTTACTGGGTTGCCCTTTTCATCAAAAGTGACCAACGTTGAGTTAACCAACATAGCAGGACGTGCACCAGCGTTTTCATTAATGTTGCCAGGCACCAATTCATTCTGTGGCTCAGTGTTATTTACGGTAATAATAACCTTTCCACCGTTTGTTTGCGCAGTCTTCGAAGCAGATGAGCCGCAACCACCAAGCAACATGGCCAACGAGCAGGCCGCAGCAGCAAAAGCTAAAGCCTTATTCTTCATAATTATTCTCCTAACGTCTGGTAGGCAGATGCTATATCAATACAAAAAGCCAAGTCATGAATAAAATAAATCCATCTAGTTTTATTGCCAGATGGATTCTTTTAGCCAATGACAAGGCCTCTTCGTTGATTAAAATTCAATAATACGTATTTTTTCAAACAATGCAAGAGTACACATAAATTGTAAAATTTATTGTTTATATCTAAAAATTACTTATCAAAACACCATTTTTTCGCATAAAAACTAAAAAATTTACTATTTTATCAATAAATTTTACTGTTTTTTACTAATTTACATTTATTACATATATGTAAATTATGTAATAAATTATGTAAAGGCATTGTTAATTAGCGAGAAATTATGCATTTATTATGCAGATACTTAGGCACGCGGAAAAGCTTGTAAATAGCGCTGTTTCAACGCTTCTATAGATACATGCGTATAACGTTGCGTAGTATTAAGCGATGAATGACCCAATAATTCTTGTACTTCTCGCAAATCTGCACCGCCGTTAAGCATATGCGTAGCCGCACTATGGCGCAAAGCATGAGGAGAAATATCCGGCACATGCGCACTTTTAGCAGCATCATGCACAACCTGTCTTACTAATCGCTGATCAATGCGCTTTCCGCGAGCGCCAAGAAATATTGCGGTTTCCGCAGAATTTTGCAATAAAACTTTTCGCCCATCACTAGAAAACCACGCAGATAATGTTTTAAAAGCAGGAATACCAAAAG
>NQOH01000001.1:319423-325987 GCA_003585735.1 Gardnerella kenyensis
ATGCACATTTAATCCAGTAAGCTCACCTACTCGCATGCCAGTTGCGTATAAAAGCTCTAGAATTGCAGCATTGCGAAGTTCAATTGCACGCATCTTTTTTGAGCATGATGATGAATTATTAGCTTCAGCATCAACATTATTCATTAATTCCTCTGCTTGCGATTCATCAAGCACAGTAGGTAGCATATTTTCAATTTTTGGAGTCATTAAAATTTCTGCAGGATCGCTTTTTATGTATCCAACATGCTGACACCATGCAAAAAATCCGCGCACAGCAACAACTTTTCTAGCTAAGCTTGAGCGCGCATGATTCTTAGAAACATTTGCCATCCATAAACGCAAATCATCCGTAGCAAGATTCGAAATATTATTAAAGCCGTGCAGATTACACCATGCTAGGCATTGCAAAATATCGCTTTCGTAAGCTCGCTGCGTACGCTCCCCCAAGCCCTTATTCGCACGCACATACTTAATATAATCATCTACTAAACTTGCATACTTAGAAGAACAAGCCAAAGAATCAGCAACAAGTGATGATTTATTGCTCATACTTAACTCACCTTCCATAAAAGTTTAAAGCGAAACGTTTGCTATACGTGCCTGTCACATGCATAATACAACAAGGAGCTTGTTTTATGAACACACGTACAAAACCAACTACACTACCGCAGCAAATACCTGCAGGCGCTCGCATAGTAGTAAGAACATACAAAATTATAGAAGAAAATAATGATGGAGCGCAAAAAATCGAGTACCATGATGCGATTGGGCACGTACTCGAGTGGGACGGGGTAATGCTTCATTTGCTTCGAGATCCTGCAGCAAACGGCACTAGAGCTGCCGAAGAAATGTTCATTGACGCCAACACTATTTACCGATTAAAGCCAATCCCAGAACGCAAATTCCAAAAGCCTCTTAAAGTATAGACACACCAAAACTCTCGCCACATTAAAAAGAAACTAGCATTATAAGTTGCTTAGCGAACTATCTGAACGCAACAGCAGTTGAGAAGATTCGCTGGTATTGAATCCGGAAAGTTCAACAATGGATTCGCCTAAGCGCGCAGATTCTAGTAATTCTTGCTGCCAATTGCTTCTGGAATCATACTTCCACAATCTGCTATTTACATCATCGCTTTGATTCGTATTAGTTTTAGACGAGTTGCGCTGCTGGTATTTATATTCTCTCCACGATTGAGCTTTATCAAAAAACTCTTGCTCATGATCGTCAGCAGCTTGCACATCTTGATCAAGCATATTTGCAGCAAAAGTTAGCTCAGAAATTACGGAACGCAATAATTTCGCAGTATTATGCCGATTTTCGCTTACCATTGCGCGCGTGCGTTGAGGATCCGTAAGAGCAACACGTGTCATATCTCGCCAAGAACCGGCAGATAATTGCAAAGCGATTGCACGATTAGATTGTTCGCACAAAACATTTGCTAGAGCAGTTGCAACAACGTGAGGCATGTGAGAAATAAGAGCTGCAGAATTATCGTGCGTTTCATCATCCAAAACTATTGCGCGATTCTTACATAAAGAAACAATCATTTGTAAAATATTGCGAACTCGCCAAAACTCCGTGTTGTTATCAACAGTTAAAGCCCACAAAGCATTTTCTAAAAGTTCAGCGCTAGAAGATTCCCAACCAGTAAATTCGCTTCCAGCCATAGGATGCGCACCAACATAGCAATCTTGCAAACCTGCTGCAGCAACCTGCTGGCGAACTAAAGTTTTTACACTACCAACATCGCTAATAGTTGTGCAAGATTTGTCAATATAAGGCGCAATTTCTTGCAAAATACTTGGCATAGCAAACAAAGCATTGCACAAAATTAGAACGTTTGGACGAAGTTTAGCTAAATCTTGTACATTTTCTACGCAGGTAATTCCTAAACTTTTAGCTTCATCGTACATATTTTTGTGACGATTCCAAGCATAAACGCTGCATTCCGGCAATTTTGCAAGTCTTTTTGCAAGAGATCCGCCAATAAGACCAAGTCCTACAATACCGACAGAAAATTTTTGAGAAAACTCAGCATCTTCTACCATAATAATTCTCTTTCTGCACGTGTTACGTTCAAATTACGCAAAGCATCAACCGAAGGTTCAACGCATACTCCACCATTAGGTAGCATCCAATCGTTCATCACTGGATTATTGTGCTTATTCGAAGGGTATACTGCTAAAGCTCGAACCCAATCGCCATGTTCAACAACCTCTTGAATCATAGCTTTACAGGTAGAATCCCAAGGAGCAGCATCAACAGTTGCAATAAAACTGTATAAACCGCCCTGCCCTTTAATCGGCCTAGACATAAAAGAAGTCATATTAAGACCATGATCGCGCACAACATCAAGCAAATTTGCTAACACGCCAGCGCCTGTGCAACGCGGAATAAAAGCAATAATTGATGAAAATGATGAAAAGTTTTCGCGCTGCACATTAACAAAATCTAAAGCTTCATCTCTAGGAGCTAATACTAAAAACTCAGTGCGCGCGCCAGAAAAATCTTCAACGCCTTCACTCACAATCTGCCTATTGTATAAATCAGCACAAATTCTAGGGCATAAAGCAACTTCACCAGGAACTAAATCCCTACAAGCAGCAGCGTTTGAAGACGCAGTTTTTTCTTGTAACCCGCGCTCTTGAGCAAACTTACGGCATTGTGCCAACGCGTGCGGGTGAGCAACAATAGTAGAACAGTTATCGATTGAATCTGACTTGCAAATAACAGCATCAAAACTAATATCGACGCCTACGCGAGCAATACCAACCATATTTTTTGCATCAATTAATAAATCTAAATTAGGTATTACAACGCCTTCAATATTGTTTTCCCAAGCAATAACGCCCCAATGATGATTCTCTTCAATTTCACTAGCAATACTGCGAACATTCTCGCAAGCAGTTGGAATAAGTTGCAAATTATCAAACGATTGTAACTGCTGTTGAACTTTTAAAGCTGCTTGATGCGTAAAAGAACCTTCCGGCCCTAAATAGCATAATTTACGCGAGTAATTACTGTTACTACTATTCATAACTATTCCTTAAAAACTGTTGCATTTAAGAATATTGTAAGCAAAACTACCGTAAAAAATACTGCTTAATACTGCTTAATACTGCTTTGTATGCAAAACGTGCCGCTAAGTCGCGCTTAAATTATTGCAAATTTTTACTTACTTTGCTATTTAACAACAAACCAACGCTGAGGCATGCAAAGCAAAATTGCGTGAGCAATAAGAACACCATAAAGCCACAAATATCCCACATATTGAACGCACCAAGGCACAGGAATAGTAAAACCAACCGGCACAAGAATTGCACTGCCAATAAAACCTAATGCGAGAATCCAAGCAAACGCGGAAAAAACTATTGCATGAATGAATAATCCCCACCATCCGCTACGAGCTCTTGCGCACCAAGAAGAAAGCAGAAGTAATATCATTGCAACAACAAAACCATATGGCAAATTGCTCATCGCACCACAACGATGAACAAACGTTCCGATTAGCGAACACAGAAGTGCAGAAACACACGTGGTCGCACACTTACCCCACAAAGGTAAGCGATGCGACCACGGTTTTGATGACATAATAGTTAACGCCTCAATTTTAAAATAGTATTTTCGCGGTAGGCGTCACGCAGCATTGTTCTGACGACGCTGCTTAGCACGCCACTTATACCATTCATCACGGCTCAAAATAATCTTGCGCACGCGAATAGCTTCAGGCGTCACCTCAACGCACTCGTCTTCGTTAGCGAAATCAAGAGACTCTTCCAAGCTCATCTTAATTGGCGGAGTCAAAGTTTCGAGAACATCAGCAGTTGAAGAACGCATATTCGTCATGTGCTTAGCAAGAGTAATGTTCACATCCAACTCGTCTGGCTTATTGTTAATACCAACGATTTGACCTTCGTAAACTGGGCTTTGCGGATCGACGAAGAAGATACCGCGAGCTTGCAAACGCTGCATAGCGTAAGGAGTTGCAACACCCTTACGATCGCAAACCATAGAACCGTTCTGACGAGTAACAATCTGACCAGCCCATGGAGCGTAACCTGCGGAAATAGAGCTTGCAATACCAGTTCCGCGAGTAGCAGAAAGCAAAGCAGTGCGGAAACCAATAAGGCCACGAGAAGGAACAGTAAATTGCAAACGAACCCAACCAGAACCATGGTTGCTCATAGAATCCATGCGGCCTTTACGATCAGCCATAAGCTGGGTAACAGTACCCATGTACTCTTCTGGAACGTCAATCGTTGTGTTTTCCATAGGCTCGTTAATTTGACCATCAATAGTCTTAGTAACAACCTGAGGACGACCAACCGTAAGCTCGTAGCCTTCGCGACGCATCTGCTCAGCCAACACAGCCAACGCAAGCTCGCCACGACCTTGAACTTCCCAAGCATCTGGACGCTCAGTTGGAATAACCTTAATAGAAACGTTACCAATAAGCTCGCGATCCAAACGATCCTTAATCATACGAGCAGTAAGCTTATGATCTTTTCCTTCAGTTCCAGCAAGAGGAGAATCGTTTACGCCGAAAGTCATAGAAATTGCAGGATCATCAACGTGAATTAATGGAAGTGGCTTTGGATCGTTCTGGTCAACAATCGTTTCGCCAATCATAATGTCGTTAACGCCAGCAACAGCCACAATGTCACCAGGGCCTGCAGAAGCTACAGGAGTACGCTCCAAGCCTTGAGTGCGAAGAAGCTCAGAAACACGGAAGTTTTCAATAGAACCATCAACGCGGGAAAGACCGTAAGTCTTACCCTTTTCCAAAGTGCCGTTGTAAATACGAACCAAGCCCAAGCGTCCAAGGAAGTCGGAGGAATCAATGTTTGCAACATGAGCTTGAAGAGGAGCGCCTTCTTCGTATTGCGGAGCTGGAATGTTTGAAATAATAGAATCAAACAGAGGCTCCAAATTGTCGTTATCTGGTAATCCGCCATTTTCTGGCTGATTTTGAGAAGCGTAACCGGCTTTAGCAGCGCAATAAATTACTGGCAAATCAAGCAAAGCATCGAGATCAAGGTCAATACCTTCCTCAACAACATCCTGAGCCAAGCCAAGAAGCAAATCTGTAGATTCGCCAACAACTTCTTCAATGCGAGCATCCGGACGATCAACCTTATTTACGCACAAAATCACAGGAAGCTTAGCTTCCAAAGCTTTACGAAGCACAAAGCGAGTCTGTGGAAGAGGGCCTTCGGAAGCATCAACAAGAAGAACAACACCGTCAACCATGGAAATACCGCGTTCAACTTCGCCGCCGAAGTCAGCGTGGCCAGGAGTATCAATCACGTTAATAGTGATGCCTTCTGGATGGCCATATTTTTCAGCTAACGGACCGGTATACTGCACAGCAGTGTTCTTAGCAAGAATAGTAATGCCCTTTTCGCGTTCCAAATCATTGGAATCCATCACACGGTCTGGGACTTCTTCGCGCTCAGAAAATACGTGCGACTGCTGAAGCATGGCGTTTACCAGAGTGGTCTTACCGTGGTCGACGTGCGCCACAATTGCCACATTTCGAATATCACCGCGAACAGTCATCACAAAACCTCTTCCATTCTTCGCGTTTAAGTAATTATTTACAAGCAACTATTTTAAAGCTGAAGCCAATTAAATAGCCGCAATACGTTATTGGCAAAACCAAAATCGGCAAACTGCCAAACCTCGCCGATTTTACTCGCGAGCGCAGACAGCTTTTAATCCACACTAACGTAGAACCACAAGAACTTAAGCAACAACACCTTTAGCAATAAGCTCGCGCGCAACTTCACGATACTCTTTTGCTGTTTTGTGCTCAGGAGCAAAAATAGTAATCGGGACTGCAGCAACAGTAGAATCTGGCAGTTTAATAGATCTGGAAATTACGGAATGCAAAACTTTGTCTTGGAAAGCTTCGTAAATGCGCTGCAATACTTCTTCGCTGTGCAAAGTGCGAGTATACATAGTAACTAGAACGCCAAATACTTTAAGATTTGGATTAATTCGAGACTGCACTTTTTCAATAGATTGCATAAGAAGAGCAACGCCTCGAAGTGCAAAGAATTCTGCAGCAAGCGGAATAATTACACCATCTGCTGCTGTTAGTGCGTTTACAGTAAGTAAGCCTAAAGAAGGCTGGCAGTCTACAATAATAACGTCGTACTCGTCTCGAACTTTACGCAATACGCCTGCAAGAATTTGCTCACGGCCTACTTCTGTAACAAGCTGAACTTCTGCAGCGGATAAATCAATATTCGCAGGCATAATATCAATATTTTCGGTTTCAGTATGGCGAATTACGTCGTGCACATCTACTGACGAATCGAATAATGCTGTATAAACCGTGTTGTCAAGCGCATTAGCGTTAATACCAAGCCCAACAGTTGCAGCACCTTGAGGATCGAAATCAACAATCAAAACGCGACGACCGTACTGGCTTAAAGCTCCAGCAATATTAATAGAACTGGTTGTTTTACCAACTCCACCTTTTTGATTGCACATAGCAATAATTCGCGCAGGTCCATGAGAATTAAGCGGCTCCGGCGCATGAAAAGTCTCGTATTC
>NQOH01000001.1:326702-330208 GCA_003585735.1 Gardnerella kenyensis
GCATAAAATTATCTAGCTCTAGGATGACTCATTACGTAAGCTTCAACTAAAGCATCCGGACTTATATGAGTGTAGATTTGCGTAGTTGTTACGGAAGCGTGACCAAGAAGTTCTTGAACCGTGCGCACATCTGCTCCTCCTGCTATTAAATGCGTAGCAAGCGAATGGCGTAATGTGTGCGGATGTAAAGGATTCTCAAGTTTTGCGCGCTCTCCTGCTTCAGTAACAACCAGCCACGCGGATTGGCGCGACAAAGCATTTCCGCGCTTATTTAAGAAAATAGTGTGTAATTCGCGCTTTCCTTTGGAAGATAGTATTGGACGAGCTTTTTCAATATACTTTCGAATAGCTCTAACAGCGCATCCTCCAATTGGAACTAAGCGCTGTTTTGCGCCTTTTCCAGTAAGTTTTACAACGGACTCTTCTAAATCAAGATCTTCAAATTTTACGCCTACTGCTTCTGAAATTCGCGCTCCTGTAGCATACAAAAATTCGAGTAAAGCTGCGTCTCTAAGCGAAATCGCGTCCGTGCTACCAAAATTTCCAGCAGCTTCAATAACACGATTCACTTCTTCAATGCTTAAAACGTCCGGCAAGTAGTCTGCTTGTTTTGGCGCTTTTACTTGCGCTGAAACGTCAGATTGTATGCTTCCGTTAGAAAGTAGAAAACGGTGCAGTTCATGAATGCTAGCTAAACGGCGCGCAACAGTGCGAGATCCTAAACCTGATTCGTGTAAAAATCTTACGTAAGACTCAACGCTTAATTGAGTAATAGAGCTAAAACTATTGATATTTTGATTATTGTGCAACCATGAAACGTAATCTTGCAAATCTGAAGCGTATGCAGATACTGTTTTTTTAGAAAGACCGCGCTCAATATCGATATGCGTAATAAAACGTTGAATATAAGATGCAAATTCTTCAGGAATATTGCTTGAAATATTGCTTTTTATATTGCTTGCTATATTACTTGCTATATTGCTTGCATCATTTGCAGAATCAAGATTTGAGCGCATAAAGCTAATTATAACGAATAAATAAATTTTAATTACGCGACTTTAGTATAAAAAAGCCCGCCTGAAAACGGGCGGGCTTAAAAATCTAACTCTATTTAAAGCGAAATCAGGCTTCAACTGGAGCGTTTACGTCAGCTGGCAATGCAGCCTTAGCAGCTTCTACAACAGCCTTGAATGCTTCAATATCGGAAACTGCGAGCTCAGCAAGAGCACGACGATCCAATTCGATGCCTGCCAAGTGCAAGCCCTGAATGAAGCGGTTGTAGGTGATGCCTTCAGCGCGAACTGCAGCGTTAATACGCTGAATCCACAACTTGCGGAAATCACCCTTGCGAGCCTTGCGGTCGCGGAAGTTGTAAGTAAATGAGTGGAGCAGCTGTTCCTTTGCCTTGCGATAAAGACGGGAGCGCTGACCGCGGTAGCCAGAAGCCCTCTCAAGAACAACGCGACGCTTCTTGTGAGCGTTTACTGCGCGCTTTACTCGTGCCATAAGTATTCCTCAGCTTTCTTAAAAATTTACGATTGCGTATTCGTTTACAAGCAATTACTTGTTTACTTGCTTTTACTTACTTAACGAGCAAGCCCTTAAGCTTCTTGCTCTGCGCAGTAGCCAATACTTTATCTTCGGAAAGAGCACGACGCTTACGAGCCGACTTGTGCTCCAAGTTGTGGCGCATGGCGCTACCGTCGTGCATTACCTTACCGGTACCGGTAAGACGAACGCGCTTGGACGCTGCGGAATTAGTTTTCATCTTCGGCATTGCTGCCCTCCTTGTGATGTTGATCGGATTGCATAGCGTTTACTGCAGCTGCAGCCTGTGCCTGCACTTCCTGCTTTGCTGCAAGACGTGCAGCCTGGCGAGCTTGACGCTCAGCACGCGATTGATCGCCTCGACGACGCTGCTCAGACTGTGTATGAATCTTCTTGCCCTTTGGAGCGAGAGTCATAATAATATTGCGACCCTCTTGCTTTGGAGCAAACTCAACGGTGCCGCTTTCAGAGACCTCATCTGCAAGTCGGCGCAACAGTTCAACGCCGCCAATTGGACGAGACTGTTCGCGGCCACGCAACATAATAGTGACCTTGACCTTGTCTCCACCGTTCAAGAAACGAAGTACATGACCCTTCTTCACGTCAAAATCATGATCATCAATCTTGAGGCGGAAACGAATTTCCTTAACCTCAGCGGTGGTCTGATTACGGCGTGCTTCGCGAGCCTTCATCTTTTCGTTGTACTTGTACTTACCGTAGTCAATAAGCTTGGCTACTGGAGGTTTAGCAGTAGGCGCAACCTCGACAAGATCGAGATTAGCTTCCCTTGCAAGGTTTAACGCTACCGAGGTTGCGATAACTCCCACCTGCTCGCCTTTTGGACCAATAAGGCGCACCTGAGAGACTCGAATCTCCTCGTTAATGCGTGGTTCGTCGCTAATGATGACTCCAATCCTTCTAAATACTGGTAAGATGCAATACACCAAGAAGTCCAAGAGATTAAGGAATTCACCACTTCATATCAATAAAACGCTTGTATATAAGCGTGGCAAGTAGCGCAAAATAAATCTACCTGCGTGACCGAAGTCATGAACCCGAAACCACAGTAGGCTTCCAGGTGGGGACATCCCACTTTCTTGATTACTCAAGCCAAATGTTCAGTATACTACATGCCTTGACAAAAAGGCAGTCAACACACTAGAAATAAATTGACTGCCTAAATCAAAAATAAAACATGCAAATAATCAACTAATAATTTAATAAATTTAGTTAATAAATTTAGTTAATAAACTTGCACAGGTTCAGGCTTCAAACCATCGTGAGTAAAGTACACGTCATACCATGTTAGGAACGTATAAACAGTCCAAATCTTACGACGATCATCAGTGCGCTTTGCGTAATTGTCGTCAATCATACGAAGCAAAGCATCACGATCAAAGAACTTCGCTGCAACATCGCTTTCGAAAGATTTACGCACAATCTTATAAAAACGCTCCTCGCGCAACCAATTTTTAACTGGCACTGGGAAACCAAGTTTTTCGCGATCATACCAAGCCTTCGGCAAGTGACGAGCAGCAGCCTGACGGAAAGCAAACTTAGTATTTTCGTCATTAATTAAATATTTAGTAGGAACTTGCTCAGCTACATCCATAAGAACACGATCAAGCAAAGGCACACGAAGCTCCAAAGAATGAGCCATCGTCATTTTATCTGCCTTAAGCAAAATATCTCCTGGCATCCACTGATGCATATCGAGATACTGCTTTTTCTTAACTTCCGAAAGACCCTTACCTAAAATTCTGTTGTAAATAGCACCAACAATATCCATAACATGCGGGCCTTTACGATATTCAGGCTTCAAAAGCTTAATAGCTTCATCTTCCTCAAACACTTTGGCTTGTCCAATAAAATGCTCTTCCGCTGGAGCCAAATTAGCGTACAAATGCCATGCTCCATGGAAATGCTTTCCTTTTGCCGCTCTACCAATTGCATAACGC
>NQOH01000001.1:330857-333659 GCA_003585735.1 Gardnerella kenyensis
AACTTTTTCGGCAACTTTGCAAGCATACGCGTCACAACTTTAATAAGCTTGGAACGCGTGTGAACACCATAATCAATGTATCCCGCAAATAATTCATCTGCGCCTTCACCACTTAACACAACGCGCAAATCTTGAGCAGCTAATTTAGCAAGGAAGAACAATGGCACACACGAGAAGTTAGAATCAGGCTCATCCAAATACCATTGAATTTGCGGGAAGTAACGGAAAGCGTCAGCAGCGTCAATAATTTCAGATTTATTATTTAATCCAATAATCTTCGCCAACTCGCCAGCCTGTTTGGACTCGTCGTAACTACCACCAGCAAAACCAATAGAATACGTGTGCTCCGGGCGAGCAACAGCGGCAACATAACTAGAATCCACACCTGAGGAAAGGAATGAACCAACCTCAACATCTGCAATTTGGTGAGCTTTAACAGAATCACAAACTGTTTTATCGATTGAATCAACTAATTCATTTAATCGCTGCTTTGTTTCTCTAAAATCGGGATCATAATACTGCTCAATCTTCATCTCACCGTTTTTATAAGTAAAGCAGTGACCTTCACGCAGCTTAAACACGCCCTTAAAGAAAGTTTCGTTAATTGCAGGATATTGGAAAGTCATAAATGGTTTAAGCGCGTTTTCGTTAAGTTCCTTCTTAAAATCTGGGTGACGAAGAAGCGATTTAATTTCTGAACCATACATAAACGTACCGTTCATTTGCGCATAATAGAAAGGCTTAATTCCAAAATGGTCGCGAGCGCCGAATAGTTCTTGAGTTTTTTTATTCCAAATAACGAAAGCAAACATTCCGCGCAGACGTTTAAGTAAATCCTTACCCCACTGTTCGTAACCGTGCACTAATACTTCTGTATCGCAATCAGTGTGGAAAATGTGCCCAGCTTTAATAAGCTCTTCGCGAAGTGGCTTGTAATTGTAAATTTCTCCATTAAAAGTAACTGCTAAGGAGCCATCTTCGTTGTACATTGGCTGAGATCCACCGTGAAGATCAATAATGCTCAGACGACGAAAACCAAGAGCTGCATGCTCGTCAATCATCGTACCGTATTCATCCGGACCACGATGAGCAATTACATCCGTCATATCTTTAACGATTTTGGTTTTGACGTTAATTGGGGTGTCGTTAATAAACCCAGCAATTCCGCACATTTATTTCTCCTAGCAAGGTGCGCAACACAGCATTACGCTATTCCCCAATAAATTATCTTCTCGATACTATTGTAGAAAATCTACAATATTTCGGAAAATCTAATTCGCATTGCAATATTACATCAAACACTTTATGTTGTCTAAGAAACAATCAAATCATAACAAAACACTAGTCAACATGCGCTTTATAAACTCTTGTTTGTAACTATTAAAACGGTACCAATAAGGCGTTATTATGAAGATATGGAACCTTTGCAACGCTGCGTAGTACTAGCAGCAGGAGATTATTACGACAACACACGTGAACATGTGCCAGATCGCGCTTTAACTATTGCAGCCGACGGAGGCTGGGATTATGCATGCGAACTAGGTTTGCATGTTGACGCACTTATTGGCGACTTTGATTCAGTTAGACTTAAGCTTCCAACTGACGCGGTTATTACTCGCTTACCTGCAGAAAAAGATGATCCTGATTTGCTTTCTGCATTAAAAGTTGGTTGGTCTAAAGGCGCTCGCGAGTTTCATATTTTCGGCGGATTAGGCGGACGAGTTGATCACACTATTTCTAATATTCAACTTATGGTGCGATTAGCGCGTCGAGGCGGAATTGGTTTCTTATATGGAGATGGACAAATCGTTACCGCTATTCACGATGGTTCTCTTGATTTTCCTGCATCAACTGGCGCATCCTCGCGCATAGTATCAGTTTTTTCACATACGCCTGTTTCAAATGACGTAAATGAGAGCGGTTTAAAGTATCAGCTTCAACATGCAGTTATGCACGGAGACGCAGTCCAAGGTTTAAGTAACGAGTTGCTTGATAACACACCTGCACATATTGATGTTCACGAGGGAACTCTTATTGTTACATTCCCAATTAACGCTCCTTTACCGCAAGTAAGCTGGTTTAAGAGGCCGGTTGGAGACTTAGGTAAGATTGATGCTTCTATTTCGGAAGCACTTGCAGTTCCTTTAGAAAGTGAAGCAAACCTTACGGATTCAACTACTGCAGCTGCAGAATCTATGACATATAACGAATAGATATTTTATAATTTATAAAAAATATTTTAATAAAATAAGACTGATAAAAGACTGACGAGAGTTTATTAATTACGCTCGTCAGTCTTTTGTTGTTTGAAAGCGCAATTTAACACATTACGCTATGTTACATTTCAGTTCTTCGTACATACCGCACACTAAAATAAACACCGTTCATTCAATAACGATGACCACAATGCGTGAGTTTTTCATCGCGAAAATCGCGTGACTTAAACGTTACGCACGAGGTCTCACTCAAGGGAGAACCACATGACAGTCAAGATTGGTATTAATGGTTTCGGTCGCATTGGTCGTCTCGCATTCCGTCGTATTTTTGAGCTTCAGGCTCGCGGTGGTCAGGCCGGTGACATCGAAGTCGCAGCCATCAACGATCTGACCACTCCTTCTATGCTCGCCTACTTGCTTAAGTACGACAGCACTCATGGAACGTTCCGTCACGATGATGGAACCCCAGTTGAGGTGACTTCTACCGATGACGCAATCGTAGTAGATGGCAAGACTTACAAGGTGTACGCAGAAAAAGACGCAAACAACATTCCATGGGTTAAGAACGATGGCGTTGAATTCGTGC
>NQOH01000001.1:334292-355511 GCA_003585735.1 Gardnerella kenyensis
TCGAGTGCACTGGTTTCTACACTTCTGCAGAAAAGTCCCAAGCTCACTTGAATGCTGGCGCTAAGAAGGTTCTTATCTCCGCTCCAGCTAAGGACGAGACCACCCCAACCGTAGTGTTCGGCGTAAATCAACAGATTTTGAAGCCTTCCGACAACATCGTGTCTGCAGGCTCCTGCACCACCAACTCTATGGCCGCAATGGTTAAGTTGCTTCAGGATAACTGGGGCATTAAGTCCGGCTTCATGACCACTATCCACGCTTACACTGGCACTCAGATGATTCTTGATGGCCCACGCGGCTCCAAGCCACGCAACAACCGTTCTGCAGCTTGCAACACTATTGAGCACTCCACCGGCGCTGCTAAGGCAATCGGCAAGGTTGTTCCAGAAGTTAACGGCAAGCTTCAGGGTCACGCACAGCGTATTCAGGTTCCAGATGGCTCCGTTACCGAGTTGACCACTGTTCTTGAGAAGCCAGCAACAACTGAAGAAATCAACGAAGCCTTCAAGAAGGCTTTCGAGAACTGCGAGTACTTCGGCTACAATGCCGATAGCATCGTGTCTTCCGACATCATCGGCGACACCCACGGTGGCGTTTTCGATCCAACTCAGACCGATGTGAACACTGTTGACGGCGTAACTTTGGCTCGTACCGTTACCTTCTACGATAACGAGTACGGCTTCACCGCTAACATGATTCGCACCCTTCTTTACTTCGCTGAAATCTCTGAGTGATTTCACTCAAGTAAAAATCAGAAATAATCTGATTTCGTAAGGTTTATCAAACCCCTTGTGTGCTTTCTAAGCTACACAAGGGGTTTATTTTTTAGATTTTTCTGTATTAAGTCAACAGTTGGTATAGCATATCATGTAATACAAATTGCTATTAAGTACGCACAGTAAGGGGAAACGCAATGAGTAAGAAACATGCAGAAACTGGAAAAGCAACTCCTGCTATTGCTCAATTAGAAGAAGCAGGCATTAATTTTAGAATTGCGCAATACGAGCATGATGCGGACCATATGGATGATGGTTACGGAGTTGAGGCTGCTGAAAAACTCGGCGTAAGTGCAGCTCAAGTATGCAAAACACTTATGGTTGATACTGGCGAAAAGCGAGTAGTTGGTATTGTTCCGGTAAATGGAAGACTTAATATGAAAGCAATTGCTGCAGCTGTTGGCGCAAAGAAAGCCAGCATGACAAGCCCAGAAGTTGCACAACGTGAAAGCGGATACGTGGTTGGCGGAATTTCTCCATTTGGCCAAAAGACGAAACATGAAACTGTGCTTGACTCTAGCGTAATGCAATTTGATGAGATTCTTGTTTCTGGAGGAAAGCGCGGCTTGGACGTGGTTCTTAATCCTCAAGACATCGTAACATTGTTAAATGCAACAGTTGCAGATATTGCAGCGTAAGTTTGCTACAACTAGATTTAAGCACATGCACTAAGCGCAAAATAATTAACGTCTTGGCAACGTGCGATAATCCCTAAGGTTGTTAATTAATCGTTAAGGAGTGCCAATTATGGGTATGCGTGGCCGCAAGCGCAAAGCGCGTCGTAAAAAAGCAGCAAATCACGGCAAAAGGCCAAATGCTTAAGCTGTAATTTTTGCTTATAAATACTATAAAGCCCGCTTTTATGCGGGCTTTTTCGTTTTTTGCTTTTCGTTTTATCAATCAGAATCTGCATAATCAGCAAGTTCTCTTTTTAATTGCGTTCTCGCGCGATTTAGCCTGCTCATAACAGTTCCAATCTTCACTCCCTCTTCTTGAGCAATCTGCTTATAAGATTTTCCGTTAATAGCAGCTTCAATAAAAACTTTTCTACGCTCAGGAGGCAAAGTGCGCAAAGCAGCCATAATTTCTTTAGGTGCAAACCCTTCGAAATACTCTTGTTCTGCAGAAAGTAGCCCGCTTGACGAATGATTAGAAGCTTCGTAAATATCCCAATCGTCATATTCACCAGTTGCGTCATTCGCTCGCTTCGGACGCCGCTTTTCTTTAGCATATTGATTAAAATACAAATTGCGCTCAATCCTATTAATCCAAGCTGCAAAATTTGTGCCAGGCTGGAAAGTTGAAAAAGATTTTAGCGCACGCTCAAAAGTATCTTGAACTAAATCTTGAGCATCCTGAGCATTGTTGGTTAATCGCATAGCTTGAGTGTATAAAGAATCAACGCAAGGAGTAACAAGCTGCTCAAACTGATCATGTTTTTTCTTAACAAGCGCACACTGCTTAGGTTTTATTAAACGAGGGTTAGTAAAGTAAGCAGAATTAGCTTTTGCATGCTGAATATTATTATTCGGTGTTTTAACACTTTTCGCATTCGCAACTTTAACGTTCGCATTTTTAACATTCGCAACTTGCCTTTGCTCACTCATACTGCAATAATACTTTTTACTTTGCACATAGCTTCAAAAAATATCTTTACTACTCGCTTCGCATTTCCCCCGCGCGCCATAACGAGCCATTGCGATAATATTGTGACTATGCCAACGAATATTCAAGAATTGTTAGATGCTTTAGATTTAGCGCCATTCCAGGAGGAAAGCACTCCCCTTTCAGAATCATGGCTGCTTGGTTTCGATACTGAAACAACCGGAGCGAATATTGGTAAAGATGCAATAGCGTCCGCAACTTTGGTTTTAAGAAATCCTTCTTTAGGACACGAAGGTGACGCTGTTTCTACATGGCTTATTAACCCTCATAAGCCCATGAATCCTAAAGCAAGCGAAGTAAATGGTTTCACAGACGAATACCTTCAAGAACACGGCGGAGAACCTGTAGAAGAGCTTGAGGCACTTGCGCAAGCAGTTAGCTTAGCTCAAGCAAAAAATATTCCACTGTTGGCTTATAACGCTCCATTTGACGTTGCTATGCTTCGTCATGATTTGAACCGTTGGCAGCTAAAATCTTTAAGCCAGCGTCCAACTTGCAACATAAGCACTCTTACAGAAAACGATGTTCTTACGGTAGATCCGCTGGTTATCGATCGTGCTGTTTCTATAAGACCTGGAAAGCGCACTTTAACTCTTACTTCTCAATTCTATGGAGTTGAACCAATCGGCGATTTCCACGACGCAACTGCAGATACTGTAGCAGCTCTTGATTTAGTTGCTCCTATGTGCAACGCATACGAGCAAGTTGAAAACATGACGTTAAGCAACTTGATGAGCTGGCAGCGAGAAGCATATATTCGTTGGCGAGATAGTTTTAACAAGTGGCTTGAATCTCATGGTCGCGATCCAATTCACGGAACGTGGCTATAAACTTGTTTTATAAAAGTTTTGTTTTAAAGTTACGATTACAAACAATTAAGTACTATATTTTCTAGAAGAAGCAGGATATGACTATTAACAATACGTTGTCGCTAGAAAGCGCAAGTAAACTTTTGCAACAGTACGGTTTGTTGCGCGAAATGATTCAATATTGCAAAAATGAAAATTCGGGTGCAAATAACGAAAAAAATAATGACTCTACTCATTCTAAAAATGAAATATGGTCTTTAAATCCGTATTATTTCGCCAATATTGATGCAAACGAATGCTTTGCTAACGCAACTTACGATACTCGCGATATTAAGCCTGAAACTTTGCTTTTTATTAAGGGCAATTTTAAGCCTGAATATCTTTCAGACGCAGACAGCAAAGGTCTTAGCGCATACGTTGCTGAGCAAAGTTACGCTGAGTATACAAATGCTGTTGGCATAATCGTTAATGACGTGCGAAAAGCAATGAGCATACTTTCTGCAGCATTCTTTGGAAATCCTGAAGAAAAACTCACAGTGGTTGGAATTACTGGAACTAAAGGTAAAACAACTACCGCATACTTTACTCACGCTATTCTAAACGCATATTCCGGCTCAAAAGCAGCATTGTTCTCCTCCGTAGATAACTGCTTAGACGGTGTAAATTACGTTGAGTCAGATTTAACAACTCCTGAAAGTTTCGACGCTTTTAAAATGATGCGCGAAGCTGTAGATAACGGCATGAAATACCTTGTTATGGAAGTTTCTTCACAAGCGTACAAAGTAAGTCGCGTATACGGGCTTAAGTTTGGCGTTGCAGCATTCTTAAATATTAGTCCGGATCATATTAGCCCTATTGAGCACCCAACTTTTGAAGATTACTTGTATTGCAAACGTCAAATTATTGCAAATACGAAGAGCTTAGTATTAAATGCGGATGCTGATCACGCAGATCTTTTAATGCAAGACGCTGAACGTAACGATGTTCCTGTAACAACTTTTGCAAGAATAAAAAGAGACGAAATAGAAAACAGCACTTGCGAAATTAAAAATAGTGACGATTTAGAAAATAATCTCGTAAACTCTTGCAAATATGTTAATGACGAAGACTACGCGGAACTACTTACGCCTGACTACATTGCAATGCCTGTAGAAAATAGTGACTCGCATTGCATTGCTACTAGAAATACGGATGAAAATAGCGATAAGGAAAACGCTAACTACTCGCCTGTTGACGAATTTTCGCTTGCAATTGCTGGAGATTTTAACTACGAAAATGCGCTCGCAGCAATCGCTATTGCGTCAAATCTTGGAATCAAAGAAAACGATTTAGAAGCATTACACGCTTTAGAAAACATTAAAATTCCTGGACGTATGGAAGTTTCTAAAGATGCAGAGTCGAATACGATTGCAATCGTTGATTATGCGCATAATTTTATTTCAGTTAAATCTTTACTAGATTTTGTTTATGAAAAATATGGTAAAGAAAATCCTAGAATTACGCTAGTAACAGGATCAGCTGGAAATAAAGCTTACGACCGCCGTAAGGAAATTGTTGAGGCTGCACAAGATAGGATTGACCAATTCATTTTCACTATTGAGGATACGAATACTGAAGATGAAATGGATATTTGCAAAGATATGCGAGGCTACATAACTAACGAAAATGTTAAATCGCATATTATTGTAGACCGACCAGATGCAGTGGAATACAGCATTGACGACGCTAGAAAAAGTTTCAATAAAGACGGAAAATTCAACATTATTCTTATTATTGGAAAAGGCGACGAACGTTGGATAAAGCGCGAAAATAAGCATGTGCCTTACGAAGGTGACTCAGCAATAGTAAAGCGTCTTTTTACGCTTTAATTAAGTATTGCAAGAACAATACAAGTAAGCGCTATAACAAAACGTACAAATAAACGTACAAATAAACGTACAAATAAAACCTAAAGAAGATAGTAATGAGTAATCAAGAATTTCAACCAGTGCTGCTCGGTAGCGATATTAACGCTTACGGAATGGCTAGAGCATTCCACGAAGCGTACGGTATTACTTCCATAGCTTTTGCATATTTCCAACTTTCTCCTACGAAATTTAGCAAAATTATTGATGTGAGAATCGTCCCAAATTTTGGCGAGCTTACAACATTTTTAAACACAATGCTTTCATTTGGAAAATCGTGGGAAAAAGAGAATCCAAATACTAAGCTTCTACTTATTCCTTGCGGAGATGTTTACGCAAATTTGTTAAGCCAGTGCGGAGAAAAATTGCGCGACTATTTTGCTTTCCACACTTTGCCAAACGAATTAAACCGGCAGCTTAGTCTTAAAAGCTCGTTCTACAAAACTTGCGAAAAGTACAATCTTCCTCATCCAAAAACTAAAGTAGTAAACGCTCAAGAAGTGGCTTCTTACGAGTACAAAAATCTTCCATTCAACTTCCCTATTGCAATGAAGCCTGCAGATAGTGCTAAATGGCTTAAAGTTGATTTTGAAGGTCGTAAGAAGGCTTTTATTATTGATACCCCAGAGGAGCTTGATACTCTTATTCAACGCTCCTATAAAGCCGGTTACGATGGCGAAATGATTTTGCAAGACTTTATTCCAGGCGACGATAGTCGTATGCGCGTTCTAAATGCTTACGTTGATAGCGAGCATCATGTGCGAATGATGTTTCTAGGACACCCTTTGCTAGAGGATCCAACTCCAGAAGCTGTGGGAAATTACGCTGCTATTATTCCTGACTATAATATGGAAGTTTTCCAAAATATTAAAGCGTTTTTGGAAGATATTAACTATGTTGGTGTAGCTAATTTCGACATGAAATACGATGAGAGAGACGGAAAGTATAAGCTTTTTGAAATCAATTTACGTCAAGGACGTTCAAGTTACTTTGTGACTTTAAACGGTTTTAATATTGCAAAATATTTTGCAGAAGATTTAATTTACCATAAGCCTTTTGACGGAAATACTGTGTTTGGACGCGGAGAAAAGTTGTGGATGGAAATTCCACGCTCAATTTTCCGTAATTATGTTGCGCAAGGAGAAGAAAAACAGCGCGGTATTAATATGATTCGTCGTGGCGATTGGGGTACTACGCTAGAATATAAGAAGGATATGAACCTACTACGCTGGCTTATGATTCGTCATATGTTTTCAATTTACACAAAGCGCTATGCTGAATTTTTCCGCAATAAAGCGTGAAATAGTCCAGCACAATATGGGTTCCGAAAGGAAAATTACACGATGAAACGGCCGTTTTTTGCTGTACTTGGCGGAATGGGTACTCTTGCAACAGAAAGCTATATTCGTTTACTGAATAAAGAAACACATGCTCATAATGATCAAGAGTTTTTGGATTATGTGGTGTTTAACGACGCTTCCGTGCCAGACAGAACGGCGTATATTGTTGGAAATTCCGAAGAAAACCCATTTCCTGTTCTTGCGGACGATATTCACAAAGCAACGCAAATGGGAGCTTCTTTTATTGTATTAACATGCAATACAGCGCATTATTTTTACGATAAATTCCAAGCACTTACCAACGTGCCTATTATGCATATGCCTCGCGGAGCTGTGGCTGAAGTTGCTCGACGCTACCCTATTGATCGTTGCAAGCGCATTGGATTTTTAGGCACTGCAGGGTCTCGCAAAGCAGGAGTGTACCAGCGCGCTATTGAAGAAGCGGGATACACGTTTGTAGCACCGGACGACGCCTTGCAAAAGCGTATTACTTCGCTTATTTACGATGATGTAAAAGGTACAGGAGACCTTGATTTTCATCGTTACGAGTCTGTTTTAAGCGATATGCTGAATCCTTCCGGAACATGCCATTGCGATGCGCTTATTTTAGGATGCACAGAGCTTAGCGTGCTAAATGAAGCTTTCCCGCTACCTCAAATACCATTGGTTGACGCTCAAGCAGTGCTTGTAAAAGACACTGTAGAGAAAGCTAAAGCGTTGCGCAATTAAGTAGCAAATAGTAAGCTTAGCTCGCTAATTAAGTAACGAATTAATTAAAATTAATGCGAATTAATTAGCGAGCTAAACAGTAAGCAAATAAATTAAATTCAGGACTCGTCAACATTTGGGTGGATTGCAACACGCTGATCTTTTGGCTTTTTTAAGTCCGGATTCACATGCTCAACAAGCATTGTGCGAGCATCCCCTGCTGTAACAAAGCTGCCGCAAATAAGCACGCCGTGACCGTAGCCCACGCCAAGCTCATCATCTTCATCAACCAAATTCACAGCCGTTTGAATAGCATCCGGAAGCTCGTCAACGCGAATCACACGATCCCTACCAAACACGCCTACAGCAACCTTTTCAAGCTCTTCCGGGTCCATTACACGATCTCGCCAAGAATTACGAGTCACAATAATCTTCGTCAAAATAGGCTCAAGAACACCCAAGTATTCTTCAACCTGCTTATCTGCCATCATTGCAACAACGCCAATAAGCTGCTCAAAATGATAGTTTTCTTCAATAGTTTCACGAAGAGACTCAGCAGCATTCACATTATGACCGCCGTCAATAATAATCGTCGGCGAAGTACGAACCTGCTCAATACGACCCGGAACCTTAACCTGACTTAAAGCTTCAGCAACTAAATCGCCATCCAAAGCGCCATTTACAGGAAGCACAACTTCTGCTGCAGCAAGCGCCGCCAAAGCATTATGCGCTTGATGCTTACCAAACTTATCGATTGGCACATCCTCATAAGTTCCAAGAGGAGTGCGCAAAGTAACAACTTGGCCGCCAACTGCAGGAGTACGAGAAACAACTTCAAGCTCGCCATCACCGTAAGAAGAATCGCGCAATAATTTAGCATTATTACGCTCAGCAACTTCCTTAATAATTGGCAAAACTTTATCTTCATGCGGCTGAGGACCTAAAATTACAGTACAATTTGGCTTAATAATGCCAGCTTTTGTGCGCGCAATCTCCTCAACAGTGTTTCCAAGCCATTGCATGTGATCCATATCCACAGGGCCAATAATTGCAGCATCAGCATTCATAACATTCGTAGCATCCCATTCGCCACCCATGCCAACTTCCATAACAGCAACATCAACAGGAGCGTCCGCAAAAGCCCAAATCGCCATAGCTGTAAGCACTTCAAAAAAGCTCATTTTTGGCTTACCGTCAGCCTCCATACGAGCATCAACCATGTCGATAATATCTTTCATTTGATCCCAAACGTCAATAAAATCGTCGTCGCTGATTTCTTGGCCGTCAATCATAATGCGCTCGTTTACGCGCTCTAAATGCGGAGAAGTGTAAAGACCAGTGCGCAAACCGTATGCTCGGCACAAAGACTCAGCCATGCGAGCAGTGGAACCCTTGCCATTCGTACCAGTAATGTGAATAACGTGCATAGACTTTTCTGGATGCCCAAGAATATCAAGAATTAAGCGCATTCTGTCTAAATCAAGATTGGTTTTATTATGCTCAGGAGCGCGGCTCATAATATTGCGCTCAATATCAACAATTCGCTCATTATTGCGATTTGGATGTTCCATAGACATAAATGCACTCCCCTAATTTTGTGCTCACTTACTCATTTTCCAAATATATAGATTAGTTTATGCCAACAACAGAAACCCAATAAAATATTGAGACAATATTCACATAACAAAACTTTCATCAACACACTTTGTAAATTACATATAAAATCTGATCTTTTTAATCCAAAAAAACTCGCGCAAAACAGTAAATAAGACTATGTTAGTTATTGTCTAGTTTTATTGCCTAGTTTATTTCTATTTGCACACAAAAAGAAGTGTTAAGGAGTCTCATAATGGCAGAATGTACGCCAACCGAGCATGGTGAAGAATTAAAAGCTGACGGAACGCAAAAAGCAGAAGATCGCGTTAATAATCGTTCTCTTCGACCAAATAGCGATTCTTTCAAAGATTTTATGACAAGCAGCTGGGATAATCAGGAGCCAGACGTTAAGCCTCTTGAATCCAGCAAATACATTCCAGCTCGTTTAGAGGCTC
This sequence comes from Gardnerella kenyensis, assembly GCA_003585735.1. Lineage (GTDB taxonomy): Bacteria > Actinomycetota > Actinomycetes > Actinomycetales > Bifidobacteriaceae > Bifidobacterium. The sequence continues at coordinate 343,546 of NQOH01000001.1, forward strand.
TTTCAAAGCGCTTCCCGGGAGAACGCTTAGTTATTCCTGCAGGTCAGCCAAAAGTGCGCAATAACGATTGCGATTACGCTTTCCGCCCAGACACGACTTTTGCTTACTACACTGGCTTAGGTCAAGATTACGAAGCTGGAGCCGTACTTGTTATGGAACCGGTAGACGAAGACAGCAAGGAAGCTAAAGTCTGCAAAAATCATATTCCAGAGCTTTTTGTAGCTCCACGCGCAGATAATAGCACTTCAGCATTCTACAGGGATCCACACTACGGCGAATACTGGGTTGGCCCACGCGCAGGCTTAAAAGAACTTAAAGCCATGACCGGCATTGAAACGCGCGATATTGCTGAACTTGACGACGCTCTTGCAAAGAACGTAAGCGACGACGCAAACGGCGAAGGCGTTCGAGTTCGCATCATTCGCGAAACTGATCCGGAGCTTACTGCAAAAGTTGAAACAATGCGTGAAGCAAGCGGATTTACAGACGAAGACGCTAATAATTCTGCAGACGATAAATTGCACGAATTTGCTGCAGAAGCGCGCATGCTTAAGGATGATTACGAAATTCGAGAAATGCGCAAAGCAGTAGCTGCAACAAAGCTTGGTTTTGACCGCATGCTTACGCGCTTGCCTCAAGCTATTGGAAAAGAACATTCAGAGCGCATGATTGAAGGCGCTTTTAATTCTGTTGCTCGCGAGGAAGGAAACGAAGTTGGATACGACACTATTGTTGCTTCCGGCAAGCATGCACCAATTTTGCACTGGATGCGAAACACGGGCGTAGTTTCTAACGGAGAACTGCTTCTTATTGATGCAGGCGTTGAAGTAAACAGCCTCTACACCGCCGATATTACACGCACTTTCCCAACAAACGGTAAGTTTACTGACTTGCAAAAGAAGCTTTACCAGTGCGTTCTTGACGCTCAACAAGCCGGTTTTGAAGCAGCTAAGCCGGGCGCAACCTATTCCGATATTCACCACGCTTGCATGAGAGTTTTAGCAGAACATTTGCACGAATGGGGAATTTTAAAGGTTAGCGTTGAAGAATCACTATCTCCAGAAGGTCAGCAGCATCGACGCTGGCATGCTTGCGGAGTAGCTCACCACCTTGGCTTGGACGTGCACGACTGTGCTCAAGCACGCTACGAGTCTTATCAAGGCGCAAAAATTACTCCAGGCATGATCTTTACAATTGAACCAGGATTGTATTTTGCAGCTAACGATTTGATGCTTCCTGAAGAAATGCGCGGTATTGGAATTCGTATTGAAGACGATGTTCTGATGACTGAAAACGGTCCAGAATGGCTTTCTATTGACATTCCAAAGCAAATCGATGACGTAGAAGCATGGATGGCTGAACAAGCTCACAAAAGTGATATTTTTCAGCATTAATCAATAAATTAAAATAATAGAAAAATATAATAAAACGAAATAATAATAAATATAGTACGCCAGCATAAGTTAAGTTAAACGTACGCAATATAGCACTTATGGTGCGCTCTATAGAAACGTAACATGCATTGTGCATGTTACTTATCGCAAGGGCGCACCATAATTGTTTATGTAGCATTTTTACAAGCAAAATTTGCATCAAAATGCTTTTGAAGAAGCGAGAAGATATTTAGTAAAAGTATAGCTCTACAAACTTGCTGCACTGACGCGCGCGAAAGGAATATTATGACTAAGCCAATTGTTCTTTCACTCGGCGAACTTTTATGGGATTTACTCCCACACGGAAAACGTGTTGGCGGAGCGCCAGCAAATTTTGCATATCATGCACAGTGCCACGGAGCACAAAGTTGCATGATTAGTGCTGTTGGTCAAGACCAACTCGGCGACGAGCTGATTGACAAAGTGAACAAGGCTGGAATCACTTCAATTATTCAACGCAACGCGTGGCCAACAAGCACTGTGGAAGTAACGCTAAAAAAGGGAATACCAGAGTACACTATTCTGCGAAATATAGCATGGGATCATATTCTTTACACTCGAGAACTCATTGATTTAGTAGAACGAGCAGATGCGGTATGCTTTGGCACTCTAAGCTTACGTTCTCAAGAAACTCACGACACAATTTTACAATTGTTAAAGCATACTAAGCCTGGAGCAATGAAGTTCTTCGACATAAACATTCGAAGCGACCACTATTCTAAGGATCTTATTGATACTCTTCTTCAGCAAGCTACCGTTTTTAAGCTTAACGATTCTGAACTGTTCCTACTTAGAGACATGTTCAATATTCGCGACACTTCAGACGAGGAAGCTTGCAAGTGGTTCCAAGCTCGTTACGGACTAGATTATGTGATTCTTACAGGCGGCTCTACTTTTAGTACGATTACTACTAACACCGGAGAAAGCTCTACTATTCCAACGCCACACGTTGATGTTCTTGACACAGTTGGTGCTGGTGACTCGTTCTCAGGAACATTCGCAGCACATATTCTTAAAGGAGAAAGCTTGCAAGAGGCGCATCGCGCAGCTGTTAATACTGCAGCATTTGTGTGCACTCAAGAAGGAGCATGGCCTAAGTATCCAAAGCAAATACCGGATTATTTAGCACAAGCCGGAAAATAAAATAAAAAAACTCATAAAATAAATAACGCCACTTCACAACCCATGAAGTGGCGTTATTTAGTTCGTGGGGCCTCAGGGGCTTGAACCCTGGACCGACGGATTATGAGTCCGCTGCTCTAACCGACTGAGCTAAAGCCCCACGCTAACAAAGTTAGCAACGACTAGATTAGCACATACCCATAAACGTAGCCAAATTAGTGCGTCGAACTTAAAATAAAAAGCATCACACGCGCTCAGTGCGACCGGATGCGAAGTTATCAAGAGCACCAGTTGCGCGCAAAGCCAAGTACACAAACCACACAAGCACGCCAGAAAGCAACAATCCACTTATAAGCTCTGTAATCATGTGGATAGTAATGTAAGTAGGAGCCTTAGCCTGATACTTGGTTAAGCACAGGTACACGCCATACTCGAACGCCACAAGAAGACCAGAAATAGAGCTTAAAGTCAAATTAAACTTGCGATACTTAAAAATCAAGAACGGAATTTCTGCAAACACACCCTGCATAAGAGCAGAAATAATCGTATCCCTAATGTTAAAAGGAGAACCAAGCAGAACCTGCACAAGAGCTGCAACAACGTTCACATACACTGCAGAACCAGGCTTACGAATTAAAAGAACCGCAAGAGTGCCAGACAAATACCACACGCCGTGCGTAATGCTAGCAAAACCAGGAAGAACAGCCGCATTAAGAGTACGAATTATTGGAATAAACACCAAGCCGTATCCGCACAAAATAACGCCAAAAACAGCAGATAAAGCAGCTCCCAAAGCAATATCTGCCACGCGCCAGCGCAAATTAGCAACAATCGAAGGCTCTGGATTAGCTTTAGCGTTCGCGCTATCCGTTACAGGAGTTGCAGAAGTTACAGAAGCAGATGATTTTGTTTCACTACCATCAATATTATTATCAATATTTGTGTTAAAGATATCGCTCATAAGAGATCCTTATCTTAAGTGCTGCGCATTGTAAAATACTTAAATTAGCACTCCCTGACCTACGCAGCCCGGGCGGAAGTGCCAAAGAGCAAGTGTATCACTTAAATAAAGCTCAGCATACGTTTTGTAATATTTAACATATTGAAGTAATTTATAGCGCTTGATAGAAAAAATATAATAACCACAGCGTTTTCGAATAGAAATTACGAATAGAAATTACGAATAAAATTTACTTACTTTATATGCAAAAACGCCGCGAGAAAAACCCGCGGCGTTGTAATTTGTACCCCCTAAGAGAGTCGAACTCTTGTTGTCAGATTGAAAGTCTGGTGTCCTAACCGTTAGACGAAGGGGGCTTCGAACCAAACCATATGATATTAACACTCATAAAAGAGTCACGCAACTTACGGCGTGTTGCACAATATGCGCATTATTGCGCAAGGTAAGTGAAGTCGTGAATCGTGCGACCAGCATCCAAGCCTTTGCGCTCAAAATTCGTAAGAACGCGACCAGTAAAACGCTCAGATTCGCTAAAATCTGCGTGAGGAAGAGCTGCTGCGGTGTCAGCCGTGCCTTTTCCAACGTGCTCAATTGGAAGACTTACTTTTAATTCGCCAATATTTGCGAAATCTTCGCGAGAATCCATAATCTCATGCACATGCAAAGCGTAATCCTCAATATCTGTAGCAATGCGCCAAACGCCCTCTTTACGCAATGCTTGGTGAATTGTAGAAGCAAGCTCTGGTTGCACAATGCGACGCTTATGGTGGCGCATTTTAGGCCATGGATCCGGGAAGAAAGTCCAAACTTCTTCTAAAACGCCTAAATCGCAAGCTGCGAAGAAATCAGGAGCGTTAATTTGCGCAATACGAAGATTAGTTAAGCCTTGTTTTCCAGCAAGAAGCATTGTGTGAGCGACGCCCGGATCATAAACTTCAAGCGCCAAAAAGTTAGTTTCCGGAAGACGTTCGGCTGCAGCAACAATATTTTCGCCTTGACCGGAACCAATTTCAACAATAAGCGGATTATTATTGCCCCAGTTATCGCTAATCCAATCAGGCGTAATGCGCAAATTTTCGCGCAATCTAAAAGAGCCAGGAGCTTCAGTTACGTCTAATAGGTACTGACTTGCGTAACGCTCCTGAGCGTGCTGTAAACGCGCATCTAAGCGTCCAGAACGACGCACAAACGACAATACAGTGCGTTGCTTGGCTTGCATAGTGTTTTCGTTTTCATTTTCACTGCTCATTAGATTACTTTCGTTATTCGGCTATACGCTTTTAGTTAAATTTGCATGACTTTAGTCATGCTCGAACTCTTGTTTTATGCTACCAAAAAGTATAAAAAAGCAGCGAAAGTTATTAAACAAACGCTGCTTAATTAATTTTATTTATAAACAAGATTTTTAAGAGAACAAGTCACGAGTATTGCTGCCGTCAGTATTGCTCTCTACTTTGATGTTTACTTGCGCAGGGCTTAACAAGAATACGCGAGGAGTTACACGCTCTATTGAACCGCGTACGCCGAATACTACACCAGCAGAAAAATCAACAATGCGGTACGCAACGGATTCTGTTACGCCGGTAAGATTTAAAACAACCGGAATGCCGTCTCGTAAAGCACGGCCAACCATTTGCGCATCATCGTAAGACTTTGGATGAATAGTAGTAATGCGGCTCATGCGATTAATACTTGCTCGCGTAGTTCCAGAATGCAAATCATCATTACGTTGTGGCACAACAGGAGTTACCGAACGATCATTGTCAAAGGAAGTTTCAGGAACATCAGCTTCAACATAGTTATCATCTTCAGGCACATCTGCCATACCGACGTATGACATCACGTTCTTCATAAAGCCAGCCATGAAGCAACCCTCCTCTCGTTATGCTTAACGCAGAAAATCAGGAATATCTAATTCATCCGGTTCAGCGGCAGCTTGCTGTTGCACAGGAGTTTGTGCAGCAACGTAATTTTGACCTGCCACATTGTCAAACATTGAAGGCATAGCGGCAGGCTGTTCTGCTTGTGCAGCAGCATGAACTTCATTATTTACAACTGCAGTGGACTGCGCCGGAGCAACAGGCTTCACATCTGCTTGCATGTCAACAAACTGACCAGCTTGAGCAGAAGACTCATCAGCCTTAGGATGAGCATCAAAACCTGCAGCAATCACAGTTACGCGCACTTCGTCACCGTAGGAATCATCCAAGGAAAGACCCCAAATAATTTGAGCTTCTGGATGAATAGCCTTACGAACAAGCTCAGTTGCAGCAGATGCTTCCTGAAGCTTCAAATCGCTTGGACCTGCGATGTTAATCAAAGCACCGTGAGCACCCTCAATGCTTTCCTCAAGAAGAGGCGAGCTGATAGCGATTTCAGCAGCTTGAGTTGCACGATCTTCGCCCTTAGCAGAACCGATACCAAAGAGTGCGGTACCAGCGCCACGCAAAATAGCGGTAACATCGGAAAAATCAACATGAATATACGAATTTGTAGTAATCAAATCCGTAATACCTTGCACGCCAGCAAGCAAAGCAGTATCTGCTGTCTTAAATGCGTCAATAATGCCGATGGTACGATCTGAAATTTCCAACAAACGATCGTTTGGAATTACGATTAATGCATCGACTTCTTTACGAAGATTTTCAATACCAAGTTTCGCAGATGCAGCACGCTGAGGGCCTTCAAATCCAAATGGACGTGTAACTACAGCAATAGTTAACGCGCCTTGTTGGTGTGCAGCACGCGCAACAATAGGGCTTGCACCAGTGCCTGTGCCACCGCCTTCACCGCATGTTACGAATACCATATCGGCACCCTTAAGCGCCTCTTCAATATCTGATTGATGATCCTGAGCAGCTTTTGCACCTTTCTCAGGGTCAGCACCAGCACCAAGACCTCGACTTGAAGCATCAGATAATGAAATCTTTACATCAGCGTCAGAACGCAGCAAATCTTTAGCGTCAGTATTAATGGCTACAAATTCAACATTCTGTAGACCCTCGCTGATCATCCGATTGACAGCGTTACCGCCGGCACCACCGACGCCGACTACCTTGATGATGGTTTTGTCGTTGAAATTGTCAGTCTGGGCAATCTCGCTCACCGTTGTCTCCTGTCACTCACGCACGTTTACACAATATTTTAGCGCAAAACGCTCGATACTGACGACGTTTTCACAATAAACTGAAAAAATGTCACTTCTTTGATAATACACCGGGCTATACGCAAATATTAGCTAAGGGTATTTTTCTTTATATACTTGCGAAATAATTTATGCGAAAAAAGCATAAGAAGCCTAGAAAACTCTAGTAACTAGCATCCATAGGGTCGTCGCCAAACAAAGCTTCGCGCTCTTCGTGATTTGTAGTACGAGAATCCAACCAGCCGTATGGCAAATGAACTTTTTTAGCAAAACGCACGCGACCGCGCGGCGTGTCTAATACTTGTTCTGGCAAGCGAAGAGAACCGTCAAGCATGTTGAGATTACGCTTAACATCCTCAATAGACTCGCATTCCATAAAGTTTTTACGAGTGCCGCCACCAACTGGGAATCCCTTCAAATACCAGGCAATATGCTTACGCAAGTCGTGAACAGCCATACGCTCGTCACCATCATAAAACTCAACCAAAAGTTCAAGATGACGCAAAATTACTGAACCAACTTCCGCCAAAGTTGGGTTAACACGATCACTACTTCCCTCGCAAGCGTTACGAATATCCGCAAAAATCCAAGGCCTACCCTGGCATCCGCGACCAATAGCAACTCCTGCGCAACCAGTTTCTTTAAACATTGCGAGCGCATCCTCAGCACCCCAAATATCACCGTTGCCAAAAACAGGAATATCAAGAGCTTCTACAAGCTCCCCAATACGCTGCCAATCTGAATGACCACCGTAATATTCTGCAGTTGTGCGAGCGTGCAAAGTTACAGCAGCGCATCCTTCTTCTTGAGCAATATGGCCAGCTTGCATGAAAGTTTCATGATCTTCGTCAATTCCAACGCGGAATTTAGCTGTAACTGGTATTCCTGCTGGCTCGCATACAGAAACAACGCGATGCAAAATTTCTTGTAACAAATCTGTTTTCCACGGAAGAGCAGATCCGCCGCCACGTCTTGTAACTTTAGGAACCGGGCAACCGAAGTTTAAATCAACATGGTCAGCCATGTTTTCGTCAACAACAATTCGAGCAGCAAGTTCTACAATAGAAGGATTTACACCATAAAGTTGCAAGGAACGCACTTTTTCACTAGGAGCAAAACGGCAAAGTCTAAGCGCTTTTGGATTTCTTGCAACTAATGCTCTAGCTGTAATCATTTCGGCCACGTAAAGGCCGTCCGGACCGAATTCACGGCAGATTACGCGAAATGGCCAGTTGGTAATTCCAGCCATTGGAGATAAAACAACAGGAGTAGCAATATGAACTTTCCCTAAATCCACTGGTTTTATAGAAAAATTCATATTGCTTTAACTCCGTTCATTTTAATAATATTTTTGCTTATTAATAATTAAGCTAGCTTACGTGATACTTAAGCGATACTTAAGCTATGCTTAATCGCGATTAGTACAATCCACCTGCGAGCGCGATTTTAACAGGCTTAGATTCGTCCTCGCCTGCTTCTTTAGCGATATCCGTAGCGCCGTCAGCTGCACGAGTACCAACGATTTCAACAGGACCTTGCGGATACTTAACGCGCTTTTCGTTAATGCGGCTAGCAACGTAATCTGCAACCTTGTCCAAAGAAACGCGCTCTTGCTGCATTGTGTCGCGCTCGCGAATTGTAACGGCGTGGTCGTCTAAAGTATCGAAGTCAACTGTTACGCACAAAGGAGTACCGATTTCGTCTTCACGGCGGTATCGGCGGCCAATAGCACCAGCCTCGTCGTAATCAATAACCCAATCATGCTGACGCAAATCTGCAGCCAAATCTTGAGCAACGGCTTGCAATTCCGGCTTCTTGCTCAATGGCAAAACTGCAGCCTTAACAGGAGCCAAACGAGGATCAAGTCGAAGAACAGTACGCTTGTCAACTCCGCCCTTAGTGTTTGGAGCTTCATCAACGTCGTAAGCGTCGACCAAGAATGCCATAAGCGAGCGCGTAAGACCGGCAGCAGGCTCAATAACGTAAGGCACGTACTTTTCGCCAGTAGCCTGGTTGAAGTAGCTCAAATCTTCACCGGAATGCTTAGCGTGAGCAGACAAATCGTAGTCAGTACGGTTTGCAATACCTTCAAGCTCTCCCCAGTCAGATCCTTGGAAGCCGAATTTGTACTCAATATCGACAGTACGCTTGGAATAGTGGCTGAGCTTCTCCTTAGGATGCTCATACATACGCAAGTTTTCTGGCTTCACACCCAAGTCCACATACCAGCGAACGCGAGTGTCAATCCAATACTGATGCCAAGCTTCGTCGGTTCCAGGCTCAACGAAGAACTCCATTTCCATCTGCTCAAACTCGCGAGTGCGGAAAATAAAGTTTCCAGGCGTAATTTCGTTGCGGAAAGACTTACCAATATTTGCAATACCAAAAGGCGGCTTTTGGCGAGTAGAAGTCATAACGTTCTTAAAGTCAACGAAAATACCCTGAGCTGTTTCTGGGCGCAAATAATGCAAGCTGTTTTCGTCTTCAACAGGTCCTAAATGAGTGCGAAGCATCATGTTGAAGTCGCGCGGCTCAGTCCAGTTTCCGCGAGTGCCGCAATCTGGGCAAGCAATGTCTTTTAAGCCGTTTTCTGGCATTTTATCGCCATGCTTTTCGGCATAAGACTCTTCCAACTTGTCTGCACGATGACGCTTATGGCAGTTCAAGCACTCAATTAAAGGATCGTTAAACACGGAAACGTGGCCGGAAGCAACCCACACTTGAGAAGGCAAAATAACGGAAGTATCAACGCCAACAACATCGCCGCGCGTGGTTACCATGTAGCGCCACCATTCGCGCTTGATATTATCCTTCAACGCAACGCCCAACGGACCATAATCCCACGCGGAGCGAGTGCCGCCGTAAATTTCGCCAGCTGGGAACACAAAACCTCGACGCTTAGCCAAGGACACGACTTCATCAAGCTTTGAAACAGCCACAATACACCTTTTCGTAAAACTAGAAAATTTGGGTGAAAACGTTGCTATTATAGAAAAACCCTGTGACGCTTGTAGAATTATCAAAATAACATAAATATTGCAATTTGTTTAATGTGGCACAAGTTTAAAGGGATTGTTGCTATGAGTGAAAATAATAGCGAGAACACAAACGACAATGCGAGCGAGCACAAAACCAACACGGTTGCGGCATTGTGCATTGCTCCTAGCGGAGTCGGCGACGAGTTAAGCGAGTACGTTGCGGATGCTGTGAAAGTTATTCGCGATTCTGGATTAAAGAACGAAACTAACGCAATGTTCACCAATATTGAGGGCGAATTTGATGACGTTATGCGCGTTGTTCGTGACGCAACTATGATGCTAGTTAATAAAGGCTACCGAACGGGCGTAATTCTAAAACTAGACATTCGCCCTGGTTTTAGCGGCCAGATTGACGCAAAAGCGGCTCTCGTAAATAAAATTCTTGACGAACGCAAAAACAACGAAAATTAAGCGCGTTTAAGCGTTTTTTACTCCACCAAACCTGCGGTCGCGATGCGCATAACGGTCAATCGACCTCCAAAGCGCTTCACGGCCGTAATCTGGGAATAGTTCTGGCACAAAATCAAGCTCCGCGTAGGACGCTTGCCAAGGCAAAAAGTTACTTGTGCGCTGCTCACCGGAAGTGCGAATAACCAAATCGCAATCTGGAATATCCGGATTGTACAAATGCTCAGCAATCATTTTTTCAGTAACACGATCGCCCTTAATTTTGCCGCTCTGAACTTCTTTAGCAATTTGCGCGCACGCATCCGCAATTTCCGCTCGCCCACCGTAGTTTAAGCAAAAAACAACGTCAATAGTTTTGTTGTTTTTAGTGATTTCTTGAGCTTTTTCCAATTCGTCAATAACAGACTTCCACAATTTCGGACGCCTTCCAGCCCAACGCACGCGCACTCCCCACTCGTTCATTTGCGCAACTCTGCGGTGAATAATATCCCTAGAAAATCCCATTAAAAAGCGCACTTCTTGCGGAGAACGCTTCCAATTTTCCGTAGAAAAAGTGTATAAACTTAAGTAGCGCACTCCCGCTTCAATAGCGCCGGCAATAGTGTCAAAAACAACAGGCTCTGCAGCTTTGTGGCCTTCGGTTCGAATCATTCCACGCTCTTTAGCCCAACGCCCATTACCGTCCATAATTACGCCAACATGGCGAGGAACCTTACCCTTAGGAAAATCTGGTATGCGAGAAGGGTCACTAAAAGGAGCCGCCGGAATATTAAGCGAAGTGTAATCCACATTTTCAAAAGCCATACTTAAGAATGTAACAACCCCAGCGAACGAATTGGACGCTCAAGATAATATTCAGCCCACAGTTTGGTGCAATGAACAGTAGAAGAATCTATTGACACGCCGTCAATATAAAGCCAATTTCCTTGCAAAAGCGCGCATAATTGCAATCGTGTTTCATTAGAGCAAATAATCGACTCAGGAGTGTGATCGCTCGCGCACATCATTCCGCCTGCAGCTGGCGAAAAATAGCACAAGCCATCAGATTTTCCACAAACAACGCAGGTTTCTAAACGAGGCGACCAACCAGCAATCGAAAGCGCTCGCAAAACGTAGGATATTCCAATAGCATCCGGCTTATGCTTATGTTTCGACAGTGAAGATAAAGCTGCAGTAAGCAAACGATACTGCCCGCAAGTATCTTGACATTCACGCATATACTCATCCGTATATTCATTGGAAACTAGCAAATCTGCAACTTCCAACATAACATTCGCATACTCATACAGCGTATAATCTGCGCAAATTTCGCCAGCATACGCATCAATCGAAACAGCTTGAGATACAACGTCTAAAGATTTTCCTTGCGCCAAAAGCACGTCAACACGCATAAGAGGCTCAAGACGTCCGCCAAAACGCGACTTAAGACGACGCACGCCTTTCGCAACAGCACGAACTTTGCCATGCTGCTTTGTAAGCAGTACAAGAATCCTGTCCGCTTCGCCCAGAGGAAAAGCACGAAGTACAACAGCTTCATCACGATATAACGGCATGAGTCAAACTATAACCATCGAAATACGTACGCAAGCTATAAACAAGCCTTAAGTTTTTTACAATTTTTACGATTTTTACAATCGATTGCTATCACTTGTGTCGTCGTCGCTATCGTCGCCATTAAAATCATTGGATTCATCCACATGACCAATAACAGGGAACGAAAGATCTGGAATATCCAAATTTAATGGCTTACTAGGCTCTAAATGCATAATAGGCATTGGAGGATTAGGAAGCGAAGTTCGATTAGCCGGAGCTGCAGGAGGGAAAGAAGGAATTGCCGAAGCAGAATTTTCAGCACTTGC
>NQOH01000001.1:356200-394488 GCA_003585735.1 Gardnerella kenyensis
GTGTTTTGCATTACAGTAGCGCTTTGCAAAAGCTCATCATTGCTATCTGCATCATCAAGAGCATTCGAAGGTTTATTCGCTGAAGTATGAGGAGTAAAGATTGCGCGTTCAGACTGGTGCAAAGATTCGAAGGAATCGCTAGAAGCTTGATTGTTGTAATCAACAGGCGCAAAAATGCTTTGCTTGTCGTGATCTGGTACGCGAGGAACAGATTGAGCGCGCGTAACCTTAGGCAAAGCATCAACAGCTTGAGAATTATTTACAACATCAGCAGAATCTTCAGAAGATACGGAAGATACGGAAGATACGGAAGACGCAGAATCTACATTTCCATTATTTACAAGAGCAGATTTAATTGCAGGACTAAATGATGGAGCAACTGCAGATTGTGCAAAATCAGTCTGCGCTGCTTCAAAATTATTTGCAGATGCGGCTTGCATTTGAGGCTCAACACTCTGGAGCTGCGGCTGAGACTGAGGCTTAGGCTGAGGATTAGCCACAAAGCTAGCAGGAGCATAACTGCTAATATCAGCATCAACATACTGTTCTACTCGCTCGAAAGACTCAAGACTACTAAGCAAACGTATGCAAGCATTCAAATAGTAATCAACTTGACGCTCGTCGTAACCATGCTTGCCAGTTTTTTGAGTAAAAATTACGTTAGAAACATACTCTGCATCAATATCTCGCAAAGTATCTTCGTCAGTCTCCCACTCAGGCTCGTGACCAAGCATAAACGCAATCTTATCAAGCGCTTGATCAACCATAATATCAACTTGCTTACGCGCATAAGAAGGACGTCTAGAAAGACCGCTGTCGAAACGATCGCGATAATCACGCTGAGCATGCTGAAGAAGTTTACGATATGTATCTTCAACGCGAGCTTTCCACACAACACGACCATATTGTGCAATCTCTCTTTCAGTGCATTTGTCTACAACTGCACGCTCCAAACGAGATAAAGCTGCATCTACCTGGCCAATAACATAACCATTGCGTTCAAGATCGAAAGAAACATCCTGAATATCTTGCTGTGTAAGTCGAGTATCTTCACTTTCATACAGAGTGTGCGCACGCTCTAGAAAAGCATTCACCTGCGAAACGTTATAGCCTAACTTACGCTTACCAACACGCTCCATACCTGAATTATTGCGAGCGGTACCAGGTTTCTGAGCCATCGAATATCGACCTCCTGAGCACATGTTCTTATTCAGTATACTGTACGCGATTGTTGAGACGCGCGCCACGCTTACGCGCATTCGTACATACCATCATGTATGTTTTTACTTTGTTGCAAACGGGCGATTAGCTCAGCTGGCTAGAGCGCCACCTTTACACGGTGGATGTCGGGGGTTCGAGTCCCTCATCGCCCACTTTCCGTTTGATTTAGATTCGTTTATATTTATTTGTTTTATTTATTTTATTTGCTTTACTTACTTGCTTTACTTACTTGCTTTACTTACTTGCTTTTATTTAGCACTGCAGCTTGGTAATTTATTTGCTCCGCGCCCAGAACCTATAGCTTTCAAAGCTTTATAAGCCTCATCAATAGTATTCACGCGCACAACTCGCAATCCTTCAGGAACATTATCAACTACTTCATCACAATTATCTTTAGGCGCTAAAAACCAAGTGGCTCCATCTCTTTTAGCTGCAATCATTTTTAAACGAATTCCGCCAATAGCACCAATTTTTTGCGATTTTTCAATAGTTCCCGTGCCGGCTATAGTTTTGCCGCCCGTTTCGTTTTCAGGCGTAAGCTTATCTAAAATTCCAAGAGTGTACATCATTCCGGCAGAAGGACCGCCAATATCTTCAATATGCAAACCAACTTTTACACCATCCGTGTTGATTTTAAGATGCTTTTTTGCGTATTGAAGAGCAACTTTTTCCGCTACACTTTGCGAAGTATCCATTTCTTTAGTAGATTCTTTATCGTATTCGTCTGCAGTTTGATTTGCAGGCACAAGCGCTTCACGCGGAACTATTTCTCGCCTAGGATTCATCCAAGAAAAAAGCGCGTACGAAGTTGAAACTTCATAACCTGGAACTCCAGAAGTGTTAACAGTTAAAAGCAATAATTTACCAGTATCTTTATGCTCTTTTACTTTCTTACCATTCAATCCACGCAATTTAATTACGGGAGTATTTGACAAAGATCCCAACACGTCTTGAGTCGGCCCCGGCTCCTCAACAACATAAGCGCTAGGAAGCATTAACGCAAATAACGCAACTACTACAATAAAAAGTCCTGCAAAATAACGGTAAGAATGCGATTCAAAATACGATATTATAAAACGCAGAAGCTTCAACGATGTTCCACAAACCTTACGTAACGCATTATTAAACGCAGAAAACCCTAGCATGCTTGTATCATTACACAACCCCTCTAGTTTTAAAATGAGTTTATAACAATATTTACCTTATTTACCTTGCAAAACCACATTATCTAGTAGAATATTTAAGTATTAAGCAAACGCACACAGCAAATGCACGCAACATAAAAGCATTTGCCTTAAGTTCGTAGCACAAAGGATACACTCATGAATGATGATGCAATTCACCAATGGCTTATTGAATGCTTTGGGCCAATACAAGGCGAAGAGGCATGGAAACAGCTTGATCAACTTCCTTTTGAGCTACGTGAGCAACTATTAAATCAGAATCCAGATAAACTACCTAAACCGGATGAAGTGCGCGGAATGATGCAAGCGTTCAGCGCTGGCGGATTAAATAATCCTCACGAAATGGAAGCAACGCTTGAAGAAGGGCCAATCAACCGAAAATTAGCGCAATCAATTGCTTTACAGCGCGCAACCGGAGATCAAGGTAACGTAAATGCAGAAGTGGCGGATGCTACGCGCCGTGCATTAAGTCAAGCAAACTTGTGGCTTGATATTACGTGCAAATTTAATCCTGCAAGCGGCACTCCTGCTGTGCTATCACGTGCAGATTGGGTTGAAGAAACATTGGGAGCGTGGGTAAAATTCGCTAATCCTGTGGCAAAATCAGTGAACGAAGCGCTTACTTCTGTTATTGAAGAGCGATTCCAAGGCATTGACGATGCTGAAGTAAAGGGGCTTTTTGCAGGAGTTGTGCCGATTCCGCTGCCAGATGGAATGAATAATCCTGCGCAATTAATGAAATTACTTGGAAATACTTCGTTTGCTATGCAATTAGGGCAAGCTGCAGGCGAACTTTCGCATGAAGTTCATGGCAGTTTTGATCAAGGACTTGCTTTATTGCAAAATCCTGCTGGAGGATTAATTCCATACAATTGCATTGAGTACGCGAAAGTATGGGGATTAGAAATTACTGAAGTAATGAACTACTTGGCTTTGCGCGAAGCAGCTCACGCAAGACTGTTTGCGTCTGTGCCATGGTTGATGCCGCGATTTGAAGCGTTGATTATTAAGTATGCTAACGGAATAAGCATTGATTTGGAAGCTATGGAAGATCAGCTTCGAGATGTGGAAACAATGAATCCGGAAGCTATTTCAGGCGCTGTGAATTTGCAAAATATTGGCAATAACGATTCCGAAGAGCAGCGCCAAGCATTGCATAGTCTAGAAACCTTGCTTGCGCTTGTTGAAGGATGGGTTGATTGCGTTACATGGCAAGCTGGAATGGCACATATTGCGCATATTGAGCAGCTGCGAGAAATGATGCGACGCGAGCGCGCTGCAGGAGGACCTGCGGAAGTTACGTTTGAATCTCTACTTGGCTTGCATTTGCGCCCTCGCCGTATGCGAGAAGCAACACAATTATGGGAAAAGCTTACTCGCGAGCGCGGTATTGAAGAGCGCGACAATTTGTGGAGTCACCCAGATTTGTTGCCAACTTTGCCGGAAGATGCGAATGAAGTAACAAAAGCAAAAGATAGTAGCGAAAATGCGGCAGAAATTGCGGCAGAAGATGCTGTAGAAGTTGCAGCAGAAGATATCGCAGCAGCTGCTGATAGCTTTACGAAGAACACTACGGAAAATTCTGAAAGCACTAAGGAAAGCGCTGAAGTAAACCAATCTAATCAATCTAATCAATCTAATCAATCTAATCAATCTAATCAATCTACTGAAAAATCTGAAAAAAGTAGCGAGAATAGCGAAAGTAGCGAAAGCACTACTGGCAGTGCCAAAAATACTCATATCGAAAAATCTTTTGAAAAATTAACAGAAGACGATTTAGGAGTAAACGATTGGGACGCAGAGCTTAGCAAGCTGCTAGAAGAAGACGCTCGCCAAAAGGAGCAAAGAAAAAACTCGGACGAAGCTAGCGAAGCCGACGGAAACGATAAAACTGACGGAAGTAACGGAAGTGACGGAAGTAACGGAAGTAACGGAGCTGACGAAAATTAAGCCAAAAATCGGCTAGGCGCTCGATTCATTCCAGTATTCGCATCTTTTCGAGACGCATAAGAAAGATGAAGCGTTTTTTCCGCTCGAGTTACAGCAACATACATAAGCCTGCGCTCTTCTTCTATATCTTCATCCGTAGAAGCAGAACCGAAAGGTATTAAACCTTCTGCGCAACCAATCACGTAAACATGCCCAAATTCCAAGCCCTTAACTGCATGAATCGTAGAAACTGTAACCGTTGAAATATCAGATGCTGCAAATACGTCAGATTGATTACTAACACCAGAATTTTGCGAATAATCCAAAACGCTTCGTTGCCAACCAACATCCCTACGAACCCTATAAGGCAACTTAGCTGCTTTTAGCGCATTGCACACAATTTGCTGCTGCGCATTAGTTCGAGTCAGTATTGCGCACTCTCCCGGTTTAGCTATTCCGCTTTGCACAAGCTTACTAATTTGCTGCGCTACACCAAGAGCTTCGTCAATATCGGTAGCAAAAACTTGTTTCGTAACGCGAGCGCCACCATTACTAACTGCTTTTACTTTTACATAATCTTTTTTATACGGAGAAGACGAAAGCACGCGATTAGCGATACCAACTATGCGCTCTGTGGAACGGTAGTCCGTATTCAAACTAATATCGGCACTTATAGGAGAAAATTCTTGCGGAAAAGCAAGTAAATCATAACTACTTGCACCTGCAAACGAGTAGATAGTTTGTGCAGGGTCGCCTACTACACAAATATCGCGGTTTTGCCCCATCCACAATCGCAATAATTCGTGTTGCAAAGGAGATACGTCCTGATATTCGTCGACTGTAATCCAGCCGATTGATTGGCGAATGCGTCTAGAAGCTTCAGGAAAATTTCGCAAAATATGGCAGTCAAGCAGAAGAATATCGTTAAAATCGATGCAATTATGCGCATTTTTTTCGATTTCGTAAGCTTCGTAAACGTCAACAAACTGTTGCGGCTCCAATCCTGCAGGAGGCGTTCGATGCGTTGCAGCACACACGCGCAAATAATCATCCGGAGAAATTAAAGATACTTTTGCCCAATTAATTTCTGCTAAAATATCGCGAGTTTGCAACAAAGTCATATCCGCAAAATCTGGGTAGCGCTTAAGAGCTGCGGATATTATTTGCTTAGGATCGTCCATAATAAACGGAAAAGGCGCAGAACAAACATCGCTCCAAACGCTACGAATTTGTTGCAAAGCAGCCGAGTGAAAGGTTGCAACACAGCCAATATTTTCAACACCAAGAGACTCAATTCTAGAGCGCATTTCTGCAGCAGCTTTTACAGAAAAAGTAACTGCCAGCACTCGCTCAGGATCCCACTTACCACTAGCACAAGCGTACGCAATTCGTCGCGTAATAGTACGCGTTTTACCAGCTCCAGCGCAAGCAATAATTCGCACTGGGCCTTCTACTGCTAAAGCCGCAGCACGCTGAGAATCATCCAACCCATCTAAAAGCGATTCTGGCGAAGTTACTTGCGAAGAATTCATATTTACTATTGTTGCAGTAGTAGAGACGCTTATGCAAGCCGAATAAAAATATGTGGATAACTTACAAAAAATTGGCAAAATTTCGGTGCTTTGTATTACTGTGGGAGTGTGACACAACTCAGTAGATTCAAGTTGGCAGCACTGGCATCTGCAGCCATGCCCGAAGTACAGTTTGCAGGAACGCGCCAAAGTGAGCAGACTAATGCCACTGATACCGCAGCAGGAATTTCTCACGCCGTTGTGCAAGATGTTTCTGGTAAACTTTATGACGTTTTTATTAGTGCAGATAGCAAGGGACGCAAGCGTTTGCACGATAGAGCTCGCGCAGCATGGACTCTTGAACATAGCAAAGATTTAGCTGCACTTGGATTTGCTTACGATACTATGCTTACGTTTGTGCCAGGAAAGAAAGACACTCGCGAAAGTGCGGAAAATGGCGCAAACTCGCAGAATGCAAGCTCGCAGAACGCAAATCGCATGTCTAGCATTATTGCAGACGAAAACAATGACGAAACAGTACTTATTTGCGAGCATCTTGAAGGAAGCGCGCGCGACTTGCGTCTTCTTACAACGGATGATTGCGCAAATGTTGGAACTGCAATCGGCGCAATTCACAGACTTCGCCCTAGCTTCGTAACTCGAGGAAAATATCCTGCTTTTACAACCGGCCAAATTCGCGCGCAATTAACTGGTTGGATTAAAAGACTTCGTCAAGCGGGTCATATTCCAACAGAAATTACCGACAGCTGGTCAAGAGTGTTGGAAACCGAAGGATTATGGTCTTTTGAAACTTGCCCTGTGCACGGCGGATTCATGGATGGCGATATTTTATTCGCAGGATCTACGATTACTGCTGTAACAAATTGGCAAAGCATGCAAATTAATGATCCTGCACGAGACTTGGCTTGGATTTTTGCAAAGCTTAACGAGCAACGTCGAAATGCGGTACTTTCTGCTTACGGAAGAATGATGGGATCTCGTCTCGATAGTTTGATTATGCTTCGCGCGAATTTGTGGCTGCAAATGGAACAAGTTGGAGATTTTATTCAAGCTTTGCAACGCGCTGACAACACAAGCATTATGCGATTTAAGGCACAAGTTGAGCGCCTAGCTCACGAATTGACGCGTATTAATAACACTCAAGCTGCAAAATCTGCGCATAGTGCTTCTAATCCTGCTTCAACAATTACAGTTGGCACACTTCTTGAAAATGACAATACGCAAAGTCGCCAAATTGCGCATAAAGGATTATCTCAAGACGCAAATGCTGCAAATGCTGGAAACTCGGCCAACGCGGGCAATTCTGACGAAACAAACGAACGAGATATTACAGTAGAAAAAAATGTTGCGTCCAATGATGACGCAACTCAGGATTCTACTCGAGATGCTATTCGAAATGCTTCTCAAGAGCGCAACACGGCTGAAAACGATAGCACTCACGAGAACACAGTTAAGTATGCTGGAACTGGAGCGTCGAATAGAAACGAAGACGCAAAATCTGCGCAACTTGCAGACGACACTGCAACGCAAGTTATTACGCATGTGGAAACTCAAGCAGCGCACGAAACAGCTGAAACTATTGCGCAATCTGCAACGAATTCTACAGAAAATTCTGGCGATAATAGTACAGAAGTTGCGGAAAACAAGGCTTCTACAGAGGAAGCAAAAGACGCAAAAGTTGAAGAAAATAAGGTTTCTGAAAATGACGATAAACCAGAAACTGTTATTATTCCTCTGCTTGAGCGCGAAGAAAAAGCAATGCGCGACGCGCAAGCAGATTTAGAAGAATAAAGGTTAAGCAAAACGAATAAAATAAGCGCGAAGTAAAAATGAGCGCGCACATAGGAGGATATATGCAAGTAGTGCTTGGAATAAAGAACGTTTCCGATTCAATTAAATTTGAAACCGAACAGAGCGCAGATGAAGTGCGCAAAACGATTAACGATTCCAAAGATATGCTTGAGTTTACGGACGTAAACGGACGCACGATTATGGTGTACGCTTCGTCGTTGTCTTACGCGCTAATCGGCGACACGCCAAATCACACAGTAGGCTTCGGCGCCCTCAACTAATATAACAAAAAGTTTTAGAGTTTATAGCCGCGCAAGAGTATTTCGGATACTACTTCGCGGCTTGTTGTTTCTTCGCCTAAGCAATTAGGCTTTCCGGAACCATGCCAATCCGAGCCGCCTGTTACAAGCAAATCGCATTTTTTCGCTAAAGCAAGCAAACGCTGACGCTGGTCTTTAGAATTTCCGCGATGATACACTTCCAAACCGTCAAGACCAGCAGCCGCAAAAGATGTAATCTGAGCATCCGAAAGTAGCATACGATTGCGCGAAGGATCCGCCGGATGCGCAATAACAACAACTCCCCCAGCGTGCTTAACAGCTTCAATCACTTCGCGAACATTCGGCGAAGGCGTTGGAATATAGTACGGACTTTGCGGAGAAACAGGACCTGCAAAAGCCTCGGAGCGCGTTTTAAAAACTCCAGCTTTAACTAAAGCATCCGCAATATGCGGCCTACCAATTGTAGTTAAGTCACCAAGCTTAGCTTGCAACAAAACATCATCCCAAGTAATCGGAAAATCTTTAGATATGCGCTCAACCATTCGTTTAGTGCGTTCAAAACGTCGCTTACGAGTAAGCGCAAACATATTAACGATTAGAGAATCTTTAGGATTGTACTGGTATGCGAGCATGTGCACGAATACGCCAGAATCTTCCGAAGTAATCTCAGAGCCGAACAGCACAGGCATATTCAAATCGCGAGCAGCTTGGCGAAAATCATCCCAGCCTGCAGTCGTATCATGATCTGTAATAGCAACACCTTGCAAACCAGCGGCCCTAGCTTCACTAACTAAATCTGCTGGAGTTGCAGTTCCGTCAGAATACACAGTATGGCAATGCAAATCCCAACGATTATAATCGCCCGAAGTATGAGAGCGCAGATTGTTGGAAGAATCGTTACCCGACGTGTTGCTTTTTGTTACAGTCATATAATTATCGTAAACTGTGCTATGTAAAGCATGTTGTTGCAAGTAACAAAAACAATTAGGAGAAGCAATGGCGCAAACCAGCACAGCACGAGAAAATTACGAAACAGCACTGCGCGGATGGAGACACTCATCTTTGTGGACTTACGGTGTGATGCTATTCTTCTCTGCAGTGGCGTTATTAACATCGCTTATTCTTTCTGCAGAAACACTTGCTTTAGCGCGCGCACCGAAAAAATTACTTAGCTGCGATTTTAACAGCGTTGTGTCCTGCTCTCGCGTTTCACAAGCTTGGCAGGCAGAAATTGTGAAATTCGGCGAATTAAGCTTCCCAAACGCATTCTTTGGTATTGCTGCAGAAAGCGTGTTTGTAACGCTTGCTGTTATTGGAATGATTCGCGTGTGCGTGCCAAAATGGTTCGCAATATGCACTTGGCTTGGCGGATTATGCGCGCTCTCCTACGCTTATTGGCTGTTTTCGCAATCTATGTTTGTGATTCACGCGTTATGCCCGTGGTGCATTGTGCTTATGTTCTCCACAACCGTGCAATTTATGTCGTTAACGCATGCAAGCGTAAGTTCGCAAAAGCTGCTTATTCAGCGTTTTAATTGGATTGAAAAATATTATCGCTTAAGATACGACTTGCTTGTAGACGTGCTGTGGATTGCGGCGTTAGTTACGCTTATTTTAAGCCAATATGCGAAAGTTATTTTTGGGTAAAATATTAAAAATTAGATTAATTGCATAAGCTTTTTGCAAGTTGCTGCATGCGCTCGCTTGTGTTGGAATTAGTGAGCGTAATTGAGCCTTCTTGAGATTCGCTTGCAAGCTCGCCTAGATCTTCCAATATTTTGCGAAGATGATTAATCGTGCCTTCGTTCCCGTCAACAATATTCGTGCGCGCAGGCAAAAACTCGCGGAAATAATCGCGGTAGAACACAAAATGAGTGCAGCCCAGCACAACCGAATCAATACTTTCTAAATCGTATTCATCAAAATACTTGTGAAGAGCTGCAAAAACTACATCTCGATTATTAAGATTACCATCTTCAACAATACGCACTAAATCAGGGCAAGCTTGAGGAAAAATCGTGTTGTCTTGCGAAAATCGTTGCAATAAATCTGCAAACTTGTGCTCGCTCAAAGTAAGTGGCGTTGCAGCAACAATTACGCGCTGAGGCTTGCCTTTGCCTAAATCGCAAGCCAATTTAAGCGCCGGCTCCATACCTACAATCGGTATGTTGTAGTGCGCGCGCAAATCGTTTACTGCTGCAGAAGTGGCGGTGTTGCAGGCAATTACGATGGCTTTTACATTTAGACTAACAAATCGCTCAACAATTGCGAAACTGAGCTTTTTAACTTCCTCTGGCGTTTTAATACCGTATGGAGCGTTAGCAGAGTCGCCAAAATAAATGATTCGCTCGTGAGGAAGAGCAGCATGCAACTGACGAGCTACGGAAATGCCTCCAAGACCCGAATCAAAAACGCCAATTGCTGCTGACGATGCCATAAACTACCTCCTAAAAACGCTTACTATGGTAATGGCGAGCCTCAACATACTACTCGACATACCGCACGCTGCCGTCACTAATTACCGCAACTTCGTCAGCAATCTCCTGCACAACTCCCAAATCGTGCGTAATAAACAAGCACGCGTAATTGTACTTTTGTTGCAAATCGCGCAACAAATTCAACACACGCCTCTGCACTGTAACATCCAACGCAGAAGTCGGCTCATCTGCAATAAGCAAAGATGGTTGCAAAATAAGCGCGCGAGCAATACCGACGCGCTGCCTCTGCCCGCCCGAAAGCTCGTGCGGAAAACGCTTTGCAAGATCGGTCGGCACCTGCACTTGTTCCAGCATCTTCTTCACGCGCTCCTCACGCTCACTAGCATCAAGTTGCGTGTGCAAAAGCAGCGGTTCCGCAATACTCCAGCCAATGGTTTTACGCGGGTTAAGCGCAGATCCGGAATCCTGAAAAACGTAGCCAATGCTTCGCATTGCATTTCGACGACTTTTTCCGTGAAGTCTGTTAATATCCACGCCATTTAGCAAAACTGTGCCAGAGTTTGGCTTTATTTGGCCAGAAATCACTTTTGCAATTGTGGTTTTTCCAGCTCCGGACTCGCCTACTAAAGCGAGCGTCGAACCGGCGCTAATGCGCAGGTTTGCGTTATTTAATGCGAATTTATTAGCTGATTTGCTAAAACGCGCGTGCGAATACTGTACGCTTACGTTGCGAATTTCTACAGATGGTTCCGCTGCAGAAAGTTCATCTGCAGAAGCTTCTACCGACGCAACGTTATCAATATTTGCCGAATTTGCAGAAATATTTTGCGAAATATTTTGCGAAATATTTTGCGAAATATTTTTCACAATCTGCTCAGCTGCTTCTTCCATACTCTCGTAAGAATCGCCGTTTTGCGCATATTGCATATCAAATTTTGGAACCGATTCCAACAAAGTGCGCGTATATTCATGCTGAGGATTTGCAAAAATATGTTGAACCTTACCAGATTCCACAATATTTCCACCTTGCATTACGTACACGTCACTAGCTAGCGCACGAACAACGCTCATATCGTGCGTAATAATCAGCACAGCAAGCTGTAATTTTTCCGACAATTCGCGAATAAGCCGTAAAATATCTCGTTGTGTAGTGATATCTAACGCAGTAGTAGGCTCGTCCGCAATCAAAACTTGTGGACGATTTATTAACGCCATCGCAATCATCGCACGCTGAAGTTGACCTCCAGAAAGCTCATGCGCGTACGAACGATACACGCGCTCAGCATCACTCAACTCAACCTCTAAAAGCTGCGCAATTACGCGCTTTTTGCGCTCTCTTGCGCTTAGTTTTCCTGATTTTTCAGGATGATATATTAGCGCTTCCTCAATTTGCTTACCAATTGTTTTAACAGGATTAAACGCGCTGGACGGCTCCTGAAAAATCATGCCAATCATTCCACCGCGAATCCGCTCGTAAGGCGCATTTTCGCTTAGTAAATCTATGGCAGATTCGTTGGCATAAGTAGCGTTAAGAAGCGCACTTCCTTCAACTTTGGCAGAATCTGAAAGCAAACCCATAAGAGCCAGAGCAGTAAGCGACTTTCCGGAGCCAGACTCACCTACTAAAGCCGAAACTTCACCCGCACTCATGCGCAACGATATATCTCGCGTAATTTGACGACCGCCAATCGAAATCGACATACCATCGACACTTATAACAACTTTTTCTTTCAGATCAGTCACAACTAATCACCTCTTCAAAGATACAGCGGCGTAATTCGGGTACGCAGGGAAACTGCCGATGTAGAAATTCTCCACGCCACTTCCGTGAATAAACGTATTATGCGAGTAAATAAGCGGCACAACCGGCGAATCAGCCATAATAGTGCGGTCTGCTTGCTGCCACAATTTTTCCGCTTCGTGCGAATCGACAGTTTGTATTGCTTTTCGAAGCAGGGCATCTACTTTAGGATTTTCGTAGCGAGAAATATTCCAGTTTCCGCCGCCAATTTGCGAAGAATCAAAAAGTGGACCCAAATTGGCGTAAGCAGAAGGAAAATCAGGTTGCCAAGAAGCCAAAGCCAAATCGTAGTCGCCTGAATTTGATGTGATTGCGTCCGTAAAGTTTACTGCGTCAACGGTTTTAATAGTTACTTTTATGCCGGCGCGCTGCAAGCTGGATTGCACAGAAGAAGCTACTTGCGTTTGATCCGGACGCGCAATAAGGCTCAACTTAATACCAGTTTGACCCGATTTTTTCAACAGTTGTTTAGCTTTCGCAACGTCTCCGCGTGGATCTGTAGCGTACAAATTAAACTGCTTCCTGCCAGAAATACCAGGCGTAATAAGCGTTGTTGCAAAACCGCCGGCAATTGAGCCACCCTTCGCCGTGCGGTACGACTGCTTATCAACCGCATACTGAACTGCCTTGCGAACATTGACGTCCGTTATTCTGCGCGTATTCATAGCCAAATATTCAAGAGCACCGTCACTACTTGTAGTGAGCAAGCTTCGCGACTTAGGGTTTGCCTGAGCCTGCGCAAGCTGAGCAGGCGGCACAAAATCAGCCAAAAATGCGGATTTTGTATCCGAATTTCCTTGAATCATCGACTGAGCCGCAACAGTAGCATCCGAACCAAGCTTCCAAACAATCTCATTAGGACCGGCTGTGCGAATGCTGTCAAGCTTTGAATCCCAATACTTATTACGCTGCATAACAACTTTTTTGCCGACTTCGTTTTGCACAATTCGGTATGGTCCGGAAGCTTTAGGATGCTTTGAATACGTTTGCGCGTCGCCAGAATTCGCTGGAACTGGCACAAATGCAGCCAAAGACGCAACCCAAGGCCAATCTGCAAACGGAGCTTTTAAGTGGAAAATAATAGTTTGATCGTCTGGAGTTTCAATGGAATCAAGCGACTTTCCACTAAAAGGACCGTCATAATTTTCTCCACCAACAAGAAGAGTCTTATGGTAGCTAAAACCGCCGCTTAAAGAATCAGCAAAAGAGCGCTCAATGCCGAATTTAATATCGCGCGAAGTAATCTCACTTCCATCTTCGTACTTGACACCCTTCTTAAGCGTGTACTTCCAAGTTTTGCCGCCGTCACTTGTTGTGCCGGTATCCGTTGCTAAATCTGGAACAACGCGCGTTTCGTTGCCTGAATTTGGACTTACTTTCCAAGTTGTAAGCGCGCGGAATATGAAATTATTTGATGTAATCGGCAAACCTTGGCTGCGAGCTGGATCGAAATTCATATTGGTATTCGACGTAAATACCGTAAGACTGCCACCTTTTTGCGGATTGGAATTTAGCACGGAAGCGTTGGTAACGCTAGATTTTGTAGAGCTGGCACTTCCGCAAGCAGAAAGTGAAAGTAACGAAAGTAGCGAAATCGGAAGCAACGAAAAAGCTGCAAGTGACGCAACAAACTTCTTCGAAATTGCAGTTACGCCTAAATCTTTGTTTGTACTTGCATTTTTACTTGCATTTATATTTTTATTTTTAAAAGTGAACATAATAATCCCCCTTATATTTATTAGTATTTTTTTGAATTTGTAATTTGACTCTTCAAAATGTCAACTATCGACTTAATCCCGATTTTTTCTTTACGTGCATGTACAGAAAAAATCGTTTTTTAGAGAGATTTCGTTATTTTCTTTACACAGCAGTAAAGAAAATGTCGCTTATGAAGCTTTTGAAGAGTTATGTTAATTTATGAGCACGCGAATCCACTAACAGACTGCGGCACGAGGATCGACGAAACGATAACAGACATCAACCACAAGATTTGCAACAATCACAAGCGCAGCCGCAAACAGCGTCACACCAACAAGCACCTGCAAATCAAGATTTTTCACCGAATCAAGAAGCAGCGAACCCAAACCTTGCATAGAGAAAACGCTCTCAGTTATTACAGCACCACCAAGCAAACCGCCCAAATCCAAGCCAAACATAGTCAGCACAGGAAGCATCGCATTAGGCATCGCGTGACGCGTTATAGCTTTCGAACGCGGCATGCCCTTAGCTAAAGCAGTACGCATATAATCCTGCTGCAACTCGTCAAGCATGTGAGCGCGAGTAAGTCGCGTATAGTATGCCGCGTTAAGAAGCGCCAAAACAAGCCACGGAAGAAGCAAATGTTGAAGCCAAGCTAAAGGACTTTCCGCAAAACTTATGTAACCACCCGTAGGAAAAATCGGCAAATAAACTGCAAAAGCAAGTATTGCAAGCATTCCAATTAAATACGCTGGAGATGAAATCCCTACAGACGAAAGCGCTCGAAGCGCGCGGTCAATAAAAGATCCTTCTTTTGCAGCAGAAATAACTCCAGTTGCAACGCCCACAGTAAGCCAAAGAACCGCAGCACCAGTTGCCAACGAAGCAGTTACCACGAAACGACTCATAATAAGATTAGTTACAGGCTCGTTTAGCGTAAACGACCATCCTAAGCATGGACCAGCGCACACGATAGTAGCTCCAGAACTATCTGTGAACTCGCGCCCGAAGAATATGCCACGAATATAACTGCAAAGTTGCTCATACCATGGTGCGTCCGTGCCCATAAATGCTGAAACTCGTGCCAAACGTTCAGGCGTGCAAGGCTTTCCGCAAGCAAGTTGCGCAGGATTGGCAGGAAGCATAAAGAAAATAAGGAATAGCACTGCTGCAATCAGCGTTAAAACAAGTATTGCGCTTGCTGCGCGCCTGCCAATAAAAACAAGAAAATCGGAAATCTTGCCGATTATTCGCGAATTGGCAACAGATTTATTACTGCTCATTTTCTGCGTATTGATTATATTTTGTTGCGCACTTTGCGTATTCTGCGTATTTTGAGTATTTTGAGTATTTTGCTTGTTACTCATTCCGTCACCGCCTTTTTGGAAGCTCGCGGCTGAAGAGCACTAGCCAAACCGTCGCCAACAAGATTAAAACCGAAAGTAAGCAAGAACAGCGCAATTCCAGGGAAAAGAAGATACCAAGGATCAACCAAAACCCACTGAACTGCATCCGCAATAGCGCGCCCCCACGAAGGCGAAGGCGGATTCATGCCCACACCAAGGAACGACAACGCAGCCTCCGCTCCAATGCGACCAGGAATAAGAAAAGTCACATTCACCAAAAGAAGAGGCAACATATTCGGCATTATCTGCTCACGCAAAATATGCCATGTGTTCGCACCCATTACGTAAGAAGCCACAGTGAAATTGCGAGATTTTAGCGAAAGCGTTTGTGCTCTAACCAAACGAGCGATGCTTGGCCAGCCAAAAAAGCCTAAAACAAGCGTTAGCAGAATCGGCCGCGGGAAATTTTGCGGCACAACTGCAGACAGCGCAATTGCAAAAATCAGGAATGGAAAACCGAAGAACACATCCATCGTGCGCGAAAGCAAAGTGTCTGCGAAACCACCGAAGTACCCTGCAATCATGCCGATTAGAATGCCAAGAAATAGCGAAATTACAGTAGAAGCAATGCCAATCCCAAGAGAAATGCGCGCTCCATGCGAAATAATCGCGAAAATATCAAGACCACGAAGCGGAGTTACACCGAGCCAATGTTGGAAACTAATACCCCCCTGGCCTACTGGAACTGAGTTGGAATCTAATATTTCCGGATGCTCAGAGTAAGGATTATTGCCAGTAATTGTTGTAAAAACGTCGGCAAAAATAGCCAAAATCGCAAAAATAGCAATAATTACAGTTCCAGCAACAATGCCGGTATTAGTTCTTGCAAGAACGGTGACGCCAGATGAATCACGCTTATAGCGTGAACGAAATACACCGACCCTTCTCATCTTTACTCATTTCGTCACCTGCACTTTCTTTTTGAATATCATGCAATATAAATTAAAGCAAAATACAAATCGAGTAAAAATTTGTATTGTTGTCTTATCGACATTATAGGAACCCATAGAAAACGGGGTGTCGCATTGCCCTTGCTTGAAGCTGCATCGTGCGCTTCAAGCAAGCTCAATGCGGTAGCGCTTGCTCAGAGTTGAAAGCACGGTGTGCTTTCAACGCAAGCGCGCACACGATTACGCTTTCTTTATATTTCTAAGAAAGCGTAATCTGACGACCAAAGTAGCTTTACTTCTCGATACACTAATGCGGTAGCGCTTGCTTCTATAAATAACTTTTATCCACAATGCGTAAAAAATCTAGGAAAGCTAACTTAAATCATTTACGATACTTAACACAAAACAACATCAATCAAAAATAGTTTCAATTGATGCTATTTTACGTTAAAATAGACGATAGAAGGTGAGTATGAATTTTGAGTACGATCCTGCAAAAAGCTTAAAAAATTTAGCTAAACATGGTATCAGTTTCAAAAGAGCCCAAATACTTTGGAACAATGAAACAGCTGAAATCGAATCCAAAAATTCAGGCAATGATGACTCTCGCTACTTAGTTTTTGGAAAGATAAACGGCAAACATTGGACTGCAGTAATAACAAAAAGAAATAATAGAATTCGCATTATTTCTGTAAGAAGATCGCGTAAAAATGAGGAGCAATATTATGAAAAACACCACAAAAAGTAAAGAAATAAGCGGAAAAGAAATTGATAGAAAATTCGATAACGGCGAAGACGTACTTGAGTACTTTGATTTGGAACATCCAACTATAGAAAACCACTCAAGTGAACAAAAGCACGTTACTCTTATTATGCCTGAATGGATATTTAGAATAATGAAATTCTTTAGAGTAGCTACAACACGGTAGCCAAATAAAAGAAATAAAACTAAATATAAAACAAAACGTGCCGACGTATTGAATCATACACCGGCACGTTTTTGTTTAGTTAGCTAAGATTTACGAAATACTTAAGCTACGCGCGCTTAAGACTTACGCTAAGCTCAGTTGCGCTAGAATCAGCCTCAACAACTTCGAAGCTCGTAGCCAAAGTCTCCTCCGCAATCAAATCGCGGAACTGCTCAACTTTAGCAACGTCCGAAGCTGGCACGCTCAAAGTCAAAGCGATTCGGTCAGTAACATCCAAACCGTTCTCCTTGCGCGCATCTTGAACAGCGCGAATAGCGTCACGAGCGTAACCTTCAGCAAGCAAATCGCTAGTCAAAGCAGTGTCGAGCATAACGAAACCGCCAGTTGGCATAGCAACAGAAGCAGTATTTTGAGCTACTTGAGCATCCGAAGACTCAACGCGATTTACAAGCTCATACTCGCCTTCAACAAGCGCAACTTCGCCGTTTTCAGTATTAACAACAGGAGCGCCAGACTCGTCAACTCGCCAATCGCCACTCTTAGAAGCCTTAATAGCAAACTGCACTTGCTTACCCAAACGAGGACCAGCAGCGCGAGCATTCACCTTAAGCTCGTGAACAATCTTCAAACCGTGTTCGCTTGCATCCTGCAAAGTGCAGAATGTAACATTCTTCACGTTAAGCTCGCGCTCAAGCACCTGCTCGTAAGGCTCCACAGCAGCAGTATTTTCTGCAACAACAGTCAAGTTTGCCAACGGCTGGCGCACGCGCAACTGCTCCGCCTTACGAAGCGAAAGCGCAGAAGACACAACCTCACGAACCTTATCCATAGCAGCAACCAAAGCATCGTCATGTGCAAGAACAGCACCAAGCTCAGTAACTTCTCCAGCCTTAGGATTTGCTTCTCCATCCGAAAGAGTTTCAGGCTCTACCAAATACGGCCAGTCAGCCAAATGCACAGATTCGCCGCCAGTAAGACCACGCCACACAGCTTCCGCTTCCATTGGAGCAAGAGGAGCAATCACACGCATAAACGCCTCCAAAACCGTGTAAAGCGTGTTGAAAGCAGCTTCGTCCTCATTCCAGAAGCGGTCACGGCTTCCGCGAATATACCAATTCGTAAGAACGTCAATAAAGTCGCTAACTGCCGCGCAAGCATCACTAATAGCAAACTCGTTCAAGCACTTTTCTACTCGCTCAACAAGCAAACGCGTGCGAGCAAGCAAGTAACGATCCATATTGCAAAGACCTGCAACCTCATCCGCACGAAGGCGACGAGCATCGTAGCCCTTGCCACCGTTTGCAGCATTCGCATACAGCGTGAAGAAGTAGTACGAGCTCCAAACAGGAAGCATAACCTGACGAACCGTATCCCTAATGCCGTCTGCAGTAACAATCAAATTGCCACCGCGCAAAATTGGCGAAGACATAAGGAACCAGCGCATTGCATCCGAACCATACTCGTTGAAAACGCCGTTCACATCCGGGTAATTACGCAAATGCTTACTCATCTTCTGACCGTCGGAACCGAGCACAATGCCGTGGCAAATCACGTTCTTATAAGCCGGGCGGTCAAAAAGCGCCGTAGCCATAATGTGAAGCGTGTAGAACCAGCCGCGAGTCTGGCCAATATACTCAACGATGTAATCGCATGGGAAGTGCTCTTCGAAGAATTCCTTATTTTCAAACGGATAATGGAACTGCGCAAAAGGCATGGAACCAGACTCAAACCAGCAGTCGAGAACATCCGTAATACGATGCATTTGCGACTTTCCAGTAGGATCATCCGGATTTGGACGAGTAAGACGATCGATATACGGGCGATGCATATTCACATTGCCGTCGTCGTCGCGAGGATAGTCGCCAAAATCAGCCTTAAGTTCTTCGAGCGAACCATACACGTCTACGCGAGGATACTTTGGATCGTCGCTAACCCAAACTGGAATTGGCGAACCCCAGAAGCGGTTACGGCTAATCGACCAATCGCGAGCGTTAGAAAGCCACTTACCAAACTGGCCGTCCTTAACGTTTCCAGGAATCCAATTAATCTCCTGATTAAGCTCAAGCAAGCGCTTCTTAATCTTCGTAACGGACACAAACCAGCTAGAAACAGGCTTGTAAATAAGCGGAGTTGCGCAACGCCAGCAGTGAGGATAGCTGTGCACGTAGCTTTTTTCTTGGAATAGCAACGCGCGCTGATCTTCCGGCATTTGAGCAAGCGGACCGTCTCCTGCACGCAAGTTACGCAAAATAGGAAGGTTCGCGTCGAAAACATACAAGCCTTCGTAATCTGGGCAGTCGCTTGTAAACTTGCAGCCTGCGTCGAGCACGTCAACGCTGCGAATTTCGTGCGCGTTAAGCGTGTTCATATCGTCCTCGCCGTAAGGAGCCTGGTGAACAAGGCCAGTACCTTCAGCGGTATCAACATAATCTGCTGTAAAAATCGTAAAAGCGTTAGGACCAGGAGTGCCACCCTCTGCGAGCGCAGAATCGCTTGCAAAGTATGGGAATACTGGGTAGTAGCGCCAGCCGGCCATCTCAGCACCCTTAAGTTCGCGCACAACTTCGTAGTTTTCGCCAAGTTCCTTAGTGTAGGAGCCGAGCAAAGGCTTACCAATGTAGAACTTCTTACCAGCGAACTTGCCTTCGGTTGGGCGAACTTCCACGTAGTCGATGTCTGCGCCGACTACGATTGCGAAGTTGGTTGGCACGGTCCAAGGAGTAGTGGTCCAGAAGACTGCGTAAGCGTCGTCTTCGTCGCGAAGCTTAACAGCAACGGAAACGGTGGTGTCTTGACGATTCTGGTAAACGTCCGCATCCATACGAAGCTCGTGAGCTGAAAGTGGAGTCTGATCCTTCGGGCAGTACGGGAGCACGCGGTAGCCCTTGTAAGCCAAGCCCTTATCGTAAAGCTGCTTAAATGCCCACATAACGGATTCCATGTATGGAATGTTCAGCGTTTTGTAGCCGCGCTCGAAATCAACCCAGCGCGCCTGACGATGCACGTAGTTTTGCCACTCGTTGGTGTACTTCAAAACGCTGGCACGGCAAGCATCGTTGAACTTCGCGATGCCCATTTTTTCGATTTGATCAACCGACTCGATGCCGAGTTCCTTTTGCGCTTCCAACTCTGCAGGAAGACCGTGAGTATCCCAACCAAAAACGCGGTTTACTTTGCGGCCGCGCATAGTCTGATAGCGCGGAACCACGTCTTTTGCGTAGCCTGTGAGCAAGTGGCCGTAGTGAGGAAGACCGTTTGCGAATGGAGGGCCGTCGAAGAACACGAACTCGTTTTGGCTACCTTTGCCTGACGGGCGGTATTCGATTGACTTGCGGAAAGTGTTATTTGCATCCCAGTATTGAAGAACGGATTCTTCAAGCTTTGGGAAAGAAGGATTTGGTGCAACTTGCGCGCCGGCAGTTTCTTGCGTTGATGCCGCAACACTTACCTTTGGATATACGTGATTTGCGGAAGTGTTTGCTGCTGGATTAGTGGATTCGCTCACTGTGCTCTCCTCGCTCAACAGGGTGAATATTTCCCTGCGAGGACGACAGTTACTGCCGCGGTACCACCTCGCTTGCTATAAGATTTACGAAACGCAAGTTACGTGCGTAACGCAAATACGTAACGCAAATACGTAACGCAATCGAACTATTCTTATAGCCTCTCGTGTTTGGCTGTGCGGGCCAACCCCGTCGGTTCTAATAAGCGAGAACCTTACGAATCCTCGCCGTTCTTCCGAAAACTCCCCGCCGATAACGGATCATCGCTTAAGTTAGAAATAATCTAACACTATCCCCTAACATTGGGAAGGATTTCGCGACTCGCGAATAATACGAACAAAGTAAATAAGTAATAAAAGTGTAAGTAATAAAAGTGTAAGTAATAAAAGTGCCCCGGATCAGAATCGAACTGACGACACCCACTTTAGGAGAGTGGTGCTCTATCCACTGAGCTACCGAGGCAACAAATGGCAATTATACACTATGGCGTGATTTGAACAATTGCGCAAGCAAAATTAGACTACGCAAATGCTAGAAACGACATTTCCTATACACGCATGTAAAGAAAAAATCGAAAAACCGGCAGAAAACGATTAAAACTTTACAGTCGCGTAAAGTTTCGGTCGAAAATCGCCACAAAAACGATTAAAACTTTACAGTCGCGTAAAGAAAAAATCGTTTGCGCACTAATCCTCAAGATTAGACTGCGTGCCAGCCGTCGCCGCCGTCGCTGACTGCTCCGCCTGCGCCGCATCCAACTTGGCGCGAACCGTGGCAAGCAAACCCTGCGCGCGCTTTGCCAACGCCTCGCCAATCTCCCACTGACGCATTGACTGGTCGAGCGTCAAACCGCCAGCTTCCAACGCCTGAACCGCCTGAACAAGCTTTTCGCGAGCCTCTTCGTACGGCATCGCATCAATAGCAGCGCGCTCTTCTTTCGTAAGAGTGCTTGCGAAATCTGCACTTTGCGCACTTTCTGTGCTGATAGTGCTTTCTGCGTTCTTATTTTCTTTCTCGCTCATAACTAACCTTTCGTTGTATCTAAAATATTTAAAATATCTAAAAATCTAAAAATCTAAAAATTTACTTACTTGACTTTACGGCAGCTACTTTTGTGCCAGTCACCTTGCCAAGTACCACACCGCTTTTAAGCGTAACTGTCATATCGTCGCCAACTTTCGCGCATGACGCGTCATCAAGCACTCGCCCACCGCTGAGCTGCACAACAGCGTACCCGCGATTCAATGTCGATTGCGGACTTAACGCAGTCAAGCTCGCGTGAGCCTTCTCAACAGTCAAGCTCGCGTCGTCAAGCAAACGCACCAAACCGTGCCGCATTCGCTCAACAGCCTGCTCAACCAAGCGCTCGTGCGGCTCAAGCATAGTGCTCGGGCGCGTAAGGCTCGGGCGATTCGCATAACCCTCAACGAGACGAATCTCATTGTCAACGCGCGCAGAAATTCGCATGCGCATAGCTTGCAACGCGTTATCAATAAGCTGCCACTGCTCGCGAACGTCCGGAACCACGCGCTTTGCAGCATCCGTAGGAGTAGACGCGCGCAAATCCGCCGCCAAATCGATAAGCGTCCAATCGTCTTCGTGGCCGATTGCAGACACAATCGGCGTTACGCACGCGGCCGTAGCGCGAACCACGCCCTCGTCCGAAAAACCAATCAAATCCTCAAAACTGCCGCCGCCGCGAGCAACGATAATAACGTCAACCTCCGGATCCGCGTCGAGCTGCTTAATTGCGGCAATAACGTCCGCCGGGCATTGCACGCCTTGCACGTGCGCGTGAACAACCTTGAAGCGCGTAACAGGCCAGCGCAAATTAACGTTCGTAATAACATCGCCCTCCGCGCGAGCTTGAGGCGCACACACGAGACCGATGCACTTAGGAAATTCCGGCAGCGGAATCTTATTTTCCGCGTCAAACAGGCCTTCGCCCTTAAGCTTTTTGCGCAACTCGTCAATTTGCGCTTTTAAGTCGCCGGCACCAACGCGGTGGATTTCGTCCGCAACGAAGCTTAAACGCGTGGCTTTTACCCAAATATCAGCCTTGCCGTGAACGACTACACGGTCGCCCTGGCGAAGTTCGCGCGCCTGCTGCACGAAATTGCTGAAGCCCATTACGGAAATCGAGACTTCTTCGTTGCTGTCGCGAAGGGTGATGTAGCCGGAAGATGCGCGGCGCATGTTGATTTCGACGATTTGACCCTCGATCCACGCTGCTGGCCAGCGTTCTACGGCACCGTGGAACTTTTGGCTTAAGATTGCAACAGGCCACGGGTTTTCGGCGGTTGTGTCGGCGGCTTTTAGCGGGAGCGGACGCGGCTGCTGCGGCTGCTGCGTAAGCGGTTGCGGCTGAGGATTTTGCGGAGTGTCATCCTGGAATAATTGTGGCATCATGTTCGACGAGGTCATAATTCAAGATTGACTGCTAAGAGGGACAAACGGTGGATTCGTTGCGTGCGGTGATTGGATATGAAAAAACCCAAGCGCGAAGCTTGGGTTTTGTTTGTGCCCCCTCAGGGATTCGAACCCTGGACACGCTGATTAAGAGTCAGCTGCTCTAACCAACTGAGCTAAAGGGGCGTTGGTTATCTCGGCTCGTTTCCGCGAACCGAGTAACTACTATACTCAGAATCCAGTCGAACGCAAGCCGGCGTGTCGCATTGACTCGCTTTTCGCTTAAAGCGTAGCGCGAAAAGCGACCCAATGCGGTAGCGCTTGCTCAATGTTGAAAGCCCAGTGGGCTTTCAACGCAAGCGCGCACACGATTGTGCTTTCTTTATTTCTTAAGAAAGCACAATCTGACGGCCGAAGAAGCTTTGCTTCAAGCAAGCTCAATGCGACATTGGCTGCTATCGCTTATTTGCGCGCACATGATGGCGGCGACGAACAGTAAATGTCATCATGCCGCCAGTCATAAGCGCTGCGAAAGTCGCAATTGCAGTAATAACACCACTGCCAGTAACGGCAAGCTCAGAAGTTAAAGCTTTCGCACGATCGCGCTTAACCTTGTAGTTAGCCGCAGACGAGCCAGAAGCAGAAGAGCCAGAAGCAGAAGCAGCACTATTATTTGCTTTTTCAACTCCCCTATTGTTTAACTTATTGTTATGCACGCCGTAAGTGTAAACGAAATCATTTAGCAACGCATATCCGGTTCCAATTCCAGCAGAATTATTTCCATCAGAATTATTTCCATCGGACGCAGCTTCGGAAGACTCAGAGCTTTCTGAAGCACCAGCACCAGCAGCAGCACCAGAATCAGCAGTAGCATCACCATGATTCTGCTCATAAGTCAATTTATCTTCAGCAGCAGCTTCATCAAATGCTGTAGCGTCCGCAGAAACAACCCACACGTCAGTCCACGCAATTTGATTTCCTTCAGCATCAACCAAAAGAATCGAATGCTTTCCTGAATAACCAGCAGGAATCTTGGCATCAAAGCTAGGAACGCCATTATTATCTAAGGTGACTTTTACGTAGTTCGTTTCTTTATTGCCATCCATTCCACGCAATTGCACAGGCGAAGAATAGATATAAGCGTAAGCGTACGCAACACGATTCTTTTCGAGCTTCTTTATAAACAAATTCGTAGGCGATTTTGTAGACACACCCTTCGCAGCAAACGTCAATTTCATAGGATTTAACGCGCCCGAGCGAGCAATGTTATTCTCATACTTTCCTACTACAAGATTGCTCTTTAAAGAAGCCTTCAGTTTTTCAGAAGATTTAGGAGCCTCAACAGCAGGAGAACTACTAGTTGGAGGCACCGAATCCGCATCTGGAATCTTTGAAGGCCTAGAGTCACCACCAGATTCTGTATTACCAGAAGCGCCCGGCTTAGACGGCTCATTTGGAGTAGTCGGCGTCACAGGCTTCGGCGTTACCGGATCCACCGGCTTCGGCGTTACCGGCTTAGGAGTTACAGGCTTCGGCTCAGGAACCACAGGAACCACAGGATTAACTGGCTTCGGCTTCGGCGTTACAGGATCCACCGGCTTAGGCGCCACCGGCTTTTCCTCCGCGGCTTTAACAGTAAATTTCGCAGAAGTATTCTCAGTTGCCACGTTTCCTGCGTAATCTACTGCTTCAACAGAAATCGTATGCTTACCCACTGTTAGCTTGCTAGCTGGCACAGTAACTTGCAAAGGCGCATCCAATTCAAGCTTTGCAAAATTAAGCGAATACGGGTCTTGAGTTGTTAAGGTTGACTGCACTGTTGTTTCTCTCAACTTGTGCTCTTCAGCGCCAATTTCTTTACCGTCAAGCTTCACTTTCAAAGACTTAAGATTTGCATCCTTCGCCTTTACAACAATGCCATTTTTCCCATCAATATTATCGTTGTCTTTTACACCAAGTTCCACATTAGGAACCGTAGTATCAACAACCACAGGGAATCGCGCACTCAACGCATTCTTAACGTAATTTCCTCGCCCAGAAGCAGTGATAAGCACAAAATCGCCATCTTCAACAGAAAGATCCCTATCAAACTGCTGTTTATTCGTAACTTCACCCTTTGAATCTTCAGTAGAATTATCGGCAGCAATAAGATTGTTGATTCTAAGCGTATAGCCAGCAAAATCGTCACTTATATTTCCGCTAAATTTTACTGTACTTTCTTTTGTGAAAAGCCTTCCGCTATAAAGTTTTGTTGGCGAAGTGAAAGTCACAGCTGGAGGTTGGTTATCAAAATAGAACACTGCAGGAGTGTCAAGCAATGTTTTATTACCATTTTTAATAACAAGCCTAAAATCGTTTACGCCAGTATGAATTGGGATTTGCGCAGTAAACCTTTTTTCACTGCCAAAAAGCATCTGCTTTTTTACTACTTTAGCAACAATTGGTGCAGGATTAGTGTATCCGGTTCCAGAATCGTTCACGCGATTAGCTTGCGTAAACATAACTTCAGTCGCGTCAGTATCTACTTCGCCCGAAACAGTAAACGTACCGTCCTTCACATCTTTTACGCGCCAATTGTATTTGCCATAAGACATCACATTGTCAAGATAGAAGGAATATTCGTCAAAAGTAGTCTCATAATTGTCGTCGTTAGAGCTACTACCACTTGCGTTTGGCTTAGCTCCTGCAGGCTTAGAAGCACCAGCAGATGCAACAGCACCAGAACCATTGTCAAAAGCAACAGTTTTAGTAGTATTATTTCGACCATTGCTTGCAACTAACGTAATCGTAGAATTGTTAGCAGCTGGCTCTACTTTAGTATCGAATAATCCATTATTTAACTTAACTTTTTCTTCTACAGGCTTAATCTCAAAAGCGCCTTTCGCATTCTTCACATACTTGCTATACATCACAGAAAGCGTAAGTTTGGAAGAATTATCTTTAGAGGAAACCTTGCCCTTAAGCTTTACAATGCCGTTCGTGCCAACAGCAACACTTCCATTGCTATCCGCACTCATAACACTAATTTTTGGAGCATCAGAATTAGAAGAAAGGCCTCCAATAATGCCTCCAAAACCGCCGCCAGAGCCGCTTATAATATCGTCAAGACTGCCACCAGAACTACTCGTAGTATTCTCGATTTTAAACGGAATATCCGTTGTTTGGCACATATCTTTTGTAATACACGCTTTTATGCGGTAAAAATAGTTGCCATTTGGAAGATTCTTGCGTTTTTCACTAGCATTCTTTGCTTTTTTGTTATAAATAGTTCCGTCAAAAGCACCATATCCAACGAATGCGGATTTACTCCTCGTTACTTTTAGATCATACATCGTAGGCCTAGAAACATAATGATCCTCGCCTACTTCTTCAAGAAGATTCTTCGATTTGTCCAGAACAGAATACTTAATTAATTGAGCGTTACGCAACAGCGCCAAAGATGGCTTAATCGTGTGCATTTTATTAGGAGAAAACGCAACTGTACCATCGTTACCATCTCCAATTTTTACAGTGCTAAAACCAGATTTGGAAATTAAGGATGTGGTAATTGGAGCCTTACTGTTGCTATATACTTCGCC
This sequence comes from Gardnerella kenyensis, assembly GCA_003585735.1. GTDB lineage: Bacteria > Actinomycetota > Actinomycetes > Actinomycetales > Bifidobacteriaceae > Bifidobacterium. The sequence continues at coordinate 382,791 of NQOH01000001.1, forward strand.
CGGCTTAAGAAGAATCGGCTCAGCATTCCAGTCTCCCACAAAACCTAAGTACGGCACAGCTAAATCAGGCTGACCACTAGTCTTAGACTTAAATGTAGCCCAACCTTCAATATAGTGATTTGTGCCATATTGCGGCTGTAGTGTGAATGTAACTTGCTTGGTTTCGCCAGCATTAATACTTACTGTAGAATCGCTTGAATTAAGAGATTCATTAGAATTTATAAATGTTGTGATCTTCTTTCCAGATGCAATATTTTCATTCACTACAACTTGCTTAGGAACATCAAATTCTACAGTTTTTGAACCGTAATTGTGCAATTCAACAGTAAAGTTGTGCGACCCACTTTTTAGTTCGCGAAGAGCCACATAAGCTTTCTTCTTACCATCTTTGCTGTCTTTCACAGTTGCAATAACATTAGTTGCAATTGCTTTATCGAGTTGAGCTAATCCGGCACCAATTTGACGCGGAGCATACGGAATTCCAGTATCGCTTGAGCTGCCATCGTGAGTGAGAATTGTTGCGGTATTCATTAACGCTTGCCTTGCACGAACAACTAATTCAGGCGTACTTGCACCAGTATTATTCGACTTATAATTTTCAAGCATTAAAGCAACAAATCCAGCAATGCTTGGAGCTGCCATTGACGTTCCAGACATTGTTATGTAGCCGTTATTGTTTTGAGTAGACCACACATTGCCACCAACGCCAGTTATTTGCGGCTTAAAATCAAGCTCCGGAGTTGGGCCCCATGAACTAAAAATAGAAGGACGAAGAGCATTCGGATTGTTGATTGGAGTAATATCGTTTCCAAAAGAAACCTTTACGCTATTTGCACTTGCATTACTTGCGCTTGCGTTAATCGCATCAATTATCTTCAAGCCGTCTTCTCGACGAATAGACGCAATGAAGAAATCAAAACCTTCAGCACCTTCAATTCCAAGGAACAAATCCGGATTATTGGCTTGGTTATATATCACCACGCCTGAAGCACCAGCGTTCTTAGCATTCTCAAACTTCTCTTTATACGTAATTTCGCCGCGCTCAATTAGCACATATTTTCCAGAAACGTTGCGATTGTTAAAATCACTTACCCTGCCCAAGCCGGCATTCACAATCTCATGCTCCGCATTTTCCGCCTCACCGTTTGGACCTCTACGCACGCAAGAGTACGGAAGCAAATTCTTTTTTCCGCTCTTATCAAAGTAATATCCTGCAGTTTGCATTGTAGAAGAATTTTCCACAGAAGCTACAGTAAAAGCAGACGGATAAGATGCAGGCATTCCTAAAGTAGCATCATCTAACTTGCCAAAATCGTTAATATCATCCTTATACCAAGAGAAGTTTGAACCAAAGTTTCCAGCAGAAACAATTGGCAGCACCCCAGCTTCCAAAGCCTTACGAAGCGCATACGACGTAGCGTTAGAATTGCCTCCAAAACCATTGCTTGAACCAAGCGAAAGATTAATAACATCCGCATGAAGTTTTACAGAATCCTCAATTGCGGCCACAATATCCGCGTCACGAGCAGGACCAGGATTAGGCTTATTAGAAAAGACTTTCATTGCGAGCAACTGCGCGTTAGGAGCTGCGCCGTCAATTCGACCCATCTCGCAAGTACCGTCACTATTGCAACCGTTGGCAGCAGCAATTCCGGCAACATGCATGCCATGTTGAATTGAACTTACGTCTTTTACGTCGTAATCTTCGTCGGCATAATTAAATCCGGCAGGAACTTTTTCGTTAAAACCGTCAATAGGCTTTAATTTTTCCGAAGCTTTGGCATCGTCGTCAATGCGCATATCTTTATGGTTAATATCAATACCGCTGTCAATAATGGAAATTACCATTCCGCGGCCGTCAAGATTCTTATGACTAGACTTAAACGCCTGCGTTACGCCCTGAATTTCGTGAATAGACTTTAAATCATTAAGAGGATAGTACAAACGCTCTTTTTCAACAGACGCAACTTCCGGCTCATCTCGAAGATCGTCAATTTTACTTTCGGGAAGAGTTGCCTCAAAAGCATTCATCAAATAGCCAAACTGACGGCGAACGCTCATACTATACTTTCCAGCCCAATCTTTAATAAGCTGGTTTTGAGTAGATTTATTACTATTTTCCGCTTGCTTAGACGGCTTACGCGGCTGCTTTTTTAAAGTAACAATAACAGTTACTGGCTTATTAGCTTCTGCGTCATAATTTGCAGATTGTGCAGAATTAGAATTACGCGAATTATTAAGTGCCGCACTATTATTTGCACTTTCGTTGGCAGCATTCGCCAAGGAAATAGGCATAATTAACGTTGCGAAAGCAACTATTAACGCCGCTAAACGAGTGAAGAAGCTAAGCGAAGTGCGCAAACTAAGCGAACGGACGGATGAGCGAACGTGCGAGATTGCGGAACTGACTGAAGAACGGATCCAACTCAGCAAACGATTGCACCCCATAAAATTACCCCCTAACAACGGGCATCACAAAAACGTGTGGTTCCAGAGTAATTGCGGCGCCCAAGTCAAAACTATCTAGTTAAAGTACAGATAACCGAAATTAACTGCGTCAACGATACCATAAAATTGACGAGTACACGCGCGATGATGCGATTTCAACGTAAGATGCGTAAGACGCGACGCAAGAAACGTAAGGCGCGACGTAAGCCTTCCGACAAGCTCGCAGTAAGCGCTCGCTTATAGTGCGAGCGTTATCTCGCATTTGGAGGGTTTTGCTTGGTTCAGCACTCCAGACGCGAGGAGAATTTCCGGCGTTTGTTGTCGTTTTGGCGGATTTGGGAAACATTTGCGGGAGATTTTTCTCCGGCATTTGTTGTCGTTTTCATCATTTTTGACCACATTTGCCGGAAAATTCTATGGCGTTTGCGCGCCGAATCACCCGTGACGTAACTTACGCATCTGCTTTAATCCTGCTTACTCATCAATTTATTTCATAAGTTCCAAATATTTATTAGCAGCTTTACGTATTTTTGCTGAATCAATCCATCCAGTCGTAAACGATTCATTAACTGAATGAAGTAGCATAAACAGTGCGTTTGTAAGATTTCTCTTTCCCTTAGCTATGTTGTATAAATTATCAAAATGAGCTGCTTTATTTCTAATCTCTTTGATGTAAATAAGATTTTGTGCTATTACTTTCCTATCCTCATCGTCTTCTTTATTAATTTTGGAGCAATTCACAAATGGAAAGGCATTACATACAGCCTCTTTCCAAAGTTTTTGCTGAATGCGATTGCTGTTTTTTGTTTCTGAAGTTCCAACAAGTTTTACCCACGTTCCCCACATGAGTTTAGATAAAATGTCATCATGATTTATACTTGCACCAGCATGCGAGCGAACTGCAATTTCTCTAGCTTGCTTGATTTGATTTTCAATCAAATCTTTAACCAAATCTGGCGTATAAAGAGGATTAGTCCATTCCTCATTTTGCTTTTCTTTCAATGCAAGTTTGCGAAGTTCTAAATCAATTGAATTACGCACGCATATTTCTACGTATCCAATCTGCTCATGCAATACTCCTGCTAATTCATGATTCGATTTGCATATAAGCATAGCCGTATCTAAATCATTATTTGCATCGCGCATATAACGATCAAATCTAGCCACGCCACAAAATTGTTGCGCTTCCTTCAGAGTAAAAGTTGCATTAGCAGTCATGAAAATATTGTACATTTAATTGACATTTACCACAAAATACAATATGGAATATGCAAATCGCCACAGAATGTGTTAGAATTTATTTTACCTGTGTAGGTTGCTCCTACACGTGATTTCATTGAGCTCTTGTTTGTTTAAAACAAGAGCTCAGTTGTTTTTGCCTGGAAGATTTTTACTAAACGTGGGTTTGTGTAGCACTCCAAACGCGAGGAAAGTTTCTCGCATTTGGAGGGTTTTGCTTGGTTCAGCACTACAAACGCGGGCGCGACGACCTGCTTGAGCGCAGCATTGCGCGCGCGAAAGCAACTCGGAGCGGAAACTCGCTCAAGTTGGAAGTCCAGTGGACTTCCAACGCGAGTTTCGTAAGCGAGCACTTATAGTGCGAGCGTTGTTGGCGGTTTTATGGAACATTTGCCAGAGATTCTTCCCCGGCGTTTGCGCGCCGCATCACCCACGACGCAACTTACGCATCACATCGCGCGAAACCGCCAGCAAATGCTTGCCGCGCACATAAATCTCATCACGCTTCTTACGCCACACAGTCGCAAGCATCGTCGTCAACACCGCAATCGTAAGAATTATAGCGAGCACAAAAAGCGTCATCCAAAGTGGCCACTGCACGCGATCCTCCGGCGGCTTCACCGGATTCGGCAGCACGCGATACCCCGTCACCAGCAACCTGTGCGAATTCACGCCATACGGGGTGCAGGTAAGCAAAGTCGCCAAATCGCGCCCCTTCTCGCGCTGCAGCAAACTAATATCATGAGGATCGACCACGCTAATTCGGAACACCTTGTAGCGCAAAGTCTCACCTTGCACATCAAAGTAGAAGTAGTCACCCTTCTTCAAATTCACCAAATCGTCGAACATCGTAGCGTCCGCAAGACCCGTATGCGCCGTCACAACCGTGTGGCGATTCTTGCCGCCCACAGGCAAATCCGTGCCATACAAGTGGCCGGCACCATGCGCCAAAACCTCCTGCGAACTGCCGTGATAAATCGGCAGCTTCACACCAATCTTCGGAATCTTCACAATACCCATAATGCCCATAGGCTCATCAAGCTGCTTCGCATACTCCTTATACTCCGGCTTATTCATGTAATCTGTGGTGCCATCGTACGGATCGGAGCTAATAATCGCCTTATGGCGCGCGTTGTAGCGGCGAGCCGCGCGCAAGTGAGCACGACGCACGTCGCCAGCCTGGTCGTGGTTGTACTTGTCGTAAGCTGCGGAAATTTCCTTAGAAACGCGATTATTCCAAAGCGTGGAGCACACCGGATACGCAAAGCACAAAAGGCCCGCGAGTACGAAGGCGATTGGCTCGATGATGCGGCGGAGCTTGGATTTTTGCTGGGATTTGTGGGCGGCGTGGGGGGTTGATGCGGGTTTTGATGCGGTTGGGTTGGTTTGGTTGGTTTGGTTAGTTTGGTTGGTTTGGTTAGTTTGGTTAGTTTGGGTTTTGAAAAGCTTGTTTTGGGAGATTTTGTTGAGGAAAGCATATACTTTCGTAACAGCTTCGTTTAATTTCATGCTTCCTCCGTTTCGTTGAATTAGATTTGATTTACGATTTGTTTATTTTGTATTCGCTAATTAGTTCAGTCAAAACGCACAAATATAGAGCCGGGAGCAACAAGTTGCGCCCAGCTCCAATATTTATGCCATGCAAACAAATATTTACATTAATGCAGCAGTGACTGCTGATTTTGCCCAGCAGTCACCAACTACAGTCAGGCGTTCTGCTGCTCTTCTTCCTTCTTGCGGTTGCGCATGAAGAGGAAGATGCCCAAGCACACCAAGCACACGCCAGCCAACGCGAAGATCACAACGCCAGCAGCACCGGTCTTTGGAAGGTGGAACCAGAATTCACCCTGGTTATCTGGGACGTTAGGAACCTCATACTCGAGTACAGCATTGGTATCCGTAGAAGACTTAGATTCAAGATTTACTTCATAGACCTGCTCAGAACGGGTATACCCTTCTGGAGCTTTAACCTCAACAAGATAAATCTTGCTATTATCATTTGTAACCTTAGCAACGTAATCAGTAGTCTTACCGTTTGAGCCGGTGGTTGTAATACTTCCATTGTCGCCAGGCGTAGTTCCCTGAGCATCAGCAAAACCCTTCAAAGCAGCAGAGCAGTTACTGGTACTACCAGTGGTACCATCAGGATCCTTAGCGCACTTTTCAGCTTCAGTTTTATCAGCAAATGCTTTGAATTCAGCACCCTTCAAAGCCTTGCGATTATCCTTACCCTGCTCAGTTCCCTTTTCAGTCGTGCCGTCGTACTTGAAGATGTGGAACTTGCGGAACTCGGTTTCTGTAGCTGTACCAGTAATATCAAGGTCTGGAGCACCTGGCTTGTGACCAGGAACGAAACCATACTTGTTCGCAAGCTTATTATCAGAGCCAACAGTACCCAAAGTTGACTTCAACTTAAGATTCAAAGTAACCTGAACACGAACATCTGTAGAAGCGTTGGCAGTGTCACCAGTACCAAACTTTTCAACTATCTTTCCCAAGCCAGTATCGTTGAACTTAAGCAAAATGCGCTTACGAGTTGCTTGCTTACTGCCAGTAGTCTCCTTATCAACTTCGGAATCATTAACCGAAAATTCGTAGTCGGTAGTTTTTGCAAGTCCAGAAGGAGTATCTTTGAGTTTCTTATTTGTAGAATCCCACTCGCCAACTTCAACTGTTGGAGAAATTTTGGAAGCATCAAGATCGTCGTACGCAGAAATCAAAGCATCATCGAACACTGCAAAACCCGTAAGATTCTTAGTCTCAAATTTACCATTAGTGTCCTTAGTTGGGTCAGTTGGCAAAGTCACCTTTGCTGTAATAACGTAAGGAAGCGTGTCACCAGCGCCAACAATCTTACCTGTAAGCGCGTCCTTCGTAACATCGGCTTTAACGTTACGGTTCTTCGGAGAAACGCTCACGTCATAGATGTACGTGTTGTTGGTATTGTAACCTTGACCGCTAGTCTTTTTCTCGCGCGTAATCTGAGGAACCGCAACGAAGAACGGAACGAAGTCAGGTGTGTAACCTTCCGGAACTCCAGACTCATAAACATAGTACAAGCCAATGGAAAGCTGATCAAACTTAGCTATACCATCCTCGTTTAAGGTATTATCATGTCCAGTCTGCACTTCCTTCGATTCACTGTTGTTAAAAGCAGTTTGATCAAAAGTTACGCTAAAACTATCTGCAGCTCTACTACCAGCAGCGGTGTTATTGCCGTTATCGATAATCCACTGATTGAGCTTATTCACTTTAGCAGCGAGCTTAATCCAGCCATCTTTAGTCTTAAGATCATAAGCATCTTCAGTACCGATTTTACTGACCTTTTTAATGGTGAACTTAGCACCATTAAGACCCGCGTTATTATTGCTACTGTCCTTCTTGTGAATGGTAATGGAACCGACGCAGTTGGCGGTTTGGTCTGTAGCCCATGGTGCCTTGTTGGCTGTGCATGCAGCATGAGTATCACCCCAAGCTACGTTGTTTGCCACCACGGCGCCGGCGACGCACAGCGTGCCAGCCATTGCGAGCGAGGCCATCGCGGCCACGCATTGTTTAGTGAACTTATTCACTTTCTTCTCCTTTATATCAGTGCCCTCGCGGGCAGGTTTGAGGAAAATACGTTTTATTTGGGGAATAACCCTTTGTTGTTATTGTGTTGCGCACGGTCGGCGGAGTCATCGCAAAGCCGCATGAACTCTGTCGGCGGCTACGATTTGCGCCGCGCGCAGCAAGATTAAAACCGAACCATGCTCCGGCATATTTGTCGTCACAATGTACCGCAACTGTGTAACGTCACTAAGTAACGTCACTAAGTAACGTCACTATGAACCATCACTATGTAACTCGTAATGCCATTGCCAGCACATGGAACATTGATACTGCAGTTTTTAGGCTGCAGAAAATTTTCATCAGCATCGCCACCTTTCGGTAGCCCACCTTCTGACGCGCCTAAATGCGGCACGCAACCATCCGGTGACTTTGCGGACAAAATCTTTTGCGGACGCGCAATATTCGTCAAATCGCCTAATATCCTTGACTTTTTTGACTAAACCGCGCCAAATTTCGGAAATTTTACTGTTGCGGTTGCTGTTTCGCGCGATGTTGGCTTGCGTAGCGTGAGATTGCGTAGCGCGAGCTTGCGTAGTGCGAACTTGCGTGAGGCTTGCGGTCATTCCGCGAGCGATTCCGCGCAAACCACACATCATGCCACCAGCCGCGCCGGCGAGCATCGCGTGACCCCACTTCGTCTGATCAACGAAGAACGCGCCGCACATAACGCACATGCCGATCATCGCCACCACCAGCAGCGCCATGCTCATCCCCTCGCCGCCGGTCTTTGGCAGAGCGAATTTATCGACCACAGTTACTGGGAAGAACTTTGCAGCGTAGTCAATGCCCTCAGTATCGGTAAAGCCCATAGCCTTAGCAAAGTTATTATTAGTAACGCTAATCTTGCTGTTCTTAATAGCATTCTTATACTTACCCAAATCCGTAAGCTTCATCGCAAGCACAACGCAATAGTATTTGCCAGACTTCGTAGGAGCTTTGTCGCTGGTGATAGTTCCGCGCGCACGCTCCATCGTTCCGCCAGTGCTATCGAACAGGAAATGCTCATCGCCAGTATTGCAGTGATCACCATTATTACTACCCTTACGGCAAGCTTCCTGTCGAGCAAAGGTTGGATATTTCCACGCTTGCTGCCAATTAAGCTTGAAGAACAGACTATCTAGATTCTCACTCCAGATATGAGTTGTACTCTTTTTAGCTTCATCACTGTCATCTCTACACAAAGCTCTAAGAGTAATGCCTTCAGGCTTGGCTGTGGACCACGAGTCAATGCCCATATCCCTCAGCAAGCCAACGCCTTTCATAACAACAATTCCGTTCGTGCTGTCTACATCCCCAGTAAACTTGCCATTTTCATACTGCTTGTAAACGTTAAGATGCAAATCACCGTCGTTAACAGGCAATCTGGTAACCTTCACCTTTGCGTAGATAGGGTGATTTTTGTTAATAGAGTCATCACCGTCAGAAACAGAGCCGTCCGGGTAGTGAACCCTAACCTCGGCCCAATAATCGTCAGCATCCTGCCACTTATCTGGGCGGAAGGTGACAGAGCCTTTGCCAGTGGCGTCATCGCTGGCTGGTTGCTTCTTGCCGTCTTTCAAATCTGGATTACCGTCTTGCATCTTAACGTTGTCTTCGCCGTCTTCAAAGTTAGCCCAAGGCAAACTCTTGGCACTCGTTTTGCTAATATCACCAGCCTTAACAAAGCGCTTAATCTCATACCAAGTGCCAGGAGGCAAAGCGCCTTCCTTAACGTTCGCCAAATCTTCTTTTGGAACGCCATTAGCATTAACGTCCTGATTATTTCTGTCTTTAATAGTCTTCTTGCTTTGCGGCGCGCCAGAGCTTATAGCTGCCTTATTGTTATTAAGATTCTTGTCAAAAGTACTACCAGCCTGAATTTCTGGAATATTTGTATAAGTCGGGTTGTACAGCTGATTGTCCTTATGAATATGCACAGAGAATGCGCCAGTTTTATACCCCACACCTTCTGTGCCGTAAGGATTATTCTTAGCGTTCAGCACGCTTGGAACTGGATCCTCGTTCTTGTTAGATTTGATATTAGCTTTAACAGCACTCTCAAATTTATTAGACTCAGCATCGCCCTTTATAGCGTAGACTTTGCACACATAGTCGCCAGTCTTCTGTGCCTTGCCGACGAAGAAAGCGTGCGTGCGTTCAAAAGTATCACGGCTTTTATCTCCATCAACCCAGTCATCGTATAAGTAAGTATTAGACTTGCACTTTTTGCCATTAGCATTGCACTCAAGCTGATCCTTAAGTGATGAATGCTTCCAAATCGTCTGCGGTTCTAAAAGACGCAAACCGTCTTTTTCGTTCTCATTCTTCGAGTTCTCATTATTAACATGACCAGGAAGAATGCCATACGTGTAGTCGGTTTGCTTGCCATTCTTGCCCTGCTTTGAGCAAATCATATGCTCGTGAAGATTGCCAACAGCGTTCGTTAAGTAAGCGTCAAACTTAGGAATATCGTTGCCAGAAAGTAAATCTCCTGGATGAAGGTTTATGCCATTTTCAACGCTGATAGTTCTGTATTGAGAATCAGTTGTATACCTAAACAAGTTAAGACCAAATTTATTATTGCCAGGCTTAGGTGTAACATTCACCTTCGCATACACAGGGTGATCCTTGTTCACGGAGCCTTCGCCGTCTGAAGTAGAGCCGTCTGGGTAGTGAACTCTAACTTCCGCCCAATATTCGCCAGCAGACTGCCACTTATCTGGGTGGAAGGTTACAGCGCCGTAATCGCGATCAGGCTGATCTAAAGTAACTACTTTGCCGTTTTTCTTAACAGGATTGTTGTCAGTGCCGCGCTTAACGTTGTCTTCACCGTCTTCAAACCTAGACCAAGTTTCCTTCTCTTCTTCCAGCGTAAACTTTTTAGCATCCTTCTTGTCATCTACTTTTCTAAGTAGCTTCTTAATCTCAAACCACGTGCCATCAGGCAGGTAATCATCAAGAATGCTAGCTTGTTCCTTCTTCGGAACACCATTTCCAGCTTTAGTGCTCTTTGGCTGATCAGTACTGATACTGTCTTTTGTTGGACTACTATATCTACCATCCTTAATTGACTTACCAGCTTGAATATTTGGCATCTTTACATAAGTCGGGTTGTACTTTTGGTTGTCTTTAAGCTTGATTTTAAAGTAGAAGCTGCTAGCAACCCACTCTGAGCCTTTTGTTTTCTTAGCTTGATTAGATGCATCATACGCAAACTGCATTGCAGCGCCAGATTTTTCAAGTCCATCAAACTGACCCAAAGCAGTATACTTTTTACTTTCATCATTTTCATGGAAAGCGAAGACTTTACACTCATACGAGCCGCCTTCCCTAGGCGTGCCACCAATCATCGCGCGCGAACGCTCCATAGTGTTACGTTCGTATTCGCTAGAGTGAAGGTATTTGTTAGGGTCACTGCAATCCATGCCCTTGCAACGCTTGTCGTTATCTCGAATCCACTGGCGGAAATCCTCAAAATGCAAACCGTTAATCTCTCCGCTAGCTTTCGCGCCCCCCTCTGCAGGCTTAAGTAACGCGAACGGAGAATTAGGTACATCCGTCCTATGGCATATCACGCGGAAAGTAATAGGACCTTTACCATTATTTGCCCAAGAATCGAACACAATACCTTTATTAGGGTTCTTGTTATCCTCATCTGACAGACCCATTTTCTTTCCCTTATCGATCTCGTGAGGATTCGTTTTACTTCTAAAGGAAAAGCCCCAGAACTTGTTATTATCTATGCCCGTTCCGTCATATAAACCAAGATTCAAGTCGCCGCCCGAAATTGGCAAATCACCAACTGTAACAGGTGCGTACACAGGATTACCACTATTACCAGAGTCCTTATCTTTAGACGTAGAACCATCCGGGTACGTTACAACAACAGGAGTCTTTTCACTCTTACCAGCCTCAGACTTAGGCGGAGAAAACGTCACTTTGCCGTTTCCTGCATTTTGTGCATCAATCTTAGACCAAGAGAGCACAGAGGAACCGTTTTCACCATACTTCTCTAGCTTAAAAGTAGAACCTTTAGGAAGACTACCTACCCTAACCCACGGCTTTTTGCGATCCCTGACGCTTTTAGGTTCAACGCTGGTAGCAGGTTTAAACGTTCCCTTAGATGGATCGGAGTCAACCTCAGTTGTTTCGTAATGCGGATTGTACAGTGACGCCTGCGAAACGACCTTTATCTTAGTTGGGTGCTGCTCCGTAACGAAAGAGCCACGACCATAATACTTACAGTTATACGGGTATCGAGAAGGATTAGGATAAGTAATTTTTGTCCCAAATTCAAGAACTTTGCCCTTATCTTCTTTCCTAGGGTTATAAGTTACATGACCAGTTCTACTATCAATATATACAGAACCATCAGGCATATTCGATGTAGAATTAACTACTCTTACACCTTTAGGAATTT
>NQOH01000001.1:395227-396986 GCA_003585735.1 Gardnerella kenyensis
GTATTCAAAAGAACCCTCAGAGGAGTTACCTCCCCACTCACCAGTTCTCGCAAACGGTTTCACTGTAACAGGACGCTGATATGTAGTAATAGGAATATTTTCTTGCCCATACTTTTTATCATCCGAATTATTGTATTGAGGATATGAAATCTCATCACCATTTGTAGGATTCATCTTTACTTGATGCTCAACGTAATCAGGAATACCATCGCCATCAGTATCAAATGGACCCATAGCAGCCCACTTGTTACGTGTACCACTTCCCCAGCTATTAAGCTTACCATTTGAATTCCAGCCAGCAATAATAGGCAATGTTTCTGGATTAACACCATCCTCAACGAAGGCTTCTATGTGCCACGTATATCCATAAGTAGTATCAGCTTGTCCCCAATCGGCTAGCACACGACCAAACTTATTGCTGGGATCATTCGGATTATGCGGAGTACCTCGCCATTTACGAATTTCACAAAAACCGTATTTCTTCATAATATCAGGATCGCCGCAAGTAGCGTTATCGCCATATTTGCCAAAAGTTGCATTCCAAACAGTTTGAAAATCTTTATCGCCATCAGCGTAAGAATAATTTCTACCTGTAGCAAATTCTGCAGGACGTTCATGATTATGCTTTATTTCATTTGAAAATGTCCATTTGTGTTCTTTATTGTCAAAGGTACGCACTGTTTTCGTTCGTGTAATGTAAACAGAACTCTTATGATTTCTATCCCCATCCCTAAGCCCCTTTGGAAGAAAAACAATAAAAAGCGGTTTACCTTCCCAAGACGCGCCATCTTTAGGTTGATTGCCATGAGGAAGTTGTTTCAACGAAGCAGAAGTAAAACCAATTGACTCTTGGTTGAAAATAATATCCCAACTAATCTTAGTTCCACTTTTGTTATAATCACTATCCCACTGATTGTATTGAATATTAGGATAGCTAATAGAGATATCACGAGCAGCATCACCAACCCAGAAGTTGCCATCAGTAAAGTAGCCATTGCCAGCGTAATCCCACCAAGCCTGAGTTGCATTAGCGTTGTGCACCGGCGAAACAACAAAAGTCGCGAAAAGCGTGGCGGCGGCTACAAAAAACGCTAGTATTGCGCGACGGAAAGTGCGGGCTGGACGTGCGGTGCGGAAACGTGCAGTGCGAGAAGTAAAAGAGTCAAAAGAAGAGGAAGAAGAGTCAGAGTCAGCGAAATTGCAAACGGAGTTAGAAGCATCAGAGTTAGAGGAAGAGCCAGATACGGTTGCGCCGGAGGCAGCGTTGAGCGCGCCGTCGCGCTCGCTGGTCTTATGCCAAGACAAAGCGCGCAACGCAAGACGCCCCACGCGTGATGCGAATCCACTAAACTTTGCCGGTAACATATTCCTCACCTTCCTAATCACCGCCTCCGCAAAAGGCTGATTTTTCGGGCATTTGACCCTCTAAAACAATTCGTCATTGCGCAAAACTAAGCCGCTGCAGCACACCTGCAACACATCTTCATCAAATCTACAATCAATTGAAAAACAATCGCAATCGATGTAACGCGCACTGCAACCAATCTCAACAATCGCAATCGATTTCAGCGCGCCTGCACTTGCAGCACAATCCAGCCAGCGAATCTTTATAAGCGTAAATCAGAGCTCAAAACTCAGCTTCCCTAATCTACTAGAGCGCCGGCAAGCAAAGCCAACTACAAGTAGAGAGTATATCATACCCTTACCTCCTATAGGCAAATACAGCCACATAGAGACTCTAGTAGTTATACCCCCCCCC
>NQOH01000001.1:397697-411786 GCA_003585735.1 Gardnerella kenyensis
AAAAACTTTTTTAATAAGTAAATATAACCGAAAAATATACTGAAAAAAATTATTAATTACAAAATATTTTCGGAAGAATAAGTTGCGCAAATAGATAAACGGCGCGCTCGGCGTGTCTAAAAACCACTCACTTCTCCGACCAAGATACTACATGTGGATATGCCGCGCGCGATTTGGCGCTATATGCTGTGGTGGATTGGGCGGGCGCAAATCCGAACAAAACGACTCAGCTGTGAGTAGTTTATGCCGTCTACGCGCGAAAGACGGAAAGTAGAAGTAAGAGAAAGTAGGGAAGTAGGGAAAGTAGAAAATCAAAAGTGGGCCTAATGGGGTTCGAACCCACGACCTTCTGCTCCGGAGGCAGACGCTCTATCCACTGAGCTACAGGCCCGCAACTCGAGAAAGTATACACGTTAGTGAGGATGCGCGACGACCTGCCTTTTCGCTTAGAGCGTAGCGCGAAAAGGCAACTCGGAGCGCCGAGCTTGCTCAAGGTTGAAAGCACGGTGTGCTTTCAACGCAAGCGAGGTCTGCCTTCGTCAATGAAGACGAAGGCAGGGCAGGTTAGTGCGATTGTGCTTTAGAAACTAGATTGTGACTTGTGTGCGCTGACGAGAAGCGACAGAAACTTTACAGCGTTGTAAAGTAAATAACGAAATATCGCGAAAAACCGACAAAAACTTTACAGCACTGTAAAAGAAATGTCGAAATATCGCGAAAAACCGACAAAAACTTTACAGCGATGCAAAGAAAAAATCGCGCCGGCATCACGCACAGGTACCACGCACCGCTATCACGCGCCGCCGAGGAAAGCGAAAGTACCGAAGTAAAGCGCAGACGCAACCGAAACCAGCGGCACAATCGCGCAAACAACCAAAATCCACCAATCGCGCGCATGCACACTACTCACGCGAGCATGCGAACGCGCACCAACTCCCCCAAAACCGCGCGCTTCCATAGCCGTGGCGAGCGTCGTCGAACGTCGAATCGAAAGCACAAGCAACGCAAACGACTGCGGGAAGAACGCCCTCACGCGATGCTCATCGCCCAAACCGCGCGAACGCCTCGACGCCGTCAGCGCAGCCCAATCATCCTGCAGCACACCAAAAAGCCTAATTCCCGCCAAACCGCCGTACACGAATCGATCCGGCAAATGCAACACCTGGCTAAAAGCATCCGCCAAATCGGTGGCGTCCATGCCAATCACCATCACAATCGCAGGAATGCCAATCGCCAAAATCCTAAGCGCGGTAGCAACAGCCAGCAGCGCCGAGCGATCCGTAGCATGCATAAGCCACCACTGGAACCAAGTATTTCCGCCACTTTTGCCGTATAGCAGCACCGTTAGCGCGGAAGTTGGCGCGCCCACCCACACAGGCCACGAAAGTCGAATCACACGCAACGGCATAAGCTTAATGCACGCGAAAATCGCAAATTCCAGCACAAGCGCCACGGACGCAGACAAGCAATCAAGCGTAAAAATCAGCGGAATAGACGCCACGAAAGCGCCAAAAATACGAAATACCGAGTTCATAGACGCCAAAAGCGGCGAGTGACTTGAAAGTTTCGCCTCCTCGCTGCGATTGTTGACGGCGCTCACTTTGATTCGCGAAATGTCGGTTGCGCTGGTAGTTGCGGAAAGCGCTTCGGTAGTTTCGGCAGTTTCGGTAGATTCGGCAGTTTCGACAGTTTCGTAAGATTCTGCAGATTCCGCGCTCACTGCAGTTTCAGCACCTTCCGCAGCTTCAGCTTTCGCATCCGGCACAAGCTCCACCAAGCGCGCGCCCAACGCATCAACCAACTCGCGATCGTGCGTCACAACAATAATGCTCACGCCCTCGTTGCGAAGACTTGCAATCAAGCGAATAATTTGCAGCCAAGTTTTGCGATCCTGCCCGAAAGTCGGCTCGTCCAAAATCAGCACGCGCGGAGCCGCAGCAAGCGACGCCGCCACAGTAAGTCGCCTCTTTTCGCCGCCCGAAAGCGTGTACGGATTCGCCTTCGCATAACGCGCCAAACGGAATCGCTTCAGCAACTCCTGAGCCTTCGCGCGCGCAACATCCTCCGGCACACCCGTGCGAAGCGGGCCCAGCATAACCTCGTCCAGCACCGAACCGCACGCAAACTGATGCTCCGGATTTTGGAAGACGTACGAAATTCGCTTCGCCAAATCCGGCGACTTCCACTTCATTGGATCCGTGCCGTTCGCGCCTTCAGCAAGAGTCTCACTAGCCACAACTTCTCCGCTTACAGCCGGCAAAAGACCCGCCAAAGTTAGCGAAAGCGTTGATTTTCCAGTGCCGTTCGCGCCAACCAAAGCCGTAATCTGCCCTGCTCTAAACTCAAGATTGATGTGACGCGCAATAGGCTCACTGCTGTGGCTGATTGCGAGATCCTTCGTAGAAAGCAGCACTTCTCCGTAAGATTGTGCGGAATCTTGTGCGGAATTGTCTATATTTTCGGAAGATTTACTTGCAGAAGATTTTACGTTTTTCTTGTAGCGCTCCGGAAGCCAAATACCCAGATCTTCAAAGTCCAAATCGGTGCGATTAAACACCTCGTCCGGCGTGCCATCAGCTACAATCACCGTGCGAGATGAAGCCGCGCGCGCAATATCGTCGTCGTGAACGGTTTCACCGCTCGCATCTTTTCTGCTCGCATCTTCATCATTCTCAATCCCAAGCACCACAACGCGATCAATCATTTCAATCCACGGCTCAGCATGATGCTCCACAAGCACCATTGTGGCGCGCGTCGAATCCAAAACCGCGCGAACAGCACCCACAATCTGCTGCGTACCATCTGGATCCAAATTCGCGGTCGGCTCGTCCAAAAGCAACACACTCGGCTGCATAGCAAGCGCGCCCGCAAGAGCCAAACGCTGCATCTGACCGCCGCTTAAATGCGAAGTTGAACGATGCAATTGCAAGCCATCCAACCCAACTTCTTTAAGACTTTTGCGCACGCGCTCCCAAATCTCATCGCGCGGAACGTTCATATTTTCCGGACCAAACGCAACGTTATCTCCCAAACGTTGGAAAATCGCCTGTGCATCCGGATCTTGCAAAACCAAACCAACGCGACCGCGCGCACGGCGAACTGGAACGCCGTCAACCAAAACGCAACCCTCGCTCACACCACCATCGGCATCTTCGACGAGAGTGGTTTGCTGGGATTTTGCGGAAGTATCGGAAGTATTTTCTGATTTTACGGAAGATTTAGAAGTATTTACGGAAGATTTAGTAGCGCTATCTTTCGCACTTTTCGCGCTATCTTTCGCCACAAAATCATTGCCAATAAGACCTGCCGCACCGCTTAAAATCGTGGATTTACCAATGCCTGACGCACCAAGCAGCAACACGCGCTGCCCCGCCTTAATCGTGAGATCCAACCCGCGCACAGCAAAAGCGCGACGGGAAGCATGACGATAACCCCAATGCTCAAAACGAAGCTCAGCGTTACTAACATTCGCACAATCGCAAGAAACTGTTGGAAGGAAAGTTTCAGATTCTTGCGATTTAACAGCATCAGGCATAGTAAATCCTTTATGGCAATGATAGATTTTTAATTTTTGCGAATATGCTATTTACTACTTTTCGCGGATTTCGCGGCCGGATGCAAACTGATCCAATGCGCCGGTCTTAGCAATTCCAATATAAAGGAACCACATCAAAACACCAGCAATCACAATGCCGGAAACCACGGTGCTGACGAAGTATGGAAGACCATACTTGCCAAACACGCTAACAGCCTGCAACTTACCGAGGAAGGTGTAACCCCAGCAACCAATGCCAGTCAATGCGCCGGAAAGAATCATTGTGTTCAAATTCCACTTCTTGTAAGCGAAAATAATGAACGCAATTTCAGCAAACAGACCCTGAACCACTGCAATAGCGAAGGTTTCAGCACCACCCCACTGGTTGCCCATCAAAGCTTCGAGCACACCAGCGACGACTTCAGCGTAAATAGCAGCGCCTGGCTTGCGCACGATTACTGCGGCCAAAGGAGCAGCGAAGAGCCAAAGACCGTTAATAAGACCTGCAAAACCTGGAAGAATGCTGTTTAGCGCAGTCCATGGAACCTCACTAAAAATGGCAACAACCCAATAAATAAAAGCAGATACAACGCCAATTACGGAAGCAACTGCGATGTCTGCAACACGCCACTGCATGTTGACTTGATAATTTTCTTCTGACATAAAAATGTGCCTTTCTTATTCTGCGTTGCAATGCGTTACATTGTGCGCAATGCAATATTTTGCGTTACAACTAAACCTTGCAACACCTCTCAGGCACGGGAAAAACTGACCTCCGTGCGCCGGCATTAACCGGATTCACGTTCAAGCGGTTTTCTCTCAGCTTTTGGCGGCGCGCAGTAACGCACCAACGCAAAGCACCCGTGTCGCTTGACGATTGTACGGCACTGCGTCGACGCACGCAATAATAAGACTAATTGTTTACGCACGACAGTTCCTTCACAGCAGTGTAAAGAAAATGTCGAAATATAACCAAAAAGCGACAGTTCCTTCACACTTAAGTAAAGTAACTGTCGCCAATCCGTCACAAATAAGAATAATTTACTTACCGCGCATAGCACGACGGCTAATGCGCTGAGGATGAGTTGGATCAATCCCCTTCGGAATACCGAATCCGCTCTTGCTTTGCAGAGTGCGCAAACGCTCGTTCAAAATCGCAAGCTCCGTCTTAGTTAAGAAGAAACGGCGGTTTGGATGAATCTTATTAAGCAGCGCAAACTTGTGATTCGAAGGCTGCAAAGTCTTGGCGCGCAACACTTTTCCGCGCAATTCCTTAAGCTTCACCTGGTTTTCACCATTACCAACAGATATACGATAGATAGGTATATTAGACCCGGCGGTTACGCTTTTTACAGCGTGCTCTTGGCGATCCATTGCGTGCATCAAGCGCTCGTAATTGCCCTCGCCAATAAGGAAGATTCCGTTAAAACCGGTTCCGCGCCAAATCGCATCCTTTGTGCGAGGATCCACCCACACAGGCTGCTGCGGGAAAGTAAATCCGCCCTTGTTAATAGCCGAAACAATGCCGGCAGCCGCACCCGGGCGACCTTCCAACTTCGCGTAACCAACCTTATCCGCGCGCTTCGTAAGCACAACAGTAAACAGCAGCAAACCAACCATCGCCGCTGTAACCATCATCATAATCCACGCAAAAATCGACCAGCGCAGCACCAAACCAAGCACAATAGCCACAACTATTGGCGCCACAAACGCCACAGTCAACCACAGCGGCAATTGCTTGTCATCCGTATGCGTGTACTTGTAAATACGGATAATCTGCGAAAACATGCCCTGCTTGCCAGTCTTCTTTCCCGACTGCTTCGTGTTTTGTGATTTATCTTGTGCTTTACTTTGTGCCATGCGTTTACCCCACGATATTCGCGTTATTTTTGAGTTATCTCAAATAATAATAGTAGTTTGTGCAAATATTGATAAATTTGCGATTAGTATATTGCTAACTTCCGTTTACTTCGGCCAATTTCCGCGCTTTGGCGAACTTGGCTTCGGCAAACGCCAGCGACGCATCTGCATCGCGCGGCTCCAAGCATACATGCCAGAACGCGACTTTTTCGACACAGCCGACTCGCCAAAACGTTTAACAAGCTCCTTACGCAACTTTCGCCACATAATAAACATGTCAATCACGGAAGCAAAAAGATAAACGTAAAGCAGCACAGCGAGCGCAATATAAACAATCATAAAGCGCGAAAGTGCAAACAAGCATGCCATAATCACAATTGCAACCGGCACGAAAAACTCGCCGATATTAAAGCGCGCATCCACGTAATCGCGAATATACACGCGCCAAGGAAGCTGCTCAACCTTTGGCATATGCGCCAAATCGCCTGTGCGCATTGCCTCATATTGCACGTTCTCGCGCTCCCTGATTCTAGCGCGCGCCTGCTTTGCGCTGGCCTTGCGATCAGCTGGAACAAGCGGACGAAGATTTTGCGCTTGAGCCGCGTTGCGCTTAGGAGTTGGCGCGTTTTTTTCGCGGGATTTAGTTGCGTCGCTAGAAGTTGCGCTCTGCTGCTTCGATTGAGCCGAAGTAGCAGATGCGGCCTCATTGTTGGCAGATTTCTTTGCAAATGGATTCCATGTCATGTTTGCAGATTACTCAACAGACTAGACGCATAAACGCAACGTAGAAACGAAATTACTCGCCCAATCGATCAAGAAGAAGCGCTTCGGTCACAATATTTCCGCGCAATCCAGAAAGCGAAATCGACTCGTTAGGACTGTGCGCATTCGACTTCGGATCTTCCGGACCAGTCACAAGCACTTGAGCTTTCGGGAAGATGCGCTGAAGCTCCGGAATAAACGGAATCGAGCCGCCCTCGCCCTTATTTACAGGCTCCACGCCGAAAGCGTCGCGCATGGAAGCGAGCGCATCCTTCGTTGCAACAGCATCCGGGTCCATTGCCCAACCCATGCCGTTATCAATCGGCTCTGCAGTAACTTCCGCACCAAAAGGCGCGTGAGATACCAAAAAGTCACACAAAGCTTTTTGCGCTTCTTCCGGACGCTGCGAAGGCGCGGTACGAAGCGAAAGACGCAGCTTAGTTTCGTGCGCGATCACATTAAAACTGCCCTCAACTGGGTGCGCGTCCATGCCGATTACCGTCAAGCTCGGCTTAGTCCACATGCGCGCGGCGAGAGAACCTGTGCCGGCAAGCTTATAAGAATCAACTACGGAAGCGTCGGCACGCACTTGCGCTTCGTCCAAATCGCGCTGCAAACCGCCAACTGGCTCCTCTGCTTTAATTCCAGGCACTGCCAAGTCGCCATCCTTGTTATAAAGCGAGGCAACAAGCATGGAAGCGAGAGTGTAAGCGTCCAAAATTGGGCCGCCGAACTGGCCGGAATGCACTTGATGGCCAAGAACCTTAACTTTTACGTCCACGTCGGT
Source organism: Gardnerella kenyensis (assembly GCA_003585735.1). GTDB lineage: Bacteria > Actinomycetota > Actinomycetes > Actinomycetales > Bifidobacteriaceae > Bifidobacterium. Next base: position 404,642 of record NQOH01000001.1, read on the forward strand.
ATTTCCGCGCAAACTCGTTGTGAGGCTTGGGATTTCAGCGGACCAGTTGCCGGAGTCGGCCACGATGATTACGTCGGATTCGAATTCGGCTTTATGCGACTCGATGAAAGGAATGAAGCTTGGCGAGCCCATTTCTTCTTCGCCTTCGATGAAAACCTTAATATTTACGCGCAAATCGTCGCTTAGTGCGCGCAAAGCTCCGTAGTGGATTGCGATTCCGCCGCCGTCGTCGGCAGATCCGCGGCCGTAGAGGCGACCGTCGCGCTCTGTGCCTTCAAATGGGTTCGTTTCCCACTCGGATGGATCCGGAACTGGCTGCACATCGTGATGCGCGTAGAGCAAAACCGTTGGCGCGCTTGGGTTTACGATGCGTGAGCCGACGACTTCGAAAGCTCCCGGAGTGCCGTCCGGATTCGTGGACTGCTCGACGCGCGCGTCAATACCAACCTCACGCAATACCTCAGCGACGTATTGCGCGGACTTTTGCATATGCTCGCCGGCAATGCCCTTAGCAGAAACCGCAGCAAGCGAAATCTTCTTATTCAACACGGAAACTACGTCATTCCAAGCGTCCTGCACGCGAGCGCGCACGTCTTCGACAGCCAAATCTGCCATAAATCCTCCCAAGTAAAAGTAGCAGAGCAGTAATTGATGCCTGTAAAACTATACCTACAAATTATACCTAAACTATATTCACAAACGCGATAAAAGTTGCGCACGTTTGGAGCGCCACACAGCAGATAACCCTCCAAAAGCGGGAAAAGTCGCGCACGTTTGGAGCACCACAAAGGCAATAACACTCCAAACGCGAGAAAAGTTGCGCACATTTGGAGCGCTTAGTTTAGTTAGCCCTCTCAATGCGTGCAGCAACCCAATCAACTATGTAAGGCGCGCACTGCTCAACCTGATCCATCGCAACTTCAAACTCGTGCGGGCCGCCGTACCACGGATCTGCCAAATCAAGCAGCATCTCGCGACCCGGCTGCGGCTTAGGAAGAGAAGGATCAAACGCGCGATACATGTGCACAAGCTCGCGTTTTTGCGCAGGAATCAGGCGCAAAAGCGAGCGCATATGCGAAGCCGTCATCGGCAAAAACAGGTTCGTTTCCGCAATCTCGTCCGCCTCAATTCGGTGAGCAAAATGCGACGAAGGCAGCCTGTATCCGCGCTTTGTAAGCTCACGCTGCGCGCGGCGGTCAATCGGATTTCCGTATTCCTCGTCGCTAACTCCGCTGGAACGCACTGCAACAACGTCGCCCAATCCCCTTAACTGAAACTCGTTGCGCAACACAATTTCCGCCATTGGCGAGCGGCAAATATTTCCGGTGCAAACCGTCATAACATTGTATGGGTGACGCGCGTCTACCTTGATTTTGCTTGATTCTTCAGTCATATTTCCTCGTTTATTTTGGGTTTATTAGCTTATTTGGTTGATAGATTATTGGGTTTGATAGTTTATTTGGTTTGATAGCTTACTTCGCGATTTTGTTTACTTCGCGATTTGCTCTTAGCTAAGGCTCATATACCATAAACCGGTATTGCGCAGGATTGCTTTCGCTACCAACTTTAAGCGGCGCTTCTTGCCAGTCGCCTTCGCGCGCAACATGCCATTTTCCGGCATCAACTAACTCATGGATATTCGGAGCAAACGTGTCTGCCGCAACTTTCGCGTCGATTTGCGTAACGTAAGCTGCGTCCGCATGATAATTCGCAAGCATTTCGCGCAAAATCGCAGCGCCTCCAATCACCCAGATTGCGGGGCCATCTAAAGGAGAGTCTTGAGATGCATCTCGAGATGCGCTTTCCTGATTTTCTAGCTTTTCCTGATTTTCCAGCGCTTCCTTATTTTCCAGCCATTCGCGCGCGTAATCCAAAGCCGCGTCAATGCTAGTAAAACTACGCGCTCCATCTGCTACGAAATCCGGATTATGCGTAACCACAATATTTTCGCGGCCCGGAAGCGGACGGAATTTCGGCGGCATTGCATCCCACGTACCGCGGCCCATAATCACAGGGCAGCCGATTGTCATCGCCTTAAAATGGCGCAAATCCGGGGAAAGTCGCCACGGCATACCGCCGTTCACGCCCATCGCGCCGGGCTTGCCGTCCAAACCGAAAGCTTCGCCCCAAATCAGTCGCACCGGGAAATTATTCACCGCACTTGCGCTACTTTCCATTTTCTCCCCCTAAAAGCTAAATCAAGCTAAATCAAGCCAATCAAGCTAAATAAAACCAAATCAAGCCAATTACGAATAAATCAAACTAAATAAAGCTAAATAAAGCAAAATCAAGCCAAATAATTCGCAATTATCACACCGCAACCGGCGCTTTAATCGTCGGATGATGCTTGTAATCAACCACCTTAAAATCGCTGTAATCGTAGTCAAAAATCGAATCCGCCTTACGAATTTCAAGCTGCGGATACGGGTATGGCTCGCGCGAAAGCTGCTCAAGCACCTGCTCAACGTGATTGTCGTAAATATGGCAGTCGCCGCCCGTCCACACGAACTCACCCGGCTCAAGACCTGCCTGCTGAGCCATCATCATCGTCAAAAGCGAGTAGGACGCAATGTTAAACGGCACGCCGAGAAACATGTCGCAAGAACGCTGGTAAAGCTGGCACGAAAGCTTGCCGTCGGCAACGTAGAACTGGAAAAGCGAGTGGCAAGGCGGCAATGCCATATGCTCAACTTCCGCAGGATTCCAAGCGCTAACAATCATTCGGCGAGAATCTGGGTGATTCTTCATAAGATCCAGCACGTTTGCGATTTGGTCGATTGTGCGGTTTGGATTTTCCGCCGTCGGAGCCGGCCAACTCCTCCACTGCACGCCGTAAACCGGGCCCAAATCGCCGTTTTCATCCGCCCACTCGTCCCAAATGTGAACGCCGTTTTCTTGCAACCAGCGCACGTTGCTCGAACCCTTAAGGAACCAAAGCAACTCGTACGCAAGTCCTTTGAAAAACACGGTTTTTGTGGTGATAAGCGGGAAATATTTACTAATATCGAAGCGGATTTGCTGGCCGAAAAGTGAGATTGTGCCAGTGCCGGTGCGATCAGATTTTAGAGTGCCTTCCGTAAGGATTTTTCGCACCAAATCCTCGTAAGGAGTTTGGATGCTGGAAAGCGGTTTTTGTGGGATGCGCGCGCGAATTGCGGCGAGTTCTTCTTCTGTTAAAGCCATGCTTCAATGGTAACAATTGCTCAGTAAGAAACGGACTGTCGTGGCGGTAACAATCTAGCGTAAAATAGTTAGAATAAACAGTAGCAAAGGAGCAAAAATGTCTAGAAGATTATGGGTTGAGCGCGCAGAAGACGGCACTTGGGAAGCACGCAGCGACGACGGTGCGAGCTTGAAATTTGGTCACGGCGAAGGAATGTTCAATCCTGTTGAGCTGATGCAGATTGCGCTTGCTGGTTGCACTGCGCTTAGCAGCCAGTACGCGGCTGAGCACGCGGTTGGCGAGGGTGCCGGCGCGCGAGTCGTAGTAAATGGCACGTATGACGCGGAAGAAGGAGCGTACTTGCGTTTTCAAGAAGACGTTACGCTTGACGCGACTTCGGCAAAACCTGCGCTTAGCGAGGAAGATGCGGCCGCACTTAAGGAGCGCATGGAACGGCATATTTCTAGGGGTTGCACGGTTAAGCATACGCTTGAAAATGGGGCTAAAGTAAGCGTAAACGTTACGATTCGGCACTAAAATAAGCCAAAAATCGCGAAAAATCGCACCAAAGTCGCGCTAAACTAAGCCAAAAATCGCACCAAAGTCGCGCTAAAATCACCTCAAAATTCACCACGTGTGGCACAATTGAATACGCGAATTAAGTACACAAATTAAGTACACAAATTAGTACACAAGATACTTGCGCAATAACGACGCTACGCATGCATGTATGCAACCGGAGGAAACTTTGAAAATCGCTATTTTTACCGAAACGTATCCACCGTACATAAATGGCGTTGCAACACAGTCCTACATGCTCAAAAAAATGTACGAAGAGCTTGGTCACGAGGTGCTTGTGGTCACGGTTGGCTCCGAAAAACAGCGCAAAACCAAGCTTGAAGACGGCGTCGTCTATGTTCCTGGCATCTTGCTAAAAAAGCTTTACAAGTATCGCGTGGCGCTTCCGATTGGCCACATGCGAAAGCAGTTGCCGCTTAAATTCAAGCCGGACGTTATTCATATTCAAAACGAGTTTGGAATTGGCGAAATCGGCTTGGAAGTTGCAAAAAAAGAGCATATTCCTGTTATTTACACGCTTCACACGGAATACGATAAATTCCTGTTTTATATTGGTTTGAAGCATTTTACTGAGTTTTCGCGCAACCTTTCGGCGAAATATTTTATGCGATTCTCGAAAAATGCCACAATTATTACGAGTATGTCGGCTAAAGCGCAGGCTTATATTGACCGACAGAAAGTAGATAAAAAAGTTGTTGTGCTCAACAATGCCGTGGAATACAAGCAGTTTTTGCCGACGCCTGAACGACTCGCCTTCCGTAAAGCTTTCCGCGAAAAATACGGCGTTTCGGACTCGACTAAGCTTTTCGTTTTCGTAGGCAGAATTGGTGCCGAGAAAAATATTGCGGAGTTGATTGACAACTTTATGTATTGCGATTTTCCTCGCGAAAAAGCGCGATTATTCGTGATTGGCGGCGGCCCGGATTTGGAATCGTTGCGCGAGCGCGTAGCTTCTAACGGTTTTGACGATAGAATCTGCCTGCTCGGGCCTATTTCGCACACGGAAATTCCAAAGTATTTGCACGCGATGGACTACTACACCACCGCATCGCTTTCCGAGATGCACTCGCTTTCTATGCTCGAGGCAATGGCGTCCGGACTGTTCGCGCTTGTGAAGCATGATGCGCCTAACGAAGACCAGATTATTAGCGGCCAAAACGGGTATCAGTGGGATACTCGCGAAGATTTTAAGGCGGTTTTTAGCAAGGTTTTGAATATGAGCGAGGCTGAGCAGGCTCAGCTTAAGGCGAATGTTCTTGAGTATTCGAAGAATAACGATTTTAAGAGTCAAGCGCTTGAGCTGCTTAAGATTTATGAGCGCGCGATTGAGATGAATAACGAGAAGCTCGCTGAAAAGAAGGCTCGTCGCGAAGCTATTCGCAGGCACTTTATGCTGAAAAAGCGCGGCAAGCAGGAAAAGTAGTATTATTCGGCTAATTTATGTAACATTTGCCGGAGATGTCACTTCGTTACGAACATCGTCTATAATTAGTGAGGATGTCTACAGATAAAGACATCTGCAACTAGCCAACGCAAGTTAGGCGCTAAAGCCGCATAAATAATGAAAGGACGCACCATGCGAGTGATTTTCAACGAAGAAATGAAGGCCGTAGCAACAAACCTCGAACGCATGGCCGAACTTGTGTCAAAATCCATGGACGACGCTGGAAACGCGCTTTTGAACGCGGATCTGGACGTTGCGCAAGCTGTTATCGACAAAGACGCAGATCTGGATGCTTTGGAAGCAAACACAATCAACCAATGCTTGACTTTGCTCGCGCGCCAAAACCCTGTGGCAACTGATCTGCGCGAAGTTGTTGCTACTATGCGTTTGGCGGCAACTTTTGAGCGCATGGGCGATTTGACAAGTCACATTGCGCAAATTACCAGGCGCACGTGGCCGGAATCTGCACTTCCGCAAGAGGCGCGCGAAACTATTGTGGAAATGATTAACTTCCTGCACAATCTTTCAGGGCAATTAACAAGCATGGTTTCTAATCGCGATGTAAAAATGGCGGAAACTATTATTGCAAGCGATGACGCGCTAGATAAGTTGCATGAGAAGATTTTTGCGTTGGTTGAAGGCGAAAATTGGCATGGTACGCGCAGGCAGTTGATTGACGTTGTGCTGCTGAGCAGATTTATTGAGCGAATTGGCGACCATTGCGTGGCCACTGCAAGGCAGATTGTGTTTATTGTTTCGGGATTCGATCCGTCGAAGGCTCCAGAACCAGATAAAGACACTGTTGTTGCTTGATTCGCAAGGATTAAGTAGCAAAAGTAGCGAAAGTAGCAAAAGTAGTTGCTTAAAAAATAACTTATACAAAAAGTAGGCCTGCAAGATTAGTTGCAAGCCTACTTTTTATTTAACTTAATCTAGTTAAATTTCACTTCTGACCCTGAGCAGCCACAGCGGCAGCGCCGGCAGCAGCAGCTTCTGGATCCAAATACTCACCGCGAGGCTTGATTGGCTTGAAGTTCTCATCCAACTCGTAAAGCAGCGGAATAGCAGTAGGAATATTGACCTTAGAAATCTCTTCCTCGCTCAAGTTGTCGAGCATCTTCACGATTGCGCGCAAGCTGTTGCCGTGAGCAGCAATCATTACAGTCTTGCCGGACTTAAGCTCAGGAATAATATCCGACTCCCAGTAAGGAGTTACGCGAGTCACAACGTTTGCCAAAGCTTCAGTTTCTGGAACTGGATCGCCTGCGTAACGAGGATCGTTCGCTTGCGAATACTCATCGTTTGGATCAATCTCAGGAGGTGGAGTTGCGTAAGAACGACGCCAAATCATGAACTTTTCATCGCCATATTCCTGACGAATCTCAGACTTGTTCTTACCTTGCAAAGCACCGTAGTGACGCTCGTTCAAACGCCAGCTGCGACGAACTGGAATCCAAAGGCGGTCGGCTGCATCAAGCGCGTAATTCGCGGTGTTGATAGCGCGACGAAGCAAAGAAGTGAACACGATGTCTGGAAGAACGTTCTTCTCCTTAAGAAGCTCGCCACCATGCTTAGCTTCCTCAACACCCTGCTCAGTCAGCGGTACATCAACCCAACCAGTGAACTGATTGGTCTTATTCCATGCGCTCTGACCATGTCGGAGCAATACTAATTTATATGTCATAATTACTTAGTTTATTCACGCCTTACGACGACAGTCACACAGCGCTCCAAACGTGCGCGCCTCAGCCAAAGTATGGAACATTTGCCGGAAAATTCCCGGCATTTGCGCGACGACCTGCTTTCGCGCATAGAGCGTAGCGCGCGACTTTTTCTGTACACGATTGTAAAGTTTTAATCGCTTTTTGGCTTGATTTCGATTTTTTCTGTACACGATTGTAAAGTTTTTGTCGGTTTTTAGCGATATTCCGACTATTACTTTACACGCTTGTAAAGTTT
>NQOH01000001.1:412506-436508 GCA_003585735.1 Gardnerella kenyensis
TTGGAACATTTGCCGGAAAATTCCCGGCATTTGTAGCTACACCAGCCAATTTATGGAACATTTGCCGGAAAATCTCCGGCAAATGTATCACTGCGCAACAAACTCATCGCATAGAAAAAGCCGCTGAATGTTAAACAACATCCAACGGCTTTATCTACTAAAATTTACCAACTAGCGAAGTGGCTTCACAAGTGGGAACGTAATCGTCTCGCGAATAGTTGCGCCCGTAAGAGCAATCAGCAAGCGATCAATACCCATGCCCATGCCGCCGGCAGGAGGCATACCAACGCCGAGAGCCTCAATGAAGTCCTCGTCAATATCCATTGCCTCAACGTCGCCAGCCAAAGCATCCTTAGCCTGAGCCACAAAACGCTCGCGCTGCACAACAGGATCGTTAAGCTCGGAGTAGCCGGTTGCAAGCTCAAAACCGCGCACGTACAAATCCCACTTCTCAACCATTCCAGGCTTCGTGCGGTGACCCTTAACAAGCGGGCTGGTCTCAACCGGGAAGTCACGCACAAACGTTGGCTCGTAAAGCTTATCCTCGTAGAAGTGCTCCCACAAGTGCTCAACCAACTTGCCGTGATTCTCCACGTCGTCGCGCTCAACGCCAAGCTTGTCCGCAATCGCACCCAAATGCTCAACGGAAGTTTCCGGCGTAATCTCCTCACCCAAAGCCTCGCTAAGCGAGCCGTACATGGTAATCTGCTTCCACTCGCCGCCAAAATCGTACTCTTCGCCATTAAGCAAAGTCACCTTGGTAGAGCCGAAAGCGTCGATAGCAGCCTTCTGAATCAGCTCCTTAGTAAGAGCGCCAATCGTATCGTAAGTTCCGTAAGCTTGGTAAGCCTCGAGCATAGTGAACTCTGGAGCGTGAGTTGCGTCCACGCCTTCGTTACGAAAATCGCGGTTGATTTCAAACACGCGGTCAATGCCACCAACCAAGCAGCGCTTCAAGAAAAGTTCCGGAGCGATGCGCAAATAAAGATCAATGTCGAAAGCGTTCATGTGAGTTGTGAACGGACGAGCAGCAGCGCCGCCGTGAACCGTTTGCAACATTGGGGTTTCAACTTCCAAGAAGTCGTGGCTGTCGAAAGTGCGACGAAGAGAAGCCACAGCGTGAGAACGCCTGCGAACCATATCGCGAATCTTCTCGTCCGCAATCATGCCAATATAAGGCTTGCGCGTGCGAGTATCGTCACTTAATTCCTTGTGCAAAGCTGGAAGTGGCTGCAAAGCCTTAGCGGCAATCGCCCACTCAGTTGCAAAAACGGAAAGCTCGCCGGTCTTAGAAGAAATCACACGACCGCGCACGTAAAGGTGGTCGCCCAAATCAACCATCTGCTTAAAGCTTTTAATGGACTCGTCGCCAATTTCCTTCTTGGAAACCATAGCCTGAATCGTAGTGCCGTCGCCAGCCGAAAGCTTAACGAAGCACAAGCCACCAGCGTTACGCAAGAAAAGCACGCGACCTGCAATACCAACCTCGGTATCGGTTTCTTCGCCGGCTTCAAGCTTGCCGTCGAACTGCTTACGAACCTGCTCGATAGTATCCGTAACGTTAAGATGCACCGGGTAAGGCTGCACGCCTTCCTTAAGAAGCATCGCGCGCTTAGCAACGCGCATCTGCACCTGCTCCGGGTGCGCAAGAGGGCCAAACTCTTTATTGCTTGGGTCGATTGCTTCGTCCAGAGTTGCGCCTTCGTTTACGCGCTTGGCGATTGCCTCGTCCTGCGCGAGCAGCATTTCGGCATGCTCAACGGTGTCGATTTCGTTGGTGGTATCTGTTGCTTCGTTTTCTGCGGCATTTTGCGCGGCAGACATTGCAGTATTGGTGTCAGTCATAAACGCTTATTGTAGCCAGTAGGTAATACAGATGTAAGGGTTTTGAGTACGTTTTATTGCGCTATTAGCTTGATTCGACCGACCATTTTTGCAAAAAACGTATGTTTTTGCGGAAATATTTATATTTTTCTGTTTTCGGAAGAAAAATGCATTTTTAGTAAAAATTTTTATTATTTTATTAAGATATACGAAATTATTTACGAAAAGTGAGGTAATTTTGCAAATATTGCGGAATGACGCAGCTACAAAATGGTACAAATGAATTTTCTATAAAAATTTTTATAAGATTTTTCAAAATTTCTCGAAATTTTTCGAAAATTTGAGAGAGTTATTTGGAAGCGACACACATCGCCTATTTGTAGAAAGTTCACGATAATATAACCAAGTTGTCGAAGTGTTGCGAAACGTACGAAAATGCGAAACGCAAGTAATCGCAAGCACTGTTTCTTGATTAGCACAATCGACATCGGGCTGTAGCGCAGTTTGGTAGCGCGCTTCGTTCGGGACGAAGAGGCCGCGGGTTCAAATCCCGCCAGCCCGACTTTTGATTTTTGGAACATTTGCCGGAGATTTTTCCGGGTTTTGTAGCTGAATTTGCGTAATTATGGAACATTTGCCGGAAAATTATCCGCGTTTGTGGACTTGAGTAGGGTGTAACGCCCGCGCAGTTACAAACAACACAAACTACAACGTGTTGCTAACGTTATTCTAATCTGATAAAATTTCAAATAGTCTCTCGAATAGTCACCCGCTGGTGTGCGTTTCTTTACATAACGTAATGAATAGAGGGACTATAATTTTTTATCTGCTATTTTCGAAATCAGTACAGAAGTTGTCTGTTATTTGCGGCAAAAAATTTTGCAAATTAGCAAAATTTTATTTGTCATCTGTAAACACCCAATACGTTCCTAACGGCTTATTAGTCCTATAAGCAAAAGTATTAAAATGCGCCAATGCTTTTGGGTTACCAGTTTCCAATTTTGCATGAACAGCTCCAGCTGTCATATCCGCCAACTGAATCATTGGATTGGTTTTTGAATCAACAAAATCAACCTTACTTAATGTTCCTGGACATACTTTATTAACTATATTCATTAGATAATCTGCATCAGGAATAGAAAAAGCGCGAGTATCCTGTCCATCAATATACAAAACACATTCCCTGACCACTCCAAATGTGTGCGTAAAAAGCTGACGTATCATATAACTTTTTAGTAGCCTAGGATTACTTAATAAATTTTTACTACGAATTTTAGTTTTATCTGCAATAATTACTCGTACGTGATAATTGGCCGATTTCATGCAATCAAAAAACACATCTTTAAGCTTAGGATGCGTTTTATTATATTTAAATTCTCGATCATACTTATGAAAGAATTCACCATTGTGTTCCTCACATCTTGCTGTTTCCATCAACTTCCAAGCATGAGTAATGTCTTCAATAGTATCGAAAATACATGCTGCTATCACGACATATCTCGTCGAACCTCTGTCGTATTTAAACCCAGAGTCACCAGAATCGTCTATATAAGCAAACATAAATTAAACTATACAAAATGTACTTAAATTTTAGAAGATTAATCCAAATTAAAATATTTGTGGTTATAGCAACTTTTCTTTGCAAGGCTGTAAAGTTAGTGTCGATTGAGCGCACGAGGGCGATAGCAAGGGGGCTTTGATGCAGAACGCTGCGCAGTTTTATAGCGAGCTTGACGAAATGTTCGCGAATCACGCGGGCGCGAACGCAATCGAATCGTACCTTTTGCGAAAACTTGCCGAAACGCAGGTAAATTCCGAAACCGCGGAAGGTACAGCAGCCGCCGAAACCGACGAAACCAATCCCCTCCAACTTTCCATTCTCAACGAACTCATGGGATTCTACCGTTCGCGCGGAGAGCATGCAAAAAACAAGCCAATCATTGATAATGCGCTAGATTTGGCAAAAAAGATGCACCTAGCCGGCACCGAAGCCGGCACAACCACGCTGATTAACGCCGCCACTAGTCTTCGCGCGGCAGGCATCTACGATCGCGCAGCAGAAATATATTCTCAAGCTATTAAAGAATCATCGAAAACTCTAAAACCAAACGATAGAAAGCTCGCAGCACTTCACAACAATCTTTCGATGCTTTACAGCGAAACAGGCAACACGAGTGAAGCAATTAAGGAGCTTAATCAGGCGCTTGAGATTTTGCAAAATACGAGCACGGATCCTGATCACGACATCGATATTGCCGCCACGCACACGAATATTGCGCTTGCGATGCTGCAAAAGTACTCGCAAGAACGCACGCAAGAACGCACGCAAAACTCCTCGCAAAACTCCTCGCAAAACTCCTCGCAAAACCGCTCACAAAAGTCAGATGCAAATACTAACGCGGTTCTTGTTAGCGAGATTCTTAAATCCGCTTTTGAGCACGCTTCGACCAGCATTCGCATGTACATCGCTGGAAATAACGAAAATCAGCCGCACTACGCTTCTGCTTTGGCTGGTTTTGCGCAGGTGCAGTGCGCGCGCGGCGAGTACGCTCAGGCGGCGGAAAGTTACAGTAAAGCGCTTGATTTGATTGCGAAATGTTACGGAAAAGATAGCGAATCTTACGCGATTACGGCGGAAAATTTGCGGCAGACGCGCGAGTTGGCAGAAAAAGTTACGAAAGAATCTGTAGAAGTATCTACGGAACTTCCCGAATCACCAACTCACGAATCACCAACTCACGAATCACCAAGCCCACGCATAACATCCCCACACATAAAAACCGGCATGCAACTTGCGCAATCATACTGGCAAACTTACGGAAAGCCGTTACTTGATCAGCCAAAATTTGCGAGGTACAAAAATCGCATTGCAGCAGGATTAGTTGGTCACGGCTCGGAATGCTACGGTTTTGACGACGAAATTTCGCGCGACCACGATTTTGGTCCCGGCTTCTGCTTGTGGCTTACCGACGAAGATTACGCGAAAATCGGCGCGGATTTGCAAAACGCTTACAACGCACTTCCGCGAAAATACGCCGGTTTTAGCTCTCGCAACGAAACGCCGCGCGCCAAATCATGCGAAAGCAGCAAGCGCGTCGGAGTATTTCGCATAAACGAATTTTTCGAAAATCTAACCGGCTTCCCTACTGCCCCGGCCGCAAACGAGCCGCACTTATGGCTGTCACTAAGCGAGTCAACGCTTGCAGCAGCGACGAACGGCAAAATTTTCGCGGATCCTCTTGGCAAGTTCTCAAAAGCGCGCCAAAGCTTCAAACTCATGCCGGACGACGTGCGAATCTCACTAATATCGCGCAGGCTTGGCATGATTTCGCAAGCCGGCCAATACAATTTCCCACGCATGATCGCGCGAAAAGACGCTTCCGCAGCGTGGCTTTCTATAAACGAATTCGTGCGCGCAACCGCTTCCCTCGTTTTTCTGCTCAACAATCCCGTAACTGCAGGCTATTTGCCGTATTACAAGTGGCAGTTTGCAGCGTTGCGAAAGCTCAGCAATCGCATGGCTTCCAGGCTTCCGGAAGTGTGCAGCAAACTTGAGGCGGTAATGCGACTTTCTTCCGCTGCTTGCTTTGGTGGAAGCGGATTTGGCGAAGGCGGCAAAGGCGCTGGAATTGCACAAAAGCAAGTTACGCAAATAATTGACAGTATTTGCGAGGATATTGTGCGCGAGTTGCAATACGAAGGCTTAAGCGATTGCGACGAAACTTTTTTGGAATGGCAGCGGCCGTACGTTGAAGCGCATATTAATTCGCGCGCTGCGTGCTTAAGGAGCTTATGATGTGCGATTTATCAGCAACGAAAGTGCAAAATACGGAAGCGCAAAATCAGAAATCAGAAAATCCGGAAGCGCAAAAGCTTGCGGAAGAAATCACTAAACTCGAGTGGGATCAGTTCCAGCTTACAGAAAACGAAGGCGGACGCGCGAATTGTCAAGGAAACTGGCCAACTTTTCGCATTATGCGCATGAGTCAGTTTTTGGCGTGGCCGCTGGATTTGCAGAAGTCTTATAAGCAGGATCTTGAGCGCGCGAATCAAATCGGCCGCAATTTGATTACGGAAAAGTATGCTCGAATGATGGAGTCGACTGCACCGGAAATTTTTGAGCGCACGATTAAGCCTTATATTAAGCCGATTTTGGAGCCAAGAAAAAGCGCGCAGGAGCAGATTATTTTAGCGCAAGTTGAGTGGGCTGCAGATTTTCGCGAGCGCTACCCACATTTGGGTTTTGTGATGCGCGTGCTTAAAAGTAGCGAGGATACTGCAGAAAATACGTCTTTTGAAACGTATTTGCGAGGCGAATTAAGCACGTATTCTGACGCAACTTTCGCAAAATACCAACGTTTTGTAAATAACTTGCGCGCGGAAAATCTAAATCTTACGAAAATAATAATTGCGAATACTGTGCGCATGTATGGTTACGATTCGCTCGAAGCGGCCGAGCGCACGCAATAAAGTTCGAACGCCCACACTTTTATGGAACATTTGCCGGAAAATCTCCGGCGTTTGTAGCTACCTTGGCATTGATATAGAACATTTGCCGGAAAATCCCCGACGTTTGTAGCTACATTGGCGTTGATATAGAACATTTGCCGGAAAAAAGACGTAACAGATTAAGAATAGAGCGAGGATATTCGATTAAGAATAGAGTAACGACGCTGCAGAAGCGGCGCGAGAGTCGCTTTCGAGGAAAAGCGCGGATGCAGACGAAAGGCCGGCTTGTTGCAAAAACGCGCGGTAAAGCATTACGTCGGGTTTGCGCAAATGCGTTTCGTAAGAAGCACAAACGCCGTTAAGTTCGCCGAGTATTGGGCAAGTTTTTCGCGCGAAGTCTAGCCAATCGCAAGAAGCGTTGCCAAGCGCCCACACGCGCACGCCTTTCGCAATCAACTCGCGCGCCTGGCCGCAAGCATCCGCGCGCTCGCCGGCAAAACCGCGTTCGAAACGCTCAAAATACAAGCGATAAAGCCACGTAACCGCAGGCCCATGATGCTCGCTAAACGATTCAAGCGCGCGCTCAATACTCCATCCAGCCTCGCGCAAAGACTCGTGAAACTCAAATCCCCATTCCGGTTCGAAACTAAAAAGCACTTCCCCAATAAAATCCGGATAATCCGCAGCCAACGTGCGGCGCGCATCCCAATCCACCAGCAAATTCAAGTCGAAAACAACGTCTGAAATTCCGCGCGAAGCATACTCGCGGATGCTATTTTCGCGCAAATTATTTATATCGCGAATATCACAAATTCCGCTTGCACTAACTGCTTTTATTTCAGCGCACATAATTCCCACTTACTTATGCCGATATTAACGATATTAAGAAGAACACTAAAACGAACGTTAAAATAATCCAAGTTACGCGGTTGGCGGAATGCCAGCGCTCATTGACGCATCTCCAGCTACCCCAGAACCATACATTCCAGCCGCAAAACTCGCTTGCAAACTGTTAAGACTGTATCCAAGCGCCTCAAGCTGCGCGCGGCCGTCTTCATTAATGTTTTCAACGCTCCAGCGCGGCTTCCACGTCCAGTCAATGCGGAACTCTTCAACCAATCCCGCGAGCGCGTTCGCACACTCGTCCTCAATCAGCTCCGTTAACGGGCAAGCAGGAGTTGTAAGCGTCATGGTAATAATCGCGCGACCCAGCTCGTCAATTTCAATGCCGTAAACTAGACCCAAATCAACAACATCAATGCCTAATTCCGGATCCACAACATCGTGTAAAGCGTCTAAAATATCGTCCTCTGTAACTCTGCCAATATCGTTCGCGCTTAAAGGTGTCGACGCCGCCACCTCAACTGCCGATTTATTTTCTGCCATAATATTCCTTGCTTTGCTTGTAACAAATTTCGATTTTACAAGTTGCCAAGAATTTGCGGATTTAAGTTTTGCGAGGCTTTTGCGATGCTGTCTTTTAAGCCTTCCCACGCCAAAAGCGCGCACTTTATTCGCATTGGGTAGCGCGATACGCCTTGCAAAACCATTGCGTCTTCCAGCGCATCTTCATCCTCTTCGTTTTGCAAACCTGCGCCTCGAGATTCCATAAGCTTGTGGAAAAGCGCGTCTAATCGCAAGGCTTCGTCAACCGACTTTCCTTCAACTAAATCAACCATCATCGAAAGGCTTGCTTGCGAAATTGAGCAACCGTGACCATCCCACTTAACGCTTGAAATTATTGGGGTTTCGTTATTACTTGCGATATTTGAAAGCTCCACGCGCATTGTGACTTCGTCGCCGCAAGTTGGGTTGAATTGGTGCGATTGGCCTAAAGCAGAGTTTTCGCCGGATGCAACAGCGCAACTTTCGTGAGTATTGTTTAGTGTGATTTCAGCAGATTCTGTATTTTCGGCAGATTCGGCAGATTCAGTAGATTCTTTATTTTCTGCAGGTTCTTGAGTTTCTTGAGTTTCTTCCTGCAGTTCCGCTTTTGCGAGCGCGTCCGTGCTTTCGAAATGAGTTTTGCCATGCGGATTTCGCGCAGCATCCAAAATCACTTCTTGATACATGCTTTCTAAGCCGTCACCAGACGTATCCCCAAAACCTTCACCAAAACCAGCGCCCGCACCAAAACCCATATCAAACATTCGCTCTCCTTACCAACTCTAACTCGCTAAAGCACTAACTCGCTTGCTAACAACATTATGCGCCAAAGTATGCGCGAACGTGAGAAACAGCTTCGATTAATTCGCGAGCTTCTTCGATTGTGTTGTAAACGCCAACGGAAGCGCGGTTTGAAGCATACACGCCAAAATGACGGTGGATCGGCTGAGCGCAATGATGCCCAACGCGAATCGCAATGCCCTGCGCATCCAAAAACTGGCCAACATCATGCGGATGCACTCCTTCAACTTCAAAAGCAACCGTGCCAATTCGCTTGCTCAAATCAGTCGGCCCCAAAATGCGAACGCCCGGAATCTCACGCAATTTTAGCAATTCTGCAGCAATTTCCTGCTCATGCTCTGCGACTCGGCTCATGCCAATCTCGCGCAACCAATCCGCAGCAACTCCTGCCGCAACCATTTGCGCAACAGGCTGAGTTCCAGCTTCAAAACGGTAAGGCGCATCCATGTATTGCGCCGGCTTGTTAAGCCAAGCAAGCTCCACCATTGAGCCGCCGAAATTGGCCGGCGGAAGCGCGTCCAAAAGCTCACGGCGACCATACAGGAATCCAACTCCCGTAGGACCGTACATTTTATGCGCACTAAAGGCTGCAAAATCAACGTTTAAAGCGTGGAAATCAACCGGAATATGCGGCACTGACTGGCATGCGTCAAGCACAAAAATCGCGCCGACTTCATGAGCACGCTCGCAAATCGACGAAACGTCCGTAATAGCGCCAGTAACGTTGCTAATATGCGTAACTGCAACGATTTTCGTGCGCTCGTCAATAATCGTGCGCAAATATTCCGCATCCGTGCGCACGCGGCCGTCCTCTGTTACGTCAATCCAGCGAAGCTCCGCTCCCGTGCGAAGAGCAAGTTCCTGGAAAGGCAGTAAAACAGAGTGATGATCCGCGCGAGATACGACTATTACGTCACCCTCGCGAAGAGCGAAATTTTTGCGAAAATCACGCTTAGAATCTGCAGAATCAGCTAAATCAGCACTGTCTTTTTTGCAAATTCTCGCCTTCGCACTAGCGTTACCAATAGCAGTTGCAAGAAGATTAAGCGCGCCCGTAGCTCCCGGAGTAACAACAATTTCCTCGCGCCCAGCTTCCGCGCACGCTCCAACAAGCCGCGCAACTTTCGCACGCGCTTGTTCAAACGCAACCGTAGAAAGAGCCGCCAACTCGTGCGCTCCCCTATGAACTCCTGCGTTAATCGTTTCGTAAAACTCTTTTTCGGCGTCGATTACAACTTGCGGCTTTTGCGAAGTTGCTGCAGAATCCAAGTAAATCAAGGGTTTTCCGTGCACAGTATCGTAAAGCGAATTGCCGTGAACTGTGCGACGCAAAATCGGAAACTGCGAGCGCAAATCGCTAAATTCTCGCATAATATTTTCTTCAGTCACTGTAGTCATATTCTAAGCCGTTATTTAAAACTATTATTTTATAAGCCGCACTTACGCCAGCGCCGACTCAGTTGCACCTTCCGGCAAATACTTGTCGTAGCCTTCTTCTTCCAGCTCGTCCGCAAGCTCCGGGCCTGCAGTCTTCACAAAGTGACCTTGCGCAAAAACGTGCACAATATCCGGCTTAATATACTTGAGGATTCGCGTGTAATGCGTAACCATCATAATGCCCAAACCGGTGTTTTCTTTAGCACGATTCACGCCTTCAGACACAATTCGAAGCGCGTCAACGTCGAGACCGGAATCAGTTTCGTCCAAAATCGCGAACTTTGGTTTCAAAAGCTCTAGTTGCAAAACTTCAGCACGCTTCTTTTCGCCGCCGGAGAAGCCTTCGTTTACAGAACGAGACGCGAATTTTGGATCCATTCGAAGCTTTTTCATAGCTTCGCTAAGTTCTTTAACCCAGCTTCTTAAAGATGGAGCTTTGCCTTCGACTTCTGTTTTTGCGGTGCGAAGGAAATTCGTCATCGACACGCCTGGTACCTCTACTGGGTATTGCATTGCAAGGAAAAGTCCGGCTTTTGCGCGCTCGTCAGGAGTCATTTTCAAAATATCTTCGCCGTCGAGAAGAACTTGACCGGAATCGACTTCATACTTTGGGTGACCTGCCAAAGTGTACGCAAGAGTAGACTTTCCGGATCCGTTAGGACCCATAATTGCGTGCGTTTCGCCAGAATTAACAGTAAGATTTACGCCTTTTAAGATTTGCTTGCGACCTTCTTTTGTTTCTACAGAAGCGTACAAATCCTTAATTTCCAAAGTTGACATTATTTTCTCCTATTCTTCCGTTCTTGCAAGACGGCGCTCAATAGCCTTCATTAAGTGATCAACAATTTCCGGAACGCCAATTTCTTCAATCAGCTCGTTAAAGAATCCGCGCACAACAAGCTTTCTGGCCTCAATTTCACTAATTCCGCGAGACTGCAAGTAGAAAAGCTCTTCGTCGTCAAATCTACCAACCGAACTTGCGTGACCTGCGCCAATAATATTGCCGTTTTCAATTTCCAAATTCGGCTCAGAATCAGCGATTGCGCCAGGAGTGAGCACTAAATTACGGTTCAACTCGTACGAATCTGTGCCAGGAGCTTCCGGCTTAATAAGCGCGTTTCCAACCCAAGTCGAATGCGCGCCCTTTCCTTCCAAAGCGCCCTTGTACACAACTCTGGACTTGCATTCCGGATGATTATGCACAACCATCGTGCGGTGCTCCACATGCTCGCCCGGATCCACAAAATACATGCCGAGCATGTTCAAATCGCCCTGCTCGCCGCCAAAATCCTGATCCATGCGAATGCGCACAACGTCTCCGCCAAGAGTGACCATCGTGTGGCGAAGCGAAGCTCCCTCACCAACGTGAATACGCTGATTTCCAACATGTTTGCTACCCAAGTCCCACTCTTGAATAAATGTAGTAGAAACATGCGCGTGCTTTCCGAGGATGATTTCCACGCCTTCAGCAAGTTTTGCACAGCCGGTATGTTCGATAATAATATCTGCGTTTGAGCGAGGATCTGCTTCGATTACTAAGTGCAGAGCGTCAAGCGGCAGCGCGTCAAGCGATTGCAGATTATTCCCGTGAATTTGCAATACGATTGGCTTTTTGATTTCGCCAGATACGTGAAGTACGTGCGCTTGTTTCGCCGCGTTCCACGCGACTGCAGCTGCGCGATCAGACGGCTTCATGTCGGTGTGAGGAGCATCGTTTTGCGGCTTTACTTGCAAACTTACGGAACCTTCGCTGCCAACGTAAGAATCATCTAATTCTGCTCCACCAACGCCTTCAAGCTTTACTTGAAGACTATTAGCCGGCTCAAAGCATTCAAAAAACTCGGAAATTCGCTCAACTGGAGTGTATCGCCAATCTTCCTGCTTGCGCGTTGGAATCGCAAAATCTTCCACGTTAAAAGAGCGCACAGATTTGTCGGCGCTAGAAGGCATTGCTGCAGGAACAGCGTAAGGATCATTAGGGTCTGCTACAGGAATACTAATTTCTTTTTCAGCCATTTTATTGCCTAAATTCTTTTCCAAATCTTCGCTCATCAGCCCACGGATCCTTCCATTTGCAACTCAACTAAGCGATTAAGTTCAAGCGCGTACTCCATCGGCAGCTCGCGGCTAATCGGCTCCACGAAGCCGCGCACAATCATGCCCATAGCCTCTTTTTCTTCAAGACCGCGGCTCATCAAGTAGAAAAGCTGATCTTCGGAAACCTTGGAAACAGTAGCCTCGTGAGCCATCGAAACGTCGTCTTCGCGCACGTCAACATGCGGATAAGTATCGGACCTGGAAAAATCGTCAACAAGCAAAGCATCGCACACAACAGACGAACTAGAACCCTTCGCACCCTTAATAATCTTCACAAGACCGCGGTAAGCAGAACGTCCGCCGCCGCGCGAAATCGACTTCGCAACAATCGTAGAACTCGTATGCGGAGCTAAATGAATCATCTTCGCACCAGTATCCTGGTACTGTCCGCGGCCGGCAAAGCTCAAAGACATGGTTTCTGCTTTTGCGTAAGGCTCGGCAAGAATACAAGCAGGATACTTCATAGTTGCCTTGGAGCCGATGTTGCCGTCAACCCACTCCATTGTGCCGCCTTCGCGCACGTAAGCTCGCTGAGTTACCAAGTTGTACACGTTGTTCGACCAGTTTTGCACAGTTGTGTAACGCACGCGCGCATGCTTTTCCACAACAATTTCAACGTTTGCAGCGTGAAGCGAATCCGTGGAATAAATAGGAGCCGTGCAACCTTCAACGTAATGCACGTACGAGCCTTCATCCGCAATAATCAGCGTGCGCTCAAACTGACCCATGTTCGGCGTATTAATGCGGAAGTAAGCCTGAAGAGGAATATCCACATGCACGCCTTTTGGCACATACACGAACGAGCCGCCGCTCCAAGCGGCAGTGTTAAGAGCCGCAAACTTGTTGTCGTCAACAGGAATCACAGTTGCAAAATACTTTTTTACAAGCTCCGGATACTTTTGAACTGCAGTATCCGTGTCAACAAAAATCACGCCTTGAGCAGCCAAGTCTTCGCGAATCGAATTGTAAATAACTTCAGACTCGTACTGTGCTGCAACGCCTGAAACTAAGCGCTTTTTCTCCGCTTCTGGAATGCCGAGCCTATCGTAAGTTTTGCGAATATCTTCCGGTAAATCGTCCCAAGTTTTTGCTTGATCATGAACCGGACGCACGTAATACTTGAAATCGTCGGCGTCAAAACCGCTTAAATCAACGCCCCAATCAGGCATCGGCTTTTGCAAAAACGCGCGGTAGCCTTGCAAGCGAAGGTTTAGCATCCATTCTGGCTCGTTTTTATCGGCGGAAATTGCGCGCACAACCGACTCGTCAATACCCTTTTTTGCAGCTTCGCCTGCAGCATCCGAATCGTGCCAGCCGTAATTGTAATCGCCAAATTCAGCAACAATCTGCTCGTCTTGACGAATTTTCTCTTCATTTACACGAGCGCGATCTGCCACATACTGGCTCATTTCAACGTCTGCAGCTTTATTTTTTGCGGGCTTACCATCGCTTGCTGTAACGCTTGTATGACTAATATTGCTACTATCGCTCATACGCTTATAGCACCTCCATGCATAACGCTGCCACGCTCTTACTTGCGCGCGTAATCGCAAAAGCATTCCCCAACGTTACTTTTGCATTCTTCTTAGTCTATTTCCTACCTATTTAAGGGTACCGCGTAATGCGATTTCTTGGTATAGCTGTGTTATAAACAAAACGTAATGTTTCTCACAATCAATTAAATAAATAAGCGGCAAAACTTAAGGATCCTAAGTTTTACCGCTTAACTTTACTTACTTAAGTTTTATTTAAATCTTACTTAAGATTGACTTACTTAAGTCTTACTTAAGACTACTTATCTTCCTTGCTATTTTGAGCAGCCTCTTGATGCTCAAGAGCAGCAGCAACCAAGCCAGCAAACAGAGGATGAGGCTTAGTTGGACGAGACTTAAACTCTGGATGAGCTTGAGTTGCCACATAGAATGGGTGAACATCTTTTGGAAGCTCCACAAACTCAGTCAAATTACCGTCCGGGCTTTGACCACTAATACGCAAGCCAGCTTCACGCAAACGATCCTTATACGCAACATTCACTTCGTAACGGTGACGGTGACGCTCAGTAACATGCGTAGTGCCGTAAAGCTCAGCAACAATAGAGCCTTCTTCAAGCGTTGCAGGGTAAGAGCCGAGTCGCATTGTGTGACCCATATCTCCCTTACCAGCCACAATATCTTTCTGCTCTTCCATAGTTGCAATTACTGGATCGCCACAATCCTTCTCGAACTCTGTGGAATTAGCATCCTCAAGTCCAAGCACGTGACGAGCGTACTCAATAACCACAGATTGCAAGCCAAGGCAAAGACCAAGCGTTGGCAAACCGTGCTCGCGAGCGTAACGAAGCGCACCAATCTTACCTTCAATGCCGCGAATACCAAAGCCGCCTGGAATAACCATGCCGTCCATTTGGTCAAGAGCTGCTGCCGCACCTTCTTGAGTTTCGCACTTGTCGGCCGCAACCCAACGAACGTTTACCTTAGCCCAGTTTGCAAAACCGCCAGCCTTAATAGCTTCCGTAACAGAAAGGTAAGCGTCTGGCAAATCAATATACTTACCAACGATTGCAATGTTCAGCTCATGCTTTGGATGATGCACGCGCTCAAGCAAATCTTCCCACTCGTTCCAATCAACATCGTGGAATGGAAGCTCAAGTTCGCGCACAACGTAAGCGTCCAAGCCTTCGTTGAACAAAATCTTCGGCACATCGTAAATGCTTGGAGCATCCACGCAGTTCACAACGCCTTCAGCATCAACATCGCACATAAGCGAAATCTTGTCTTTAATGCCTTGATTAAGCGGACGATCCGAACGCAAAACAAGCGCGTCTGGAGAAATGCCAAGAGAGCGAAGCATCATCACAGAATGCTGAGTTGGCTTAGTTTTCAACTCGTGCGCAGCTGCAATATAAGGAACCAAAGAAACGTGCACAAACATGCAGTTTTCAGGACCCAAATCGCGGCGAACTTCGCGAGCAGCCTCCAAGAATGGCTGGGATTCAATATCGCCAACTGTGCCGCCGATTTCCGTAATAATTACGTCAACATCGTCGGAAGCTTGCGCGCGCATACGCGACTTAATTTCGCCAGTAATATGCGGAATAACTTGCACACACTGACCCAAATATTCACCAGCACGCTCTTTACGAAGCACAGACTGGTAAATTTGACCAGTTGTGACATTAGCTTTTTGGCTTAGGAAAACATCAAGGAATCGCTCGTAGTGACCAATATCAAGATCTGTTTCTGCACCATCTTCCGTAACATAGACTTCACCATGCTGGAATGGATTCATTGTGCCAGGGTCAACGTTGATATAAGGATCGAGTTTTTGTTGCAATACGTGCAATCCGCGGCTTCGTAAAAGTCGGCCTAACGAAGATGCAGTAAGGCCTTTTCCAAGGGACGAAACAACGCCACCAGTGACGAAAATATGCTTTGTAATATGCTCCTGAGAGTTACCATGTTGTCTTCTAACCATGGAACTCCATAGTATCTTCGAGCCTCGACGCTGGGTGTTGATTCGCAAAAAATCGAACAAAATCAAACAAGATGCGCAACGGCCTCTAAAGCAAGCTTGTAACCATACAATCCCATGCCGGTAATTGTGCCGGTTGCAACAGGACTTATTACGCTTATTCTGCGGAATGAATCGCGTGCAGAAGGATTAGAAATATGCACTTCCATTAGCGGCACGCCTGCATCCAAAACCATGTGAGCTGCGTCTGCGAGCGCATAACTGTAGTGCGTAAAAGCAGCAGGATTCATAACAACAGGCGTGCGAGTATCAGCAGCTTCGTGCATCCAGTGAACCATTTGCGCTTCGTCGTCACTTTGGCGCACTTCTACTTCAAACCCAAGCTCCGCTCCCCACTTTTCGCAATATTCGCGCAAAGTTTCAAAATTTTCGCTACCGTATACGTCCGGCTGACGAACTCCAAGACGGCCAAGATTAGGACCGTTTACTACAAGCACTTTTTTTGGTTGTTGATTTTCCATGAGTTGCCTCTCAAGATTAATTATTTTTGCTTATAGACTCGCTTAAAAGCTTCTTTAACTGCTTCAATAGGCGGATTGTCAAGATGAATAGGATTTGAAATACCATCCAAAATTACGAAACGTAACATGTTTCCGCGCGCTTTTTTATCGCGATGCATAAGATTAAGCACGCGCTCAAAAGCAGAATCAGCATCTTCTCTACTCTGCCACGAAGTTGGCAATCCAAGCGAATCTAAAAGCGAACGATGGTAGGAAACGTCTTGAGTATCCAAATATCCTAAAATTTGCGCAAGCTCTGCCGCAAAAACCATTCCAACAGCAACAGCGTTTCCGTGGCGCCAACGGAAGTGCTCAATCTGCTCAATTGCATGGCCTAAAGTATGACCGTAGTTCAAAAACTCGCGCAAACCCTGCTCTTTTAAGTCGCTAGACACATGGTACGCTTTTACTCTAACTGTGCGCTCAATAAGTTCTACAAGCAGTTCGTGAAGCTCGTTATTATTTTCCAACTGATCGCCGTCAAATTCGCGCAAAAGCTTGGCATTATTCGAGTCGCTAAGAATTTTCAAAATTTCGCCGTCTAGAATAAAACCAGATTTTGCAACCTCGCCCAAGCCTTCAATAAGAATGTCGTTTGGAAGAGTTGAAAGAGTTGAAGTATCTGCCAAAACGCCTGCTGGAGTGTAAAAACTGCCGACCAGATTCTTTCCAGCATCCGTATTTATGCCAGTTTTTCCGCCAGTAGACGCGTCAACCATTGCAAGAAGCGAAGTTGGGCAGTTTACGTAACGAATTCCGCGCATCCAAGTTGCAGCAACAAAGCCGGCTACGTCCGTTGCTGCCCCCCCGCCTAAGCCAACAATCGCGTCGGAACGCGTAAAACCTGCATCGCCAAGCCGCGCCCAAAGTCCGCTTGCAACTTGAATAGTTTTTCCAGCTTCAGCATCCGGCACTAGCATGTCAAAAACTTCGTATCCTGCTTGACGCAAAATTGCGCGAGCTTTATCGCTGTGACGCTGCACCGGTTGCGTGTGAACTAATCCGACGCGAACAGGCTTTGTGCCGAGCATTTGCGGCAAAAGTTGCATTGCGCCGTCGCCAATTCGAACGTCATAAGGTTCAATTGCTTCGCCTGTTACGTGCACAATACGTTGCATAATCATATTCCTTAATTTTTCTGCAGCCATGCAAGGAGTCGAACCTTTAGTTGGCATGTGAATATTCGAAACTTTTCTAAAAATAGGGTCTCGCTGCTCGAATAATTCCATCCAACGCTTTTGCGCATCATCGCCGTTTAACATAGGACGATTATTATTCCAACTTGCGCGCTCAACTGCTTCTTGAGCATTCGCTTGCAAATAAACAACGCGGCCACCCAAACGCATGTATTCTTGCAAAACTTCCTGCGTTTCTTGACGCAAAGGCGCCCCTCCCCCAAGAGACACAATGCCTTCTTCAGCTTGATTTCCTAAAATCACGCTTTTAACTATGCGCGCTTCTACGTCGCGAAAAGCTTCTTGACCATATTGCTCGAAATATTGCGGAATTGGCATAGCAACTTCGCTTTCGATTATGGCATCAGTATCGCAAAAAGGCATGTTCATAATATTCGCAACTTCGCGACCAACTCGCGATTTTCCAGCTGCAGGCATGCCGATAATAACAGCTAGAGGAATTTTAGTATTGCTCATTGCATATGCTCCGGCCAAGACGCTACGTAAGACTGTGCATTTCGTTGCGTTTCTTGCAAGGAATCTCCACCAAACTTTTCTAAAGCGTACTTTGCTAAAGTAAGCCTTACCATAGCTTCCGCAACTACTGAAGCTGCAGGAACAGCAGTAAAATCGGAGCGCTGGTTAATAGCTTGAGCTGACTCTCCAGTTAGCACGTCTACTGTGCGCAAAGCGCGCGGAATAGAAGGGATTGGCTTCATTGCGGCACGTACGCGAATAATTTCGCCGTTTGACATTCCGCCTTCAATACCGCCGGCACGGTTTGTTAAGCGAGTTATTTTGCCATTTTCGCCTGTTACGATTTCGTCGTGCGCAGCTGAGCCTGGGCGATCTGCTTCTGCAAAACCGTCACCAATTTCTACGCCTTTAATTGCTTGAATTCCCATAAGCGCGCTTGCTAATGCAGCATCCAGGCGACGATCTGACTCAACGTAAGTTCCAACTCCAGCTGGCATACCGTATGCCAAAACTTCAACCACTCCGCCTAAAGTATCCGCATTTGCTTTTGCTTCGTCAATTCGCGCCATCATTTTAGCTTCAGCGTCTTTATCGAGAGTGCGTACAGGAGAAGCGTCCAAAGCAGCAACATCGTCAGGTGTTGGTAAAGCTAAACTTTTGTTAGCGTAAACGCCGCCGATTCCAACAACATGCGCAACTGTGCGCACGCCAAAAGCCTGCTCTAAAAATGCTGCAGCAACAGCGCCCAAAGCTACTCTCGAAGCCGTTTCCCTAGCACTCGAACGCTCCAAAATCTCGCGAGCATCATCAAAACCGTACTTACGCATTCCGGTTAAATCCGCATGACCCGGGCGCGGCCTAGAAAGCGCAGCATTGCGGCCTTCTGCTGGAATCTCATGATCCAAAGGATCCGCGCTCATTACTTCCATCCACTTCGGCCACTCAGTATTCGCAATCTCCACAGCAATTGGAGAGCCAAGAGTTACACCGTGGCGAACGCCGGTTAAAAGACGCACTTTATCTTGCTCAAACTTCATGCGAGCGCCACGACCGTATCCAAGGCGGCGGCGAGCAAGCGCCGAAACCACATCGCTGCTAGTAATGCGCACGCCTGCCGGCAAACCCTCAATCATAGCTACTAATGCTTCACCGTGCGACTCACCTGCTGTTTGCCATCTAAGCATGCCATTCTCCATTCGCTGAATTACAATCGCAAAATTTACGCGTCCAAATACCCTACTTTACTAACTACCAAGTATTGAGTGGGTTGTTATTGACATAAATGCTGCGATTATGGCTGATATTGCTTCGACTGGTACGAATGGTATTGATGAGTTGGTTGGAAGGAAGATTTTGCAATAAATCTTCCATAGTAAAAGCCAAACTAATCCAACTAAACAAACTAAAGCAAACCAGTAAATTAAGCTGTCGAAACCGAATAATACTAAGGCTTGCGCAATCATTGCAGCGCTTGTAACGTCGCCGAATCCAAAGGAATTTGTTGGAGCGATTTTTCGCATAATACAATAAATTGCAAAAACAAATACGCAAGAAATCCAGCCGAAAATAAGCAATCTAATATTTCCAAACAAAACAGTGGAACATATAAGATTTGCTAAAGACTGCAAAAATAGCGCAATAATAATCCAAAGCCTTGGAACTACGCGACTTTTTATGTCCGTTACGCAAACTGAAATTAGGCACGCAAGCGTTGGCAACGCAGATATTATCGTAATAATTAATTGCTTCATTAAAGCAGATTACGAAAACTTATAAAACTTTTGCAACCTAAATACACATATGTGGTTAAAAGCTATATTTTTAGTTACCTTCGGGATTGTTGCGCTTGTACTCGTCGCGGAATTTCAAAAAGTCGTCTTTGTTATCCGTAAACTTCGTTTCACCGGTCTTCAAATTCGTGGTAACGAAGTAAATCCACGGCCCGTCTTGAGGCTTAATGGTGGAAAGAAGCGCGTCGTCGCCGGCAATACCAATAGGCGTAGGCGTAAGACCCTTGTGAATACGCGTGTTATAAGGATTGTTAGGATCGTCTAGCATCGCTTGCGTAATTTTTATAGGCTTTACTCCTGCACCATAAGCAACAGTGGAGTCCATGCCAAGCGACATATCTTTTGCCAAACGATTTAGTATTACGCGCACAACTTTTCCGTAATAGTCGTGTTTATTTACTTCAGCTTCTGCAATAGAGGCAATAATTAAAGCTTTTTCGCGATTTTCGCCTTTAGGAATACCTAGAGAATCAAGTTTTGCAATACGCTTCTTTACCATTGCGGAAAGAATAGCTTCTGCACTTTTCATGGATTTTACGTTATAAACTCCAGGCTCAAGCCATCCTTCAATGCTTCCGTGAGCTTCTGGAGGCAAAATTCCGGATGCTCCGTCTGCTAGCGCAGCTTTGAAATTATCCATGCTTATTCCAGATAGTTTTGAAGCGCGTTGCAAAACTTCTGTAGCATGGTCTCCTGCACGAACTTCTAGGAAGCCTCCTGCTTTAGTTTGATCAGAAAGAATATTAACTACGTCAATAGCAGCCATATGCTTTTTTAATACGTAAACACCCGGGTACAAGATTTTATTGTTTGCTGTAACCGCGGAAGTAAACGCTGCTTGAGACTTAACAATATTTGCTTTAGCTAGCTTTGAGCCAATAGCAATAGCTCCTTCGCCAGTATCGACAGTAAATTCAACGGATCCAAAACCAGGACCAGGCCAATCTGCAACGGTCTCATTATCGTGTGACAATCTCAACGAATGCACTGCACTATAACCGACGTAACTCACAACGCCTAAAACCATTACGAGAAGGAATACTAAAACTGTTCTAGCGCGACGTTTGCGACGTTTTTCTACAACTCGAGCTTTAGCTCTTCTTTTAGAAGATTTTTCAGAATTAGAATTAGAAGAAGACGGTTTGCTATCATTCTCTGTCCATTGAGCATGACTGTCAAAGAATTCGTTGAAATTATCAGACACGTAACACTCCTCTTCTACTTTCTACTGCGTTCCCTAAGTATTTTGTTTGATAAGTATTGTGTTCGCAAGTATTGCGTTTGCTAATCTACTTGCGCTTGAAAGCTATCTCTATTCGCATCAAGAGCAGATTGCAAAATTAATACTGCCGACTGCTGGTCAACCATAGGGCGATGCTTGCGAGTAGAAAAATCTGCTTGCAGCAACTGCCGGTGAGCACTAACTGTTGTTAAACGCTCATCCTTCCAAACAATATCAGGCACGTAAGAAAGCGTCCAATCGCCATCATTTTTCGCTGATTCAATTCGCTTGGCTAAATTTTTGCCCCACCTACGCGCTTTTTTTGCAGATTTTCCTTCAGAGCCGTCAAGTTGTAGCGGCAATCCAATTACAACACGACGAACCTTCTCTTCTTCAATAAGACTCATAACTTCGTCAATAGCTCTAAAAGAATCACCAAAAACTTGCACGTTTCCGATTGGATGCGCAAAAGTAAGCTCAGGGTCGGAAAGTGCAAGTCCGACCCTGGCATCACCTAAATCAATACCTAACCACACCATAATTCGTGTTGCTTTTGGTAAAGATTATTCCGTTTTGCTTTAAGGACGCTTGAGCGCTATGCGAGCTCAGCCACTTGCGCTTTTACAGCTTCCAAAGCTTCATCAATCTTAGAAGCGTCTGTGCCGCCGCCTTGAGCAAAGTCTGGCTTGCCGCCGCCGCCACCGCCAAGAACCTTGGAAGCAGTACGAACCAAGTCGCCAGCTTTAGCGCCAGCATTGCGAGCAGCCTCGTTAGTTGCAACTGCAACCATTGGCTTATCGTCCTCGTTTACGCCACACAAAACAACTACTGCAGGAGCATCCTCACCTAAACGAGAGCGCACGTCGAGAACTGTCTTACGAAGCGTTTCAAACGATCCGAAGTTACCAACGTTCTTAACAGCCAACTTAACGCTTCCAGCGCTAGCTTTAGCGGACTCAATCAAAGCTGGAACGGAATTAGCAAGCTGAGACTCGTAAACGGCTGCAAGCTTACGATCAGAATCCTTCATCTTGTTAAGCAAAGATTCCAAACGTTCAGCCAACTCGTCTGGGCGAGCGTTAACCATGTCTGCAAGTTGAGCAACCAAAGTGTGCTCGCGAGCGCCATACTCATATGCTGCCTCGCCGCAAAGTGCGTCAATACGACGTACGCCAGAGCCAATAGAAGACTCGGAAAGAATGGTTACCATACCAATCTTTCCGGTGCTCTTAGCGTGAGTGCCACCGCAAAGCTCGCGGCTCCAACCGTCGCCGATTTCAACCACGCGCACAACGTCGCCGTACTTTTCGCCGAACAAGTGCATTGCTCCAAGCTTAAAAGCGTCGTCGATTGGCATTTCCTTAGGAACAACCTGCAAATCGTCGCGAATACGCTCGTTTACGCGAGCTTCCACGCGGGAAAGCGCATCCTTATCAACAGCCTTTGGCCACTGGAAGTCGAAGCGCAAACGATCTGGATCAACCACGGAACCGCGCTGAGTTGCCTGTGGGCCAAGCTCTTCTCGCAAAGCCTTGTGAAGAGTGT
Organism: Gardnerella kenyensis; assembly: GCA_003585735.1. GTDB lineage: Bacteria > Actinomycetota > Actinomycetes > Actinomycetales > Bifidobacteriaceae > Bifidobacterium. Next base: position 434,741 of record NQOH01000001.1, read on the forward strand.
GGGTAGCAGTGTGAGAACGTGCCAAAGCAGCACGGCGAACCTGGTCAATATTCGTATTAACAGGAGCGCCAACGCTCAAAGTGCCTTCAGTCAAACGGCAGCTGTGAACAATCAAATCCTTGATTGGACGCTGAACGTCGTCAACTTCCAAAATTGCGCCGTCGTCGGAAATAATCTCACCCTGGTCAGCAATCTGGCCGCCGCGCTCAGCATAGAATGGCGTGCGGTCGAGAATAACTTCAACATTTGCAGGAGCAGTAACGCTTTTAACAGCACCCTTACCTGCTTCAACAATCGCCAAAACGTTAGAACGGCTGGAGAAGTCAGTGTAGCCAAGGAAGTCGATTGGCTTTTCAAGCTCCTTCTTAATATCGTCGTAAACGCTAACGTCCACATTGTGACGCTTCTTCAAAGCGTCAGCGCGAGCGCGACCCTTCTGCTCGCTCATAAGCTCGCGGAACTTAGCTTCATCAACCTTAACACCCTGCTCAGCTGCCATCTCAAGAGTAAGCTCAATCGGGAAGCCGTAAGTATCGTGCAAAGTAAATGCGTCTGCGCCGCCAACCATAGGGTCGTCACTTTGCTCTTTCTTAGCTTTTTCAACAGCCAAGTCGAGAATAGTCGTGCCCTTTTCAAGAGTCCTACGGAACGCATCTTCCTCACCGTAAGCAGCTTCGCTAACCTCGTGGAAAGTATCGTTAAGCTCAGGATAGCTTGGCTCCATTGCAGCCTTAGAAACTGGGAACAAGGTTGGCAAAACTGGATCTTGCACACCAAGCATGCGCATTGCGCGAACAGTTCTACGAAGAAGACGACGAAGCACATAGCCGCGGCCAACATTACTTGGACGCACGCCGTCGCTCATAATCATAAGCGCGGAACGCACGTGATCTGCTACAACGCGGAAACGCACGTCAGCATCGTTATTATCGCCGTACTTTACGCCACTAAGCTTTTCTGCAGCTTCAATAACTGGGTAAACTTCATCAGTTTCGTAAATATTTTCCTTACCTTGCATAAGATAAGCCAAACGCTCCAAACCAGCGCCGGTATCAATATTCTTCTGATCAAGCTCGCCAGCAATATGCAAATCAGTCTTAGACTTGACGTTATCTACCTGGTAGTTTTCAAAAACCAAATCCCAAATCTCAATAAAGCGAGATTCGTCGGCAGCAGGGCCGCCATCACGACCATATTTAGGACCGCGATCAACATAAATTTCGGAGCATGGGCCGCCAGGACCAGGGCCGCCGGTAGTCCAGAAGTTATCTTCCATGCCGAAAACTTGCATGTGCTCTGGATCAAAGCCCTCGTTCTTCCAAATTGCGCGAGCTTCATCGTCGTCAGTGTAAGTGGTTACCCAAAGCTTTTCAGGATCGAAACCGTAGCCGCCCTTATCTTGCGGAGTAGTTAAAAGCTCCCAAGCGTAGTGGATTGCTTCTTCCTTAAAATAATCACCGAAGGAGAAGTTGCCAACCATCTGGAAGAAGGTGCCGTGACGAGTAGTCTTACCGACTTCGTCAATATCTAGCGTACGCACGCACTTCTGGTTCGATGCCATACGGCGAGAAGGAGGCGTCTGCTCGCCAAGCAAATAAGGAATAAACGGCACCATGCCGGCGATAGTAAAAAGCGTCGTTGGGTTCGGCGAAATAAGAGATGCCGAAGGAACGACCATATGACCATTTTTAGCAAAATAGTCAAGATAACGCTTTGCAATTTCTGCTGTGCGCATACGTACGAACTCCTTGTGTAATTTTTAGCAAGA
>NQOH01000001.1:437113-440035 GCA_003585735.1 Gardnerella kenyensis
TCTTGTCATGCAAACATTCAATATAGTACTTCAATACCTAACTTAAACAAACTTTTTCGACTCGCATCTTATTAAAAAACGCAAGTCGAATTAGCAAAAGATTAGTTAAAAATCCTCATGACGACGGCGAGCGTAACGCGAATTAAGCTCAGCTTCATGATTTTTACGGCTAGTGTTGAAATCTTTGAACAATCCTAACACTGTGTTTAACGTAATATTTTTTGGATCTTCATCAAATATAAATTTGCTAGCAGCAGACGGCATTTTTGCTTTTACGTAAGCGCGCGCTTTTGTTACTGCGAGCACACCAATTACAATGCCAACACACATCCAAAATAAGCGTTTGAACATTACTCCCCCTTGCTTGCAGTGCTATTGCTTGCAGTGCGATTTTCTGCAGCGCTATTAGAAGATTCTTTTGCAGCATGACGGCCGGTAAAATTAGCGTCAGTTGGCACCGTTGGCTTGTTAAAGAAAGAAGCAACTGTATCTTTTAGCGCGTAACCGGCAGCAGCAATCTTCACAATCGGCTTTCCTAAGAATGATCCATACAAGTCACTAAGAGCGCCAATATTCGTTACAGTTGTGCGCGTGGCTCCCGAAACAGCGTTAACATCGTCAAGAGTCTTATTAACTTGCTTAATAGTCGTCACAGACTCGTCAATTGCAGGAAGCGCATGCTCACCAGACTCTTTAACAGTTTTCGCAATCTGATCGAACAACCTGCCCAATCTAATTAGCGGATAAATCAAAAAGCCCGAAAGCACAGCAAACGCAATAGCAGCAATAAGAGCAGCTATGTCTCCAACGCTCATCATAACCTCTTTCTGTAACAGTTTCGCTTAAGAACTCTTTAAGAATTGAAAGCTAATACAAAATAATACAAAAGCCAATATAAAAGCAAAAACTACTCGTTATAGCCTCGAATAGTAATAGCTTTATCGATAGGTTTAGTAGTGTCAAAATCGAGCCTAGTTACGCTTCCGTTTTGAGGCCTCTCGCTTAAATCGTAACCAGCAGGCGCAAAACGATGCATAAGACTTAGCAAAGTATTTCCGTGCGAAATTTGCAGAACATTATCGCCATCTTTAAGCGAAGAATTAGAAGCGATTAACGCAAAACCTTCTTCTACGCGAGTCCAATACTCAATATCCGACTCGGCATCGTGAAAAGGATCCGCCTCTTTAAGCATGTCTCTAGTTGCCGCAAGCCCAAACTTTTCAACAATTTCGTTGTAGGTGTGCGCTCCGTGCGGAGCTCCTGCAGCCCACCAAGCCATTTGCATATCCTGGCCTTCAAAATAGCCGTAGCATTGCTCGCGAAAATGCATATCGCTTACAAGCTTTGGACGCGCGTTACCAGCAGCCTCGTTTGCATCGAGAATGCGTTGAGCCGTGATTTGTGCGCGCGTAGTATCCGAACAGTAAGCTGCAGCAAAAGTAATATTTTCCAGCTTTTTTGCAGCCTTATCCGCATCCTTCAAACCTTTTTCGGTAAGCGGAGAATTCGACCAGCCTTGCAAGCGATTGTAACGATTAAATAGCGTCTGCCCGTGACGCACTAAATAAAGATGCAGCAACATAACTCCATTATTGCACTACGATGTACATAAGCGTCAAAAGTTGCGCGACAACAAATGCCGGAGAATTTCCCCGCGTTTGGAGCAATACGACAGACCAAACCCTCCAAACGCGAGATTGATTCCCCGCGTTTGGAGCGCCAAACAACTCCAAACCCTCCAAACGCCGGAGAAAAACACGGCAAATGTTCCATAAAACGCATTGACCCCTGCAACGCATTTGCGCAACAGGGGTCAAGCGGTATGTCCTTAAGAATTAAATCGGCGAATTAACGAGCGTAGTATTCGACGACGTACTGAATGTTGACTTCAACTGGAATCTGATCGACTTCCGGCTTACGAGTCAAAGTAGCCTTCAAAGAGGCAAGATTCACATCGAGATAACCAGGAACTGCTGGCAAAACGTCGCGATGAACGCCTTCTGCAGCCATCTGGAATGGAACCATGGTCTGGCTCTTGGCACGAACCTGAATGGTCTGGCCTGGCTTGACACGGTAAGATGGGCGATCAACAAGATTGCCATCAACCAAAATATGACGATGTACAACAAACTGACGAGCCTGGGCGGTGGTGCGAGCAAAGCCTGCGCGCAAAACCAAAGCATCAAGACGAGTTTCCAAATCGGTGAGCATTGCGTCACCGGTCTGGCCTGCAGTGTGCGTACCCTTCTCGTAAGCAGCGCGAAGCTGCTTCTCGGAGATGCCGTACTGAGCGCGAAGACGCTGCTTCTCGCGAAGACGTACTGCGTAATCGGACTCGGTGCGACGACGAGTGCGGCCGTGCTCACCTGGAGCATATGGGCGCTTCTCGAAGATACGCTGAGCCTTTGGGGTCAAAGCGATGCCGAGGGCGCGAGAAAGACGCACCTGACGGCGAGAACGCTGAATATTAGTCATAACTAATCCTTTAATTCTGTCGTTATCTGAACGGAACGCGAGCCAAGTTTTTAGTCAATCGCAAAATCGCCTAAAAATTACTCACGCTGAGCCGGCCTCTCCAGTGCTTCTTCGTGCTAACACACGAACGCGCAAGTATTAAAACGTTGAAATGACGCCATAATTACCGCGCGCCGACCCACTGATGGGCTAAGGCTCCAGATGATGCTTACACAAAATAGGCATCGTTCCTAATTCTACACACCCGTAAGAATAATTGCTTGCGATTTAATTGCGCACGTTTGGAGAGCCACACAACCCCAAACCCTCCAAACACGAGAAAAATACCCCACGTTTGGAGCGAAACACCACACCAAAACGCTCGCGCTATAAGCGCTCGCTACAAAACTCGCGTTGGAAGTCCACTGGACTTCCAACCTAAGCGAGTTTCCGCTCCGAGTTGCTTTC
>NQOH01000001.1:440723-452090 GCA_003585735.1 Gardnerella kenyensis
AATCGCAGCGCTCAAGCAGGTCGTCGCGCCAACGCGAGAAAAGTTCAGTGAAGGGAGCCAGCATCCATTGTGTAAGTGCGATCCGCGCAGCAAGCAGCATCGGAATCGTGCGTTACCATTAGCACCGCCGCTCCAAGATTTGCAGCTTCGCGCAACATTTCCATCACTATGCGAGTGTGCTCTGGATCTAAATCGCCAGTAGGCTCGTCCAAAAGCAGAAGCTTCGGATTATTTATTAGCGCGCGCACAATCATTACGCGACGCATCTCTCCGCCGGAAAGCTCCGTTGGATAGCACCACAGCAAATCCTCAATATGCAAGCGTTTACAAAAATCAAGCGCACGATTTGAGTAGTAATCTTCGCCACATAAATTTTCGTTTTTTTGCTCGCTACTTTGTTGCTCGCTACTTTTTTGCTCGCTACTTTTTTGCTCGTTGTCTTTCGTCTGCCCACTTTTTGCGATTTGCACAGGCAAAAGAATGTTGTTATACACAGTAAGATTCGGCAAAAGCGTTTGCGATTGCGTAACAAAACCTATATTTTTAGCGCGCAAGCTAGATACTTGCGCATCGCTAAATTCAGGCGCGGAAATCTCCTCGCCTAAAACCACTACGCTTCCGTGAGTTGGCTTAAGTAATCCTGCAATCAAATTTAGTAAAGTAGATTTTCCGTTGCCAGATTTACCAACAATCGCAACAAAATCGCCACTATTTAGCGAAAAACTTACGTTATTTACTGCAGAAAATCTGTGATTTCTACGCGAAAATTCTCTAGTTACGCGCGTAAGTTTCAGCACAGCAAGAGACGATTTTTCGCTATTCGATACTGCCGTTTCGCTCATATAATCACTCCCCTGCTCGAAGCGCCAAATACGTTTCACGCATAGCAATACGCAAAGTTGTAAGCGCCGAAGCCGCCACAACTACAAGAATCGCAAGCAACACACTAACAGCCATAAGCGCTACTACAGGAAAAGCCGTCGCCTCCAAATACGGAAGCTGCAATTGTTGCGCAATAAGCGAACTATACGGGAAAAGTACAAGACTTGCGAGCGCAACTCCAACGACGCCGCCTACTAAACCAAGTATTGCAGACTCTCGCGCAATTATGGAAAGTAACATTTTGCGAGTTACGCCTAATATTCGAAGAGAAGCAAACTCTTTTTTGCGCTCGTTTACAGAAGTTGCAAAAACTGCAAGCAAAACTAGTGCGCCAACAATCCAAAATGCCGCAACTACAAGAGTTAGCGTGCGCGTAAAAACGCCAAGATTAGCTTGAGTAGTCGAAGTAATTCCGCCTGGAAAAACTATGCCAATTCCAGAAAGACCAGTTGTTTTGCGAATATTTTCTGCTACTTGCTTTGCGCTATAGCCTTTGCTTATTTTTACTAAAACTGCCGAAATTGCTTTTTTTGCGTACTCTTTCGGTATGGCAGTGTGATGCACTTTCGTTGAATACTCAACTACTTGCGGCACACTTTCGCGTCGCACAAACACTGAATTATCAATGCTTGTGCCAGTTTTTGCAAGCTGAGCTACCACAGGCCATTGATGGCCAAAAAGCCGAACAGTGTGCTTGTAGGAAACGAGAACGTTTGCTCCAGCAATCATTTCGCCTTTTTGCAAAGTCTTTTTGTGCTGCGAGTAAATCCAAGGTCCTATAACAAAATCAGAATCTGGATCAAAACCGATTATTTGCAGCTTTTCCGCGCAACATCCTGCAGAAAGAGAAGAAATATAAGTTTGCGCGCTAGACTTTTGAACGCCCGGCGAACGCTTAACTAAATCTTCAATATTATTCGTGAAATAGAAAGTGTTTGAACCGCCGTTAGTTAAAAGCGCTTCCGCTTTTGTGTGAGTGCCGTTTGGGATAACCATAATATCGGCTCCCATTCGCTCACGCATGCTGTTCAAGCCTTGTGCGAGATTCATAGAAATAAGCGAGCCACCGAAAAATATGGCAGACAGGCACGCAGCAACCACTATAAGTGCGGCAGTGCGTAACGGTTTGCGTTTAATATTTTCCAGCGGCAGTCGCTTTAGAGTAATAGTGCGCATATTTTTATTCTTTGCGTTTAAATAGCAAATATTATGTGCAAAATGTTTTACTAAGCTTCACTTATTTATTTTGTGCAGGCTTAGAATCCATATAAACTGCTACTGCTGCGAATACTGCTGCAAGCACAGACAGAACAATCAATGTTGGGCGAGTAACAGATGCGCAATGCATCATTGGGCTCTTGCACACGCCAATAAGGAATGTTGGAACGGAAAGCATAAGCAAAGCGTTCACGAATACAGCAACATTCAAACCGGCGCGAACCTGATCTTTAACGAACAAAGCAATAACGCCAAGAACTGCAATAACTACGCCGATTCCAAGAGCAGCGCGGCCAGTGTAATAGCATGCCATGTGCATTCCGCCTTCCGACTGGCATACTTTTGCGAAGGTTAGCGGCGCAATAGCAATAAGAACGCCAAAAATAATCGCTGGAATTGATGCGAATAATTTATTTTTCATAATTGATACCTCATAGATGTATATGAATTATTTTTTAGTGTGACATTTTCCTTAATGACACACGCCTTACTGCACTCACTTTCGCAAGTGCCACATCTTCGCTAAAAAATAATTTTACGATGAAGTGTATAAAAATGAAATATTACAATTTTTCGATTGGAGCGACTCGAAGCATTAAGCGCTTTACGCCGTCGGAGCCAAAATCGACTGTAATAATTGAATTTCTGCCCTTATCTTGAGTTGCAATAACAGTTCCTAAGCCGTAAGTGTCGTGCGTAATTTTGTCTCCAATTTGGAAGTCTTGAATATTTAGATTGTTATCTTTATCCATTACTCCGGAAGATGAGCCAAGTTTTGTAGCGCTTGTTGACGACGCTGATTTTGCGGTGATTTTGCGCGTTTTTACAGCGCTCGATTTATACGAATTTGATTTGGATGCGTACGATTTAGATCCGTAGGAAGATCCGTAAGAAGAGCCGTAAGAAGAGCCGTAAGATTTTCCGGAACCGTAGGAAGAGCCGTAAGATTTAGAGCCGTATGATTTGCTACTTCCGTACGAAGAGCCGTACGATTTGCCGGAACCGTACGATTTGCCGGAATCGTAAGCGCTGCCGCCGTAAGTTGTTTTTTCGCTAAAAGCATCACTATAATCGTCATCCCAGCCGCCGAAATCGCTATCGAAATCGCCGCCGAAATCACTATCAAAATCTCTACCAAAACTGCCTTTGCGCGCACGAGAAGCACCCCAACTAGTAACATCAGCTTCTTTGCGCTTCCAATCAATCAAATTATCTGGAATCTCATCCAAAAACTGGCTTGGAAGCATATCCTGAGCCTGACCCCACTGCGCACGAACAGCAGCGCGAGTCACATACAAACGCTGCTTTGCACGCGTAATTCCAACGTAAGCAAGTCGGCGCTCCTCGCAAAGCTCACCATCGTCTTCCAAAGCGCGCGCATGCGGAAAAGTACCCTGCTCCATGCCAGTTAAGAACACAACCGGATACTCCAAGCCCTTAGCCGTGTGAAGCGTCATCAACGTAACTTTGCCAGTGTCCTCGTTTTCGTTTGGCAATTGATCCGAATCCGCCACAAGCGCCGTCGTTTCAAGGAAACCAGCCACGCTAGCATCCGGCGTATTCTGCTCATACTCGGCAGCAACCGACTGCAACTGCGACAAATTATCAACGCGCGAAGCATCCTGCGGATCTTCAGAACGTTGCAAATCTTCCAGCAAACCGCTGTCTTTCAAAATGCTGTCAATAACTTTCGAAGGCTTCGAATCGTTGTCTTGCATGCACGTCATTAAGTTGTGCATAAGATCTCGAAACTCTTTAAGCTTTGAAGCAGTGCGTGTTGGCACGCCGTCAATCGACTCCAAATGCTCCAAAGCCTGCCAGAAACTCACGCCTTGAGTTTGTGCGTACAACGTAAGTAAAGCTTCGGCACGAGGGCCAAGTCCGCGCTTTGGAACGTTCAAAATTCGGCGCATATTCACGTCATCATCCGGATTTGCCATGGACTGCAAATACGCGAGCGCATCTTTTACTTCGCGGCGCTCATAAAACTTCGTGCCACCAACCAGCTGGTAAGGCAAACCCGCCTTAACAAGCGCATCTTCCAGCGAACGCGACTGCGCATTAGCGCGGTACATAATTGCAATATCCGAGTAAGAAACGCCTTCCTCGCCAGAAAGACGCGCTATCTCCTGAGCAATCCAAGCCGCTTCCTGCTGAGCACTGTCTGCAGCGTAGCCGCAAATTGGATCGCCCTGGCCTAAAGCCGTCCACAATTTTTTAGGCTTTCGACCTTGATTATGCGAAATAACAGCGTTTGCAGCGTCCAAAATTGTTTGCGTAGAGCGATAGTTTTGCTCGAGCATAATAGTCGTGGCGTTCGGAAAATCTTTTTCAAAGTCTTGAATATTGCGAATATCTGCGCCGCGGAAAGCGTAAATTGACTGGTCGGAGTCGCCGACGACTGTGATTGATGCAGGCGTGCTATTTTGCTGTGCTGCATTTGCGTTAGATTGCGTTACGTTCGCGTTAGATTGCGTTACGTTCGCGTGAGATTGCTTTACATCTACGCCTGCAAGCTCTCGAATAAGCTCGTATTGCGCGTGATTAGTATCCTGATACTCGTCAACCAAAATATAGCGGAACTTGTGTCGATAGTATTTCGCAACTTCCGGAGCTTCTCGCATAAGTTGCACAGTTCGCATAATCAAATCGTCAAAATCAACAGCATTAGCTTGAGCCAATCGATGCTGATATTCCGCATAAATCGTTGCGTATACAGCTTCAGAATTCCCAGCGTGCGCAATTTGCTGCCCCAAAACTCCCGGCTTGTAATCGTTTGCATACATGTCGAGCTGCTCGCGCCAACTAATCAAACTATTCTTACAATCCGAAATCTTCGCCAAAATATTACGAGGCGTAAAGCGCTTAATATCAACGTTAAGCTCAGTTGCAATAATTTTTACTAAACGCTCGCAATCGGCAGTATCGTAAATAGAAAAGCCCGGTTTTAAGCCAATACTTTGGCCCGACCTGCGAAGTATCTTCACGCATGCGGAATGGAAAGTCGAAACCCACATTGTATTTGCTTCGCTGCCAATAAGTTTGCCAAGTCGCTCGCGCATTTCGGCTGCGGCTTTGTTTGTAAAAGTGATTGCTAGAATTTGGCTCGGCCACGCACCTTTTTGGCCTAGAATCCAGGCGATTCTGCGCGTAAGAACTCGCGTTTTGCCGCTGCCTGCGCCTGCTCCAATAAGAAGAGCCGGGCCGTCGTATTGCACAGCTTTAGATTGTTGTGGATTTAAGCCGTCGAGTAGTTTTTGCGCGTCTATTGCGATTCTGGAATGTGAGGAAGACGAGTAGTTTTGCGAATATTCTTGCGAATAATCTTGCGAATAATCTTGAGCGTAATCTGCTTGAGCGTAATCTTCTTGAGCAGGTGCAGGCTCTTGCGAAAGCGCAGGCTCTTGCGCGTAAGCGTCAGCATATTCGTCATAACTGTAACCAGCGTAATCACTTGCATCCGCAACATTCTCGTAAAAACTATCATCCGAATCTGCAGAACCAGCAGCATTCTCGTAAAAACTATCGTCCGAATCTGCCGAATCAACGGGATTTCCCAATAAATCACTCTCGTACCCGTAATCGCTATCTTTTGCACCCATACTTGCACCCATACTTGCACCCATACTTGCACCCATACTTACACTCCATTAATGCTGCAAATCACATACGCATACCTTCAGCAACAAAACGCCCCCACGTTTTAATTGCGCACGTATTTAATCAGGTTTACCACATGCCGCAGTCGTTTTTAGCGGATTGTGTCACACGTTTGGGTATGCTTGAGCGTACTGCAATGTAGTTACGCAAGAAGGGTCATATTGTGCAAGAGTTGGAAAATCGCATTATAAAAGACGGTATTGTAAAGCCAGGAAACGTGTTAAAAGTAGACGCTTTTTTGAACCACCAATGCGATGTTGCGTTGTTTGACCAAATGGGAGCAGCTTGGGCTGAGCATTTTCGCGACGCAGGTATTAATAAAATTCTTACGATTGAAGCTTCCGGCATTGGTATTGCTTGCGTTGCAGCGCGCCATTTTGGCAATATTCCTGTAGTTTTCGCAAAGAAAGCACAGTCGATTAATCTTGATGGCGACCAGTACGTTTCCACCGTTTTTTCCTTTACAAAGCAGCGCGAGTTTCCGGTAATTGTGTCGCGTAAGTATTTGAGTGCGGAAGATCGCGTGCTTATTTTGGACGATTTTTTGGCTAATGGCAAAGCTTTGCACGGTTTGATTGATATTTGCGATCACGCTGGCGCTACTGTTGCCGGCATTGGCATTGCGATTGAAAAGGGGTTCCAAGGCGGCGGAGACGAGCTTCGAGAGGCCGGATATGACTTGGATTCGCTGGCTATTGTTGACGCGATGGATCCTAGCGACGGGTCGATTTCGTTCCGTAAATAGCGCTCCGACCTGCTTTCGCGCTTAGAGCGTAGCGCGCGAAAGTAACTCGGAGCGGAAACTCGCTAAAGTTGGAAGTCCAGTGGACTTCCAACGCGAGTTTCGTAAGCGAGCGCTTATAGTGCGAGCGTCCTTCGTTCAGTGCGAAAAATCTCAAATCTCTACCACACTAGTATTCGTATACTAAAGTCGCAAAACAAACTGTGGGTTGGTGTGTGGTATGTGTGCCCGGTGTGGTGTTAGCGGAAGCACAGATGTTAGTGTTCTCTAAGCAACAAATAATCACTTTTAACAGAATATGAAAACTCACTGAAGCAAGTGCAAATGTGAAGGAAACGAGAAAAATTTTTCGCAAATAGTAATTTTGTCGAAAAATACGATAAAGTAGTCCGGTTGGTATACTGCAATACTGTTGCAACAAACAATTGATTAGGTGGCTAAACATATGACTGAAGTGGTGATTGCGAGCGCTGTACGTACGCCTATTGGCAAATTCGGCGGCAGCTTATCTTCGCTTTCCTCAGTTGATTTAGGAACGATTGCCGCAAAAGCCGCAATCGAACGCGCAGGTCTTAATGCTCACGACGTAGATCAAGCCATTTTTGGCAACGTTTTGCAAGCAGGAAGCGGGCAGAATGTGGCTCGCCAAATCGCATTGCGAGCAGGTTTAGACACTTCCAGCTGCGCAATGACTATTAACGAAGTATGCGGATCGGGCTTAAAAGCAGTTCGCTTGGCGCAATCTGCAATCGTTATGGGCGACGCGCAAGTTGTTGTTGCAGGCGGCACCGAAAGCATGAGCAACGTGCCGTTTTACGCAACCAACTCGCGATTTAGCGGACACAAATACGGAAACTTTTCGCTAATTGACGGCTTGCAACGCGACGGCTTAAACGACGCTTTTACAGGCGACGCAATGGGCGTTACTGCAGAAAACGTAGCCGCAAAATTTGGAATTACTCGCGAATCTCAAGATATTTTTGCGCTTAAATCTCACCAAAAAGCTGTTGCCGCTATTAAACGAGGCGATTTTGACGCTGAAATTGTACCGGTAACGCTTGCAAATGGAAGCGTTGTAACCAAAGACGAGCATCCGCGCGAAAACACGTCTTTGGAGCAGCTTTCGAAATTGCGCACGCTGTTTAAAGCTTCGGAAGAAAATGCAAACTCAGCTTGCGAAAATAGCGCCCACGAATCAACTGTAACCGCTGGAAATGCAAGCGGAATTAACGACGGCGCCGCAGCCCTCGTTCTCATGAGCAAAGACTATGCAGAAGCGCACGGAATTAAATATCTTGCGAAAATTGTGGGATTTGCAGAAGGCGGAATCGACCCAGATTTAATGGGTTACGCTCCAAAGCATGTGATGGAACGCATGCTAAACGCAACCGGCAGCAGCGTTGAAAGCATTGATTTGTTTGAGATTAACGAGGCTTTTGCAGCGCAAAGTATTGCGGTTTCTGAGCAACTTCATATTGACGAGTCGAAGCTAAATGTGAGGGGCGGCGCGATTGCGCTCGGTCATCCGCTGGGTGCTAGCGGAGCGAGGATTTTGACGACGCTTATATACGCTTTGCGCGACAGCAATAAGAAAAATGGCGTGGCTGCTCTTTGCGTTGGCGGCGGAATTGGCGTTGCGATGCAGATTGAGTGCGCGAGTAAGTAGGAATCGCTGGTAAGTGCGTGTGCTGGTAAGCGCGTGTGCTGGTAAGTGCGTGTGCTGGTAAGTGCGAAAGTAAGTAAGTAAATAAGTAAGTGCGCGCTGGTACTCAGATAAGTAAGTGCGCGCTTATACGCAGGTAAATAAATAAATAAGCAAGCAATATACGTAGTCGACACAAATCATGAGGTGATTTCGATGACTGCTTTTCGTGAATTAAGCGTGGAAAATCGCATAAAAACCTTGCAAAACGAGGGCGCGATAGACGAGTCTGACGCAACTTTTTTGCTTAAGCAGCTTGCGGAAAGTTCCGATGCCACGATTCCGGCGGATGTTGCAAATCATATGATTGAGCATCAGATTGGAAAGTACACGCTTCCGGTTGGCGTTGTGCGAGGGCTGATTGTGAACGGCGAGGCGCGGGACGTGCTGGTTGCCACCGAGGAGCCGTCCGTGATTGCGGCGGCGTGTAATGGGGCGAGGATTGCGGGGGCGTCTGGTATTGAAAGCGGAATTATTGCAAACTCAGCGCAATACGGAATTACTGCGCACTCTCAGAAATACGGAATTACTGCGCACTCTCCGCAATACGTAACAACCGCGCAAATAGCTTTTGAAGACGCGGACGGGAGCGTGGCGGCGCGTTTGCGCGAGATTGTTGGCGATTGCGAAAAGGTTGAAGAGTTACTGCGCGTTGCAAACGAGTCACACCCATCAATGAGTAAGAGGGGCGGCGGCGCGCGAAAATGCCGCGCTTCAGCTTTGCACGGCTTCGCCAAACTCGAGATTGACGTAGACACATGCGATGCGATGGGCGCAAACACAGTGAACACTATGGGCGAAGCCGTCAAAGCCCAGCTGGAAAGCTGGCTCGGCGTTGAGGCGCTTGTGGCGATTCTTAACAACACAAGCCGCGTTGCCACCACGGCAGAAGTGCGCATACCGGTTGAAGCGCTCGCATCCAGGCGGCTTGAAGAAGCTAAACGCGAAGGCGAAGGAAAGCGCCTCGCACGCCGAATCGCGGCATTAAGCGCGCTAGCCGCCAACGACCCGGAACGCGCCGCCACGCACAACAAAGGAATCCTAAACGGCATCGCAGGAGCCGCGCTCGCGTCCGGAAATGATACGCGAGCGCTAGAAGCGGCAGCACACGCGTGGGCGGCGCGCTCCGGTCGCTACCTACCACTGTCAACGTGGAACACCGAAATCTTAAATACCCAAACCATACTCCACGGCCGTATTGAAATTCCGCTACAAATCGGCATTGTTGGCGGCTCAATCTCATCTCTTCCAATGGCAAAACTCGCGCTTAAAATCGGCAAATACAAAAGCGCAAACGACTTTAGAAACACGCTTGCAGCTCTCGGATTAGTGCAAAATCTTGCGGCACTGCGCGCGTTGGCAGGCCCTGGCATTCAGGCAGGTCACATGGCATTGCAAGCGTCGAATCTTGCGATTGCAGCCGGCGCAAAAGGCGCAGAAATCCAACAAATCGCGCATAATCTTATGCAACTTAGCGCATCAGAGCGTACTACAGAAAAAGTTGCGCAATTGCTTAAAAAGTTACGTGAATCAAGTAAAAATTGAGGAAAAAATGAATACTCCACCAACCACCGTCGGAATCGACCGCATCTCCTTCGCAACTCCCCACTACTACTTAAATCTCACGGATCTTGCAAACGCGCGCGGAATCGATCCTAATAAATTCACAATCGGCATCGGCCAAAGTGAGCAATCCGTGCCGCCTAATCACCAAGACATCGTCACTCTCGCCGCCGAAGCCGCGCGCCCACTCCTACCCCACATCGATAGCAATCGCCTCAAAATGCTAATCGTCGGCACAGAAAGCGGCGTCGACGCAAGCAAATCAAGCGCGCTATACGTTCAAAATCTGCTAAAACTCACGCCGTGGGTGCGTTGCGTTGAAGTAAAAGAGGCTTGCTACGGCGGCACCGCGGCTTTGATGATGGCATGCGACTACGTGCGCGCGCACGCCGAAAAAGATCCGCAAGTGCTCGTTATTGCGGCCGATATTGCGCGATACGGGCTTGCAACTCCTGGCGAAGTAACGCAGGGCGCTGGAGCTGTGGCAATGTTAGTTAGCACGAATCCGCACGTGCTTGAAATTAACGACGATAGCGTCGTAAAATCCGCGGATATTCAGGATTTTTGGCGACCGGTTTACCAGGATACAGCGCTTGCTCGCGGAAAGTTTTCGACTGAGCAGTATATAGAATTTTTCTGCGATGTGTGGAAGGAATATTGTGCGCAAAACGGTTGTAATTTCAACGATTTTGCGGGGCTGTGCTTCCATTTGCCGTATACAAAAATGGGTTTGAAAGCGCTTAAGGCGGCGATGGATTCTTGCGGTAATACTTGCGATAATTCTTGCGATAATTCTTGCGATAATAGCAACTTAAGCAAATCGTCACTCAATCGCTTACTTTCGCGCTACGAAACCAGCACGAAGTACAGCCGTCGCGTAGGCAACATTTATACGGGGTCCCTGTATTTGGGATTGTTGTCTTTGCTTGAGTTAGACGGACTTGAGCCAGACGGACTTGAGCCAGACGAATACGCTCACGAAAATAGCGAGCTTCCTCAACTTAAAAGCGGCGATAAAATCGGCTTATTCTCATACGGATCCGGCGCTGTTGGCGAATTTTTCAGCGGCACGCTCGCGCCTAGATTTAAGGATGCGCTTTTTGCTAGGGAGCATGCGGATATGCTTGATTCGCGAGTGCGCTTAAGCGTTGCTGATTACGAGGCGATGTTTTCTAGCGTTGCGCATTACGCTCCGGAAGATTTCGTAAGCGACGCATCTCACCGCGATTGCGCGCACTTCTTCCTCGACGCAATCACTTCTCAAGAGCGCCACTACTCCGCGCGCTGAAAACCAACACCCCCCCCCCGGCAAATGTTCCTGAAGCTTTGCACCAGTGCTTCTGCGAACGGTGATTTTGTAGCTTTGAAGTAATGCTTCTGCAAAAAGTGAGTATTTGCTGATTAGTTAACTTTAATAGTATTGCTCTGCAGACGCTGATTACTTATTGCCTAGAGAACACTAGCATTCGTGCTGCTGCACACGTCACGTCATGCACTCCTACTATACACTCCGCATCAGCTTAGTTGCAGGAATACCAGCGAGGTGAGATTTGAGATTTTTCGCACTGAGCGCGGCGAACGTCAGAGCCGCAGGCTGCTG
>NQOH01000001.1:452835-460461 GCA_003585735.1 Gardnerella kenyensis
TAGGCGAACACACTAAACACCTTTAACAGCCAGAGCGACGAAGGACGGGAACTTGCGAGGAGAGAAATCCCCCAAAACTCGCGCCACATTAAGGGGAACTCCCAAAACTCGCACAACAGTAAAAAAGCTTCAAGCGCGAAATACGCTTGAAGCTTGGTTAATTCGCGGATGAGGCGAGATTCGAACTCGCGGTAGGTTTCCCTACAACGGTTTTCAAGACCGTCTCCTTAGACCGCTCGGACACCCATCCAGTCTGCGCGCGAAAGCAATCAAATCGCCTTCAACACACAGGGGTTAAGCATATCAGCACGCATAGAACGCAACACACACCACCAACGCAACACTCACCAACACACACCACCAACACAGCACTCACCAACGCAACAAATAAAAAACGTGCGTAAGCACAAAACTTACGCACGCAAATACGAACAATCAGTTCAAACCGCGACTCTCACGCTTCCCACTTCGTCGGCTCAATAACTTCCTTGCCGCCCATATAAGCCTGCATAGCCTTTGGAATGTCAATCGAACCATCTTCATGCTGATGATTTTCCAAAATAGCCACAAGCCAGCGCGTAGTAGCCAAAGTGCCGTTCAAAGTGCTCACTGATCGAGTTCCGCCATCTTCCATGCGTTCGCGCACATTCAAGCGGCGAGCCTGATACTCAGTGCAGTTGGAAGTAGAAGTCAACTCACGGTAGCGTCCCTGCGTTGGCACCCAAGCTTCGCAATCGAACTTGCGCGCAGCAGAAGAACCAAGATCGCCCGCAGCAGTATCAATAATGCGGTAAGGCACTTCCACCTTCGCAAGCATTTCCTGCTCCATGCCAAGCAACTTTTGATGCTCAGCGCGCGAATCTTCCTGCTTGCAGTAAACGAACATTTCAACCTTGTCGAACTGATGCACGCGAATAATTCCGGAAGTATCCTTACCAGCAGCACCAGCCTCACGACGGTAGCAGCTAGACCAACCGCAGTAACGCAAAGCGCCGTTGCTTAAGTCAAGAATCTCATCCTCATGCATACCAGCCAAAGCAACTTCGGAAGTACCAACCAAATACTGTTCATCCGGCTCGCGCAAACGGTAAATCTCATCCGCGTGAGAATTCAAGAAGCCCGTGCCACGCATCACTTCTGGACGCACCAAAGTTGGCGTAATCGCAAGCGTAAAGCCGTGCTCTTCTGCCTGATCCACAGCCATAGTCAGCATTGCAATCTGCAAGCGCGCCACAGCACCACGCAAGAAGTAGAAGCGAGAGCCAGCAACCTTAACGCCACGACGCATATCAATGCCAGCAACGCCGGTGCCAAGAGTTAAATGATCCTTTGGCTCAAAACCTTCAGCTGCAAAATCGCGCGGAGTTCCAACTTTCTTAACGACCACGTAGTCATCTTCGCCGCCTTCTGGAGCCTCATCTTCAACGATGTTGGAAAGCTTCCACATTGCGGTTGTGTAGTCAGCAGTAGCTTTTTCGGATTCGGCTTTGTACTCAGCCACCTTCGAAGCTAATTCCTTGGTTTCTGCAATAAGCGCGGCTTTTTCTTCTGCAGACGCGGTTGCAACCTTCTTGCCAATCGCCTTCTGCTCAGCGCGAGCGGCCTCAAAAGCCTTAAGCGCATCACGGCGCAAATCGTCATTGCGCAAAACTTCATCGACGAGCTCAACGGACTCGCCACGCTTACGCTGCGATTCCTTAACTACGTCGGCATGTTCACGAATAAATTGAATATCAAGCATGCAACCTAGCCTAGTGCCGCAAGGCGACAGATAGCACCTACGCACGCACCGCAAATTATGCACGCCGAAACGTATAATAGACAAACTACGCACAATAAGGGGGATGATATGCCAGCAATACATGCGAATACACAGAATTTTGAGCGAATTGCCTCAACTAATGAGATTGTTGTTGTTGATTTTTGGGCGACTTGGTGCGGTCCGTGCCGCGCGTTCGGTCCTATTTTTGAGCAAGTAAGCGAAAAATATCCTGACATTCCTTTCGTTAAGGTTGATGTTGACGAAAGCTCCGATATTGCTGAAGCTGCTCAAATTCGCGCAGTTCCAACGGTTATGATTATTAAGCGCGGCGAGGTTATTTATCGTCAAGCAGGTTCGCTACTTGCTACAGATTTGGAAGATTTGATTAAGCAAGCACAAGATTTTGAGCATAAAAGCGAAGATAAAAGCGAAGAAGATAAAAGCGAAGATAATAATAACGAATCAAGCCAAGAATAATACCAAGGACCAGACCAAGAGGTATAATTCTGCACGGATGTTTTTACGCGCAAATTATTTTTACGATTTGTACTTTTAAGCAGACTTACAAAAGTAAGTAGGTTTAGTAAGTAGTTGCGTAATTAAGTAGTTGCGTAATTGCAAATAAGGAGGGATATGGCCAGTCACCGTAAGCATACTGTTACGCTTAGTTCGCTGAGTTTGCGTCAATGGGCTAAGTTTGGTGCGATTGTTGCAGGTTTTGTTGCTTTGGTGACGCTTGGCTTTGCCTCGCGCGGTTTTTATACTTCAACTCAAGGTCACGCAGCTCCTGTTACTTCCTATTCTGTAACTGATAGCACGCAAGTTTCTCGTGGCGCATCTCGAGACGCACTAACTAAGGGCAACACTTCGTACGTAAACGTTATTATCAACGGACATCACCGCACTATTTTGGGAACTCATTTTACCGACGTAAAGTCTGTTCTTGAAGCTGGAGATATCACTCTTGAGCCACACGATGTTGTTACGCCTTCTTTAACTACTAAAGTTGACGAATCAACTGTTATTACTATTAATCGTGCTGGCGCAAAGTTAGAAACTTCCGACGACCCTATTGCTTTTAACGTTGTGAAAAAAGAGACTGCCGCACTTCCAAAAGGTACCGAAAAGGTGCAAAGTGAAGGCGCTGAAGGCGTTATGGAAACAGCAAAAATAGTTACGCGCACTAATGGCAAAGTTGTTTCTTCAAACATTTTTGCTT
The DNA here is from genome assembly GCA_003585735.1 of Gardnerella kenyensis. Classification (GTDB taxonomy): domain Bacteria; phylum Actinomycetota; class Actinomycetes; order Actinomycetales; family Bifidobacteriaceae; genus Bifidobacterium. The sequence goes on from NQOH01000001.1 coordinate 455,817, forward strand.
CTTACGTAAAGCAGGCTCCTAAAGATAAGGTTATTCTTGTTGGCACGGGCGGCTCTTCCGCAGGACTTGGTTTTGCAGCTTCTATTGGAACTACGGTTCCTGCCGGCGAAATGCAACAGTGGGCTCACGATTGGCTGATTTCCAACGGATATAGCGAGGCTGATTTTACAGCCACAGTGTTTATTATTTCTCGCGAATCCGGCTGGCGCGTAAATGCTATGAATCCTTCTGGCGCTTACGGTTTGCCTCAGGCATTGCCTGGACGCAAGATGTCTTCTGCTGGCGCTGATTGGGCTACTAACTATCAGACTCAGCTTCGTTGGTTCTGGAATTATTGCAACGGCCGTTACGGATCAATTCAGGGCGCTTACAATTATTGGCAATCCCACCACAATTACTAAATATTTGCGTAAGTATTTGCATAAAATATTTGCGTAAGATATTTGCGTAAGTATTTGTAGAAGTACAATATTTGTGCAGTATTTGCAATCTAAGCAAGTAGTTGTAGCAGCATTTACGCATGCTATTGCTCGCAATGCAGTAGCTAGACTAATTACAAAAAATTTGGCGAATATACGAATTTAAATATACGAATTTAGCTAGCAATTAGCGCTTAATGCTATTTTCAAAGGATGTTATTTTGGCACACTCAAAATGGCTTTTCAACACAAGCCGTAATCTCAGTCATGCTTTGACTGGCGATGAAGCGTACTTCAATAATCGCCTTACGCGTCCTGCATTAATTTCGCTCGCAATTCTTACGTTTATTACGTTTATTGGAAATTTTGCGCAGCTACAACTTACGGCAGCTCTTCCAACAATTGTTCAAGAATTTGGTATAAGCGTTACTACAGGCCAGTGGCTTACGTCTATTTTTCAGCTGATTATGGCAATTATGGTGCCTCTTACAGCGTTTTTAACTCGCCGCTTTTCCACTCGCCAAATCGTTATTACTTCTATGATACTTTTCACAGTAGGCTCAGTTTTTGCGTGGTTAAGTAACGATTTTATTATGGCTCTTGTGGGCCGCACTCTTGAAGCAATTGGCACTGGAGTTATGTGGCCTGTTTTGCAAATAACAGTTTTCTCAGTATTCCCTGTTACGCGCCGCGGTATGGCAATGGGCAGCGTTGGCATGGCTATGAGCATTGCTCCAGCGATTGGACCTACTATTGGCGGCTTGCAAACAGATATTAACGGCTGGCGATCAATCTTCTTCTCTCTGACTGTTATTGGCATAATTTCCGTGATTTTGTCGACTCTTTTCCTTCATAATTTTGGCGAGAATGATCCTAACGCGCACGCTGACTTCTTCTCAGTAGGTCTGTCGATTATTGGTTTTGGCGGACTTATGTTTGGTTTTACCAATATTGAAGGTTGCGGAATTGCTAGCCCGCTTTCTTGGGTTCCTATGGTTCTAGGAGCGCTAGGAATTGCTTGGTTTGTGCTTCGTCAGCTTCGAGCCGAAAAACGCGGTAACACTCCGCTTCTTGGAATTGGCGTGCTTAAAAACAGGCATTTTATGGTTGGCACTATTTGCGCGTGCTTAACTTTCTTTGCGTTTAGCTCAATAATGGTTTTAATTCCGCTTTATATTCAGTCAGATCGCGGTTTTTCTGCCACTATGAGCGGCTTGATTCTGCTTCCAGGCGCGTTTGGAATGGCGATTTCGCAATATTTTGGCGGCCGTATGCTGGATCGTTTTGGAGTTCGTCCTGTTGCTATGGCAGGCTCGATTATTTTGCTTTTTGGCACTGTGATGATGAGCCTTATTGACATGAATACGTGGATTTGGTGGATTTCTATTTGGCAGTTCACGCGCCAAATTGGCATGGGATTCTTGCTTATGCCTGTTACAACTTGGTCGCTTAATTGCTTGAAACCCGAAGAGCTTGGTGACGGCTCCGCTGTAACTAATACTATGAGGCAGCTTTGGGGCGCAATCGGCGCTCCTGTGCTAGTTGTTACAATGACAGTTCTAACTGAGTGGCATCATTCTGTTACTGGCACAGGTCATGCTGCAGACGTTGCTGCAAGCATTTTTGGCGTGCAATGGACGCTTCGTATTAGCGCTATTATTACGGCTATTATGGCTTTGCTAGTTATTTTTGGCGTTAAGGGAGAAGGCGCAGGTTCGGCGCATAATCTTGCGCGTAGAGCTATTAATCGCATGCGCGTAATGCATATTCCGCACTCAACAGAGCATAAAGACGTACTGCACGATCACACGCATAATCACTACTAAATTGTTTTTACTTTGGTAGCTTTTGCGCATGGCAGTTATGCAATATTCCTGCCATACTTTCTTTTTCTTCGCGCGTCACGCTAAGACCGTACTTATATTTAACAGCAATTTGGCGAGCTACATAATCGCATCTAAATGACTTATTTGAAGGTAGCCAATAAGCTGCAGAAGCAGAACCTTTTTCTTGATTCGCTTTGCCTTGTACAGCTAATAAATTAAGCATATCGTTACCAAACTTTAAGCGTTTGGCAGTATTCCACTTCCACGCTCCAGACTCCCAAGCATTCTGTAGCGCAACAACATGATCTATTTGCACTAAAGCACTTGTTTTGCGACCGCGCACGAAATGAATATTTAGCCCAGTGTACGGATCGTGAAGTAGGCCTGATCTAACTTTGCAAGATCCTGCATATTTGTATCGCACATTTTGCAAATCTCTAGACAAAACGTCTTCTCTCACATCGCAACCATTGCCATCGTTATCCGTTGTTCTATACCCAAATACTTGACGTTCATAGCCACTGCGATAAGGTTTCGCCACGCGAAGCCTTTTTAGCGCTTCAGCTGCTTGCCCACTTGCTTCATATTCGCCAGTAATTTTGCCTACTGTGTGGTCAATTTTTGGCAATACTAAACCAATAACAACACCGCATAGCACAGCAAGAAGTAGAAGCCACAGTAAAGCATTAAAACGCGAATCATGCGAATTTTTATTACGCATATTCACTCCCCCAACCTAGAATGCATATACACTTTTACTTTTATTGCAACACAAGCTAATTACTTACAGGTACTTATTTTCTTATTTTCTTATTTTCTTATTTTGACTATAGAAGGTATGCGTTGCAAAACCACGTCAACTATCTGCTGAAGCATAATTACTAGCAGAACCATTGCCATAACAGCGTATACGGTGCTCCAAGCTGGAATATTTGCCGGAACTGGGTGAATTGTATTAGACACCACAAGCGCAGCAGTAGCAATACTCGCTAATGAAAGCGACAGCACGAACGCAGAAATTGACGCAATTTTACGCTCTAAACGCATATTTTGTTGCGAAACTTTACGCATTGACGCAACCATATGATTAACGCAATGCTCACCCTGCCTAAAAGCAAGCACTTCATCAATGCCAAGCTCAATATCACTTACTTCACACTCAACTTCATGTTGTTCTAAGCTAACTTTGTTTACAATATGCTTCGATCTTATAATCAAATATCTTGGCACAACGAACATAATAAGAATGCAAGCAACAATCGCCACATACGACAAATTCGCATCAAAATAATAAAGCACAACCATAAGCGGCACAACAGCACAAACCATGCCAACATTCATGCTTAAATGAGCTTTATGCCATTTATCGTGATGCATATCTACACCCGCAAACGACACAACTAAAGTAAGCGCACGAACAACCATACAGCACACAGCAGCAAGCACACATTGTTGCATTACAAAACCAAATATTGGTCGCCCTGCTACAGCAAACATTGCAGCAACAATCGCTACAGGAATAAATACTGCAGAAGCAAGATTTAACGCTGTGCTAAGCATAGAAATAATTGCAAAAAGCGCGCGCTTCCACTTTGAAACAGAACGCACTTTCGACGCATAATTCGACACAGAAGAAATACCTTCTGACGCAATATTTACAAGAGAAGATTTAGAATCATTCTTTTTAGAATCAGAAGATTTGATATTTGCGATATTTTTATTTGCGCTATCTTTATTTGCGCTGCTTTCGCTACTCTCTTTATTTTCGCTATTTTGTTGCGATTTAGATTTTGCAATATGACGATACGTTTCTACAGTAACTTTTGAATCTGTTGAAGATACGCCAGCATCTTTAGGCATAAGAACAATTACGTTTGCAAGAGTAGTCGATACGCGTCGCAATATTTTAATAATTGTTTCAGCTTCTGCATTACTCATAGATTGCGCAGAATAGTCAAAAATATAAACAGGCGTATGACGAAGCAAAGCGCGCGCAAGAATAATTCGACGCATAATATCTTCAGAATTATACGTTGAGTCAGAATTATTAAATAAGCGGTCGATTGGCATATCCAAGCCGTCATAATCTGCATAAACAACGCCATCTACTCGAACTGCGCGCAATGCATCCCACATTGCAGTAGTTGTGGCAGTTGGAGCTGCTAAAAGTAAGTTTTCTCGCAAAGTCGTGGCAAATAAGTGACTTCTTTCACTTACTACAGTTACAATATCTGCCAAAGCTCCAGGAGTTGCATTGTTAAGCGGCAAATATGAAGCATTTTCATTAGCATCGAAAGCATCTGAGACTACGAATGGAGAAATATCGTCTTCCCTAATTTCGTAACGATCGCTATAAGAAAGTAATACATCCGCAGATTTATTAAAACCAGCGCCAGAAAG
>NQOH01000001.1:461248-461390 GCA_003585735.1 Gardnerella kenyensis
TATTCCTTCTCGCATAGCAGCATGGTATTTACTTGGAACGATCTGCAAATCGCCAGAACGAGCGACTATTGATAAGCGCTCAACTTCATCAGCGTCTTGGCTACTATTATGCGCATTATCGTTTTTAATATCGCAACGCATA
>NQOH01000001.1:462127-481558 GCA_003585735.1 Gardnerella kenyensis
CGCAAAGCAATATTCGTAACGCCATCTGGCAAAGATAATGTTGAACCGTCATCGCTAAATGCTATTGGCGCAGAAGAATCATTCACCATCTTAAGCAAAGATTCAACATGGCTCATGCCATGAACAGCGTTTTTAACAACGTGCATGTATTTACTAACGCTTCGCAAAGGCTGCACGCTAAGCATTAATAAAGGCATAGTAAGCAATGCTGCAGCAAGTCCAACTCCCTTAACTGAAGACAGCCAAACAGTTGCAACAATAGCAATTCCAGTAATAACGTATGCACATAATATGCTTAAGCATCTTAAAGCTTTAGATCCTAAAATTAAAACCAAAAGCAAGGAAGCAATATTAAATATTGCACTTAACGCGCAAATTCCAGCAATAGCCGGGTTAACTGTAAATAATGCTGCAGAAATAACTATTGGAACTGGAATAGCAGCTAAAATTTGCGGCACAAGAACCGCAATAAAACGCTGAAGAGCTGCAATATCATCATTTACGGATAGCGATGCAAAATCTTTAGCGTCTTCAATATCTGCAGAGCGCAAAGACAACATTGCGTGCAACATTTTAGGGCGCAAACGCATAGCAACTCGAGATTCAATATCGGTTGCCATTGTGCAAGAGCCATGAAAAGCAGCATATTTGAACAAAATAATAGCCGCAATAGCAATAATATAAGACGTTAACTCAATAGAACTCATTAAAGAAGTTCCAACTGAGCGCACCGGCCTAAGAACAGGAGAAAGCATGCCAACGCACACGTACACAAAAGCGATATTCATAAGATAAGAAATCGCGAGACACGTCGACCTTAAAGCAACCAAATGCTTAATGCCTGGCACGAACGCAAAACAGCGATTTATCATCTCCTGATTCCTTTTCTTTATCTAAAAAATCCTCTAAATTTTCCAAAAAATAAAGTGTCCCAACTGCTTTCAAGATTACGCTGTGCACACACCATCAACACGCCGGCAACCGCGTAATTATGCTGATTTTAAGCCATTTTTGAGGCTTTGAAACATTCGCCATAAAAGAATGTAATTTAACATCTGCATAGATTTTGCAAGAACAATCTACACTTATTAAAACTTGTTTATAAATTCCACGAAAGTCTGTGCAAATCGCTAGGGCCTACTTCTTTTATTGCGTTACGATGCGCAAGAGAGCCGTAACCTTTATTGCTAGCCCAATCGTAAGCTAAATACTGCGGTTTATTCGCCAAAGATACCATAAGATTATCTCTTGTAACTTTTGCTAAAACTGCAGCAGCAGCAACGCTAGCACACTGCCGATCTGCTTTTACTAAAGTGTGTACGTTTACAGGAATCGGCACGGATGGTGCGTCAAAAGTATTCGCAACTTTATCAATATAATCGCAAGGACCATCTAATATTGCCGCAATTTTAGTAACTTTCGTGCTTTTCTCACTTTTTTGTAATTGCATTTTAAGAAGATTATTTTCTACTTCTGCAATTGCTTTTAATGCAGCTACCCCTAGCGCGTAGCTTATGCCCCACTCGTCAATTTCTTTATTCGTGCATGATCCAATAGCCCAAAAAGTACACCATTTTTGCAAAGGCTCATACAGAGCTTCACGCTTATGCTCAGTAAGTAATTTAGAATCAGCTAAGCCTTCCGGAATATTTTGCGTTTCTACTTGAGATTTACCAACAACAGCAGCACCAACCATTACTGGACCTGCTAAAGAGCCGCGACCAACTTCATCTAATCCAATAACCCAATCGTAGCCTTCAGAAAGTAAAGATTGTTCATGCGTTAAAGATGGCATTAACGGTATAGTAAGCAATTTTGTTTGCATAATTTTTTTAATAGCTTACTTCACGTAATTATCTGGTACGCTATCAAAAGCGTCGTGATGATCTTCCAAAAAGCCGATTCTATTTAGTGGCCACGTGCGGAATACAGCAACGCCTTCAATTTTAGAAATTGGCACCAAACCATCGTCACCGTCGTTGCGATGATAGCGAGAATCCGCAGAATTAGCGCGATTGTCGCCTAATACAAAAACATGATCCGGCTTAACTTTTACTTTAAACGCAAAAGCGCTAGGATCCACGCCAGGACGAATATAAGCAGATTCGTGCACTGTTACGCCATTAACAGTAATCGGCTCGCCTGCGCCCTTGCACTCTACAACATCACCAGGTAAGCCAATAAGACGCTTAATTAAATCATTGCCAACAACACCGTTAGCACCACGCTCACCGCTTAACCAATGCGCAGGATCTTCAAAAACAACAATATCTCCGCGCTGAAGAGAAAATATACGCGGAGTAAGCTTCGACGTAATCACATAATCGCCAATGTGAATAGTGTCTAGCATAGATCCGGAAGGAATAGTATAAGCACCAAGCAAAAATAGTCGAACAAGTATTACTGTAAAAACTGGAATACCAAACCAAGTTATTACATCTCGTAACGAAAAACGGTCGTTACCATTACGACGAGCGTGTGCAAAATGCTTGTTTTTGCCGGATTTTTTTCTAGACATGCGAGAGCCGGAAGGAACATAGCCTTCCGGCTCAGGCGGAACCGGTGAAGGATCAAGGCCATGACCCGCTACAGCAACGATATGCGTATCGCTAATTTGCGTGCCATCAGCCATAATATGTAATCCTTCACAATGGTTCTAATAATTTACTTAGCAGAGTTATCGCGACGCTCAGCAATACGAGCTGCCTTGCCGCGCAAAGCGCGCAAGTAGTAAAGCTTAGCACGACGAACACGACCACTACGAACCAGCTTAATGGAGTCAATAGCTGGAGAATGAAGTGGGAAACGACGCTCAACACCAGTGCCGAAGCTCACCTTACGAACAACGAAAGTTTCACGAACGCCAGCACCCTTACGAGCAATCACCACGCCGGTGAAGGTCTGAATACGAGTGTTGTTACCTTCCTGAATCTTAACGTTGACATCAACGGTGTCGCCAGGACGGAAAGCTGGGATTTCCTCAGCTGCCTTAAGATGCTTAGCATCAAATGCTTCTACAGCATTTACCATAATATTCCTCCATCGCCGCCGCATATCGACGTACAGTTAGCTAGAAAAAAGTTACTCTAGCGTAATCTTTCCCAAAAAGTTCGCTTTTTGGGGGCTTTCGATCCGTGCAATCTTAAATAAGAAGCAACTAGACCTAAAGATAAAAGAACTATGCGGCATCCTTTTATCGAAAGCATACAAATACCAAATTTATGCACAATAATGGACATTTGTTGCACATTATTTCTAGCGAATTTTCGCGATAGATTTCGCAAATTTCCGCTAGTTTTCGCAAATTTTCGCTAGTTTTTACTAGATTTCGCTAGTTTTAGCGCAAAACACCATCCAAAGGAGCAGTTTCAACAGTACGCGTAAGCTCATCGTCATCTGCATCGTAATCAAACAACTCACCGTAACGACCCCAGCTAATCGCAATATCAAACTGCTGACGTGCCAAAGCATCCGTATGCTTACTGCGAAGCAAATCTAAAATCAACTCTCCGCGAAGCTTTCCGTTACGATTACGGCTCAAAGCTTGATCAATTGCGTGAACAAGAGGCGCATGCTCAATAGCAAGCCTTGCAAAAACTTGCTTACTGTGCAAAATGTCGGCGTTATGCCATTCTTCTCCAGCTGGAGTAATAGTAATATGGCCGTTTTCTGCTGTAAGAAGGTTAAGCATTGTGCCAGCATCAACAAGTGGGAACAAGTCATCAATTTCAAACGACAAGTCAGCAGCCAAATCAGCCAAATCAATACCATCCGGATTTTCCGAAATCACGTCAAGCAAACCTGCCATACCACCTGGAGTTGCGTTTGGAAGCAAACGAACAGCCACAGGTTCTGCTTTCGCTTCCCCAGATTCTGCCTCATCTTCGCTTTGCTTGTCTTCGTCTTCATCGTCATGGTGACGCTGAATAAGCATATCCGCAATTGCTGCAGCTTCAGTATCTTCAGCATCCTCAGTATCTGCAGCTTGAGTTTGATTTTGCAAATCTTCAGATTCAGAATTATCCTTCTCGGACACACTTTCTGGAGCGGAACCTGTAAGAATTGCGTACAAGTTATCAACCATCGCCTCAAATTCAGCACTATGCTTATCTCGAGGGCGAGGCAAATCAACCTGAACATCTGCAATTAAGTGACCAGGGTGAGATCCAAGAACCACAACGCGATCAGCCATTTGCACAGCTTCTTCAATATTGTGCGTCACAATAAGAACCGACTTAATATCGCGCTCATCGCTTGACCACAACTTAAGAACTTCTTGACGCAAGTTTTCAGCAGTAAGCACATCAAGAGCAGAGAAAGGCTCATCCATAAAAAGCGCATCCGGGCGAAGCACAAGTGCGCGCGCAATACCAACGCGCTGACGCATGCCACCAGAAAGCTCCTTTGGGTAAGCAGTTTCAAAGCCGTCCAAACCGATTGCGTCAATTGCAGCTAACGCAAGCTCAGTGCGCTTTTCTTTGCTAACTCCGCGAGCGCGCAAACCAAGCTCCACATTGTCTTGAACTGTAAGCCATGGCATAAGTGCGAAGGTTTGAAATACTATTGCAACACCTGGGTTCGGTCCAGTAAGCTCGCGTCCGCGATACGTTACAGTGCCTTCTGTTGGTTGCACAAGACCTGCCAGAGTGCGAAGGAAGGTTGATTTTCCAGCACCGGAGCGTCCTAGAATTGCCACGATTTCGCCTTCGCGAAGAGTGAAGGAAATATCGTGCAACACGTGCTGAGTAGTGCCACTATCGGAAGTAAAGCTTTGGCTTATGTGCTTTGCGTCGATAATATCGCTTGTGATTGAAACTGGCGCTTTCTGTGAATTATTTGCGCCCAAAACGCTGTTCATTGCGCTGTTCATCGTAGTCATAATTTTTCCGTTCTACTAATTTAGCTAAATAAGTCTTTTAAAAATTTTTTAACCTAAAACGTATCTTTTTTCGGAAATACGTTGCAAAGGTGCCCAGAACAGTCGATTGCTTAACACAACTATTAAGCTCATAACTGTTACTCCAACAAGCGTTTTCACAGAATTTCCCTCAGTAGTTGCGGCTGTAATATACGCACCCAAGCCTTGAGTTGACATGTGATTTTTGCCATATTCCACAATTTCCGACACAATCGAAGCATTCCAAGCGCCGCCAGCAGCAGTAAGACCGCCAGTGCACCAAGATCCAAAAATAGAAGGCAAAATCAAAGTCTTCCAACGCAACACACGATTTAGACGGAAGCTACGAGACATTTCTCGCAAATCATCCGGAATAGCGCTAGCTCCAGCAATAACGTTGAAAAGAATGTACCATTGAGTGCCAAGTGCCATCAAAATAATGCTTCCCCAACCAAGGTCAATATGCCAAGCCATAAACCACATCATTGCAAACGGGAATATGAAATTTGCTGGGAAGCTCGCAAGTATTTGCACAATCGGCTGCATTATGCGAGAAATCTTAGGATTCATGCCAATATACACGCCTACTGGCACCCAAATAATAGAGCTTACAAGAATAAGCACAGCAACTCGAATAAACGTTAACGCACCCAACGCTCCAGCAGTAGCAAACTCTTGCAAACCGGTTCTAGTTGCCACAAAGTAAAGCATTTGAGCAGCGCAAGCCACTATTAGAACAGTCATAACGATGTTAAATACTAAATCGCCAAGCTTGCGCTGAGCCGCCTTACGAGGCCACCTAGCACCAGTGCGTCCAAACGGTCGAGTAACAAGCTCCAACCATTCGCGAATCGGAGAAAACAGCTTACTAATAACCTCATCTGCGTGAGAATGACGAATCAAAGTCAAAATAGCACTGTGACGCTCTTCATCCGACGCACTTTGCGTAATGCGGAAACGCTCAGCCCAAGCCGTAAGCGGCTTCCAAAGGAAGAAATCTATTGCAAGAACAACAACAACCATTGAAGCAATAGCCCACCAAATATTACCAAGCTTGTTTTCTGCGGCGGATTGTGCCACAAAACTACCAACTCCTGGAAGAGCATAAGTGTGATTGTTTACGGAAATCATTTCGGATGCTGTAAGGAAGAACCAGCCGCCGCCAACAGACATCATGCAATTCCAAAGAAGCGGAATCATTGAGTTCGGCATATCCAGCACCCAGAATCGCTGCCAATGCGTAAGTTGCAAGCTACGAACCGCTTCATCCAATTCCTTCGGCTCGCTTAGCAACGAACGATGGAACGAGAAAGTCATATTCCACGCTTGGCTTGTAAAAATAGCGAAAATAGACGCTGCTTCAACGCCGAGCATAGATCCCGGGAAAAGCACAAGCCAAATAGTAACCGTAGCCGAAAGAAAACCTAGAATTGGCACGGATTGCAAAATATCCAAAAGTGGAATAAGTACCTTCCCAAGACGACGACTGCGCGCTGCAAGAGAGCCGTAAATAATCGTAAAAATAAGCGATGCTATAAGAGCTAGCATCATGCGAAATACGGATCTAAGCGTGTAGTAAGGAAGATTAATAACGTCGGTTGAAACTTTAGAAGGAATGCCGCTTGGGCCAATTGGCTGATTTATGCGCTGAATAAGAAAAGCTGTTATGCCAAAAACAGCAATAATACCAACGCAAACAATAATGTCTGACCAGAAGCGAGTGTTCTCGTCGACCTGAGCGCCTGCGCCTTCTTTGCGCGAAGTTGTGAATACGGTCATAATAAGTCCTCGAATAGGCAATAAGTTGGTTCGCCTTAGGCTATTTTTTATTTATTAGTTCTGTTTATTTATTACTTATTACGCAAATATTTATTATCTATTAGATTCTTATGCGGATTTTATTTAGATTTTTGTGAATTCTTGCATAAATTCTTGCATAAATTCTTGCGTAACTTTCCTCACGTAACTTTTCTCGCGTAGCCGTATCACCATTGATTACGTTACAGGCGCAAATAACCAGAACTCACGTTTTTAACTTCGAAAGCTACTTAAGCAAGTACTTCGGCAAGTTATTTCGGTAAGTTATTATTTCGCAAGTTTTATAACCTAAATTCGGTGATTGCCGGCTTCATATATTCAGGAGGAACGTCCGAACTACTACTGCTAGTGTCGGAGCCTTCATCATTACGAGTACTAGAATTATGGCTTTTACTGTCATGTTTCACGGCGAATCACCTCCTTAAGTTCGTGCTAATTATAAAATATCGCAGATACTGTGTCAAGCTACAAAAGCGATGGGGATTTCCGGCAAATGTTCCAGAATAACGCCGATGTAGCTACAAACGCCGGAGAAAAAACTCCGGCAAATGTTCCAAAAAAGCCTCTTGACGAATTAACGCCAAGAGGCTATAAATTAGCAACCGCTAAATAAAACTGCTACGCAATTACTTGCGATGTGCGCGGTAGAAGCGAATCAAGCTCTGGGTAGAAGCATCCTGAGCTGCCAAAGCTTCATCATCCTTAGAGATTGCAGGAGTAATCTGCTTTGCAAGCTGCTTGCCAAGCTCCACACCCCACTGATCGTAGGAATCCAAGCCCCACACAGTACCTTCAACGAAAGTAATGTGCTCGTAGAGAGCAATAAGCTCGCCCAAGCTGAATGGAGTCAAAGCATCGCCAAAGATGGAAGTGGTTGGACGGTTGCCCTTGAATACGCGAGCTGGAACAATCTCTTCTGGAGTGCCTTCAGCGCGAACTTCGTCTGCAGTCTTACCGAAAGCAAGAGCCTTAGTCTGTGCAAGATAGTTGCCCAAGAAGAGCTCGTGCACGTCTTGATCGCCATCCTTAGTAGGATTTGGCGTGTTCACGAAAGCAATGAAATCAGCTGGAATAAGCTGAGTGCCCTGGTGAATCAACTGGTAGAAAGCGTGCTGGCCGTTAGTGCCTGGCTCGCCCCAGAAGATTTCGCCGGTTTCGCTGGTTACAGGAGTGCCGTCCCAGCGCACAGACTTACCGTTGGATTCCATGGTGAGCTGCTGCAAATAAGCTGGGAAGCGGTGCAAGTACTGGTCGTATGGAAGCACAGCGTGGGAAGCAACCTTGTAGAAGTTGCGGTACCAAACGTTGAGCATACCAAGAAGAACCACAACATTCTTCTCGAATGGTGTTTCAGCGAAGTAAGTGTCGATTGCGTGGAAGCCGTGCAAGAACTCTTCGAAACGCTCTGGTCCAAGAACCACAGCCAAAGAAGTACCAACAGCGGAATCCACAGAGTAGCGGCCGCCAACCCAGTTCCAGAAGCCAAAGGCGTTGGTTGGGTTAATGCCGAACTCTTCAACCTTCTCGAGGTTGGTGGAAACAGCCACGAAGTGCTTAGCAACAGCTTCAGCCTTCTTTGCGTCGGAGCCGTCAATAGCACCGGACTCCTGAAGCTTGTTAAGCAACCAAGTACGAGCGGTACGAGCGTTGGTCAAAGTCTCCAAAGTGGTGAAAGTCTTGGAAACGATGATGAACAAAGTGGTTTCTGGATCCAAATCCTTGGTCTTTTCGGCCATGTCGTTTGGATCAATGTTAGAAACGTAGCGAGCGCTAATACCAGCGTCGGCGTATGGCTTCAAAGCTTCGTAAACCATAACCGGACCCAAGTCGGAACCGCCGATACCAATGTTAACAACAGTCTTAATGGTCTTGCCAGTAACGCCCTTCCATTCGCCGGAGCGAACCTTGTTGGCGAAATCGTAAATGCGGCCTAATACTTCGCGAACGTCGGCAACGGTGTCCTGACCGTCAACCATAAACTTGCCTGCGTCCTCAGCTGGGCGACGCAAAGCAGTGTGCAACACTGCACGATCCTCAGTATTATTAATGTGCACGCCGGTGTACATTGCCTTAGTGCGCTCATCAAGCTTTACAGCCTTTGCAAGATCAGCAAAAAGCTTCAACGTTTCTGGCTTAATCAAATTCTTAGAAAGATCGAAGTGGAGATCTCCAGCTTCGAAGCTCAACTTATCCACACGATTTGCATCCTCTGCAAACCACTTCTTCAAGCAGACGCCTTCAGCCTGCAACTCGTCGTAATGCTTCTGCAATGCAGCCCATTCTGGGGTTTTTACGGCGTCAACTGGCGGATTGATGGCCATTTGTTTTGGTCCTTTCATTTCTCTAACTGACGTGACAGCAATCGTCACTATCATCCAATTCACAAGATACTCACAAAAGCAGACAGAAACACGCGAAGCTTAACACAAAAACGAACACAAAAACACTGGTAATTTGCGGCGCGCCCGACTGGACAAATGGTAAAATATGATATATAGTTATTGATTTGTGCGCGAGTCGCGAATGCGTCTCGGGCAACATGCCGCTTTAGCTCAGTCGGTAGAGCGTCTCCCTCGTAATGAGAAGGTCGACAGTTCGATTCTGTCAAGCGGCTCTCGACTTATTCGAGCGTGTTAATTCCTCTTTTGTATTACACGCTCGATTATTTTATATAAAATTACATATTTATATAAATTATTCTGTATAAGTCGTATGCGCGAGTGGCGAAATGGTAGACGCGCAGGATTTAGGTTCCTGTGTCTTACGACGTGTGGGTTCAAGTCCCATCTCGCGCACGAGATTTTGATCATTCCGTTGCGCTTATTCAGTTGCGCTTATTACGTTTCGCTTATTCATTTATTCCGTTACGTTTATTCCGTAATAAACAGCGCCCGCAATTCCGGCAAAAGCGCGCGCAAAGCGTACCCACGGTGAGAAATAGCGTCCTTTTCTTCCTTAGTTAATTCAGCGCTAGTCAAACCTTCCATTTGCACACCGTCGCGAATCGGCTGCTCATCCGGCACAAAAAGCGGATCGTAACCAAAACCGTTATTTCCACGCTCTTGGCGAATCAAACGCCCAATCATCTCACCAACGCGCACAGTTTCGAATCCGTGCGCATGCGACATCACGCTACCTTCTGGCACTTCACTGCAATCGTCAGGAATAGCAAGAGCGGCAGCGCAACGGAAACGCGCTGTGCGGAATCGATCTGGAATATCCTCAATTTGGCGAAGAAGAAGCGCATTATTAGCTTTATCGTCTCCGTGCACTCCACTCCACCTAGCAGACAAAATTCCAGGAGCAGCGCCAAGAACATCAACAATAATGCCTGAATCGTCCGCAATAGCCGGGTAACCAGTTCTTGAAGCAACATCGCGAGCCTTAAGCAACGCGTTCTGCTCAAAAGTAACCCCTGTTTCTACTGGATCTGGCAAACCAAGCGACCCGGCAGTAACTAGCTCAAACTGATCCGCTAATTGCGCCAACTGCTCTTTTAAAATGCGCTTAATTTCAACGAGTTTTCCCTCATTATGTGTTGCCACAACAAGTTTCACGCCCGCTCTCCTTCAGTCTATCTACTTGCTATTTATTATTTAGTTATTTATTATTTCGATACTTATTATTTCGCTACGTGCTATTTCGCTACGTGCTATTTAGCTACGCGCTATTTAGCTATTCACTACTTGCTATTTCGCTAAAGCTTCTTTTTGCGCCGCCTGCAACTCGAGATTACCTTTAGTCGCTAAATCAAGCAAAGTATTTAATTCGTTGCGATTAAACGGACGATGCTCAGCAGTGCCTTGAATTTCAATAAATGTGCCGGAACCAGTCATAGCTACATTCATGTCTGTCATAGCTTGGCTGTCTTCAACATAAGGCAAATCAAGCATAGGCGTGCCGTTAATAACGCCCACAGAAACAGCTGAAATAGAATCCTTAATAACGCTTGAAGCGGAACGAATATGACCATTCTTTTCCGCCCAATTAAGCGCATCTACCAAAGCCACGTAAGCGCCTGTTACAGAAGCCGTGCGAGTTCCGCCATCTGCTTGCAAAACATCACAGTCGATTTGAATTTGGCACTCACCCATTGCCTTCATATCCACAACTCCGCGCAAGCAACGTCCAATAAGACGGCTGATTTCATGCGTGCGGCCTCCTATTTTTCCGCGCACAGATTCGCGATCAGTACGCTCAGCCGTAGCTCTAGGAAGCATAGAATATTCAGCTGTTACCCAGCCCAAACCAGAATCTCTGCGCCAACGAGGAACGCCAACCGTAAAAGTTGCGGTGCACATAACGCGCGTATTGCCGCACTCAATTAAAACAGAGCCTTCAGGAACGTCAGTAAATTTACGGGTTATTCGCACTGGGCGAAGCTCGTCAACAGCGCGACCATCAACACGAATAGTTTTAACAGATTCCAACATATCCTTGATTTGAGTCATAACTCACAAATTTAGCACGTGGCGGTTATCTTCTAAATCACTGCAGCTGCTCAGAAAGTTCCATCCACTCTTCTTCAAGATCGCTAGTTTCTTTTGCGTTTTGTTGCAATTCTTCGTTAAGAGCTTGCAATCCTACGAAGTCGCTTGGATCATGAGAAGCCATTTGCGATTCAATATTTGATTTTTGATCCTCAAGTTTTGCAAGTTTTCTCTCGATTGCTGCCACGCGTCTAGTTGCATCGTGATAAGCTTTGCCGGTTAGTTTCGGCGCGCTTACTGAATACGCACTTGCTGCACTTTCTGCAGCACTTTCAGAACTTCCCGCACTTTCCGCACTTGCTGAATTTATGCCGCTACTTTCGCTACTTTTTCTACTATCGCTACTTTCGCTACCATTTTTAGTTTTTGCAGAATTAATATTATTTTCGTGCTCGCATTGCAATTTTTCTACAATTTGCAAATACTCGTCCACGCCACCCGGAAGATGACGGATTTTGCCGTCAATAAGCGCAAACTGCTGGTCAGTTACGCGCTCAAGCAAATAGCGATCGTGCGAAACAACAATCAGCGTGCCAGGCCACGTGTCAAGCAAATCTTCCATAACAGCGAGCATATCGGTGTCGAGATCGTTTCCAGGCTCGTCCATAATCAGCACGTTCGGCTCGTTTAGAAGAATCAAAAGCAATTGCATACGTCGCTTTTGACCGCCCGAAAGATCCGCAATCGGCGTCATAAGCTGTTCCGGCTTAAAACCAAGACGCTCCATAAGCTGACCAGGAGTCACTTCCTTGCCGTCAATAATGTAACTTGGCTTGTATCTACTTAAAACTTCCTTAACTTTATATTTTCCAAGCTTTTCAAGCTCTTCCAAACGCTGCGAAAGCACCGCAAATTTTACGGTTTTACCAATATTCACGCGGCCAACAGTAGGTTTTAGCGAGCCGTCAATAATGCTTAATAGCGTTGATTTTCCAGCACCGTTTGCGCCAACAATTCCGAAACGATCTCCTGGTCCTATTAGCCATGTTGCATTGTCGAGAATCATGCGGCCTGTAATAGTTTTTCGTTCTGCTGCCGCAGTTTCCAGATTTTCTTCGTAAAAGTTTTCTTGATTTTCGTCGACTGCAATCGTAACGCTTCCTACGTGAGTTGGTTGCGCAAAAGCAGATTCTACAATGTCGACTTTATTTGATTTTTCCGCAGTACCGGCGCTTTCCGAAGTAACGGCACTTTCTGTAGTACCGGCGCTTTCCGCAATATCTGGATCAATATTTTTTAGTTGATTAGCGTCGTCAAAAATTTGCGTAACATCAATCAAATCAACAACTTGCTTACCAAGACGCGAAGTTGCCATTTTCTTCAATTCCAAAGTATCGCGCATTGGCGGCACGTCTGCAATAAGCTCGCGCGCCTGCTTTACGTGGAACTTCTGCTTAGTTGAACGCGCACGAGCGCCGCGTGAAAGCCAAGCCAACTCTTTACGCGCCAAATTTCTGCGACGCTCCTCGCGCACATCCGCCTGACGCTCGCGCTCAACTCGCTGAAGCATGTAAGCACTGTAGCCGCCTTCGAACGGATCAATCACGCCGTCATGAACTTCCCACATAGACGTGCAAACTTCATCCAAAAACCAACGGTCGTGCGTCACAATCAAAAGCGCGCCCTGACCATCCTGCCAGCGGTGAAGCAAGTGCTCAGCAAGCCAGTGAATCGTCACCACATCCAAGTGGTTAGTAGGCTCGTCCAAAGCCAAAATATCCCAGTCGTGAAGAAGCAATCTTGCCAAATCCGCGCGCCTACGCTGGCCGCCGGAAAGCGTACCAATTTTCGCTTCCAAATTGATTCCGCCAAGAAGAGCCTCTACGATTTCGCGCGAACGCGTATCTGCAGCCCACTCGTAATCTTCACGATTTTCCAACGCAGCCTCGCGCACAGTATCGTTGTCGTTTAAAGGATCGCGCTGATCGAGTATGCCAAAAGTAAGACCGCCGCGTTTAGTTACGCGCCCGGAATCAGGCTTAATATGCCCAGAAAGCAAGCGAAGCAGAGTCGACTTTCCGTCACCATTTTTACCAACAATACCAATTCTGTCGCCTTCAAAAACGCCTTGCGTTACGTCAGTAAAAATCGTTTTTGTAGCAAATTCCAGCGAAACTCGTTCTAATCCCAAATCATACGTAGGCATAATGCATAAATATAGCTGCAGACTTATACGAACAGATTTAATCTAACGTAATCTAATCTAACTTAATCTAAATTAATCTAACTTAATCTAAAAGCGTGCGTGTTGGCAATGTGGACTATAATAGTGCTGTTATGAATAATCAAAATAATCAAGAAAATCAGCACGAAGCTATGACGGAAAATATTGCAAGTGGAGTTTTAAGATTAGATGACGGCGAGGCTCGCGCCGGGGATCCAACGCAGGAACTTTTAAGCGCTTTAGGCACAACAATTTCGCCAGATCTTTTGGTTGAAGCACTTACGCATCGCTCGTTTTCGCATGAGCATCCGGGTACGCGCAATTATGAGCGACTCGAGTTTTTGGGAGATGCTGTGCTTGAGTTGGTTTCTACAGAAACGCTATTTTCTGCGCATCCAGACATGACGGAAGGGCAGCTTGCAAAAATGCGAGCGAAAGCTGTGTCTGAATGGGCACTTTCTGCTGTTGCGCGCGAAAAATTGCATGTTGGGCCGTATATTTTGCTTGGCCGCGGCGAAATGGAACAAGGCGGAAGTAATAAGGATTCGATTCTTTGCGATATTGTTGAGGCGCTTATTGGTGCGACTTTCGTGGAGCACGGTATTGATGAAGCGCGCGCGGTTGTGCATCGTTTGATTGATGATACTTTGGCGGAAGTGCTTACGGAAGGCCCGGCGCTTGATTGGAAGACTTCGCTTACTGTTAAAGCGCACGATATGGGTTTGGCGGATCCGGAGTACCGTATGTCGGTTTCTGGGCCGGAATATGCTCTAATTTTTGAAGCGCGCGCGGTTTTGGCTAATGATGATGGCGACGAAGTGCTGGGTGTTGGAAGTGGATCTAGCAAACGCAAAGCGCAACTCGCTGCTGCCGAAATCGCGTGGCACGCACTCGACGCGCGCGCGAATTCCACTAACGAGTGAATGCTCCAAACGCGAGACAGTAATCTCACAAATGGAGCACAGAGCAACAATAAACCCTCCAAACACGAGATAAAATTCCCACGTTTGGAGCAATACACCAACACAAACCCTCCAAACGCGAGAAAAAAGAAAACCCTGCCACCCGTCGATGGCAGGGTTTTTATAAATACAACCTACTTGTTGTGTGCGGAGCGAATAGCTTCGCGATAAACGCGGCCGCGGAAAGTTCCGCAGGATGGGCAAGCCATGTGTGGGAATGCCTCAGAACCGCAGTTCGGGCAAGTCACAGTCTGCACGGCAGACGCCTTCCAATTAGCGCGACGCGAATGCGTATTAGCACGCGAGGTCTTGTATTTAGGCAGTGCCATAATTTTTCCTCTATTTCGTTCAATCGATTGAGCTTAAGCGTTCTGTATATTACAGCAAGCGCCGTACAATTTACTAATAATTTTGTTTTTCAGCTTGCTCAAGTTGCGCTTTTAAGCCTTCCAAAGCCGCAAATCGAATATCCGTAACGTCGTGATGATGCTCCGGATTCTCGTTCAAATTCTCACCGCACTGCGGGCAAAGTCCGCGGCAATCCGGCTCGCACAGCGGCTGAAGCGGCAACTCGCTAACCATCGTATCTCGAATAAGCGCCTCAATATCCGCAAAATCTCCGCCGCCAACTAGCGGATACACATTCCCAGATTCATCGTTTTCATCCCAAATTTGCGACTCGTCTTCGTCAACATCTTTGCCGTTCTTGCGATTATCCGCACGTTGCGAGCGCTCGTCCACATAAGGGAAGAATACGCAAACATCAACTTTCCAATCGCGGCGAAGTGGCATCAAGCAGCGCGTGCATTCCGCATGCACGGGAGCTGTAATACTCCCCTGAAACATTAAGCCATCAACCACAGCATCAAAATCGCCATCAACCATAACGTCACTGCCTGGTTTTACGCCAATAACGCAATCTCCAATACCTTCCGGAGCTGGAAAAGCGCGGTGCAATGACATGCTACTACCAGCTCGCGCAGCCATTTGCGCAACTGGAATAGCCCATGGTGATTGGGAAGGATGCGAAGTCATTACTCATTCCTTTCGTCGTTGTCAGTATCTTCATACAATGATTCGCTAATATCGTTTTGCACATGCGCTGCAGCACGTCGACGATCTTCCAATACGCGCTGGCCTGCTTGAACGTCCTGCTCTAACTTATCGAGCTGTTGCTTTAGACCTTCCATAACAGTTGCGCAATACTGATCCGCGCCTTGAGTGAGCTTATCGGACTTTGCTTGCGCGTCAGAAAGAATATTGCGCGCCTTTTGCTTTGCCAAAGCCGTAACATTTTCTTGACCTGCCAAGAATTGCGCACGTTCTTGCGCTTCGTCAATTATTTCCGCAGCTTGAGATTGTGCAGAAGAAACAATAGAATTTGCTTGCGATTGAGCAGTACGAAGCCTACGCTCTGCTTCACGCATTAACGCTGAAGCGCGCTCCAATTGCACAGGAAGCATATCTTTTAAGCGAGCTAATTGATCTACAAAATCATCGCGATCAATTTTTACCATGCCCGGCGCAAACAGAACGTTTTTTGCTTCCGACAGCGTCGTTTCCATCGCGTCAATAATGTCGTAAACTGTGGTAAATTCTGCGCGACTTTTTGAACGAACTTCTTCGCTAACTGTATTTGAATTAATTTTTGACGAAGCTGGCTCGTCTTCTTCGAAATTGATTGCGCCGCCGTCTTCGCGCTCGCGCAAATCTGGAAGAGGGAACGATGAGATTGATGCTGCAGAAGTTGCTTTAGTTCCGGCGTTACTAGCAGCACCAGCACTTGCGCTACTTGCGTTACTTGCAGCTTGAGAATCTGCCAAATCTGCAGAATTTCCAAATGCTGAAACTGCAGAAGTCTCAGTATTATCCGCATCGTAGCTATCATCATCAGCACTACCTGCACCATCAGCACCAGCGCCGGTTATCAAATCATCCTGCTTAGAAACCGAAAGATTATCTTGAGCATCTTCATCATCAGCAATCACTGGATGTAGCGGCAACTTTTGATTCCGCTCAACATGCACTTCGCGCTCCATTGTGTCGTCAGCCTCTGCAGGTAGACCAGCAATATCCTTCATATCGCTACTATTCTTATCAGTCATCCTCTGCTCTCCTGTCTCAATTGTTCAGTGTATCTGAATTATTGTTTCGATTTGACGATTGCTCAATAAAAAGCTTCTGTAATAAGGGTATTACGTTATCTGGAACCATACCAGTAACGTTTCCCCCGTGACGCGCCACATCTTTTACTACAGAACTTGATACATGCTCAAGTATAGGGTCCGCCGGTAAGAAAAGCGTTTCAATACCAGCTAATTTGCGATTTACTAAAGCCATACCAAGCTCAGCTTCGTAGTCACCGTTTTGACGCAAGCCTTTTACGATTGTAGTTGCGCCAACTTTTGTGCAATAGTCCGTAATTAAGCCGGATGTTGATGCAACTACTATTTTTCCGCAACTTGCAGCACTTTCGCTAGATTTACTACTTGCGATACTTGCGATACTTGCGATACTTTCGCAAGATTCGCTACTTTCGTTACTTTCGCAAGCTTTACTACTTGCGCAAGTATTATTCGATTTTTGCAAATCGCGCACAGCTTCTTTAATAATGTTCACACGCTCGTCTTCGGAAAATAACGGCGTCTTCGCAGCATTAACCGCAACTAGCACATGTACTTCATCAAATAAATGCGTACAACGTTGTATTACGTCTAAATGGCCGGCAGTGACTGGATCATACGAGCCGGGGCACACAGCTATAGTCATGCTTTTAGAGTATCACCCATTTACCTAAGAGTAAAAAATATGCGACAAAATAATGCGTTTTATAATAATTTTTTAGGTGATTTTGTTGCGATAATGCTTTATGCTTGGGTTAAGTGAAATTGACGCGGAATTCGTTTTGCATTTGATTTTGAAAGGGATTCGATTATGTTTTCAACTTTATTAGCAAATAGCGCACTTGATGCAACTATGGAAGCAGATTCGCAATCCACTGAGCCTGACTCTGGTTCCGGCACTAGCACTTCCGTTTTGGAGCGTCCGGAAGTTGAAGAAGACGCGCGCTTAGATGACGGCGGAAATGCCGACCGTTTTGCACATTACGTTTCTAAAGATCGCGTTGAAGAATCGCGCTTAACTGGCCGACCAGTAGTAGCTTTATGCGGCAAAGTGTGGATTCCTCGCAGAGAAGCAAACGACTACCCTGTGTGCCCAGAGTGCAAACGAATTTACGAGGAAATTGGCAAGCTCGGTTTTTAAAAAACTCGACTTTTAAAAACTAGACTTTTAAAAAACTTGTCTTTTAAATTAAAAAGCCCGACTTTAGCAGCCGGGCTTTTTTAAATGCGTAAGTTACAAAGTACTAAAGTTACAAAATACGCAAGTTACAAAACGTGAATTTCGGTTGGAATTGCAGGATCTCCGCGCATCAAACTTTGCGCAGACAACGGCAAACGCTGCAACTGGCGAGCGCAATAATCTTGAGCGCGCATAATCGCGTCGTGACCCATATACTGCTCGTCATCTTCACCGTCAACCATGTAATCAACCAGCAAATTCTCCCACGAATCTTCAGGCTTAAACTGACGAAGCGCAACTTCCGAACCGGAAATTACGCGCTCTAAATCAGCTACACCGCAAGAATCGTTGCTGTAATCGTAAGAGCGATACGCAAACTTGCGTCCAGGCACAGTCGCCTTATTCTTCGACTTCTTCGCAACAGGCTGCATTACGCCATCCGCGCCTTCGCGCTCAGTAAGCTTATAAACCATTGCGCAAGTTGGAGCGCCAGAGCCTGTTACAAGCATTGTGCCAATGCCGTAAGAATCCACAGGCGCGTTTTGTAAGGACGCAAGCGCGTACTCGTCCAAATCGTTCGTAACTGTAATCTTCGTGTTCTTAGCACCCAAATCGTCAAGCTGATTTCTAACGCGACGAGCCAAAGCGCACAAATCTCCAGAATCAATACGGATTCCGCCAAGCTCCGGCCCCGCAACTTCAACAGCGGTCTTTACAGCTTCTTCAATGTTGTAAGTATCAACAAGAAGCGTAGTGCCCTTGCCAAGAGCGGCAATTTGGGAAGTAAAAGCGTCGCGCTCAGTGTCGTGCACAAGAGTAAAGCAGTGAGCTGCGGTGCCGATTGCCTTCAAGCCGTAAAGTTTTGCAGCCAGCAGGTTTGCAGTTCCCTTAAAACCGCCAATTACTGCGGCACGAGATGCAGCAACTGCCGAATATTCGTTCGTGCGGCGGCCGCCCATATCCATGCAAGGGCGTCCTGCGGAAGCAGAAACCATGCGAGCTGCAGCAGACGCAACTGCGCAATCGTAATTAAGCACAGAAAGAAGCAAAGTTTCAAGCAAAGTGCACTCACCAAAAGTGCCTTCTACTTGCAAAATCGGCGAATCTGGGAAGAACATCTCGCCTTCGCGATAACCGGAAATTTTACCGTGGAATCGGAAATTTTCCAGCCATTTAATAGTTTCGGCGCTAACAATTTTGCGATCACTTAAGAAACGCAAATCATCTTCCGAAAGATGGAACTTACGCAATTCCTCCAAAATGCGGCCCGTTCCAGCAACAACGCCGTAACGACGACCTTGCGGCAAGTGACGCGTAAAAATTTCGAATACGCACTTGCGATTTGCGGTGCCGTCCTTAAGAGCAGCGTCAAGCATCGTATATTCGTACATGTCCGTCATAAGTGCAGATGAAATCTCAGCCATGATATTCCTTTCAATAACGAACAATAAAACTAGCTAGGTAATAGATAGGTAATAGATAAGTAATAGATAAGTAATAGATATGAATCTAATTGGATTACTAAAGCTAAATCTAAAACCAAATCGCAATAATTGTATCGCTAGCTAAAGAGTCGGCGCGCGAAATAGCAAAGCCGACAATTTCGTTACGTAGACGTAAAGGAAATGTCGGAATATAGCGAAAAAGCGATTAAAACTTTACGTAGCTGTATAAGAAATAACGCGCGAAGGCGAGCATGGTTGACTATAATCAAGTCTGAGTATAAAGAAGCATTTATAATAACAAGTATGCTTAATAAGACTTTGAACGAAGAGACTACAAAAGTTACTAAAGCCG
>NQOH01000001.1:482279-482421 GCA_003585735.1 Gardnerella kenyensis
CACAAAACTTGCGCTTGTACAACACTGCCTCACACGCAACCAACGCTTTTACGCCATTAAAACCGGGTTGCGTAGGAATGTACGTATGCGGCGCAACTGTGCAAAGCTCGCCGCATATTGGACACATTCGCGCGGCAATCGC
>NQOH01000001.1:483174-497228 GCA_003585735.1 Gardnerella kenyensis
CTTCGATGTGATTCGCCGGTGGATGCTGCGTCTTGGCTACAAAGTTACGTTCGTTAGAAACGTCACCGATATTGACGACAAAATCATGAAAAAAGCTAGCGAAGCAGGCCAAACCTGGTGGGAGCGCGCCTACTTTTACGAGCGCGAATTTACTGAAGCTTACAACACTTTAGGCGTTTTGCCGCCAACTGTTGAGCCGCGAGCTACAGGGCATATTACGGATATGGTTGAGCTGATTGAGCGTTTGATTGAGCGCGGTCACGCTTACGTTATTAAAGACAGCTCCGGAAATCCTACCGGCAACGTTTATTTTGACGTGCCAAGTTGGGAGCATTACGGCGAGCTTACGCACCAAAATCAAAATCGTGATGTAAATAGTTGCGACGAAGCGTCCGCAATTGCGGATGCAAAAGGCCCAAGCGTAGACTCAGCCGGCAACGATATTTACAATCCAACAGACCCAGCCGACGCTTCCCCAGACAAGCACGATCCTAGAGATTTTGCGCTTTGGAAAGCTCCTTGCGATTTCGATCAGCCGGACGCGCGCTGGAAAACGCCTTTTGGCGAGGGTCGTCCAGGTTGGCATATTGAATGCTCGGCTATGAGCCACCGTTATCTTGGCGACGATTTTGATATTCACGGCGGCGGATTGGATTTGCGATTCCCGCATCACGAAAACGAGATGGCACAAACTCGCGCTGCCGGCTGGAAAAGCGCGAATGTGTGGATGCATTCCGCGTGGGTTACAGCAAAGGGCGAAAAAATGAGCAAATCGTTGGGAAATGGGCTTTCCGTGCCAACAGTTTTGGCGAATAATTCGGCTTGGATTGTGCGATACGCGCTGGGAGCTGTGCAATATCGCGCAATGTTGGAATGGTCGGATCAAGCTTTGGTAGAAGCAAAAGCTGCTTACGATCGCATTACGAACTTCCTTGAGCGAGCCGGACGATTGCTTGAAACAACGCCAACTCGCGAAGAAGTGCAATCTGTAGACGCAGACTCGCTTCCGGAAGATTTTACGCGCGCAATGAACGACGATATTAACGTTTCTGGCGCAAACGCAGCAATATTTACAGCAATTAGGCAAGGAAATGCACTTCTTGACGATTGCGCGCAAGATCCTTCGCAAGCACAAAGCGAAGGAACGCAAAAGCTGATATATACCGCGGTTTTGCAAGTGCGAGCTATGTTGGACACTCTTGGATTGGATATTTACGGCGAACCTTGGGTTTCTTCAAAATATTCTGCAGAAGGCGCAAACGGAAGCGAAGGCAGCAAGAGCGGCAAACTCGGCAATAGCAGCAAAGAGAGCGCAGCTTTGGACGCTTTAATTACTTCGCAACTTCAAGCTAGAGCGGATGCTCGAAAAGCGAAGGATTTTGCTACAGCTGATGCGATTCGCGACACACTAAATAATGCGGGAGTTGTGATTGAAGATGCAGCTCAAGGATCTTCGTGGCATTTGAAGTAAGCGTAAGTGCAGACAACGCAACGTTAGTAAACGCAACCAAAATATCAACAATCACGCAACGTTAGTAACAGCAGGTAGAATGGAAACATTATGGCAGCATTTAGTTCATTAACAGACCGCCTTTCCAATGCTTTCAAGCATTTGCGCAGTAAAGGCAAGCTTTCAGAATCGGATATTGACGGCACGATTCGCGAGATTCGTCGCGCTCTTCTCGACGCAGACGTGGCGCTGGAAGTTGTGCGCTCATTCACAGCTAAAATTCGCGAGCGCGCGCTTGGTGAGGAAGTCTCCAGAGCGCTTAATCCAGCTCAACAAGTTGTGAAAATTGTGAACGACGAGTTGACGCAGGTGCTTGGCGCAGGCGTTGATAGGCCGCTTAATTTTGCGAAGTATCCGCCTACTGTGATTATGCTTGCTGGCTTGCAAGGCGCTGGTAAAACTACGCTTGCCGGAAAGCTCGGCTACTGGCTTAAAGATTCCGGCCACACTCCTTTGCTTGTGGCTGCGGATTTGCAACGTCCGAACGCTGTTACGCAGCTGCAAGTTGTGGGCGAACGCGCTGGAGTTCCTGTTTTTGCGCCGGAAAAAGGCGTGCAAAATGGCGGAAGTGCAATCTCTTTGCCATGGTTTACTAAAGGCGACCCGGTTAAAGTGGCGCGCGATTCTATTAATTATGCGCGCGAAAAAATGTACGACACGGTGATTATTGATACCGCCGGCCGCTTGGGTGTGGACGAGGAGTTGATGAAGCAGGCGCGAAATATTCGCGACGCTGTGAATCCTCAAGAAGTGCTGTTTGTTATTGACGCAATGATTGGCCAGGATGCTGTGCGCACAGCTCAGGCTTTTAACGACGGCGTGAACTTTACGGGCGTTGTGCTTTCTAAGCTTGATGGTGACGCTCGAGGCGGTGCCGCACTTTCGGTTGCAAGCGTTACCGGAAAGCCGATTTTGTTCGCTTCTACAGGCGAAGGTTTGAAGGATTTTGAGATTTTCCATCCGGATCGAATGGCTTCCAGAATCCTCGATATGGGCGATATTTTAACGCTTATTGAGCACGCACAGAAGCAATTTGATGAGGAAGAATCGCGTAAAGCTGCCGAAAAGATTGCTGAAGGAAGCTTTGGTTTAGACGACTTTTTGGAGCAGCTTCAGCAGGTTCGTAAGCTTGGATCGATGAAGAAGCTTTTGGGCATGATGCCAGGAATGGCCGCTCACCGCCAGGAGCTTGAGCAGTTTGACGATAAGGAAATTGACCGCACGGAGGCGATTATTCGCTCCATGACTCCGGCTGAGCGCAGGGACACGAAGATTATTGATGGATCGCGTCGCGCGCGCATTGCGGCTGGCTCTGGCGTAAGCGTTTCGCAAGTTAACGCGCTTTTGCAGCGTTTTGAGCAGGCTGCGAAGATGATGAAGCGCATGAGCGGCGGCGCCGGAATGCCTGGAATGGGTGGAATGCCTGGATTTGGCGGCCCTGGCGGAAAGTCGAAGCGCAAGGATAAAAAGTCGAAGAAGAAGGGCGGAAAGTCCGGAAATCCAATGCGCCGCGAGGCTGAGGAGCGCGCGTTGCGCGAAAGGCTTTCGGGAGAATCTTCCGGAAGTGGAAACGGCGGCAGCGACGTAAGTGAATCCGCTTTCGCAAAGCCGCAGCAGCCGAATATGCAGAATCTGCCGGAAGGTCTTAAAGAACTTATGAATTCGGAAGACGCAAATCAAGATAATCAACTTCCACCTAACTTCGGCGGCGGATTAGCCGGATTATTCGGAAGATGAGTTTTCTGTTAGCGATTCTGTGGGTTATATTTGCGGCGCTTCTTTGCTGGCAGTTGCTTCGGTGGCTGCCTGCTGGCGCAGATAAATATAACCCACTTCCGTATATTATTGCGCTTCTGCCGCTTGCAACTTATGTTGTTGGAGCGCTGTTTTTTGTTAGTTTAGGCGCGAGTTTGTGGAATTATTTTTATGCGCATAAATTAGCACAATCGTATAATTTCGCTCAATCTTACGCATATTTATGCATTGCTTATGCGGTACTATTTTTGATTTCACTTAAGTCGTATGCGCCATACTGGTTTGGAAGATTGCGCAGGCTAAGAAAAGAGCAGCTACAAACGCCAGAAAAAATACGCGTAATGACGCTTAATTGCAGATACGGAAAAGCAAGTGCTGCGCAAATAATCGAAACCGCGAAAAAATACAACGTAAATACGTTACTTTTACAAGAATTAAGCGAATCTTTAGTAAAAAATCTTAAAAAACTCGGTATTTACGAAATTTTTCCGACTTCTTGCCTAGGTGCTCAAAGCGCGCATAATAACGGCGGATTTAACGCGATTTTTACTAAATATTCCGCTATTTCGACTTGCAATAATTCCGTAAAAATTGAGGCCGCAAGTGTGCCGAGCATTACTACGCGATTAGATTTTGACGCGCCAGCAAACGTTTTTGTAAAGTTCGCTTCCGCGCATCCAAAGTCGCCTATGCGAGGTTGCAAAGCTTGGAGCGAGGGAATTCGCGCGCTTGCAAATCTTATAGATTCTGCAGAAACTTACGAAGCTCACGAAACTTACGAAAGTGCAGAAAATACTAAATCTTCAAATTTAGCAACTCTTACAATTCTTACGGGAGATTTGAACTCAGCAATCGACCACCCTAGCTTTAGAACGCTTATAAAAGCCGGATTCGCGGATTCTGCAATTTCGCTTGGGCAGCGACTTCGCACATGGCCTACGTGGCTTAAGTGGCCGAATCTTACGCTAGATCACGTGCTATTTTGCGCAAAAAACTTACGCGCTAAAGCCGTGTGGCAGCAAAACGTGGAAATCGACGGCACCGATCACCTTGCGTATATAGCCGAAATCGCGCTGTATCCAATGCATTCACCAATGCATTCAATGGACTAAAACATCCAAATTTAATAGCCTAAAACGTCCAAGCAGTAAGGCATAATAGGTAAGTTATTCGTGTGAATCGGCGCCCTCTTCCCGACCACGCGAGGAACATGTGGAAGCTCGTAAGGAGTGCCCCACACCCGAACGAAATTCCACGACTCTAGTTACAAGGAGAGCCATTTTGGCAACTAAGATTCGTCTTAAGCGACTCGGCAAGAAGTTCTATGCCTTCTATCGTGTAGTTATTTCTGATTCACGCAACAAGCGTAACGGTCAGTCCATCGAAGAGATCGGCGTTTACGATCCAAACAAGCAGCCATCGTTGATTCAGATTGATTCTGAGCGCGCACAGTACTGGCTTGGCGTTGGCGCACAGCCAACTGAACCAGTGTTGAAGCTTTTGAAGATCACTGGTGACTGGCAGAAGTTCAAGGGTCTTGACGGTGCTGAAGGCACTTTGAAGACTTCCGAGGCTGGTCCAGACGCACAGGCTCGCGTGGAAGCTGTTGAAGCTGAAGCTCAGAAGTTGAAGGCTGCAAAGTCCGAAGCTGCCGCAAAGGCACAGGCCGCTGCTGAAGCTGCCGCAAACGAAGCTGAAGAAGCTCCAGCCGAAGCCGAAGCACCAGCAGAAGCTGCTGAAGCCGAGGAAAAGGCTGAGTAATTATGCTGGCTCAAGCTGTGGAACATCTCATTAAAAACATCGTGGATTTTCCAGATGACGTGTCGGTACGTTCTCACGAAAACGCTCGCGGCGAACTTTTGCGCGTGCGCGTGAATCCTGAAGATATCGGTCGCGTTATTGGACGTGGCGGTCGTACTGCTAATGCTATTCGCATTGTTGTGCAAGCTTTAAGCGATCACAATGTGCGAGTTGACATTATGGACGTACGTAAGTGAGATGAACGTGGCCTTAGACCAACAATCTTTTGACAACCCTCAGCAAAGTCGTAACGACCTGCTGAGGGTTTGTCGTATCGGAAAAGCCCAAGGATTAAAGGGCGAAGTTACTGTGCAAGTCTTTACGGACGAGCCTGACGAGCGTTTTAAGCCGGGAAGCGTGCTCTGCACTGCCGACGCCGACGGTTCACGCGAATTTGTTATTGAGCGCGCGCGAACCTTCAAAAACCGCTGGATTCTGCTGTTTGAAGAATCGCAAAACCGCAACGATGCCGAAGCTCTTAACGGTTTGGAATTGTATGTGCATGCGGAAGATGCTAAGGAGCTTGCTGCCGAAAACGCTTGGTATATTAAGGATTTAGTTGGGCTGGAAGCGCGACTTTGCGAGGAAAATCAGCTTGGACTTCAAACTCGCACTATTGGAAAAGTTGTGGACGTGCTAGACGGCGCGCAATCTTTGCTAAAAATACGCTTAAATCAGCCGGTTGATGAAGAAAATAAAACTGCGCTTGTGCCTTTTGTGGAGGCGCTTGTGCCGGAAGTTGACGTTGATGCAGGCTATTTAACTATTGATCCTCCGGGCGGCTTGATTCCAGGACTTTCGTAGCTTTCGCAACTTTCGTAGCTTTCGTTCGTAACTTTCGTTCGTAGCTTTCGTAACTTTCGTAACTTTCGTAATTTCGTAACTTTCGTAGTAGAGTGCATTATGATGAACATCGATATTATTTCCGTATTTCCCGAGTATTTTCAAATGCTCGACTTGAGTTTGCTTGGCAAGGCTCAAAATAACGGCTTGCTTAAGATTCGCGCGCATAATTTGCGCAAGTGGACTCACGATGTGCATCAGTCGGTTGACGATACTCCGGTTGGCGGCGGCGCTGGAATGGTTATGAAGCCGGAAGTTTGGGGTGAGTGCTTGGATGAGCTGCTGAATTTGCAAGATACGCAAGATACGCAAACGCAAGATACGCAAACGCAAGATACGCAAGATACGCAAGATACGCCGATTCTTATCTTCCCTAATCCATCTGCCCCACTATTTACTCAAAAAGACGCAACCGAACTAAGCCAAGCTAATCATTTGATATTTGGATGCGGCCGCTACGAGGGCTACGACGCTAGAATCCCGGAATATTACCGCGCGCAAGGCGTTGAGGTGCGCGAGTATTCGATTGGCGATTACGTGCTTAACGGCGGCGAAGTGGCTGTAAGCGTTATGCTTGAGGCGATTACGCGGTTGATTCCTGGGTTTATGGGAAATCCTGAGTCGATTGTTGAGGAGTCGTATACGGGTGCGGATGCACTTTTGGAGCATCATCAGTACACGCGGCCGACTACTTGGCGCGGTATAAGCGTTCCGGAGGTTCTGACTTCCGGAAATCATGCGAAAGTAGACAGATTCCGCCGCGACGAAGCGATTTCTAGAACTAGCGAAATTCGTCCGGATTTGATTAAGCAACTTGACTGCCGCGCGCTAGATAAAGCGGATCGCAAAACGCTCATGGCTCTAGGCTGGGAAGTTTCCGCCGACCATCCACGCAAAAACTCACGCTAGCAACAAACTGCCGAAAAATAAATTAGTCGCGAGAAGGCTGAATAAACAGCACAGCAGTTTCGCCATAATTGCGCGTATCAAACAGCTCCCACCCCTCAGGAACCGCAGGAACGACGCTACGCGCGCTACGCTCAAGCACAATAAGCGTATCTGCAGCAACGCTCGCAACTCCGCTAGCAATCATCGAAGTCAACAAACTTTCGCAATCCGCAGTTTCGTAAGCATATGGCGGATCAATAAACACCAACTCAAACGCTTCCCCGCTATAATCCGCAACGAACTGCTCCGCGCGCTTACGAACAACGCGCATCGAAAGCGCACTATCCCACGCTTTCGCACTCTGCAACGTTTTCGCCGTGCGAAGTATAAGAGCCGCCGCTTGAGCGTTCGCTTCAACCGAAACCAGCTCGCGCGCGCCTCTAGAAAGCGCCTCAACGCCGAGCGCACCCGTGCCAGCGAACAAATCAAGCACGCGCGCATTCGCCATAACATCCCACGAATCGAGGCGCGAAAAAATGGCCTCCTTCGTGCGATCCGTTGTCGGCCTGGTGCAAGATTGCGCCGAAGTGAGCGGCAGAGATTTAAAACGTCCGGCAATAATATGCATACTTTCAGCTTAACTGCAACCTCAAACGACAACAAACGCCGGAGAAAATTCCCCGGCGTTTGTTGTTAAAAACAACCCTATTTACTTATTTACTTCTTCAGGATTCGGGATTAAGAAGGAGCAAGCAAGCGCCAAAGCAAGAAGCACAATGCCAGCAACCATCGATGCCATGTATCCTCCTGTTGCGCCATTAGTTCCAGCAACATTCGTCATCACAGCGTAAAGAATTGCAAAGCTCAAGCCCGCACCCAAGTTAAACGCACCAGCATTCATGCCTGGCAAGTAGCCTGGATTATCTTTTGGCGAAAGCACAATACCAAGTCCGTTAAGCATAATGTTTGCAATGCCAGCGTAGCTTACGCCCATAGCGAGCGAAAGCACCACAAGCGCCCACACAGAAGGCACTCCGGCAACGTAAATGCCAAAAAGCACACCAACCATGCTCAACAAAATGCCCACGCGAAGCACCAAACGGTACCCAAACTTTGCAGCAAGCATGCCGGCCACAGGACCAAACAAGAAGCCAATAATTGCGTAAGGAGTAAGCGTTGCGAAGCTCACAACGCTAGCACCCAAATGAGCACCAGCCTTCGCATCCTGAGCAAGCTGTGGCACAACACCGTTCATCAAAGCGAACACGCCGGTCATGGTCAAAAGCGTGGAAAGAAGCAAGCCCCACGTACGACGCTGCTTCATGTAATGCGTAGAAACAAGCGGAGCCGCGCTATTGCCCTCAATCTTCCAGAACACAACGAAGAACACAACAGCCACAACCACAAGTCCTGCAATCATCGTCAAGTTTGCGGAAGCGAGCTTATCAATCTCGTTAATTGCAAGATAAGCAGACAAGAACGCAATACCAAGCGTTATAACGCCCAGCCAATCCATTCGCGGCGTTTCATCAGCATGAGATTCGTCAGCAGCAAGCACAACCATAATCACTGCAACAACAGCAATACCGGCCATAGTCCAGAACACGGAACGGAATCCGTAACGGCCAGCAAGCCATCCGCCAAGAAGCGCGTCAACGCCTGCAATACCGCCGTTTACGGAAGTTAAGATTGCCATCAACTTTGCGTAACGCTTTTCTTCCGTCACTCGCACGCGCAACATAATTAAGCACATTGGCACCACAGGGCCGGACGCGCCTTGCAAAATACGGCCAATCATCAAAATGTTCACGTCTGGAGCAAGCGCAGACACAACGCAACCTAAAATCGTAGAAATTAAAATGCCAATAAGCACTTTCTTACGACCAACCAAATCAGCTAATCGCGGCAAAAACAGCGAGAACAAAGCTGCTGCAGTGAAGAATACCGTTTGTGTTAAGCCGATTTGCGTATCGGTTGTGTGAAGCTCTTTCGTCATCGTTGCCAATGCAGGAGAAAGCATTGAAGCGTTGAGTTGGAATGCAAAAATCGCCACAAGCAGCGCCGTCATTAGCGCTACGATTGAGCGGCCGCCTTTATCTAACATAGAAGGCTCTGGAGATGAAACCTCAGTCATAGTAACCTCGTATCAAAAATTTGATAGTACTTTTACTTTCGGTAGATAGTACTTTCAGTAGATAGTACTTTCGGTAGATAGTACCTGGAAAATATCCGCAATAATTCTAGTACGATTAGCCAATACGCTTAAGCGCGTCGACAATCAAATCCCAGAATTTATCAAAATCAAGCTTCGTCGCAACTTGCGTATGGCACTCTTCAGCCGAAGGCTCCGGTCCACGCAAATCCGCAACGGTCATGCCAAGCGTCAAATCACCCTTAATTTCAACGTCAAGCGGGCAGCGACGAGTCTTAACAACGCTGTGATCAATCAAATACGCAATCGTGCAAGGATCATGCACAGGCGGATCAATAAAGTCCTGATTATTCTGGTACGCCTTGCGGAAGAAGTCCATCAAACCGCTAGCAAATGCGGCAAGAGGAGTGCCAACTGCGTCAATCTTTGCCTGAGCTTCCGGCGTGCAAAGCGCCTGATGCGTCAAATCAAGGCCAACCATTGTAATAGGCCACGCCTCGTTAAACACAACGTGCGCCGCTTCCGGATCCGTCTTAATATTGAACTCCGCAACCGCGCTCCAATTTCCAACGTGGTAGCCGCCGCCCATAAGCACGACTTCCTTCACGCGGCTCACAATTCGCGGCTCCATGCGCACAGCCATAGCAATATTTGTAAGCGGGCCGGTTGGCACAAGCGTAATTGTGCCAGGCTCGTGGCTCATAATCGTGTCAATAATCCAATTTACGGCGTGACCTTCGTCCAATGGGCGCGTTGGCTCCGGAAGAGTTACGCCGTCCAAGCCGGTTTCGCCGTGCACTGCTGCCGCAACTTCCAGCGGACGAATCATAGGGCGATCGCATCCTGCGTGAACAGGAATATTAGTTGCGTGCGCCATTTCTAGCGTTGCGCGCGCGTTATACGTGACTTTTTCGAGGCTTTGGTTGCCGCCGACTGTAGTTACGCCAATCAAATCAATATTTGGATTGCCAAGTGCTAGCAAAATAGCCATGGCGTCATCATGACCTGGGTCACAATCGAGGATGACAGAAGTCATCATTACTCCTTTTCGCTTCATTGCGTTATAAAATTGTAAATTTTGGTTAATTAACATTTGTTTATGATTATAAACAAATGACGATTTACAAGTATAGTATAGCACAGTTTCGTTGCAAATAACTAAATAAAATAAATAGTTAAATTAAATAAATTAAATAACTAAATAAAATAGCACTTACGCAGATTTCGCAACTTACGCGCGCTCGTGAATGCTATCCATGCGGCTTAACACCAATTCCGGCGTAAACGACTCATGCACAGGCTGCATGGACTCCGTATTAAGAGCCGCCGCAGCAACCGCAAAACGACCCGTCTTAGCAGAATCAAAATCTTTATAACGCGCGTAAATCAAAGCAGCCGTAGCAGTATCGCTAGAACCATTATCGTTGCCAACTGCCCTCACGCCATCCGAACCATTTCCGTGCGCAAGCATCATACGCTGAACGCGCTTCACAGGCACCGGATAGAACGACACGCCTTCGTCAGCAACGCCGTAAGCAACTCCAGCACGACCAGCATTCACAAACACATGCTTAACGCCGCGCTTAAGAAGCACGCTAGCGCAACGCACAGCAGAACGCTCATCAATCGCATTAATGCCAGTAAGCGCCTGCGATTCTGCGGTATCCAAAACAAGCGTATCAATTTTAGGCAATCTCGACAGCACGCGCGGAGCCTTCGCATCAGTAATAGCGCGAACCACAATCGGGCGGCGATACCTATCACACAGCCATTCAAGCGACTTTTGCGGAATATTCGTATCCATCACCAAAATATCAGCATTATCAATAATAGACATACGCTCGCGCAGAAAATCAGGAGTCATGTGATCGTAAATGCTCATATCGTCCAAAGCGAGCAAGCGCTGGCCGGAAGCGTCGCCAACATACATGTAAGAAGCCGTCATAGAATCCGGAAGCTGCTTTGCGTAACCAATATCCAAGCCGTTCGCAGCCGCATCAATGCGGAACAATTCGCCATTATGGTCGCCGCCGTACACCGAAACCATGCTGGTTCTAACGTTAAGTCGCTCCAAAGCAACCGCAATATTTCTGCCAACGCCACCAAGCATATAGCGCACGCGCGAAGCGTTAGAAGTGTAATCCATTAAATCGCCGCAAGCAATGCCGAGCACATCCATGCTGATGCCGCCAACAACCGTAACGTAGCTTGGAGGCGTAACAATATATCCTTTGCCGCGCAAGTAACCTTTGCGAACGAGATTAGAAATATGCGCTGCAACGCCAGAACGTGTAATTCCTGCAAGATTTGCAAGCTCTTGTTGGCTAATCATTGGGTTTTGTTGAATCCACGCCAAGATTTGCTGTTCACGTTCAGTCATTGTGCCCTCATCTCTAATGCGATTACAAATGATTCTTACCTTTGCATTACTTCTAGGATATTCTCAATTCGAATAATATGCACGTAAATTTATAAAATTTTCTGTATTTTTGTTTATTTTTGCGCGAAAACTACCATTTTAGGTGTGATTTTGGTAAATTTTTGAAGATTTTTGCACAAAAATTTATTACTTTTAGATTTCAATTACTTAAGTTTTTTAACTTCTTATACATAATTACTTAAGTTTTTTAATTACTTGCGCATAATAACCTAAATTTTTTAATTACTTACGATTTGCGCACTTCCGCCGCGCGTAAAGTCGAGAACAGCGCCAGCAAGATTCGTCCAAGAAGTAAGATGCACGTCGTCGCGCAAAATTTCCGCAGCGTCTTCTCGCGATTCCGCAATAATCTTCGCATCTTCAACAACACGAAGCAACTTCAAACTCGAGCTTCCGCCGGATTGCGAATCGCCAAGAACGTCGCCAACATTGCGCAATTCCAAATCTTTTTGCGCAATAACCGCGCCATCAAGCGAATTTTCAACAACTTTCAAACGCTCTTGAGCCAATGTATCACCATCGGTTTGCGCAATCAAAAATGCCCAAGAATTCGTGCCACCTCGCCCAACGCGACCACGCAACTGGTGCAATTGCGCAAGACCAAAACGATCCGCATCAAAAATCACAATGCAACTTGCTTGCGGCACGTCAACGCCGACCTCAATCACAGTAGTTGCAACCAAAACTTGCACATCACCGCGCAAAAAACGCTCCATAGTTTCGCGCTTTGTTGCGTCGTCGTCGCGGCCGGTAAGCTGCGCAAATTTAATACCTTTAAATTGCGGAAGTGCAGAAAGACGCTTCAAAATGCCAGTAACTGTGTGCAATTTGCGGGAAGGAGGTAGGTTGTGGGTTGATAAATCGGAATCATCGAAACCAACGTTCGCCGAATCGGCGCTGGCGGCATTTTCCGAATCGTCATCCTCAATATGCGCACAAACCACGTACGCGCGCTCCCCCGCGTCAATTCGCGCGCGAATATGCGAAAACATGCGCGCCATCGTACTCGCATCCGATTCTTGCACAACGAAAGTGCGAATCGGCTTTCTACCGCCCGGAAGTTCCGTCAAATACGAAGCGTCCAAATCGCCGAACCAAGTCATAGCAGCAGAGCGTGGAATAGGCGTGGCTGTCATAACCAAAAGATGCGGGGTGATTTGAGAATTTTCGGTATGCGAATTGTCGGTATGCGAATTGTCGGTATGCGAATCCGCACTCATCTTTCGCATAAGCACATCTCGCTGCGCAACGCCAAAACGATGCTGCTCATCAATCACAACCAGTGCCAAATTAGTCGGCTTAAAAGTCGCGGAAAAAGCCGCGTGAGTTGCCACAATCAGCGCAGGCTCCCCACTAGCAACGCTCGCAAGCGCGCGGCGACGCTCGGCAAGCTTCATGCCGCCAGTCACAACGATTACAGGCACTTTTAGGCCAGCGCGAGAAATCATTTGCCGCAAATTTTCGGCGTGCTGCGACGCAAGAACCTGCGTCGGAGCCACCAAAACCGCCTGATAGCCCGAACCGACCGCCTCGAGCATTGCAGCAAGCGCCACAACCGTTTTGCCGGAACCAACTTCGCCCTGAAGCAAGCGGCGCATTGGACGTAACTCACGCATATCGCAAATAATTTCGCCAATCACCTCTTGCTGACCGCTAGTAAGCTCAAACGGTAAACTTTCTATAAATTGATTGCGGAAACAAGAATTATTACATGATTTCGCTTGATTGGCTTTAGAATTTTCGCGAGATTGCAATACCGCAACTTGCGAAACGAAAGCTTCTTCGTAGCGCAACGCGGCAATAGCTTTGTGAAATTCGTCGGTTGATTTTGGATTGTGAATTGCGCAAATTGCTTCCGCGCGAGTCATGAGATTGCGTTTTGTGCGAACAGATTCCGGCAGAATATTGGGGATTTGGGAAGAAAGTGCGGATTGCGTTGGTTGCGCGGATGCAGAAAGCATAGAAAGCACAGAAAGCACAGTTTCGTGAATATGATCGCTGGAAATTCGCGAATTCGCGTGATAAACCGGCTGCGGCGCGCAAAGACGCGCCAAACCCTCCTCGACGCTACCAACGGTATCGAAAGATTTCGGCAAATCTTCGCAATTTTCAGCCGAATCAACAGTCAAAACCTGCGGATGCGCAAATTGCAATCTACCATTAAAAGTGCTCGACACGCCGCCAATCACAACGTTCGCACCAACCTTAATCCTCGACGAAAGCCAATTAGCATACGCGCGATTTTTCGAAAAATAAATAAGTTGCGCAGACGATTCCTGATCCTGCAAAACGTTGATTTCAAGCCTAAACCCGCGGCGCGCGTTCATTGGCACAACGTTAATCGACTGTATTTGCGCGTAAAACGCCACTTCCTCGCCGATTCGCACATCTCGCAAACGCGCGATTTTTAGCGGATTCGTGACCCTGAACGGGTAGTAGGTTAGCGCGTCTTCGATTGTGATAATGCCGAGCGACTTCAGCGCGGAAACGCGGCGCTTATTGGTGATTATTGAGGAAAGCGCAGCGTGCGTTTTGGCTGAGTTCGTGGGCGTATTTAGCATATTTCGATTATAAATCACCCGCAAAGCATTTACTCACGTGCGCTCCAAACGCGGGGAAAGTTGCTCACATTTGGAGCGCCAAACCATCAACAACCCTCCAAACGC
>NQOH01000001.1:497966-510198 GCA_003585735.1 Gardnerella kenyensis
AGCGCAACGAAAAATCTGCAAATACAAAAAAGCCCCGAGCACTGCTCAGGGCCTTTACGATTTAAACGCAATACAATGCGCGATTCACGCCTCAACGCGCTGAACCTTGCCAGCCTTAATGCATTTTACGCACACACGAAGGCGAACATTTTCGCCATCAATGGTGGTGCGAACCGGCTGAAGGTTCGGGCGGAAGGTGCGCTTATTGCGGATATGCGAATGTGAAACAGTGAAACCGGTCTGCGGTCCCTTGCCACATACTGCGCAACGAGCTGCCATAATGGACTCCTATTTTCTTTGACTTGCAAGTCTTGCGTCATTCAAACGAACAAACTACTCACGCAAACAGCTTTAGCAAATCACCAAAGCAAATCACACAAATAAATAAGCACGCCTGAACGCACAACTACACAAGTATATCACTTACCAAGACAATCCGCATGCACGAACTCAGTTTTTTCGCGCAAATCCGCAACAGTCTTGCACCCAAGAAGCGCCATAATTACGCGAATCTGCTCCTGCCAATCTGCAATTTGTTGCGTAAGTGCGTCCTCGCCTTCGTGCATAAGCGTGTGCAAAAACTCGCCGGCAACACCCACTGCCGAAGCGCCTAACGCAAGCGCGCGCACAACATCAAGCGGCGTTCTAACTCCTCCGCTCGCGAAGATTTCCACAGGATTAGACTTAAGCGCCTCGCACTTTCGAATATCAATCAGCGACTCAACGGTTGTAAGCCCCCAATCAGCCAAATAAGAATAGCCATCTCGCGCGCGACGAGCGTTTTCAATAGCCACAAAATTCGTGCCGCCGCGCCCGGAAACATCAACCGCGCGCACGCCAACATCGCGCAAACGCAAAACATCACGAGCCGTCATTCCGCAGCCAGTTTCCTTAACAATAACCGGCACGCGCGCCGCCTCGCACTCGCGCACAATCTGCTCAATATTTTTAAGCCAATTTCGAAAATCGCGGTCGCCCTCCGGCATAACCAGCTCCTGAGCCGCGTTCAAATGCACTTGCAGTGCG
The DNA here is from genome assembly GCA_003585735.1 of Gardnerella kenyensis. Taxonomy (GTDB): domain Bacteria; phylum Actinomycetota; class Actinomycetes; order Actinomycetales; family Bifidobacteriaceae; genus Bifidobacterium. Next base: position 498,993 of record NQOH01000001.1, read on the forward strand.
TTCGCCTGAAGCATACTCACAGCTCGCATAGCATCGCTCGCGCTCGTTCCTGCACTCACGTTTGCCATCACGAAGCCGCGCGGATTTTCGCTTCTAATCACGCTAAAAGTGCTGGCTAATGCGCCGTCTCGAAGGGCTGCGCTTAGCGATCCGCTCGCCATTGCAACCCCAGTTTTCGCCGCGACACGTGCGAGTTGTGCGTTCACTTTTTGCGCGCGCACACTTCCGCCGGTCATTGCGTTAATGTACAGCGGCGAGCGCCAGTTTGCGGCGGCGGTTGCTGGAGAGTCTGCGGCGGTTGCTTGGGTAGTTGCGGCGGCGGCTGATTCAAACACGCTCGAATTCACACGTGCGAACACGCGCACGCTGGAATCAACTTCCTCCAAAGCCACCTGCGGCAACGCATTCGGCATAAATCGCACGGAATCAAAACCGGAATTCGCGTAAGCGCTATACTGCTCGTCCGCAAGCTTCATATGCTCGTCTTTTCGATGCTGGATTGTTCGAGAAGCTTGATTTTCCGGCGATTCGCCGTCGCTCGCATTTTCCGCGATTTCAATATTCAGCGGCTCAATTCCGTGATTTTTCCAAGCAGATTTCATAGATTCAATCCGATTATTTTCGTAAATTTTAGTGATAGCAATTCCGCAATCGCCGCCGCCAGCGCCGCTAGTTTTCGCCGGAATTCCAACGAAATCAGCGTCTTCAATAAGTTGCGTAAGCTTTGGCGTTTCGATTATGGTGCCAGTTAGTGCGCTCAATTTTTGCAATAATTCGCGATTTTTTGCGAAACCGCTGGAAATATCGTCTAATTCGAAATTTTCTAGCGATTGCGCAAGTTTTTGCACGCAAATTTCGCTTTGTTCGAAGAAAGTTTGGTAAGTAAAGCTTGCGGTAGATTTTTCGCTACTTTCTACGCTACTTTCTACGCTACTTACCAACTCAGCGCTCGACGCAGGCGAACCAGTCCAACCCACCAAAAGTTTTAGCGTTTCCGGCACATTTATTCGTTTAATTTCCAGTCGCGGCCACTTTTTATGCAATAATTTATCGAAGTCAGAGTCGCCGGAATTTATAAGGCTAAGTTCCGCTTCAAGCCACTCGCGATTGTACGCGCGATACAAAATAACGCCGCCTAAAGAGCTTGCAGCTACATCTCCACCACTGCCGGACTTCTTCACAGTTGATGAAACAATTAACGAAAGCTTAGAAATCGTTGACGTTTCGAGCTTCAAACCGTACCACTTACAAAGCGCACGAACCACAGCAACCGTAACTGCTGCGGAAGATCCAAGACCGTACTTTTTACCGGATTTTGCGTCGTCAAGTTCGCTTGAAATATGCAAATTGTAAACGTTACGATTGCAATTTGGCGCGTAAATTTCGCTCGCGTACGCGTCAACTACTCGCATTGCTGCAAGAACGTAAGAGTAGGATTTTGCAGAATCTTCCGAATCTAAATCATCCCTATAGAAAATATTTCCGTCTAAATCTCGACTCCAATAAAACGGCTTGTAATTTTCTCCTTCGGAAGTGATTATTCCGTAATATTTTCGCCTGTTACTTGCGTTTTCGCATAAATTTTCGCGTAAATTTTCTTGCGTATTTTCGCATCGTAAATTTTCATCATCTACAGTAACTTTTACGTAGCGATTCACAGCCGCCACAATAGCAGCCGCGCCGTCAACAACCGCGTATTCGCCCGCAATATAAAGCTTTCCGGGAGCGGTCGCCTGCACCTGAGTCATAATTTCGCCGCCTGTTCCAAACTCACACTTACGCTTACGCCGTCGCCAGCGCGCGCAATCGAAAATAGCGGAGTGCCGGCACCGTTAGCGCCGCGCGCAACGTCACCATCCGCATAATCACCCTGAATCAAAGCATACTCAACTCGCCCACGCAACTCCTCAGCCGCGCGCTCAGCTAAATCCCCGTCCGTAAGCACCTTCACATTCGGCCCCGCGTCCATGGTGGCCCACACCGGCCAGCCGCACTCGCGCATAGCACGCACCGCGCGCAGCACAGCGTAAGTTTTATCCGTAAAATAATTCACAGGCGGCGCGGCCTTGTGCATAGTCTCGTGCATTCCGAGCGCGTTACGTTCCACAACTTCGCCGAGCTTCTCGATGTCGGCTGCGCGAATCGCCTCAAGCGCATCGGAAAGATCCAATTTCGACTGCTCAACCCACGGCATGTACGCGGGAGACGTTTCAACAGTGCGGCGCATTGCTTCGCGGCTGGAAATCGCCTTTTTGTGATCATCCAAAGTTACGACAATCATGGCGAGGTTTAAATTTTTCGGTGCGGATGCTGGTGATGCAGCCTCGGCAACAGGCTCCGCATAAGACGTTTCGTCATCCTCACCCGCGTGCCAAATCACAAGTCCGCCAAAAATCGAGCGACACGCCGACCCCGAACCGCGGCGCGCAAGACGCGAAAGTTCGCGCGGAGTAAGCTTCAAACCAGCAGCAAAAGCTGCCGCCGCGCACAAAGCTGCAAATCCCGAAGCGCTGGAAGCAAGACCGGCTGCAGTCGGCACGTGATTTCGCGACACAACTCTCGCTTTCGTTGAAATTCCAGCCTTTTCGCGCACTAAATCAAGCATAGAAATCACGCGACAAAAAGTCGTACTACCCGGCAGAAGATTTTCGCCATCCAAAGTAACGGAGTCCTCGCTAAAATCATCCGAAAAATTTACGGCAGTTTGCGTGTATAAATCCGAAAGCGTGAGCGAAAGCGAGGAAGTGTATGGCAGAATCAGCTTCTCGTCGCGCTTGCCCCAATACTTGATTAGCGCAATATTCGCATTTGCCGTTGCTACAGCTGAGTTGGGTGCGAGCTGGGCGCTGGCAGTTACTTTTGGCTGAATTTCAACGGTTTTCATGCGGTTCCTTTGTTGAAGCGTGCGGCACGTGAGCGCAGGCGCGGAACGTGAGCGCGGCGCGCTTTCTGCTCTACTTACATATGTATTTTAACAATTCCCAGCGCACAAGCGACATTTCCTATACGCGTTTGTAAAGTTTCTATCGCTTTCCAGCACGATTACGTTATTTCCTATACGCGCTTGTAAAGTTTCTGTCACTTTTCCGGAATTTTCGCGACTACATCTTAATCAACAAAAAGGAGCTTCAAGCCCGAAAGCTTGAAGCCCCATTTTTATATCAGACTAGCGTCACTCAGTTTCGTCACCGTAATCGCCCTGACCACCTTGATCATCAAGGAAGTCATCTGGATTAAAGTCGTCGCCAAGCTTCATGTCGCCGAAGTCAATGTTGGAGAAGTCCACGTCGCCCATGTCGCTCTCACCGAAGTTCGATGGCGTGCCGTCAGCACCACCCAAACCGAAGTTCGGGTAAATGGAGTCGCGCACCTGAGGATCCGGCTCCACGTTAGCGTTGCGGTAACGTGCCAAACCGGTACCAGCTGGGATGAGCTTACCGATAATCACGTTCTCCTTCAAGCCCTTAAGGTCATCTTCCTTCTGGCTCAAGGCGGCTTCAGTAAGCACGCGCGTAGTCTCCTGGAAGGATGCTGCAGAAAGCCAAGAATCCGTAGCCAAAGAAGCCTTGGTAATACCCATAAGCTCTGGTCGGCCGGCAGCAGGCTTTCCACCGTTCTTCACAGCAGCCAAGTTTGCTTCACGGAACTTTGCTTGGTCAACAAGCTCACCTGGAAGAAGATCCGTATCGCCAGAATCAATCACCGTAATGCGGCGAAGCATCTGGTGCACAATAACCTCAATGTGCTTATCGTGAATATCAACGCCCTGAGAACGGTAAACGTTGTGCACTTCTTCCACGATGTTCACCTGAGCTGCACGCGGGCCAAGAATACGCAGAATCTTCTTAGGATCCACAGAACCCTCAATCAACTGCGTACCAACCTCAACATGATCGCCATCCTTTACAAGCATTGGCGCACGACGCGTCACAGGGTAAACGATTGGCTCAACCGTAGTGTCGTCTGGAGTCAAAGTCACCTGGCGGCCGTGGTCGGTATCCTCAACCTTCACAACGCCTGGGAACTCAGCGATTGGAGCCTCGCCCTTAGGAGTACGAGCTTCGAAAAGCTCCGTAACACGAGGAAGACCCTGCGTAATATCGGAAGCCGAAGCAACACCACCGGAGTGGAAGGAACGAAGCGTAAGCTGCGTACCAGGCTCACCAATGGACTGTGCTGCAACAATACCAACAGCTTCACCAACGTCCACGAGTTGGCTCGTAGCCAAGGACCATCCGTAGCACTTTGCGCAAACGCCGCGCTTGGATTCGCAAGTAAGCACAGAACGCGCCTTAACTTCCTCAACGCCGTGCGCAACCAAATCGCGCAAAACGTCCATAGAAAGCGCATCTCCGCACTTTGCCAAAACTGTAGTGCCATCAGCAGGATCAACAACATCCGCAGCAAGCAAGCGCGAGTATGGGCCACCGTCGGCAGCCTTAACAAGCGTCAAATTGCCGTTTTCGTCGCGATCAGCAATCTTCATCATAAGACCGCGCTTAGTGCCGCAATCTTCTTCGCGAACGATTACTTCCTGCGAAACGTCCACAAGACGACGAGTCAAGTAGCCAGATTCTGCAGTACGAAGTGCGGTATCTGCCAAGCCCTTACGAGCGCCGTGCTGGGAGATGAAGTACTCCAACACGGACAAGCCGTCGCGGTAGTTTGACTTAACAGGTCGAGGAATAATCTCGCCCTTAGGGTTTGCCACGAGGCCTCGCATACCAGCAATCTGGCGAATCTGCATCCAGTTACCACGTGCGCCAGACTGAACCATGATGTTCACGTTGTTGTCGTCGTGGAAGTTTTCGCGCATTGCGTCTGCAACCTTGTCGGTGCATTCAGTCCACAAGTTGATCAATTCTTGACGACGCTCTTCATCGGTAAGAAGACCCATGTCGTACTGGGAGTTGATTTTTGCAGCCTGATCCTCGTAGTCTTGCGCGATTTGCTCGCGATTTGGAGGAAGAACAATGTCGGAGAATGCCATTGTTACGCCAGACCAAGGAGCGCGCGTAAAGCCGAGATCCTTCAAAGCGTCGAGTGTTGCTGCAACTTGCGCTGTAGAATAGCGGGTTGCGATTTCGTCGACGATCTTAGAAAGTACGCCCTTCGGCACCTGCTCGTTTACGAACGGATAGTCGACTGGCAAGGTTCCGTTGAACAAGATACGTCCGCAAGAAGTTGCAAACAGTACAGTTCCGTCCTTAAAACGCTCTTCGCGCACAACGTCTGGGCTGCCTGGCTCAGGATCAACAACCTTAATCTCGGAAGGCTCCCAATTCTTTGGCAATACGAAGTCTGCAGGAACGCGAATCAGCACCTTAGCTTGCATGTCAATCTCATGCTTGTCGAGAGCCATTTCAGCTTCAGCAAGCGAGGAGAAGACTCGGCCTTGACCCTTGGCTCCGTCAATTACGGTAGACAAGTAGTAAAGACCCAAAATCATATCCTGAGATGGCATTGTAACGGTGTGGCCGTCTGCTGGCTTCAAAATATTGTCGGAAGCCATCATCAAAGTGCGCGCTTCAGCTTGAGCTTCTGCAGAAAGCGGAAGATGCACTGCCATCTGGTCACCATCGAAGTCTGCGTTGAATGCTGCGCAGGCAAGTGGTGGCAGGTGGATTGCTTTACCTTCAACCAAAATTGGCTCGAATGCCTGAATACCCAAGCGGTGAAGTGTAGGTGCGCGGTTAAGAAGCACAGGATGCTCGGAAATAACTTCCTCGAGCACGCCCCAAACTTCGGAGTCGCCGCGGTCTACCAAACGCTTTGCGCTCTTCATATTCTGAGCGAAGCCCTGATCTACCAAACGCTTAATAACGAACGGCTTGAAAAGCTCCAATGCCATTGGCTTTGGCAAACCGCACTGATGCATGCGAAGGCTTGGACCAACGACGATTACGGAACGACCGGAATAATCAACGCGCTTACCGAGCAAATTCTGACGGAATCGGCCTTGCTTACCCTTAAGCATGTCGGAAAGCGACTTTAATGGTCGGTTGGATGCGCCGGTTACTGGGCGTCCGCGGCGACCGTTGTCGAAGAGCGAGTCGACTGCTTCCTGAAGCATGCGCTTTTCGTTATTAAGCATGATTTCAGGAGCGCCGAGCTCAATAAGTCGCTTCAAACGGTTGTTACGGTTGATTACGCGACGGTACAAATCGTTCAAATCGGAAGTTGCGAAACGACCACCATCGAGCTGAACCATTGGTCGCAAATCTGGTGGGATTACTGGAATTACGTCCAAAACCATAGCTTCTGGCTTGTTTCCAGTAGTCAAGAATGCGTTTACAACTTTCAGTCGCTTCAAAGCGCGAGCTTTGCGCTGACCGGTTCCGTTGTCGATTTCTGCGCGAAGCTCTTCTGCGGCAGACTTCAAATCGAAGTCCTGCAAACGCTTCTTAATAGCTTCAGCACCCATGCAGCCTTCGAAGTAGTCGCCGTAGCGATCTTCCATCTCGCGCCACAAGTCAACGTCGCCTTCCATGTCTCCTGCACGCAAGCCCTTGAAGCGGTCAAACACGGCGTTCAAACGCTGAATTTGCTCGTCGTAGCGAGTGCGAATAGCAGACATTTCGCGTTCTGCACTAGCGCGCAACTTAGATTTTGCAGCACCTTTGCCTTCGCCAGATTCTTCCAGCTCGTGCAAGTCTTCTTCAACTTTCTTTGCGCGCGCTTCGATTTCGTTATCGCGGCGCTTGCGAAGATTGCCGATTTCGGTATCGAATTCGTCTTGCAAATCTGGAAGATCTTGGTGACGCTGATCTTCGTCGACTTTCGTAACCATGTAGGCTGCGAAGTAGATTACTTTTTCAAGATCTTTAGGTGCAATGTCGAGCAAGTAGCCCAAACGGCTTGGCACACCTTTGAAGAACCAAATGTGTGTTACCGGAGCTGCAAGCTCAATATGACCCATGCGTTCGCGGCGAACGCGGCTGCGCGTAACTTCTACGCCGCATCGCTCGCACACGATTCCCTTAAAGCGCACGCGCTTATACTTGCCGCATGCGCACTCCCAGTCGCGAGTTGGACCGAAGATCTGCTCACCGAACAGACCGTCCTTCTCTGGCTTCAGGGTACGGTAATTAATGGTTTCTGGCTTCTTTACTTCGCCGTGGCTCCAGCTACGGATATCTTCGGCGGTTGCCAGTCCAATCCTCAATTTGTCAAATGCGTTGACGTCCAGCACTCTTATCGTCCTGTCTCATGAAATTGTTTTCTAATGTTTCTTAATTTCTTAAAGTGTGTTCGTTACCGATTCAGTTACTTAGTCAGTTACTTAATCAGTTACTTAATCAGTTACTGAATCGGTTACAGAATCACTGGTATTCAGGTTCAACAGCAATCTGGTCTTCCTTGGCGGACGAATCTGGTCGAGCGCCAATATTGAAGCCAAGATCGTCGGAAGATGAAACTGGGTCGTCCTCTTCATCCTTCATGTCGATTGCAACGCCTTCAGCGTTCAGCACCTCAACATTAAGGGAAAGCGACTGCATTTCCTTAAGCAACACCTTGAAGGATTCAGGAATGCCAGCTGGTGGAAGGTTATCGCCCTTGACGATAGCACCGTACACGCGCACGCGGCCGTCGACGTCATCAGACTTCGTGGTCATCATTTCGTGCAATGTGTAAGCAGCGCCGTAAGCCTCGAGCGCCCACACTTCCATTTCGCCGAAGCGCTGGCCGCCGAACTGAGCCTTACCACCCAACGGCTGCTGGGTAATCATGGAGTAAGGACCAGTGGAACGTGCGTGAATCTTATCATCAACCAAGTGATGCAGCTTCAAAATGTACATGTAGCCAACGGAAATTGGCTTCGGGAATGGCTCGCCAGTGCGGCCATCGAACAAAGTTGCCTTACCATCTGGGCCAACAAGCTTGTCGCCGTCGCGATTTGCGAGGGTTGTAGAAAGCAAGCCCTTCAAAGTTTCTGGGCGAACGCCGTCGAATACTGGAGTTGCAACTGGAGTGCATGGATCGCCATGCTCAGCGCCCTGCGGCACGCACTTCTTCCAAGCTGCTTCCAAATCTGGATCCAAGTTAATATCCCAGCCAGCGTGAGCAATCCAACCCAAGTGAAGCTCGAGCACCTGGCCCAAGTTCATTCGAGAAGGCACGCCCAACGGGTTAAGCATAATGTCAACTGGAGTACCATCAGCCAAGAATGGCATATCTTCTTCTGGCAAAATGCGGGAAATAACACCCTTGTTGCCGTGGCGGCCGGAAAGCTTATCGCCTTGCGTAATCTTACGATGCTGAGCGATGTAGACGCGGATCATTTGGTTCACGCCGTTTGGAAGCTCGTCACCGTCGTCTTCAGCGTCTTCGCGAGTGATTTCCTTAACTGCAATCACAGTACCGGTTTCGCCGTGTGGCACGCGCAAAGAAGTATCGCGCACTTCGCGGCTCTTTTCGCCGAAGATTGCACGAAGCAAACGCTCTTCTGGAGTAAGCTCGGTTTCGCCCTTAGGAGTTACCTTACCAACCAAAATGTCGCCGGCTTCAACTTCAGCACCGATGCGAATAATGCCGCGCTCGTCAAGATTTGCAATCGCATCTTCGCCAACGTTCGGCAAATCGCGAGTAATCTCTTCGGAACCAAGCTTAGTTTCGCGAGCGTCGATTTCGTATTCTTCAATATGAATGGAAGAAAGCGTATCGTCTTGCACAAGACGCTGGGAAATAATCACAGCATCCTCGTAGTTGTAACCATTCCAAGGCATGAATGCAACGAGCAAATTCTTACCCAATGCAAGTTCGCCCTTTTCGGTTGCAGGACCGTCTGCCAAAACAGTACCAGCTTCAACGCGCTCACCGTCTTTAATAAGCGGCACTTGGTTGTAGCAAGTAGTTTGGTTAGAACGCTGGAACTTGGAAAGCTTATAGCTTGACTGCGTTCCGTCGTCGTTCATAACGCGAATAATATCTGCAGAAACGTAGGTTACTACGCCCGGCTTTTCTGCCAAGATTACGTCTCCAGAATCAACTGCTGCACGCCATTCGGAGCCGGTACCAACAAGTGGTCGCTCGGACTTAATAAGCGGCACAGCCTGACGCTGCATGTTCGTACCCATCAATGCACGGTGGCCTTCGTCGTGCTCCAAGAATGGAATCAAGGAAGCGCCGAGGGAAACCATCTGGCGTGGGGAAACGTCCATGTAATCAACAGTGCTTACAGGCACATCGACTGCTTCTTCTTCGTCCACGCGAGCAAGTGCTTGAGTGCCAACGAAGTTGCCGTTTTCATCGAGTTCCTGGTTTGCCTGAGCAATAACGTGCTCGGCTTCGCGGTCTGCAGTCATGTATTCAACTTCGTTAGTTACGTGACCGTTAATAACCTTGCGGTATGGGGTTTCAATGAAGCCGAATGGGTTGATTCGTCCGAAGGTTGCCAAAGAACCGATAAGACCGATGTTTGGACCTTCTGGGGATTCGATTGGGCACATACGTCCGAAGTGGGATGGGTGCACGTCTCGAACTTCCATGGAAGCGCGATCGCGAGAAAGACCACCAGGGCCGAGTGCGGAAAGACGACGCTTGTTCGTAACGCCTGCCAATGGATTGTTTTGATCCATAAACTGGCTGAGCTGGGAAGTTCCGAAGAATTCCTTAATAGTTGCGTTTACTGGGCGAATGTTGATTAAGGATTGCGGAGTAATTGCTTCTGCATCCTGAGTTGTCATACGTTCGCGCACAACGCGCTCCATGCGGCTTAAGCCAGTACGAAGCTGATTTTGCACAAGCTCACCAACCTGACGAATACGACGGTTGCCGAAATGATCAATATCGTCAACGTCAACGCGCAACTGCACGTCTTGACCGTCGCGCTTACCTGGGAAGGTTTTTTCGCCTGCGTGTAAGGTTACCAAGTACTTGATAGTGGCGATAATATCTTCACGGTTCAAGCTGCGATCGCCGTAGTCAGCTTCGAGGCCAAGCTTGCGGTTGATCTTGTAGCGGCCGACTCGCGCCAAATCGTAACGCTTTGTGTTGAAGTAGAAGGAGTCGAGAAGATTGCGGCCAGCTTCTGGAGTTGCAGTGTCGGCTGGGCGAATCTTACGATACAAGTCGGTAAGTGCATCGTCTTGCGTATCGATAGGCTCTTTTGCGAGCGCATCCAAAACAAGTGGATATCCTTGGAAAGCTTCGGCAATTTCGTCTTTCGTCATGCCAATAGCCATAAGGAATACGATTGCGGACTGCTTGCGCTTGCGGTCAACGCGAACGCCTAAAACGTCGCGCTTGTCGATCTCAAATTCCAACCATGCGCCGCGGCTTGGGATAATCTTCGCACCGAAAACATCCTTGTCGGAAGTGCGATCTTGCGTACGGTCGAAGTACACGCCTGGGGAACGCACAAGCTGAGAAACGATTACTCGCTCGGTGCCACCAATAATGAAGGTGCCGTGAGGAGTTTGGAGTGGGAAATCACCCATGAAAACGGTCTGGCTCTTAATTTCGCCAGTTTCGCCATTTTCAAACTCAGCGTTCACATAAAGTGGAGCGGAATAGGTGTAATCCTTTTCCTTGCACTCAAGCACAGTGTGGCGTGGTTCTTCAAAGTATGGGTCGGAGAATGTGAGGCTCATCGTCTCAGCAAAGTTCTCAATTGGGGAAATCTCCTGGAAGACTTCGTCAAGACCGGAAACATGAGGCACGGTGTGAGTTCCGTTTGCCTCGTCTTCGGCGACGCGCTTCTTCCAGCGCTCAGAGCCGATCAACCAATCAAAGCTGTCGGTTTGTACGCCGAGGAGGTATGGCACATCAATAGGCTCACAAATGGAGCCAAAATTCACACGATCTGACGCTTTGTGCAGTTTAATATCATGCTCGTCAGCACGTGCGATGACTTTCGTGGTGCTCGTCATAGCTTGTTCAGCAGCCAATGGACGTTCCTTTATCACTCGCTAGTTAATATCAATATTTGAGAACTAAAGAAAATCGCGGCAAATTAAGTGCTTATTTAAGCATATTGTGATTCGCGGGCGCCTTCTTCGGTTCCATGAGCATGCCCGCTATATGACACACCTTACACAGTCTGTCCACTCTACCAAAAACTCCGGACTTTTAGCCGCTATCACCACGCCAATAAAAACCGACAACAAAAGCCGGAAAAGTTGCGCGCGTTTGGAGCGATACGCAACCCCAAACTCTCCAAACGCGAGAAAACTACCCCACATTTGGAGCGCCACACAACCCCAAA
>NQOH01000001.1:510976-517091 GCA_003585735.1 Gardnerella kenyensis
CCTCCAAACGCGAGAAAACTACACGGCAAATGTTTCCCAAAACAATAAAACATAATGTGCAAGTTGCGAGTAAACTAAATACGTTACGATTACGAAGTTACGTAAGGAATATTTAAAAAGCTAAGGAATAGCATGAATAACAGCGAGAAGCCGCAAGAAGCAAAAACAAAAACCGAAGAGCAAGCCGCCGCACACAAAGCAGCCGCAAGCCGCGTAGAGCAAATGTACGAGTACGGGTACCGCAAGTCCAACTACGGCCCGGACGAGCTTGTAACCGACGCTCACGGAAATCCGATTAGCGTTATGGATGCTATGCTAAGCGCCGACGATGCTGCTCGCGCCGAAACGCACACACCTCACCTTTGCTTCTACTCCCCTCGTATTCCGGGAAATACAGGATCCGCGATTCGTCTTTGCGCTGTAACCGGCACGATTTTGCACTTGGTTGAGCCGCTCGGTTTTAATTTGCACGATACTAAGTTGCGTCGCGCAGGCTTGGATTATCACGATATGGCTCACGTTGTTTTGCACCCGAATTTTGAGAATTTGGTTGAGTCGATGCCGAATTCGCGAATTATTGCGTTTACTGCAAATGCTACGAAACTTTACACTGAAATTGAGTATAAGCCGAACGATATTCTGCTTTTTGGCCCAGAACCAGGAGATATTCCGGATCCGATGGATGTTATGGCAGGCCCGCACGTGGCAGAGCAGGTTCGCCTTCCTATGCGACCTTCGCTTCGTAGTTTGAATCTTACGAATTGCGCTTCTATTGCAGTGTACGAAGCGTGGAGGCAGCTCGGTTTTGCCGGCGGCAAGTAAGCTCATCAAACGATGCATTACAATAGTAATTATGTTTATGCCAGACGGGATTCTACGCAAGCTGCGTGAAAAAGTGAGCGAAATAAAAGCTCGTAAGCCAATGCGTACTCCCGCGCGCAAAATCGCTAAGTTGGCGACGTCGCTTAAGAAAAATATTAAAAGCAAAATTTCAAGCAAGCCCGCGCGCAAACCGTCTAGCAAACCGTCTCGCAAGCCGTCTAGCAAACAGTCTCGCAAGCCGTCTCGCAACAATATGAGCGCAGCTCGACGCAGAATGTACATCCGCCGCCGCATTGCAGTAGGCACAGCTCTGTTGCTAATTCTTGCGATTGCAATATTTTGCGTTATTAGCTTGTGCAAAGGTCTTGTTGCGATTGGCGGCGCTATTGCAGGTCACGAAGTTAATATTTCGCGTAAAGCTGTGCCAGACCCTCGCCCTGTTGGATTAACGCCTCGTTGCTCTGCGCGAAATATTCGACTTGAGCTTTCCGCAAGTTCTCAAACTGTTCCTATGGGCGGAAGCGTTGAGATTACAGAGCGATTTGTTTATGACGGAAATTCTTCATGCCTTATTGACGCGTCTAATATAAACGCTGTGCTTACTGTAAATACTAGCGACGAAGCTACTAATAGCCAGGACGATTCGCAAAATAAGGATGCGAAAAATCAGAACGATTCAGCAGATACTAAGGACGCAAGTAAAAGTAACGATCCTCTATCTCACGCTGTGTGGCGATCTGATAAGTGCGAAGATGTGCCTTTGAAGCCTTTGCTTATGGCTAAGGGCGATCATTTTGAGAAGAAAATTACTTGGAATACAAATTCTAATTCCGGCAAGGGTTGCGTCGCGGATGAGGATTTGCCTAAGGTGAATCGCGGCATATACGTTATTCAGCTTCAACATAAGCGCATTCCGGGATTGCATAGCGATCCTGTGCTAATAAACGTTAAGTAGGGTTCGCGCGTTAATTTCTGTTTTTGCTGGTTTTTGGAACATTTGCCGGAGATTTTCCAGCGTTTATTTCCACGCGCAAAGAAAACGCTGATTCCCTAGTTCTTAAAGCTGTGAACAGGCGCCGGAATACGCCCACCGCGCGTAACGAAAGCCTCGCAACTGGTCTGATTCACCGGCATAATCGGCGCGTAACCCATCAATCCGCCGAAGTTCGCCATCTCGCCAACGCCCTTGCCAATCACAGGAATAATGCGCACTGCAGTAGTTTTCTGATTAATCATGCCGATTGCGGATTCGTCCGCAATCATTCCGGAAATCGTTGCAGCGGAAGTATCTCCCGGAATCGCAATCATATCGAGGCCCACAGAGCACACGCAAGTCATTGCTTCAAGCTTTTCAATCGTCAAGCAGCCGGATTTCGCAGCCGCAATCATATTCGCGTCTTCCGAAACAGGTATGAACGCTCCGGAAAGTCCACCAACGTAGCTGCTGGCCATAATTCCGCCCTTCTTCACCTGATCGTTCAGCATTGCGAGCGCCGCAGTCGTGCCAGGAGCTCCAACCTGCTCCAAGCCAATCTTCTCAAGCACTTCGCCAACGGAATCGCCAACTGCAGGCGTTGGCGCAAGCGACAAATCAATAATTCCAAACGGCACTCCAAGCCTGCGCGAAGCTTCTTGCGCAACCAACTGCCCAACTCGCGTAATCTTAAACGCTGTACGCTTAATCGTTTCGCACAGGAAAGCAAAGTCTTTGCCGCGAGCAGCGTCCAGCGCGCAAGACACAACGCCCGGTCCGGAAACGCCCACGTTAATCACAGCATCGCCTTCAGTAACGCCGTGGAATCCGCCTGCCATAAACGGATTATCGTCCGGAGCGTTGCAAAAAGCCACAAACTTAACGCATCCGTAAGAATCTTTGCTAGCAGTCGCCTCTGCAATCTTCTTAACTGTGCGCCCAAGCAGCTCCACGCAATCCATGTCGATTCCGGTTCGCGTTGAGCCAACGTTCACGGAAGAGCACACAATCTCCGTCTCGCTTAAGGCTTGCGGAAGCGACTCAATAAGCATGCGGTCAGCTGCGGTCATCGACTTTGCAGGAAGCGCGGAATATCCGCCGATTAAATCAACTCCAACTGCGTGCGCTGCCCTGTCTAGCGCGTGCGCAATTTGCACAAAATCTTCAGGCTTTTTGCAAGACGACGCGCCAACAAGCGAAATCGGAGTCACGGTAATGCGCTTGTTTACAATCGGAATGCCGTAATCGCGCGAAATATCGTTGCCGGTTTTGACGAGATCTTTTGCAAGACGCGTAATTTTCGCCTCAACATTGCGGCAAACATCTTGCAGGTTTTCCGAAGCACAGTCGAGCAGGTTAATTCCCATTGTGATTGTGCGAACGTCGAGCTGTTCTTGCTCAATCATCGAATTGGTTTCGCTTACTTCCATCAAGTTGAGCATGGCACACTTCCTTACGTTTACTTAAGATTGCTACGATATTTCTACGAGTTTTAGATTCTGTGCATTGCTGTAAAAATATTGCTACGCTGGCAGCGAATACGCACGCCGATTTCGGTACCAAGCGACTCTAATCCGTCGGCAAATTCGCCAAATTCGCAGTCCATAGTTGCCACGTCAACAATCATCATCATATTGAAGAATCCGTCGACAATGGTTTGAGAAATATTCAAAATATTTACATTATGATTGGCTGCGTGCGAAGTAACTTTCGCAATAATACCGACGGTATCACACCCAACAACGGTAATAATTGCCTTAGAAGCGTCGCCTTTAGAAAGCGATTCTTGATTTTCTGCAACTGTAGTATTGGCGACCATATTTGCCTCCTGCCGTTGTGAAACCGCTTATGCGGATTTGCTTTGCTTTATTTTATATTTTTGCGTAAGTTTTATACGTAAGTTTTTTACGTAAGTTTTTTACGTAAGTTTTATACGTAAGTTTTATGCGTAAATATTATGCTGCTTCATATCTTCCGGAAGCGCGTTGCGAAGAGACACAAGCGATCCAGAGCGGAACACAGAACGAATACCGGCGGCAAGAAGAGGCGCAATCGAAAGCACCGTCATATTCTTAAGTCGCTTTTCTTCCGGCACAGGAACCGTATCCGTCAAAATAATTTCGCGCACATCCGCATCCTTCAAACGCTCAACAGCAGGACCGGAAAGCAAAGCGTGAGTTGCAACCAAAGTAACAGACTTAGCTCCAGCCTCACGCAGAGTGCGCACAGCTTCGCAAATCGTGCCTGCGGTATCGATCATATCGTCAACAACAATGCAATCGCGACCTTGAATTTCACCAATAATTCCGTGAGCTTCAGCGTGATTTGGACGCGTAATATCGCGAGTTTTATGAATAAAAGCAAGAGGCAAATCGCCAAGTTTTGCAGCCCACTGTTCGGAAACTTTAATACGGCCAGCATCCGGAGAAACAATAGTTGCGTTGTCGAGTTCCATAGAGTTTCGCACGTAGTCAATCAGCACAGGCATAGCAGTTAAATGGTCAACCGGACCGTCAAAGAAGCCCTGCTCCTGAGTTGCGTGCATGTCAACCGTCAAAATTCTAGTAGCACCTGCAGCGCGGAACAAATCAAACATAAGACGCGCTGTAATAGGTTCGCGACCTTGATGCTTTTTATCTTGGCGAGAATAACCAAAGAACGGCGCAACAACGTTAATACTGCGAGCAGAAGCGCGGCGCAAGGAATCAACCATAAGAAGCTGTTCCATAATCCAATTGTTAATAGGATTCGTATGCGCTTGAAGCACAAAAACATCCGCTCCACGAACCGGCTGCGTAAAGCGCACGTACATTTCGCCATTCGCAAAATCGTAGGCAGTTGTCTCAAGCACGTCAATACCAAGATATTGCGCAGTTTCTTTGGCAAGTTCCGGATACGCACGACCCGTAACCAGCATCATCTGCTTTTTTGAATCGCCTTCAAGAATTATTGACATAATTGCCTTCCCGCTTGCAAATTGCATGTACAGTGACAGAGTCGATTTCTATTTTAGCAGTCGCCGCGCCGGAAGAGACACAGCCGGTGAGTTACGCATAAATTGCGCGAAATTACGCAAGTAAATTACTTAATTACTTACTTAATTAATTAATTACTTAGCAAAATACGCGCGAATTTCGTCCGCACTTCCGTAAGAAGCTTGCGCACCGAAGCGAGTTGCAGCATACGCAGAAACGTAGGATGCTAAAGCTGCAGCGTCCGGCAACGACATTGAAGCAGCCAATCCAGCCAAAACCGTGCCCATAAAAGCGTCACCGCAGCCGGTTGTGTCCTGAGCTTTAACGCGCTGAGCAGAAATGCGGCATGCAGGATCTTCCTCAGCATACTCCAACACCACAGAGCCTTCGCCGCCCAAAGTCACAACAGCTTCGTCAAAACCAAAGTTGTGCATAACTTCAGCAGCATGATTCCAATCAAAAGCATCCCAATTGCCATCTTCTGGCTCATCAATATTAAGCAACTGAGCCATCTCATGCTCATTGACAAGCAAAATGTCAGCCGCATCAATAAGCTCCTTCGGCAAAGTAGGCACAAAAGGAGAATTGTTAAGCAAAACTTTTACGCCGGCAGCGTGAGCCATCTTCGCAGCAGCAGTAACAGTTTCCATCGGGCTTTCCAAGCAAAGCCCAAGCACGCGAGCGCTAGTCAAAGCGTCCTTAACGGACTCAACATACGAAACCGTAACGTGCGCGTTAGAACCAGGCGCGTAAACAATCGTATTTTCGCCGCCCTTAGCGTCAACCGTAATAACCGTAGCGCCGCTAGGAGTGTTGTCGACGTGCAAAATATTAGTGGTGTCAACGCCGGCATTGTTCAATGAATTAAGCAAAAAGTCGGCATTTTTATCGCTGCCAACTGCGCCAAACATGCGCACGTGCGCGCCAATTTTTGCGGCAGAAACAGCCTGATTTCCAGACTTTCCGCCAGGAAGAACCTTTAATTCGCCACCGTTTACTGTTTCGCCTGGCTTTGGAAGACGGTCGGCAACAATCGTGTAGTCGGCGTTCATTGAGCCGACCACCGCAATCGCAGAATTTGCGCAGTCGGCGGCCTTCACTTTTTCTAATACATCCAGCGAGTCTAAAGTATCGTGGTAGCGCATAAAAATTCCTTTCTTTATTTGATTCTTATTTTACAGTTTATGTTTGGCATTGCGCGCGTTTCCTCAATGTGGCGCGAGTTTTGGGGGATTTCTCTCCTCGCACGTCCCGTCCTTCGTGCGCTCTGGCTGTTAAAGGCGTTTAGTGTGTTCGCCTATCTTTAAAGAATGTAGCTTCTCAGTCCTCTTTTAGTGCTCGTAGA
>NQOH01000001.1:517789-523474 GCA_003585735.1 Gardnerella kenyensis
TGGCATTCGTATAACTGAACAACAGCGAACGACCGGCTACACGTGTTTTTTTATATATATAAGTCAGTCAGTAGGCTTGCACAGAAGAATCATCATTATGAAGATAAGACCGAAGCCCACGAAATCTGCCCACGAAAAAACAGCGCCAGTAAACAGAACGGCCGTAATCGCAGCAGTAACCGGCTCGCTCGCACCAAGAAGCGTTCCTCGCACGGAACCTACGCGCATAATACCCTCAAGAAACAGCCAGTAAGCACCAAAAGTGCCGGCAACAACCGTAAAAGTAAATAGCAAAAGTGCGCGCCAATCAAGCGGCGGCATAGTAGCCCACGGGCGCACAAACGGAAGCATAATCAGCCCCGAAATAATAAACGTAATGCCGTTTACAGTAAGATTTCCCCATTTTGCAATCAACTTCACCGGCATAATCGCGAGCGCAGCCGTTGATGCAGCGTCCGCCAAGCCCCAAAGCAAGCCCATAATCGGCAACGATAGTGAAGAAAGATTGCCGCCGGTTGCCATTAAAGCAGTTCCAGCAAAAGCCAGCACAACGCCAATCGTTTCGCGAATAGTTGGCACGCGGCGAGTGTGCAAGCACGCGTACACCAGCACGAATAGAAGATTAAGGCTTTGAAGCACAGTTGCAGTGCCGGAATTAGTCCAGTCGATTGTGCACAAGTATGAAACTTGCGTAAGAAGCACGCAAACTATGCCAGTAACTGCCATCGAAATCCACGTGCGGCCAGATTTGATTGCTCCTGTAAGTTTTTTTGGAGTGCAAGCTGCGGCAGTTACGCTGAATAATATGCCTGCTGCAATTTGGCGGACGCACGCGATTTGCAACGGGGAGATGTGGTACGTTGACATGAGGATTTTTGAAACTGTTGCGTTTGCGCCCCAGAATGCGCCGCCTAAAAGAGTGAGCAAAATGCCGATAAGTATTGCGTTCGTTGAGTGGTTGAATGCTGGATTAGGGCAATCCGGCGTACTCGCTATTGCTTTTGCAGCGGATTTTGAAGTGTCGAAAGTTTTAGAGCCAGTTTGTAACGTAAGCTTAGACATATCAGATTCACCTCGCATCCCCAACACAAGCAATCATGCAGTAATTATTGCACGCGCGCCCAACTAATATTGCACGCGCGCAAACGGCGTAAGCAGCATAACTTGGAAAACAAAAAGCTCCCGGCGCTAAATCAACGCCGGAAGCTCAAGCGCGGAGAATACGAGATTCGAACTCGTGAGGCTGTTACACCAACACGCTTTCCAAGCGTGCGCCATAGACCACTAGGCGAATTCTCCAAACTGCTAACTTAGCAAGCAAATCACTCGCTAAGCAAACAACTTAAATAGAATACCACGAATCGCAGATATTGCAAACTCGCGCGCGCCGCGACAGCGAACCCCGACCAAATCTCCGGCAAATGTTCCTGAAGCTTTGCGGTACTGCTTCTGCGAAAAGCGAGTATTTGCTGATTAGTGAACTTTAACAGTATTGCTCTGCAGAAGTTGAGTACTTATTGCCTAGAGAACGCTAACATCCTGCTGCTGCACACGCTACACCAGACGCACCTACCGTACCACAGAACACTAGCGGTTTTACTAGTAGTGAGGGTGGGTGTTGCTTGGTCGAGCAATATAAAAGCGGAACGATAGTAATACCTTGTTGATAAATACTATTTCTGCAGAAAAAGTAAGTAAAAAACTAAACTTAACTATGCAACCTATAAGTTCAAGTAAGGTATAAGAGCGGAGCGCTGCGAGACAAGTAACACCCACCCTCACAGCCACTCCAAAAACCAACCAGCCAAACACCAGCCGAAACTCGCGCCACGTTAAGGAGAATCCCCAAAACTCGCGCCACAGTAAGAAGCAGACGACTACTTAAGCAAAGGCGCTACTTGCGTTTCGTAAGCGCGCAAAGCCATGTCGATTACGTTGTGCATGTCGTAATAGCTGTAAGTACCAAGCCTGCCGCCGAAAACCGTGCGAGGCTCAGCCGCCGCAAGCTCCGCATAGCGCGCGTACAAGGCTTTATCTGCATCAGTATTCACCGGGTAGTAAGGCTCATCCTCGCGAGTTGCAGCGCGCGAATACTCCTGCCACACCACAGTTTCCCCAGCTTTCACAGTCTTTCCCGGCACGAAATCAGCCTTGCCACTAGCCTCGCCAGCCTCGCCGCCAACTTCCTCACGCTCCGGATTAAAGTTCTTAAACTCAATCGCGCGCGTAAACGGCACGTCCGCATCCGAATAATTCATAACTGGGCAACCAAAGTGGTCGCTCTCCTCGTAACGCACTTCCTTAAAGTCCACGGTTCGCCACTTCAACTCGCCAAGCGCATAGTCAAAATACCTATCAACCGGCCCCGTATAAACCACTGGCACTCCAGCCTCCGCCAGCGCGCGCTTATTAAACGGCTGCGACTCGTCGAAGAAGTCCACGCCAAGCGACACGTGAATTCTAGGATCCTCAATCATGCGCTGCATCCAAGCTGTGTAGCCGTCCGTAGGCAAGCCTTCCCAAGTGTCTTTAAAGTAGCGATTATTGTAGTTAAATCGCACAGGCAAGCGCTTAATAATTCCGGCAGGAAGCTCGGAAGGATCCGTTTGCCACTGCTTTGCCGTGTAGTTTTTAATAAACGCTTCGTAAAGCGGTCGCCCAATTAAGCTAATTCCCTTATCGTTTAAATTCTGCGGATCTTTTCCAGCAAACTCCCCCGCTTGGCTTGCAATCAGCGCCTTTGCTTCTTCCGGCGTGTAGTGCGCGTGGAAGAACTGGTTAATCGTGCCCAAGTTGATTGGCAGCGGATAAACTTCGCCGTCGTGCGTTGCGTACACGCGATGCACGTAGTTAGTAAACGACGTAAAACGGTTCACATAATCCCACACGCGCTTGTTGCTTGTGTGGAAAAGATGCGCGCCATACTTGTGAATTTCGATTCCTGTGCGCTCGTCAAAATACGAGTAGGCATTGCCGCCGATGTGATTTCGAACGTCAATAATTTCAACGCGAGCGCCTGCGTGCTCCACTGCTTGCTGAGCTACAGTTAAGCCGAACAATCCTGCGCCAACAACTACTAAATCTGGGTAAGTTGTATTTTGGGAGATTGCTGCTTGCGTCATGTTATTTACCTTTCGTAATTTCGGTTGTTTTGCGCACAATACACTTTAAGAATAGGCTTAAGCGTATATATACGTATATATAATGTCTAGTATGACTAAGGCAACGAGTGCAGAAACTAAAGAAACGCAGGAAATACAAAATGTTAGCAGCGCAAATAGCAGCAACGAAGGCTGGGAAGTCGTAAATCGCGTTGTTTACCCTGTAAAAGATGCTGAAATTACTATGCCGCTTTACGTAATTCCGTGGCACCGTTCCTACTTGCAGCGCACTGTGCTCGATCCTCGTATGAATACGCGCGCAATCGATATAAATAATTTAAATCTTACTGATTTTAAGAAGCTTCTTGCAGACACTAGCAGTCATCTGCCAAACGTTGAGACTCAAGGCGTTTGCGCTGTTCTTTCGCGCAATTCACTTCGCGTCGATTCCGGAAAGCACGTGTCTCTTTGCACTTTCTTTAACGCTTTTCCTGCGAGCTATTGGCAGCATTGGACGCGCGTAAAAACTGTTAAGTTTACTGCGCGAGTTGAAGGCGAAGGCGAGTTGCAACTTATGCGCTCGACTGGTCGCGGACTTACGTATCCGGTTCAAAAGTTTGAGTTTGATTCTAGCAATCAAGCAAATCAGCCAGCTCAAGTTATTAGCTACGAAATTCCTATGACAGGTCTTGCAGACGGCGGATATTTTTGGTTTGATGCGAAAGCAAGCGATTCCAGCTGCTTTACTGTTAGCGATGCTGAGTGGAGCGTGCCGTGCGCAAATAAAGTGCAATTTAGTAGCGTAACAAGTACAGACAGCAAACAACCGCAGTCAAATAGCACTTTTTCTATTGCTATTACTACGTTTAATCGCCCTTCATACTGCCACAATCAGCTAAAGGCAATAGCAGCAAACAAGGCACTTCGCGCGCGACTTGACACAATTTATTGCACGGATCAGGGCACGGATTTAGTGAAGAATCAGCCTGGATTTAATGAAACAAGCGCGAATCTTGGCAGCCAGCTTACCTACATTCAGCAGGCTAATTTAGGCGGTTCCGGCGGATTCTCGCGCGGCATGTTTGAAACGCTTAAAGCCGGCAAAAGCAGCTACACTATGCTTCTTGACGACGACGCAATTAGCGAAACCGAGTGCATTCTTCGCACGCTTCAGTTCGCCGACTACACAATTAAGCCAGCCATTATTGGCGGCGGCATGCTTCATTTGGACAATCGCACGGTGCTTTACACTCAAGGCGAGCGTTTCACGCGCAATAACGTGTGGATGAAGCCTTCGCAGAATCTTGATTACAATCACGATTTTGCAGCGATTACTTTGCAAGATTGCCCGGAGCGTCACCAGCGAATTGACACGGATTATAACGGTTGGTGGATGAGTCTTATTCCGACTGCGATTATGAATGAAATTGGACTTTCGCTTCCTGTGTTTATTAAGTTTGATGATACTGAGTATTCGATTAGAGCGCTTGAGCACGGGTATCACACGATTTGCCTGCCGGGAGTGGCGGTTTGGCACCAGGCTTGGCACGATAAGGATCCATCGCGCACTTGGGAAGAGTACTTCTTCCAGCGCAATCGTTGGATTTGCGGACTGCTTCATTGCACTCGTCCAAGCTTGCGTTTTGCGATTGAGATGCTTAGAAGCGACTTGGCTTCCGGCTTAAAACTTGCGTATTCTGCTATGCAATTGCATCATATGGGATTGCAGGATATTTTGCGCGGTCCGCAATATATTGTTGATTCAATGCCGCAAAAGCTTGGCGAGGTTCGTAAAGCGCGACAAGCGTTTAGTGACACGCAGCCAGTAAGCGATGAGGCGCTTATTAGTGAGGTTTTGCGCGAGCATGTAAGTCCGTTTAGTGCGCATGATGCTAAGGCTTTGCGTAAGGCGCAGAAGCGCGCTACGATTAAGGCTTTATTTGCTCACGAAAATCACGCGAAGAATCCTCAAGCAGAAGTTGCGATTCCAGCGCAGGACGTTTCTTGGCCGTCGTTTGTGGGAGTTAATACTGCAATTGTTACGGCTCCAGATGGCACTACGCTGAATCTTTTCCAGCGAGATAGCAGGTTATTCCGTAAAATGTTGCGCACGGACGCATTTTTGGCGTTAAAAATGTTGCGTAAGTGGAAGAAGCTGTCTAAAGCGTATCGCACTTACGATATGGCTAGCGTCGAAACTTGGGATCAAATCTTTCGCGCTGCTAATAAGTAACAGTGATATTTGACCACATTTGCCGGGAATTTTCCGGCAAATGTTTCTTCGCTTTGCAGTAATGCTTCTGCGAACGTCGATTACTTGTTGCTCGAAGAACACTAGCATTCATGCTGCAGCACACACCGCGCCAAGAATAATCCCACAACCACAAACCCACCCGCAGCTTAATTTTTCGACTTTAGTTGCACTTAGTAAACCACGCACTTTGCGCAACTTTCTGCACGAGTCTATGAGTTTTGTGTTGAAGTTTAGTGTGTTGAGAGGCTGGAAAAATTGTGTTCAGTGCTAAAAGAGGACTGAGAAGCTACATTCTTTAAAGATAGGCGAACACACTAAACTCTTTTAGCA
>NQOH01000001.1:524245-524333 GCA_003585735.1 Gardnerella kenyensis
AGTTGAAAGCACGGTGTGCTTTCAATGCAAGCTCAGCAGCGAGTACACGCAAAGTGTACGAGCGCTATAAGCGCAAACACAAATTTTC
>NQOH01000001.1:525085-536670 GCA_003585735.1 Gardnerella kenyensis
ACCAAAAAACTAAATCAGTTACAAAACTCATAGACGATACTAAAGAATATCGAAAAGAAAAACGCAAGCAAAAGCTACCAACTACTTAAGCTGCAGAATCAGAAACCTGCTTAATCGTCATCGCGCGATCGCTTAGCAAAGCATAGTCGCGATTCCTATCGTCCCTAATCACGAACGTGCAAGCATTCGCATCCACCGCCACAGCAAGCAAATCCGTGTAGTCGTCTTCAGTTGGGCTAGGCGTGCGCAAGGATGTAAACAGCGTAAACTCGCCATTGTTAAACAAGTTTAATGGCATTTCAAAATACACTGTTTGATGCCCGCGCTTTTGCATTTTCAGAACTTTGGAGCCGGTATCGTAAGTAATTCCGCCGCGACGAATATCGTGCAAAGCAATCGCCAAGTAAAAGTCGCCTGGCTCATCGTACTGGTATTCAACAGCGAAACGGAATGTGTCGCTGCTCTTGTAAATCTTGTCTTCCAAAGCATAGGTTCTAAGCAGCGGACACTTTTCATTCAAGCCCTGCGCGTATTGCACTTTTCCATGCCCATTGCCAAGCTTCTGCTTCTGCATCAGCTTATTCTGCTTTTCGCGCTCTGCCTCAATATTTGCCAAAGTGTATTGATCCGCCACGGACTCAGTGTTTCCAATCGCCGCCACTTCCCCGTCGCTAATCATCATTGCGCGCGTGCAATATCGCTTCACCGCGTTCATATCGTGCGTAACAAGAATAACGGTTTTCGTTGAATCCTTGCGAATGTCTGTAAAGAAAGCGTCGCACTTTCGTTGGAAAGCTTCGTCGCCAACGGCCAAAACTTCGTCAAGAACTAAAATATCTCCCTGCGCTTTAATTGCCACAGAAAATGCCAAGCGCACTTGCATGCCCGAAGAGTAATTCTTCAACTTTTGATCCATAAAGTCTTCAAGCTCAGCAAATTCCACAATATCGTCGTACATTGCGTCAATTTCTGCGCGCGTAAAACCGAGTAGCGCTCCGTTAAGATACACGTTTTCGCGGCCGGTAAGCTCCGGGTTAAAGCCCACGCCAAGCTCAATAAACGGCACAAGCTTGCCTTTTACTTTTACACTTCCGGTATTTGGATAGTAGATTTGCGAAATAATTTTTAGGAGGGTTGATTTTCCGCCGCCGTTTCGTCCGACTATGCCGAAGAATTCTCCGCGATGCACGTTAAAACTTATGTCTTTAAGCACATTTTGGATTTTGTAGCCTTTAATGCCTTTAGTGAGATTTATAAACGCTTGTTTTAAGCCGGTTGCTTGCTCGGTTGGTAGTTTAAAATATTTTCCTACGTGATTTACGGATAAAACAATATCGTCGTCTAGCGCGTCGTCTCGCTCCGCTTCTTGCGCTGCATCTTGCACAGCTTCTCGCACTTCCGCTTCTTCTTGCAAGTTACTCATAAATTCCACTTCCCGTCATAACTACCGTAAAATTTTTCGTAAATTTAGCGCGCTACATAACTTCTACGAAAGCGCGACTATTTTTTCGGAATATATACACTCCAAGCCACACTATTAGCACGGTAAGCAAAAGCGGCACACAAGATATCCACGAGAATCCGAATTCGCTCCACACAGTCGGTTGCGTTTTAGGAGCCAGCATATTATGCCGCATATCTTGAATACATTGCGCTATAGGATTAAGCAGCTCGAGCTTTGCTAGCACTGCAAAAATGCCGCCTTTATTAATCACGTAACTAAGCGGATAAATAATTGGCATTCCGTAGAACAGCAGCTGCTGAGCTACTTCCCAAATATGCAAAATATCGCGGAAAAACACGTACATAGTAGACATTACAAGTGCCATGCCAATTGCAATTGCGTAAAGTTGCACCAAACTTATTGGCAGCAGAATCACTCTCCACGTAAAATGCACTCCGCCAATAATCGCAAAAATAAGCACTACTACTAAATTAATCAAAAAGCTTATTAAAGATCCAACTGTTGCCGAAACCACCACAATGTAGTTTGGAAAATGGATTTTGCGCAATAAATCGCCGCGATCAACAAGCGAGCGCAATCCAATCGAAGTTGATTCTTGCACAAACTGCCACGCGCTAATTCCCATTAAAAGCACAACAGGGTAAGTTGGCGTGCCGTCTGTCATTCGCAAAAACTTGCCGAAAATAAGATACATCACACAAAACATCATCAATGGCTTTAAAGCCGACCACGCTACACCCAAGAAAGACCCTTGGTAACGCAACTTAAAATCGGTTTTTACTAAGCCGCGAAGCACGATATTTGCATACGCGTACTTTTTTCGACAACGAGTTATGAGATTTTTCACGTTCACAATAATATCAGTTGTGTTGTAATTAAAGCTTAAACAAGGCCAAACTTATGCCAAACTTATGCCAAACTTATGCCACGAATAGGCCACACATAAGCAACTCATGCTAACATCGTACGTATGCCGAAAGTATCGATTATTGTTCCTATTTATAACGTTGAAGCCTTTTTACCAGAATGTTTAGAATCTATTAAAAATCAAACTTTTAAAGATTGGGAATGTTTGATGTTTTCGGATGGAAGCAAAGATGGTTCCATCGATATTATGAAGTCTTTTGCAAAAGAAGATAGCCGTTTTGTGGTAATTGAAAAAGAAAACGAGGGTTACGGAGCTACTTGCAATCGCGGTTTGGAGCGCGCTAAAGGCGAGTGGATTAGCATTATTGAGCCGGATGATTTTATTGATCCGCATATGTATGAGCGCTTGTTGAGTAACGTTGAGCTTACGAGCGCCGCTTCCACAGACACTTCTACCGCCGAAAACTCTACCGCCGAAACTCTCGATATTATCAAAGGCGGCTACTGGCTTTTTTACGACGGCAAAGATGGCTATAAGTCGGCTGTTGAAACGCCAAACTTGTGCTATTTTATGCCAAAGCACCGCACTATTTTTAATCTTAACGATTTCGCTGAGCCTTTTTACCATCATCCTTCTATTTGGTCCGCACTTTACCGCAAAGATTTTCTTAATGGCAATAATCGCGCACACGAAGTCATTCGTTTTAAGCCGATTCCTGGAGCCGGCTGGACGGATAATCCTTTCTTTGCGCAAACAATGGTTTTGGCAAATAAAATCTGTTGGAACCCTGGAAAGTACTATTATTACCGCCAAACAAATCCGGGTGCGTCTAGCTTGCTGAAGGATTTCCATCTTCCTTTCGATCGTTTGCGCGATATGCGCGAGTTTCTTAGCAAGCAGCAGATTTCGCGAGAAATTTTGCACGCTTTTTATTCACGCGAGTTTGATTACGTAAATTCTTTAATTACAGAGTTCGGTTTTGACGATAAAAATCCGGAAATTCGTAATCTTATTTCGGAAGTTTTCCACTCTATGGATTCAAAGGAAGTTTTCCTTATGGCTTCTCGATTGAAGCCAGAATTTATGGATTATTACATGGATTTCCTTGGGTCTTCATACGAAGTGGAATCTCATAAAGCTGAAGATGATCCTAAACTTTCGCTCGTAATTTTTACGCATAACGCTCATTCTTGGATTGTTGATTCGCTTAAAGCTTGCAGCTCAATAAATAGTATTCCTTGCGAATTTATTATTGTTGACTCGCATTCTAACGACAGTACGCTTGCGATTGCTAAAAAATTTACTAGTAAAGATAAGCGTTTTGCGATTCAGCAGAATGACGATACTGCAAGTTTTAAAGATATGATTTCTAAAGCGACTGCTTGCGCACGCGGCACGTACATAATGTTCATGCCTTCAAGCTACATAATTAACGAAAAAGTTTTAGCAAAAGCGCTAAATCAAGTGGAAAATTATAGCGAAAACAACGCTAGTAACGAAAAAACTTGCGTCGATCTTGCTTTCTTTAGTAACAAAAATAAGCACAGCGATTATTTAATTGATTGCGCTTTAAACACTCTAAAAACTCTAAAATCTTCTGCAAATTCACAAAATAGCGAAAAAACTAAAGAATTAAACGCCTTGCGTCAACAATTTATTATGCAAACCGATTCGGAAGATGCAAATAAAGACGTAAGCTACGGGCTTTATAAAGCTAGCGATATTCCGGAACTTTTGTTAGACAGCTGCTACAGCTACGGCTGGCAAAAGATTTGGCGAACCGAGTTTTTGAAGTCTACTAATGTTTGCGCTGGAGAACACGATTTGCCTTCAACGTTGATGACTTTTAGCACTCGCGCAGCAACTGCAGCAAATAATATTTTGTATTGCGATTTGTCGAAAACTTACGAAGATGCTTACGGAAGATTCAGCGTTGGAGCCGACGAAGGATTTGAGAATCTTCATCGCACTAATATTCCAGAAAACTTCTGGCTTTCTATTGAGCGTCACGCAGTTCAGGATGAAGCTCCTCTCGAAGTTGATTCTGTGCTAGAAGCTGGCAAATGGCTTGAAAGCGCGGGTTTGCTTAACGTTTACAAGCAAGGCTACGACAACGCGCTTTTAAATAGCTTCGTGCATGATTGCCATACCAGAATCACGCCTGAATCTTTGGCAACTATTGTGCATAACAAATTGCAATACGTTCTTAAAGCCATGGATTATATGAATTATGGTGAAGATTCGAAGCGCTTGCCGACTTACTTCTACGACGAACGCGCGTATAACGAATTCCAAAAGTTGCAGCTTAATACTGCTTCGCGCACGCTGTGGCTTAAGGAGCGAATGCTTGAATTTGAGCGCAAAAGCAATACGTATAAGCAGGAAATTAGCAGCATACGCACTTCTGCACGCTACGTAATTGGAGAAAAAATCGTAAAAACAGCGAAAAAGATAACTTTTCCAACTATTATTGCGAAATTGCAGAAAAAGATGCGACTTATGAGGCGAGATAGCAAATAATTTTCGCTTGCGTATTATTTAAACGCAATATTTTGCAAACGCGACTTTTTGTAATTATTTATTGCTTAAGCGTTCGTTGCGTAAGCGTTCGCTGCTTAAGCATTCGTTGCGTAAGTATTTGTCGCTATATCTTCCTCAATTGCGTCAACAATACGCTTATTTTCAAGCAAATCGCGGCTCACATGCTGGAAGTGCGAAACCATATCCGCAGGAAGCTTGTAAATATCGCCGTAGTAGTTAAACAGAACTTTTTGAGAATTATTCGGCACGTTTACCGTAAATTTTTCAAATTCTGCCTGATTTAGTGGGAATATATCCGCATATTTAGCTGAATATATTGATTCTGCATCAACGTTATCCAAGCCGTAAATAACAGTGCAATTTTCGCTATTTTCTTGCGAATCCGCAATAATATTTTCACTTTTCGCTAAATCGTAATATTTAGTAAAAACAGCCTCGATTTCGCGACTAAACTCCCCACCATCTTCTAAATAGCCGCCTTCAAGCCACTTTTTATAAAAAGGTTTAGAATGCAAATCTTTCTGTAAAGCCTTTCGAATTTCTATAAACCTCTGCTTAGTTTTTTCATTGAACTCAGGCATATAGTCATAGAAGAAAATATCAATAAAGCTAGGATCGTCCGGATTTTTATAACGCAATCGCAACTGCCTGCAGCAAACGTAAGGATCAAACACAAGCACCGCGCGATACCGCATAGACAATTCCTCATCTTTTTTAAGCAACTCAAGAAGCTTATTTACGTCGGAACGAATCATTCCCAAATCCGTATCGTCATCCCACGGAATAAACCCACGGTGACGAACAGCGCCAAGCAATGTGCCAAAATCAGCCCAATATTGCAAATTATACTTTTTAGCAATATGCGCAAATTCATTTAATAAGCTTGCACAACCGCGCTGAATAAGACGAACGGAACCAGTTGCTTGCGGTAGATTGTAGTAAAAGCGCTTTCGAGCGTCCAAATCGCTTTCGTCACTTCGGCGATATGTGGCCCAAGCTAAAAGCGATGCGTGCTCACGATTCGTAAGTGTGTCAACATGCATATTATGCTGATTTTCAAGAATATGCGACAGTTGCTCGTCTAATACGTATTGCATATGATCGAGACGCGCTTGCAAATCGCTAACTTGCGCACGAAGATCGCGTATTGAACGCTTAGAAGAAGGGCAATGGTCAACTATTTTGCGAATTACCTTACGAAATACAGACGCCATAAATACACCTTCTGCTACTTTCTTATCCCTTTTACTTAGAGTCAAGTCATATGGTTATTCATTATAATACCGTTTGCGTCTTGTACGCGACTTGGGAAGATATTTCCTTTACGCTGCTGTAAAGAAAATAACGGAATACAGCCGAAAAACGACAAAAACTTTACAGCCACGTAAAGGAAATAACGCTTCCAGCCGCGCGCTGTTCAAAATAAAAATTTAATAGCTATTTTTGAACACTCGTTATATAATAAACAAAATACCAACGAAAGAGAGAAAATTATGGCTATTGATTACAACGAATTTAGGCTGCTTACAACCTTATTAAATAACAGCAGAACCAGCAAAGCAACCAGCATTGCGCAAATAAGTCAGCGCAATCTTGCTGCGCGCGCAAAAATGTCACTTGGAACTGTTAACTCAGCAATCAAAAGCGCAGAAGCCAAGCATCTTATTGACACAACCGGCAAAATGCACGTAACCGCCCAAGGATTTGAGGCGCTTGAACCATATAAAGCACGTAACGCAATTATTATGGCCGCCGGCTTTTCATCACGATTCTCCCCCGTTTCCTACGAGACTCCAAAAGGACTTCTTAAAGTAAAAGGTGAAGTTCTTATTGAGCGCCAAATCAAGCAGCTTCACGAAGCAGGCATTAAAGATATAACAGTTGTGGTTGGCTACAAGCAGGAGCAATTCTTCTACTTAGAAGACGCTTTTGACGTAAAAATTACGATTAATAACGAGTATGGCACTAGAAATAACAACAGCTCGATTATGGCGGTGGCAGACGAGTTATCTAACACTTATATTTGCTCTTCCGATAATTATTTTGATAAAAATCCGTTTGAGTTATACGTTTGGAAATCTTATTATTCTGCGCAATTCCATAAAGGATACACTAAAGAATGGTGCATTACTTGCGGCGCGCATAATAAAATTAAAAATGTTACGATTGGCGGAAGCGACGCTTGGTACATGATTGGTCACGTGTATTTCGACTCCGATTTTTCTAAGCGTTTTGTGCAAATTCTTGGCAATGAATATGATTTGCCGCAAACTGCAGGAAAACTTTGGGAAGATATTTTTATTGAGCATATTGACGAGCTTGATATGCAAATGCGAAAGTATGATCCGCCAATTATTCACGAATTTGATTCTATTGACGAGTTGCGCGAGTTTGATCCTCTTTTCTTAGAAAATATTGATAGCGATATTTTTGATCACATTACGCAAACGCTTAATTGTAAAAAATCCGATATTCATAATATTTACCCGCTTAAAAAGGGTCTTACTAATTTATCTTGCCATTTTTCAGTTGGCGAAAACGAATACGTCTATAGGCATCCTGGCGTTGGCACAAACGTGCTTATTAACCGAAAAGCAGAAGTTGAAGCATTGCAATTGGCTCAAAAGCTTGGTTTAGATGGCACTTTTATTGCAGCGAAGGCTAAAGAGGGATGGAAGATTTCGCGCTTTTTGCCTGATTGCAGAACTGCAAATTTGCACGATTTTAGAGAGATGAGGGAGATTTTAAAATTGGTTCGCACTTTGCATAAAAGTTGCGAAAATAGCGAAAATAGCGAAAGCTACAAAAACTACGAAAATAGCGAAATCGCGAACCACAACTTTGATTTTTACGACGAATCTCAGCGTTATATGAAAGAACTTAAGGCAAGAAATATATTAATACCGCAAAAAATTATGGATTTAAGCTATTCTGCAGAAGATCTTCACAAAGCCGTAATTTCGGAAGATAACTCATATACTTGCCTTTGCCATAACGACATACTTGACGCAAATATTTTAGTCGACGAGCAGAATCGCTACCATCTTATTGATTGGGAGTACGCAGGAATGTCTGATTACGCTCAAGATTTTGGCACTATGTGCGTTTCGGAAAAGTTTAGCGACAGGGAAATAAATAGTGCAATGAGGATTTATTTGGAGCACGAGCCAAGCATGAAAGAAAAGCGACATTTGCTAGCTTATGTGGGATTCGCTGGTTGGTGCTGGCATTTGTGGTCTCTTGTTAAGGAAGCTGAAGGCGAAAATATTGGAAGCTGCATGTATACCTACTACAAGTATGCAAAACGCTATATTAATGAAGCTTCGAAGCTGTATTTCGCCACAAGCGCTCCTGCGTCACTAGTAAAGAGAGAGCTAAGAGAAAGGCAATCGCTTTCAATGGAGTAACCGTATTGCCAACAAAACTGCCGACAAAACTGCCAACAAAACCGCCACAAGTAAAGTAGGTATTTATGAAATACGCGTTTTTAAGCGGACTTTTATGGGGTGTTGACACTGCACTACTTGCAGTTTTAACAGCTTTGCTCACAACAACCAACAACGCAAATTTTGTGATATTTGTTGGTTTTCTTGGAGCACTACTTCACGACGCAGTATGCGCAATTTTTATGTGGATTTACGTAAGTATTCGTAAAAAATGGCATAAAACGCTTGAAATACTAAATAAACCACGGCTCCTTGCGCTTATTATCGTAGGATCTTTACTTGGCGGCCCACTCGGCATGAGCGGATACGTTTTAGCAGCAAGCAATATAGGAGCAGGATACGCTGCCGCAATTTCCGCCTTCTACCCCGCTTTTGGAACCGTGCTTTCCGCAATAATACTTCGTGAGCGCTTAAGCGCACCCAAGTACGCAGCTTTTGCTTTAAGCTTAGTGGCAGTTTCAGTTTTAGGTTACTGCTCATGCGCTTCAAGCAGTTTAAACATGAGTATTTCCAACGCAATACTTGGGTTATTTGGAGCAGCTTTAAGCGTAATTGGTTGGGGCAGCGAAGCAGTTGTGTGCGCTTGGGCCACGCGGCATAAAAATATTGACGACGAAATAATACTTCATATTCGCGAAACAACATCCGCATTTGCTTACTTTATTATTTCGACTATTGCGATTGCTTCTACTGCAATATTTAGCGTTTTTAAAGGCACAACACAAGGTGCTTTACAAGGATTATCGGAATACATATCGCTTAGTGCAAGCTCGCTTAATCCTCTAAAAATCGCATTAATGGCGGCTATTGTTGGCTTGCTTGGCGTAAGCTCGTACCTGTTTTATTACCGTGGTATTGCGAAGGTTGGAGCAAGCCGCGCAATGGCAGCAAACGTAACTTACGCAGCTTGGAGCATGGTTGCAACCGCCATAATCTCCTGCACAATGCCGTCAATTCTATCTTGGATCTGTTGCATTACGATTATGTGCAGCACGGTTTTCGTAGCGCGTCAATAACATGTTAAATCCGCAAGATGCAAATGGAATCATAAGCAAATACGCTGGCAAAATATACTGCGATTGCGCTTCCCAAATCATGTAAAGCACAGCCATTCCAAGCACAATAACTAAAGGCGTTAAATATTCAACATTTAGTAACGCGCTATTATTTAGCGAATCTTTACTATCTGCCAAATCTTTATTATCTGCCAACTTTTTCTTACGCAAAGTAACGCATAAGAACACTGCAGTGAAGAAAGCAAGCATAAATTGAAGAGCATCAAGGAAAGTAAAAGCAACCATATTTAGCTTTCCAGAATAAAGCGAGCGCAAAGCAGGATTCATTTTGCGATCGATTAAAATCTGCCTGTATGGTCCGTTCCACTTCCAGCTACTTGCGAGTAAAGATTCGTAAGTTGGCTCAAGCCACTCTCCCATAAATTTTTTCGTAAAGAAAGTCGCTATTTGCTTAGGATTTTTTAAGAAGAAATTAATATTTTTGCGTAAAAATTCCGTAGATTTCTTCTTTATATCGTTTTTATTATAGCTTGCAACGTCAAAGCTAGTTGGGTATCCGTTATACCATCCAGGATTATTCGGGCCGCCTTTTCTAGCAGGATCCGTTGCCATTGCAAGCCAAACTGTAGAAGGCAAACCATCTTTTGCACTGTGACCAAAAGAATTAGCAGCCTGCGCTACAGCAAAATTGCCTACAAAAACGCACGCAATCGCAAGCAATACGCAAACAGCGTGCTGCCACTTTTTAGAGCGCAAAGCCGACACAATCCACACAACAATCATTCCAAGTAAGCAATAAACCATAGTCGACTTAAGCAATATGGCAAACAGCATGCAAATTAAAGATTGCACAGCATCACGCCAACTGCCGCCACGAATATTTTTTGCGTGGAAAATAAGCGCACCAAACACGAAAGGCAAGCAAAGAGTATTGCCGTACGCAAAAGTCGCGTAGAAAATCATAGGCAAAAACGCAGCGTAAAAAAGCAAAGAAAGAAGAGTTGCGGTTTTATTGCGGAATAGTAAGTTTGCATAATACGCAATAAGAACGCCTGTAACAGCAGCACATATTACATTCAACACTTCAAAAGCAGTGTATGCGTTGGAGCCAAAAACGATTACCAAAAAGCGCATAAGGCAAAGAAGTGGGAATTGGAATGGGAAGCGAGTTAAGTAGCCACCCGGGCACACGATCCAAGATAATTCCGAAGTATCAACTCCGCAAACTACAGGAGTTCTATTAGCGTCTGCATAATATTGTGCTGCGCTAAACAAGTAAGCTGGATCCCATTCCGGCCATGCGTGCGTGGCATGCACCCAAATCAAACCTGCAACAATCACGTAAGCAAAAACAGCGGCCGCAACGTAGCGTAAGCGTATTTTATTAAGAATTTCGTTAAGAATCCCGCGTTTTTTTAAAAACGCAATAATAAAGAATATTGCTGCGCTTATAACAATTACGAATGGAGATTGGAACCATAGGAATTCAAGAGTGTAGTCTCCCGGCAAAAGATGAGCCGAAACAACTAAATTAAGCAAAGATAGTAAGCTGAAAAATACTGCAGCGCACCAAAGCACAGCAGCGCTAAAAAAGCGACCGAGCGTTACACTTACGTTTTGCAAACGCTTAATCATACGTCTTAAACCCCTTTAAAAGATTTCTTTCACAAAGTGCATTTATAAAAAATTTTATTAAAAAAGATTGCTTTTACAAGAATTGTTCAATATAGTAGCGCGGACGATGCTTTGATTCCAAATAAATTTTTCCAATATAGCTTCCAAGAATACCCATGGAAATCATAAGGAATCCGCCAATAAACCATATTGAGCACATAAGCGACGACCAACCAACAGCAGTGTGATTAGTAAACAGCGACACAATTACGTAAATAAACATTGCAAAACCAATAACAATCGAAAGCATGCCCATATACGTAACTAATTTAAGCGGCTTAACAGAAAACGAAGTAATTCCTTCTAAAGCGAAAGAAATCATCTTTTTCAAAGGATACTTAGAAACGCCAGCCGTTCTAACTCCGCGCTCGTAATAAACTTTGCCTGTTTTAAAACCAAGCATTGGCACAATTCCGCGAAGGAATAAATTAACTTCGTTGTATTCAGAAAGCGCATCCAATGCAATCGAACTCATTAAACGATAATCCGCGTGGTTAGGCACAACTTCTGCACCCATTGCGGAAAAAAGACTGTAAAAAGCCAAAGCCGTGTTGCGCTTAAACCAAGTGTCTTTT
>NQOH01000001.1:537280-539835 GCA_003585735.1 Gardnerella kenyensis
CGTCAACAGCGTTTACGTCATCTTGCAAATCGGAATCCATAGAAATTGCGGCATCACAACCCTGCTCGCGCGCGTACATAAGTCCCGCATAAAGCGCATTTTGATGGCCGCGATTATGCGCAAGCTTTAATCCGCCAAAAAGTGAAGGATTTTCGCGATTAAACGAGGCAATTAAATCCCACGTGGAATCTTTAGAACCGTCGTCAACAAAAATAACTCTGCTATAAGAGTGAATAAGTTGCCGACTTTCAAGATCTGCAATTTTATTTTGAAGAACTTTTGCTGTTGTGCTAAGTCCTTCTTCCTCGTTAAAGCAAGGTACGACAATGTACAAAATCGGCACACTTTTCGGTGCTGTGGTTGCTTTTTTTAACGAAGCGCTCATAATAAACAAATCTCCAACGGCTGTATTTAACAATAGACATTATAGTCTAGTACAAGAATCTAAAATTTGCGCTGCGGCGAGCTAAAAATAGTAATTATGTTGATTTTTAGCCAGTTTTATGGTGTTGTTGCTATTGTAGTAGCGAATAAACACGTAAAAAACATGTCTGGAGGACTCGTGGGACAGATTATCGTACGTGTATTAGTTGGATTAGTATCAGTTGCTACTGCTTTTACTATGAACACAGTAGCACCTAAGCAGGCTTCTCAGTCTGCTCAAGTTCGCAATAATACTGTTGCTAAGGTTACTAAAGATATTAAAGTTAATAAGCCTATTATTCAATCGCACCCTTCTGGAGATGTGCGCCAAAGCTCGCTTACGGAAAGCGAGTACGGTGCGCATTGGGATAATTCGGATTCCACTCCTACATTCGTCGACGGAAACGGCGATGCGTTCGTCAAGAACGCTAAGGGTGTTATTGATGTTTCTGAGCATCAGCACGAAATCGATTGGGAAGCTGTAAAAGATTCCGGCGTAGATGGTGCAATTATTCGCATTAGCTACGGTTGGGATAATGGTTACGACAAGCAAGCCATTCGCAATATTAACGAGTGCAAGCGTTTGGGTATTCCGTTTGGAATTTACATGTACTCTTACGCCGAAAAAGCTGCTGATGGTGCCGCTGAAGGTGCTGACGTTGTGAAGCTTCTTAAGAATGCAGGCGTCAAACCGGAAGACTTAACATACCCTGTTTACTACGATTTGGAAAAGTGGACTTGGAGCGGACACCAGCCACCAACTTCGCCTTATGTGTATCAGGATATTGTGGCATCTTGGTGGAATCAGCTTGTTTCTGCCGGATACCATAAGCTTGGCGTGTATTCTTACACAAATTATTTAAAGGGACCTCTTAATTCCGAATATATCCACCAGCGCACAAGCTGGGTAGCAAACTACGGTTCTCAAGTTGGATTCCCTATTTCTACAGCATTGCGCGGATGGCAATACACTTCTGACGGTAGCGTTGATGGAATTGACGGCCGAGTTGACATGAACGCGTTCGGCATGGCTGACGGCGGCGAGATTAACGGCGTTTCCGAATATGGAAACACGGTTGAAAAGCCTAAGCCTGCGGAGAATTCTAACAACACTACTAGCACAAACCACGGCGCTTGGACAGTAAATAAGACCGGCCGACGTGAAGTTTGGACTAACGGCGATAAGCGCTTCGTTTTGCAATACGAGTTGCGTGATTCTTACTACGCTCACGGCGGATACGCTCGCCTTGGTGCTCCTGTTGCGCAAGAGGAGAACATGGGCGGCGGCTGGTGGCGCCAGTGCTGCGATCATGGCGACGTGTGGACTCACGGCAAAGACAAGAAGTTTGTGATTCAGTATGAGCTTCGCGATTCTTACTACAATCACGGCGGCGAAATTTTCCTTGGAAATCCTGTTGCTGAAGAGGAGAACATGGGTGGCGGCTGGTGGCGCCAACGTTGCGAAAACGGCGACGTTTGGACTCACGGCAGGGATAAGAAGTTCGTGATTCAGTATGATTTGCGTGATGCGTATTACTCTCACGGCGGCCACGCTCGCCTTGGTGCTCCTGTTGCCGAAGAGGAGGATATGGGCGGCGGCTGGTGGCGCCAACGCTGCAAGAATGGCGACCTTTGGACTTACGGAAGCAGTAAGAAGTTTGTGATTCAGTATGAGCTTCGCGACTCCTACTACGCTCACCGCGGTGCATCTTGGCTTGGCGCTCCTGTTGCTGAAGAAGAAAACATGGGCGGCGGCTGGTGGCGCCAGCGCTGCACTAACGGCGACGTTTGGACTCACGGCAGGAATAAGAAGTTCGTGATTATGTTCAATCTTCGCAAGGACTACTACACTCACGGCGATTTCGCTAAAGTTGGCGCTCCTGTTGAAGACGAGCATTACGACGGCAAAGGCTTGTGGCATCAGCGTTGCCAGAAGTACACTTTGGAAGCCAGGTAATAAATAATTTAAGCTGATTACAGTAATGGCCGGCGTGCTTTTATGCATTCCGGCCATTTTTATATAGTTTGTTTTAATTGCTTCATCATTCATTCATGTGGATACTCGCGCGCTCCAAACGTGGGGTAAGTTCCTCGCGTTTGGAGCGTTATGTCAGTCTAAACCCTCCAAACGT
>NQOH01000001.1:540623-544425 GCA_003585735.1 Gardnerella kenyensis
ATAAGTTCCTCGCGTTTGGAGCGTTATGTCAGTCTAAACCCTCCAAACGTGGGGTAACGATCGCACTATAAGCGCTCGCTTACGAAACTCGCGTTGGAAGTCCACTGGACTTCCAACTTGAGCGAGTTTCCGCTCCGAGTTGCCTTCGCGCGCTACGCTTTAAGCGCTTCGGCAGGTCGTCGCGCAATACGAAAATCAGCGCCCAATCGTAAATAAATCACTCCACTTAAGGAATAAATCAGGATTCACGTTTTGTATATCTGCCGACGGCTCAGTATGGTTACTAAATACTAGTAACCCGACTATTACAATAGTTAGCGTCGCGCAAAGCACAGCCGGAATGTACAATCGCAGCGAAGACTCCCCTGCAATATCGCAATCTTTTGCATTATCCTTATCGCAATTAACAAAATCATCTTTTATGCAAGGCGCAGACCTATGAAGCATACTCATTATTGCAATCAAAATAAATATAATAATCAAATCGCAATAGTAACGGTACAAATTGCCACCTAAGCAGTAGTTAACATACAGCAGCAAGAACGACGCAACTAATCCGGTAACCGTCATAATATACTCAATTTTTTGCATAAACTTGCGTCGCATCATAAACAGCCACCAGAAAAGCGGAATCATCATAAGACCGAAAATCATATGCGTGTAGAAAGAATTTCCGTAGCCTTGATTATTTGCCCAAGGTATAGAAATATACGGGAAATTTTCCGAAATATTAAAAGGTTTTAAGAAATAATTAAGAATAATATCGCGAATTTTAGTAGGATCGAAAGATTTGCTATTAAATCGCAAATCGAAATTCGTAAGCTGCTCTTCATTTCCAAAATTAAAGAAAGACTTAAAACGCAAGTAATTATAAGTTAAAATCCCAGCTACGCCTGCAATTGCCGGCACAAGGAAACTCAAAGCCGCAGCAACGCGATTTACAATGCTACGCTTTGCGTCAAAAAGTAACGCAATAAACAAAGGCGCTATAAAAGCAACAACCGGAATGCACGCGTTTGGTCTAGATCCGCATTGTAAAGCAAGACTTACGCCTGCGAGTGCAAAAAGCGCATACTGCGCGCGCGGATGAGTTGCGTTAAGTCGCACAGCTTTAAGAGAAGCGTATACGAATAAAACTCCAAACAGTATTGCGCTAAGAAGCGGCATATAGTAAAGAGATGCCGAAGATTGCAAGTAGAAAATTAAGCAACCAAATGGGAACGCAACCGCACTAAGCAGGAACAGGCAGTAATTGGCGCGTATTGCAAAGAATTCAACAACTTCTTTAAGAAGAGCGAACATAGACGGAATAATAGCAACCGCGAATACTGTAACAACCAGTATTGCGGAAGGAACCGCGTGTGGGAAAAGCAGATTAAAAGGCAAGTAAGTGAGCAGGAACGGCACGATGCCAAAGTAGCAGTAGTAATGATTGTTGTGGAGCACAACATCCCAAGGTATGGATAATCCTTTGGAGCCCAAGTCCATGCGCTCGCCCCAGCTAAATGGGTTTGCGGATTCGACTAACTCCTTAGGCGGCTGCTGTAGCAGAGCTAAAGAGTTTGATTTCCAAGCTTTAAGCTGCTCGGTGTACGGATTGCCGTTAACGCGATCGTACAAATCGGAAGGGAATGGCACGCGTATTCCGTGGCCGCGGTACACAATAAAGCACAAATAAAGCGAGAATCCCATAAGAATTGCGCACGCAGCCCAAAAAATTATATTTTGCGCAAGATTGTGGCGGTCGTAATTAAGCAAATACCATTTTTTCTTGTATACCAAGAATATAAGCGAGCTTGCAACGAAAAGTATTGCCCACATTGCAAAGTTTATGTGCAGCGCAAAAGGCGGATTTGCTGTGACTGCTTTAAGCGTAAAAGGCGCGCCGGTTTGGTTAAAATGCAGCTTAGCTTTGTAAGCAGTTCCGTGACTTTCGAATCGAAGAACTTTAGTATTGTGCTTTCCGGTAGACATTTGGAAGGAATCTGTTAGCGTGAAAGCTTTTGGCGCGATGCCGAAGTCTTCTATTTCTAGGGTGCCGGTGACGAAAGTTGCCGGTGTTGCCGGAGTTGTTTGCTGCAATTCGATTTTTAGCGCTTTAGTATTTGCGTTAATTCCGCTTAATATTACGTCTGCGCCAGAAGTTGGGATATAAACGGAATTTCCGACGACTCGCGCTTGTTCGCTGTTATTTTTTTCGCCAGTTTGCTCGTTGTAGCCGCTTAAATCCGGTATGATTGCGCGGCTTAGCGTAAGGGGTTTTTGAGCGTAATCGCGCGAATTGTATGCAAGGTACAAGTTGCTGAAGAATGCGATTGTAATAAGCATAGTTACTACAAATATTGTTGCGAAAGGTAATATTTTGCGTATTGCGTTATTTTTTTCTGAAAGTTTATCTGAAAGTTTTTCTGAAATTTTAGCTGAAACTTTTTCTGAAAGTTTATCTGAAATTTTAGCTGAAACTTTTTCTGAAACTATCTCTGAAACTTTTTGCAATTTCGTATTCCTCATCAACTATAAATTCTTTACGCCCTTTGATATGCAAGTATATTGCAAGTGCATGATGGAGGAAGGAAAATAGCAGAAAGTAACGAAATAACGAAATAACGAAAGTAACGAAAAGCGAATAATACGCGCAATTAAAAAGTGGAGCGGACGACGGGAATCGAACCCGCGTAATCAGTTTGGAAGACTGAGACTCTACCATTGAGCTACGTCCGCAAAACAGCAACTTGTTCAAGTATACAGAAGCTTACGACATAGAGCAAGTTTGCTCGAGCGCAATCTGCGCCAGTGTCTCAAAACAAGCAAAATGAGACACTAACGCAGCGCGACGACTGCGGACTAATACGATAGTATTCCCAGTAGTATAGCCTAAGTTGCGAGCACATATTAGTAAGGAGAGCGCATGATTGCAGGATTAGGTCACGATGTGGTGAATGTTGCGCAATTTGCCGAGCAGATGCGCGAAGGCAATGGTTGGCGCGCGCTGTTTTCTGTGCGCGAACTCCGGCAGTGCAGTTTGCGTGCAGAAGCTAAGCATGATGATGAGGCTTTGCATATTGCGGCGCGCTGGTCAGGGAAAGAAGCCGTGATTAAGGCGTGGTGCGAGGCGCTGGAGATTGGCGATGCCGCTTACCCCTATACTCTTGACAATACGCCGTGGTCTTGCATTGAGATTCTTGACGATGCACATGGCTGTCCGCGCGTGCAACTTGCGCAAAAAGTGCAAGATAAGCTTTGCGCGTCGCTTTCGTTAAAACTTGCGGAACCTAGCAACACTACAGAACTTGCGGAACCTAGCAACACTACAGAACTTGCAAAACTTGCGGAACCTACGAATATCCCGAATACTTCCGAAAATATTTGCAACGCAATTCGCTGGCATATCTCTCTAACTCACGACGGATCAGTACAGAATAACACGGCAGTCGCCTCCGCTGTTGCTATGCTCGAAATCCTGTAGCCGCAAACTTCCTGAAATTCCCCGGCAAATGCTACAGAAACAGCAAAAAGTGATAATTACTTTACAGCTGTGTAAAGGAAAAGTCGGAATTTCGCTGGAAAGTGACAAAAACTTTACGTGCGTGTATAGGAAATATCGGAATCTTGCGAAAAAGCGATAATTACTTTACATGAGTGTAAAGGAAATAACGCTCGCGCTTTAAGCGCTCGCTACTGAAGAGCAAACAGAAATTGGCGCAATTAAGCTTTATGTGAATAAATTACGAAGATTGCAACAAAATTTTTGATTTTATCGCATATTAAGTCATTATAACAATACTTTCTACACCCCCCCCCC
>NQOH01000001.1:545167-548669 GCA_003585735.1 Gardnerella kenyensis
ACAAAATAATAAAAATACGATACAATATTATGTTGTATGCGTATAAGCGCACTTATTGCCTACCGACACTTTGCACAAACACGAAATTAGTATTTGAAGAAGAACTAGACACAAGTTTATATACGCCGCACATTAAAGAACATTAAATTAAGAAGCACAAGAATAAAGGATTACGGATTATTATGGCAAACAACACCCGCAAAAAGCACGCAAACGAGCAAGTTGAGAGCTCGTTTAAAAACGTTGATTCATCTTCTGCGTATGCAACCATGCGAAAGGTGTCGTTGAGCACACTGGCCACAGTTCTTACTGCAGCCACCTGCTTGGGCGGTGAGCCAATCCTCGCATCCTCTAATATTCTTCTTCCTCCAACTACAGCGGCTTTTGCATCTCAAGTGAGTAGCGCAGACGACGACCCTAATCCTTGGCTGCATAGGCCGAATATTCTTGAGTATCAGCGCTGGCGTTATCAAAACAGCAATGGTGACGCGGGATACGTAAACACTAACGAAAGTCATGATGAATACAACAAGGGTGACTACGACAACCTAAAGAACAAGACGGATATGTATGCGCGTGTTGAAGAAACTAATGGCACTAAGTACCTAGTCTTCGACGTGTTCTTTAACAATGACGGCAAGTCAATGCTTACAGCGTCAAAAAAACAGCAATATGTGTGGCTAGTGCCTTATGCTGTTGCAGACCTAGACAATGGCAGATATAAAGGCGATACCGTAACTGATTTACGATTTGATTTCTACAAGCGCAATGGCACATCACCTCAAACGTATGCAAATCTTTCGCATGATATTAAATTGTTTGATCATGTGGCAAGCAAATCGTTCGATCAGAATTTACTTAACAACGACCATTCTTATAATGGCTCTACTTATAAGAATTCATTGAACGTTCGTAACGGAAGAAGTAGAGGACAAGATATATCCGACAACTTCCATGTTAGAGAAAATAATTTAGATGACGCTATTAAGAAGGCTATAGCTCCTGGACCAAGCCCTTATAGCGGATACAATTACGGCATTGGTATAACAACTACTAATGTTGACTACGCAGTGCGCATGCATTGCAAGGTAAAGCTGCGCCCAGGCGTAACCAGAGACGAAATTCAAAACGCTTTTACGTATGCGAACACAAGCTCTTACGGAAGAAGTACACACTCCGCATATACCTTTATTTCCGGACGAACTCACGACGAAAGCTTCCCTCGCACAAAAAGCGATAGCATTGCTCCAAAGCTGTATTTAGACGGCAAGGAGCTTAAAGATGACTCCAGTAGCATTACCGTATATCAGGGCGAGTCGAAAAAGATTACTTTCGGCACGTCCGATAATAGCGAAAAAGTAACTAATTTCTCCGTAAAGGGATTCCCGGATAGCATAAAGAATGCAAACTTTGATGAGAATAATAAGGACGGTTATGACGCAACTGAAAAGGATCCTTACAAACACGAAATTAAAGACGTTACGTTTGAGCACAAAGATGAAAAAAAGAATCCAGTAAACTCCGATTACACGATTACAGTTTCTGCAACTGACGCTTCTGGAAACACAGCAGAAAAGAATGTCACTGTACATCTTAAGAATCTGAACCAGAAGTATCCTTCCCCAACAGCCGAGGAGCTTACTGTCGATTGGGGGCATGAGCTTACTAACGACGATCTTACAAAGCAGATAAAAGGCAATGATGGAAAAGGCAACAACGGCAATGGCAAGGTAACCTTTATTGGCAAGAGGTTACCAAATACAAAACTGTCCGAAAGCGCTTTCAAACGTTCTAAAAATAAACTAAAAGTTACAGCAAAGATTACATATGCAGATGGATCCAGTCATACAGTAGACATTCCTATAACAGTTAGAAAGCCACTTGCTTTTGAGCACGCACCACAAGGTAGCAAGAACACTGTAACCGTTGGGGATAAACTTAAACAACCAAGCGATTACATAACACTCAAAAATAATTCTGGCAATACAGTTCAGCCGAAAAAAGTCGAATGGTACGGCGGAACACCTAATTCCAGCACAATTGGCACTTTTGACAAAACTGTCAGAGTAAATTACACAGACGGTAGCCGCAAAGACACTACTGTAACATTTAACGTTAAGCCGAAAACACCTGTTATTGAAACGGATTTGAACGGTCGCGCAAAAATTCAAAACCAGAAAGTAGTAGTAAACGTCGGCACTGGGTTTATACCAGGCGCCACAAACACGGTTACCTTATACGATGCCAACAATAACGCAATTGGCTCTACTACCGGAATCAAAGACGGTAAAGCAACTATTACTGTAGCTAATGGCATTCCTGCAGGAAATGTATATGCAGTTACAAACAGTTCATACAACAATTCTCAGGATAAACATACAAAAACCTTCAATTTATCTTCTGAAAAAAGTGAAAATCATCAAGCTACAGAAGATAAACAAAAGCCAACACTTACAGCAAACGATGCAACTGCAAAAGTTGGAGAGAATTTAAGCTTTGATCTTGAAGCAACAGATGATATTAAAATTGACGACTTCAATATTGCAGCTCCTCTAGCAAATCTTGTAAATGGTGATTTTTCACGTTTGAAGATTGAATACCAAGGCGCACAAGATGATCCAAAACATCGCAAAGTAAAAATTACGATACTTGGCATGAAAGCAAGCGAAGTTGGCAAACACACACTTAAGTTCTCAGTTACCGATGCTGCTGGTAACAAAACCGAGAAGGAAGTTAAGCTAACAGTTAAGCAACCTTACGAGCTAAAAGCAAATCCTATTACCGTTGACTTAGGTCATAATCTTACTGATGATGATGCTAAGAAGATATTTGAGAACAGCAAAAACGTTCCTTCTGGAACAACATACACTTGGGTTAATAAACCTGAAACCGACTCAACTGGAAATGAAAAGAAAGGCAAAGTAAAAGTCAGCATTCCTGGAGAAAAACCTCAAGAGATTTCTGTAGCTGTAACAGTTCAAGATACAGTAAAACCAGTAATAAAGGTGTACAAGAAAGGCCCTGGTGACAAGTGGACTGACGTAACCGACAATATTACTGAAGGTAAAGTAAGCTACACAAAGATTGACACTTACCACGGTGACAAGTGCGAACTGAAAATAACTGCAACCGACAACAGTGGCAAAGTTACAGATTTGAAGATTAATAGTTTATTAACAGGCTTGTCTTCATCTGATTTTGAGTC
Organism: Gardnerella kenyensis; assembly: GCA_003585735.1. Lineage (GTDB taxonomy): Bacteria > Actinomycetota > Actinomycetes > Actinomycetales > Bifidobacteriaceae > Bifidobacterium. The sequence continues at coordinate 548,373 of NQOH01000001.1, forward strand.
AAAGAAAGGCGCTGGTTCCGAACAAGATCCTCGAGCTATAAAGATTGCAGGAAATGTGCCAAATGGCACGGCTGCCGGAGCGTACTCTAGGACTCTTGTAGCAGTTGATGGTTCTGGAAATAAAACTAATCTTCCAATTCGCTTTATTGTGCACAATCAAGCAGATAAATTCGGCAAGATTACCCCAAAGGATATAACTCACAGCATTCCTGAAGATGGAAATAATAACAAGCATCCAAAGGCTGAGGATGGTATCTCGGAAACTAGCAAGAAGGACTTACCTAAGGGCACTAAGTA
>NQOH01000001.1:549396-558998 GCA_003585735.1 Gardnerella kenyensis
TAGACGTTTCGCCAAAACTTACTGTTACGGATAAAATTAAGCCTGTTATTGAAAATCCTGATTTAGGAACAGCAAAGCACAATAATATTGACCATTACTTGCTGAAAGTTCATCGCGGTGAGAAGTTTGACCTTACACTGAAAGTTCACGACAACACTGGAAAGATAACCGGTGCAAGTTTGAATGGCGATGTAATTGACTGCGGAATTACTGATACTACCCTAAAAATTGACAATGCAGGCAACCACAGTGTTAAGAACCCTGCTATTGTTCATATATCTGGCACAGCACCAACCAACGAAGGAAAAGACCAATATTGGAGCCGTAAGGTTACTGTAACAGACGAAGCTGGTAATAGTTCCGAACTCCCTATCCAGATTGCTGTATATACAAGCGCAGAGGAACACAAAGCTACATCAAAGCAAGTCAGAAAACCATTTAATAAAGCAGTAACTGTTAAAGATATTCAAGATGCAATAACAACTGACTATACAAGTAAAGACCCAAATAAAAATCCTAAAGTTTCTGTAAAAACTGGCGAAAAATTACCAGATGGCAAAACTTCTGGAAACTCTAAGGTTACAGCCATTGTGACTTATCCAGATGGTTCCACGACGGAAGTTGTAGTTCCTGTCACTATTGATGATGCTCTTAGTAGAACACATATTCCAAAATCTAACACTGTAGAAAAGTCTTACGGCTCTACTAAGAAGCAAATAGAAGATTCTATAACAAGCACTTCTACTGGCGGCGGAATATCTTGGCCTAAGAACAAAATTCCCGCAGGAAAGACAACAATTGAAATTTCCGACAAAACCAAGATTCCTAGCGGAACTGAACCTGGCACATACGAAGTTCCTGTAAAGATAACGTATAGCGATAACTCTATTGGATACGCCACAGTAACAGTTAAGATTGGCGATCCGCAGAGCAAGAGCTACAACCCACAAGGCAATACGCTTACGTTTGATTACAACTCGAAGCCGAATAATGACATATCCAAGAAGATTACTGGCGTTGGCAAGGATAAAGGCATTAGTCTTAAAGATAAGAAGGATAAAGATATAGAGCTTCCAAAAGACGCGAACGTTGATATTGACAACCAAAGTAACATTCCAGACGGAACTAAAGCTGGCACGTTTGATATTCCTGTAACAATCACCTATGTCGATGGTTCAACGGATCATACAGTTGTTAAGGTAAAAATTGGCGAGCCACAAAGCGAAACAAATAAGCCAACTGTTACTGATATAACGAAGAAGTATGGCGAAAAGTCTAATGCAGATGAAGTACAGAATCACGTTACTTTTGACAGTAGTAAGCCTAAACCAACCGTAACTGTTGAAAATGCTAACGATATTCCAAATGGTACAACTCCTGGCGACGTAAATATTAACGTTAATATTGTGTATCCTGATGGCTCCAAATCTCGCGTTACAGTAAAAGTTAATACTGGAGATCCTGATACTAAGACTTACGCACCAAGCGCAGGCGAAGTTAAGAAAAACCGTGGGGATAAAATTACTGCTGATGACATTAAGAATGCTGTAAAGACTTCTACAGTTGTTGGTAAGACCCCGGATAAGAGCAAAACAACAGTAGAGCTTGTAGATCCAAAAGCTCCTCTGCCTTCTACAGATAAGACTGGCACAACTAATGTTCCTGTTAAGGTCACATACCCAGATGGGTCAGAAGTTGTTCTTGAAGTTCCAGTGGTAGTTAGGGATACTGACAAAGATATTTACACGCCAACGTCTTCTACGCTAGAAAAGTCTTACGGCTCAACTATTAGCGAGGATGACATTACTGGTAAGGTGAAGGTTCCAAACTTCGCTGGAGATGAAACTAAAATCTCTTACACAGTCAAGGACAAGAATAATATTCCAGGGAAAGACTCAGAGCCTGGAGCTTACACAGTACCTGTAACAGTAAATTATCCGGACGGCACAAGCGAAGATGTGGACGTAAACGTTACAATCTTGAATAAGGATTCCGACTCTTACGAACCAACCGCTACAACTCTTACGAAGAAGCACGGCGAAACGATTAGCAATGCCGATATTACTAATCAAGTAAATGTGCCTAATTATCCAACCGGAAAAAAACAACCAGATAAGGCCGTAAGCAATGGAGCAACGCTACCAAATACTGATACTCCAGGCGAAAGAGACGTGCCGGTTACTGTTACTTACCCAGATGGAACTAGTGACACTGTAAAAGTTCATGTGGTTGTTAAGGACACGGATGCGAATACGCATACTCCACAAGCTGAACCGCTTGAAAGAAATATCGACAGCGGAAAGCCTTCGGATAGCGACATTACAAGTAAGGTTACGATTCCTACCTGGCCAGCAGGCGAAAAAGATAAGCCAACTTACTCTATTGCTGAGAAAGATAAGGCTCAGATTCCTGATGGGACTAAGGCTGGCAAGTTTGAGGTGCCTGTAACGGTTACGTATCCGGATAAATCAACAACCGTAATCAACGTGCCTGTAATTATTAATGCTCCAAAGCCAGAAGCGAAAACTGGTGTGACTGTGCCAAAGGGTGCGGAACCTAAGCCAGAAGACATGATTGCCAATAAGGATAAGTTCCCTGAGGGAACTACCTTTGAGTGGAAGAAAGACAGCAAGCCAGACACCAAGACAACTGGAAACAAGCAAGGCACTGTTGTCGTAACAGTTCCAGATCAGACTTCTCAAGAAGTGACAGTAAAGGTTAACGTTGTTGACCCAAGTGCATCTGAAGTCAACGTGCTACAGGGCAAGGATTTGCCAAAAGCTGAAGATGTCATTAAGGATTCTGACAAAACGAATAAGTACCCAGATGGCACTACGTTCGAGTGGAATCCTGAAGATAAACCGGATACCAATAACTCTGGTCCAAAGACTGGCAAGATTATTGTTACCCTCCCAGGTCAATCCCCTGTAGATGTGCCTGTAAGAGTGAACGTTTTGCCAAAGCCAGAAGCGAATGTTGTGAACGTTCCACAAAATGGCACACTGCCAGACGCTAAGAATGTTATTAAGGATTCTGACAATAAGAGTAAGTTCCCTAATGGCACTGACTTCAAGTGGAAAGACAATGGGCCAAGTACTACAGATTCTGGCAACAACAAGACCGGCACGATAACCGTCACTGTTCCAGGCGTAAATGGAAAGACTGGAACTTCTTCTGATGTAGAAGTTACTGTGAACGTAACTCCTGTGCCTAAGGGAAAGGACACCTCCGTTATTCAGAACAGCGATCCTGATCCTAAGAACAGCATTGAGAACAAGGATAAGTTCCCAGACGGCACTAAGTTCGAGTGGAGCAAGGGCCAAGACGGAAAACCTGTTGCCCCAGACACATCTACAACTGGCGAAAAAACAGTAAACGTTGTGGTAACTGTTCCAGGGCAAGAGCCTCAGACCGTTGAAGTCAAGGTAAATGTGACACCAGCGCCTGAAGGAAAAGACGTAACTGTGTTGCAAAATACTGGCAGCACGGATACCACTCCTAGCGCAAAAGACACCATTAAGGATCCAACAGGTACTAGCAAGTATCCTGATAAAACTACCTTCGAGTGGACAAAGAAGCCAGATACGTCAAAGACTGGCAACCAGCCAGGAATTGTGACTGTTAAGGTGGATGGCGAGCCAGATGTTGAAGTTTCAGTCAATGTGCTCGTGGTGCCAAATCCAAAAGGCAAGACGGTGAGCGTGCATGTTGGTGATTCTCCAAGCGCAGAAAACAGCATTGCCAATAAGGATGAATTCCCTAAGGGAACCAAGTTTGCTTGGGCAACTAACGGTACACCATCAACGTCTAGTACTGGTGAGCAAGCTGGCACTGTCGTGGTAACTATTCCAGGTATGGAAAAACCTGTGAGTGTACCAGTAACAGTAAACGTTGTGGATAAAAACAAGCCATTTATCAACGATGGCAAGGCTGAGAATAAGCCAGATTCTAAGAAGACAACCATTACTGGTAAGGGAATTCCTGGAGCCACTATCAAGGTTAAAAATAGCGATGGCACCGCATTGCAGGATGGCGGTAAAGATATAACTGTCACTGTAAATAACGATGGCAACTTTACCATTGATGTTCCTAAGCAAACGCCTGACACAACACTCCAGCTTGTTCCAAGCAAGGACAACACTGATGGCACTCCAGTAGAAGTAACCGTTACTGCCAAACCAAAAGCTCCTACAATCACCGTTCCTTCGGAAAGTGAAGGCGGAAAGCAGAACGACGGAAACGTAACTGTGACTCCGCCAACTGGCAGCGCATCAGTTGTGAAGATTGAAATCAACGCTAAGCCAAATCCGCTTAATGGTCCAGAAAAGCCAGTTCGCACGATTGTTGTTAAGAAAGATGACAAAGGCACGTGGAAGATTGACGGAGATTATCCAGAAGGCGTAGAAGTCAATTCAAGCACCGGCACTGTTACTATTCCAGCAAAGAATTTGGAAGACGGAAGCACAATCACAGCTGTAGCTAAGGATAATACGGACAAACCATCTGATCCTGCTACTGCTGTAACCGGCTTTAAGACCCCGCAGATTAGCGATCAAAATATTGCACCTAAGAGCGACGATTCTAATAAGCAAATCATCACTGGAAAGACTCTTCCAGGCGCAACGGTAACTGTTACCGGCACCGACGGCAATCATATTGGTACTCCAGTAACTGCAGATAAAGATGGCAACTTCACTGTTACTATCCCGAAGCAAAAGCCTGGCACCATCATCACCCTCACGCCAACCAACGGCACGGGTGACGGCAAAAAGACGGGCGATAGCGTGGATCTAACAGTCGGAGGCGCCATTGCAACGCCGAAGATTAGTACTCCAACCGATGGTGGCGCTAGCGTGACGCCTGACGAGTCTGATACTCGCGTGAACAAGGTTGTAGTTACTTACACTCCAGAAGGCAGTGAAACAACCGCAACGATTACTGTTGTTGCCGAAGGCGATAATCGCGTATGGAAGATTGACGATAATAATAAACCAGAAGGCGTAACTGTTGATCCGCAAACTGGCGTTGTTACGATTCCAGCAGACAAGATTAAGCACGGTAGCACTATTACTGCGCAATCAGAAGACAGTAGCGATAAGACTGGCAAGAGCAAGTCAGGAGAAGTAACTGCTAAAGTTGGCGAAAAGAAGAAGCCAACCCCAACGCCAACGCCTACCCCAACGCCGGAACCGGAGACAGAACCAAGCCCAATCCCAACGGATAGGCCGCTTGTTGTGACTCCGCAAAATGGCGAAGATCAGGGCTCTGCAACTGTCACTCCTCCAGCTGGCGCGGATTCCGTGGAAATTACTTATATTCCAGAAGGTGAGGAAACATTCTCTGGAGTTGGTGAAACTGGAATACCTTCAATTGAAGAATTGGTGCCTGAAACAACTAATCCTGATTCGCAAGAGCCAGGAAATAACTCAGGAAATACGTCAGGAAACGCAACCCCTGGAGATAACACCACAGGTAACGAAACCGACGGTAACGGAACAACTGGTAACGGAACCGCAGGAAACAAGACTCCTCGCGTCACAATCAAGATAAAGAAGGACGCGGATGGCAAGTGGACGTTTGACGGAAAAGTTCCGGACGGCGTAACAGTTGATCCGCAAACCGGTGTTGTTACAATTCCAGCAAATAAAGTGAAGGATAATACTGAAGTTACTGCGAAGTCGAAGAAGGGTGAAACTACTTCTCCAGATGCAACAGGAACAGCTGGAGAGAACCCAACAGGGACTCCATCGCCTTTGCCAACTCCGGATTCAACAATATGGGATATTCCAGGTGTTTCTGGCGTTCCGGGCATTCCGGGTGTTATTGGCAATGGCAGATTCCCGTATGACGCAATCGAAAATAATGGCGGATACCATGGCGACGATAGCGGAAACGGAAACGCTCAAAGTGGCACGCAGGCAGAAAGTAAGTCTGGAGCTAGCGCGGGAAATAATGCTGGTGCAGCTACAGGTGCAGCTACAGGTGCAGCTAACGGCACTGCTAGCGGAAATGCTGGCGATGCCAACAGCGCTAACAGCGCTAAATATCCTGCGCAACACTCCTCCGGAAAGATTGCGAAATCTAAGCTAAGCAAGACTGGAGCCACCGTTGCTGCAGTTGGCGCAATAGCCGCACTTGCTGCCGCAGCCGGAGCCGCAATCACGGTTATTGTTCGCAAGAAAAAGCGCAAGTAATAGCAAATAAAAATTGAATAAATAAATAAATAAATAAATAAATAAGTAAATAAATAAATAAATAAATAAATAAATAAATAAAAAAGCTGCACCGCTTTTTGCCGGTTTGATTCAAATCGGTAAATTCGCGGTGCAGTTTTCTTATAACATCACCATCTAACGCAACTCCAATCGCCCCACATTTTCCGGCAAATGTTCCAAAAACCACCAAAACAACAACAAACGCCGGAGAAAATTCCCCGGCGTTTGTAGTCAAAACCAGCTAAAGAAGCCGCTCAGCAGTAGTAGCCATTCGCGTTAAGGCGCGCGTCAGGATTGAGCAGCATCGCCTTTTCCGCCTCGTGACCATCGTAGCGAGTGCCATCCGGAAGGCGCGTGCCGTCCTTAAGCAAGTGGCGATTTTCCACCGGCTCAAACAGCGGCGCGTGGCCCATCATGCCTTCCTCAAGCCTTCTCTGGCCCGCCGCCAAACGAGCGTTTGCTCGCTTGCGCCACTCCTCCAGAGCCTCAGCACCAGCGCTAGCAGCCACAGCAGCCTCAAAAGCACCCGGGTGAACCAAGGCCACGAATCCACTCACATGGCCGAAGCCGAGCGAAGTTGCGAGCGCAGCCTTAACTGTTCCGCCGCTAATACGCATCGGCTCACGCAACCAAACCATGTGATCGTCGCGCGCAAGCTTAGGATCCACGCAATCAAGCGACGCATTCGCCGGAATTACGCCAGTTCTAAACAGTTGCGTCAAACCGTTGATTTGGAAGATGCACGCGCCGCCCTTTGCGTGGCCAGTTAGCGTCTTTTGGCTGATTACAAACAGCGGATTTCCGTCCGTGCGTCCGATTGCGTGCGCAAGAGTATTGTGCAGCTCGGATTCGTTCGGATCGTTGGCATTCGTAGACGTATCGTGCTTAGAAACCACAGTAATATCGTCCGGAGTCACGCCAAGCGCCGCCAAATCGCGCACGAGCTTAGACTTAGCGCCTCCCATGCCCGCAGCCAACGCACCCAAGCCCGGAGCAGGAATAGAAGTGTGAATGCCGTCGGCGTAGGAGTGAATGAAACCAACCACGCCAGCAACCGGCAAACCAAGCTTAAGCGCAATATCGCCGCGCGTAACCAGAATCGTGCCGCCGCCTTGAGCTTCGAGGAAGCCGCCGCGTCTGCGATCGTTCGCGCGCGAGAAGAATCGTGGGCTTATGCCCTTTGCGTACATTTCTTCGCTATTGGCAGTTGCGTTCATGTTGCCGAAGCCAACCACGGATTCCACGCCAATATCGTCGATTGCGCCAGTTACAACGAAGTCCGCTTTGCCGAGCGCAATCTTATCGACGCCTTCTTCGAGCGAAACCGCCGCAGTTGCGCAAGCCGACACCGGCTGAACCATGTTTCCGTAGCCGCCGATGTAAGTTTGCATTACGTGCGCTGCAACAACGTTTGGAAGCGCCTCTTGCAGCACGTCGGTTGGGATTTCGTGGTTAAGGAAGCGATCCAAGTACAGTTTTCGCATTGAGCTCATGCCGCCAAAACCGGTTCCTTGCGTGGAAGCAACAAGCGACGGATGCACAGACTGCAGAATCTCCGAAGGCGTGAAACCGGCGGAAATGTAAGCGTCTACAGTTGTGACGATATTCCACAACGCAATCTTGTCAACGCTTCCAACCATCGAAGCTGGAATTCCCCACTTGAGCGGGTCGAAGCCCTTCGGGAATTGTCCGCCAACGGTTCTGGTCATCGCAGCCCTGCGCGGCACGCGAATCATGGAACCTGCCTTGCGAGTAACCGTCCACTCTCCCGATTCGGCATCGCGAGCAATCGCAGTATGCGCTTCGTCGAGTGCCACGTATTCGCGAGCAATCGTTTCTGTTGGTACGCTGAAGCTTACGTCGTGGTCGAGGAAGATTTCCGCTTCTTCTTCGTTCGCGCCTTCCTTGTAGTCGCCACCCATGCCGGTTTCGAATGGTCGAATTCCGGAGCGCGCAACTACTTCATCAGCATACTTTTCTGCAATATCTTCTTCTGGCACAAGCGTGCCGTCGGCATCGTACCAGCCCGGCTTTGGCGAATCCTGCCAAGTGAGCAAGCCCATATTCCAAGCCAATTCCAGCACAGCTCCTGCAGAAAGTTTTACGGAACCGTCTTCCTTAATTCCAAGCTCTGCTTCGAAACGAGTACGTCCGGAGCCCCATGGTCCAAGCTCGCCGACGGATACGATTACGATTTCGTCTTCCGGACGCGCTGTTACGTTATTCCAATCAGACAAGTTGACTTGTGGCTGAGTTGGTACGTAAGGAGTTGGGAGTGCTTTGTTGGTTGATTTAGCAGTTGATTTAGCAGCAGATTCAGCAGAAGATTCAACAGCTTCCGCCGCTTCTTCCGCAGCTTCCGCACGCTTTTGATCTTCCAACGCTTCTGCACGAAGCGCGTTCAAATCAAGAGGCTCCTTGCCTAATCCGCCCGTAAAATCTACGTCCAAAGGTGCAATTGCAGCCTGCTCACGCGCCTCGCGAGTGCACAAATCAAGCAAACGATCTGCCATTTCTTGCGTAGAGTAGGTAGTTAATCCGTGACGCTCAACTACAGCAACCAACGGATCGTTTCCGCCCATTAAGCCGGTTCCGCGCACCCAACCAATCTTTGGATGAGCGAAAGTCACGCGATCTGACCACACGCTTTCCGCATGCGCACGATTCACAATCGCATCAAACGCGCTCTTGACTTCGCCGTAAGCGCCGTCGCCGCCAAACATACCGCGGTTTGGAGAACCAGGTAACACAACGTGCATACGATGTTGCACATCCGTATCTGCTCCAATCTGCGCAAATCCAGCAATTGCGCGCTCCACACCCCAAAGCATTAAGCGAGATTGCGATTCAAAAAGCGAACCGGAATCAGCCAAAGTGCCGTGAACTGGAGGTGCTGCGAACGGGAAGAACATGCTCGGCTCGTAAGCAGGCTTCAAAATTGTGGTGGTTGCGCCGCTTACTTTCTTCGAAACCGTGCCAACCCACTTTACAAGCGCGTCAACATCGCGGTAGCTAGACAAGTTTGCTGGCACAAGCCAAAGTTTTGCGCCCATTGAAGCGTTTTCGCGATACGCTTTCTTTGCCCAAGACTTTACGCTCGGCTTGAAGCTGTGAGAAGTTGCAATAACAGTGGCACCGCCTGCGAGCAAGCCTGTTACTACGCGAGCTGCGATTGAGTTTGGCGCAACGCCAGTTACAACCGCAACTTCTCCCGCGAAACGAGTTGCGTAAGCAGCATCTTCAGAAGCGTTATTTTGCGAAAGTTTCGTGCGCGCATCGCAAGAAATACCATTAAATATGGTTGCAAGATTGTTGAGTTCGCGCGACTTAGCAGCACTCTCGAACCATTCAGCTTCCGAAGCTACAGCCTCACCTGCACTTAAGAAG
>NQOH01000001.1:559666-559988 GCA_003585735.1 Gardnerella kenyensis
CTGCCGAATCGACTTGCAATTGCAGAAACTTCATCTGCTTGCACATCTTCATTCTTTACTGCATGCTCGTAGTACAAGCGCGCAACGTCCTCGCGAGCAGAAGCCCAACGATCGTCGAAAAGAATCGCCTTTCGCTCATCAAATCGAGGCTCCACCTGCTTTGGCCAATCCGCGCCTAATTCTGCTTCAACAGCAGCAACAACAGCCGCGTTTTCGTCGGCTTCACTTTCTGCTTGAGGAGCCTCAACACCGAGCTTTGCTAAAACAAACTTAGCTGTTGCGGCAAGAACGCCGTCAGCTCCAACAACTTGCTGAGCGAAAG
>NQOH01000001.1:560603-571410 GCA_003585735.1 Gardnerella kenyensis
CGTCAAGAGCTGCAGAATCAACCACAGCACCACCAGCACCGCCAGCAGCACCCGGCTTGGAAACGCTAACGCCATGAGCTTGAGCAACCTGTTGAATTGCTGCGTCGATTAAAGCGTCGGCTGCAGCAGTATTCTTTGCAGGATCCGTAGAAAGTTGCGCAAGATTCTCACCGCGCACGCTTGCACCTTCGCGAGTTTGCAAAACCAAAGCTGCAAGCACATGCGCACGCCAGCCTTCGCCAAGCTGCCATACTTCCGAAATTCGCTTGTCAATTTGTGCAGGTTTCACGCCGGCCGCGCCGAAAAGCGCACGCAAACGTTCGCGCACAATGTCGGAAAGCACGGCACCAAAAGCCTTGTAGCGCGGAGCAACCGAATCAACCAACTTACGAAGCGCGCTCATTGGAGCCTCAGCAGCACCGTCCACGCTAGCCACGCCAAGCTCGGAGCTAATATCCATAAGCAGCTGGTTTCTGCGGGAAGATACGCCGTTTGTTAGCGTGTCGGTTGTGTCGGTGTCGCCAATTTGGTCGAGGCGAATTTTTGCACTATAGGCGATTAGCATTGAGATTGCGTCGGATGCTTTAAATGGCAAGTCTGCTACAGGTCCGCTTGCTGCTGCGTTGGCAGGAGCAGTAGCAGGAGCAGCGGTAGATGCAGTAGCAGGAGCAGCAGAAGCAACAGCAGATGAAGCAGCAGTTGCGGCAGGTGCAGCTTCAGTCGCACTATCTTCCTCATCAAACACTTCCGGCACAAGCGAATCCGTATCCGTCATATAAACGCGACCCTCATCTCGGCCAACGTTATAAACAGTCACCTTTTCGCCACTAAATTCCGGCAAAGCCAAAGTTTTAGCACCAAGATTTGCCAAAGTTGGAGCATTTCCTAAACCAACTTCCACGTATTCTTCAACACCAAGTCCGCCGCGAGCGCGATCGGCAAACATAAGAGCCTGCGTTTCAATCCAGCGAACTGGGGATGCGAACTGCCACGAAAGCAGCTCCGTAAGAAGCAGTCGGCCAAGCTTCTGCTCATCCTCTGCATAAGACTTCCAGGTTGCTTCGTCTTCCAAAGCTGCTTCAATGCGCTCGGATGGCACAACGTCCAAAATCTTCTGCGCAAACTCGCGAGTAAGCTCAAACGGGCATGCAACGAGGTTTGGAATGTAACGATCCACAAGCACAGAGTAGTCAATATACTTTGGCAAAAGCGAATCGAGCTTATCGCGGAATTCCGGCACGCCCTTTCGAAGAATGCGAGAATGGAACGGCACGTCAATTCCAGGCACGAGCATGAACGGCGGCTTTCCACCGTACTCTTTCGCACGCTTAGAAGCGTCCGCTTGCAAAGCCTTCAAGCCTTTAATCGTTCCGGCAATTGCGTACTGCTGGCCAGCCAAATTGTAGTTTACAATCTGCAAGAATTCGCCAGTAGCTTTGGAAATTCCTTCAACGTAAGCGTTTACGCCTTCGTCGCCAACTCCGAACTGGTTTGGTCGAAGCGCGCCCATGCGGTAGTTCGAGCGGCCTTTTTCGTCGCGCTCAATCAAATGATGCATGGTAGATCCACGGTGGAACACCAATTCCAGCACAGTTTCGAGAGGAATAATTTGCGCAAAGGAGCTTAAAGCGTTGTATTCGCCAAGCGAGTGGCCGGCAAAGTAAGCTGGCCAAATATCGCATCCGGCTTCACGCAAACGCGCGGTTTGCGCAAACGCAACTGTTGCGAGCGCAACTTGCGTAAATTGCGTCAAATTAAGCAGTCCTTCAGGATGACGGTAAGTTACGCCGTGAGCCGTAAGTTCCTTCGGATTATCGCGCACGACTGCGAGAATTGAGAACCCAAGCTTTTCGCGAGTAAGCTTATCTGCCCTCTCCCAAGTTTCGCGCACTGCAGGCGACTTTGCACGCTCATCAAGCGACATTCCTTGCTTTTGAATACCCTGACCCGGGTATACGAAGGCTGCGCGTGGAGCGCGAGTAAGTGCGCTTGCTTTAGACACGATTTGCCCATCAACTCGGCACGTAACTTCCAAAGCAAGTCCGCCGCGGCGAACTTTTCCAACGCGCTCAACTGTGATTTCTACTTCGTCGTCCAGCTGAACCATGCCGTACATGTTGTAAGACCAGCCGATTAGCTCGTAGCGAGCGCCCTTTTCGTCCAAAGCTTGAGCCACGTGCTGAGCGGTTGCAGAAAGCCACATTCCGTGCACAAGTGGTGCGGAAAGTCCGGAAATTGCGGCACCTCGAGAAGAAGTGTGGATTGGGTTGAAATCTCCGGAAGTGCGCGCGAAAGCGGTCATATCGTGAGGCGCGCGAACTACTACTCTGCGCAAAGCTCTGCGAGGAGTGTCTTCAATTTCGTATCCGTGCAAGCCTTCTGCATCGCCATATTCAGCAGCCGGCTCCGGAAGAGCGTTGCTAAAGCTGCGGCCGCGAATAGCGAAACGCTCGGTTTCGTGCGCAAGTCGCGTGCCGTCAGCTGCAGTATGCACAACGTGAATTGTTACAACGCGTCCGGAAGCAGATTCTGCGTAAGGTTCTGCCCAGCCGAGCAAATTAATTCGCTTATCAACATACTTGCGGAAATCTTCAGCATCAACGTCAAGCTCAACTAAGTGATCCAAATGAACCGCGTTAAGCAAGCCCTCAATAATTGGGTAGCCATCAACCATTACGGAACCCAAAGCCGAGTAAATAGTCGGCCAAGCAGGGCCAACTAAAGCATCCGGCACAATGCGAGAAGCTAAAAGTCCGTCTGGCAATCGGCCAGCAGTAGCCGACTCGTGATCAATTCCAAGATTTCGTGAGAAAGTATAGGAAGAATGAACCAAGCCGAATGGGAAATCTCTATACCCTTCTTCCAGCAAATCTTCCGGCAATTTCGCCAAACTGCCATCTTCTTTTACTCTTTCAACCTTTGGCATTGCGTCAAGCACATCACCCGTAATCGCAGTATTTCCAATACCTGCGGTCGCTGCAAGCATTTCGTACACGTGCTTTGGCAGGCGCTCGCGATCCACTACTGGAATGCTTCCAGCTTTACTTGCGTCAACAGTAAGCGGAATTACAATATCTCGAACTGCGTGCTTGCGTTTTGCTGAATTTGCAAGGGTTTTAGCAGAGTTTTTAGCTTCTTTATTTTCTTGATTATCCCAGAAAGTATCAAGTTTAATATCCAAATCAAGCGAAATTACGTCGTTATTTGTAGAAGTTACAGTAATTACGTAATTTTCGTCGCCAATAGCGCTTCCATAAGCCGGATTTGCAGTTACGTGACCAACCCAAGAAATATTCGGGCAAGCGCGAACGTAAGCTTCTACGTTTGCAGCTGCTGCAATTTGGCTGAATGCAGGCTGATTTGCATTATTTTTCGCGCTATTATCTGCACTTCCAGCATTTCCAGCGCTTCCAGCGCTTCCAGCACTTCCAGCGCTTTCCGCACTTTCCGCGCGATTAAGCATAGCTTTCTCAAATCGACCAAGAATATCCGCAATCGGCTCATCCATAGTCGTAATTCCAGCAACGGAAATAGGTCCCGGAATTACGCGCACAGCGTCAGCCGAGTATCTAGAATCTTCCGACTGCCAAAGCTGATCTTGACCCCACCAACGCAGCAAATCGTTGTCAATAACTGGCACGAAAGGCATTGGCTTCGGGTATTCGCGCACCAAAATTGGGAACCATGCGGCATCCATTGGCACAACGTTCATCTCGCGGGCTTGAGGCAGCGCTTGCAAAAGCGCATCTAAAGCAGCTTGCGGCTTTTCGCTAACTTCCGTACGAGTTGGCAAAATCGACGTAAATTCGCCGGAATCTTGGCTAACTAATCGCGCTTCAATTCGCTGCAATAAGTGAAGATAGCGGTCTGCATAAGTAGGATCCACCCACGGGTATGCCAAATCGAGGAAACGCTGAGCAAATTGAGCGTAAGTCATGCTTTCAACGTCACCAAAATACGGTTTTGCAGTTGAGTTAAGTGCTGCAATTACTTCGTCGCGTCGAGTTTCAAGCTCTTCAGGATGCTTCATCATATGAACGAGCAACCTACCGCAGCGAGCAGAAGCGTTTTCAAGCTCATAAATATCCGCATGCAAATGGCTTAAACCACTCGTCACACCGCCAATCACTTTGCCAGAAGGAACCCAACGCTCACCCATTGGAGCAAACGGATCCTCGTCAAAGCCTTCAACGCTTGAAGCTTTCGGCATCACAATTCCAGGCGTTTCCACAAGCATTCGCTTTACTTCAGGGCTTGTGTGCGCCTCTTTTGCTGTCATTGCAGCCGTGCCAATCATCACAGCATCAACAGGCATATTTGGCAAACCGTATTCTTTCGCCCAATCGCCAGAAATGTAGTCGGCCGCGCGAGAAGGCGTGCCAATACCGCCGCCTGCAACAAGCACCAAATTATCGCATTCGCGCACTTGTGCGTAAGTTGTTATAAGCAAATCGTCCAAAGATTCCCACGAATGGTGGCCGCCTGCAGCACCGCCCTCAACTTGCACAATAATCGTAGCTGGCGCAACAGCTTTCGCAATTCGCACAACTTGACGAATTTGATCAACCGTTCCCGGCTTAAACGTTACGTAAGGGAATCCGTCTTTTTGCAAAGACGCTACTAATTCTTTAGCTTCGTCAAGTTCCGGAATTCCTGCAGAAATAACTACGCCGTCAATTGGAGCGCCCGACTGCCTCTTTTTCGCCACGATTCGCTTCGAACCAAACTGCAAATTCCACAAGTAGCGGTCCATAAACATTGCGTTAAATTCAATAGTTGCGCCTTCACGAAGCTGCTTTTCCAAAGACTTCATGTGACGATCGAAAACTTCCGCAGTTACTTGACCGCCGCCAGCAAGCTCCGCCCAGTAACCTGCATTCGCTGCAGCCGCAACGATTTCCGGCTCAACAGTAGTTGGAGTCATGCCTGCAAGAAGCACAGGAGCTTTGCCAGTAAGCTTGCTAAATTTTGTAAGAACTTTGCGTCCGGAAGGAGTGTTGATTACTCGAGGCGCAAAATCAGCCCAGCAGCCGGTGCGCTGTGGCTCAGAAGCCGAGTCTGCAGTCGAAAGCTCCGCGCGAGAGCGCATTGTAGCAGCTTCCACAACTCCAGCGCCCGTTCCTTGCACAAGCACTCCCGTAAGCTTTCCAAGCACTTCGCTAGGACCCATATCTAAAATCCAAAGCGAGCGCGCATCGTTTTGATCCAAAACTTCGCCAATTTGCGCAGCCCAATCAACAGGAGTTACAAGCACAGCTTCAGCCAATTCGCGCGCAACTGCAGCATTCAAACCTGCCTCATTTGCCCAAGCCTCCACCTGCTCAACTGCAGGCTGAAGCATTGGCGAGTGGAATGGCACCGTAACGTCTAAATATTCAGCAACCGGCGCAAAAACGGCACCGCCGCGCACTTTCATTTCACGCAACTTTTTCGAACGTTTCGCTTCTTTCTGCGCTTCGTTCAAAACGGCTTCCATATCTTCCGGATATCCTGCAAAAACCATGTGGTTATTAGCATTTTTAACCGCGATTGAGATTTCGCCGCGAGTGCGCTCTACGCGAGAAATCAGCGCTTCCGCCTGCTTTTTCGTAATTCCTTTAAGCGAAAGCATTGGAGTGCGCTCGCCATCTCCCGTAATTTCAAGCATGCGAGATTCGCGGTCTCCTGCAGCGCCGATTAAGTAAGCAATCGCAAGAAGTTCTTCGATTTGTGGTCGCGCTTTCTGCCAGGATTTTGCTTTAAGTCGCGCTTTTACAATTTCGGCTGCGATTACGCCTTGAGAGTGCCCCAAAACTGCGCAAGGCTTGTTCACTTCGAAGTTGTATCCAAGATTTGTTAAGTCGCGCACGGCACCAAGCTGAGCAAGCGTAATTCCAGGAACGCTAAGAAGCGCGTTTGCAGCGTTAATATGCTTATTTTCCAGCGCATCGAACACGTTCATATCGCCGCCGGCGTTGGCCAAAAGCTCGGCGTAAATTGGCGCGAGCAAAGCTTTTGCGCCAGCTTCGTACTCGTGAAGCTCAGCGTTTAGTTCCTCGTCTTTGCCGAGTTCTTTAAGAGAATCAACCCACGGAGTTGACTGGCCTGCAAAAGTTAAAGCGTGCGGAGCATTAGCGAGTTGGTCGAAAAAGTAGGTTGTCATAATATTTCCTTCTCGTTGATTTGTATAAGTTTTGTAAGTTTTATAGTTTTTAGTTATAAGTTTGATAATTTCTATAGCTTTTATAAATCACTTACATTGGCTGATTTCCGTGATGCTTGCCAGTTCTCGAAATGCGCTTTTTACTGCGCAAAAGATTCAGCGAGCCAGCAATCATATCGCGAGTTTGCTCAGGATCAATCATTGCGTCAATCTGACCAGTTTCCAGCGAAAGATTTGCGTTCACAGTAGTCGCTTCATATTCGTCAACCAGCTGCTTTCGAAGAGCCGCAACGTCTTGTCCACGCTCCTTCGCTTTTTGCAAATCCTTGCGGTGAATAATATTCACAGCTCCTTGAGCACCCAAAACTGCAATCTGACTGGTTGGCCACGCGTAATTCACGTCCGCACCCATCGACTTCGAGCCCATCACAATGTAAGCTCCGCCGAAAGCCTTACGCAAAATCACCGTCACAAGCGGCACTTGCGCATTCGCGTACGCGTAAATCACCTTCGCACCCCTTCGAATAATTCCAGCATGCTCCTGGTCAGAACCCGGCTTGTAGCCTGGGGTATCAACCAGCGTCACAACCGGCAAATTAAACGCATCGCACAATCGCACGAATCGCGCTACTTTTTCGGAAGAATTCACATCCAAAATACCAGCGCTCACTTTCGGCTGATTTGCTACGATTCCAACCGGATGCCCCTCAATGCAAGCAAAGCCAACAACTGCAGAAGCAGCATACAATTCCTGCACTTGCACAAACTCGCCGTAATCAACAATCCTGCGAATCACGTCAAGCACATCGTAAGGCTGACGATCGTTATCTGGCACAATACTTGCCAACTCTCGCGCAGTTTCGCGGTCCGCGCGCGTTGCAGCATAAGCAAAAGTTGGAGGATCAACTTCGCAACTAGACGGCAAGTAAGCGAGAATTGTGCGAGCGTAGTCGATTGCGTCCGCTTCATCTTCGCCCAAATAGTGAGCGACGCCAGAAGTTGCGTTATGCACAAGGCCGCCGCCCAAATCGTCCATGCTAATTGCCTCGCCTGTTGCAGCTTTAACAACATCCGGGCCAGTTACGAACATGTTCGAATGTTCGCGCGTCATAATAATAAAATCAGTCAACGCAGGGCAATACACAGCGCCACCAGCGCAAGGGCCGAGAATTAGCGAGATTTGCGGAATTAAGCCGCTTGCTTCGCAAGTTTTTTTGAAAATTCGCCCGTATTGCATAAGCGCGCTAACGCCTTCCTGAATGCGAGCGCCGCCGGAATCAATTACTGCCACAACTGGCACGCGAAGCGCAACAGCCATGTCCAAAAGATGGCAGATTTTCTCGCCTTCTGCTTTGCCCAAGGTTCCGCCGCGCACAGAAAAGTCTTGAGCATAAACTGCAACTTTTCTGCCATAAACTTCGCCAAAGCCGGTGATTACAGCGCATCCGGCAACGTCGTTATTAATGTCACCGCCGTTAAAGCGGCCAATTTCCACGAAGGAGCCGGTGTCAAAAAGCAAGTCAAGACGCTCTCTTGCAGTGCCTTTACCTTTTGCGTGCTGACGCTCTAAAGCTTTTTGTTCTGCGTCACGAGCAAGTTGCGCTGCGTGTTGAACGGCTGCTTTTCCGCGACGAGGCTGCAAGTTAGCTGCGTCGGTTGCGTTGCTAGGAGAATTGCTAGAAGAATTGCTAGAAGCAGTTTTTTCCGAAATTTTTGTTTTATCTTGCAATAAAGCGCTCATTATTTTTGCTCTCCTTGCGGCTTTTCAGAAGATTTTTCGGAAGATTTTGCACTTTCGGAAGATTCAGAAGACTTATCCGCGCTATTATCCGCGCTTTTATCTCCAGCAAGATCAATCGTCACAAGCTTTGCGCCCGATTCCACACCATCACCAGGCCCCACAAAAATTCCAGTAACAGTGCCTGCCGCCGGAGCGTAAACGTAATTTTCCATCTTCATAGACTCAAGCACCACAAGCAAATCGCCCTTAGCAACCTGCTGGCCTTCAGCAACATTCACGCGCGTAATAACAGCTTGCATAGGTGCCGCAATTACGCCAGGAATCTGCTTTTGCTCTTCAGATTTGTGAGTGCTACCACGAAGCGAACGTCCGCGAAGAGGCTGCGAAGCTCTAGAAACGCTACGAATTCGCGCAGAGCCAGTCAAATTATCAACAATATCTTGCGGAATCGTAAGCTTTACGCGCTTATTATCAACTTCAATAATGAAGGATTCCATTGCAGGCTGCTTATTTTCGGAATCATCCGCAGACTTTCCAGAAACAAGCGAAGCCGGCTGCCCACCCAAAGAAGCTGCAGGAACGCGGTTCAAATACTTGCGTTCCATCCACTTAGTAGACACGTCAAAACTGTGATTTTCCGCAGTAAACTCAGGGTCGTTAAAAATCTGCTCAAAAAGTTTCGCAGGAGTTGGCACGCCCTCAATGCAAAGTTCCTTCAAAGCGCGACGCACGCGAGCAACAGCAGTTTCGCGACTTTGCGCAGTAATAATAAGCTTGCCCATCATGGAATCGAATTTTGGCGAAATATTGTCTCCAACTTCAACACCAAAATCGACGCGAATACCAGGGCCGGAAGGCCACTTAATCTTCGTCAAAGTGCCGGAACTTGGAGTCAAATTCGTAGCAGGATCTTCCGAAGTAATGCGCAACTCAAAGCTGTGTCCGCGAGGCTCCGGATCCTTAATCAACTCTCCGCCGTCAGCAATATTGAGCTGCTCGCGCACCAAATCAAGTCCGCTAACTTCCTCACTAACAGTGTGCTCAACTTGCAATCGCGGATTAACTTCCAAAAAGTAGACTTTATGCTGAGAAGTCACCATATATTCGCACGTGCCAAGACCAACGTAATCAACAGCTTCAAATAGGTTACGAGAATATCGGTAAAGCTGATCTTTTTCATCGTCAGTCAAGAACGGTGCCGGAGCTTCCTCAACCAGCTTTTGGTTTCGGCGCTGCACCGAGCAATCGCGCGTGGAATATACGGTGAAATTTCCGTGAGCGTCGCGGCCGCACTGCGTTTCAACGTGGCGAGCTTTGTCAATAAAACGCTCAATAAAATATTCGTCTAAGTCGCCGCCTTGTAAAGCGTCGTGATTCATATAAAAACCGCGCAACTCGTCGTCGTTACGGACGACTGTAATGCCGCGTCCGCCGCCGCCATCCGTGCGCTTCATCATCACCGGATAGCCGTGCGTTTGCGCAAAAGTCAAAAGTTCTCGAATATCTTTTACAGGCTCCGAAATGCCTGGAACTGGCGGCACTTTCGCGCGAACTGCCACGCGACGAGCCGTAATCTTATCTCCCAAATCAATAAGCGCTTCCGGGCGAGGTCCAATCCAAATAACCCCAGCATCGTTGACTTTCTTCGCAAAAGACGCAACTTCCGAAAGGAAACCATACCCCGGGTGAACAGCATCCGTGCCACTTCTTTTAATAATGTCAAGAATTGCGTCTTCGTTTAAATAAGTATCGCGATACGTGTCTCCAGAAAGTGCGTACGCTTCGTCTGCCATTTCTACAAACTGCGCGTTTCGATCAGTCGGCGCGTAAATTGCAACGGTAGAAATGCCCATTTCGTGAGCCGTGCGAATAACTCGCAAGGCGATTTCACCGCGGTTTGCGATGAGAATTTTTTTGATATTCGTAACCATACGTTACAAGATATTAGAAAAGTCGCGTTTGCGTATGAGCCGACATACACAAAAGCTTGCGCAAAATTTTGTACACTTCTCCAATGCACATGATTTTTATGGCACGTAATGTGATTAGCGAAACGGAAAACAGCCGGCAAAGGATTAAGTTAGCGCAACTTTAAGTTACGGATAATCTATCGCCAAACCGGTAATAACCAAAAGAAGGTTTTCATGACTAACATGAATCAGAATAATGCAACAACTGCAACCGCAACATCTAATGCAGCCGTTAGTAAAGTAAAAGCGGCCGCAGCTTGGCTCGCTAAGCCGGCTCTTCTCACTGTGCTTTTGGCGCTTTCGACTATGGCAGGCGCAATTTATCTGCCTATTACGCCTGTGCCAATCACATTGCAAACTCTTGTTTTGTGCATTATTGGTTTGACTTTGAGCTGGCGCAAGGGCGTTGCTTCCGTTGTAATGTATCTTGCTTTGGGTGCTGCAGGTTTGCCTGTTTTCGCTGGATTTAAGGGCGGATGGGCTGTATTCGTTGGCCCTACTGCTGGCTTCCTTGTTGGTTTTATTTTTGGCGTTGCTGCAACTGCCGCTTTGAAGCGCGTATTTGACATTGCTCTTGACGCAATGATGCCGGAACGCTCGTTTAAGAAGACTTTCGCACGCTTTAGCACTTACGCAGTTGCTTCCATAATTGGCACGATTGTGATTTACGCATTTGGCATTTTTGGTCAGAGCTTGCTTACCGGCATGCCACTTTCGACTGCTGCCGCAACCTTGATTATCTTCATGATTGGCGATTTGATTAAGGCTTTCGTTGCGAGCGCAGCTTGCTCCGGCTTGTACAACGCACTTAACAAAAAGCGCGCGTAGCAAATAAACCTAAATACTCCAAGACTCCAAAAGACGGAAATCCTCCTCGCGTTTGGAGGGTTCGGTCTGGCATATCGCTCCAAACGTGGGGAATCCATCTCGCGTTTGGAGCGTTTGGTCTGGCAT
>NQOH01000001.1:572089-589274 GCA_003585735.1 Gardnerella kenyensis
TTTATTTAAATCTCACTCTTCGTACGCAACGGCTTGCACATCGCCGCTTTTAACCACAATCTCCTCGCCGGAATCTTCCCGAATCGTAAGCGACGCATCTTCCCCAATGCGCACAGCCGTTCCCGTCACCACGCGCCCGTCAACCGGATGCACATTCACTTCGCGACCAAGCGTCCAGCACACGTCGCTTAATTCTTTAAGCAAACCGGCGCAACTAGTTGCGTAGTCGCGCTTAATATCGCACTTAATATCACACTTAATATCGCACTTAATATCGCACATAAAATCGCACAGCCGCGAGCGCAATCTATCAACGATTTTCGCCGCAATCCTGTCTCGCAATTCTTCCGCTTCCGGCAGCGCAGTCATGTGCATTTGCAGCGAAGTTGCCATTTTAATCGGCAGCACTTCTTGCGGCACGCACAAATTCAATCCGATTCCAAAAACCACCCCAACAACGTCGCTTCGATCCGGCACCGCCACAATTTCCGTTAAAATTCCGCCTTCTTTGCAATCGTGCAAAAATACGTCGTTCGGCCACTTGAGTTTTAGCGCGCATTCGTTGCCGTGAATCGGCTCACTTCCGCACTCTTTGAAGGTTTCAAGCAGCGCATCTCGCGCCGAAAGCCCTGCAATTATTGGCAACCATCCGTTTCGACTTTCGTCCATAACAATCGTTTTTGGCAGCAAAGTTACGAAAGATACTAGGAAACTTTCTCCCGGCCTACTAACCCACGCGCGCCCGAGTCTGCCGCGTCCTGCTGTTTGCGAGTTTGCTGCGATTGCGTAAATTGGCGGCTTTCCGTCGGCTCTGTCGGAAATTTTGTGATTTTGTATCATTTCTCGCGCAATATTTTGCGTAGAATCAGTAATATCGAAAAGAATTGTGGAATCCGCCGCAGACGATGTGCGCGGCAATGATGCCACACTTTGCGAAGAAAAAGTAGTCATATGTATAATTTACATCAGATTATGTGCTTTAACGTGTTTATTTTCACGAATTTAAGCAGAATAAGTAGCAGCAGTTAGTATGCGTAAAAAATTAGCAGGTGTAACAGATGAAGCAAATACGTTGCAAAATGCAATCTGAGCAGATGCGCGCAAGAATAGAGCTTGCATCTAGCATATTTTGTTACGCACTTTCGGCAATACTTTGCTTAATTCTTGCGCTTTGCACAAGCCTAGGCCCAATCTTTCGCGACCAAGACATTAAGGTTCATTTAGGTTCGATTACCGATTTTTCTTGGATTAATGCGCTGATTTTTGTTGCCGCGTTCGCAATATACGCAATTATTTTGTGGACGATTATTTATTACGGAAAACATGCGGCTTTTCCTAAGCAATACAGCCGTTTTGGCGCGTGGGTTAAGTCGATTTTTAGAAAAAAGCGCAAGTCGGAAAAGCGCAAGTCAGAAAAGCGCAAATCCGAAGAAAGCAAATACAAAGAAAACGAATCCAAAACCACCAAACTCAAAAAGCGCCGCACTCACGCAATCTGCCGTTTAACACGCACTTTCGCAAAGCACTTTTTTAACGCCGCGCGCTGGTTTATTACGCATTCCACACGAAATCGCCGAAATCTTTTCCTAACTTTTTTCCTTGGCTGGCTCTGGGCCCCGGTTACGCTCCTAGCTGCGTACGGCGCCGACATTTGCTCGCAAATCCGCGAATACAGTTGGGCTTGGAACAAGGTCACCGGCCTCGATCAGCCTTACATCGGCTTCTTTAGCTTCGTGCCGATGGACATTTACCCAACCGCGCACTACCTTTGGCCTTCTAAGCCAACGTATTTAACCGATCAGCACAACATTGTTTTAACTGTTATTTACGGCGCCACAACCGCAGTTTCGCGCTATTTTACCGATTCCAACGATGCCGGAATTATACTTCTTGCTTTTGCGCAATTTGTGTTTGCCGCTTGGTGCGCAGCCGCTACTGCTAACCGTTTTTTGAATCGTCCGTGGCTTAAGTACACAAAGTTAGATTCGCAAAAGTTAGATTCGCAATCAACAGCCGCGCAATCAACAGCCGCGCAATCAACTCCGCTTTTTGCAAGATTCGCAGTAATCGTAATGTTTTTGCTTAATCCGCTGATTGTGTGCTCAACTATTGCGCTTACAAAATCGCCGCTTTTTGCTTTTGCTTTTCTTTGGTGGTTCGGCATAAATTACGAAATTAGTCAGACTAAAACTTACGCAACTTCCGCAACTTCCGACGCAGACGCAACTTCCGCAACTTCCGACGCAGACGCAACTTCCGCAACTTCCGTAAAAACTTCCGCCAAAACCGCAACTTCCCCGCAAAAACTCCGCTGGCACACCGTTTTAGAGCTTATTATTTCCGTCTGCGTTATGCTTATTGCCGCAAAATATGCGTGGTACATTTTGCTAATACAATGCGTACTTTTGCTTATATTTGAGCGAAAGCGCTACCGCCTGTGGCTTTGCGCTCTTCTTCTTCCGACGATTATTATTCACGGCGCACTGCTTCTTCTTATTTCAAGCGGCGCGATTATTAACGGCGATCCTATTGAAAGCCGCGGCATTCAGCTGCAGCAAATCGCGCGCGTTGCTAAGCTCGACCCTCAAAGCATCCCTAAAAGCGCAAAACGCATTATCGCACCTATTTTTAATCTCGATCAAACCGCAGAAGCTTATAAACCTTACGATGCCGATCCTGTGAAATCTTCCGGATTGCAGTCGAAAAAAGTCAGCTATCGTTGGCGTTACGTTACGCGCGACAATATTAAAAAGCTTAATCTTGCTTGGTGGCAGATTGTTACGCATAGTCCGCTCGTTGCAACGGACGCTTTTCTTGCAAAAACTTACGGCTATTTCGACATTTTTGATCGCCCGTACGTTGGCCCGGAATATTACATTGACACGGATAATATTCACAATTCCGATTGGATTAAGTATTGGAATCCGCAGTGGCGCGCGCAATTAGCTTCGTCAATTAGCACTTTTAGCGACGTGCCGGTTGTAAGCTGGCCAATTCACGGCAACACTTTTGTGATTTTTACGCTTATGATTGGCGTTGCAGAAATTGTGCTTCGCCGCTGGCGCACTGTGCTTTGGCATATTCCGCTTGCGTTGCTTGTGGGAGTGATGATTATGGCTCCGGCGAATAATTTTGAGCGGCATATGCTTCCGTTGGCTTTTGCGTTTTGCTTTGTGCTGCTAACTTTTTGGCGTGATACGGTTAATCAATCGCGCTATAATGGTAGAGATTGTTAGAGTTAAAGGCACATGATGGACGAGAAGCATACACAGCAGTTTGCGCAAACGGGCGGCGAGCGAGATGCCGGCGTACCGAATGAAGATTTTGATTTTCTTGCGCTTCTAGCCGGCGTGCAATCTTACGAAACTAAGCAATCTTACGAAACTAAGCAATCTCAAAATTCGCCAACAGAAGCCGAATCTGTAGAAGGAAATCAATTAAGCAAATCGCAAGAAGCTTCATCTTCATCAAAAGAAGGCGGCGAAGAAAAGCGTCGTCACCATTTGTGGCACAGGCTTTCTTCAAATTCTGCAAATTCCGCAAATTCTTCAAATCAAAGCAATAAATCTTCATCAAAAAACGATTCCGCGCCGCATTTTACTCCGCTTCCTGTTGCTTCTAAATCAGCAGAAGCTGGCATTTTCGACTCTCGAGACGGCCAAATTTTCGACTCTGCCACTCGCCTGCGTTTGCACACGCTTATTTCCACTTGCTTAATGAGCGGAATTGCAGATACTCGCGTAAATGCTTTCATGCATTTGCTTCAGTGGCCGGACGCTCCAAAAATGGTTGTTATTGCTGGCACTTTTGGCGAAACCATAACGCCGGATACTGGTCCTAATCGAAAGCCGGCTCCAACTTTGCCGCCGGATAATACGGATGCTTTGCGCCGCAACATTTGGCCGCAATTGGGAAGTTGCAATGCTTACGATGCCATAGTTGATCGCGCACAAAGCAGCGCGCTTAATCGCTTAAGTGGAGCTTGGCGAGGTATAAATAATTTGGGTGCGAGCGCTTCCGGCGCAAATACTTCCGGCATGAATACTTACGGCGCAAATTCTTCCGATTATTTCGCAACTCCGTCGCATATTATTTTGCTGGCAGTTCGCGAAGATCCTAGCGAGCAGGCTTTGCAGAAAATGTGCCAAGTGTTTGAGCCTTCTAAAAAGCCGATTTGCATAAGCGGCGTTGTTGAGGGCGTTGAGAATATTGCGACTGCGATTACGTCAACTCTTGCGGCGGTTGCGGTTGCCGGCTCAGTTAAACAGTTGCCGCAGATTATTCACGCAGATGACGTGCTTCCGGAGCGCGCGCTTATTGGTGATTCTACGGCTTTTAACACTTTGTATAACAATGTGTACCAAAGTTTGGCACCTTACAGTCATGACGATCCGACTTTGCAAACTATTGATATGTTCTTGCGTTTTGGCGGCGCGCTTGATCAGACTGCGCACGAGCTGAATGTGCATCCGAATACTGTGCGATACCGTTTGCGCAAAGTTGCGCAGACTACCGGTTGGGATGCAACGGATCCGCGCGCAGCTTACGTACTTCAAACGGCCATTACAATCGGACGAATTCGAGATGCGCGACGACCTGCCTGAGCGCTGCGATTTAGCGCGCGATTTTTCCTTTACATGACTGTAAAATTTTAATCGCCTTTCAGCTATATTTCGATTTTTTCTTTACACGACTGTATAGGAAATGTCGGTTTAGTGATTTGGAACATTTGCCGGAATTTTACCTCGCGTTTGGAGGGTTCGGTCTGACATATTACTCCAAACGTGAGGTGAGTTGCTCGCGTTTGGAGGGTTTTGCTTGGTTCAGCGCTCCAAACGCGGGGAGAATTTCCGGAGTTTGTAGCTGACGACCTGCTTGAGTGTTAACCCAGAAAGCAAACTGCGCGAGTAACGAAAAAACGCCGAGAAGCGCTCGAAAAGGAGCACATTCTCAGCGTTTATAAGCTTTATACTTGATTTACTTTGCGAATCTCGCGCTTTCGCACAAACTCGCCAGTAATAAATCAGGCAGCGATGCTGGCAATATCAACTGGAACGCCAGGAGCCATCGTGGAGGTAACAGTTACCTTCGTGATGTAGCGACCCTTGATAGTGCTTGGCTTCAAACGACGAATCTCGTCTGCAACAGCCTTGAAGTTCTCTTCAAGAGCCTTAGCATCAAAGGAGAGCTTGCCGAAGAGGAAGGACAGGTTGCCCTGGCGATCCACGCGGAACTCAATCTTACCGCCCTTAATGTCGGCAACAGCCTTGGCCACATCCATGGTCACGGTGCCAGTCTTTGGGTTTGGCATCAAGCTACGAGGACCGAGCACACGACCCAAGCGGCCAACCTTACCCATCATGTCTGGGGTTGCAACGACTGCATCGAAGTCAAGGAAGCCACCGGCAACCTTTTCAATGAGCTCGTCATCACCAACAATGTCGGCGCCAGCTTCCTGAGCCTCAGTAGCCTTTGGGCCACGAGCGAACACCAAAACCTTAGCGGTTTTACCGGTGCCGTTTGGCAAGTTAACTACGCCACGAACCAACTGATCAGCCTTGCGAGGATCCACGTTAAGGCGCATAACAGCCTCAACGGACTCGTCGAAAGCGTGCTTTGGCATGCTCTGCAACAAAGCAATAGCTTCAGCTGGGGTGTACAGGTTATTGCGGTCGATCTTTTCAGCCGCTTCACGATACTTCTTAGAACGCTTAGCCATTTCTACACTCCCTTTCAGTCGGTAACGGTAATACCCATCGAGCGAGCGGTGCCCGCGATGATCTTCATACCGGCCTCGACGTCACGTGCGGAGAGGTCAGGCATCTTAATTTCGGCGATTTCGCGCACCTGAGCCTTGGTCACAGAACCAACCTTGTGAGTCAATGGATTCTCGGTGCCCTTCTGGATTCCAGCAGCCTTAAGCAACAAAGCAGCGGCTGGTGGGGTCTTCAAAATGAAGGTGAAGGAACGATCTTCGTAAACGGTGATCTCTACTGGGACAATCTGACCCATCTTGTCCTTCGTCTGGTCGTTATAGGCCTTGCAGAAGTCCATGATGTTCACGCCGTGGGAGCCTAATGCTGGGCCCAGTGGTGGGGCTGGATTTGCCTTACCAGCCTGAATCTCGAGCTTAATAAGCGCGGAGACTTTCTTTTTCGGAGCCATAATATGGTTCTTCTTTCTTGTACAAGCGGTTCAAACGGTTGTTGCGAACGTTGCTATAAAGCCGTTTTGCAACTTCCTCCCGCATCTTGTATTGCTGTGCTGTGCTAGCGGATTCCTCCTCCAGTCACAAGCCTTCCTATTATGCCACATCTTCGCGACACGCGGCATTACGAAATCTGCAACTATTTTGCGCAACTACATTTGCGCAACTATTTTGCGCAACAGCAAAAGTTGGAAGTCTACTTCCAAGTTGGGTACAAACTTAAGAAAGTTGGAAGTCTACTTCCAAGTTTAGTGCAAAATACTAGAACATTATAAAATGTTAGAACTCTAACTCAGGATTCTTTAACAACTCATCAAACATCGCATGATACAAATGCAAATTCAAAAACTCTATCCGCGTAATAGTTGATATTTTGCCACCAGCATCTTTCGACGAAGCGCCACAAAGATAAACAGCCTCATCATCCGTCCCATAATCTATAACCACATACCTATCGTGATACCTTCTGCCAGCAGTCTTAAACTTCAAATCAACACCAGGATAATCGCTTACAAAATCATGCAACATACTTTCCGTAAGCATATTCTTATTCCTAGCATTATCACTAAAAACTACGATTTCAACCCCTTCACCAGCAAACCGCAAGAGTTCCAAAGTTTTAAGACCAATATAATTATCTACAACGTAAATGCTTTTCTTAGCTGACTTATATATTTTGCAATATGCAAGATCCGCTTCTATTTTATTGCCGTCCATAAGAAGAAAATGTTTATACGTATTTGGATTAATAAAATTATCCATTACTTTATTAAAATCTTCTTTCGTTGCCATTTGAGATTTTATTTCCGCTATATCTTTAGTATTTTGGTTTGTTTGAATCGCAAGTTTAGCTAATTCATTCGCGCCAATAAAATCCCTGTTCTCAACAATATAATCCTTCATCTGCTTAAAAGTTCTAATAAGCGCTTTCGACTGCATTATGGCAAGCTCGCCTCTTAACACAGTCATGAGCATATAAATACCCTGCTCAGTAAAAGCGTAAGGCAGTGACCTACTTTTAGAACTAATATTTGCGGTCAAAAAATTTGATTGCAAATATTCCAACTCGGATTTGTTTAATTGAAACATAAAGTCGTTATCAAACTTTTCTATATTATTTTTTACTTGTTGATTGAACGCTCTTGTACTGTATCCATATATTTCAGCTAAATCCGCATCAAGCATGACTTTTTGATTGCGAATATTATAAATTTTTTCTTTTATCGTTTTAGCGTCTATAAGCGTTTTAACAGACTCGCTTTTAGCGTCCACAATAACTAAATTTTTATTCCGTTCTACCATAAAATCCCTTCCTCAAAATATAAGTAAAACCTATAGTTTTGCAATAAAACCGTAAACTTCTGACACAACCCCATAAATCACAAGCACACTACAAAATCAAGCACAAGTCATAAAACTTCTAAAAACTAGCAGAAAACTAGCACGTGTCAGCACATAAACATAATTCTATAAGATTTCACAAATAAAAAGCAACAAACTCGGATTACTACCCAAAACTCAAGCAAAGTAAAAAGTTAATTTCCAAAACAAAACTCTCAATAAAACTATGCAACTTGGAAGTCTACTTCCAAGTTGGGTACAAACTTAAGAAAGTTGAAAATCAGCCAGCGGAAGTACGCAAACGCTTAACAATCACCGCGCTTGCTGCGAAAGAAGCAGTTTGCATGCTTAGCGTGGGCGAGCGCGGCCGCACGGCGACGACGCCGCCCAAGCGCAGCCAAAACCATCGTCGTAAGAATCACAGCGCAACCAATAAGCGCGAGCACGAACATCGTCATCCAAAGCGGCCACTGCAACTTATCGCCCGGCGCAAAAACCGGATCCGGCAGCACGCGCACTCCCGTAACCAGCAACCTCTGCGTATTCACACCATACGGCGTACACGTAAGCAGCGTCGCCAAATCGCGCCCCCTCTCGCGCTGAAGCAACCTAATATCATGCGGATCGACCACGCTAATGCGGAACACCTTGTAACGTAGCATCTCCCCTTGCACGTCAAAGTAGAAAAAGTCGCCCTTTTTAATTTCAAGCAAATCATCAAACATGGTCGCATTCGGCAAACCAGTATGCGCCGTCACAACAGTGTGACGAGTTTTGCCACCCACCGGCAAATCCGTGCCATACAAATGCCCAGCGCCTTGCGCCAAAACCTCCTGCGAACTGCCGTGATAAATCGGCAACTTAACGCCAATCTTCGGGATCTTCACAATGCCCATAATGCCCATCGGCCCATCCAACTGCTTCGCGTAATCCTTATACTCCGGCGTCTTCATATGATCCGTCGTGCCGTCGTAAGGATCAGACGTAATAATCGACTTGTGGCGCGCATTATACTTGCGCGCTGCGTTCAAAATCTTCTCGCGAGCGCGCGCAGTCTGCTTGCGGCTCAAACGATCGTAAGCTACAGAAATCTCCTTCGACACCTTGTTATTCCACAGCGTTGACGCAACAGGGTACGTAAAACACAAGATTGCAGCAACTGCGAGGGCGATTGGCTCGAGAGTGCGGCGAAGTTTGGATTTTGGTTTTTTGGCTGGTTTTTTGGTAGTTGATTCGGTTGATTCGGTTGATTCGGTTGCAGGTTTTGCTTTTGACTGATTGAAGAAAGCATATACTTTTGTAACAGCTTCGTTTAATTTCATGCTTCCTCCGTTTCTATGTTTATGTACGTAATTTTATTTTACGTAGCGCGAAAAGATTAGAGCACTTTGTATCAGGACACGCTAGCATGGAACAAAATGCTCAATGCATTTTGTTCCAACGCTACAGCGTGTCTTCTGGTACAAAGTGCCTAAATCTTTTGAACGCTAAACCGAGCGTCATCTAATCAACGTCGGCTCGCTACATGCGGATCAAGCGTTCTGTTGTTCTTCTTCCTTGCGATTGCGCACGTACATAATCACGCTCGCAACAATCAAGCCCATGCCCACAACAGCGAAAATCAGCACGCCGTAAGCACCGGTCGCAGGAAGGTTGAACCAGAAGCTCTTGCCGTCTTCGCCACCATGAAGTGGAAGATCCTCAACCTCAATAAAGGCGGTATGATCTTTTGTAATTTTTGCCTCATAAACAGCCGTAGACCTAGCGTAACCCTCAGGAGCTTTTACCTCGAGAAGATATACAGGATCACCTGCACGAGTTTTGTACGCCTTCGTGAAGTTACCATTCGCGTCGGTAGTAGCATTATCAAATGTTGATGCAGCTGTGCAGTTCTTATCATTAGTAACATTTTTGTTCTCATTCAAAGCCTTGTAGCAGCCTTCAGCCTTTGCCTTATCAGCAAAGATTTTGAATTCAGCATTCTGAAGCGGCTTCTCTTCATTACCTTCCTTATAGTACTTATGCACCTGAAGGTAGCCGAAGTCAAGAGTAGACTTGCTCTTCTCAGTGTTAGGAATGATTGGAGGCAAAGCCGCCTCACTATCCGAATGAGCTGGGAAGAAGCCAGATGCGTTAACAATCTCATTCTTGCCGTTTTGCTCCGAATCCGTACTGTTTGTTGGAGCATTGCCAGCCTGATATGTGCTATTGACCTTAAACTCAAGATTTACAGTAACCTGAGGAGCGGTTCCGCCATCCTGAACATCGTTCAAAACTCCAGCAATCTTACCTAAGCCAGCATCAGTAAACTTTACAAGAATACGCTTATGGCCAGTTGTAAGATTCTTGGAATTTGGATCTGATTCACTAGAAGATTCAATCAATTCAACCGTATAATCTTTCCCGTCAGTAGAAGAAGTACTCTTGTCAAGAGTAGTTGTACCAATCTTCACACTCTTCACAGCATCAGCAAAGGTTGCATCGCCTGCTTCCCCAGCAGCTTTGAATGCTTCCAAAGCGTCGGACGGAGCATCATCGAAGACCATATAACCCTTAAGATCATCAGCCGTCAAATCCTTATTACCAACTTTTGCCTTATTAACTCCGGCAGTAATAGTGTAATGCAAGGTATCATTGACGCCTGCGAACTTAGTCTTATCGTAGACCTTCTGAATAGTAGCCGAGAGATCCTTGTTCTTCGGCTTCACAACAGGATTGTAGTTGTAAGTAACTTTGGTTTTTTTGTTTGCACCCTGACCCGTAGTAGTGTACTCCGGCAAAGGAAGCGTCATATAGAAGGATTGCAAATCAGAAATACCATAACCTGCAGGTGGCTCAGTCTCAATTACCTTGTAAAGACCAAGTCCAAGGTTGTTGAAAGTTGCCTTACCAGTTGTTGCTGCAGTCGTTTGATCTTGGATAGTAGTGTTGGTATCAAACTTTACTTCCGCATTAGTGTCACCTTCCGTAGCAGTGTGATCGTTCAGCTTGGTAGCAAGTTTCGCAATCTCTTGCCAAGACTCAGGAGACGCAAGATTTAGAGTTGTCTCTTTAGTACCAACTTTAATTGAAGCAACTTTCTTTAAGCTAAACTTAGCGCCTGCAAGTGGCTTAAAACCAGCAGGGCAAGAATCTGCTGCTTTTTTCTGAGGAACAACCTTCTTCCCACTACTTCCCGAAGAAGTAGTAGTAGAAGTAGTAGTAGAAGAAGTAGTATCCTTCTCACACTTGAGAATGGTTATAGTGCCATTCTGTGGAGCACCAGTCCTCCACGGAGCCGGATCAGGCAGTTGCGTTTGAATCAAGTTATTAGGACCACCCCACGCAACTCCAGCCATTGTTACAGCGCCGGCGACGCACAGCGTTCCAGCCATCGCAAGCGACGCAACCGCCGCCACGAATTTATTAGTGAACTTTTTCATGTTCACTCCTTTCATTTGCCGTTTTACGGCAAGTAGAGAATTAGTTTGCATTGATAATGCTCATACGAGTAAAGTTTTAAAATTTTTGGCATTTACCTTGTGTTATCACGCTCCCGAATCCCGAAAGACTGCGCGATAAAACAATGCGCAATAAAACAATACGCAATAAAACAATGCGCGAAACAGGAAGGCTTTATGCGCAAATGCGTACGTAGTCGCCTTATGCGAAGCACCGCGAGTAAATGCATATACAACTGCTTCATACGTAATTGCATAAGCCTCGCCGCCTTCCAAAAATTAATTTGCGAGCGCGCTCACTTTGACTTACCACGAAGCCAGCCGCCAGCAGATTCACCAGTAGCGCGGCAAGAATACCAAGCTGCAAATTCCAACTCTGACCGCCCGTGTGCGGCAAGGTAAAATTGCTCACCAAATGAAGATTGAACGTAAAAGCAGCAAAATCCTTATTTTCTGCAAAAGCAGTAGGAGTAGCAGTAGACGAAGCGGTAGTTAGCGCAGATTTTATTGAATCAGGCGTTAAGTTGCCAGATTGAGTAGCTTTGCTTATTGCATCATTAAACGCGTCGAGTGCTTTAGGCTTCAACGCGTACACAACGCACTGGTAATTGCCAACCGCAGTCGGCTTCAAGCTCGGCTTTATGCTCACTTCCTTATCAGTTCGCGCAGCCACCTTTTTACTTGGATCCGATGACTTGCAAGTCGTCTCGCCTTCTTTATTAGAGTGGCACGTATTTTGATCTGTATCCGCAGGCACACTCAATCCAAGATCTGCAAGATTACTGCTCCAAGTCTTGTATTCAAAATCATTCGCATCTTGCGGCGATTCGGAAGGTTGAGTTGGTTGCGACGACCCAGAAGATTGCGCAGATTGCGAGCCAGAATCCTTCTTCTCGCCCTTCGAGCACAGCACGCGCAACGTAATCTTATTCGCGCTATCCGCCGCAGAAGTAGCATCAATAAACGGCTTAAGCTCCATACCAAGCATCGCATAAATATAGTTATTGTCGCTAGTCAACGGCGCCGGCAACGGACCATCGCCATTTTTAAACGGATACACTTTCAGCGTAAGATCATTTTTGCCAATTTTTGGCTTTTGCGGCTCACTCGACTTCACCTCAATCGTAACTGACTTATAATTCCAGTCGATAGTCTTATCAATAGAATATGTATTATCAATATCGGAAAATGAATTTAAACTATCTGGATTATTAAATAAATTCTTTATACCACCAGCATTACTTGTCTGATTATTAAAATGATCTATTATTTTTATATAGTTTAGTTTTTTACTATTACTAGGAATTTTATAGTCAACATCCTTAATAGCAAACACTTTGCACTCAAAAGTCCCAGCCTTCGCAGGCGTGCCAGTAATCCAACTTTGAGAGCGCTCAGTATAAGGATCATTCTCATACAAAGCAGAATTATCTGCATTTTCATCAGGTCGATCCTTATTTTCCATATGCTTGAACTGAGTCTGCGTACCTAGACTCAAACCATTAACATTGTCTAACGTATAATTATCGCTACCAGTTTCATGGCAAATCATACGATGATAGATAAAACCAGGCTTATCTTTCGATTGCGATTCAATAAAAAGCTTATTAATAGGATCGTAAACGTCTTTCTTATCAGTACCGCCAGTATCACTTCCGCTAGAATCTGAACCTTTAGGCTTTGGATTTATAATAATTTTATTATCTTTTATCGCAGCACCAGCTTGCGCATTTTCAAAATCGTATAAGCTCAGCGATAAATCATTCTGCACGTCAGATATATCAACTTTTACAGTTATTGTAGCGTATATTTTTTCGCTTTTGTAATATGCAAAAACTTTAAATCTATGATCACCGCGATCCCATTTGCCTGGGCGCAACGTAACAGAACCATCAAAGCCTGTTTTATCTTTACTAGTATCCTTAACTTTAGTGGCACCATTACCTTTTTCAAAATTCGCCCAACTTGGTACAGGATCTTTAAGATACTGTTCTAATTTAAACCACACGCCGCTCGGCATATCAGCTTGTTTATTTGTACTTTTAATTTTGAACTTTGGCTTAATAGTTATAGTGTTACCACGCTGTATTAAAACAGGATGATTATTATCGACAACAATCTTACCATTATAGTAGCTAACAACATAGCATTTTTTAAATGTCTTACTACCACACGCTTCCGGAAGATCAGTCGCTTTTTCAGCACTTCTTTCAGTGCCGTTAGCAGCTTTTGCGGAATCAGCAGCTTTATTTTTAGCGTCTTTGCCGTTTTTATTTGCAGCAGATTTTTCAGCAGATTTTTCTACAGTTTTTCTAGTTTTATCAGACGACTTAGTTTTATCAGTCGACTTAGCATTATTATCAGCCTTATTACCAGCCTTGTTGTTAGCATTCTGCTGCTTGCTATCAGGCTTCGATTCCTTATTATCTTTATTTAAAGTACTTGAAGAGCCAGTATCTTTCTTATCAGACTCAGTCTTATTCGGCTCACTTTGCTGAACACTCTGCTTCTGCGCACCGTCAGCCTTAGCACCATCAGACTTCACACCACTAGCCTTCGCGCCACCAGCTCCGTCAGCCTTAGCGCTTTCAGTTTGTTCAATGTTGGCTTTTCCATCAACACTTGCGCCAGCACTTTCACCAGCACTCAACGCATAAGCAGGAGCAATCACAAAAGTAGCAAGCAACATTGCAATTGCTACGAAAAAAGCAAGCAGCGAACGGCGAATTGAGCGCAATAGTCGAAGGAAACGGCTAAATATATGCAAATCAAACATATACGCGCCTACCTTCTAACTCGCCAACTTATTATAATGCCGTTATTACAACAACACTACAACTCAATTTCTCTATAGATAATCTTCTCAAGCACACGGCTTAAACATACTGCTTAAACGTACTGTCTAAACATACTGTCTAAACATACTGTCTAAACATACTGTCTAAACACTTTGCTAAAAAGTTCTTCCCAAACACTCAGCACTATACCCCCCCCCACGCCTATTCGCAAGTTAAACTAAATATTTGGAAATATTTATTACTTATGTTGATAAAAGCACTGTTATTGCAAGAAAATTTCGGATTATTTCCATTTTACGGCGTGTCGTAGTAAATAAGCAAAACCAAGCGAAATTAGAAAAACCAAACAAAACCGCACAAACTAAAACAAAAAACCGGAGTGCGAATTAACACACCCCGGTTTGTAAAAGTTATAAAAGCTCAAACAATCGGCTCCACCTGGTTGAATCCAAGCTCCACAGGAGTTTCGCGGCCAAAGATGGAAACCAGCACCGTAAGCTTCTGAGTTGTAGGCTCCACGTCCGAAACCACAGCAGCCATCGTTGAGAATGGGCCGTCGGTCACAGTCACCTGATCGCCAACCTTGTAAGCAACCTCAACCTTGCGCTTGCGTGCAGCTGCCGGCTTATCGCCAGCATTCTTCAAAGCTTCGGAAGCAATCATTGGCGCCATCATTGCCACAACTTCCTTACGCGTCAAAGGAGCAGGATCCCTAGAAGGACCAACGAAGCCAGTCACGCCCTCGGTTTCGCGCACAATGCGGCGAGCATTCTCGTCCGGCCACATACGAATCAGCACATAGCCAGGCACGCGCACGCGCGTAAGAACCTTCTTGCCTTTTTCCGTATGCTTTTCGACTTCTTCCATCGGCACTTCAATCTGGAAAATCTTATCTTCCAAACCAAAGTTTTGCACGCGGGATTCAACGTTAGTCTTTACGCGCTTTTCGTAGCCGGAATACGTGTGAAGCACGTACCACTTGCCTTCCAAAGTGCGAAGTTTCTTAGAAAATTCAGCTACAGCGATTGCGCCTGCGTCGGTTGGGTCGGATTCTTCAGCAGATTCTTCAGCAGTTGCAGAAGTTTCGGAATCAGCGGAATCAGCGGAATCAGCGGAATCAGCGAAATCATCAGTTGCGCTGGAATCTGTATCTACGCTGGAATCAGCAAACTCATCAACAGCATCTTCAGAACCGCTGTTATCTGCATCAAGAGAAGCAACAGCTGCAGCAACTGCAGCATCATCCGCATCATCTAACACAGACTCAGCAGGAGCACCAGCAAAATCAGCATCCGCAAAATCAGCATCAGCCTGATTCACAGACGCAGCGTCCGCTTCTTCGAGATTGAACTCATCAGTCATCTTGTATACACCTTCAAAATTTCAACTCAGCCGAACAACCACATAACGGACTTACCCAAGCCGAAGTCCATGCAGGTGACGAAAGCCATCAAAAACGCAACAAACAGGAATACTGCAGCCGACCAAGCAAACAGCTCTTTGCCGTGAGGCGCAATAACCTTGCGCGTTTCGTCAATAGTCTGCTTAATGAACATGCCAATGCGCATGAACAAATTCGGCTTTACTGCTTTCTTAACGCTGTGTGCCTGTGCCATGCTTGAATCCTTCATGTAAAATTGCGAACTAAAAAACTGGCAGGGACGGCGGGACTCGAACCCACAACCTACGGTTTTGGAGACCGTTGCGCTACCAATTGCGCCACATCCCTAAGGTGAACTTGCTAATCATACCCCAAACGGTAAGACATAGCAAACCGCCAGATAGATATGTTATCTCATGGGCATGATTTCGCCGCATCTACACGCACTATCGAGTGTCGAGCAGTTACGCCTCAACCCACTTCTTCATGCGACGCATGCCTTCCGCAAGCTGATCGTCCGCAAGAGCGCAAGAGAATCGCAAATAACCAGGAGCGCCGAAAGCCTCACCAGGAACGGCAGCAACATGCGCTTCATCAAGCAACATTTCCGCAAATCGCGAAGAAGTATGCGGAACTTCGCAATTCTTGCCAAGCGGACGCTCAAGAAGCGCCTCAACATTAGCAAACGCGTAAAAAGCGCCGTGAGGAAGAGGGCAAGTAACGCCGTCAATATTGTTCAGCGCTTCCACAATTGCTTTTCGGCGAGCGTCAAAAGACTCGCGCATTGTTGCAACCACGTCCAAAGATCCGCCAACTGCAGCGATTGCGGCGCGTTGCGAAATATTAGAAACGTTAGAAGTCATGTGGCTTTGCAACTTAACTGCGGCTTTCGCAACATCCGCAGGCGCAACCATCCAGCCAACTCGCCAACCAGGCATAGCGTAAGTCTTGGCAACGCCGTTCAAAATCAGCAGCTGATCTCGAACTTCCGGCACCTCAACGCCAATGTACGAAGTAGCAATTCCGTCGTAATGCAAGTGCTCGTAAATTTCGTCAGAAAGCACCCAAATATGGTGTTTTACAGCCCACTCGCCGATTGCGCGAATAGTTTCGGCGCTCCAAATAGCGCCCGTAGGATTCGACGGAGAATTTACAATAATTGCGCGCGTGCGTGGAGTGCGAGCGGCTTCAATTGCGTCAATATCCGGCTCAAAACCGCGATCCGCGCCTGCTAAAACCGGCACAGGCACGCCGCCAGCAAGCTTCACGGCCTCCGGGTAGCTTGTCCAATAAGGCGCTGGAATAATCACTTCGTCGCCGTCATTTAGGAGGATTTGGCAGGCTTCGTAAACGGCTTGCTTTCCGCCGTTTGTTACTACCACTTGATTTGGTGAGACTTCGTAGCCGGAGTCGCGCTTTACTTTGCGCGCGATTGCTTCTCTAAGTTCCGGCAAACCGGCAGTTGCGGTATAGCGGTAGTTGCGTGGGTCTTTGCATGCAGACGCTGCTGCTTCAACAATGTAGGAAGGAGTAGGGAAATCCGGCTCGCCTGCGCCGAAGCTTACGACGTCGACGCCGGCAGCTTTCATAGCTTTTGCTTTGCCGTCGACTGCAAGAGTTGCGCTTGGGGCGACTTTGTTAATGCGATTGCTTAATACGCGCCAATTTTCTGGGGATGTAGTTTCTGCAATATTCTCTGCCATGATTTCCAGTGTAACCTTAAGCCGCGAAACGACGAATCTGCCGCAAATTTACCTAGCGTTTGCGCGACGACTTGCTTGAGCGCTTAGACTGTGGCGCGAGTTTTGGTGGATTTCTCTCCTCGCACGTTCCCGTCCTTCGTCGCTCTGGCTGTTAAAGACTCTACTGTCTGCTTTGTTCTTTAAAGAATGTTGCTTCCTCAGTCCTCTTTTAGTGCTCGTAGAGAAATCCCCCAAACTCTGCGTGCTTAATCTTAATAACCGTGCCTTATCGCAGAGATTTTTCGATTTTTCTTCTTCGCTTGGCGAATCAGCAG
>NQOH01000001.1:589902-620742 GCA_003585735.1 Gardnerella kenyensis
TACCACACTGGTATTCGTATACTAAAGTCGCAAAACAAACTGTGGGTTGGTGTGTGGTGGAGTGCCTGGCGTGGCTTGTGCAGCAGCAATGACGCTAGCGTTCTCTAGGCGATAAATACTCACCGTTCGCAGAAGCACAACTGCAAAGCTACTGGAACATTTGCCGGAGATTTACCGGCGTTTGGAGCTGCAGGTCATCACACAAGCACGAGATTATCGCGATGAACCACCGGATGCGCATACTGCCGACCCAGCGACTCCTCAAGCTCGTCGCTCGTGCGCCCCATAATCTCCGGAATCTCCTCCGCATCGAAAGCCACAAGCCCCTTAGCCAAGTGATTGCCCTGCTCGTCATCAATCCACACCGGATCTGTAGCTGAAAACTCGCCGCAAACACGCACAATACCAGCCGCAAGCAAGCTCGCACGCCCGCCGCGCACAGCAGCCGCAGCACCATCATCAACCACCAGCGTTCCGTGCGGATGCGACGCAAACCCAATCCAAAGTCGCCTCGAAGAATCGCGCGTATTAACCGGCGCAAACGCAGTTCCAACAACGTCTCCAGCAAGAGCCGGCCCCGCATTCCCAGCGCAAGTTAGCACGGTCGGAATTCCGGAAACTGCCGCCACATGCGCGGCTTCCAGCTTCGTCACCATACCACCGGTACCTACTCCCGAAACGCTTGCGCCAACCTTCACTTCTTCCAGCGCGCGCGTCACATCCGGCACAAAACTCACGCGTTTCGCACCCGGCTCGCTCGGCGGCGCAGTATAAAGCGAATCAACGTCCGTAAGTAGCACAAGCGCTTCCGCGCGCACAATATTCGCAACCAATGCTGCAAGACGATCGTTATCGCCGAATCGAATTTCGTTGCTAGAAAGCGCGTCGTTTTCGTTTACGATTGGGATTACTCCAAGTTCCAACAAACGCATCATTGTGCGCTGCGCGTTACGGTAGCGCGACGGCGAAATAGTTACGTCCGCAGTTAGCAACATCTGCCCAACTCTGAAACCAAATTGCGCAAAAGCTGCTTCATATTGCGCCATAAGCAAGCCTTGACCAACCGAAGCCGTGGCCTGCTGAGTCGGCACATCCTTCGGACGCTCATCGAAACCAAGAAGCCCAAAACCTGCTGCAATTGCGCCGGAAGATACGAGCACAATCCGCGCTCCTTGCATTTGCGCGTGACTAATTGCCGCCGCCAGCGCACGCAACTTTTGCACGTCCAAATGCCCGGACACGCTTGTAAGCGAGCTTGAGCCCACTTTTACAACGATTGTGCGCGCCGCACGAATTGAACGCCGAACCCCGTCTTCGGTAAGCTCAATTGCCGGATTGCTCATATGTTTTACCCCTTGATTTTTCGCTTTATTTAGCTTTATTTAGCTAGTTTTAGCTAGTTTTAGCTTGATTTATCTAGTTTTCCTGCTCTTCGCCTCGTCCGAACAAGCTATTTTCGTCATGACGATCGTCGTCCACGGAAGGATCCGCCCAGTGGCCGGACTTTCGTTCCGCCATCATTGCTTCTCGAACCGCGCTCTTAGCGTCCATCATGCTGTGATAGTCGCGGCGACGCTCGGCATTCGTTCGCCTTGCTCCGCGCGGATCGTTCGCCTCAATTCGCAAATCCTTGCCGCGCGCACCCAAGTTAGCGCCGTCCAATCCTTCCGCACCGGCCGCAATGCTTGGATCCCAATCGAAGCAAACCATGTGCTTGCCGCTACCAATGCGAATTTCGTCTCCCGGACGCGCGCCCTTCTTGCGCAACTCGTCTTCAACACCAAGCTTTGCCAAGCGATCCGCCAAGTAACCAACGGCTTCGTCGTTGTCGAAATTCGTTTGCACAACCCAACGCTCCGGCTTCGCACCAGTAACAGTGAACCAAAAATCGCCGTTCCTGTCTTCTTCGCGCTTAATCTCAAAGTCGGCGCCACTTCCGCGACCATCGTCACGACGTCTGCGCAAAGCCGGAGCCTGCTGCTCAAGCGGCTGAATAACCACGCGCTCTTCCTCGCGCGCCGCTTCTTCGGCAGCAATCTTCTCGCGCATCTTTTCAACCAATCGCCCAAGCGCAAAACCGAGCTCTTTCAAACCTTCGTGAGACGCTGTAGAAATCTCAAATACTTCTAATCCCATCGCCTCAAATTCGCCGCGCACAAATTCAGCCAATTCCTTAGCTTCCGGCACGTCGATTTTGTTAAGCACAATAATGCGCGGACGCTCCGGAATTGGGATTGCACCTAACGGCAGCTCAAGTTTGTTAGCATACTGCGCAAGCTCGTGCTCAAGCGCATGATAGTCGCTAATTGGGTCGCGATTTGGCTCAAGCGTTGCGCAATCGATTACGTGCGCAATAATTTCCGTGCGCTCAATATGACGCAAAAACTCAAGTCCTAAGCCCTTGCCTTCGGAAGCTCCCGGAATCAAACCTGGCACGTCCGCAATTGTGTAGCGATAATTTCCGAAACTTACTACGCCGAGATTTGGCACCAAAGTAGTAAACGGATAGTCCGCAATTTTTGGTTTGGCTGCGCTAATTGAGGCGACTAAGCTTGATTTTCCTGCAGATGGGAAGCCGACTAAAGCTACGTCTGCAATAGACTTGAGTTCCAAAATTACGTCGCGTTCTTCGCCCGGCTCGCCTAAAAGCGCGAATCCCGGTGCGCGGCGAGTTTTGTTGGCAAGTGCTGCGTTACCAAGACCGCCCGCGCCGCCTTGAGCTACAACGAATTTGTCTCCCACTTGCTGCAAATCCGCCAAAACTTCGCCCGGACGCTTAGCGGCTCCTGCGGCACCTTTTGCTGCGAATACGACTGTTCCAACAGGCACAGGTAGCAGCAAATCGGCACCTTTTGAGCCGTCTTTAGTGTCGCCCAAGCCCATTGTGCCGCTTTCTGCGGTGCGATGAGGCATAAATCGGTAGTCAAGTAAGCTATTTGCGTTACGATCCGCTACGAAAATAACGGAACCGCCGTCACCGCCATTGCCGCCGTTTGGACCTGCCAACGGCTTGTATTTTTCGCGACGCACGCCGGCAGAACCGTTGCCGCCGTCGCCGCCCTTCACATGCACTGTTACGCGATCTACAAAATCACTCATACTGCTACCTTACTCGAAGCTAAACACTTAAATTCGAAGCTACGAAAACATTTGATGGAAATTTATACGGCGTTTGGAGCACCAAACACACTTCAACACTCCAAACGCGAGATAAATTCCCCGCATTTGGAGCACCAAACCCACAATAACGCTCCAAACGCGAGGTGAATTGCGCGCATTTGTGTACTTACACACCACCCAAGTCCACAAACACGAGACAACACGCGCGCATTTGTGTACTTACACACAACCCAAGTCCACAAACATGCGAGAACAAAAAAGCCGCACCGAATTGGGTGCGGCTTAAACGTTTTATCGCCGGCTTTTTCGCCGACTTATTGTTGAAGCGCTTTAGGCTACTATGACTCAGGCAGTCACAACGTCAACAACCTTGCGGTCGCGACGAATGCCGAACTTCACATTGCCGTCCACCAAAGCGTACAGCGTGTGATCCTTGCCCAAAGCCACGTTCTGGCCTGCGTGGAACTTAGTACCGCGCTGACGAACGATAATGTTGCCAGCCACTACAGCTTCACCGCCGAACTTCTTCACACCAAGATATTGCGCTTGCGAGTCGCGACCGTTGCGCGAGCTAGACGCACCCTTCTTATGTGCCATCTCACTGTCCTTTCAGGTTTACAAACACCGTCAATCAGGCGATGGCCGTGATTTTGACGAGAGTCAACTTCTGACGATGGCCCTTGCGACGAGCCACACCAGTCTTGTTCTTAAACTTCATAATGCTAATCTTTGGACCCTTGGCTTCGTCATTCAAGACTTCTGCCTTCACCGTGATCTTAGCAAGATCCTTGGCGCTCAAAGTCACCTTAGCACCGTCAACAACGAGCGCGACCGGGAATTCCACGGTATCGCCCTTCTTTGCATCGAGACGGTTCACGAGAATGGCGTCGCCAACCTCGACCTTCTCTTGATGGCCACCGGCCTTCACAATCGCGTACATAATTCGTTCCTTAGCTCAATTGAAAGCTTACTTTTGCCTTGCGCACAGCAAAACACGCGCGGCAAGACACCGACTATCAAAATTACACCCACCCATGTACTAACGTCAAGACCTCAGCGCATGAATCGATGCAGACAATAGTCAACATTGTACTCAAGCCCTATACTTAAGTACTTATTCTGCGTAATTTTCGGAAGATTCTTCGGAAGATTCTTCAGTAGATTCTTCTTTAGATTCAGTAGATTCTTCTGCAGGATCTTCAGTCGATTCAGTCGATTCAGTAGATTCAGTCGATTCTTCAGTCGATTCAGTCGATTCAGTCGATTCTTCTGCGGAATCTTTAGTAAATTCTTCAGTTATTGCAGAAAATTCTTCTGTAGAATCTGCAGATTCTATAGATTCTTCCATAAATTCGGCAGATTCTATAGATTCTTTCGCACTTAAATCACTTTCCGCACCTAAATCACTTCCGGCACTTAAAGCACTTTCCGCACTTCCCGCAGTTTCACTAATCGCAGAAGCCGCAGCAATACGCGCCAACTTAGCACGCACATCCGCACTCGAACCCTGCTTTACCGGCGCAGGCTGCTCCGTTGCGCTACCGTGACCATACTTATTTGTCTTAACAAACGGATCGCCACCCTTAAGCGCATAAGGATCCGCATATTCCGAAGAAACAGTCGGCTCATCGTGCAAAATAAATCCGCGCCCCTTACACATTGGGCATTCCTCGGAAAATGCCTCAACCAAGCCCTGTCCAACGCGCTTACGCGTCATTTGCACAAGACCAAGCGAAGTCACTTCAGCAACTTGATGCTTAGTTCTATCGCGCGCCAAG
Organism: Gardnerella kenyensis; assembly: GCA_003585735.1. Taxonomy (GTDB): domain Bacteria; phylum Actinomycetota; class Actinomycetes; order Actinomycetales; family Bifidobacteriaceae; genus Bifidobacterium. The sequence goes on from NQOH01000001.1 coordinate 594,801, forward strand.
CACTCAAGCAACCTACGCAGCACCAAATCGCGGTTCGCCGGCATAACCATATCAACATAATCGATCATGACCATGCCGCCAATATCGCGCAAACGCAACTGTCGCGCAATCTCCTCGGAAGCCTCCAAATTACAGCGCGTAACCGTTTCTTCCAAAGATTTACCGCGGCCAATAAATCGGCCCGTATTCACGTCAATAGTCGTCATTGCTTCCGTGCGATCAATCACAATCGAACCGCCAGCCGGCAAATAAACCTGACGCTCCATGCCCTTACGAAGCTGGCTGTCAATTTGCCACTTATCGAACACATCCTTGCCTTCATGCTCGGCAGGATCCCAATATTCGACTTTACTGCGCAAATCTGGCGCCATCATTTCAAGATATTCGTCAATGCGCTGACGCACTCCCTCGCCTTCAACAATAAGCTTTTGGAAGTCGTCGTTGAAAATATCGCGCACAACACGAATTGCCACATCCGGCTCGCCTTGAAGCAGCTTCGGGCGCTTTCCGTGCAAGTATTCCTGATGCTTAGCTTCAATGCGATCCCACTGCTTAACAAGCGATTCGAGATCCTTCTCAATCGCTTCCTCGCTTGCGCCTTCAGCAGCGGTACGAATAATAATGCCCATATCTTTTGGAGCAATTTTCGCCACAATTCCGCGCAAACGCGAGCGCTCGCGGTCGGAAAGCTTGCGGCTAACGCCAGTCATACCGCCGGAAGGTACCAGCACAAGGAAACGCCCGGCAAGAGTTACTTGCGAAGTCAAACGCGCACCCTTGTGGCCAATCGGATCCTTCGTAACCTGCACAAGCACAGGGTCGCCCGACTTAAAAGCAAGCTCAATTCTTCGAGGCTGACCTTCCAAGCGCGTCGTATCCCAGTTGACTTCGCCAGCGTAAAGCACGCCGTTTCGAGCCTGGCCAATATCAACGAACGCAGCTTCCATACTTGGCAGCACGTTTTGAATTCTACCGAGATAAATATTTCCAACGGTTGCAACTTCTTGAATATCGGAAACGTAGTGCTCCACAAGAATATTGTCTTCAATAACGGAAATTTGCGTGTGGCGATCGCGCTCGCGAACAACCATCAATCGCTCAACATTTTCGCGGCGAGCAAGAAAATCCTGCTCCATAATTAAGCTTTGACGCGCGCGCTCACGGCGATTATCGCGGCGGCGTTGGCGCTTTGCTTCAAGCCTTGTGGAGCCTTCAATATCCGTGATTTCGTCGATATATTGCTGCTTGCGTGAGCGGCGAGAAGAATCGTCGTCGTCACTTGAGTAAGCGTCAAAAGATAAGTCAGATTGTGCGTCCGATTTAGAAAGTTGGGAAGACCGAGACGATTGCTGAGATTGCTGAGATTGTTGCGATTGCTGCGATCTCGACGAATACGAATCTTCTGAAGATTTAGAGCGGCGACGACGGCGACGACGCGTGTACAGCGTTTCTTCCTCATCTTTCGCACGGAATTCGTCCGGATCAGGAATTAAATCGCGATCTTCTTGCGAAACTGCGTCAAGATTTTCGCGTCTTATGCGAGAGTCAAATTCCTCGTCAAAATCGTCATAATCGCGATTTTCTTTGCTTGATGCGTTGCGATAGTTGCGATTATCGTAACGATCCGCGCGATCTGTATTGCGATCTGCGTTGCGATCTGCGTTGCGATCCGCACGACTATTGCGATTCGTACGATTGTTGCGATTATCGAGATTGTTGCGATCGTCGCGATTATCATCATCTCGATCATCACCGCGATCCGCGCGATCCGAAAAATCATCGCGATCCGCTCTAGAAGCGCGACGGCGACGACGGCGACGCGTTATCATACCCTCGTCATCGTCTTCATCTTCATCAAGAATATTGCGCGACATTTCGCGGCGGCTGCCACCATTATCCGCGTCCATAATATCGCTAACATCAAGCGTTTCGTCAATGCGCGTATCGATTGGAGCGTAAACAATATCGTCGTACGCAAGATCTTCTTCAATCTGCTCAACTTCCGCAGCAGCTCTGCGCTCAACAGCATTCAACCTGCGAGAACGGCGCGAACGCTGGAGTTTACGCGGCTGCGAATCGTCATCATTTACTTCATTACGATTGTTGTTGTCGCTAAATTCGTTGTTTTCGCGATTTCTATTGCGATGGCGACGGCGAGAATCTCGCGTATTTTCGCGCTCGCTATCTTGCGAATTATCTTGCGAAAAATCTTGAGAATTGTCTTGCAAATCATCTCGCGAATCATCTCGCAAATCATCTTGCGAAAAATCACGGCTATTTCGCGTATTTTCTCGCGAACTACCGCCGGAATTGCCGCGCGAGTTATTACGAGAGTTGCTTCGCGAATTGCCGCGCGAGTTAGATCGAGAATTGCTGCGCGAATTGCCTTGCGAATTGCCTTGCGAATCTTCGCGCGAATCCCTATCCCTATCTCGCGAATCCTCATCTTGAGAATCGCGCAAAACTTCATCGCGATTCACATGCGAATTTGTATGCGCAGGAATTACCGGCTCCTGGAACAAAAGCGAAGTGATCGGACGCGCTTGAACCGTATGCGTATCAACGCCTTTAGAATGCGACTCTTCAACTTTTAATTCCATAGCCTCGCCGGCAGCTCCAGCGCCGCGAGTTACGCGACGGCCACGGCGACGACGAACGACAGTCGACGAAGAATCAGACGAAGAATCAGACGAATTTTCGTTTTTTGCGTCATTAGTAACGCTTTTATTCGTTGCTAAATTCGCATTCTTACTATCTTTATTCTTACTATCTACATTCTTGCTAGCCACATTTTTACTATCTGAATTCTTACTAGCTTCAGAAACGCCTTTAGACGCAGTTTTATTATCCTCAGCTTCAGATTCATTGAAGCTTTCTCTTATTACTCTGGGCACTATGCTCCTCACGAGACGCTGCATCGCCTCGCATTCCCTGGCCTCAAGATTAACACGCACACAAGCGAGCTACCCCAAAGCTCTTTACAAAGTCTAGTTGCGCGACGGCGGACGCCAGCCTCGGAACACACTCACGAGGGGATCGACGCCATCGATTGCACGGCGGCTTGCAGTGCCACCGTTCTCTAGTATGCCATATCGCCGAGTCAAATACTCTGCTTCGAAAGTTACTAACCCTTAAGCTTCGAAAGTCACTGCACTTTCTGCTTATCAATCTGCCGCATTTCTGCTTCGAAAGTTACTTTCCAGCGCGCATCCGACATTTCCTACACACGCACGTAAAGTAATTGTCGCTTCCACTTCAAAAAGTTGCGTAGCGCTCCTATAGTTACAGCATAGGTTCGCACGCAATTAATTTGCGCGCGAATTTAACGAATTTAGGAGGCACGAAATGGGCTTAATCAGCGCTATGCAAGGCTTTTGCGTAATCGGCATTGTGATTCTCGCCGGCTATATTACCGCGCGCCTTCGCATCGGCGGCTCTCAAGCGCAGATGGTGCTAAATCGCGTAAGTTTCTTCGTTTCCAGCCCTTGCTTAATGTTCGCGATTCTTTCTAAAGAGCCTATTTTTGAGATTTTTCATTCCTCGATTTTTGTTGCGTTCTTTTCTGCGATGATTGTTGGAGTTGCGTTCGTATTGCTGAACCGCATGTTTTTCCACCTTCCTGCGGCCGATTGCACAATTGGCGCGCTGAATTCGCTTTATTTAAATTCCAATAATATTGGCTTGCCGGTTGCCACTTATATTCTTGGAAATCCTGCGCTTGTGGCACCGATTTTGGTGATGCAGCAGGCCGTGTTTACGCCTGTTGGTTTGACTGTTCTTGACATTACGACTACCGGCAAATTCTCGCTTAAGCGTATTGCTCAGCAGCCTTTGAAACAGCCGCTTTTAATTGGATCTCTTGGAGGAATTATTATTTCTGCGATTTCGGCTAAAGTTGGCTATTTTCCTGTGCCGAATTTTTTGTATGATCCGATTAAAATGATTGGCGATTCTGCGGTTCCTATGATTTTGATGGCTTTTGGCATGTCGCTTTACGGCAGCAAGCCGTTGCAGAAGGATTCGAATCGTGCTGCGATTGCGACGGTTGCGGTGCTGAAAAATTTGATTATGCCGATTGTTGCGTTTTTGCTGGCTTACTTTGTGATGGGTTTTCGTGGGGCGACTTTGTACGCTTGCGTTGTGCTTGCGGCGCTTCCTACTGGCCAGAACGTTTACAATTATGCTGCTCGCTACGGCGTTGGCTTAAGTTTTGCTCGCGACGGCATACTATTTTCTACAGTCACCAGCCCGATTTGCATAGCCATAGTCGCCTCAGTTTTGGGGTGACTATCCTACGCATTTTGTAGCTCTAAACAGTACGCAGAACAACAAAACACGGAAAACAACTCCGTGTTCGTAGTTCGACACGCGCAAAAAGAAACAAACGCGTGCGACATATTAAAAGCCAAGCAATCGCAATACTTTTCAATCATCGTGCTTGCTGAGCAAGAAGCAGTTTGCACGCTTCTCGAACAACATCACCAACCTTCACACCTTGCTTATCAGCCGAAGCTTTTAGAGCCGCCGCATCTTCAGCCTTAGCAGAAGCATTAGCAGCAGGACTAAACTTACCATTCAAAGCATCAGCATAAATCTGCTTCGTACCAGGAAAGCTGGGAAATCAGCAGCTTAAAAAAAAATTAGTGTATATAAAGCTAATAACTCCATAGTTCAAAATCTTGCCAATCGAAAGGAGCACCTGTAACACTAATCGGAAGACACTCAATATTTGGATAGCCTCTCAAAACAGATGGAAGTAACCTCAGATTTCCCATTCCAGTCTTCAGCAAAAAATATTGAACAAGAGTTAGCTCAACGAAACAACGATCAACAGAATCCACATTCGCTTCCATAACTTGGCCAACCTGCTTAGCAGTACGCGGCTTTCTAGGCGCAGAAAAAACGTTATTAAACATACGACCGTGGTGCGCTGCCCTATTACGAAGAAGATTGAGCGATTTCAACCAACTCTTCATCTCTACAGCTGTTAAACCAAACTCATCAGCAATAGCGTTCTGATCATTTATTGGGGAGAATCCATACAAATAAGATAGAGAACCCCAATCTAGCATTTCTGTAGCAACCCATATAGGAAGCTTCCCGCTGTAATACAGCTTATGATGCTTAACAAAATCATCCCTTGAATCCTGCAGAGTTCGGTTATATTTTTCTCTCCATAGCTCATACTCTTTACTACTTGCTTCCAACAAATCTTCTTTGAGATGTATAAGCGGATCAGTCTTCCCAAGTTGATGACCAAGCGATGCTCTCAATGCCGTCTCAATCGGAGCCATACATGCAAACACACAAGTACGAAGAGATTGATCAAAGTTATATATCCTAATCACATCATCAAAATCTGCATCGCTTCTAAAAGTGTCACTTCTTCTCGCAACATCCTCACCGGGCAATAATTTCCTAAACGGATACCAATACCCAGATAAACGATAATAATTAATATTTTTGAGAAGATCAGCAGCACGAGACTCATCCCGTATTTTCATTCCGCGACTCTTCAGAAGCTCAATTTGCTGGTCATACGTCTTAAACGTCTTCGTTGGCTTTTCAGACACGCTAACCTCACATAAAGAAAACCGGCCCTGGACTCTTTCGAGCGGAACCGGTCATGATGTTTAAAGCATAACAGGTCGCCTACACAACACGCCAGTAGCCAGTCCCCATCACTCACGACTCCTAATTATTCAAAAATAGTACATTCACTCACAGATTTTTCTCTTAATTGCACAGTTTTAAGCCACAAATTACTAACTTGAGCAAAAAGAAACAAACGCGGGCGACATATAAAAGTATTTATTAATTAACACAAAACCATTGAAAACACTACTGTTTTGCTATATAGATTTCACGAAATCAAGGGTAAAAATATGCTGGATTTTCACGAAAATCAAGGTATTATTTCTCTAAATCTTCACGAAATCAATGGTATCGCGCGATTTATATTTAACACAAAATAGGGGTTACGTTTTAGCGACTCAGCGAATCGAGACGAGCGCGGAAAGACGGCCAATCCGTGCGCATCGCCGTAAGCAGCTTCAACTTCGGCACGTCGTCAATCGGCACCCACTTAATCTCCATGCTTTCGTCGTCGTGCGCGCAAGGCTCAACCCTATGCCCAGGCTTTTCAAACGCAAAAACCGTTGTGTAGCGCCAGTTTCCGTGATTCTCGCAGTACGCTCCAACAACATCAATATCTCCAGAAGTAATATTCGCTTCCTCAAACGACTCGCGCAGCGCGCCCTCAATTGCGCTTTCGCCGTCGGAAATCGCGCCGCCAGGAATACCCCAAGTACCGCCCTCCGCACTCCAAAGCGCGCGATGCTGCATCACAACATACGTCACGCGCCCAGTCGCCTCATCTCGCCTAGCAAGCAGCACGCCAGCCGCGCCGTTATGCCCCCAGTGCCTGCGGCCACAATTGCAATGCACCCAGCCATCTCCCGGCTGATGCACGTTTTCTTTAGGCACCTCCGCACAAGCCGGATCATCCTTCGCGCAATCTTCCTCCACAGTATTCTTATTCCACAAATCCGGCCATGCGTAACCAAGCTCGGCAACCATATTGCGAAGCAGCGGCAAGCTGATTCCAAGAACTCCGTGCGGATCTCCCTGAATTCCCTCAATAAAAGCTCCGCCGAAGCCTTCTAGCGTAAAGGATCCCGCAACTTCCAGCGGTTCGCCCGTTTCTACGTACGCGCGAATTTCCGCGTCGCTCATTTGCGCAAAAGTTACGCTTGCATGGCTTGTTTTGCATACGATTTTGCCGGTTTTTGCGTCGATTAGGCAGTGCCCGGTCCACAATTGCCCTGTTTTTCCGCTCATATGCTTGATTCGCGCTACAGCCACTTCGGGAGTGTGCGGTTTGCCGTAGCATTCGCCGTCGAGCAGGAACATGGAATCGCATCCAACAATCAGTACGCTGTTGCAATTGTTAGAAGATTTATTTAGATGATCAAAATTGTGAATATCGAAAGTTTTTGTAGGTACAGTTACGCCTGAAAAATCGCGGGTTTGCGCGGTATCTACATTATGCGTTACGTCTGCTTGAGAGTCGCTTGCTAGAGCGTTATTAGTAGAAGATTCAGAAGCATCCGTAGTACTTTCCGCTTCCAGCGGATACCCCACAACCAAATCGCCGCTAGCCGAAGCAGCCGCATCCGCCACACGCTTCCACGCATCATACACGGCAGAAGCCTTCGCACGCGCCAAAATCGAAACGCGCTGCTCAGCGCTCAACTCCTCAACGCTTGTGCCGCGCTCCACGGCCGCATCGCGCAAAGCCGCCGGCTCATCCACTTCACTTTCGTGGATTACAGGAATCACTCCAGCCTCCGCCAAAACACCCCTACGCGCAGGCGACTTTGAAGCCAAAATCAACGTAACTGCCATACCTTACTCTTCCTTTTATCTTTCGCACAACCTATTCGCGAGTTATTGTAACGCCGCTTGCAGTTGGCATTGCTCATTATGCATCTGAGCGTCTCTCAAAATCAAAGATTGCAAATACTTACTTTTATTTGGCATGCCATCTCTTTTAGCGGCGCGAGAAATATATTCGCTCCAAGATTTAGGTACACGAAAACGCTCTTGAACACTGCTTTCACGCTTTTCTTTTGAATTTGGTCTTCCTGGTCCAGATAAGGATGCAAATATTTCGCTTGCATTGGAATCTTCATAAAGCAGAGTTTGCATAATTTTTGCAGCTTCTTCGCCAGAGAATTGCATTACAGGAGGATTGTTTGGAGCAGACACATTTTCATCAGCTAAATTCTCACACACACAATTAATTGTACCACAATTTATTGACTTGATGATTCTCAACATTTCGCACAACCTATTCGCGAGTTATTGCAACGCCCGTAGAGTTAACAGGCACGTGAAGCACTCGCCAACCGTCGCGCGCAAGCCACGGCTTTGCAATTTTGTCGATTTGCGCGTCCGCAATTTCGCTATTTCCGGCATGGAATACAGCTACGCACGATCCAGCTCCCGATATCGCAGCCGCAAAGCCAGCCTCGCGCAACGCTTCCACTAAATCCCACGAATCCTGCATAAGACTTGCGCGATACTGCTGATGAAGTGCATCTTGAGTTGCTGCAAAAAGTAGCGCATTTCGAGAAATACTAGATTTCACAGCATCCGCTCCGAACATCCCAAACGCAACCGGAAGCATCGCAGCGCGCGAAACATTAAATATGGCATCCCCGTAAGGCACATTTGCCGGAAGCGCGCGCCTTGCAAGCTCTGTAGAAAGCTCGAAATTAGGCACAAATACCGACACGGAAATATCTTTCGCAACTCTGTATCGCACAGTGTGGAAACCTGTAGAAAGCGGAGCTTCATCTTCTCCGGCCACGCGCACGGAACCTTTGCCCTCGCCCGCATCAAGCTTCCAGCTCATCGTCAATCCGCCAAAAACCGCAGGAGCCACGTTATCCGGATGCCCCTCAATCGCGGCCGCAATCTCAAAAATTGCTTCGCGATTAAGCTCGCCTTCGTGCGCAAAAGTCCAAGCAGCCGCCACCGCAGCCACAATCGCCTCTGCGGAAGATCCCATTCCGCGCGCTTGCGGAATTTGATTACGCGCTTCTAAAGTGAATCGCAAGTTTGGCAGGCCAAAAATTTTGCACGCTTTTCGAAAAGTTGATACGACTAAGTGCGTTTCGTCTTTTGGAAGCGTGTCCTCGCCTTCTCCGTGAATAATTACTCGCACATTAGGCGATTTTTCTAAAGCCGATTTTTCTAAAGGCGACTTTTCCGCATCCGTTTCAGACGCAAAAATTTCATCGTCTAAAGTAAAAGTCAAATAATCAAAGTATTCAAGCGCGATTCCAGCAGTGTCGAAACCAGATCCCAGATTTGCGCTGGTTGCCGGCACTTTAACTGATACTTTGTTACATACTGGCTTCATACAATCTACCTACTTAATTACGCGCAAAGCAAGCGGCTTACCTAGCACAACGTCCAGCGATTGCAAATCTTCGCAAATAGATTTAACTTCCGATTCTGCACATTCGCGCAAAAGTACGCGAATGCTTCCAGGACCGCCAAGGCCGCAAGCTGGGCAGTCGCCTTCGCTTCCATTTTGCGCGTATTGCGCTTCGCAAGCCGAAGCCAACTGCTCTGCCGCAACGCCGTGGCGCTCAAAAACTTCCATCACTTCGCCGCGCAAAGCCAAAGAAGTGTCTTCCATATTGCAACGCACCACAAAATCTGCGCAAGTCTTCTCGCTCGCAGCCGGCACATACTTGTTGTACATTGGCACAGCGAAACCGGCACATCCGCGCACAATATTTCGCGCAGCGCAAACAACATCTCCCACAACAGCGCTTGCAGTCGGAGCGCCGCCAGCGCCGCGTCCATAAAACATCAAATCGTCGGCAGCCTTCGCCTTCACAAACACAGCATTAAAACTGCCATGCACAGAAGCCAAAGGATGCTCCGCGCCAACAAGCGCCGGATACACGCTAACGCTTACGCCATCACCATCACCGTCGCCGTCGCCATCATGCCTCTCAACCGCCGCAAGCAGCTTAATCACGCGCTTTTCCGCACTCGCCGCCGCAATATCTTCAGCAGTAATCGCACTAATTCCCTCAACAGAAACGTCGTCAATACTTACTGGCATTTGGAAAGCTAAAGTTGCCAAAATAGCAGCCTTATTCGCTGCGTCGAATCCTTCCACATCCCCGGTTGGGTCCGCTTCAGCGTAGCCCTTTTCTTGAGCTGCGCGCAAAGCCGAGTCAAAATCTAGGCCGCGAACCGTCATCTCGTCAAGAATATAGTTAGTAGTGCCGTTTACAATTCCGAAAATTTGCGTAATTTCGTCGCCAATAAGCGATTCTCGAAGCGGACGAACAATAGGAATCGCGCCTGCCACAGCCGCCTCAAAATACAAGTCGACTCCGTGATTTTGCGCGCACTCGTATAATTCAGGACCAAATTTTGCAAGCAGCGCTTTGTTTGCAGTTACAACAGATTTTCCGTGGCTCAGCGCGCTTTTTACGAAAGTATGTGCCGGCTCAAGTCCGCCAATAAGCTCGACCACAACGTCCACATCCTCGCGCTCGCACAACGCGGCAGTATCCGTAGTTAGCAAATCGCGATCAATCCAAGGCGCGTCGACTTCTTCCGGACGCAAGCACGCAACGCCAGCAAGCTCAATCACAGCACCGGTTCTTGCAGCAAGCTCGTCTCGCTGCTCAACTATTAGTCGCGCTGTTTGCGATCCAACAGTTCCAGCGCCCAGTAGTCCTACGCGAATAGTTTTGTTAGTTGATTGTTCGCTTGGCATAACCTTCGCCTCCTTATACGTCTTGGATTATTTATATTTTATTGCGAACTAAATTAAGAAAATCAAGAAATCACGAAATCAAGAAAATCAAGAAATCAATAAATCACGAAATCACGAAATCACGAAAACAGCATTAGCACATTCATTATTATAGAAATAATCAAAAATGCTATTACGCCAATGCTTCCGTAAAGCGATTTGCGCCCGTCTTTTTTAGAAAGCTCGTTTGGCGCGTCAAAGAATACCAAATACTTGCGGCGACGAACCAGCAAAATTATGCCAATCACCAGCATTGCGAGCATAAACATTCCGTAAATTCCAGCTAGCACGAAACCGATTGGCATTTTCGACAATTCCTGATTCGTAAGCTTATCAACGTCTATCATATTTCCGCTTGCATCCACCAGCTGCTTTTCCAGCCACAGCGCAACCACGCTTCCTTGGAAATTCACCAGCATGTGTAGCAAAATGTTGTAGCGCAATTTAGACGTACGCGCGTACATGTATCCAAAAACAAGACCAAGCCCAAAAGCGTAGAAGAATTGGAAAATATTCATATGGAATAGCGCAAATGCGAGCGCCGAAAATACAATAGCTCGCTTTTCGCCGTACACGCGCAAACGCCCAAGTATTTGCTTTCTAAAAAGCCATTCTTCAACAATCGGCGCAATAATTACCACGAATAAAATTGTTTCCCACAAATCTCCGGATGCAACGATGTCGGAAACTCGATTTTCTGCTTTTCCGGCAGTAAGAAGTAGTGCTAAAGCGATTCCAACGAAGTTTCCAACGTACATAATTGGTATGCTTACTGCGAAGAATCCGCCAAATTGACGCAATTTCATTGTGAATTGTTTGGTTTCAACAATAGGCACTTTGCGCATAACAAGTATCGCTATCGGAAGCGCTACTAAATATTGCGAAATATCCGAAATTAGCATTGTGCCGAGCGAATTGCTGATTACATTTTTAGGCATAAATAGCGAGTAGCATATGCCGAGAGCGTACGCTATAGCAATCCACACGACCAGCAGCAGGCATAATGACATGCCAACAGTTCCTTGGCGCTTGCGTGCCATTAAATACGTATCGTCATGTTGCAAATCTTGCAAATCTTGCGAATCTTGCATACCTGTTCCTTTTTGTTATTTTCGAAATTGCTTTCGCGGCTATTTCTATTATTCTGCGCTTATTTCTTTTATTGCAATTATTTATTTTATTGCAATTATTTATTTTATTTCGCGCCAGATTTACTTACTTCAGCACTCCTTCAATAAGCTTTGTGATTAAATCACTATAGCTTATTCCGGTTGCTTCCCACGCTTTTGGATACATGGAGATTGGCGTAAATCCAGGCATTGTGTTGATTTCGTTAAGAATTACGCGCCCGTCTTTAGTTACGAAAGAATCCACTCGGCTAAGTCCACGTCCGTCTACCGCTTTAAACGCTGCGAGCGCAGTTTTGCGCACGCGCTCTAAAGTTTCTTCCGGCAAGTTCGCTGGAACTTCCACGTGAGAAGCCGCAGAATCCATGTATTTGCTGTCAAAATCGTAGAACTGGTCTTCGCCAGCCTGGCGCTTGTCTAGCACAACTTCTCCAGGCCAGCTGGCTTTCGGCTCTTCGCCATCGCGCGCTGCAAGAACTGCGCACTCGATTTCTCGCGCGTCAATTCCCTGCTCTACCAACACTCGCCAATCGTGCTTCGAAGCCTCAAAAACGGCTTCTGCTAAGGCTTTAGCATCGCGCGATTCAACTTTTGTAACGCCAAAACTAGATCCTGCTCGGCTTGGCTTTACAAAAAGCGGATACTCAAGTTTTGCATCTTCAACTTGCGTAAGAATTTCGTTTGCGTACGCGTCGAAGTGATTTGCCGCATCGCTTTCAAACTTGCGCGCATCCAGTGCAATTCCAGGCGCAACATTAATTCCTGCAGCTTTAAAAAGTTGCTTTGCGTAATACTTATCCATGCACGCAGCCGAAGCCAGCACTCCGCAACCAACGTATGGAACTTGCATCATTTCTAGCAAGCCTTGCAGAGTGCCGTCTTCGCCGTTTGGACCGTGAAGAACTGGGAAAACTGCGTCAATATGACCCAAACTCGTAAGCGTACCGTCGGCTTCGCGCACTAAGAATCCGTCAGCTCCCTTTGCTGGGTCAAGCACAACATCGCGCGTTTCCGCGGTTTTTGTGATTACCGGCAGCTCGCCTTCGTCCATGCGGAAGTTGCGCGGATCTTCGCCACCAACAATCCACTCGCCTTGCTTTGTGATTGCAATTCGCAAAATCTCAAATCGACTTTCGTCTACAGCACTGAGCACTCCAGCAGCAGATATGCAAGAAATCGAATGTTCGTCTGCTTTACCGCCATACAAGAACACTACACGCTTTTTCGTCATTTTTTTCCTTTATATATTTTATTTTTGATTATTTTGGATTATTCCGGATTATTTTTAGTTATTTTCGATTATTCCGGATTATTTTCAAAAACGCTTTGTTTTTACTCTTCGCAAACATCTTCATCGAAAAGCATTGCAAGCATTTCTTGGCAGGAGATTCCTTCTTCCAGCACGCGAGCCATTGCGCTTGCGAGCGGAGTTGCAACGCCCAATCGCTTGCCCATTGCCACAACTGCGCTTGTAGTTGGCACGCCTTCCGCAACGCCATTGCTTACGGCGGTTGCTTCTTCAACGCTCATGCCTTTGCCAAGATTTGCGCCGAAAGTGTAGTTTCGGCTTAATGGCGATCCGCAAGTTGCAACTAAATCGCCAAAGCCTGCAAGACCTGCAAAAGTGCGCGAATCTGCGCCTTCTGCAACTCCCAAAGCCGTCAATTCTGCGAGTCCGCGCGTTTCAATCATAGCCGCCGTGTTCTCGCCGTATCCTGCGCCTCGAGCCATTCCAACTGCGAGCGCAACCACGTTTTTAAGCGAGCCGCACATTTCTACGCCGATTACGTCGGTTGATACGAATGCTTTAAAGTAGCTGTTTGAGCAAGCCTTTGCAACTACTTCCGCCTGATGCTTTTCTGCGCAAGCAACTACTGCTGCAGCCGGATGGCGAGATGCAACTTCCTTGCTTAAGTTTGGTCCGGAAAGTGCAGCGAAACGGTTGCGCGGTAAGTTCAATGCTTCGCACACAACTTCGTCCATGCGCTTGCCTGTTGTGCGCTCAATGCCTTTCATAAGCGAAACAACAATCGCATTTTGTGGAATCAGCCCCACGAATTCTGCTAACGCAATGCGCGCAAACTGTGCCGCAATCGCCACGACTACAATATCCGCGTTCGCCACAGCCTCAGCGCGATCCCCAGTTGCCGTCATATTTTCCGGCAATTTTTCTACGCTTGGCAAGCGCACTGCGTTATGATGATGGTCGCGAATTCCTTCGACGATTTCCGGCTCGATTGCCCACATCGTTACTTTATTTCCTGCGTCCGCAAGCACCTGTCCAAATGCAGTTCCCCAAGCTCCAGCACCCAACACCGTAACGTTCATGTTTACGCCTTGCCTTTCGGTTTTAATCCTTATTTTTTGCGACTTTAGTCTTTATTTTTGCGGCTTCATAGCTTTTACAGCTTCATAGCTTCATAGCTTTTGTTGCTTTTTACTATTTCTAGTATTTGCGACTAATCACACTATTACGTAATTCTACACACGCCGCTTTACGGGATTTTAAAAAGATACTTTATTTTATTCTTCTGTATATTTTTTATTCTTCAGTAACGCGTTTCATCTGCCTGTAATCGAAATATCCAGCAGGCGCTTTTTCGCCGCGAATTTCTTCCATAATTTGCGTCATGCGCACTCTAACGCGACGCGCAAGCTCTTCAGCAGATTCTATTGGAGGCATTTCCCCCCAGTTTTCGCTTCCCTTAAGCAAGTCGGCATAATCAAGCTGAGTATCGTAGCACATTACAACGTTTTTCTTCGGCCACGGCCACCAGTGGTTAATGCTTGCAGCACCCCACACAACCGCGCAAAATAGCGGAATCTGATGCCCTAGCCTGCGAGAGGCTTCGAGCGCAATAATTCCAATTCCCGGCTTCATGCTCATAGGCCATTTTTTAGGGTCGCGCGTTAAAGTGCCTTCTGGCCAAATGCTTAAAGGCCTTCCGTTTGTGAGGATTTTGATTGATTCTTCCTCAATTTCGCGCGCTTTTCCGCTTCGGCGCGGCACTGATTGCATGCCTACTAGCTGGAACCATTTGCCTAAGATTGGCCAGTGCGCAAGTTCTGCTTTTGCCATGTAGCGCGGTCTGCGACCTTGGTGGAATAGTGCTGTCATTGGCACGAATACGTCGAACATTGTAACGTGCGTGCAAGCGGTTATGAATACGCCTTCTTCTGGCACGTTTTCTAATCCCCACGCGCGTACTTTTGAGCGTGATCTCAATACGCGCGATGTTCCTTCGAGCAGTCTTTCTGCGGCTTTAGGATTTTGTGCGTCAATTTCTGCTTGGTTTGGCTTACGTTTGCCGGTTGGATAGTAGTAGGTTGGGTCAACTAAGTTGTGTGCGTGCGCTAAGCGCTCTACTTGCTCATCGCTGAGTGGTTTTACGGCGCTTCTTGACGAAGGTTTTCCTTTTGATACCATACGTCTATTGTGCCGCACGCTATAAACCTGCTATAAACCTGCGCTGCGCTATTTTCTTTACGCGCGCCTTCGCAATCAGCCCGTGCTTAGGCGAGCACGCCCACGCTAGCACAAAAAGCGCCGTAGCTACCAGCACAATCGTGCCACCTGTTGCAGTATCAAAACTCCACGAAATATACATGCCCACAATCGACGACGCACAGCCAATAACCGGTGCCAAAACCATCATTCGAGGCAGCCTATCCGTCAGCAGTCGCGCAGTTGCAGCAGGAGTCACAAGAAGCGCAAGCACAAGCACATTTCCAATAATTTGCACGGAAACAACTACAGCAATCGCCACCAAAACGTACAACATTCCGTCTAGCCACGCAACTGGCAATCCCATTGCGCGCGAAGTTTCGCGATCCATCGACACGCACACAAGCTCTTTGTGGAACATGCTCAAAAGCGTCAAAATAATAAGCCCAGTCACAGCCACAACAGCAATATCAGAATCCGGAATTCCCGTAATTGAGCCGAAAAGGAAGGATTCCAAAGAGCCTGCGTAGCCCGAAGCTTTTGAGATTATTACGATTCCGAGCGCGAAAGCAGATACGAAGAATACGCCAATAAATGAGTCTTCGCGAAGCCTACGGTTTTGGCTAAAAATAGATACGATTAGCGCGGTTGCGACTCCTGCGAGCGCGCCGCCAAATAGCAGATTTCCTTGCAATACGAAGGCGATTGCGAGCCCGGGGAATACAGAGTGCGCTACAGCGTCTCCAATAAACGCCATTCCGCGAAGCACAACGTAGCATCCCACGGCTCCGCAAATTACGCTAGAAAGGCAGGCTACAATAAGCGCTTTTAGCAAAAACCAAAGGTCCGGATTTGTTAAGTCTTGTATAAATTCGATTGGCGATAACATTTATTTTTACCTCTATTTCTGCCCGATTACGCGCTCAACGGCTTGAATAAGCGGATTTTGCGGAGCTACGTGGAAGGTTCGCACCCACTGTTCAGTTCGCAAATTTTGCGGCTCGTCGTCGCCCACAATAGTGCCGTCAAAAAGCATGATTCTTGAGCACGAATTAATAGAGCCGATTATGTCGTGCGAGCTCATAAGAATTGCTTCTCCCGACTTTGCTAAATCTAAAAACAGGCTCGTAAGTAGCTCTTGAGTTGGCATATCAAGTCCAGTAAAAGGTTCGTCAAGTAGCATAAGGCGCGGCTCGCCGGCAAGTGCGCGCGCAACCAGCACGCGTTGACGCTGGCCGCCTGAAAGCTCGCCGATTGTGCGATCTCGAAAATCAGCCATTCCTGTGCGCTCAAGAGACGCGAGCGCAATCTCATAATCCTCTTTTTTCGCGCGACGAACGTAACCAATATGCCGAATTCTGCCCATCATCACAACGTCAAGCACAGAAAGCGGAAAATCCCAAGCAATATCGTGTCTTTGCGGCACGTAACCTACGTAAGATACGCGCGAATTTACACTACTGCCTTCTGCGCAAGGCGCATGCACTTCCAGCTTTCCGGAGTGAGGGATCAGCCCCATAATTGCGCGGAAAAGCGTCGTTTTTCCGGCACCGTTTGCGCCCAGCAATCCCACGAATTCGCCGCTTTTAATACTAAACGAAACGTTTTTTACAACAGCGCGACTTGTGTACGACACACTTAAGTTTTGCGCGTTAATAACAGTACTATTTTCGCTAATATTTTTATTCATAAGTCCCATCCACTTCGCTATTACTTCGCTATTACTTCGCTATCACTTCAAACATTTCGCTAAAGAATCCGCGTTCGCTCGCATCATATCCGCGTAAGTTCGCACATTCGCGTCGAAAGCGTCACCATAAATTGGGCAAACTTTCACGTGCGCCTCAGCCGCCAGCTCTTTCAGCACGGATGAGCGCGAAATCAAATTCGGCTCCAAAAATACTGCCGGAATTTCCAAATCGCGCAAAATCTGCGAAAGCCTACGCCTGTCTTGCACACTCGGCTCGCTTGAAGGGTTGATTGTTACAAATCCCGCAATATTTACGCCGTAAGCTTTACCTAAGTATGCAAAAGCGTCGTGAGTTGTGACTAAGTTGCGGCGCTCTTTTGGAATTGACGCAACTTTTTTGCGCATATACGCGTCTACGTCCAGCAGTTTGTTAATATATCGGTCCGCATTTGCGCGATATTTGCGAGCATTTTTAGGGTCGACTTCGCACAAGCGGTCCGCAATTGTGCGCACATACGCAATACCATTTTTTACTGACTGCCACAAATGCGGGTCAATATCGCCGTGAACATGCTTTCCAAGAACAGCTTGCGGAAGCTGATACAACTTTTCGCGAGCGGCACCCAAAAAACGATACCCTTGCTCTGCCGGAATCTCCTTCAATGCATTAGTCGGCACTTCCACAACCACATCGCGAGGCGCATAATACACGCGTTTTGGCGCAGCAGAGCGCTTTTCTTGCAAAGTATCCACTCGGTACATAAATCCGCGCGACGCCAAATCGTATGCTAAATCGGCATGACCTTGATTCAAAACTACGCGAGCGCCACGCTTTTTCGCTATTTTCTGCGCGTTTACGCCAACAGCAAAACGCATTCTTGTATTGCCTAAGCTTGCAACTCTTGCACCTTGAGCATCTAAAATATCCGCATGCCAGTCAAGCGTGTACTCTCCTGGCTTGCTAAAAGCCCAGCTTAAATGCGTGTGCGCGTCTGCAGGCAAGTCCACGTGATCGTCGTCGCTGATTCCGTTTGCTGAATTTACGTAAGTTTCTACGCTTCCAAAAGTGCCTGTAAGGTAAGCGAATAATGCTCCAGGCCCGCTAACTTTCGTTGCAGTTAAGCGGATTCTGTCGGAGCGCTTCATGTTATATGCATTCGGTTTTATTACGGTTGCGCGTCCTTCTTTTGTTACTGTAGATGGCGCGTTTGATTGGGAAGATTGTGAAGATTGAGAAGACAGTGAAGACTGCGAAGATTGCGATTCTTTAGAAGATTTCACAGTTGCTGATTTCACATTTCCAGCTTCTGCTCCAACTTGCGCAGCCATGCGTTCTGTAGCAAGACCAAGCCAAATCGTATCCAGCGACACGTCTTCAACCATTGGAATAATATCCGCCGCATGCTTCACGCTTTCTTCCGCAAGCTCAACATTCGGCACGCCTTTTCGCAAATTCGCGTCCAAAGCGGTAATCACGCCGTGTTCCTCAAGCATCATGTAGTTGCTAAAAGCCACGTCCGCATACACAACGTCGCGAATTGAGCGCAATCGCGGCTCGTAGGAGTGTGGGTCTGCGTTATCCGGCACAATTGCGCTCACGTTTGCAGCGTCTCCTGCCACATTCGCCACCATATCGCGCAAAACGCCTGTAGTTGTAACTACATTAATTCGCCCGTCGCGATGTCCTGCAAGATTTCCACTATTCGCAGATCCGCACGCACAAAGCGGAATCGTGGTTGCAACAGCCAAAATAGCCGCAATTGCACTCTTCGCGCTTTTTCGTCCTACTAAATCAATGAATTTCATTAAATTCTTACCAAACTACAAATCTAAAAATACAATCTTCCGAAATCTTCAGAAATCTTCAGAAATCTTCAGAAATCTTCAGAAATCTTCCGAAATACAATCTTCCGAAATTCTTCCGAACGCTACTTAATGCTCATAATCGCGCTGAGCAATCCGCCGCCAGAAATTATTCCGCGCTTTCGAAGAATAAACATTCCAGCTGCGCAAGTTCCAGAAATTGCAGTAATTCCAAGGCTTAATGCAGTGTATGCTACGGCAGGCTTGCGTTTGAACAATCCCACAATTCCTTGCGGTTCATCGTCTTTCGCCATAACGCTGTTGCGCAACTTTACGTTCAAACCTTTAGAGCTTTTTTGCTTATATTCGGATTGAATTTCCTTGCCTGATGGCTTCTTCATTCCATCCGTTAGTTTTACGATTTTGCTTCTGTTTCCAGCTTTAGATTTTCGCGCAAATCCGCCGCCAAAGTAGGAGGAGCTTTTTCTGCTTACGTATGATGGAGCGGTCAATGGAGTTGCTCCTGCGCCGCCTGCGTTTCCAGCATTTCCGGCGTTTCCGGAATTGCTTGGATTTCCGTTTTTTGCGTTATTTTCTCCGTTTTTACTGCTGTTGCTGTCATCGCTACCATTGTCGCCATCAGCATCATTATTTTCGGATCCAGACTCGCCTTCCGCTTCGCTCACAGAACAGCTCATAGGCGTTTCGAGCGCGTCTACACCAATCGCAAAATGCATATCTTTTTCAATCGTCTTGCCGTGAGCACTCACCGCAAAACGAATTGTGTAATAGCCCGGCTTTGAAAAATCCCAATTCAAATGCATATGCGTATTAGCCGGAATCGTGTAAGTGCGATTCCCATTGCTAGACATGATAGTTTTCGCTTTTTCGCCTAACGAGCCTTGCAACCAAATGCGCACACTTCCCGGCCCTTTTACAGATTTAAGGCTGATTTTGCTAGATTTGTGCGGTTGCAAATTTTGGTTATTCCAGCCAAGCCACGGCACATTTTGTTTCTGCGTTTGCGGCAAACGCCAAACGTTACCGTTTTTTGCTTCATTTCCTGCGTAAAATACGACTTTACTTGGGTCTCGCTTTACGTGAGATCCAGTCACGTCTTCTTGCACTGCAAATCCAAGGCCGCTGCTCGAACCGTAAGTTGCTAAATCAACGTGACCGTTTTTAATTACTAACTTATCGCCTTTTATATCTTTAAATTTCGAGCATTTTTTAGTTGTTTTTTTTATTCTTATTTTTAGATTTAGATTGTTTAGAATCTAAATTATTTTTGCTAGATTCTGTTTCTTCTTCATTTTCTAAATTCTGATTCGCAAATCCGCCGTTCGGCTTTGCTCCCGGCCACGGAGTCACATACACCCTGTTGTTATTTCCTTTTACAACAATTGACGTAGAAGGTGATTCATTATCGTCTTCATTTTCCGAATTTTCGTCAGAATCCTCGTCCTCATCTGAATCCTCATCTTCCGAATCTTCGCCGTCCTCGTTGTCCTCATCGTCTTCGTCGTCCTCTGAACCCTCAGCATCCTCATCTGAACCCTCATTTGAGTCCTTGCCTTCAGAGCCTTTCTTTTTCTTAGAACTAGGCGAAGTTCCATTCTGATTACCAACGTCTTCAGACTGCGAGTCACCTTCGCCTGTATCGTACTGAGAAGATTCTTTAGCACGGCTAAGATCTACTTCGAAAGTGTAATCTTGCGTAGCAGTAAGCGTTTTACCGTCATTAGTTTCAGCAACAGCTTTTACAGTCAACACATACTTTCCAGGAGCTGTAAAAACCCAATCCATATGCACGTGAGCTTTACCATCCACAGTGTATGCGCTTGGGAAGTCGGTTCCATCTGTTCCAAGATACTTTAGTAATCTGTTATCATCTTTCCCAGCCATGTAAACTGCGCCATTTTTAGGCATAGTTGCGTTAGTAAAGCTAAAAGTTACTTTTTTAATTCCCGAATTTTGCCCCAAAGTTTCGCTAGAAACACCTGCATATAATTTACCTTCTTTCATTTCAGAAGGGAGATGATACACGTATTTCACATTCTGTTTTACAAAAGAAAATACTTTACCTTTTCTTTCGCGATTTTTCTTGCCAACAACAAATCGAATAAGCGAAGAATTGTATCGAACACCATTTTCGCTACTACCTGGGAATGAATCGCCTCTTGTGCCAAGCACAAGATTTCCGTTTGCATCTTTATAAGTTGCAAAAACGTCAGTATGACCTTTTTTTACTCTGCACAACTTTGCGCCGGCAGTTGCGTTACTGCTTGGTTTAACAGCATCATTTGCAAGTTTAGCTGCAACGCAAGCATCAGCATTCGCCAATTCAGAGTCTGCAACAGCTTCGTCAGCATACGCACTACCGCAATTGCAACAACAAATAGACGCTAAAAAGCCGATTGAAATAATCGCACTAACAAGCGCACTAAATAGCTTCATGCACATTAAACTAGATTTTTTACGCATTGTTCTGTCCTAAATTATTAGAATTTGCGGAATTTGCGAAATTTGCGCTCGGCAAAACTGTTGTTTCTTCAACCGGATTTACCAAATCAGATAACGAGTTTTGATTTTGTGCATATTGAGTAGGCATAGTTGCCTGTTGCTGTGAAACATTCCGTGAAACATCTCGTGAAACATTCTGCGAAATAGGCTGCGAATCACCTCGCGAATCACCTCGCGAAGAATCATGCTGATTTATAGCCTCACGACGCGCCTTCTTGCTTTTCGCAACTGCAAACATCACAAACGCAATAATCACAATTGTTACAATCACAAAAATAATCATCACAATCTGCGCAATTACCACAGTATCGTCGGAACTACTCGCTTTTTTATGATGCCTTCCAGCTTTTGCGCCCGACTCTCCGTCTTCAGCATTTTCGCCATTGTCGCTTGCGCCAGACTCAGAACCTTCTTCGCCGCCTTCTTCATCGTTAGAAGAATCTTCATCACCAGAATTAGCTCCGGCACCAGCACCAGCCGCAGCACCCGCACCTAAAGCCGCGTTCGGATCCGTATTATCTCCAACTGCAAAATTAAGCACTCGCGTATCACTTACTGCGCGTCCGTTTTTAAGCTTTCCCGAAAAAGTAAGCTTCACATGGTAAATGCCCGGCTTAGAGAACACCCAATTCACGTGAGTGTGTGCGTTTGTTTCAATCCAGCTGTTTTGCGGATACCCTTTAGTACTATCCCACAATTGTTGCGGATTATTATTGCCGTTTTCCAAATAAACATGCAATTTTCCAGGGCCGCTTACGCCTTCAAGCGAAAGCTTTGCGCCGCGGTCAAGCTCGTTAAGCACGCCGCCTTCTTGCGTATTCCAGCCAAGCCATGGCACGTTAGGATTTTGCGTTTGCGGAATTACGTAAAGTTTCGTTCCCGGCTTTTCGCCAATAAAGTTATACGCGGCATCGTTTGGCATTGGAATAATCGAGCTGCTGCCCAGCTTAAATACCACGTTTTCCGGGTCTCGCCACACAGGATCGTCGCCAGTATCGTCGCGGATTTGTATTTTCCAATACCCTCCTGCAAGCGTTGGTCCAAAATCTGCGTGACCAGCTTGAATCATCACAGGCTGATTGCTTGTTGTAGCATTAGCAACACTCACAAAAGGCGACGGCATAAATATTGCTGCAATTACCATAATTGCCGCAAATATTGCTGCAATAATTGATGTAGCAACGTAATTTTTATTTTTAGTAAGCATGTAATTCTTATTTTTTAACATTTTTATTATCCTTCTAAAGCAATTTCATACGCGATTTAAGTAGGCACACGCCGACGCCTGTTAATGTGCACAAGCTCACGCCTGCAGTGCCAACGGCAGCAGTAACCCACTTTGTTTTATGACTTTTTTCTTCCGCGGATTCTGCTTCGTCAAATACTTCTTCTGCATCTTCTGTGTTGTTTGCAGTTTCCGAAGCGTCCACATCTCCATTATTTTCGTCAGACTCGTAGGAAGCAGATTTCGCAGATTTTTTGCGCTTTTTGCCAAGAAGCTTCACTTTTTTCAGCTTCTTTGAGCGTTTTGCGTAAGATTTACTGCGTTTCAATCCGCCTAATCTGCGAGAAGACTTATGCGCTAAGCTGCCGCCTCTATTTGCAAATCCGCTATTAGTTTGAGCTGACGCAGCTAATGGAGTGCTCGCAGCTTTCTGCAGATTATTTTGTTCAGTGCCGGAATTTTTTGAATTATCTTCATTTTCACCAGACTGATCGTTATTGCCGTTATTTATAACTCCATTCGTGCTATCACTTGCGTTTTCGCTTGCGTTATCGCTTTCGTTATCGCTTTCTTCAGACGCGCTTTCTTCAGACTCTTCATCTTCAGACGCATCTTCTTCAGCCTTATTATTTTTATTCTTCTTATGTTTTTTGTTTTTCTTATTATTTTTATTCTTCTTATGTTTTTTGTTTTTCTTATTATTTTTATTCTTCTTATTTTTCTTAGCTTTATTATTTTTGCTATTCTTCTTACGATTCTTCTTACGATTCTTCTTATCGCTATTCTTCTTTCCATCATTATCTTCAGCAGAACCATCTTCAGAAGAACCATTTTCAGCAGAACCATCTTCAGCAGAACCATCTTCAGCAGAATTCTCCTCAGAAGGATTATCTTCAGCAGGCTTCTTATCAGCAGGCTTCTTATCGGAAGACTTCAACCATATTTGATAATCAGCAAAATCATTGAATTCTTCATTCCTATACAATTCGCCATTATCAAGCGCAAGTGACGAACGAATAATGGCACCATCCATACTTTCGTCAATCTTCAAATTTAAGTTCTTACCTTCTTCTTTAGGCAAGTACTTAAATTTTGTTTCGCCTGCTTTTTTAATAAGCCAAACATGCCTTTTTACTATAGAAGTAACTTGCACATCCGGATCTTGCTTTTCGTTGTTAAGAACAGAAACTCTTGGACTATAAAGCACAGATCGCAGTTTTAAAGTGTCTCCAACTTCAAGAGGCTTCAACTTGCCAATCGCAGCAACCACAGGCCGACCATCAGCACCGTGATCATCTACAGCAATTCTTACTGTATCTCTGTCGTCACCATAACCCAGCCCAAGCTCTGTTCCGGAGCTTATTGTTGCGTTAACAAGCATTCCATTTAATGCAGGCTCTGCCGGAATAGTGAATGTTTTTTTAAAATCTGGATCCCTATCCCCTACTGGCGGATTGTTAGTAAAATCGTATGAAAAATCAGAGCCCATTTCGTCTTCGCGAATATACGTCCAAGATGGCGTGGTATTTCCTTTTCCGCGTATCGATTTTGGCAAATACACAGAAAGAGTAACTTCTCCACCCGGCTCATAAGAGTGGTAATGCGGATGCGAGCCGGTATTTCTTACGCCAACAATGCAAATATTACTGTCGTCTTCCTTGCAATGCGTGCTGCCTGACAACGATTCTTCAACAAATTTAGGATCTTTTGTTGGAGGCACGCGATTAGGATTCATTTGCAGCGTTTCTGTTTCGCTTTCAACTGCGTGAGTAGCGTTAGGCTTTACGTTAAAAGTGTATGTTGCGTGCTCTGAAGTAACAGTTTTGCCGGTTTCTTTATTTTTTACTATTGTGTAAGCGCTAATTTTATAAGTGCCTGGCTTTGTAAACACCCAATCAGCATGCTCGTGGCCGACCATTGACTGGTGGATAATACCAGGCATTACAAATCGGCTTCCGGCAGTATTCTCGTCGTCTTTATCGTGCGCTTCTAAAGATTTTGCAAAAGTAGCGTTACTGCTGTCGGTTTTTTGCGTCCATGCAAGAACGCGACCACCTTTAGGGCCTGTAATTTTGTCGATTACAATATCCGCGCAAGCGTTTACTGGATCTTTTACTCCTACAGAAAAACGCGAATTAGAAGAATCCCAGCCCGGGAATACTTCGCTACTTTGCTTATTTCCAGATCCGTTCAAACGCCAATAACCTTTTGAAGCGTCAAAAGGAATATTACTAGCGTTTTTATAGGTAAGATTTGATGTGTAGAATGACGAATCATCAACCGTCATTGTTACGTTTTTTGGATTGTAAATTACGTTTCCGTAGCTAAAGCCCATTTTAAGCTTGCTATCTGCGCTTGTTTGGAATGCGTAGAAAGCGTCAACGTGACCAGACGCAACCGCTACGCTCTTATTTGGCAAGTACAAGTCGCCCTTAATTTCGTCGCTGCCAACCCACACATGTTCAGGTTCGCTTTCTTCGGCATACGCTGGCAGAGCAGCGCTTAATCCGGAAGTAAGCACTGCAAACGCAAGCGCGACTACGCCTGCGGCAGCAAACGCGCGCTTAAACATAGACTTTGTATGAGTCATAATTATTATTTCGCTCTCTACACTTCATCTTTTTTCGATCTGTTTTCGATCTGTCTGTTCGATCTTTTTTTAGATCTTTTTTGCAATCTTCTTTTTTATTTGCGCTCTTCTTTTCGCAAATAATTACTAATTACAGAAGATTTTGATAACGTCTATCTATAATAATAATGATTCTCATTAATAGCAAGTCGACACTCCGAATAAACAAAAACGCTGGCGCACAAAGCAACCAGCGTTATTAGTTAATATTTTAAAGCGACTTTAGTAAGTTAGCCTTCTACAATATCCGCATTAAGGCAAGTCTTAAAGTGACGAAGCGCCCACTCGTGACCTGCGGGATCAAAACTTGCTACGGCATCCTTATGAACCACAATCTTAAATCCAAGATTATACGCATCAACAGCAGTGTGAAGCACGCAAATATCCGTGCAAACTCCCACTAAATGCAGCTCCTCAATGTGGCGTTCGCGAAGCTTAATCAGCAAATCGGTGCCATTAAACGACGAGTAGCGAGTCTTGTGAATGTAGTACACGTTGCTTTTATCTTTATTCGCCTCGTAAAAATCGCCAAGCGTGCCGTATAGCTGCTGGCCGTGAGTTCCGGCGATATTGTGAGGCGGGAAAAGCTTAGTTTCAGGATGATACGGGTCGTTCAAATGATGCGTGTCGATTGCAAAAACCACGAACTCGCCGGCGTCAAGAAACTCCTGCGAAATCTCAGTAATGCGCTTCTCGAGCTTTTGCGCAGGCTCGCCTACTGTAAGAGAGCCGTCACTTGCAACGAAATCATTCGTGTAATCAATGTTAATAAGGGCTTTATTCATACCTACTCCTTGTATGAAAATTACAGAATAATCGCTAATAGCGCAATCGCAAAAGCACACGCTTTAGTTACAATATTCCGCATTTTTGATTACTTAACTTTATTTCAACTTTATTTCAATTGATAGCCCAATTATCAACTCAATTGCTGGCCCAATTGCAATCGGCGCAATACCTTGCCGACTACCCTTATTTAATCACTACCTTTCGGCAAGTGCTATACTCTGCTGCTTCTTATGACTTTCCCCAACTACATTTGCCGGATAATCTCCGGCGTTTGTATCTGCTACGGCGAGAGTTACCGTTATTTTCTCAGTTCGCTGACTGAGTTTTTAACAGTGTTTTGCTTATAAGTGTTATTTTCTC
>NQOH01000001.1:621530-621733 GCA_003585735.1 Gardnerella kenyensis
CAGTTAACTGAGTTAGTAACGGTGTTTAGGCTGTGGCTTATATCCGCAGAATATTCATCAGATTAGCTTTACACACTTTTTGGCCTATAACCCAAAATAAAAAACAGTGTGTGGATAATAAAAAAGCGGGGAGTTGAAACTCCCCGCTTGAAAGATTAATGCGGCAGCGTGCTAGTCTCCCACACCCTATCGAGTGCAGTACC
>NQOH01000001.1:622591-622682 GCA_003585735.1 Gardnerella kenyensis
CTCGCCGTGTCAGGCCTTAGCTTCCGGGTTCGGAATGGGACCGGGCGTCTCACCTGAGCCATGACCACCGCAAAATTAGATTATACACTCA
>NQOH01000001.1:623541-623611 GCA_003585735.1 Gardnerella kenyensis
CAACCCGTGAGTGGCAACACGTGGCGGTTTGGGAACCGGACATGAACGCGTGTAAAAACTCTTTTATCAA
>NQOH01000001.1:624461-625281 GCA_003585735.1 Gardnerella kenyensis
CTGATCGTTAAGCAAAACATTCAGTACTCATTAACGCTAGAAGAATAATACTCATAGAAACTCACCCTCCCCACTAGTAAAAGTGAGGAAGAATGTCACCATCGCCCGTTAGTACTAGTCAGCTCCACCCCTTACAGGGCTTCCACGTCTAGCCTATCAACCACGTGTTCTACATGGGGGCTCACACACTAAAGTGCAAGGAATGCTTATCTTGGAGCAGGCTTCCCGCTTAGATGCTTTCAGCGGTTATCCCTTCCGAACGTAGCTAACCGGCGGCGCCACTGGCGTGACGACCGGCATACCAGAGGTTCGTCCACCCAGGTCCTCTCGTACTATGGGCAGGTCTCCTCAACATTCCAACGAGCGCAGAGGATAGAGACCAAACTGTCTCACGACGTTCTGAACCCAGCTCGCGTGCCGCTTTAATCGGCGAACAGCCGAACCCTTGGGACCTGCTCCAGCCCCAGGATGCGACGAGCCGACATCGAGGTGCCAAACCATCCCGTCGATATGGACTCTTGGGAATGATCAGCCTGTTATCCCCGGGGTACCTTTTATCCGTTGAGCGATGCCACGTCCGTACGCCGGCACCGGATCACTATCTCCGACTTTCGTCCCTGCTCGACCCGTCAGTCTCACAGTCAAGCCCGCTTGTGCGATTACACTCAACACCCGATTGCCAACCGGGCTGAGCGGACCATTGAGCGCCTCCGTTACTCTTTAGGAGGCAACCGCCCCAGTTAAACTACCCGCCAGGCACTGTCCCTGACACGGATAACGCGTCGAGGTTAGACGCCAGATATGGAAAGAGCGGTATTTC
>NQOH01000001.1:625967-627956 GCA_003585735.1 Gardnerella kenyensis
ACACCTAACGACAATACCAAGGTATAGTAAAGGTCCCGGGGTCTTTTCGTCCTTCTGCGCTTAACGAGCATCTTTACTCGTACTGCAATTTCGCCGGGCTCCTGGCCGAGACAGTGGGGAAGTCGTTACGCCATTCGTGCAGGTCGGAACTTACCCGACAAGGAATTTCGCTACCTTAGGATGGTTATAGTTACCACCGCCGTTTACCGGGGCTTAAATTCACCGCTTCACCGAAGCTAACGGATCCTCTTAACCTTCCGGCACCGGGCAGGCGTCAGAGCGTATACAGCGGCTTACGCCTTCGCACGCTCCTGTGTTTTTGGTAAACAGTCGCTACCCCCTAGCTTGTGCCACCCCCAACAGCTCAACAGTGTGAAACCATATCACCATCAGGGGTCTCCCTTATGCCGAAGGCACGGGAGTAATTTGCCGAGTTCCTTGGCCAGGATTCGCCCGATCGCTTCGGTATACTCTACCAGACCACCAGTGTCGGTTTAGGGTACGAGCGGAATCACACCTCACGTTGAAGCTTTTCTTGGCAAGCAGGATCACCGGAATCAGCCTTACAGCCTACCCATCACGCCTCAGCTTTAACATCCCCCGGATTTACCTAGGAGACAGCCCACACGCTTAGCCACGGAAAACCACCTCCGCAGCCGGCTACCTACCCGCGTCACTCCCACGCTAACCTACTACCGATACAGTCCCAACACAAACAAGCCAACAACCCCGAAAGGAAGCCAGCTCGCAAATGAAGGTTAGTACTCTCAGATTCAGTTCGAACGGTGTAACACCGGTACGGGAATATCAACCCGTTCATCCATTCGACTACGCCTGTCGGCCTCGCCTTAGGACTCGACTCACCCGGGGACGACGAACGTGGCCCCGGAACCCTTAGTCATTCAGCGGACGGGATTCACACCCGTCTCTCGCTACTCATGTCTGCATTCTCACTCCTGTATAGTCCACGACAAGTTCACACTGCCGCTTCACCCCATACAGGACGCTCTCCTACCCCGCATGAACAAAATTCATGCAGCCGCGTCTTCGGTGGCGTGCTTAAGCCCCGCTACATTGTCGGCGCGGAACCACTAGACCAGTGAGCTGTTACGCACTCTTTCAAGGATGGCTGCTTCTGAGCCAACCTCCTGGCTGTCTATGCGACTCCACATCCTTTCCCACTTAGCACGCGCTTCGGGACCTTAGACGACGATCAGGGCTGTTTCCCTTTTGACGACGGAGCTTATCCCCCGCCGACTCACTGCCGTGATAAACCTAACAGGTATTCGGAGTTTGGCTGCTATTGGTACCCGGTATGGGCCCGCAAGCATCCAGTAGCTCTACCCCCTGTAAGCAATAACACGACGCTGCACCTAAATGCATTTCGGAGAGAACCAGCTATCACGGAATTTGATTGGCCTTTCACCCCTAACCCCAAGTCATCCCCCCAGTTTTCAACCTAGGTGGGTTCGGTCCTCCACACGGTCTTACCCGCGCTTCAACCTGCTCAGGGCTAGATCATCCCGCTTCGGGTCCAGGACATGCGACTCAAACGCCTTTTAAAACTCGCTTTCGCTACGGCTCCCCCACCCGGGTTAGCCTCGCCACATACCACTGACTCGCAGACTCATTTTTCGATAGGCACGCCGTCACCCCACAAGAAGGCTCCGACGGATTGTAAGCGCACGGTTTCAGGAACTATTTCACTCCCCTCCCGGGGTGCTTTTCACCTTTCCCTCACGGTACTAGTACACTATCGGTCAGACAGGAATACTTAGGCTTACCCAACGGTCTGGGCAGATTCACGCGGGATTCCACGAGGCCCGCGCTACTTGGGAATAAGCATAAAGAGACATCGCACGACAAGCTACGGGGCCATCACCCTCTACGGCTGGGAATTCAATCCCATTCACCTAGCACGACATTTTATCACTCTTCTCAACCCCGTCAGAGGCTGAACAACCAATCCCACGACCCCGAATGCGCAAC
>NQOH01000003.1:0-152 GCA_003585735.1 Gardnerella kenyensis
GGTGTGCTTTCAACGCAAGCTCAGTAGCGAACGCGCTTTGCGCGTGAGCGTTCCTTCGTCGCTTTATTCTTAAACGTTTTTAACGATAAGCTCGCGTTTTATTACGCTCGCTTGCGAAACTCGCGTTGGAAGTCCACTGGACTTCCAACTTT
>NQOH01000003.1:930-2270 GCA_003585735.1 Gardnerella kenyensis
CGAATGAATAATGACGCAATTGGTTATAGTTCTGTGCAAGTATTGTGGCAAACTATAGTAGTACGCAATTGGAGGTAGTGCGCAATGAGTAATGAGTTTCGCAATAACACTGCGCTTGTTACCTTGCGTATATCCCGCTTTACGCCGTGCGAAGAAACGCAAAATCCGCAAGACGATCCTAAACTCGTGCGAAAACGTCACGAAAGTCCTTTTGCTCGAAAAAAGCGTAGCAATCCTTTTGCAAAAGTAGATTCTGCAGAAAACGAAAATAGTACGACTGAATCTTCCGTTCCTTCTATGAAACGCATTCAAGGCAAGCATTGGGTTCAAGATTACGTTTTGCGCGTTCGTTCCACGGATACTATTCTTAGCTGCCTTCTAACTATTAAGCGCACAATCGACCCAACTTTAGCTTTTCGCTACTCTTGCGGCCACGGCGTGTGTGGTTCCGACGCTGCAAACGTCAACGGCATGCCGACTCTACTATGCAGTGCAACAATAGGCGCGAACGCGCGTCCTGAAGCAAATAATAACGTGCAATCGCGCGGATTTAGAAAAACCGGAACTTCAAGTAGCGGCAAAAGCTCAGCAAAATCGCCGATTCTACTGCAAGAATCTAAAGAAACTGCAGCTCAAAATAATGGCAGTTTTGGCATTATTGAGCTTGCGCCTCTTGCAGGATTTGCAGTTCAGCGAGATCTTATATGCGATCTTTCGCCTATGATTGCGCAAATAAAACGTTTAGAACCATATTTACAAGCAGCGGACATTTCTGTGCGAAATACTGAAGGAAGATTCAAGCTTATTGAATTTTTGCAGCACCCTGAAGAGTTGCAAAAATTTGAGCTTTTAAGTAACTGCATTATGTGCGGAGCTTGCGAAGGAATATGCCCAATTTACGCCGGAGGAGAGGCGTTTATGGGTCCTGCTGCTTTGATTAACGCGGCGCGTTTTATTTACGATTCCAGGGACAATGCAACAGAGCGTCGATTAGATTTGATTGACGGCAGTGATGGAATTAGTGCGTGCCAGTCGGTTCGCGCGTGCTCAAGGCAGTGTCCGCGCGGAATTGACATTGGCGAAGAAATTTGGCAGCTTACCACACTCGTGAACGAGCGCAAAAACTTGTAGCTTGATTATTGCTTTGACCACATTTGCAGGTAATTTGTCTCGCGTTTGGAGGGTTTGGTGTGGTGTTTTGCTCCAAATGTGCGCAGCTTATCTCGTGTTTGGAGGGTTTGGTGTGGTGTTTTGCTCCAAATGTGCGCAGCTTTTCCCGTGTTTGGAGGGTTTGGTCTGGTGTATCGCTCCAAACGTGCGCAGCTTACCTCGTGTTTGGA
>NQOH01000003.1:2926-4678 GCA_003585735.1 Gardnerella kenyensis
GTTTGCTTGGTTCAGTGCTCCAAACGTGCGCAACTTACCTCGCGTTTGGAGGGGTTTGCTTGGTTCAGTGCTCCAAACGTGCGCAACTTACCTCGCGTTTGGAGGGTTTCTTAGCTTTTATCCACAATTGATATTTTTTCTTTTATCTCATTTTTTTGCACGTTAGTATCTTAGCTATGCCAAATTCTAACGATAAATCAGATCTCGCAAATAAAGATTTAAGCAGTAACTTAAGCAGTAACTTAAGCAGTAACTTAAGCAGTAGCTTAAGTAATAATTTGAGCGATAATCTAAGTAGTAACTTAAGTAGCACTTTGCACAACAATCCAAGCGCTGGCTTAAGTTCGCTTGATATTGCGCTAAATGATGCCGAACGCGAGGGCTCATGCCTAATGGCTTCACAGCTTTTGTATCGTAATTCTCTCCGCAATAATCTAAATGCTGGTGTTCTCGTTGAACCTTATTTTGGCTTGTATGCGCGCCGAGATTTTTGGCTTAATTTACCGCACAAAAAGCGTATTACTCATATTGCTACGCGACTTGCCAAGAAAATAAAGATACGTGCGTGGAAGTTTACTGGCGAATCCGGTGCTGCTTTGTTGAATTTTGAGACAGTTGGTGTGAAAAGCCATGCTGGACCGATAAAAATATATGTTTCATGCCCGTATGTGGATAAGCATATTGCCAAGCACAATAATTCCGTTCGTCGATTCTCAAAAAATCAGCTTTGCCGTGTGCATTTGCCAGATATTATTGAGGATGATTCGGGTATTTGGCTTGAGGAATATGATTACAAACATGATGCTGTTAGTAAGAGCGCTCCTGTTTCTTCTGCTGTTTCTTCCGCAAAATATAATAACGATCAGCCTTCAAATATGCCTAAAACGAATTTCGGTCACATTCCAACTTTGCTCGAAGAGGCTGTACAGCATGTTGCGAGCATTTATAACGTTTTGTTTGTTTGTGCGTGGAAGCTTTCTTTTCGACGCGCGTTGCCAATTTTTGATTCTGCGGCGCGGAATGGTATAGATCTTAAGAAAGTTTACCGAGTTTGTAGTGAGTTTTACGCGGATTTTCGCGAGCAGTTTGATGCAGCAGATTTTCAGGATATTCCGTACATGAAGCAGAAAAATTCTTGTCTTAAATATGTTAATGAATGTGATGTTTTGTCTAGGCTTTGTTTGCTTTGTAAGCTTGCTGATGGTAAGAGTGAAAATGGTGGCGAGTCATTGGCGCGTGCAGCTATGATTGAGCTTGGGTTTGTTCGGCCGCAATTGCAGCGAGAGTTTCCTAATTTCAATAATTCCAAATGGCCTTATAGGGTTGATTTTGCATGGGAAACTGGCGGAAAGCTGATTGTTGCTGAATTCGATGGTGCTGATAAATATTTGGTTAATTCTGGGCGTGATTTGGAGCATACTGTTTCAAGTTTGGGTGATTATGGTTCGTTGGGTGGTGATGGCAGCGCTGATTATAATGAATCTATTTTGCTGCATTATGATAGGTCATCTGTGCTTCGTGAACGTGACAGAGAGCGTCATTTGCTAAACTGTGGAGTTGATAAAATAGTGCGTTTTGATTTTTCGCATGTAGTTGACCCGCCTACGCTTGAGAAGTGTTTGCTGGAGGCTGGAGTTCCGAAGGCTTTTATTTGAGTTTCGTAAGCGAGCTTTTAAGTGCTAGCGTTTTCTCGCGTTTGGAGGGTTTGGTGTGGTGTTTTTGCTCCAAACGTGAGTAACTTTTCCCGCGTTT
>NQOH01000003.1:5384-5583 GCA_003585735.1 Gardnerella kenyensis
AGCTTATCTCGTGTTTGGAGGGTTTGGTGTGGTGTTTTTGCTCCAAACGTGAGTAACTTTTCCCGCGTTTGGAGGNNNNGGTTTGCTTGGTTCAGTGCTCCAAACGCGGGGAGAATTTCCAGCGTTTGTAGTTACATCAGCCATTTTATGGAACATTTGCCGGAATTTTACCTCGCGTTTGGAGGGTTTGGTGTGGTGT
>NQOH01000003.1:6273-11632 GCA_003585735.1 Gardnerella kenyensis
GACGACCTGCCGAAGCGCTTAAAGCGTAGCGCGCGAAGGCAACTCGGAGCGGAAACTCGCTCAAGTTGGAAGTCCAGTGGACTTCTAACGCGAGTTTCGTAAGCGAGCGCTTATAGCGCGAGTGTTGTCTCGTGTTTGGAGGGTTTACGGTTGTGCAGCGCTCCAAATGTGGGGAATCCATCTCGCGTTTGGAGGGTTTACGGTTGTGCAGCGCTCCAAACGCGGGGAAATTTTCCGGCGTTTGTTGTCGCTTTGCTGTTGTGCGCGAATATAAAACTTGGCGCATCCTCACGTTAGGCTTGAGATTATGACTGACGCTTTATTTTTGCTAGATACTGACCACGATAATGCTCCTGTGCTTGCAGACGGGATTGAGGAAGGATGGACACTTACGCTTCCTTCCAGCGTAAAACGCCACGCAATATCTGCTATGAGATTGGCAGAAGGCGACGCTTTGCAGCTTTCTGACGGCAAAGGCTTGCGAATTCACGCAACTGTTACGGATGCGGAAAATGGTTTAGTTCGCGTCGATGCGTTCACTCGAGAAGCGCGTCGCACTACGCGTCTTGCGCTGGTGCAGGCTTTAGCAAAAACCGGCCACGATGAGCAAGCAATCGACATGGCTACGCAAATTGGCGTGGATGAAGTGATTCCTTGGTGCGCTGATCGTTCGATCGCGAAGTGGAAGCCTGGGCGCACGGATAAGCGTTGGAATCAGGTGTTGCAGGCTGCTACAGAGCAGTCTCGAAGGGCGTGGATGCCGGAGCTTCAAGAATGCGTGTCTAGCAAGCAGATTGTTGCAATGTGTAGGCGTGCGTGCGTTTACGGAAACCTAGTAGTGGTATTGCATCAGGATGCAACCGACTGCTGGAGCCAAATCGAGCAAGCTGTAAGCACTCTTACTGAGCGCTGCTTGGATGATGGCAAGGAGCGCACTGTTTACGTGCTTGTTGGCCCAGAAGGCGGAATTAGTGACGACGAGGTTTCGATGTTTGTTGACGCTGGAGCTAAAAGCTGCGTTTTGGGTAGCAATATTTTGCGCGCATCTACCGCAGGGCCTGTGGCTCTTTCGCTTCTTTCGCGCGCTTTAGGCCGATACGAATAATCGCATAAATCGTATCTAAAAGTGCTAATAATTGTGTAAAATAGTAAGAAGCATGTCGATTGCTTTTGGCTTAAGGCATTGATTTCATTTAGTAGCAAATAGGGGAGAAACCATGAGTGATATCACTTACAATACTGATGCTGACTGCATTTTTTGCAAGATTATTGCCGGCGAAATTCCAAGTAGCAAAGTTTATGAGGATGATTCGGTAGTTGCTTTTAAGGATATTAATCCGCAAGCAAAAGTGCATGTGCTGATTGTGCCGCGAAATCACTATAAGAATGTTGCTGAGCTTGCTAGCAAAGATCCTGAAACTTTGGCGCATATTGCAGGAGTTGCGCAAAATATTGCTAACGACGCGTTTAATGGAGATTACAGGCTTGTTTTTAACACGGGTCTTGGCGCTGGTCAAACAGTATTCCATGTTCACGCGCATGTGCTTACTGGCGAAAAGCTTGTAGAAGGCAGCTTGTAAATCGTGCAAAATTACGTGTTTTGCGCAAAATCTAAGTAAGTGCATTGCTGCAAGAATAAAATTGCGAGAGGAATAACAAATAATCATGAGCATTGAAGTCATGAACGAAACCGTGTGGCAAATCGACGCTAAAATCTTCTCCGATCTTGGCATGTGGGTGTTGCAGCAAATGAAAGTAAGCACGCACTCCGATTTGTCAATTACTTTCGTTGATCCGGAGCCGATTGCTTGCTTGCATGAGCGTTGGATGAATTTGGAAGGCCCAACTGACGTTATGAGTTTTCCAATGGACGAGCTTACTCCTGGAAGCGATGAGAAGGTTTCCGAAGGCATGCTTGGCGACTTGGTGATTTGCCCGTGGGTTGCTCAGCAGCAGGCGCTTGCTGCAGGGCATAGCACTATGGAAGAAATGCTTCTGCTTAGTATTCACGGAATTTTGCATTTGCTTGGCTATGATCACACAACTCCGGAAGAAGAAAAGCAAATGTTTGGCTTGCAACGCCAGCTTTTGCTTACTTTCTTTGCGGCGCGTTCGGGGGAATTGTATGACGCAACTCTTCCGGAAGATGCTGTGAACGAGCTTGAAAAATACGAAGCTGAGCATGATGAAAAAAGTAGCAAAAACAAAAGTAAGTAGCAAAAACAAAAGTAAGTAGCAAAAATATCATCATCTACAAACCAACTATCAGCTAGCAAAAGTGCGCTAAGAGCATAATTATGGAATATATTAAAGAGTTCTTTACAAATATCTTTACAAATGTATCGGTACCAGCATTGCCATTGCATGTGTGGCTAGGATTGTTTGCATTAATCGTGCTTGCAATACTGCTGGTGTGGTTGTCTCTTGCCATGGCTGCTGCAGAAGGCGCGGTTCCTAGAGTTACGCGCGCAAGCTTGAACAATCTTATGATTGAAGCGCAAACTCACGACGACGAAATAAGCGCAATAGTGCGTATGCGCAAAATCGCAAGAATCCACCGCGTAAAAAAGCTTATTGCCGACCGTTACGCAACTTCTGGAGCTTGTGCGTTTGTGCGAGTACTTTGCAATGTGCTAGATGGCGTGCTTGTGGCTGCTTTGGTTGCGTTTTTTGGCGTTCCTCTTTGGATAACTCTTATTGTTGGCGTTGTTGTTTCTGTAATTGTTGCTGTGATTTCTATGCTTGTGCGTCCGCGCTCTGCGGGTGCTGCGCAGCCTGTTGCAAAGTTGATGCGACTTTCGCGCATTGTGTCGATTGCTATTGCGATTAATCCTTTGGTGCGTATTGCTAGCGATGCGGACGTTACTTCTAGAAAAAAGCATGTGGATCTTTCTGACGATGAGGCTTTGGAAGATATTCAGCTTGACCAGGCAAAGGCTAGTATTGATCGTCTTGTGGAAGCAAACGATTTTGATCCTGAAGTTTCGGAAATGATGCGCAATGTGCTTACTCTTTCCGACACTTTGACTCGCGAAATCATGGTTCCTCGAACCGACATGATTTGCGTAAAAAGCGACGAAACGCTGGAAAATTTCCTGAAATTATGCTCTCGTTCCGGATTTTCTCGCGTTCCGGTTATTGGCGATTCTGTTGACGATTTAGTTGGTGTTGCTTATTTGAAGGATGCTGTGCGAGCTACAGTGTTTAATCCTGCGGCTTCTACAAGAGCTGTTGACACGATTAGCCGCGACCCTATGCTTGTGCCTGAGTCGAAGCCTGTTGATGATTTGTTCCATGAGATGCAACGAATTCGTCAGCATGTGGCTGTAGTGGTTGACGAATATGGCGGTATTGCGGGCTTGGTGACGATTGAGGATGCAATTGAGCAGATTGTGGGCGAGTTGGAGGATGAGCACGATCGCACGCAGCACGCGGATCCGGAAGAAGTAAGCGAGGGCGTGTGGAAGATGCCTGCTAGAACGCCGATTGCTGATTTGGAAGATATTTTTGAAGTTCATATTGACGAAGACGATGTGGACACTGTGTTTGGTTTGCTTACTAAGTTGCTTGGTAACGTGCCGATTGTTGGCTCTAGTGCTGTTACGCGCGGACTGAAATTAACGGCCGTGGATTCAGCTGGCAGGCGTAAGAAAGTTTCGACTATTTTGGTTGAGCGCGATGTTAAGGGTCTTGAGGAGCCTAAAGACGAGCAGGATGAAAATAGTTCTGTGCAAAAGCCTTCCACGAGCAAGCAAACGAACGCGCTTATGCAAGCTAGTACTATGAAGCAAACGAATTTGCTTAAATAAGTAGGCAATCTTAAGTAAGTGATAGTAAATAAGTAATAGTAAGTAATAGTAAGTAATTTGAAATAAAGAATTGGATGGTAAAAGTGAACGATATTGATGATATGAATGATATTAACGAAGTCGATTTCGACGACGCAGCAGATTTTGACGACGAGATGTTTGCGAATCTCGACTCCTCAACGCACGCAACAATTCAAGCCCCCGATTTCCACGGCTACCGTTCCGGCTTCGTAGCAGTAGTAGGTAGGCCGAACGTTGGAAAATCAACGCTTATGAACGCTCTTATTGGCACGCAAATCGCCATAGCGTCATCTCGCCCAGAAACTACGCGCAAGGCAATTCGCGGAATCGTTACAACTGATAATGCGCAAATGGTGCTGGTTGATACGCCTGGCATTCACCGTCCGCGAACGCTTCTTGGACAGCGCTTAAACGATATTGTTGACGAGTCGCTTTCGGATGTTGACGCAATAGCATTTTTGCTTCCAGCAGACCAGGAGATAGGTCCTGGAGATAGGCGAATTTTAAGCCGACTTCGCTCCGATTTTGCTAAAAAGGATGCGTCTGGAAACTGGATTTGGAAAGTTCCGCTTATTGGCATTGTTACGAAGATTGATACGCTTAGCCGAGATGAGTTAGTTGCGCATTTGCTTGAAATTCAGCAATTTGCTGATTTTACGGATATTGTGCCTGTAAGTGCGTTGGAGCGCGACAATGTTGACGAGGTTAAAAAGGTTTTGATTCAAAACTTGCCGGAAGGTCCTCAAATGTATCCTGAAGATCAGCTTAGTGAGGAAAGCCCGTCAGATATGATTGCGGAGCTTATTCGCGGCGCATTTTTGGAAGAGTTGGACGATGAGCTTCCGCATTCTTTGGCAGTAGTTGTTGACGATATTTGCTACCCGAATGAGGATGAGGAAACGCAGTACGACGACAACAAAGCGCACGTGCTTGTGTCTGTTTATGTTGAGCGAGATTCTCAAAAGCCGATTATTATTGGGCATCGTGCGGAACATTTAGTTCGCGTAAAGAAGCGTTTGCGCACTGCGGTAAATCGCATTACTGGCACTAAAGCAGTGCTTGAATTGCATGTGAAGGTTGCTAAGGGCTGGCAGAGCGATCCGAAGAAGCTTGAGCGCTTAGGATTCTAAAAAATTAGTGTTCTAAAATTAGTGTTCTAAAAAATACTGTTCTAAAAAGAATGGGCGAAATGGCTGTTTGCCACTTCGCCCATTTTGGTATTTATTTATAATCTATTACTTATTGTCTGGCGTAACGTCGTTAACATCGATGTCAGACAAATCGAGGCTATCCCAATCAATGTCATCCAAGTTGAAGTCATCAACATTGGTGTTATCGGTTGTATCCGGCTTAGCTGGGGTAGTAGTGTCCGCGCTGGAGTCATTCAAGTCGATTCCACTAAAGTCGAAGTCGTCCAAGTTGAAGTCATCAACATTAGTGTCATCGGTTGTATCCGGCTTAGCAGGTGTAGTAGCGTCAGCGTCAAGGTCGCTCAAATCGAAGTCATCCAAGTTGAAGTCATCAACATT
>NQOH01000003.1:12268-12473 GCA_003585735.1 Gardnerella kenyensis
GGTGTCATCGGTTGTGGTATCCGGCTTAGCAGGTGTAGTAGTGCCAGCGTCGGAATCATTCAAGTCGATTCCACTAAAGTCGAAGTCATCCAAGTTGAAGTCATCATCATTAGTGTTATTGGTTGTATCCGGCTTAGCTGGGGTAGTAGCGTCAGCGTCAAGGTCGCTCAAATCGAAGTCATCCAAGTTGAAGTCATCAACATTA
>NQOH01000003.1:13156-17046 GCA_003585735.1 Gardnerella kenyensis
GTGTTATCTCCAGACTCGCTTCCGCTCACATCTCCGCCAGCGCCTGCGCCGCCGGATGGCACATCTTCATCTGGCACAACTGGTGCAGGAGGTACAACAGGAGGCACAACAGGAGGCACTACTGGTGGCACAACAGGAGGCTTTACTTCTTCTGGTGCAACTTGTGCAAGAGTCTTAGAAAGATTGCTTGCAGACTCACCAAGCTTTGAAGCGGTAGTAGTAAGCGTGTTAGCTTTATCGCCTAGTTCGCCCGCGAAAGTAGTAAGACCGCTAATTGCTGTACTAAACTTTTCAGCGTATTCGCTCTTAGCTTTTGCATCATCCTTAGCTATTGCTTCAAATGTTGCTTTAGCAGTAGAAACAGTCTTCTGAATGTTTGCAATAGTAGTCTTCGCTTTTTCTACAACTTCCTGAGCAGCTGTAACCTTAGCTTGAGCAGTTGCTACAGCAGTTTGAGCAAGCTTAATCTTCTCAACAACAGCGTCTTTCGCAGCTGTAACAGCTTTCGTTGCCTTTGTTAAGGTTTCACCAGCAGTCTTGGCTTTTGCTCGCAGTTCTCCAAGTTTGTTTTCTGCTGTTTGCTTAGTTGACTTGGCGGTTTCAAACTTGTTCTTTGCCTCGGTAACCTTGGCTGTAGCCTTAGTAACTTCATCATTTTCAGTTTGAATCTGAGCTGTAAGCTTGTCAATCTTTGTATTCAGATCAAGTACCTTATCTTGAGCTGCTTTAAGGTCGATATCAGCCTGTTTCTTTGCGGCTTCAGCAGTTTTAACAGCTTGCTTTGCTGATTCTACATTAGCTTGAGCGGTTTCAACAGCCTTAGTAAATTCGCCATCAACTTTTTCTTGCTGTGTCTTGGCAGCAGTGCGTGCTGCTTCGGCAGCCTGCTCCGCAGTTTTAGCCTGTGACTTCAACCCTGTTGCGGCATTTTGCAATTCTCGAAGCTCGCCCTGAAGCTGATTAATCTTCTCAGTGCGCTCATTTTCGCCTAGCTTGGCAGCTTCTTGAGCCTTCTGAAGAGCCGCTTCGTACGCATTCTTAGCAGCAGTCCAAGCTTCCCTCAGCTCCGCAGCCTTATTAGCAGTATCTTCCTTTGCCTTATTCGCAGCAGCAGAATCCTTAATAGCTTTATTGAAGTTCTTCGATGCTCCTGCAATCTTATTTTCCAAAGCTTCAATAGCTTCGCGGTCAGCAGAAGACATATTAGACTTTGCTTTCAAAGCATCATACTTAGCGTCGAACACTGCCATATTTGCGATGTTTGCCTCAGCGTTTAGATGATTCAGCTTCTCAGCTGCGTCGCCGATTAGTGCAGGAGCGCTGCTTTGAACTGTGGCGGCATATGCATTGAGAAGCTTATTGTACTCATCTATGCTAATTGAGCTTTCGCTATTCCCATGCCACACAGCAACATCCTGATAAGCGTCGTTGTCTTTCCTTTTAGCAATATCTGCTTTAGCAAAACCTGAAGCAAAGTGATCGTCTTGGGAGAAGTTAGTGTAGTGGCCGACTGCAGACCGGAACACATCTGTTACGTGTCCATTTGCGTCGCCCTCAAACAGCTTTGTGTTAGGATACTTATAGAAATAGTCACCCAAATCTGTGCGATGCTCTTTGAGTATTTGCGAGCCTTCAGCAGTAAGCTTGTAATCTACATTGCTTAGCTTCCACTTGCCATCTTTTATGGCGTTATCGTAGATAGTCTTTTCCAGGTCATACCATCCGTCAACAGCATTGTGCAACTCGCCGCTGTCATAACTGCATGTAAGATGACCAGTATCTGTGTTGCATTTTCCAAGATCCTGCTTTTTCCTATTAATAGGATCATAGATATTATAATCTGCATCCCAAGCAAGATTTTCTGCAGAATGACGATACGGATGCGTATTCAACTCTTTTTTGTTGCTAGCACCATGTTCAGCGTCGTGGAAAGCAGCATGATCCATAGTTGCTGCAGCGTAGAAGGAGTGCACGATGCTTTCTGCAATAAGAGTTAGACGCACTTTAACGGTTTTAAGGCCTTTAACGTCTTTCTGACGATGATCGTCAAGAGCTTTGTAGTAGGTTGCTGCCTGCTTCATATTCTCCAAAGAGTCAGCACTACCAACGCGACCCAAACCAGGCTTTACCAAGTCGTTATACCAAGTTGGGGCTTCATCGGTGTATGCTGGCCATTCATATCCTTCCATTCCTTGCACAGGCCTACTAGGAACGTTAACTGTTTCACCCTTCATAATCTTTTGAGCGCGCTGTGCATCCGCAATAAGATCAGTGTTCTTGTTTGCTTTCTTGCTTTCTGTATCAATCACATACTGCAAGAACTTGTAGAAGTCAGACTTCTGCTCCACTGGAGTATCATCCTTAGGAGCGTTCGTATCTGCTGCATTATAAGCTTGTGCTTTCGTAGCAGCTTCACCTTCAGCTTTAGCTATAACATCATAATGATTTGTATAATAGTCAGAATTCTGTGTTTTAAGCGCACCCTCTGCGGTTTTTAATAATTCTGATTTAGGGTCGATATCAGCATGAGCTTTTTGAGCGTCCTTAGCTTTTGCGTCTGCTTCGTTTTGAGCTGCAGTATAAGCATTATGAGCTTTTTCTTCTTCGCCCTTGAGCTTCTTTACATTCGGATCTTCGTCTGCAGATTTATGTTCTTTCAAACGATTTATTTCGTTAGTTTTTTCATTCTGCTGTTCTGTATTTTCTTTTACTTTTTGCTCGGCTGCTTTTTGTTCTTGCTCTTTTTGATCAGCCTCGCCAGAAAGCCTATCTGCTTCTCCCTGAGCATCCTGCTTATCTTTCTTAGCTTTTTCAAGATTGGTATTGAAGGTATCTAGCTTGCCTTGTTCGGTAGTTACCTTTCCTTCAGCTTGAGTCTGTTCTGTTGTTTTAGTTTGAACGTCTTTGTTTGCAGTTTTAAGCTCGTTGTTAGCTGTATTTTGTTCTTCTTTAGTTGCTTTCAGCTTATTTTCAGCAGTCGTCTGGTTTGCTGTTTCTTGATTAAATACAGTTTGCTTAGCTTGAACATCTTTGCCAGCATTATCTACCACAGTCTGCTGATTAGTAACATTTTTATCAGCTGTAGCTTTTCCTTCTTCAGCCTGTTTCTTTTCATTATTTTTTTGCGTTAACTCACCCTGCGCAGTAGTTACAGCATTATTAGCTTCTTCAGCCTCACCATTAGCTGTATTTGCTTCGCCTACAGCCTTCTCAACTTCCTTACTAACTTTTTCTTTCTGCTCGTTAGCATCATTGATAACTTTATCAGCCTCTTTTTTGGCTTTATCTACAGGGCTTTCTCCCTGCTGCACTGCAGGAGGAATTGTGCCAGAAGCTGGCGGAGTATTAGAGTCAGTAGTAGCGGCGTTTGCTA
This sequence comes from Gardnerella kenyensis, assembly GCA_003585735.1. GTDB lineage: Bacteria > Actinomycetota > Actinomycetes > Actinomycetales > Bifidobacteriaceae > Bifidobacterium. The sequence continues at coordinate 16,530 of NQOH01000003.1, forward strand.
CATTTGCCATGCCGAAAAATGCAAGGGAGCTGGCACCTAAGGAAATTGCGACTGCAAGTTTTGCGTTCATAATTAACCCTTCTCTCGAGCTTGAGGAACTTAACTATTTTGTACGCGAACTGCAAGGTCAAGCATTAATGCGAGTCTTACAATCCGCACTTAAATTACATCATACAGTATATTCTTAACTGGGTGGGGGCTTCAAGTTTTTTAATGCGTTTTTCTTTTTAATGTGGCGCGAGTTTCTTTTTATTTTTGCGCAAGTTTTGGCGACTTTTCTTTGGCGTGTCGGTGTGGCAGCAGTGTGCGGCAATAATAAAAAAGCTGTGCAAAGCAGAAACCTTGCACAGCTTAATTTTTATTTATTAACTAAACAATTAATCAGATAATGAAAGCGTCGAGTCCATCTGCATTAGAAGTTGCTACTGCAGGTGCAGGAGAAGCAGTTGGAGTGCTTTCATTTGGCACGTCTTCAAGAGCTGACCAGTCGAAGTCGGAGAAGTCATAGTCTTCTGGG
>NQOH01000003.1:17743-18125 GCA_003585735.1 Gardnerella kenyensis
TTTACTTCTGGAGTTACTTCTGGAGTAACCTCAGGAGTTACTTCTGGGGTTATAGCTGGAGTCAACTCTGGCACGTCTTCAAGAGCTGACCAGTCGAAGTCGGAGAAGTCATATGCGTCTGGAGTTACTTCAGGAGTCACCTCTGGGGTTACTTCAGGTGTTACTTCTGGGGTTGTTCCTGGAACGTCTTCAAGAGCTGACCAGTCGAAGTCGGAGAAGTCATAGTCTTCTGGGGTTACCTCTGGTGTTACTTCAGGAGTTACCTCTGGGGTTACTTCAGGGGTTACTTCTGGGGTTGTTCCTGGCACGTCTTCAAGAACTGACCAGTCGAAGTCGGAGAAGTCATAGTCTTCTGGGGTTACATCTGGAGTTACTTCTGGAG
>NQOH01000003.1:18808-22226 GCA_003585735.1 Gardnerella kenyensis
TTACTTCAGGAGTTACCTCTGGGGTCACTTCAGGTGTCACTTCTGGAGTTGAAGGCTCTGGAGTTGTATTCGATGAACCAGCTTTGCCGCTTAAGTAGTTGTTAATAAGCTGTTCGTACTCGTCAACGGTGAAAGGAGCGTCATCCATCCTAGCATTCCATGTAGCAATGCTACGGTATGCTGTGCTAATGTTTCCGGTTGTGAAGCCCATTGACTTAAGCGAATCATCGATGAAGTTCGTATAGTGTCCAACTTTTTCTGCTGGTGGCTCCTCACCTTTTGCTTTGTACTCGTCGTAGACTTTCTTTTCATCAGTGATCCACTGCTTCATTGCGCCGGTCATAGTTTCAGGAGTTGTGCCACCGTTGTATGTGCCGTCGCCGTAATCAGCCCAAGCCAAGTTTTCGAAAGACTGATAGTGCATGGCGTGAGCGCGTTGGTTTGCAGAGAAGAAGGAGTCATTAATTGACCAAGCTGTCAGCTTAAGGCTTACGCCAAGAGGATTTAATCCGCGGCTTTGGCGGTAAGTGTTAAGCGCGCGCATATACGATATAGCATTCTTTAAGCGAGTAGTGGAATCAGGGTATTCTTCGCCCTTTCCAAGCGTCACTTTTGAATCATACCAGTCTGGCTTATCCATTTTGCCGGTCAAAGTTTCGTATGCGTCACGAGCATCGTTGCGCTGTTCTTGCGTAAGCGAAGAATCGTTCATTGCGCTCTTAAAAAGACCAGCAGCAGTTTGTTCTACGCTGCTTTGTTGAGTTGTATTAGTTTTACCTGGTGTAGCTAAGCCGGTAGGATAATCATCTCTATTGTCTGGTCCAAAATTTACATTCTTGTTAAACCCAGTAGTCGATGCTTTACCGTATTCGCTTGCGTATGCGCTATTTGCTGCAAATCCAAACATTGAAACAGATGCGCCAGCAAGAATTGTAGCTATGCTTGCAGCAGTCAGCTTTTTGGAAAAAGCATTCATAGATTTTGTAGTTTTTTTAACCATAATTATATTCTTTCTCTTTGTAGGAATATATCCATACTCGCAACATTCTAACCAAACTATGGAACAGTGTAAATAAATTTGATTTTATAAAATTTACCCCGCGTTCGGAGAGCTTAAAATTTTAAAACTTTCCAAAAGCGGGGTAAAGCTTATTTATTAAATTAATCGATTCTAATTTAATAACTATTTTTTGCGCGAAGTGTACATTTGCGTATTAAGAAGCGTTGCGTAACGCTTAATAACTCGCGGTCGAATAATCTTCATAGACGCTGTCATTAAGCCATTTTCTTGAGTAAACTCTTCCGGCAAAATAATGAACTTTCGCACAGATTCAGCTCTAGACACGCCCTCATTAGCAATATCAACAAACTTTTGTACTTCGGAACGAACCACAGCGTTGCGAGCGGCTTCTTCCATACTCATGTTTGCGTCTAATCCCTTTACTTTAAGCCAGTTACGCAAGGTTTCTTCGTCTAAAGTAATAAGAGCGGAAATAAACGGACGCTTATCTCCAAGCACAAGAGCTTGAGAAACTATTTCGCATCGCTTAATAATCTCCTCAATAGGGCCAGGAGCAACGTTCTTGCCGCCGGCAGTAATAATCAAATCCTTCTTACGGCCGGTAATATAAAGCATGCCTTCGTCGTCAATTCGGCCTAAATCACCAGTAGCATACCATCCATCTTCTGTGAACGAAGTTTCGGTTGCTTCATCATTCTTGTGATACTTCTTGAATCCGCAATTGCCTTTAATTTGCACTTCGCCGTCGGATGCAATTCGCAACGTAAACGCCGGGAATGCAATGCCAACAGAACCTTCGCGGAAAGGAACGCCAATAGGAGTGAATGCGCATGGGGCAGTGGTTTCAGTAAGACCGTAGCCTTCGTAAACAGGAACGCCTGCGCCGCGGAAGAATGCAAGAAGCTCCGGATCAAGTGGAGCGCCGCCAGCAACAATCCAACGCGCGCGCCCGCCAAGAGCTTGGCGAAGAGGACGGTAAACAAGAGGATCGTAAGCTGTGCGACGAGCTTTTGTAAGAGCTTTCGCGTCGCCGAAGTCTTGAACTTCCTTCATGTACTGCTGTGCTGTAACCACAGCGCCTTGGAATGCTAAGCCTTTAGCGCCATGTCCTGCTTTTTGCGAAGCAGCATTATAAACTTTTTCAAGCACGCGAGGAACCACAATCATAACCGTAGGTTTTGCAATTTGCAAATCGGAAATTAATGTAGAAATGCCTTGAGCAATGTAAATTCGCAAATTACTTGCAACAACAATGTAGTTGATTGCGCGAGCAAAAGAGTGCGCTTGAGGAAGGAACAAAAGCACGGAACCATCTTTTTCACTAAGCAAATCTGGCAAATAAATCGGAAGATTTAATGCTGTGGTGCAATAGTGTTCGTGCGTCATTTCCACGCCTTTTGGTGCGGCAGTAGAACCGGAAGTGTAAACAATAGAGCACAAATCGGTTTTCTTTACGGAGTCAATGCGAGCGTCTAATTCGTCGTCGCTAACTGCGTATCCGAATGCTTGAAGTTCAGCTAATCCGCCTGTTTCAATGCAAATAATTCGTTCCAAGCTTGGACATTCTTCAATAGCGCCTTCTGCTTTATCTCGCATTTCGGTAGTGCCAACAATAAGGAACCTAGAATCGGAATTATTAACAATATTTCGAATTTGCTCTGCTGAATCAGTGTCGTAAATTGTAGCGAGCACGCCGCCGCAAGCCATAACCGCAGCATCCGCAACATCCCACTCATAGGATGTTTTGCACATAAGTGCTATTGAATCTCCCTTATTTAAGCCATAGTGCATTAAGCCTTTTGCGGTGTCTCGCACTTCTTTAAGGAACTGGTTTGCGGTTTTTGTGACCCACTCATTGTTTTCCTTGTAAGTATAAAGAGGGTCGTCGCCCATTCTTGCTGCGCGATCCGCATACAAGTCGTAAATGCTTGTGCCTTCGTCCAGCGGTGCAGCGCTTTCTGTTTTAGTAGTAAGCAAGCCAGTTTCCGGGTCAATAAACGTTGTCGTTGGCATTTGCGCGCCCCACTCGTCTACGCGTGGAAGATGCGGCTTTTGCGAAAGTAGAGTATTCGATGCAGAATCTTGATCTTCTTTTATAAAATCTGCTTCGCTTGTGCGGTCATCGCTGACTGGGTGTGCGAAATTGCTTCCAATGCGCAATGCTTTACGAGCAAGATTAAATGCTTGCTGTTGGAGTGTGTTAAAGACAGACACATCTGCTCCTTCATCATGCCAAAATGGCTTTTTAAAACGCACGTGGTGTAGTGCGCTTACTACTGCTATATATAATAATCGTTCGTGTGTTCAATAGACAACATTGCCGGCTTATGCGCAATTTTATTTTGATTTTATTTTGATTTTATTTTGATTTTATTTTGATTTTATTTTGATTTTATT
>NQOH01000003.1:22900-30266 GCA_003585735.1 Gardnerella kenyensis
TAAGTCTCTACATGTCGTTACACTAGAAAAGTTGCTTTGGCGAGGGAATATGCTGACGGCTGTTAGCAAAGTTCCGTTATCGACTGGGCTGATGCCACTTATGGTTTTCGGCGCGTCGGTGCGCCTGAAGCTGGATTTAAAAACAAAACTATCCAGACCATAAGGAGACCGATATGGCTACAAAGATTACTCTTGAAGGCGAAGTTCGCAACGAGTTTGGTAAGGGCGTTGCTCGCCGCTTGCGTGTTGCAAATTTGATTCCAGCAAGCCTTTACGCTGGCGGCGCTGATCCAGTGCACGTCACTCTTCCAATGCGTGAGACCACTTTGGCTTTGCGTCACGCAAATGCTTTGTTCACCATTAAGTTCGGCAATGAAACTCGCATCGCCGTTGTTAAGGACGTTCAGCGCAACCCTGTTAAGCGCATTGTTGAGCACATTGACTTCTACGAAGTTAAGGCTGGCGAAAAGATTGATGTTGAAGTTCCAGTCTTCGTTGAAGGCACTCCAAAGGGTGCTGCTGTTGCATTCGTGGACGTTCAGGAACTCAAGGTTCGTGCAGACGTTGCCAACTTGCCAGAGCGCATTGTTGTTAATGTTGATGGCTTGACTGACGGCACCAAGGTGTTTGCTAAGGATGTGAAGCTTCCTGAAGGCGCTGAGCTCGATATGGACGGCGAAGAATCCGTTGTCAGCGTTACCGTTCCTGAAGATGCTGCTCCAGCCGAAGCTGCTGCTCCTGCTGCAGATGCTGCTGCTCCTGCCGCAGCTGCTGAAGAAAAGTAAGCTTTATTAGTTTATAAAAAAATTTCAAGTATTTTTAAGCCGCATGAGTTCAATACTTATGCGGCTTTTTGTATAAAAATAAACGCGTCTTCTTAATAAAAATTTCGCTTTCTTAAAATATTTCTTAAAATATTTCTTAAAAATTTTGGCGTGTAAGATTTGCTAAAAGCAAGAATCGTATTAATCTATACGTTAATTGCGTTAAAAGGCAATCAAAAATATTACAGATAGAAAAGAGACATAATGGCTGATTTAGAAATCGCTCCAGAGTTTTCTGATGCCTATGAATCCGATGATCATAGCAATCCTGCTCTGTTGAACAAATTGGCTGGCAACTTTGAAGTTCTGCCTAACGACAATCCAGTTTCGGATGCAAAGCGTAATGAACTTATTGATAAGCCTGCTTTCGGTCAGATTTTCTCCGACAATATGGTTCACATGTCTTGGACTAAAGGCGAAGGATGGTCTGATCGTCGCGTGGAGCCTTATGGACCATTGAAGATGGATCCAGGCGCATCCGTTTTGCATTACGCTCAGGAATGCTTCGAAGGTTTGAAGGCGTACAAGCGCGCCGACGGTTCAATTTGGCTGTTCCGCCCAGATATTAACGCTGCTCGTTTCCAAAATTCTGCTAAGCGTTTGTATTTGCCAGATCTTTCTATTGACGACTTTATTGGTTCTGTTGCAGCTTTGGTAAAGCGAGATAAGCAGTGGGTTCCAAGCCGCCGCGAGTATACGCTTTACATGCGTCCGTTCATGTTTGCTTCCGAGCCATTCCTTGGTGTGCGCGAAGCTCACGAGGTTGAATATTGCGTTATTGCTTCTCCATCCGGCCCATACTTCAAGGGTGGATTGAAGCCTGTTAGCATTTGGGTTGAAGACCAGTGGTTCCGCACCGGCCCTGGTGGTACCGGTTTTGCTAAGTGCGGCGGAAATTATGCTGCTTCCTTGCTTGGTGAGTACAAGGGTATTGAGCATGGTTGCGAGCAGGTTTGCTTCGTGGATGCTGCAACTAAGACTTATTTGGAAGAGCTTGGCGGCATGAACATGTTCGCACTCCACAAGGATGGTCATTTGGAAACCCCATCTCTTACAGGCAGCATTCTTCCAGGCGTTACGCGTCGTTCTTTGATTCAGCTTGCTAAAGAGGCTGGTCATGATGTTGTTGAAACTATGATTCCGCTTCAAGGCTTGCTTGACGACATTCGTTCCGGCGAAGTTACGGAAGTTTTCGCTTGCGGTACTGCTGCAATCATCACGCCAATTGGTCGCTTTAAGTCAGACGACTTCGATCTTAAAGTTTCTGACGGTGGCGTTGGTGAGTTGACTCAGGCTTTGCGCGACGAACTCCTCGGCATTCAGCTTGGCGATGTTGAAGACAAGCACAACTGGATGTGGAAAGTTTGCGACTAATTTAATTGGCGCGTCGCACTCTATGTATGTAGATTCATATGTAGGTGCGGCGCGCTATTTATTTTTTTGTTTATTTTACTATTTATTGTTTTGAAGGGGTAATTTGTGGAAGGCGCATTAGGGGATAACATCTTCTTTCTAATAGTCGAATATGTTGCTGTGGGATGCTGCGGAATGGTTGGCGGCTTGTGGGCTATTCGTAAAAAGTACGATGTTTTTGCCATTATTACCACTTCTTGGATTACTGCGTTGGGCGGCGGAATTGTGCGTGATGTTTTACTTGGAGCACTACCGCCAGTTGGAATTGCAGATCATGGTTTTGTGATTGCTGGCTTACTTTCCGGCATAATTGTTGCGGTTGCGCATCCGGAGATTGATAAATGGCGTTGGTTTATGCTTACGATTGATGCGCTAGCATTGGGGTTGTTTGCTGTGAACGGCACAGCAAAAGGCTTAGATTTTCACATGTCTGGCACGACTTCAGTGTTTTTAGGAATGGCAACCGCTTTGGGAGGCGGTTTGATTCGCGACATGATTTTGAACCAGGTGCCAGTTATTGTGCGAGATAAGCATTGGTACGCTGTTCCAGCTGCAGCTGGTTGCGTTCTTACGGTTTTTGTATTTAAAGCAAAACACGCTGGCTTCTTTGGCGTAACTGTTGAGATTATTTTGGATATGCTTATTGTTGCGTTGGTAGTTGCGATGCGTTTGCTATCTGTAAAATTTGACTTGACTTTATTCGGAGCAATGAATCGTACGGAGCCTATTAAAGTGCGTGGGCCGAAAATTCGCCGTAAAAATAAGCGTTAATAAGCGTAGTTTCTAAAAGCGTCGTCGCTAAAGCTAAAAAATAATCCCCAGCACCAATTGGCACTGGGGATTTTCCTTACATGCTGTGTTATGCAGTTACCTGCACAAACTTCACAGAGCGTTAATCGCTACAGCAAGACCGGACTTGCGGTTTGCAGCCTGATTCTTATGAATCACGCCACGGCCTGCAGCCTTGTCAAGCTTCTGAGCTGCGACTGCGAAAGCGGCCTCTGCAGCAGCCTTATCACCAGCGGTGATGGCTTCACGAGTAGCACGAATAGCGGTTTTCAAAGCAGACTTTACTGCTACGTTACGCTTGTGTGCCTTCTCGTTAGTGAGAACGCGCTTCTTCTGCGACTTAATGTTTGCCACTGTTACTCCAAACGACGTTTGCTATATAAGGACATACAAAGCGTAAGCATAGCATGATTATTGGATAACTTTGTTAGTTTCTTTGTTTTGGGGGATTCTACTTAATGTGGCGCGAGTTTTGGGGGATTCTACTTAATGTGGCGCGAGTTTTGGGGGATTCTCCGGGTTTTGTTCCACTAAATTAGGGTAGTAGAGTTGGTAAGATTGATTACTTGCGTAGCTTGCGCAATTTAATACTATCCGCGTATTTAGTAAGGAGATGCTTGCTTTGATTACACCGCATAACCAGCCAGGATTTACGGATCAGTCGTTGATACGCAATTTCTGCATTATTGCGCATATTGATCACGGCAAGTCCACTGTAGCTGATCGCATTTTGCAGCTTTCCGGAATCGTTCCGGAGCGCGAAATGCGCGACCGCTTCCTAGACCGCATGGATATTGAGCAAGAGCGCGGAATTACTATTAAATCGCAGGCTGTTCGAGTGCCGTGGACCTTTGAAGGCAAAGAGTATTCTCTCGGCATGATTGATACTCCTGGTCACGTCGATTTTACTTACGAGGTTTCGCGCGCGCTTGCAGCATGCGAAGGTGCGGTGCTGCTTGTTGACGCAACTCAAGGCATTGAAGCGCAAACGCTTTCTAATCTTTATATGGCAATCGACCATAATTTGACTATTATTCCTGTACTTAACAAAATCGACTTGCCAAGCGCAGAGCCAGACAAACACGCTGAAGAAATCGCTGGCTTAATCGGTTGCAAGCCGGAAGACGTTCTACGCGTTTCTGGAAAAACCGGCGAAGGTGTTAAAGACTTGCTTGATCAAATCGTGCTGGAAGTGCCGGCTCCAACAGGGAATCCTGATTCTCCTGCTCGCGCGCTTATTTTTGACTCGGTTTACGATTCGTATCGCGGAATCGTCACCTATATTCGTATGGTTGATGGCGAACTTAAGTCGCGCGAAAAATTGCATATGATGGGAATCGGCATGACGCACGATCCTATTGAAATCGGCGTTATTAGCCCAGATATGACTCCAACTAAAGCGCTTGGAGCGGGCGAAGTTGGCTACGTAATTACGGGCGCTAAAGACGTAAGTCAATCTAAAGTCGGCGACACTATTACCAGCGTCGCAAATCCTGCGTCCGAACCTTTGGACGGCTACCGCGACCCTAAGCCTATGGTTTATGCTGGCTTGTTCCCAATTGACAACGCGCAATTCCCGGAACTTCGAGATGCTCTTGACAAGCTAAAACTTAACGACGCTGCTCTTCTTTACGAACCAGAAACGTCTGTTGCGCTGGGATTCGGCTTCCGTTGCGGATTCTTAGGCCTTTTGCACATGGAGATTGTTTCCGAGCGTTTAAGCCGCGAGTTTGGCTTGGATCTTATTTCTACTGCTCCTAACGTAACTTACGACGTTACTAGTGAAGACGGCAGCGAGCATCACGTAACGAATCCTAGTGAGTTTCCGGAAGGCAAGATTAAGCGCATTATTGAGCCAATGGTTGCGGCCGACATTATTACGCCGAAAGAATTTATTGGTGCTGTAATGGATTTGTGCCAGGAGCATCGCGGAGAAATGGGCACAATGGAATACATTAGTGCCGACCGCGTGGAAATGCACTACAGAATTCCTCTTGCAGAAATCGTCTTTGACTTCTTCGATCAGCTTAAAAGCCGCACAAAAGGCTACGCTTCTCTCGACTACCACGAGGATGGCGAGCAGTCTGCTGACCTTGTGAAAGTTGATATTCTTATTCAGGGAGATAAGGTTGACGCTTTTAGTGCGATTGTGCACAGAGATAAGGCTTATTCTTACGGCGTTATGATGACGAAGAAGCTTCGCGGACTTATTCCTCGCCAGCAGTTTGAGATTCCAATTCAGGCTGCAATTGGCTCTAGAATTATTGCGCGCGAAACGATTAGCGCTCTTCGAAAAGACGTGCTCGCAAAATGCTACGGTGGCGATATTACGCGTAAGCGCAAGCTTCTTGAAAAGCAGAAGGCTGGTAAGAAGCGTATGAAGATGCTCGGACATGTTGAGGTTCCGCAAGAGGCCTTCGTTGCGGCTTTGGCTACAGACGAAAGTGCAAACGACAGAGACACTAAAGATAAGATTCGCGCAGCGCAAAAGTCTGAAGGATGAGTTTAGAGTTGGATGCTGAATTAAATAAATCAGCTACGCAAACTAAAAGTATGCCTTTTGAAGTGTACGTGCACGTGCCGTTTTGCTTGCGTCGATGCGGATATTGCGATTTTAATACGTATACTGCGCGCGATTTGGGTGAGGGTGCAAGTCGTGAAGGTTATGCGGACGTTGCGATTCAAGAGATGCGTCTCGTAAAAAAATGGCAGGAATTTCACGGGATTTTTGAGCCTGAAGCGCAATCTGTTTTCTTCGGCGGAGGCACCCCAACTGTTCTTAAAGCACGCGACTTAGTGCGAATTTTGCAAGAAGTGCGTAACTTGTGGGGACTTGGTAAAAACGCGGAAATTACTACTGAAGCAAATCCAGACACTGCAGACGAAAAGTATATTGAAACGCTTGCAGAAGGCGGATTTACTCGAATATCTTTCGGAATGCAATCGGCTGTGCCGCACGTGCTAAAAACTTTGGATCGCACGCATACGCCTGAAAATGTTGCGCGAGGAGTAAACGCAGCAAACGCATGTGGCTTGCGTTCAAGCGTTGATTTGATTTATGGAGCTCCTGGGGAAAGTTTGGATGATTGGCGAAAGTCAGTAGAAATGGCTTTAAGTCTAGGAGTGAACCATATTTCCGCGTACGCACTAACGGTAGAGCCGCGCACAAAAATGGGCCGCCAGATTGCTGCTGGCACTATTCAAGCGCCTGACGACGATGATGAAGCAGCAAAATACGAGTTAGCAGACGAGCTTTTTAGTTCTGCTGGCTTAAAGTGGTACGAAATTTCTAATTGGTCGCGCCCCGGTTTTGAATCTCAGCATAATCTTGGCTATTGGCGAAATATTGATTGGGCTGGAATTGGTCCTGGAGCGCACTCGCACTACAATGCTGCAAATCACATTAGTAAACAAAGCATGGATGATGACGCTTCTTTAGCTGATTCAAACGAGTTTTACAACTTGCGCGCATGGGATATTTTGCATCCAAAACGCTGGGCTCAGGCTATTAACGCAGGTAACGTGCCGTGGCAAAACTACGAGTGCATAAATAGCGAGGATGCGCTAATTGAAGAAGTAATGCTTGGCCTTCGTATTAAAGAAGGACTTGATGTTTCGCAATTATGTTGCAAAATGCGCGAAAATTGCAGAGAATTTGACGATACTTATTTGCAAAAAGCTATAAAAGAAGCTATTGAAGAATCTCTTGCAACGTTTAGCGAAAATCGTATAGTTGCAATGCGAAAAGGCAGACTGCTTAACGATTTATTAATAGAAAGAATTGTTGAAGCTTGCCAAAATGGGCTAGATATGCGCTAAAATATTGCATATTGTGTGAAATTCAGTGCGGAAAGGAACGATTATGCCGAATCGAAAAGAGCGTCGTGCTAAAGCAAGGAATGCTCGCAGGGGTATTCCTTCTCAATATGATGAGACGAAAGGTCGCGCGCGCGGCGGCATGATTGATGAATATGACTTGCAAGAACGTTCTCGTAGGCTTAAAGAGCGAGGAGCAGGTCCTTGGAAGCCAACGTCTAATGTGACGGCTGAAGAGGAGAAGATTGCTAAAAACGTTCAGCGCGCTGAATCTGGAGATGATACTTTAAATGCAGTTCGCAAGGTTATTGGCGTGTGCTCTTGGGCTGTGCTTTTGCTTTCTGCGTTTGCGTTCTTGGTGATTATGTGGCTGCCAAGCCAGCCTATTGCGCTTGTTATAACTATTGCAGTGCTGTTTGCGCTAGGCGTATTTGGCTTGTTCTTTAGCTTTAGCAACGCAAAGCGTAATCCGCATCTTGACGAGCACGGCACCGCGCTTTAATTGCGGATTCTAAAATTCTAAA
>NQOH01000003.1:31049-31191 GCA_003585735.1 Gardnerella kenyensis
AATTTTGCAGCTTGCCCGAAAGTAACGCTAATCAGCAAGACACTGTTAAAAACTCAGTTAACGAACTGAGAAAATAACGCTCACAACCCAAACACTGTTAAAAACTCAGCTAACGAACTGAGAAAATAACACTCACAACCCA
>NQOH01000003.1:31935-51709 GCA_003585735.1 Gardnerella kenyensis
GCTCACAACCCAAACACTGTTAAAAACTCAGCTAACGAACTGAGAAAACAACGGCCATGCGCTGCATTATTGTCTCTGCTTGCTTATTTTCTGGCATTCGCGCATTTACACAATAGGATGCTTAACGTAGTAGTCGTGAATTGACTGCTTCGAAATAATCTCTTCGCTGCCTTTATTTTCTGGTACGCCTGTTCGCGCTTGAATCCAAGGCATTTCCTTGTGTGTTCTTTCGCTAAGTTCGTCTCCGCTTAATCCGCCAAGCTTGTTGCACACGGTTTTAATTATTTCTATTTGCGATTCTTTTAGCATTACAGCTCGCTCGTTCATTGTTAATAGCAGGCTGGAACTACTAATAATTAATCTACCTCGGTGACGTTTAAATAATTCAAGCGAAACGGGACCGTTTTTCCACGCTTCAAAGTCTTCCGGGAATAGCGATAATCCAGTGGTTGCAAGACTATGAGCTTGTGCATAGTACGTAAGTTTTTGTAGCTTCATGGTTGTCATTGGACCCATGATTTCCAGTATTTTTAACGCTATATTTATTATGCTCATTTTCCTTCACCTCACATAGAACAAATAAATTAATATGGATTCTATGGAAGGCGAAAATTAGCGTCAATATAATAGAAAAAATGTGGATAACTTTTTTCTATGCGCTTTTTTGCGCAATTTCGTGCGCTTTATTAAATTATCTAATTTTTAGAATCAATAAGCGCGTACCCATGCTTTACAAGCACAGACTTGAGTTGCGTAAGATAAGCAAGTGACGCTTTTGAAAGCTTCGTACGTTCGTTGGTAATCCAGCCAACAAGCATAGTGTCGTCGCATTCAAGCGGAATTGTAACGATTTTCTCGTTGTTCAAATCGCCGTTATCAATGCCAGTGCAAACAGTGTAACCATTGAGTCCAATAATAAAGTTCAAAATGGTAGCGCGGTCGGAAACGTTGATTTTCTTAGGTGGGCGAGTAGGCCACACTGCTTCTTCTGCAAAGAAGAAGCTTCCTTCTTCTCCCTGCTCGTATTGAATAAACGGATACGGCTTTAAATCATCCAAACTTAAGCTTTTGCGCACAGCAAGCGGATTGTTTCTTGAAAGAAAAACGTGCAATTTTGCGCGGAAAAGTGGGTGGAACTCCAAATGCTTTTCGCGAAGTAACTTTCCGATTACGTCCTTGTTGTAGTCAGAAAGATAAAGAATTCCAAGGTCTGCGCGCATATCGCTTACTTGCTTAATAATATTTTTTGTGCGCGTTTCGCGAATAGAAAATTCGTACTCGTCGGAATGAATGCTGCGAATCATTTCAACAAATGCTTCGACTGCAAACATGTAGTGTTGTGTTGCAACGCTGCACAATTGTGGGCGCGGTTTTGCGCTTTTGTAGCGTTCTTCTAGCAAATCTGCTTGTTCGATTACTTGCCTAGCGTATGTTAAAAACTCAGCTCCGTCGGCAGTTAGCGCAATTCCTTGAGTTGATCTTGTAAAGATCTCAATATTAAGCTCTCTTTCGAGCTCTTTTACAGAAGAGCTCAACGCAGGTTGCGAAATATATAGTGCTCGTGCTGCTTCGTTCATTGAACCGCAGTCAACGATTTTTACAATATATTTCAGTTGTAGCAAAGTCATTTTGAGCTTCTTTCGTGCGCTAGCAAAAGTTGAGATATCAATCAAAAATTACGTAAAACAAACCGCTAACGAATGTACCAAGAGGTATCGGCATAGCGCTAACAATTGCTTAAATCTCAACTCCTAAATCTCAACTATTAAATCTCAACTCCAATCGATGCTAAATCTTTACGCGCTTGGTCGGCTGTAGTAAAAACGAAACCGTGCATGCCAACAGCATGAGCTCCGTCAATATTTGCCGGCTTATCGTCGAAAAATACTGTATTCTCGGCTTTAAGCCCAAATCTACTCATTGCAAGCTCAAAAATCTCCGGCTGTGGCTTGTGTAAATGCTCAACTCCAGAAATAATAGTTCCCTGCAAAAGCGTTGAAAGTTCAGGGAATTTTTTAAGCGCCAGCGGAAAAGTTTCGCTAGACCAATTCGTAAGACCCCACACGCCGTAGCCCGCTTTTTTTAAATCGTGAAGCAAATCAACCATTCCAGGCATCATGCGAGTTAAAACTTGATCATAATGCGCGCAATACCAACGGAAAGCGCATGCAAGCTCGCTTCCAAAGCGGCGCTCGTATTCTGGCATAAGGTCTTTTAGCAGCTCTCCGCCGTCCATGCGGTCTTCAAACTCGTAGAATCCTGCTAAATCATCTTTACCAAAACTTCCATTAGGGCAGATTGTGTCAACTAAATGTGGAAACTGTTTTTGCAAGCAATTTCTGCAATTCCACTCGAGTAGTACTCGGCAATAATCAAACATAACATCGCGTATTTCAAAATTTTGTGCGTTAGTCATTTTTCGTTCCTTTTCATTTCCTTTGTTATTTCGCGCTACCTCATATTTATAAGAAGCTCAAAAACGTACGGAAGTGCGCTAATTATGTCGCTTGCCACAATCGGATGTTCCAAAGCTAACGGATCTTTTGATTTTAATATATCTTGCACAATTTGAGTGCAGTTATTTTCGCCGCTACTTCTTGATGCAAATACTGCCGAAATTCCGTGAATTATTGCGGCGCTTGCTGCAATAAACGCGTAGTTTCTGCCGCTTTCGTCTTGTTTTTCGCGTTGCGCAAGTAACGCTCCAAGAATTCCTGCTAAAACATCCCCAGAACCGGCAGTTGCAAGCCAAGCTGGACCGTATTGAGCAATATATATTGGAAGATGCAAATTATTCGGCGACGCAACTGCTGTTGTAGCTCCCTTAACAAGCACGGTTGCTCCAGTAAGATTTGCCGCTTTTTGAGCGTATTCAACAGGATTTTGCAATATTTCCTGAGCGCTTATTTTTAAATCGTATCTAGCAAAAAGTGAGCTTAATTCTCCTGCGTGAGGAGTTAATATTACTTTCGCGCAAACTTTTTTAGGAAGTAAATCTAAAGCGCCTGCGTCTACGCATATTGGCGGAAGTGAGTTTTGTGATTGCAATTCAATATTGCTTGATTGGCTTTCGCTTGATTGGCTTTCGCTTTCGTAGTTTTTAAGTATGTTCGCAATTTGTTCTCTTTGCGATCGTGCGCTTTCGCTGTTGCAATGTTCGGCATCAGGTATGCCAGAGCCGACTGTTATTGCGTCCAGTTTTCCGCTTAATTGTTCTGACGCAACTATTTCGGGGGAGGCTTGTAATACTAAGTTTTGCGCCCGCAAAGGTCCTGCGTAACGAACCATGCCAATATTGCTTTTTGCTCCAGCTCGCGTGCTTAATATTGCGGCTCCGGGGTATTCGTTTGATCCGGTAATTACGCCCAGCACGCCTCTTGAATACTTATCGCTCGATTGATTTGGTATTTTTAGGCATTTGCTGGCATCTTTTGTTGCTAAATTCACAAGTGGACTCATATATATGATTGTAGTCAGCGCATTAGTCAGCATATACACTATTTGTTGTTAGAATGCAAGAAAAAATCGCAATTATAACAGACTAAAATTTTGCGACACGCGCTTTTATAAAAAATATAAAGAAATTTTTGGCATATTATTGACCCTCGTGCATATTTTTTCTATGCTATAAGCGTTATTGCGAATGATTATTTTTTTCATGAGCGAATTTCATGAGTACCTCTCACAATCAAAAACCTGCAATAACAGTAAAGATTCCTGAAAGGAACGAGTGTGAAAACATCACGAATGTTCGCAACTGTTGCGGCGGTTGCACTTTTAGCTACTTCTATGAGCGCTTGCGGCTCAGCAAAAACTGCCGAAAACAAGTCTCAAGGCAAACAAGTAAATGTTGTAGCAACTACTACTCAAATTTGCGATTACGTAACGCAAATCGCTTCTACTGCCGATGCAAATTCCGGCTTAAGTCTCAACAAAACCGATTCCCAAGGTAAGAAGTCTGTTATTGGCGCTCCAGCAAACAAAGCAAAGTCAACAATTAATTTGACTTGCTTGCTCGCACCAAATGCTTCTGCTCACGAGCACGAAATGACGCCAGCGCAGTCTAAGGCTCTTTCTAAAGCTGATTTGATGCTTGTTTCCGGTGTTGATCTTGAGCACTTCTTGGATGAAGCTGTAAAAGCAACCGGCTTCAAGGGCATTATGGGCGTAACTTCCGGTATTCTCACTGCCGACGAAATTAAGGATCCAAAGGCGCAAGCTGCTAAAGAAAAGAATCTTCCTTACAAGATTGACCGCGGTATTGCTAAGGTTCATGCCGAAAAGTGGCCATTCCCTCCAGAGGAAGGCGAAAAGGAACCTGAATTCCAGTACGATCCACACATTTGGACCAGCACGAAGAACACCATGATTCAGGTTAAGAATATTGGTGAATTCTTGGGCAAGGCTCTTCCTAAAAGCAAGTCGATCTTTGACGAGCACGTTGAAAAGTTCGTTAAGTCTTTGACTGATTTGGATGCTTGGGCAACCGAAGCTTTGAACAGCGTACCTCAAGAACATCGTGTTCTGTTCACCTCTCACGACGCATTCGGTTACTTCTCTCGCGACTACAATGTAAAGTTCATTGGTGCAGCACTTTCTGACTTCAACAGCCAGCAGGATGCTACCGCTGATCACATTAAGCAGGCTGCGGAAGATGTGAAGAAGTCTGGTGCTGTGGCAATCTTTGCAGAAAATTCCAACAATTCCAAGTCCATTAAGGCTGTTGCTTCCGCTGCAGGCGTAAAGGCTATTATTGGCGACGACGCGCTTTATGGCGATTCCTTGGGACCAGTTGGTTCTGCTGGCGAAACTTATATCGGCTCCATTGTGCACAATGTTGAAACATTGGTAAAGGCTTGGGATGGTAAGGTTCCAGACCTTCCAGAGTCGGTTAAAGCTGCATTGAAGAAGTAATTTCGTAAAAAGCGAATTTCGTAAAAACGGATATCGCAAAAACGAAATACGAAATTAAAATGCAAAATTAAAATACTAAAATTAAAAAGACTGGAAATATAGTGAATAAGAGCGTCCTTGCAATGGAAGATTGCAACCTAGCCTACGGTTATAAAACTGTAGTAACTGGGCTTAATGGCAATGTGGAAGCTGGGGAGGCTTTGGCTTTAATAGGTCCTAATGGTTCTGGAAAAACAACGTTTTTGCAAGCCATTATTGGTATTGTGCGCGTGAGCCACGGCGAATTGCGTATGCCAAAAGCTTTGTCAATTGGTTACGTGCCGCAACAAGTTGATTTGGATTTAACATTCCCAATCACAGCGCGTCAAGTTGTTGCTATGGGCTTAAGTAGACAAACTGGATTCCTCGGCTTGCTTAAAAAAGATCAGAAAAAAGCCGTTGAGGACGCTCTTAATCATGTTGGATTGCTTCATCGTGCGGATGTTCGATTTGGCGATCTTTCGGGCGGTCAGCGTCAGCGCATTCTTCTTGCGCGCGCTATTGTTGCGCATCCGACGCTTATTTTGCTTGACGAACCTTTTAACGGTCTTGATGAGCCAAATCGTCGCGAACTTCTTAATATTATGAAAGCTGCAAAGCAAGAGGGAATAGCTTTCGTTGTTTCTACTCACGACTTAGTTATTGCGGATGCTATTTGTGAAAAAGCGTTGCTTTTGGCAGGTCGCCAAGTTGCTTTTGGCCTTCTTAAAGAAGTTATGACGAAAGAAAATATTACTTGCGCATACGGTGGAAGTGTGCCTGCTGCTTCTGCAGGACTTACGCTTTCTAAAATTGCGGAAGGCTGATACTCATGCTCGCCGAATTAGTTGAATCGTTAAGACAAGCTTTGGAGCCAATTCCTGGCTTCGACTTTATTGCGTCTGCACCTTATATTTTCCGACCGTTTTGCCTTCTTATAGTTCTTTCTATAGCTAGCGGAATCGTAGGCGTATTCGTAAACTTACGATGCGCAGAATTTAATGCAGAAGCTATAGTTCACGGAATTTTCCCTGGAATTGTGGTTGGAGCCTTGTACGGCGGAATTGATCGAATTATTCCAGGAGCTGCAATTTGTGCAGTATTTTTGGTTGCAGCATTAGTTTGGGCTTCTCGTTCGGCTAAAATTAACGAATCCGTTATTGCTACGGTTCTCACAACTTTCTTTGCTCTCGGCGTAGTAATCTCACTTAAAAAAGGCGATATGTCTGGCCAGCTTGAAGCGCTTATGTTTGGCAGGCTTCTTGACGTTACTGACGAACGTATGACTCAAGCTATGTGGATTTGTTTATTTGCAATTATTGTGCTTATTGCAACTTGGAAGCAGCAAACTATTGTTGCTTTTGACCGCGCAAGCGCGCCTTTAATGGGTGCTAACACTTTACTTGTAGATATTGTTCTAAACGTTGGTATTGCAGCTGTTGTTGTTTCTGCATCTTCTGCAGTTGGCGTGCTTCTTGTTATTGGATACCTTATTATTCCGGGCGCTAGCGCTCGCTTAGTTTCTCGCACGGTTTCTCGTATGGTTGCGGTTGCTATTGCGGTTGGTATTGCTGGCGTTGTGCTTGGAATGTATGTTATGAATCTTGAGCTGGATCATCCTATTTCTCCTCAAGCTGCAATAGCTTTAAGCATGTGCGCAATGTTTGTTGTTGTGCTTATATTGCGTTGGGCTTTTCGGTTTGTTTCTTCAATAATTTCAGCGAATAGAACTTGCGAATCTTGCGAATCTTGCGAATCTTGCGAAACGTTAGAATCTTGCGAAACTTGCGAAACTCATAAATCGCGCAAATCGCACAATTCAATCGAAAAAAAGCAGGGGGCTTAAATGGTAAGTATTTGGCAAATTATTGCGCTCCCAATTGTTGAAGCGATTGTAGTCGGAGCATTATGCGGTTTCGTGGGTTCGCTAGCTCTTCTAAATCAGCGCATATTCTTTACAGAATCTATTACGCACGCAGCTTTTCCTGGAGCTGTTCTTGGCGTAGTTTTAACTTCTATTTACACAATAGATCAAAACGTGCTGTCTCTTGGATTGTTCATAGGTGCTGCAGCTGCATGCGTTGTGCTTTCTTTTGTAATGTATGCGCTTTCGCGTATTAAAGGTATTTCTTCGCAAGCTGCGGCAGGAATTACGCTTACTGTTGGTTTTGCTAGCGGATACTTTTTGAATAAGTGGTTTGCTCCATTGCCGCTTCGTATTGAAGGCTTTTTGACTGGATCTTTGCTTAATTGCACTCCTGCAGACGTAATTTCAGCCGCTGTTGCCTTCCTGCTTGTTTTAGGATTGTGGATTTTTAACGCAGCTAATCTTGTGCATTGCTCATTTGATCCGATTAATTACCGCGCTTCCGGCGGAAAAGCTGGATTTATACAAGGAATGGTTTTAGCTCTGATTATTGTAACTGTTTCGGTTATTATTCCAGCAGTAGGAACCGTTGTTTCAGTATCTCTTATTGCAGCTCCTGCAGCAGCGTTAAAGGGAAGAATCGCATCTATTAATAAGTTTGTGCTAGCTTGCGTAGTTTCGTCTGTTGCGATTGCGCTTACCGGCTTGGCACTTGCTGTAATATTAAAGCTTTCAGCAGGAGGCACTATTGCTATTTGCGCTGGAGCTTTCTTCTTAATTGTTAAATTTGGCGAGTGGCTTATTTTTAATTTGCGTAAGTGCAAATCTGTTGCAGCATAGTATTTAAGTCTTAAGTGTGTCCTAAAGTATCAATGAATTGCGCGTGAAAAATGCGCGCGATTGACGTCGTTTTTTGCGCGTTTTGTTTATTGTTTAATCGCGTAAGTTTTATCGACGCCACACAAGTCCAGGTCTGCACATTAGTAACGCAAGACCCCGATAGAAAAGGACAATTATGGCTGAAAATACCATCTCCATCACCGTAAACGAGGAACGCAAGGAGGTGGATGCAAGCTTCACTGGCGTTGAACTTTTCGCGGAAGATAAAAATATTATTGCCGTGCGTTTAAATGGCGAGTTGCGTGATTTGTACACGCCTCTTCATGACGGCGATACCGTGGAATCAGTAGCACTTGATAGTGAAGATGGCATCGCAATCATGCGTCATTCCGCTACTCACGTGATGGCTCAGGCTGTTCAAGAAATTCGACCAGACGCAAAGTTGGGCGTAGGTCCTGTAATTAAAGACGGCTTCTACTACGATTTCGATGTTGATACTCCATTTACGCCGGACGATTTGAAGCAAATCGAAAAGCATATGCAGCGCATTATTAAAGAGTCTCAAAGCTTCCGCCGCCGCGTTGTAACTGAAGATGAAGCGCGCGAAGAAGAAGCAAATCAACCTTATAAGTTGGAGTTGATTGGAGATAAAGAAGCTGCTCTTGATCCTGCGGCTGCTGGCGAAATCAGCAAGCATGAGCTTAGCATGTACGACAATGTGGATCGCGAAGGAAACAAGGTTTGGAGCGATTTGTGCCGTGGACCTCACCTTCCAAACACGCGCTATATTAAGGCTTTTAAGCTTGAGCGTGTAGCTGCAGCTTACTGGCGTGGCTCCGAGCAGAATCCTATGCTTCAGCGCATTTACGGAACTGCATGGCCAAGCAAGGAAGAGCTTAAGGCTTACACAACTCGTATGGAAGAAGCTGCTAAGCGCGATCACCGCAAGCTTGGCCAAGAGATGGATTTGTTCTCCTTCCCAGACGAGATTGGCCCAGGCTTGGCAGTGTTCCATCCAAAGGGTGCTGCGATTATTAACGCAATGGAAGATTATTCGCGCGAGCAGCATCGCAAGCATCACTACAGCTTCGTGCAAACCCCGCACATTACTAAGGGTGGATTGTACGAAACTTCCGGACACTTGCAGTGGTACAAGGATGGCATGTACCCTCCAATGAAGCTTGACGAAGAGCGCGACGAAAACGGCAACGTAACTCGTCAAGGTGCTGACTACTACTTGAAGCCAATGAACTGCCCAATGCATAACTTGATCTTCAAGTCTCGTCAGCGTTCTTATCGTGAGCTTCCTTTGCGCTTGTTCGAGTTTGGTACCGTGTATCGCTACGAAAAGTCTGGCGTTGTGCATGGCTTAACTCGTGTGCGCGGCTTGACTCAGGATGATTCGCACATTTACTGCACTCGCGAGCAGATGCGCGACGAGTTGAAGAGCTTGCTTAACTTTGTGCTTGGTCTTCTTAAAGACTTCGGTTTGAACGACTTCTACTTGGAGCTTTCCACTAAGGATGAGCACAAGTTCGTTGGTTCCGATGAGATTTGGGAAGAAGCAACTAACACTTTGGCTGAGGTTGCTAAAGAATCTGGTTTGGAACTCGTGGACGATCCAGGTGGAGCTGCATTCTACGGTCCGAAGATTTCTGTGCAAGCGCGTGACGCAATCGGCCGCACTTGGCAGGTTTCTACTATTCAGCTCGACTTCAACTTGCCTGAGCGCTTTAAGTTGGAGTACATTGCAGCTGACGGTAGTCACCAGCGTCCGGTGATGATTCACCGCGCACTCTTCGGATCCATTGAGCGCTTCTTTGCCATTTTGCTTGAGCATTACGCGGGCGCGTTCCCAGCATGGTTGGCTCCAGTTCAGGTAACTGGCGTTCCTGTTGCGGACGAGTTTGCTCCACACTTGCAAAAGTTTATTAGCGATTTGGAAGAGAATATGGTTCGTTGCGAAATGGACAGCTCTGACGATCGCTTCGGTAAGAAGATTCGTAACGCTTCTAAGTCTAAGGTGCCTTTCACTTTGATTGCTGGCGAAGAGGATGTGAACAACAATGCTGTGAGCTTCCGCTTCCGTGATGGCAGCCAATTGAACGGCGTTCCTGTTGCTCAAGCTAAAGAGTGGATTTTGTCCATTATTAAGCAGCGCGTTCAGGTGAATACTGCAGAAGATTTCGAGCGCTACACTAAGTAACTTAAGTTAAGTAACATAAGTTAGCTAACTTAAGCTATGTAAGCTGAATCTTAACTAAAAAAGCCCGCACTTCTTAACGTTGTGCGGGCTTTTTTATATCTAAATCTCTACACCGTTATTTTCTCAGTTCGTTAGCTGAGTTTTTAACGGTGTTTTGCTTATTACCGTTATTTTCTCAGTTTGTTGACTGAGTTTTTAACGGTGTTTTGCTTATTACCGTTATTTTCTCAGTTCGTTAGCTGAGTTAGTAACGGTGCTTGTATCTTCTTACAGCCGCGCGGTTACTATAAGAATGTTGATTGAACACAAGTTTTACTTGCGATTACGCTAGGAAGGTTGATTCAATGTTGGAATCATTGCGAAGCGGCTTTAAGCGAGTTATTGCTCCGGTTGCAAAATTGCTAGTTCGACTAGGCGTAAGCGCTAATGCTGTAACAGTTGTTGGTACGTTAGCAGTAGTTGTTACAGCTTTCGTAACGGCTTTTACAGGCCAACTTATTGCAGGAACCATATTGCTTACAATTTTTGTACTTGCGGATGGCTTGGACGGATCTGTTGCTGAACTAACTACAGGCGGCACAAAATTTGGAGCATTTCTTGACTCAACTCTTGATCGCATTGCAGATTGGTCTCTTTTTATGTCGGCTTGCATTTGCTTGTACAACGCTAGTAACAAAAGTGTTTGCATGTGGATTCCATCAGTAATTGGAATGTTCCTAAAATACGCAGGTTTATTTAGTTGCATGATTGCACTTATGGCAGCTTTCGTAACTTCGTATACTCGCGCACGCGGGCAGTCGATTTCGGTTGATCCTAAAATCGGATTGATTACTAGAGCGGATCGTGTGGCTATAATACTTGTTGCTATGGGATTATCTGGTATAACTAATCAACTTTTCTGGTTAAGTTGCGCTATGATACTTCTTGCAATTGGCGGAATTGTAACTGTTATCCAACGTATTTTTGAAGTAAAGCAAGGTCTTCAACAAAAAGATAAGTAAAATTGTCGCGAAAGCGCAATAAAATCGTTTCGTTTGATTAACTGTACATTTTAGGAGTATCATGTCAGGTCATTCCAAGTGGGCGACCACCAAGCATAAGAAGGCCGCTATCGACGCAAAGCGTGGCAAGCTTTTTGCCAAGCTCATTAAGAACATTGAAATCGCTGCACGTTTGGGCGGTGGCGATCCTGATGGTAACCCTACGTTGTACGATGCCATCGTTAAAGCTAAGAAGGCTTCTATGCCTGCCGATAACATCAAGCGCGCTGTTAAGCGTGGCTCTGGTGAAGAAGCCGGCGGCGCCAACTATGAGGAGATTGTTTACGAAGGTTACGCTCCTGCAGGCGTTGGCTTGATTATTGAATGCCTTACCGATAACCGCAATCGTGCTGCTGCTGATGTGCGTTCAACTCTTACCAAAGGCAACGGCTCTTTGGCAACAAGCGGTTCTGTGAGCTTCAACTTTGAGCGTAAAGGCTTGATTGAGGTTCCATCCGAAGGTGTTGATTACGATAAGCTTTTTGAAGTTGCAGCTGAAGCTGGTGCAGAAGATGTAGCTGACGATGGTGACGTGTATTCCGTTTACACTGGTTCCAGCGATTTGGTTACTGTTCGTAAAGCTTTGCAGGATGCTGGTTTCGACTACGATTCTGCAGATGTTATTATGCATCCAAATAACGAAGTTGAGTTGAGTTTGGAAGATGCTCAAAAGGTTTCTCGTTTGATTGATAATCTTGACGACCTTGACGATGTTCAGAATATTTACAGCAACTGGACTGCATCTGATGAAGTTATGGCTCAGCTTGAGGAAGATGAATAATCTCCTATGATGATTTTGGGCGTTGACCCCGGGCTTACGCGCTGCGGGGTCGGCGTGATTGAAGCCGGCGTTTCACGTCGGCTTTCTTTTATTCACGTCGATGTTTTGAGATCTGAGCCTGATCTTTCTCAAGATTTGCGTTTGCTTAAGATTTATAACGGCTTAGTTGAAAAAATTGAGCGTTTTTCGCCGGATACTGTTTCTATTGAGCGAGTTTTTGCGCAAGAAAATCTAAATACTGTTCTTGGTACTGCGCAAGTTGCGGGTCTTGCTATGCTTGCTGCTGCTCAGCGCAATATTCCAGTAGCGTTGCATACTCCTACTGAGGTTAAGCTTGCTGTTGCTGGCAATGGTAAAGCGCAAAAGCCGCAGGTTGAGCGCATGGTTGCTCGTCTTCTTGGCCTTAATATGCTTCCAACTCCGGCTGATGCGGCTGATGCTTTAGCACAGGCAATTTGTCATGCTCTTCGTCCGGAAGGGGCTTTGCAAGGCGGCGAGCGCGAACAGCATTTAACTCCTGCTCAAAAGCAGTGGGCTTTAGCTCAGCAAGCGGCTATGAAAAGTAAGTCTGTCTCTCGAGGCATGTAGGATAGCAATAGAACATCTGTTCTACTGCAATTGTTTTTGCGATAATCGTTTTGTTGCAATTGTGGTAGATTTTTGGATGACTTTTAAAGTCCTTAGAATGCGAAGGTGAGCGCTTATGATTGGTATGCTTGTTGGTCAAGTAGCGTCTGTTGATGCTCGCACTGCTCTTATTGTTGTTTCGTCAGTTGGCTACGAAACTTATATGTCTTCTCAAGATTTGTCTTCTTTGCATGAGGGTCAAGAAGTTCGTGTTTACACTTCAATGCAAGTTTCTCAAGATGCTTTAACTCTTTACGGTTTTACAACTCAAGCTGCTAAACGTATGTTTTTGCAAGTGCAAAAAGTTAGTGGCATTGGTCCTAAAGTTGCTCTTTCTTTGCTTTCAACTCTTAATGTTGATCGTTTAGTTAAAGCAATTGCGGATGGGGATGTTACTGCTCTTTCTTCGGCTCCAGGCTTGGGTAAGAAGGGTGCTCAGAAAATTATTCTGGAGCTTAAAGGTTCTATTGATCTTAACAGTTTATCTGCAGACGTCTCTGACGCTTCAAGCGGCAAAACTATTGATACTGGTATTAGCGCCGTAATTGATGGTCTTGTATCTCTTGGTTGGCGTCAATCGGATGCTCAAAAAGCTGTTGAACAAGTTTGCGCTGAAAATAATATTGTTACTCCTGTAACTGAAGCAGATATGCCTAATATTTTGCGCATGGCATTAACTTTGTTAGATAGGGGTAGATGATTATGTTGCTTAAAAATAAAGTATTGGGGGAGTTGAAGTGAGTGATGAATATACTTCTGCAGTAAATACTGGTGTTGCTGAAGAATCGTTGCGAATGGTTTCTTCATCTTCTTTAAGTAACGAACAGTTAAGTGATGAAGAGCTTCGTCCGCACGCTTTAGAAGGTTTTATTGGTCAGCCTGTTTTAAAAGCGCAGCTGCAACTATTTTTGGATGCTGCAAAAAAGCGCGATGTTCCGCCTGATCACATGCTTTTGGCAGGCCCTCCAGGTTTGGGAAAAACCACTCTTGCAATGATTGTTGCAAACGAGCTTCAAGTTCCGATTCGTATTACATCCGGCCCTGCTATTCAGCATGCTGGTGATTTAGCATCTATTCTTAGCGCTTTGGATACTGGTGAAGTTTTGTTTATTGACGAAATTCACCGTCTTCCGCGCGCTGCAGAAGAGCTGCTTTATATTGCGATGGAAGATTTTCGCGTTGACGTTATGGTTGGCAAAGGTCCTGGAGCATCTTCAATACCTTTAACTCTTCCACGCTTTACAGTAGTTGGTGCTACTACTCGTGAAGGTATGCTTCCTTCTCCATTGCGAGCGCGTTTTGGTTTTACAGCTCATCTTGATTTTTATCCTCATGAAGAGCTTGAAAAGCTTATTGAGCGTTCGGCTCAAGTTCTTGGAATTAAGCTTAAAGATCAAGCTGCAAAAGAGCTGTCTTTGCGTTCTCGTGGTACTCCTCGTATTGCGAATCGTTTGCTTAGGCGCGTTCGAGATTGGGCTGTTGTTCACGACTTGGATTATGTGAATCATGATGCTGTTGTTGAAGCTTTAGCTTTGTACCAAATTGACACTCAAGGCTTAGATAGGCTTGATATTGCAGTGCTTAAAGCTATGGTTTGTCAGTTTAATGGCGGACCGGTTGGTCTTAATAATTTGGCTGCAATGGTAGGTGAAGAAGCGGAAACTGTTGAAACTGTTTGCGAGCCGTATTTGGTTCGTGAAGGATTCTTAATTCGTACACCTAAAGGTCGTGTTGCGACTGTTAAAGCTTGGGAGCATTTGGGCTTAGAAGCGCCTCGTAATGTCAGTGAGCTATTTTAAAATTATTGTTTTGGACGGCATTTCGTTCGTCTTAGGGTTGGACACTTAAGGAGTTTATTGTGCCTCAATTTTTCCAGCAGTATGGCATGCTTATTGCGTTTATTGTAGTTATGGTTGGTATGATGTGGTTCCAGTCTCGTAATGCTAAGAAGCGTCAGGATGAAATGCGTTCTTTCCACGATTCTTTGCAACCGGGTACTGAAGTTATTACTATCGGCGGAATTATTGGCAAAATTGTGAGCGTCGATACTCAGTACGAAGAGATTGTTATCGATTCCGAAGGTAGCTTAATGCGCGTGTCTTTCCGCGCTGTAAATAGGGTGTATGTGCGTCCTGCATTTATTAGCGACGAAGAAGCTGAAGCAAACGAAAAAATGGAAGCCAAAGCTGATATCGAAGAAACTGATAAACAAGATGTTTCTGAGCCAACTGCTAAGTCCACTGAAGAAGACAGCGCAATAGCGGGTCTCATGACGACTACTATAAATTAATTATGTAATACTTGAAGTTGTGATGTGTGATGCGGTTCATGCTTCACACATCACACGAACATGCGTATACTTTCCTCATATTCTTAAAAACAGGTTGCAACGAAAAGAACGTTAGGATTATGACAACAACGGATATTACAGCAAAATCGTTGAGAACAGTAAGTAAAGATGATTCAGATTATCTTGCTTCATTAATTCGTACCGTTCCGGGATTTCCAAATCCGCGTATTATATTCCGCGATTTTCTACCAATATTTTCTAACGCACGCGCTTCTCGTATTCTTGTTGACTCTTTAGTAGACGCTTTGCCTACTGAGCCTGATTCAATCGACTTAATTGCAGGTCTTGAAGCTCGCGGCTTTCTTTTCGGCCCACTTTTAGCAGAACGTTTAGGCAAAGGTTTTCTTGCTATTCGTAAAGCTGGTAAGCTTCCGCCTCCAGTTATTAGCGAATCTTATATGCTTGAATACGGTCAGGCTAGTATTGAAATCGAAGATGATGCTATTAAACCTGGCCAGCGTGTTCTTATTGTAGATGATCTTATTGCAACTGGAGGAACTGCTAAAGCAGCTGCAAATATTGTTAAAAAAGCTAAAGGGCAAGTTGCAGGATTTAGTTTTGTGATTGAACTTACTGGCATTAGTGGAATGAACGATTTAGAGGATTATCCGTGCAGCAGTTTAATGACTATGCCAGCGTAAAAATTAAGTAATAAATTTTAAGTAAAAAGTTTTACGCAAATACTAAAAACTACTAAAAATTACGAAAAGCTACTAAACATTACTAAAAATTACGAAGCAAAAATTAAGTAACAAGGTTTATAGTTAGTACGATTCAATAACATAAATTTTGTACTTGTAAAATGGCATTAAGAAGGAGGAGTTATGGTTGAAAAACTTAAGTCGTCCTTAATAAGCATGTTTAAAGGCGTAATAGTTCCTATTATTACCATTTTTTCTTTCGCTCTTGTGCTTGTTTTGTTTTTGTCTCTAACTTTGCTTGTGATTTCTATTGAAGAGGGCACTGGCAATCTTTCCGATTCCGCTATGTCTATTGCTTGTGCTGTTTTACTGTTTGCTCAAGGAGTTGGACTTACTTTTGGAAATTGCGTTTTAACTATTATTCCTTTGGGTCTTACTATTCTAATAGTAACAACCTTAGTATGTTTAATACGTCACATTAAAGGCGGGCCTTTAGCTTACTTTAGTGGTTTTATAGTGTGGGTTTTCGCAAGTATTATTCTTTCTCAAAATACGAGTGTATCGTTACTAGATTCGCAAATTATTATTGCTTGCAAAACTGCTTTTGTATATTTGTTGTCTCTTGCTGTTGCTGTATTTCCTAAAAGCTCATTCTTTACAGTACTTAAAAAGAATTATCAAAAAATATGTCCTGAATGGATTAGGAAAAATATTACAATTCTAAAGCGTGCAGCAATTATTTTACTTGCGCTGTATGCGGCTGTAGCTGTAATAACTGTAATAGTTTGGATTTGTACAAGTGTTGGATCAGTTAATTCATTCTTTATAAAATTGGGTATGCAAAATGGGTCTAGAATTTTTACTACGATTGCATGCTTAATTTGGCTTCCAAATGTTGCGATTTGGGCGTTGTCTTGGATTTGCGGCTCAGGGTTTAGCATTGGCAAAGTTGCATACTTTACAATGGTTGACGCTCAATATAAGTCTTTGCCTCCTGTGCCAGTTTTTGGAATATTCCCTGAAGCAGTTAAAGATGTTTTGTACCGCACAGTGTTTTATGGAATAATTCCAACAATTTGCGTTATTACTATGCTCGTAGTGATTTTACACAAGCGAGGATGCTTCTTACGTTTGAAGAATATTGAAGATAAGTCGGAGCTAAGAGCTTTTGCTTTACGCGCTATAGAATCGGGTAGCGTAAGCGTAGGCGTTGCAGCAGTAATAACAATTATTTGCACTATTGTTTTTGCTATTTCTAATGGTTCGCTAGGCGAATACAGGCTTGCGTCGGTTGGTGTAGATGTTATTGATAGCACGCGCGTAGTTGGGCATTTTACTCTTTATGCTGTTGCTATTGCGTGGGTGCTTTCTGTACTAGGCGTTTTTATTGCGGCTTTAGTGCCGTATGTTTTTGGTTTGATTCGTAACAGTCTCGGTTATGCTAAAAAAAGCTCGAAAGTAGAAAATCAAACTAAAGATGATACTAAAACTCAAGTTGAGACTGATATTAAAGTTGAGTCTAAACCTCAAGTTGAGTCTAAACCTAGAGTTGAGTCTAAAACTCAAGTAGAGTCTAAAACTCAAGTAGAGTCTAAACCTAAAGTTCCACGTACTGCAAGTTCTAGCGCAACATCATCTTCTAGAACTTCTGCTAATAGCAGTAAGAAAGATGCAAGTAATCAGAATATTCTTAAAAAAGATATTCTTAAAAAAGATATTCTTAAGAAGGCTCTTCTTAAAAAAGATATTCTTAAAAAAGCAATTCTTAGTAAAGATATTTTTAAGAAAGCTATTCTTAAAAAAGATGCTAGCAAACAAAAATCACCTTTGCCTTTGAAAAAAACCGCTCCTAGAACGGTTTCATCAAAGACCAAAAGAAAATAAATTCCTCACCACTATTTAAGGAAGGACGACCACCGTGCAACAGACACAGAGCAAAGAATTAAACGCAAATGTGCTGATAACCACAGGGGAAAGGTCAATTCGCCGTGTGCTAGTTTCAGTTTTTCATAAAGAAGGACTTGAAATACTAGCAAACGCGTTTATTAAAGCTGGTACTGAAGTAGTATCAACTGGTTCTACTGCTTCTAAATTAGCCGAGCTTGGTGTTAATGTTACTGAAGTTTCTACGGTTACTGGATTCCCAGAAAGCCTTGATGGTAGGGTAAAAACTTTAGATCCGCATATTCATGCAGGAATTTTGGCAGATATGAATAATGCTGATCATGTAAAGCAGCTTGAAAACCTTAATATAAAGCCGTTCGATGCTGTGGTTGTTAATTTGTACCCATTTGTTGACACGGTTATGAGTGGTGCTGATAATGATGCCATTATTGAGAAAATTGATATTGGCGGACCTTCTATGATTAGAGCTGCTGCAAAAAATCATAAGTCTGTTGCTGTAATTACAGATCCTGCAGACTACCAGCTTCTTGCAGACCGTGTTTCTTCCGGCGAAGGATTTAGCTTAGAAGAGCGCGAATATCTTGCCGCTAAAGCATTCGAGCACACTGCTTCTTATGATGCTGCAATCTCTCAGTGGACTCAAAAAGCGTGGCCAAAGCCAGAAAGCCTTAACGCAAAAGATGTTGAAGACGAGTCTAAAAACGCTGGAGACGTGTTGCTTCCGGCAGAATATACGCGCACTTGGCATTTGGAACATGAGCTTCGCTATGGCGAAAATCCTCATCAGCAGGCTGGATTGTACGTTGACCCATTGCATAAGGGAGGGCTCGCTCAAGCTGAGCTTCTTGGTGGAAAGCCAATGAGCTACAACAATTATGTGGATGCGGATGCTGCTTGGCGTGCGGTTTGGGATTTTGCTCCACAAATTGCTGTTGCTGTTTGCAAGCATAATAATCCATGCGGTTTGGCAATTGGAGCAACGGCGGCTGAAGCTCATAAAAAGGCTCACGCTTGCGATCCTGTAAGCGCTTACGGTGGCGTGATTGCTGCAAACACTACGGTGACTTTGGAAATGGCAGAAAGCGTGCGCCCAATTTTCACCGAAGTTATTGTTGCTCCAGACTATGAGCCTGAAGCTTTGGAATTGCTTCGCACAAAGAAGAAGAATCTTCGTATTTTGAAGGTTGCAACTCCGCCAGTTTTGGATTTGCAAGTGCATCCTATTGACGGCGGTGCGTTAGTGCAGTCGGCAGATAAGATTGACGCTTTTGGCGACAATCCTGAAAATTGGACTCTTGTTTCCGGGGATCCTGCTGATGCTAACACGTTACGTGATTTGCAATTCGCATGGCGTTCGCTTCGTTGCGTAAAATCTAACGCTATTTTGCTTGCGCACGACAATGCTACTGTTGGCATTGGCATGGGACAGGTAAATCGCGTGGATTCTTGCCATTTGGCTGTTGAACGCGCTAATACTTTGGCAGATGGCGTTGAGCGTGCTAAGGGAGCTGTTGCAGCTTCGGACGCGTTCTTCCCATTTGCTGACGGCCCTCAGATTCTTATTGAAGCTGGCGTTAGCGCAATCGTTCAGCCTGGCGGTTCTATTCGCGACGAGGAAGTGTTCGAAGCAGCTCGTAAAGCCGGCGTAACAATGTACGTAACCGGCACTCGCCACTTCTTCCACTAAATCCTTAAATAAGTAAATTCGCGAAATAAGTAAAACAAGTAAATCATAAAGCACTTATGTCTCTTTCCCGAGATGTAAGTGCTTTTCTTTTATACGCTTACTATTTTGTTAAAATTCGAAGGTTATAGTCCAAAAAGTGTGTAAAGCTAAGTTGATGAATATTCTGGGGGATAGTTGCAGACTCAACACCGTTACTAACTCAGTCAGCCAACTGAGAAAATAACGGTAATAGGCAAAACACCGTTACTAACTCAGTTAACGAACTGAGAAAATAACGGTGATAGGCTCAACACCGTTACTAACTCAGTTAACGAACTGAGAAAATAACAGTCATGAGACCTTCGCGCAGCGCGACGACCTGCTTGAGCGCTGCGATTTAGTGCGCGATTTTTTCTTTACATGGCTGTAAAGTTTTAATCGATTTTTCGCAAGATTTCGATTTTTCCTTTACATGACTGTAAAGTTTTTGTCGGTTTTTGGCTAGATTTCGATTTTTCCTTTACAACGATGTAAAGGAATAATCGGTTGGCTGTTTTGTGGAACATTTGCTGGAGAATTTCCCGGAGTTTACCGCTCGTGCGAGTTTCGTAGCGAGCGCCTATATCGCGAGCGTCGGCATTGAGTGTTACTTGTGCAGAACGATTGCGCATAAGACATAACACACATTCGATATGCTACGGATCTCAATGTCATAAGGGTTATGAGTCTATTTTTTTACACAGTTTTGGCCTATAACCCAAATTCGAAGAACAAGATTGCTGAAAATTAGTAAAATTCTTGTTATAATGATATAGCATGTGTTGAAGAGAAGTTGACAAGGTCATGATATGAAAAATACAATCCTAAAGGCAGGCAGGCAGGCAGGCAGGCAGGCAGGCAGGCAGGCAGGCAGGCAGGC
>NQOH01000003.1:52408-75317 GCA_003585735.1 Gardnerella kenyensis
CATAGAATAACTGCTTATAATTTTTGTCAAACTAATATAAATAGCGGATAGCAGCGTTGTATCCGTGTTTTGTGTATTTTGTGTTTAGCATTGCGTTGTGTTGTTCTTTCAAAATGTAATAAAAATTATTACTTCGACGATATTACTACTCCGATTGAGAATGAAAAATGAATAATAGGATAGTAAAAAAAGTTATTGGTTTAGTAGTTGCTTTTATATCTGCAATTGGAATTTTTGCAGGATCTATTACTTCGCAAGCTGTTGCGATGCAGACGCATATGCTTTATGTTGATTTAGAATATGCTACAAACCCAAATGTTGGCCATACTCATCCTGGAGGAACCGGGGGAATTGATAAAAATATTGAAGACATGTGGAATTATCTCCCTATAACAGTTAGTGATGATTATGGTTATACATTTAACGTCGAAACCGGTTTTTATGACGCCTATAGGCGTTACGTTGGTTTTCTTTCAGAAGGAGATATGGTAACAATTAGAATTGATACTTCTAGGATTGCTGATGGTTATCATGTTTCTTATATCGATGACTGTTTGCATTCTGGCAAATCTAGAAATTACGCTACATTCAGAACAAGATTGCATTTAAGATACGATGGTAATTTTGTTGTAACAATCCCATTTGGTAAGTTAAACGTAAAATTTGATTTGCAGGGAGGAAAAATTGACGGTAAGTCGGATTCAATCACAAAAATTGTAAAAAAGGATAATACTGTTGATTTTCCAGCTAACCCAACAAAAGGTAATTTGGAGTTTGGTGGATGGTTTACCGAACGGACAACTCCTAGTAATGATGATGATATCGTTGTAGGAAAACGTTACTATTGGACCAATAAGCTACTATTTTCGGATTATAATAATGATTCAAGACCGTGGAATGATAAAAATATAGATCCTCAGTATGATCAAATATTTGTACTTCGTGCACAGTGGAATGCAAAAGCTACTTTTAATGCTAATGGCGGAAAGTTTAGTGACGACAATAGTAGCGATAAGATTGTAAAAGAAGAGCAGAACAAGAAGATTAAGATTTTAGCTGCTCCTACTCGTGCTGGTTATCAATTCTTGAATTGGAAGGATGCTGCTGGTAATACGTACAATCCTGGTGCTGAATATGAGTTGAAATCGAATACTGTATTTACTGCTCAGTGGAAGCAGATTCGAAGCACAGTTACCTTCAAAGACGGCGATAATACGCAAACGGTTAAGGTAGAAACTGGTAAGGCTATTGATACTGATGCGTTGACTGATCAGTCTATGCCGAAGAATCCAACGAAGGCTGGCTACAAGTTTAAAGAGTGGAATACTCAAGCGGATGGTAATGGTAATACGTTTACAGGAGCAAGCGTAGTAAATGGTGATATGACGGTTTATGCAGTTTATACAAATAATCCGCCAAAGCCTCCTACGCCGCCGACTCCTCCTACACCTCCGGAGCCGGTGAAACCTACACCGCCAACACCTTTGCCTACACCTCCTACACCTCCGACACCGGAGCCACCAACTCCGCATACTCCTCCTACGCCACCAATACTGCCGGATCCTTCAAATCCAGATGAGCCTGACGGTAATAACCCTCATAATCCGAACAATCCTAATAACCCGGATAACAAGGATCCTAATAATCCTAGCAACCCTCATAATCCGGATAATCCACCGTATCATGGTGACGACACCACTCCTGAAGTTCCTGCGGATACTGGCCATGGTATCGATCCAGTATGGCCTTATACTCCTGAGTTGAATATTCACGGTGGCGGAGATAAAAGACCTAGCACATCAGATAACAATATTGGTGACGTGAATAATTCTGGTTCTGCCAGTGACTTAAATAGTTCGCCAAATGCGAACAGTAGTGATACTAGCAACGCTAATAAAGAAAATAGCAACAACAGAAACAGCATGAATTTTGCCAATAATGCGAAAATTCATGGAGCACTTTCTAAAACTGGGGCTGCTGCTTTTGTTGTTATGCTAGTTGCGTTTGCTGCTGTAATTATTGGTTTGCTTGGTATTTATGCAGTAAAACGTAAGAGTTCTAAACACAAAAACTCGCGTCATAGCATAACGTATAACTTTATTAGATAAGTGTATGTATTATACAAGTATGACAGATAGCGAGCAGCAAGATAATAGCAATAAAACAGAGCATCCGTACGTATCGGAAAAAACTGAAGGAAATCCTTACGCTGAGTGGATTGTGGCTCTTATTGTTGCAATAAGCGCAATACTAGCTTTTATTGGATACGCAATGGCCGCCACAGTTGTTATTTCTGCGACGGCCATCTTGCTTGGAATTATGCGGTTAATAATGCGTAAGAATAGTTTATGGAAGGTTCGTTCCGTGAGTTTTGACGCTTTTATAAGCATTGCTCTTGGAATTGGCTTACTTGTAGCGTACGCTTCAATCGCATTTTTGTTGTAAAAAATAATGTAGCAAACAATTGCATTTATTGCTTTTACTACTTTTATTGCAACTGTTTGCTACATTTATTACTATTTTTTACTATTTTTTTTTTTACTATTTTTACTACTATTTATAATCTTCTTGGAAATTACTCAAGTTAGTAGCATCACCCTGCAAATTATTAGCGTTATTTGCTTGAGTAAACGCAAAATTATATGAATTGTCACCATAATTTTGAGTTTCTACTGGAGTTGCGACTTGAGTTGCGACTTGAGTTGCGACTTGCGTTTCTACTGTAGTATTAGCAGCGTTTTTTGCATGAGCGTAACCTGATTTTCTATTCTCAAGATTCGCAGAAGTGGTAAGTAATTTAGTAAGCAAAGTAACAAAACCAACAAGTGCCGCCGCAAAAATTGGAGCAATCCAGAAAGCCCACAATTGCGTATATGGCTTAACTGCCAAATCGCGCGTAATCGTAAAAACAGCAATACCAGTGGATCTTGCAGGATTTAAGCCAGCTCCCGTAATTTGATAAGTCATAAAAGTTCCTGCAGCGTATGCAAGACCCATGCTAACTGCGTAATTGCTACGAGTTTTGCCATTATCCTTGGTTTGACTAATTGCAGTAGCGATTACAAGTGATGCCGCAATAACTTCAACAACAAAAGCAGTAATAATACCGAAGGAAGCGTTCACACTTTTTAACTGGCTTGCGGAAATAGAACCATCTTCAAAACCGTTTACTACTGGCGCAAACCAATTAGTATCCTTAACTATTTGCGTTTGTGGCAAAATAAAAACGAACAAGCCGGCAGCTGCAATCGCACCAAGAACTTGCGCAACAATATAGCATAAACCTGCAAGGTATGAAGTGCGTCCTGTAAGCATAGAAGCAACAGTTACAGCAGGATTAAGATGGCCTCCAGAGATTCTAGCTGCAATAATTGTTGAAGCAGCATAAGCAACTCCTGTGCATATTGCAATCATCAAAACATTAATGCCATACATTGCTGTTGATAACGAATAAAGAGTATAAATAGCAAACATAGCAAACAAAGTTGCAATAAACTCTGTAGCAACTCGAATAACAAGTGGAGATTGAGATTTTGATTGCGCAGAAGAGTTTTCTGGTACTTGAGTCATAGCATTCCTTACTGTAGTTTGTGTTGCACATGGTTATTGCAACATAATAAAACCTATGTTATAGTAACACGGCTATGCCATACGGTAGCATAGAAAAACGTGGTATTTTTCTAATTTGTTACAATTTGCATAAATAACCACAAAATATACAAGTTTATAAATATGGAATTGCTTGCATTTAAACAGCTTAATTTGTAGTTTTGAGCAAATAATCGCTTGCAATTCATGAGGTCACGTTGGGAGAACGATGCCAAACGCATATTCCCGCGCCGATGGGGCGCATTCAGATGACAACAACGCCATTCGACTGCAGAAGCTACTTGCTGAAGCGGGATTTGGTTCAAGACGCAAATGTGAGGAAATTATTCTTGACGGGCGTGTTGAAGTAGACGACGAATTGGTTACAACACTTGGTACTAGAGTAGATCCAAAGCGTCAAAAAGTGCGCGTTGACGGATCTCGCATAAAGTTCAACACAAAGCTCGTAACTCTCGCATTGCACAAGCCTAAGCGAGTGTTAAGCGCAATGG
This sequence comes from Gardnerella kenyensis, assembly GCA_003585735.1. Lineage (GTDB taxonomy): Bacteria > Actinomycetota > Actinomycetes > Actinomycetales > Bifidobacteriaceae > Bifidobacterium. Next base: position 56,509 of record NQOH01000003.1, read on the forward strand.
ACGATCCTAAAGGTCGCTTTACTTTGCGAGACATTGTTGGAGACAAGTACGAACGCATTTTCCACATGGGACGCTTGGATTACGATTCAGAAGGTCTTATTTTAATGACCAACGATGGTGAGCTAAGCCAGCATGTTATGCACCCAAAGTATGAGGTTGAAAAAACCTATATTGCAACTGTTGAAGGCAAAATCAACGGCATGGTTTGCCGCCGCTTGGTTTCTCAAGGCGTAAATCTTGAAGACGGTTGGATTAAGCTTGACCGTTGCGCAATAATCGACCAGAATCATGATACAACTATGGTAAAAGTCGTTTTGCACTCTGGTAAAAACCGTATTGTTCGCCGAATTTTTGGAGCTGTAGGATACCCGGTAAAGCGACTAGTTCGCACGCAAATCGGTCCTATTAAATTAGGTGATTTAAAAGCTGGATCTTACCGTGTGCTTTCTCAAACAGAAGTGCGCTCGCTTTCTAAGGAGGTTGGCCTGTGATTTGTGTAGCAATTGATGGACCAGCAGGAGTAGGTAAGTCTTCTACTTCTCGCGCTTTAGCGCAATATTACGATTTTGCGTATCTTGATACGGGTGCCATGTATAGAGCTGCTGCATGGTGGTGCATGCAAAAAGGCATTGACTTAAGCACTCAGCTTTCTTTAGACGATGAAGGTCAGCCTGTAAACGATGCGGATAGTGAACGTTTTAACCAAATTGTTGAAGCTGTTGGCGCTTTGTTTACTGAAGATCACGTAACTTTTAGCGTGGATCCAAAAAATCCTGTAGTAGTAATCGACGGCGAGGATATTAGCGAAGAGTTGCGCACCAGCGAAGTTTCTTCGCACGTATCTACTGTTTCTTCAATTCCTGCAGTCCGCCGCATGCTTATTGCAGCTCAACGCGCATATATTTCTGCCGAATCTGCGGATGATTCTTTCTCTGAAGGTGAGGGAATTGTTGCGGAAGGCCGCGATATTACTACTGTTGTGGCTCCTAATGCTCAAGTTCGAGTGCTGCTTACCGCGCGTGAAGAAGTGCGTCAAGCTCGCAGAAACAAGCAGGAGATTTCTAAAGAAAGTTTGCAAAATAATGAATCTTTAGAGGAAGACGATATTCGCGCTCGCGACGCTAAAGACGCGAAAGTTACGAGTTTTCTCTCTGCTGCAGACGGCGTAACTACACTCGATAATTCTGATTTAACGTTTGAACAGACGCTTGACGCGCTTGTTGAAATTGTTGATGACGCTATTGAGCAGGATGAGTACGACCGTTACGCTGCGAATCTTGAAGGATACGATCTTGACGATGAAGATCGCGCGCTTCTTAGCGGAGATTTTGCACAACTGGACGAGAAAAAAGATTCTAAAGCAGTTGGCGTAATCGCTGTAATTGGTAGACCAAACGTTGGAAAGTCAACGCTTGTAAACCGTATTTTGGGTCATCGCGTAGCTGTTGTAGAAGATACTCCTGGCGTTACGAGGGATCGCGTAAGCTACGATGCTGAATGGGCTGGAACCAATTTTAAGCTGGTGGATACCGGCGGTTGGGAAGCTGATGTTGAAGGCATTGATTCTTCTATTGCTCAGCAGGCACAGGTGGCTGTACGTTTAAGCGATGCCGTGATTTTCTTAGTGGATGGCCAAGTTGGTTTAACAGCTACAGACGAGCGTATTGTTTCAATGCTTCGCGCTGCTGGAAAACCTATTACTTTGGCTGTGAACAAGGTTGACGACGCTAGAAGCGAATATTTGACTGCAGAGTTTTGGAAGCTTGGCATGGGTGAGCCTTACGGAATTTCTGCAATGCACGGCAGAGGCGTTGGAGACTTGCTTGACGCTGCTCTTAACTCTTTAAAGAAAGCGAATAAAACTTCAGGATTCTTAACTCCAGAAGGTCTTCGCAGAGTTGCTTTAGTAGGTAGGCCAAACGTTGGTAAATCTTCTCTTTTGAACCATTTGGCTCACGAGGAGCGTGCTGTTGTAAACGACTTAGCAGGAACTACTCGTGACCCTGTTGATGAAGTTGTGCGAGTTGATGGAGAAGACTGGCTTTTTATTGACACTGCTGGTATTAAGCGCAGGCCGCATAAGCTTACTGGTGCTGAATACTATTCTTCTCTTCGAACTCAAGCTGCTATTGAGCGTTCGGAACTTGCGTTGATTCTTTTCGATTCTTCTCAGCCTATTGCAGAGCAGGATTTGAAAGTTATGAGCCAGGCAGTTGACGCTGGTCGAGCAATCGTACTTGTGTTTAACAAGTGGGATTTAATGGACGAGTTTTCCAGGCAGCGCATGGAAAGATTGTGGAAGACTGAGTTTGAGCGCGTTACTTGGGCTGAGCGCGTGAATCTTTCTGCAAAAACAGGATGGCATACGAACCGACTTTCTCGCGCTATGCGAACAGCTTTAGATAGCTGGGATAAGCGCATTCCTACAGGCAAGCTCAACGCTTTCTTAGGTCGTATTCAGTCTGCTCATCCGCATCCTTTGCGAGGCGGCAAGCAAGCGAGAATTTTGTTCGCAACGCAAGCTTCTACTAAGCCTCCGCGTTTCGTAATTTTCGCAACAGGCTTCTTAGAGCACGGATACCGTCGCTTTATTGAGCGATCTCTTCGCGAAGAATTTGGATTCGAAGGAACTCCTATTCAAATCTCCGTAAAAGTGCGAGATAAGAAGAAGCGCAAGTAAGTCGCATCTAAAGCGAAACTATAGTGCGAGTAAAGTCGCGAGTAAAGTTAAGTAGGAGCGTATATGGCTGGATTAGGCGAGTTAGCTCTTGATTTGCATCATGCTACCGAAGACGAGATTTTTCAAGCATTTGTTGATTGGGTTAAAGATAACAAGCACGTGGACTTATGGCCGCATCAAGAAGAATCCGTTATGGATTTGCTTGCAGGAGACCACGTTATTTTAAACACTCCAACAGGTTCCGGAAAATCACTAGTTGCACTCGGAATGCATTTTGCAGCGCTCGCCACAGGCAGACGCTCCTACTATACTGCTCCAATCAAAGCGCTCGTATCCGAAAAATTCTTCGATTTAGTTGCGATTTTTGGGCGAGACAACGTTGGTATGATTACTGGCGACTCACATATTAACACGGATGCTCCAATAATCTGCTGCACTGCGGAAATCTTAGCGAATCAAGCGTTACGTGAAGGCGCGAATGCTGAAGTTGACTGCGTTGCAATGGACGAATTCCACTACTATGGAGACCCAGAGCGCGGATGGGCTTGGCAAGTGCCGCTACTTACGCTTCCAAACACGCAATTCTTACTTATGAGCGCAACTCTTGGCGACGTAACAGATATTGCGCAGCGCTTAGAAAAATCAACAAAACGAAGCGTTGATATTATTGCTGACGCGCCTAGACCAATCCCACTCGAATACGAGTACACAGATAAGCCTCTTGCTGCAACAGTAGAACTCTTATTTAACAAGGGTTTAACTCCAATCTACGTAGTTCACTTTTCGCAAGACGCAGCCCTTGAAACCGCGCAAGCGCTCGCAAGTACGGGAGTTTCAAGCAAAGAACAGCGAGATAAAATCGCTCAAGCAATTAAGGGCACAAAGTTTACTACAGGCTTCGGCAAGATCTTGCAAAGGCTGTTGCGCACTGGTGTTGGTGTGCATCATGCTGGCATGCTTCCGCGCTACCGCAGGCTCGTCGAACAGCTGGCTCAACAAGGACTTCTGCCAGTTATTTGCGGCACGGACACGCTCGGAGTTGGCATTAACGTGCCAATTCACTCTGTTGTGCTTACAGCTCTTACAAAGTTTGATGGAAACCATAGTCGCAAGCTTCGCGCTCGCGAATTTCACCAAATTGCAGGCCGCGCAGGAAGAATGGGTTTCGACACTGAGGGCTTGGTTGTAGCTGAGGCTCCAGAGTTCGAGATTGAAAACGCGCGCGCTATTGCAAAAGCTGGGAACGATCCTAAAAAGCTTAAAAAAGTTAAGCGTAAAAAGGCTCCAGAAGGTTTTGTTGTGTGGGGTGAGCCAACGTTTACAAAGCTTATTGAAAGCGCTCCTGAAACTTTGAACCCGCACATGGTTGTAACGCATTCGATGGTTTTGAACGAAGTTACCCAAGGTGGGGATGCTCGCGCTCGCGTTGAAAAACTTATTGAAGATAGTGCGCAAAAGCCGCAAGATAAAGAGAAATTGCTTGAGCGTTGCAACGATATTTTCCAAACGCTTCTTGACACTCAAGTGATTGAACGCATAGAGCGTGCGGATGGTTCTTGCGATTATGAGCTTGACGTTACAATGCCTGAAGGTTTTGCGCTAGATCAGCCGCTTTCTCCATTCTTGCTTGCAGCTTTGGAACTTCTCGACCTGGAGTCTCCAAGCTACGCGCTTGACGTGATTTCCATGGTTGAAGCAACTCTAGACGACCCTAAGCCTGTTCTTCGTGCTCAAGAGCGCAAAGCTCGAGATGCTGCAATGGCTGGCATGAAGGATGATGGCGTTGACTACGAGGAGCGCATGGAGCGTTTAGCTGAAGTTAGCTACCCTAAACCTTTGGAAGATTTGCTAGCTCCTGCTTTTGCGCAATATCGCAAAGATGTGCCGTGGGCAAACGACTACTGGATTAAGCCAAAATCTGTGCTTCGAGACATGGTAGAAACTGCTTCCGATTTTACTGGATATATTTCGCGCTATGGCATTGCTAGAAGTGAGGGAACGCTTCTTCGCTACCTTTCGGATGCTTACCGTTCGCTTGCTCGAACTGTGCCGGAAGATATGCTTAATGAAGAATTGCGTGATATTATTTCGTGGCTTCGTCTTGTTGTGCGCTCGATTGATTCTAGTTTGGTTGATGAGTGGGAGAGTGCAGGCGGATCGGATGCTGAAGCTAATGCTGTAACTATGGCTGCGCCTGGAACTTCTGAGTCTGTAGTTGAGGATCGCAGGGGACTTATTGTGCTTATTCGAAACGCAATGTTCCGCCGCGTGCAACTTATGGATTTGGAAGATGCGGATGCTTTAGGAGAGCTTGATAAAGCTTGGGGTTACGGCGTTCACGAGTGGAATGATGTGCTTGACGATTACTACGACGAACACGAGTATGTGGGCATTGATGCAAAAGCTCGAAGCGGCGACTTGTTTATTCTTGACGATTCGCTTGAAAAAAGTGAGCATTCTTGGAAAGTTCGGCAGATTATCGACGATTCTGACGGCGACCATAATTGGGCTATTACTGGCATTGTTGATTTAGATACAACGCAAGATGAAGGCGAAGTTGTGTTCTTCGATTACCAAGTTTCGCACGTTTAGTGTTGTAAACTTGCCTTAGTTTTGTAACTAACAACTAGAATCGAACGTTTGTTCTATACGTATTGTAAGCTGGTATTTATGGAGCAGGATTTATTTGCAGCAAGTAGCGCACCTAGCGATGTAACGCGTCCGTTAGCTGTGCGTATGCGACCGAGTAGTATTGACGACGTGCTTGGGCAATCTCATGTTCTAAAAGAAGGTTCGCCTTTGCGAAGGCTTGCAAATCCGCAATCGAAAGGTTCTCTTACCTCTCCAAGTTCTGTTGTGCTTTTTGGCCCTCCGGGAGTTGGAAAAACTACGCTTGCATATATTGTTGCTCGCCAATCCGGACGCGTATTCGAAGAGCTTTCTGCTGTAACTTCTGGCGTTAAAGATGTTCGAGCAGTGCTTGATCGTGCTCACGAACGTTTAGTGAGCAAAGGCCAAGAAACAGTTCTTTTTATTGACGAAGTTCATCGTTTTTCTAAATCGCAGCAAGATGCTCTGCTTCCAAGCGTAGAAAATCGCGACGTAACTTTTATTGGAGCTACAACCGAAAACCCAAGTTTTTCAATAATTAAGCCGCTTCTTAGCAGATCTGTAGTAGTAAAACTTGAGTCGCTTAGTGTAGAAGATTTACATACGCTTATAGAACGTGCTATTTCAAGCGAAAATGGTCTTAATAATCAGCTTAAAATCGACGAAGACGCAATAGATTCTATTATTCGCTTAAGCGGTGGAGACGCTCGTAAAACTCTTACTATTTTAGAAGCTGCAGCAGGAGCAATAACAGGAGATGCTGCTTTACAGCACGGCAAAAAGAAGCCTGTTATTACTGCAGATATTGTGTCTAATGTAATGGATACTACTACTGTTCGCTATGACAAAGATGGCGATGATCATTACGATGTGATTTCTGCTTTTATTAAGTCGATGCGCGGAAGTGACGTTGACGCTTCCTTGCACTATTTAGCGCGAATGCTTAGAGCTGGTGAAGATCCACGTTTTATTGCTAGGCGAATTATGATTGCTGCAGCCGAAGAAGTTGGTATGGCAGCGCCGCAGATTCTACAAGTAACTGTTGCTGCAGCTCAAGCGGTTGCTTTAATTGGCATGCCGGAAGCGCGTATTATTCTTTCGGAAGCTGTGATTGCTGTAGCAACTGCTCCTAAATCGAACGCAAGCTACAAGGCGATTAATCAGGCTTTGCAAGACGTTGATGCTGGAAATATTGGTCAAGTGCCTCTTCATTTGCGAAACGCGCCAACTGCTTTGATGAAAAGTTGGGGCAATCACGAAGGATACCAGTATGCTCACGATTATCCGGGTGCTGTGGCATCGCAACAGTATATGCCAGACGAGCTTGTTGGCCGCGAATACTATCATCCATCAAACCGCGGCTACGAGCACGAGCTAACTCAACGCTTATCTCAAATTCGCGCCATTCTTCATAATTCTGAAGATAAAAATTAAACATAATAATTAAAAGGCCTCTTAGAATTCTAAGAAGCCTTTTAATACAGTGTTACTATTTTTAAGTTACTTTTATTCGCGCACAAGCATAATGTGGTCAACGTTGTCGAGTGTAGATACGCGGAACAGCACAAAGCGATTGCCGATTACTTGCACAACTTCGGCGCCAAGCTTTTGAGCAAGTGCATCAGCTGCTTCTTTAGCGCTTAATCCGGAACCATCTTGCACGGCGCACTTCATAAGCTCGTGGTACTGCATGGTTTCGTCTGCCTGCTTCACAGCCGCATCAGTAATGTCGTTCTTTCCAACGTACAAAAGTGGGCTTAGAGTATTAGCAAGCGCGCGAAGCTGCTTCGTCTGCTTTTTAGTCAATGCCATAAGGCGTCCTTTCAAATGCAAGTTTAATTAAGTTTATTAATCAAGTTTAATTAAACAAAAGTATTGCATAAATTACATAAATGCTTAACGGATTATACAGTATATTGCGAATTATTGCATATTAAAATTATTTCATATTAAAAAAATAAGTACTTGCGTATTAAAAATTAATCACAATAATCGCGCTTATAACGCAAACTGTAATCGTCAATAACAGCACATCTTTTGCGCTAACTTTCATCGTGTGCAAGTGAGACCTTGTTGCGCCTGGCGTGTAGCAACGAGTGTCAAGCGCTAAAGAAAGAGTTTCTGAGTGGCGAATAACGCCTGCAAAAGCAGGAATTATAAGTGACGACATTGCGCGAATTCTTTTGTTAATCGACCCATCTCGTATGCTTCCGCCTCTAGCAGTTTGAGCGTGCGCAACTTCTACTGCCTCGTTGGAAAGAGTTGGCAAAAATCGCAATGCTAGGCTCATAATAAGCGATATTTCTTGCGTTGGTATGCCAATAGTTTTAAGTGGTGAAAGCAAAGACGTGCAAGCTTCGGTTATCATTGTGGGGCTTATTGTTATAACTAATATTGCGCCAATAATAATTACAAGCGAGAATCGTGTGGCAAATAGTATTGCGCAATGAATGCCGTCATGCGTTATAATAATTGGCCCAAGTTTACAAAGTATTGTGCCTGTGCGAACTGCAAGAATATTTAGTAATCCGGAGAAAGTGAATACTGCAATAAGCATATGCAGTGAAGATACAAGTTTTATAAATCGTATTTTTGCGGCAAGTATTAGTGAAAATGTTGCGAAAGCAAGAATAGCTAACTGCGTGTAGTGATTAATACTAAAAGCGCTTAGCATAAGCATAAAGCAGGAGAGAAGCGTTATTCTAGGGTCAAAAGATGCAAGTAGCGAGCTTGCTTTTTCTTTCGTAATCGTTTCTTGCTTACTTTTTTCTTGCGATGATTCCTTTTTATTTTCTAAACTTTCATTATTTTTTACTTTTAGTGTTACTAATCTTGCTCCTAAAGATTTTGCTTCTTGAAGATTATGCGTAATCATAACTATTGTTACGCCTTGATTATTAAGAGTTCGAAGAATTTCTAGAATACGCAACGATGCTTCAAAATCCAATCCTGCAGTTGGCTCATCAAGCACAATCACGCGCGGCTTACAAGCAAGAACGCCTGCTATTGCAACAAGACGCTGTTGGCCTCCAGAAAGCAAAAAAGGCGATTTTTCTGCCAAATGTTCAAGATTAAGCATTTTCAACGTTTCGTCTACGCGCTCTTTAAGTGCGTTTCCGTTTAGTCCAAAATTTTTCGGGCCATAAGCAACATCTTCGCGCACGGTTTCTGCAAAAAGCTGCTGCTCTGGAAGTTGCATAACGTAGCCAATAGTTTCTCGAAGTTTTTGACGATTCTTTTTAGAAGTTTTCGCACTAACAGGTATTTTTTCTACGCTTATAGATCCAGATTTTACTTTTAATAATCCGCACAAAGCTTTAGCAAGAGTAGATTTTCCGCACCCGTTTTCGCCCATTATTGCAACGATTTCGCCATTTTTTACTTCCATAGAATAGTCGCTAATTACATCCGGCAATTTATCGTCGTAGCTAACAGTTAAGTGCGATATTGAAATTGCTGTATTTGCGTCTTCGCTATTAGCTTTTTTCGAAAAATCAGATTTAGAGAAATCCTGTTTCGAGAAATCCTGTTTCGAAAAATCCTGTTTCGAGAAATCCGATTTAAAATTATCGAAATATGATTCCAGCTCTTCTAAACTAATTTCGCGAAGCACGCCATTTTCTAACAGAAGTATTCGATCTGCACGCTTGCATTCGTCAAATCGGTGCGTAATTTGCACAATACTCGTGCCGTTTTTATGCAAATTTCCAAATAATTCGTCAACATCTTCTAAAGCTTTAGAATCCAGCATAGAAGTTGGTTCGTCTAGCACAAGTAGCTTTGATTGCATTGCAATTGATCCTGCTAAAGCAACTCGCTGCATTTGACCACCGCTCATAAGACTAGGGTCAGATAAGCGATGTTTTTCCATGTGAACAGCTTCTAAAGCATTATCTATAAGTTTTCGCATTTTATGCTGTTCGACGTTTAAATTTTCCAGCCCAAAAGCAACATCATCTTCAGTAACAGTAGTCACAATCTGATCTTCTGGGCTTTGAAACAGAGCGCCAATAAACTTTCTTGCGTTTCTGTAAGCATCAGCATAAGCAGTAGTATTTTCAAAAACTTTTTCGCCACACAACTTAACGTAACCGCTATCCGGAGCAGCTAATCCTGCAATAATTTTTGCTAGAGTAGATTTTCCGCATCCGTTTGCGCCAACAATTGCCACGCGCTCACCAGAGCGAATTGTAAGACTTAGTTGCTCAAGCGTCCAAGTTTTTCCATCATCGTAGCTGAAGCAAATATTTCGCAACACTACTAGAGTATTGTTTTCGGTTGCGCAATTTTGAGCTTCGTTCATACTACTGCTTGTGCTGGTATTTTGCATAGTTTATGCCGTTTAGAAGATTTACTTGCTTTGGTGAAGTAGTTTAGAAATTGGCTTGTAAACAATCATCGTAACTACAACGTGAATCGCAAGTTTAACAATATTAAACGGGAGTAATGCTGGAATAATAAGAGCTGCAACTTGCGAAACAGTCATATGAGCGTAAAGCGGCGTAATAACAAGATTTCCTGCTATTGCGAGCGCAATCGCAACAATTGAGCCAGCTATAAGGCTAATTATCGCGCCTTTTTTGGTATGCATTTTTTTGTATACGATTGCTGCTGTAACGCTAGCTCCTAAAGAAACTAGCACTGCCATAACTGTGCCGAGTGGGTTTGTAAACAGGTGAGGTGCGAATCCTAGTATGCTTACGATTGCTGCAGCTGCAGGCCCGTATGCGAATCCTGCAACTAGGCATACGATTCCTGAAGGATCGTATTTTAGGAATGAAAAGTCTGGGATAAGTGGGAATTCTATAAAACTTACGGCCATTGAAAGTGCTACAAATAGCGCATATTTTGCTATTTTTTCGCTTGACCAGCGCGCGCTTGAAGAGTTGATTCTATGATTATTAGTATTAGAAATGCCCATGATGGGTCTCCGTTTCTTCCATCCGGACTGTAACCGTTGGCTTCGGAATTTAACCGAATCAGCAGCTTAAGCTGCTCGCGGGCTTCAAAAAACGCGTAAAATACGTTTTTTGTTACCGCCAGTAAGGATTTTCACCTTCCCTGAAACTACTATTCTTTTGTATCTCATGCTAGGAACATTGTTTAGAAAATAGTGTGGCGAGGGTAAGTGCAAGAATACAAGTATGAGCAATATGGGAACAAACAAAATTGTTAACGGCAAAGCTAATAGCGTAAATAAAAGTATTGATAAGCTTGCTATTGTTGTAGTCACTTATAAGCGTCAGGAACTTTTGGATAATTTGTTCCATTCTTTTGAATGTTTGAACGAGTGCCCTTGGCGAATTGTTGTTGTTGACAATGAGTGCAGCGATAAGACTCGTGAAATGGTTTCACGTCTTGATTCTGTTTTAACTAATCGTTGGGGCAAGGCAGAAGAAGATGCTGAAGGAAATCAATCTCACGTTGTTTACGCTCCGCAGGATGAAAATCTTGGTGGCGCTGGCGGTTTTAGTGCCGGCGTAAAGAAAGCTTATGAGCTTGGAGCTGAATGGTTCTGGGTTATGGATGATGATGTTGAAACAGTGCCTGAGTCTATTGAGCGTCTTTATCCTTGGACTAAAAGTCACGCTGTTATTCAAGGCAGCCGCTTAGATTATGACGGTGGTAAATTCTATTGGCAGTATGATTTTTTGGTTCCTCTTGGCATTCCAAATCCTATTGCTCCTGCAGCTTTTGGAAAAGCAGGATATCGTGTGATGAATACGATGTGCTTCGAGGGTGGTTTAATTCGTCGCGATATTGTTGAAAAAATTGGCTTCCCGGATTCGCGCTATTTTATTTATTGGGATGATACTACTTACGGGTATCTTGCAAGTAAGGTTACGAATCCTATTGTTGTTCCGGATATTATTCTTCGTCGAACTCGCGATATTCCAAACTGGGATATTGCAGGAGTCCGCCAGCTGAACTCAACTTCCGATATGAACCGCTACCATATTATGCGAAATCGTGGGTTTATGGCTCGTTACTTTATGGTTCATGGTGATTTTCGTCCGTTTATGTTTGCGCTTGGAACTGCTTTAACTGCTGCTAAAGAGCTTATTCGTCTTCTTGCGGTTGACCGTGAGCATATTCTTTCTGGAATTGGTAAATTATTTACCGGTTGGCTTGATTCTAGAAAAATTTTGCACGATAGTATGTGGAAGCCTATGCCGCCTTTGAAATAGAAATAAAGTAGAAGCTGAGCAGAAATAAAGTAGAAGTTAGTAATCAGCAAGCGTGTCGCGCTAGATTTACGATAGAATACTTTTGAATATCCTGTTATCAGCACACATTCAGAGGGGAGTGTTAGTGAGATGATTGACACTGCACAAGCATTTGGCGTCGATATTGGTGGTTCTGGAATTAAGGCTGCTCCAGTAAATTTGGAAAAGGGCGAGTTTGCAGAACCTCGTTATAAGATTCTCACTCCTGCAGTTTCTACGCCTCAAGCGGTTGCGGATATTGTTCGTCAACAGCTTGAGCATTTTGAAGTTCCTGCAGATGTTCCTGTTGGAATTGCGTTCCCGGCTCCAATTAAGCCAGGCAAGAAGCTCGATTTTATGGCAAATCTTGACCAGTCTTGGATTGGTGTGGATGTTACTGAAGTTTTCAGTGAAGCTTGTGGTCGTCCTGTAACGGTTGTTAACGATGCTGACGCTGCAGGTTTAGCTGAGCAGAAATTCGGTGCCGCTAAAGACAAAGAAGGCTTAGTTATTGCGACTACGCTTGGAACTGGTATTGGTACTGCTTTGATTTACAATGGCGTACTTATTCCAAACACTGAGCTTGGTCATATTCAGCTCGAAAAAGGTAAGGGAGATGCTGAAAAGTATGCTGCTTCTTCCGTTCGTGAAAAGCTTGATATGGGCTACAAGAAGTGGGCTAAGCGCTTAACTAAGTACTATGGTTTGATGGAAAAGTACTTCAACCCTGATTTGTTTGTTGTTGGTGGTGGAGTTAGCCGCGTAAGTGAAAAATTCCTTCCACATATTGATATTAAGACTCCTATTGTGGTTGCAACTTTGCATAATGAAGCTGGAATTATTGGTGCAGCTTATTATGCAATGCAAAAGCAAAACCAACAGGACTAAATATTAATAGGTAATACCGTTTTATTTGTTGTTGTTTTAAGCTGGGCGCAGATTTAATCTGTTGCCCAGCTTTTTTATGCCAAGTGTTAGTGTAGTGACGTGCGATTTTCTTCAAGAGTAGACGTAAGCGAGCCAAATCCTATTATTTTAGCGCAACGAAAAGCTGTGGCTCAAGGCATAAAGCTTACTAAATTAAACGATTCTAATCCTACTGTTCACTCTCTTGCGCCTAAATGTTTATCTGAACGTTATGCTGCAAATCCTAGAGGACCTATTGAATCTCGAAAACTGTTAGCAGACTTTATTAACAAGCGCGACAATCGCACTAATACTTCTGTCCCATCAACTCTTAATCCGGATCAGCTTTACGTGCTTTCTTCAACATCTCAAGCTTACGCGTGGCTTATGATGCTTCTTTGTGATGCGGGAGATGCTGTTATTGGGCCGACTCCTGGATACCCGCTTATTGAGTCGATTGCGCGATTGCAATGCGTGAACGCAATACCGTATCCTTTGCACTACGACGGTTCTTGGACTATTGATTTGCCTCGCGTAAAAGAGTTAATTGAAAATAAGTCTTTGCGCATTAAAGCGCTTGTGCTTATTAACCCGAATAATCCTACTGGCTCTTACGTAAAGAGTGAAGAGCGTAAAGAATTATTGCAATTATGCCATGATAATGATGTTGCGATTATTGCTGACGAAGTGTTCTACGACTATTATCTTGAACCTTTTGAAACAAACGCTAGGCTTGCTGGTGAATCCTCTACGCTTGTTTTTGCGTTGGATGGTTTTTCTAAAATGCTTGCAGCTCCTCACGCAAAAGTTGGTTGGATTGAAGTTTCAGGCCCTAAGGATGACGTTTACGAAGCTCAAAAAAGGCTTGACGTTATTGCAGACGACTTTTTGCCTATTGGAACAACTGTTTCTGAACGCATACCTGAGCTGCTAGAATACGCTTCTTTGCAAACTCAAAGGGTGTGTAACAGGGTTAGTGAAAATCTTAAAACTCTTCGTGAGATTTTAGCGTCTTGGCCTAATTGTTGCGTTACTGCTTTGCGTGCGGAAGGCGGTTGGAATATTTTATTGCGCGTGCCGTCTTGTATTGACGATGACGTTTTAGCATTAAAACTTATAGAGGATTACAGATTAGTTTCTCAGCCTGGATACTATTTTGACATGCCTACAAACGGGTATCTTGCGCTTTCGCTACTTCCTGAACTTGAACAGTTTGTTGATGGCGTAGAAAAATTATTGCGTACTGTAGATGCTTTACTTGCGTAACAATAGCTTGCGTAATAATTACTTGCGTAATAATAGTTTTCGTAACAATTGCCAGCGATTAGTCATACGCAATTTTGTTTTACATTAGCGTAAGCCAGAAGCGAACCGTATACCACAAGTCTGGGTTAAAACGAAGAGTGCTGTCTTCACGGCCTGTAACGAACCAGCTTAATGCTGCAATAATAATAGAAATCAGCAATAAAACTAAAATTACTGTGCGAAGTAAGTAAACAAAAGTTTTTTTGCGCAAAGAATCTTCTTTTTGAACTGTAGTATTTTCAAGAAGAAGCGTAATTCCAACAACCGCAACAATTGCAAAAGCCCAAGCAAAATCAGCAATATAACGCCATCCGATTCCAGCTTCCAAACTGTCGAAAACAACAAGCACACTTCCTATTGTTAATGCTGTTATGCAAGTGTGCCAAGCAACGTTTAAATGGCAACGTTTTCGCATAATAAAAGCGAATATTACGCCTAGTAAAGCAAGAGGGGAAAGCACAAACATTCCGCCAATCATAGGCTCAGCGTACTGCCATCTGTCAAAAGAGACTGGCTGAATGCCAATCCAAGGGAAAGTTGGAATAAAACGCAAAGGCAACGCAATATAGCTAAAAATAGACGGCAAAATATTTTGCAATGGCAAACGCATAGTCGTCATATCAGTAATAGTGATTTGGTATTTGTTGCCAAAGTTCAAGATTGAGCCAAAACGAAGGAAATTATATATTTCAAACGGAATTGCAGTAATTATGCAAGGAAGTATCCAAGACGCAACGTAGCGCAAAGGTTTACGCAAATAATTTGCATTATTCCAATTATTAATAAGATTTTTAATATTAGTTAAATTATTAAGACCAGTATTAAAACAAATAACAGGTATTGCAAAAAGAACAGCTATAACAAACGTAGGTCGGCAGCCTAAATTCAACGTAATAAAGAAAGAACCGAGAATAATATTTCTTAAAGGATGCGCTTTTAATGCACCAAGGTAGAACCATATGCCAATTGATGTGAAGAAAAGCGAAGCTGCCATTGGAACAGAATAGAATGATGTTCTAAACCACAAATAAACAGTATTTGCGCTAATAAAGAACATTGCTAAAGCAATCGATACTGTTCCTAAAGAAACGCTTTTTTTAGTATTCTCAATAATTCGAATAACTAGCAAAGATCCTGAAATAAGAAAAGCAATCAGAAACACAAGAGTTGCAACAGTAGTCGGAAGCATTGCGCCTCCAGGAATCCAAATGCTAGTAATAACACGGTAAGGCAAGAACAGTAATACTGCAGGAAGCACTCCAAAATACGAATACCAGTGACCCTTGTAATATGCGTAATCCCAGTACATGTTGTGCACGTAACGGTTAAGAAGATTATTCCTAGCCATAGGGTCATAAGGATTTTGCAATTGAGTTAATTCGTGAGGAACCGGAAGATTAAGATGCACTTGACCTTTTAGAAGAGCGTCAGCTGTGTGAGCGTACTGGTCGAAATCGTAAGTGTAATTTCCTGCGGTGTCAAAATGCATTGGTGTAGCGTTACGCAAATTCCAAATAATTGTTGCTACTCCAATAGCAATAAACGGCAGCCACGATAACGCAAGATACAAGCGCTGGCGTAAGCAACTAGTGTCTAATTTAATGCGCCAAAGCTTCGACCATGGATTCCATAAAGCTATAAGCATTGCAAAAACAACAAGAAGACCTACTCGACCCCAAGACCAGCTAAAAGGCGCTCTAACATTCGCTCTAGCATCTTCAACATCAAGTACAGTTCCTAAAGGATGTTGCAACCACACGCGCACAACGCAAGGTTGGCCTATTGCTTCATTCGGAAGTTTTAGTAAAGAAGCATATAATGCGCGAGGATTTGTGCTTTGAGGCTCGCTCATATACTGGTTTGCTTCAACTAGGACGCGAACATCGTAAGTAATTTTATTATTCGCATTCGTTTTCTGCTTTTTAATATTTGCTGGTTGCAAGCGAATATAAGGTGATGTGCCGTCTGAATTTACTTCCAAGTATGCTTCGGAAGGGTCTGTTATAAGAAGACCGCCCGATTTTAGTCTTTTAACACCGCTTCCAAGAGTGTTATGAACAGATTCGCTATCGGTGCTGCCGGTAACACTATTCCAAAAAGGAAGATTTCCAATCGAGAATTCAAATAGCGTAATAGCAATCAAAATGATAATAGGAATACGCAAAAAATTTAATACGCGACGCATGCGACTACCTTTAGTGTCACTACTTAGATTAGTGCCACTACTTAGATTAGTGTCATCACATAATTGCGACAAATCTTTAGACATACTCGTTGCGGTCACCACATAACCATTCTATTGCAAAGTTTCAATCAAATGTAACTTAGCTTATTCTTACGGATTATTCTTTTGGCTTGTTCTTCTATCTTGTTCATCTAGTTAGCTTATTCTTCAGCAACTAAATCAAGATACTCGTCATTCCACAAATCTTCATCACCATCAGGCATAAGAAGAACGCGCTCAGGTTGCAAAGCTTCAACAGCACCCTCATCGTGCGTAACAAGCACAATCGCACCTTCATACTTGGCTATAGCTTTTAAAATCTCGTCACGAGACGCAGGATCCAAATTGTTAGTAGGCTCGTCGAGAAGCAGCACGTTAGCTTGAGACGTAACAAGTGTTGCGAGCGCAAGACGCGTTTTTTCGCCGCCTGAAAGCACTCTGGCAGGTTTCATTGCGTCGTCGCCTGAAAACAGGAAGCTGCCGAGCATTGAGCGAGCTTGAGTGTCGTCCAAATTTGGTGCAACGTGTTGAAGATTTTCAAGAACTGTGGCATCTAAGTCCAAAGTGTCGTGTTCCTGAGCAAAATAGCCGATTTTGCATCCGTGACCGTATTCGACTTCGCCAGTATCTGCTGTTTCTTCTCCTGCTAGAATGCGCAAAGTTGTGGTTTTTCCAGCGCCGTTATATCCCAAAATAACAACCCTAGAACCTTTGTCTATTGCAAGATTGATTCCAGCAAAAACAATGTTGGAACCGTATGCTTTAGAAATATCTTTTGCCATAATTGGAGTTCGTCCGCATGGGGCTGGTTCTGGGAAGCGAATATCTGCTACTTTTTCGCGGCTTTGAGCTTCGCTGGTTTCGCTAAGCAAACGTTCGGCTCTTCGCATCATATTTTGAGCTGCTACTGCTTTTGTGGCTTTTGCGTGCAAGCGAATGCCCTGCTTCATAAGGCGTTCTGCTTTCTTTTCGGCAACTTCGCGCTCGCGGCGGCGGCGTTCTTCGTCAACTACTCGCTGATGCAAGTATGCTTTCCAACCCATTGAATACATGTCTATTTGAGCAAGTTGAGCGTCCAAATGCCAAACTTTATTAACTACTTCGTCAAGAAGTTCCGTCGAGTGGGAAATAACAAGGAATCCGCCTTCAAAGCGTTTCAAATAATTACGCAACCAAATAATCGAGTCGGCGTCCAAATGGTTAGTAGGCTCGTCAAGAATAAGAGTGTCTGCGTCAGAAAACAGGATTCTTGCGAGTTCAATGCGCCTGCGCTGGCCGCCGGAAAGAGTGCCGAGAGTTTGTTGCATTACTTCTTGAGGCAGTCCAAGGCTTGCTGCCATTGAGATTGCTTCAGATTGCACAGAGTAGCCGCCTGCTTTTTCAAAATCTTGCATAGCTTTGTCGTAGCGGTTCATTGCTTTAGTCATCACGTCCGGATCAGGGTCTGTCATTTCCTTTTCGGCCTTGCGAATCCTAGAAACAATAGAAGAAATATCGCGAGCGCTCATAATGCGATCGATAACGCTTTGTTCTGGGTCTGCTGCGTGAGTATCCTGCGGCAAATAACCCAAGCCGCCGCTTACTCTAACGGATCCTCCTGCTGGAAGCATATCTCCAGTAATAACTCGAGTAAGTGTTGTTTTGCCTGCGCCGTTTCTGCCAACTAAACCAATTTTGTCACCTTTAGTAACGTGAAAATCGGTAGGATTTAACAGCGTTCGCGCACCAATTTGAATGGTTAATGCTTGTGCGTCAATAGGCATAATTTGTAATCCGTTCCCCGAAAAAAGTAGGCTTATATTTTATGTGTACTAAGTAAGTATTAGCCAAACCAGCTATTATACTCCGTAGTGTTAACGAATATTTTTCGTAACCATTTTGGGAAAAATTCACTTTACTTTTTCGAACACTTGTTCTATACTTTATTGGTATAAGATTACGCATTTAAGGGGAATTTGCGTTTCTTCGTTCTATTATTGATGCTTTTGGAGGTCCAATGGTTCAGCAGGGGAATAAACAGTCGGATGCTTTAGAAAACTTGCTTAATAATGCGCCGATTAGTGAAAATAATGGGACGATTATATCCGATTTATCAAAAGTTCCTTCGGAGTGGAAAATAACTATTCAAGGAGCGCGTGAACACAATCTTAAAAATGTTAGTTTATCTATTCCTAGAAATCGCATGGTTGTGTTTACTGGGCTTTCTGGCTCCGGCAAATCTTCTTTAGCTTTCGACACACTTTTTGCAGAAGGTCAACGCAGGTATGTTGAGTCGCTTAGTGCTTACGCTCGCCAATTTTTAGGCAGAATGGATAAGCCGGATGTTGATTTTATTGAAGGTTTAAGTCCAGCTGTTTCTATTGATCAAAAAACTACCAACCGTAACCCTCGTTCTACTGTTGGCACAATCACAGAAATATACGATTATTTAAGATTATTATTTGCTAGAGTTGGAGTTCCTCATTGTCCTGAGTGCGGTGAGTTAGTAAGTGCGCAAACTCCTCAACAAATGACTGATACTTTGCTTTCTATGCCGGAGCGCACAAGATTGCAAATTTTGGCTCCTGTTGTTCGAGGACGCAAGGGAGAGTTCAAAGATACATTAGAATTATTGCGCACAGACGGTTATGCTCGAGCAATTATTGATGGCAAAATGTTAGAGCTTTCCGAAGATATTACTCTTGCTAAACAAAAGAAGCACACTATTGAAGTAGTAATTGACCGTCTAGTTATAAAAGACGGTATTCGCGTTCGACTAACCGATTCAATTGAAACAGCACTAAAACTTTCTAAAGGTGTTATGGTTGCGGATTTTGTTGACGAAGATGAAAACTCGCCAAAAAGACGTCAACTATTCTCAGAGCATCGAGCATGCCCA
>NQOH01000003.1:76033-76160 GCA_003585735.1 Gardnerella kenyensis
AATAATCATCAACTAGAACTTGACGAAATAGAGCCTCGCACATTCTCATTCAACGCACCATACGGAGCATGCCCAGAATGTTCCGGAATTGGGTACAATCTTGAAATCGATCCTGAACTCGTAATAC
>NQOH01000003.1:76893-102375 GCA_003585735.1 Gardnerella kenyensis
CAGACCCAAGCAAATCTCTTGCTCAAGGAGCAATCGAACCATGGGCAATGAATAAGTCTGCAGGAATGTACTACCAGCACTTACTATCCGGCCTTGCAGAAGACTTAGGTTTTAGTATGAGCACCCCGTGGAAAGACCTGCCTGAAAACATACAACAAGACATCATGTACGGGCACGATTTTACCGTACAAGTTTCATACACAAACAGGTGGGGTAGGCAGCGAGAATACTCAACAGGATTCGAAGGAGTTGTGCGAACGCTTATGCGCAAACACGACGAAACAGACTCCGAACAAATGCGACAATACTACGAATCATACATGCGAGAAGTTCCATGCCAAAGCTGCAAAGGTAAACGCTTACGTCCAGAAGTACTAGCAGTTACAGTAGCAAACACCTCAATTGCTGAAGTATGCGACATGCCAGTTGAGCGCAGCCTAGAATGGGTAAACGCGCTAAAACTAGAAGGCTCCAAAGCGCTTATTGCAGGAGAAGTATTAAAAGAAATACGAGCACGCCTTGGCTTCTTAAACGACGTAGGATTAAGCTATCTTACTCTTTCTAGAGCTGCAAAAACATTATCTGGAGGCGAAGCACAACGTATTCGACTCGCAACACAAATAGGATCAGGCTTAGTCGGCGTTATGTACGTGCTAGACGAACCATCCATTGGACTGCACCAGAGAGACAATGAGAGACTTATTGCCACACTGCACCACTTAAGAAACCTCGGCAACACGCTTATTGTTGTAGAACATGATGAAGATACTATTCGACAAGCAGACTGGCTTGTAGACATAGGGCCTGAAGCAGGCGAAAACGGTGGAGAAGTAGTATATTCTGGACCGGCTAAACAAATAACAAAAGCAAAACGCTCAATCACCGGAGACTATATTGCTCACAGGCGATCAATTGAAGTACCAAAAAAACGCAGACTTGTAGACGAAAACCGTATGCTACATATTCTTGGCGCTCGCGAACACAATCTTAAAAACATTGACGTAAGCATACCGCTTGGAGTATTTACATGCATAACTGGAGTATCTGGATCAGGCAAATCAACACTAATAAACTCAATCCTATACCCTTCTCTTGCAGACAAACTAAACGGCGCTCGCATTGTGCCAGGAAAGCATACGCGTGTGGAAGGATTAGAATATTGCGACAAAGTAGTTCATGTTGACCAAAATCCTATTGGTCGAACTCCGCGCTCTAACCCTGCAACGTACACGGGCGTGTGGGATAAAATCCGCACGCTTTTCGCTCAAACTCCGGAAGCAAAAGTTCGAGGATATGGTCCTGGAAGATTCTCCTTCAACGTAAAAGGTGGCCGCTGTGAAGCATGCCACGGAGATGGCACGTTGAAAATTGAAATGAACTTCTTGCCGGATGTGTACGTAGAATGTGAAGTTTGCCACGCGAAGAGATACAACAGGGAAACTTTGGAAGTTACGTATAACGGGAAGTCTGTTTCTGATGTTCTTAATATGCCAATTTCTGAAGCTGCAGAATTCTTCAAAGCGTACCCGTCAATTTCACGCTACCTGGATACTTTAGTAAAAGTTGGATTAGGCTACATTCGTTTAGGTCAAAGCGCAACAACGCTTTCTGGTGGCGAATCTCAACGTGTAAAACTGGCAACCGAATTGCAACGCAGGTCAACAGGCAAAACAGTTTATATTCTTGACGAGCCAACTACCGGGCTACATTTTGAAGACGTGAGAAAACTATTAACTGTGTTGCAATCTCTAGTAGATAAAGGCAATAGCGTTATTGTTATTGAGCACAATCTTGACGTTGTAAAATCTGCTGATTGGATTATCGATTTAGGTCCAGAAGGTGGAGATAAAGGCGGAACTGTAATTGCAGAAGGAAGCCCAGAAAGCGTTGCGCGTTGCAATAAGAGCTGGACTGGAAAATTCTTAAAAACAATGTTAGATGCGTAAAATGGATGCTTAAAAAATTAAACTTTCATATTTAGCGTAAGACTTAAGAGCAATTGTTTATATTTACTGTTTGAAAGGAGGTGAAAATGGAAAGTAATAATACTAAATATTTGCAAAAATCGTCGGATTTGCAAGAAGAAAATCAAACGCAAAACAACGAAAACTGGCATAAAACTAAATCTGCTATAGTAAATCAGCTTAGTGAAGAAGAACAAAACGAAAGTGGTGTTAATGCTTTAGGAGCGCCATTATTAGGAGATACTCGCGATTTATTCCGCCCAGCTTCGAAAGATATTCCAGCGCAACCAGGAGTGTACAAGTGGCGTGACGCAGACGGACGCGTAATTTATGTTGGAAAAGCAAAAAATTTACGCAACCGTTTAGCAAACTATTTCCAGCCTCTATACCAGTTGCATCCTCGAACTCAATCCATGGTTCTTACTGCTCGAAGCTTGGAATGGACTGTTGTTGCAACAGAATTTGAAGCTTTAACTCTTGAATACACTTGGATTAAAGCATTCGACCCGCGTTTTAACGTTGTTTTTAGAGATGATAAAACATATCCATACGTTGCAGTTACAGCTGGTGAAACTTTTCCTAGAGTGTGGATTACTAGAAATCGTGGTGCTAGAAACACTAGGTATTTTGGACCATACGCAAAAGTATGGCCTTTGCGGCACAGTTTAGATTCTCTACTTAAAACTTTTCCTGTGCGAACTTGTTCGGCAGCTGTTTTTAATAAAGCACACAGAACCGGTAGACCATGCTTGCTTGCTTCAATAGGCAAATGTTCAGCTCCATGCGTGGGCAAAATTAAACCAAAGGATCATCGTGAGCTAGTTGAACGCGTTGTTGGGATTCTTACAGGCAGTGTTGGAGCATCGTATGTTGCGAAGATCACTCGTGAAATGAAGCAGGCGAGTGAAGATTTAGAATTTGAGCGTGCTGCTAAATTGCGCGATGAGATTTCAGTTCTTAATACTGTTTTGCAACAGAATGCTGTGATGTTTGATGAAGATGTAGAAGCTGATGTTTTCGGATTGTGCTCAGACGAGCTAGAGGCTTCGATTCACGTATTTTTTGTGCGTGCTGGCATGATTCGTGGAGAGCGAAATTGGTCGGTTGAGCGCAACGATCAAATTTTCGACGGCGAATTATTGGCTGATTTATTAACTCACGTGTATGCGCAATACGAGCAGGATGCTTTACAAAATCAACCGGATTCTATAAATATTAAGCAAACTCGTGATGCTGTTGGCAGCACGCAGCAGGCTACAGCAACTGATTCTATTTTGCGAGCGCAAGCTACTCGTGCTCGTCGTGAAAGGCAAGAAACTACCGGTAGGGAAGACTTGCTCGCACCTATTTCGCCAGTTCCTCGCGAAATTATTGTTCCAATTGATATTCCTAAAAGTAGGCTTGAAGAGCTTGAATTGTGGTTGAGCAATATGCGCGGCTCTAAAGTTAGTATTCGAGTTGCTGAGCGTGGTGAAAAACGTGCTCTTATGCAACGAGCAAACGATAACGCTAGCCAAGCGTTGACTCGAATGAAGTCAAGTCGTATTAACAGCATAGAAATGCGCACTGAAGCTATGAATGAAATTTCTAAAGCTCTTTTTATGAAAGAAGCTCCTTTGCGCATTGAATGTTACGATATTTCAAATACTGTAGACGGAAGTTATCAAGTTGCTTCAATGGTTGTATTTGAGGATGGTATTGCTCGACCTAGTGAGTATCGTCATTTTAAAATTCGTGGAGAAAATGGTGATGGGAAGCTTGATGATTTAAGCGCAGTATACGAAACCATATTTAGAAGGTTTAAGCATGAGGATTCTGATTCTGATTCTGCTTCTGATTCTGATATTGTTCCTGTTTCTGCTTCTGCAACTAGGCAACGTTTTGCTTATAAACCACAGTTGGTTATTGTTGATGGTGGACGCGAGCAAGCAAAAGCTGCAAGACGAGCTATTAAAGATGCGTGCGGAGAAGATATTACAGTATGTGGTTTAGCTAAAAAACTTGAAGAAGTGTGGCTTCCGGATGACGATTATCCGATTATTTTGAAGAGAAGCTCTGAAGGCTTGTATTTGCTACAAAGAGCTAGAGATGAATCCCACCGTTTTGCTATTTCGTATCATCGCCAAAGTCGCAGAAAAGGTGCGTTGCATTCAGCTTTTGATGACATTCCTGGCGTTGGAACAGTTTATCGTAAACGCTTACTTTCTGCTTTTGGTTCGTTAAAAGAATTAAAAAAAGCTTCATTAGAAGATTTGCAAAAAGTTCCTGGAGTTGGGGAGAGCCGTGCGAAAACTATTTATGAAGCTTTGCATATTCAAATGGCAAAAGCTGAAACAAATGCAGCAGACGCAGCAGACGCAGAAATCTAAAAAATAAATAGCAAAAACTCCTCTATGCATCTCGTTTATTGCGCATTTTATTTGCGAAATATCAAGACGCACAGAGGAGTTTTATGTAGTTTTGTTTGTACATCATAAAGCTATTTATGTGTATTTCAACATCACTAACTTTTGATTTCATAATTAGTTATCCTAAATCTGCATAAGTGCAAATCCATTTGCTTTGTCTCAATTCCAAAACTAGCGATAGCCAATATTTTTTAGGACCTGCAGTAATTCTTACGACGCTCTCAAAATGTTTAGGATTTACGTATACGCCATTAATGAAATCTGGGATCGGCGGCATACTGCATGATATTGGATTATTCTTATTGGCTTGATTAGGTACATTATTATCAGTTACCACTTTCCACATATTATTCAGTCTAGTAATACATTTCTTCGTTAATAGCTGTGCCATAGTTGGAGAAATAGGCCTGCCGCGCGAAATATCAGTAGCAATGCAAGCAATTTTGCATGTTCTCAATGCAATATCAATGAATTCTTTTTCTTCTCTACTGCCAGAGTAACATTTGCAAATATGGTACTCTAATTTTCCGCGCGAAAATGCAATAGGTAAGTTACCTTCACATAGTGGCAGAAGATTTTTCTCATTGTACATACCATTTGGCGGACGGCATATTTTATTGCCATCGTTATTTTCCACATTGTTTTTTGTTTCGTCGTCATCTTCTGTGTTGCCCATATCATAGGCGTCTACAAAATCAACTTTCATTTTTCTTCTTCTCCTATTTAAATGGTTGCAAAAGCTAGTATTTTCAACGCTTTCTTAATTCATATTTCTATGAATATAAGAAAGTTAAGAAAAATTCTACAGTGTAATTTTTGCGTAACTGCATAATTGGCAAAATTGTGGATAAATTTCAAAATATTTGCCATTTTTGTTGAAAATAAACGCTTTTTAGCGTGTCGAATTATACACATTACGGTTTTTGAACAATTTCGTCATAACAAAATCGATGTAAATAAGCATCAAAGTAATACTATTTTGCGCAAAATTTAAAAATTAAATTCGTCAGCATAAGGAACTAGCCTAAGAAGTATGTCTCAGGAAATTGAAATTGGTTTGGGCAAAAAAGCCCGAGTTGCATATTCGCTTGACGATATTGCTATTGTTCCTTCGCGCCGTTCGCGCGATCCTAAAGCTGTATCTACTGCATGGCAGGTAGATGCTTACACGTTTGATATTCCAATTATTGCTGCTCCAATGGATTCGGTTACTAGCCCGGATACTGCGATTGCAATTGGGCAAATGGGTGGTCTTGGAGTTCTTGATTTGGAAGGTTTGTGGACTCGTTACGAGAATCCAGAGCCTCTTCTTAAGGAAATATCTGAGCTTCCATCCGATGTTGCTACTCGTCGTATTCAGGAAATTTATGCTGAGCCTATTAAGCCGGAATTAATTGCTAAGCGTTTGCATACTATTCGTGACGCTGGTGTTACTGTTGCTGGTGCTCTTTCGCCGCAGCTTACGCAAGAATTCTACAACACAGTGTTAGAAGCTGGAGTTGACTTATTCGTGATTCGCGGAACTGCTGTTTCTGCAGAACATGTTTCTAAAGATCATGAGCCTCTTGATTTGAAGAAGTTTATTTACGATCTTGACGTTCCTGTGATTGTTGGCGGTTGCGCTGATTATACTTCCGCTTTGCATTTAATGCGCACTGGTGCTGCAGGCGTTCTGGTTGGTTTTGGCGGCGGAGCTGTTTCCGCAACCATGAATACTTTGGGTGTTCAAGCTCCAATGGCTACTGCAATTGCTGATGTTGCTGAAGCTCGTCGCGACTATATGGATGAATCCGGCGGTCGCTACGTTCAGATTATTGCTGACGGCGGCATGGGCAATTCTGGAAACTTCATTAAGGCTCTTGCAATGGGTGCTGACGCTGTTATGCTTGGCACTCCTCTTGCTCGCGCAACTGAAGCTCCAGGTCATGGCACTCATTGGGGTGCTGAAGCTCGCCATGCTTCACTTCCTCGCGGCATGCGTTCAAACGTTGGCACGGTTGCTCCTTTGGAGAATATTCTCTTCGGACCTAGCCATGAAGCTGACGGCACTACAAACTTTATTGGAGCTTTGCGACGCACAATGGCATCTACTGGATACGTTGACGTAAAGAGCTTCCAACGTTGCAGCGTTGTATTTAACCCATTCCATCAGGATGTGCGTTAATAAAACTAAATAATCTAAAGTTAATAGAAAATAGTATTTCTATAGTTATTGCGTAAAAATAGCGGTTCGGCAATGTATGTTGAGCCGCTATTTTAGTATTCAGCTACAAATATTTTAAGTTCCTATATTTACTAAGTTCCTACATTTAGTAATGCTTTTGTTTGTTAATTACAATATTTATTGATATTTTTTGTAGTAAGTGCAGTCGTGTCGAAAACGTTATCAAGTACAATGAATAGTATGCTCCGAGAATTTGCTGTAGAAGCCATTCACCCAACTCAAGACGGTGATACTATTTATTCCCTACTCGCTAATCGTGCGATGCGCGACCCTCAAGGCTTAATTGCGCAATGGCAGGATGACGATACTCGTAAGTGGCATGATGTTACTGCCGCTGAAATGCTTTCAAAAGTGCGCTCTGTAGCTCGAGGCTTGATTGCTCTTGGCGTCCAGCACGGCTCAAAGGTTGTTATATACTCTGCTACTTGCTACGAGTGGGGTATTGTAGATTTTGCTTGCGCTTGTATTGGAGCTGTGAGTATTCCAATTTATGAAACGGATTCAGCTCTTCAAGCTGCAGATATTATCGATGAAGTTAAGCCGATTATTGCTTTTGCTGGCGATGATGCTCATGCACAATGCTTGGAACGTGTGCGTCAAGATCATAAGCGTATTACTTTAAAAACTGTTTTTAATTTCAAAGCTGGCGGCTTGGAAGCTGTTATTGATTTTGGTAAATCAATAAGTGACGATGAGTTAAATAAAAGCATTGCGTCTGTTAAAGCAGATGATTTGTCTACTATTGTTTACACTTCCGGTTCTACTGGTAAGCCAAAGGGAGCAATGCTTTCGCACCGTAACTTTACGCATATTGTTTTTGCAGGTTACGATGTTCTTAGCGACATGCTTTGCAAGCCGAATCGTCTTCTTTTATTCCTTCCTTTAGCTCATTGCTTCGCACGCTATATTCAATACGTTGCAATCGGCGCTCACGGTGTTATTGGCTATGTTCCTAATGCGAAGCATTTGCTTGCAGACTTGCGTAGTTTCAAGCCTACTTATTTGCTTGGCGTGCCTAGAGTTTTTGAGAAAGTTTATAATGCTGCTTCTCAAAAAGCTGGTGCTGGTATTCGCGGACGCATTTTTTCTAAAGCTGTTAAACATTTTATTCAGTGGTCTCGCGATAACGTTGACGGCAAAGCTCATTCGCTTACGGCTCGCATTAATCATGCAATGTATATGAAAACTGTTGGTTCTTCAATTCGTTCAGCATTAGGACCAAATCTTTCATGGCTTGCATGCGGAGGCGCTCCAATTAATGCTGATTTAGCTCACTTCTTCAACGGTTTAGACGGCATTACTTTTATTCAAGGCTACGGCATGACCGAAACTGCAGCTCCATGCGTAGTAAACTTCGAGCATGCAAATCAAGTTGGTTCTGTAGGCCGACCAGGTCCTGGAATTACTATTCGTCTTGCAGACGATGACGAAGTGTTAATTAAAGGTCCTAACGTTTTTATGGGCTACTACAACAAGCCTGAACTTACTGCGGAAGTTATTGACGAAGATGGATGGTTGCATTCTGGAGATCTTGGTGAGATTGACGATGAAGGCTTCCTTTCTATTACTGGTCGCAAGAAGGATATTATTATTACCGCTGGTGGAAAAAATATCAGTCCTGCGCCTATGGAAGGCATTATTGCTCAATGCCCGCTCGTGTCTCATGCTGTAGTAGTTGGAGATGGCAAGCCATTCGTTTCAGCTCTTATTGAATTGGATCCAGATATGGTTCGTTCTTGGATTAAAAATAAGGGAATGGACGAAAATCTTCCTATGAGCGAAATCGCTACGAATGATGCTGTTCGCTCTGTTATTCAGCAGTTTATTGATCAAGCTAACAGCACTGTTTCTCGTGCTGAATCAGTTCGTAAATTTGTTATTTTGCAAGATGAATTTACTCAAGATGCAGGAACTCTTACTCCAAGTATGAAGATTGTGCGTCCGAAAATTCTCGCAAAATACGCTGATATTATTGAAACTCAATTGTACGCTCCAAAACCAAATACTAAGCCGCTTCCAGCAACAGTTAAAATTCTTGATAAAACTACTGAAACTGTTAAGCAAGCGCAAGAAACAGTTAAGCAGGCTCAGGAGGTTGTAACTCCTCGAGTTCGTCAAGCAATTGATCAAGCTGCAACTCATCTTAAGCGTTTTGGTGAGGAGGCGTCGACTGAGTCTTCTTCTACATCTCGTGATAGTAAAGATACTAAAGATAGCAAAGAAGAATCTTCTAATTTGTAGTAAATAGTCTTTGTTAACTTTACTTATGCGATGAAGGAGTATTGAGTGACTATTAGAAAAATCCGTGTTGTTCCGGATCCAGTATTACGTACACCTTGCGATGAAATTCGCGAGGTTACGCCAGCAGTTAAACATCTAGTTGAAGACTTGTTGGAAACCGTAAACGATCCAGGGCGAGCAGGATTGTCAGCTAATCAAATTGGCGTAAGCCTCAGAGCTTTCTCGTACAATATTGATGGCCGTATAGGTTATATTCTCAATCCTGTGCTTGAAGAGCTTAGTGGAGAACAGTACGATGACGAAGGTTGCCTTTCTGTTCCAGGCTTATGGTACAAAACGCGCAGAGCTAATTATGCTCGCGCTCGCGGTATTGATTTAGATGGTAAAACAGTTGTGCTTGAAGGCGAAGGGCTAATGGCTAGAATGCTTCAGCATGAGTGTGATCATTTAGACGGCCACATTTATTTGGACAGACTTGAAACGGACGTTCGTCGTCAAGCTATGCGTCAATTGCGTAATAATATGCGTGATTAGTTTTCGCGATATTAAAAATTGCGTTATATCGGTATTTTTTGTTGCTTATAAAGCTTCAGAAAATACCGATTTTTAGTATTGTGTACCTGATATAATCACACTTTGTGTGTCGATTTTGAGCATGATTATTGTCGCGTTATATGATTGCTCGCTTTTTTATTGTCTACAATGATGCACAAATACGCGCCATGTACGCGCCCGTTCGTGTCGGTCGGCTTGTGTTTAAACATAAGTTTTAAGCCAAGTTGCATGCGAACAGACATGGCCAGGCAAGAACCGACAAGAAAGGTATATTGATATGGCACAGATTACCATGAGCGAAATGCTGAAGGCTGGCTTACACTTCGGTCATCAGACTCGTCGCTGGAACCCAAAGATGAAGCAGTTCATTCTTACCCAGCGCAATGGTATTCATATCATCAATTTGTTCAAGTCTCTCGACATGATCGACAAGGCTTATGACTTCATCAAGCAGACTGTTGCTCACAATGGCACCGTGCTTTTTGTTGGAACAAAGAAGCAAGCTCAGGAAGCTGTACAGAATCAAGCTACTCGCGTAAACATGCCTTATGTTTGCGAGCGCTGGCTTGGTGGTATGTTGACTAACTTCCAGACTGTTTCCACTCGCGTGAAGCGCTTGAAGGAACTCGAAGAGATGGACTTCAGCGATGTTCGCGGCTCCGGCTTGACCAAGAAGGAACTTTTGCTTCTCGAGCGCGAGAAGGATAAGCTTTCAAAGCAGCTCGGTGGTATCCGCAACATGAACCGCACTCCTTCTGCAATGTTCGTTGTTGACATCAACAAGGAAGCTTTGGCAGTTGAAGAAGCTCACAAGCTTGGTATTCCTGTTGTTGCTATCGTTGACACCAACACTGATCCTGAAGCTGTTGAGTATCCAATCCCAGCTAACGATGATGCAATTCGCGGCGTTGAATTGTTGACCAGCTTGATGGCTGATGCTGTTGCTGAAGGCTTACTCGAGCATGCTGGTAAGGGCGCAAAGTCCGAAGGTGCTGACGCTCAGCCAATGGCAGCTTGGGAAAAGGAATTACTTACCAAGGAAGGCGAAGCTGAAGCTAAGCCTGCTGAGGAAGAAAATACTGAGGCAAAGGCCTGATAAGCTAATTTGCAACCAGATTCTTAAATTAAAGCTGCAAAATCCAATTAATTATTTGCTTTTTGCAGCTTTAAGAATCCTATTGATACGAGGAGAACAAAATGGCAGCAATTACTGCAGCGTTGATTAAGCAGGTGCGTGAAGAAACTGGCGCCGGCATGATGGACGTTAAAAAAGCTCTTACTGAAGCTGAAGGCGACGTTGCCCGCGCTAAGGAAATTATCCGCGCAAAGGGTATTCAGGCCGCTGGTAAGCGTGAAGGCCGCAAGGCTCAGGAAGGCACCATCGCTTCTAAGGTTGTTAAGTCTGCTGAAGGCGAAACTGGTTATGCAGTTGAGTTGAATTCCGAAACTGACTTCGTGGCAAAGACCCCTAAGTTCGTGGAATTCTCCAACACTGTTCTTGACCATGCTGTTGAAGCTTCCGCTTCTACTGCTGAAGAAGTACTTGCAGCTCCAGCTGATGGCGCAACTGTTAAGGAATCTGTTGAAGAAGCAGCAGCTTTGTTCGGTGAGCACGTCAAGGTTGGACAGTTTGCTAAGGTAAGCGGCCCACATGTTGAGATTTATGCTCACAAGAAGTCCGTGGAATTGCCTCCAAGCATTGTTTCCATGATTGCTACTGACGAAGCTGGCGCAAAGGTTGCTCACGAAGCAGCTTTGCAGATTTCCGCTATGGGTGCTCAGTGGCTTCGCCGCGAAGATGTTCCAGAAGAAGTTTTGGAATCCGAGCGTCGCGTTGCAACCGAGAAGTCCTTGGCTGAAGGCAAGCCAGAGAAGATCGTTCCAAAGATTGTTGAAGGCCGCATGAACGCCTTCTTCAAGGAGACTGTGCTTCTCGAACAGACTTACGTTAAGGATCCATCCAAGAGCGTTGGTGACTTGTTCAAGGAAGTCGGTGGTACCGCTTTGGCTTTCGCTCGTCTTGAGGTTGGCAAGGGTGCTGCTGAGTAAGCATTCTTTATTTAAGAGTCAATTTTGATTCTTAAAACTAGTGGGTTGTGTGCATTTTGCGCACAACCCATTTTTATATTTATTTTCTGTTTTATTTTCCACTTTATTTTCTGCTTCAATTTGTACTTTATTTTCTGCTTAAATATGAGCGTTTTATGTGTCGCGTTTTATAGATAAAATAGCAAAGATATACTTGCATTCGCCGTGATGACTGGAGGAATCTGTATGGCTATTGCACAAGCGGAGGAAAGCAAGTCCCGTAGGGTTTTATTGAAGCTCTCAGGTGAAGCATTTGGCGGCGGCGCTGTTGGTATTGATACTCATGTAATTCGCAGAATTGCTGGGGAAATCATGACTGCAGTACGAGATGGCGTTCAAGTTGCTATTGTTGTTGGCGGTGGCAATTTCTTTAGGGGAGCTGAACTTCAACAAGCTGGTATCGATCGTAGCCGTGGTGATTACATGGGTATGTTAGGTACAGTTATGAATTGCTTAGCTCTTCAAGATTTTCTTGAACAAGCAGGCCAAGCTACTCGCGTACAAACTGCTATTACTATGGGACAAGTCGCTGAACCTTATATTCCATTAAAAGCAATTCGTCATCTTGAAAAAGGTAGGGTAGTTATTTTCGGTGCTGGTGCCGGTATGCCTTACTTCTCAACGGATACTGTTTCTATTCAGCGCTCTTTGGAAATTCATTGCGATGAAGTTTTAATGGGCAAGAATGGTGTTGATGGTGTTTACAGTGCAGATCCTCGCAAGGATCCTAATGCTCGTAAATTCTTAACATTAAATTATCATCGTGCTCTTGTCGATGGATTGGCAGTAATGGATGCGTCCGCACTTTCTATGGCTCGCGATAATAAACAAAAAATTCGCGTATTTGGTTTAGAGGGTGAAGGTAACGTAACTCGCGCACTTGTGGGTGAATCTATTGGCACATTAGTGTCTGATGCAGAACCAACATTTGCTTAAATATTACAAAGGAGAACAAATGTCAGCAATTATTGATCAAGCAAAAGATCAGATGAATAAGTCTGTGGAAGCCACTAAAGAGAATTTCATGGGTATTCGTACCGGTCGTGCTAATCCTGCGCTTCTTAATGGCATTATGGTTGATTATTACGGTGCGCCAACTCCAATTAAGGCTGTTGCTTCTATTGGTGTTCCTGAGCCTCGCACACTTTCTGTAACTCCTTTTGATGCTTCTCAAGCTAATGCTGTTGAAAAAGCAATTCGTGACTCAGACTTAGGTGTTAGCCCTAACCGAGACGGCAATGTTATTCGCGTAACAATGCCAGAACTTACTGAGGAACGCCGTAAGGAATACGTTAAGCTTGCTAAAACCAAAGCTGAAGAAGGCAAGGTTGCAGTACGCAATATTCGCCGTAAAGCTAAGGAATCCATTGATAAGTCAGTTAAAGATGGTGATCTTGGTGAAGATGAAGGCGATCGTCTTCTTAAGGAATTAGATAAAGTAACTAAGCAAGTTACTGATTCCTTGGATGTATTGTTAGAAGGAAAACAAAAAGAAATTATGGAAGTCTGATATTTCCTTAATTTCAAACTGAATGGGTGCCGTATGAGTCAACAAAAAAATGATGATTTCGTCGATGATATCAATCAAATTAGTAACGTTTCAGTTTCTAAAAAAGAAAGTGAATCTACTTTAAGTAAAGTTGATAATAACGGCACTCATGCTTTAAATGATATTAATCGCAGAACCGGTCGCAATATGCCACAAGCTATTGCGACCGCTGCAGTGCTTGTTGTAGCAATTGTTGCCTGCTTGCTTATAAGTATTGACGTTTTTGTTGTACTTATGGCAGCTTTTATGGTTCTTGCATTATGGGAATTACACGTCGATTTTGCAACTCTTGGATTACGCATTCCATTTGTAACATTATCTTTGTGTTCTCTTGTTACTATTTTTGCAACATACTATTCAAAATGGCATGCTGTTGTTATGGCAAGTGGTATTACAGCATCACTATTTCTTACCGTAATTTGCGCAACTCTTAGTATTACTATTCCAGCTCGAACATTACATGCTGTAGAGAAAAAGCTTCAGGGGTCTTCGTCTACTAAATATGAGCATACGTTATTTACGAATACAGCCGTTTCTCTTTTCGTAGTTTTGTACATTCCACTACTTGCTTCTTGCATTGTTCTTGCTTTAACTAATACGCGTTATGCTGTTGCGCACGCTATGCTACTAGTATTCTTGCCTGCTTTAAGCGACACTGGTGGCTTATTCGCTGGAGCTTGGCTCGGTAAGCATAAGCTTTCTCCGCGTATTTCTCCTAAAAAGTCTGTTGAAGGCTTAGTTGGTTCAATGCTTTTTGCAATTATTGGAGCGTACGCGATTATTGCAGGTTTTTATGGATCTTACTGGCTTAATTGCTGGTGGATGCCGTTGATTATGGGTATTGCCTCTGGAATTGTTGGTACCTTTGGAGATTTATGCGCTTCTATGCTAAAGCGCGATATTGGAATTAAAGATATGGGACATTTGCTTAAAGGACACGGTGGAGTTCTTGACCGCGTAGATTCTATTTTGCTGTGTGGCCCTGTTCTTTTAGTTCTTTTGCATCTTGCCAATTTTTAATCTAGCAATCGTGGGTTTCAACTAAAATCGGCAACATGACAGTCTGCTATATTCCTTCACCAAGTATTTCACAGTTGACGCTTGGCTTTATACATATAAGATTTTATGCGATTTCTATTCTTGCTGGAATATTAATCGCAATGTATATTACAACTCGTCGTTGGAAGCGAGTTGGTGGCGATTTTAACCAAATTTTAGATCTTGTACTGGTTAGTCTTCCAGCTGGTATTGTTGGTGCTCGCTTGTATCACGTTATTACTACTCCAGAAAAGTTCTTCGGTTCTCACGGTGACTTTTTAGAAATTTTTAGAATATGGAATGGTGGACTTGGTATTTGGGGCGGAATATTTCTTGGCGCTCTAGCGGCTTGTGCTTTTTGCAAGTATAGAAAATATCCTGCTTCTTTACTTGCGGATGCTGCAGCTCCTGCAGTCCTTATTGCTCAAGGCGTTGGTAGGCTTGGAAACTGGTTTAATCAGGAACTTTACGGTGCTCCAACAACTTTGCCTTGGGGTTTGAAACTAAATTATGATGCAACTCAAGCAATCGGTCACGCTGAACGTTGCTACGATGGCTTAACATGCCCAGAAGGAACATTATTCCACCCAACATTCTTATACGAAATGATTTGGAATTTTATAGGAGCAGCATTACTTATTGGTTTTGGAAAAGTTCTTTATAAAAAACTAAAAGCCGGCTCAATATTCATGCTCTACGTTATGTGGTACACATTAGGGCGTGTTTGGATTGAATCGTTGCGAATTGATTTTTCGCATGTTTTCTTAGGCGTAAGAATCAACGTATGGGTTTCTATTATCGTATTTATTATTGCAACTATAGCTTTTGCGCTTCTTCAACGCTCTAGTAGCACTCGAGATAGTCTTATTGAACGTCTTATCGATGTTACTTCAGATGAGCGTGAGCGTGAATCACAGAATGCGAATTCGAAAATAAAATCTGACTTAAATCAAAGCAAGTAATTAGTTATTTTGTATGCTAGTCTCTTGCATTTCCTAGAATGGAACGTATGAATATACAAATAGCACCTAGTATTCTTTCCGCAGATTTTTGCAATCTTGAGCGTGATCTTGACGCAATTTCAAATGCGGATCTTGTTCACGTTGATGTGATGGATCATCACTTTGTACCTAACTTAACTTTGGGAGAGCCAATTGTTAAGCGTATTTGTGAAGTAACTAAGCTTCCTGTTGATGTTCATTTAATGATTGAAGATCCGGATCGTTGGGCTCCTGAATACGCAAAGCTTGGAGCTTCCTCCGTGAGCTTCCACATGGGTGCAACTCATGCTCCTGTGCGTTTAGCTCGTCAGCTTCGCGATATGGGTTGCAAAGCATGCTTTGCGGTTCGCCCTGCTGAGCCAGTTGAACCTATTTTCGACATTCTTGACGAATTCGACATGGTTCTTATTATGACAGTTGAGCCAGGCTTTGGTGGACAAAAGTTCTTAAGTAATCAAATGAATAAGGTTCGTCGTTTGCGCGATGAAATTACTCGTAGGGGACTTCAAACACACATTCAGGTTGATGGCGGAGTTAGCCCTTCGACGGCTGCAACTGTTGCAGAAGCTGGAGCTGATGTGCTTGTTGCTGGTTCCGCAGTTTATGGTGCTGCAAGTCCAGCTGAGGCTATTGAATCTATTCGCAATACTGCTCAGGCTGCTTGGCGCGCTTAATTGAAAATTTTGGGGGCATATTTTATGTCCCCATTTTCTTAAAAAACTTGAGTACTCGCTAGTAGGATTCAATTGCGTATTGCGTATTGCGTATTGCGTATTGCGTTTAGTAAAATGCGATTGTTTCGAAAACGAAAATTAGTGATTACTAATTACTAATTAGTAGTTGACAATTAGGGAAGGTAATATGGTTAAGTTAGTTAAAAATCAGGAATATAGCCCTGAGGCGATAAATCGTGTACTAACTGTGCCTAACTTAATCAGCTTCTTACGCATATGCTCAATACCATATATTGCGTGGCTAATTACGCAACATAATATGATTTTGTCTCTTGTTATTTTAGCTATTTCAGCATTCTCTGATTGCCTTGATGGTTATATTGCTAGGCGTTGGAATCAAGTAAGTAAATTAGGGCAAATTCTTGATCCTATAGCCGACAGATTACTAATTGTTTGTAGCACTTTAGCTTTAGCAATTGCGAAAGTTATACCTTGGTGGGCGTTGTTGCTAGTTGTGCTTCGCGACGTTATTATGGCGACTTTAGTTATTGTACTTGCACAATATGGTTATGGTCCGTTGCCGGTTAATTTCGTTGGAAAAGCTGGAACTGCGCTTATTATGCTAGCAATCGTTTCTCTTATGATTGTTTACGCTGTTGCTAAAGAAGCAATGTTTCCGCTTTATGCTGCCGCATTATCTTGTGGAATATGGGGTATTGTTTTGTATTGGTATGCAGGACTGCTTTATTACAAGCAAGCTTATATGCTACTTGTTAAACGAAATGCAAAATAAGGCATGTAGGTGCATATGACTCAGCATAGTGTATTTATTGGTGCGCAAAATAGCGGCGATAATAGCGAAAGCTCTAAATCAGAGCGCAGTGCTAATTCTGCTATGCTTGAGTCCTTTGAATCTCCTGACGGCATAACATTATCTCGTAGACGTGCGCTATTTTCTAGCTCGTTTACTAATCTTGAATCTCACCATGTTGCTTTAAGTGTTAATCGTTTTGCTCATCATCATGATCGAAGACGATATGTTGATGATTATGCGTTGCGTTTGATTGATGATTTAACAAACCGTCCTGTTGACCCAATGTTTATGGATTCGCGTTTAAGTAAGCAGCCTGTTAAGCCGCTGCACCTTTGGTTTACG
Organism: Gardnerella kenyensis; assembly: GCA_003585735.1. Classification (GTDB taxonomy): domain Bacteria; phylum Actinomycetota; class Actinomycetes; order Actinomycetales; family Bifidobacteriaceae; genus Bifidobacterium. The sequence goes on from NQOH01000003.1 coordinate 93,792, forward strand.
CGTACTATTGTGTTCCTTATTTGTATTGCTATTGGCACTGTTGGAAGTCAATTTGTGCGTAAACTTCACACTGATCCTAGAAAAGCAATACGTTCTTCATTAGCAAATGAGCTTGTTGGGTATACTACTAGTTTTGACAAGCTTGTTAAAGAAGTAACTGTTTTACGAAATAATGTAGACCGCGAATCTCAGCGTATTACAACTCCTGAAGAGGATCAAGTTAGCAAATCGGACGATATTCTTAACGGAACTCGAGCTGTAGAAGGCTCTGGTGTTACTTTAACTATTGCTAATCCTCTTTCTGCAGGAAATGATGCCAATGGTGGATCTTTGCCTCGTGAAACTAATGGCGCTAGAATGCGTCTTGTTACAGATCGCGATATTCAAAAACTTGTGTCTTTATTGTGGGAATCAGGTGCGGAAGCTATATCTGTTAATGGGCATCGAATTGGCGCTCAAACTTCTATTCGAGTTGCAGGCCAAACAATTCTTGTTGGCGTTAATCAAACACAAAGTCCTTATGTTATTGAAGCAATAGGTGACTCTAACGAATTAATGCGAGCATGTAACTCGGCTTCTAAAACTCGATGGTACTCATCTCTTGTAAATGCAGGTATTACTCCGCAAATTTCACCTTCGAGAGTTATACGATTAAATGCATCTAGTACTGGTGATATAAACTTTGCAAATGAAAGAACTAGGAGATAAGCATGGCAGCAATTCTTGGCTTGATTTTAGGAGCGCTTATTGGCATAGTAGTTCATCCGGATATTCCTGTTGTTCTTCAGCCATATTTGCCAATTATGGTTGTTGCAGCATTGGATGCATTGCTTGGAGCTGCTCGAGCGTATTTTGAGAGAAACTTTTCGGATAAAGTTTTTGTTATTTCCTTCTTTTCGAACGTTATTGCGGCAACGCTGCTTGTTTTGCTTGGAAACCAGCTTGGCGTAGGCGCGCAATTGCAAACTGCTGTTATTGTTGTTCTTGGAATTCGTATTTTCTCTAACGTATCAGCAATTCGCAGATTCATCTTCAGGAGTTAGCATATGGTTCGCACGTTTTCTCATGCTCCTAAAGGTGACGATATTCTTCACAAGTTGCGCCGTCAAAGTGCGCATGATTTAGAAAGTGACGAAACTCAAACTGGTTCTTTTCCAGCTGTTCAGCATAAGGTAAAGCCTTCGCTAAGTGGTCATATTACAAGAACTCGCATGCTTACAGGTTTGCTGATGATGCTATTGTGTGCGCTTTTGGGATTTGCTTATATGATTCAAGTTAATCGCAGCAGCTCTTTGCTGTACGAAACTATGAGCGAAGAAGAATTGACTAGGCTTATTACAGAAACTCACTCTCAAATTCAAAGCTTGGAAAGCAGAAAAGCAGAATTAACAGGTCAGCTTAATTCTTTGCGTGAAGCAGTTGATAAGCAGGATGAGGCTCGTCGAATTGCTCAACAGAATGCTCAAACTAACGGACTTATTTCCGGTCGCCTTCCGGCAATAGGAAAAGGTATTGTAATTCACATCACAGCTGGAGAAAAAGAAAATATTGATGCTGCTACAATGTTTCAGCTTATTGAAGAATTGCGTAATGCTGGCGTAGAAGTTATGTCTATTAATGACGTTCGTATTGTTACGTCAAGCTATATTTCTCAAACAAAGCATGGTCTTTTGTGCGATAGTGTGATGATTGAACCGCCTTATATTGTTAAGGCTATTGGAGATCCGCAGAATTTGCAGAATGCTGTGAATATTGCGGGCGGTGTTGGATCACGTTTGAAAATTAAATTTGGTGCTTCTGTAATTGTTTCGCAGTCTGAAGAGGTAGAAATTACTACGACACGCGAGCCAAAACAGTACGAATATGCCAAACCAGTCGAGTAACAAGGTAGAATAGCAAGTATGACTGAACCGATTCCTACCGCTGGCGAAACCACTATTATTGGTATGCCAGCTATTCATATTCCAATGAATACAACTTCTGATCGTCCTTTGCAGCAGGATGATTTTGAAACGATAGCAAAATTGCTGCCTGGAACCGCTTTGTTGATTTCAACTAGGGGAGCGGTGTCCGGTTCTCGTTATCTTCTTGACGAGGATTTGGTATCAGTTGGTCGTGATTCGCATGCTGATATTTTGCTTGATGATTCCACAGTTTCTCGTTCTCACGCAGTGTTTAAGCGCGTTAACGGCGTGTTTAGCATTGTAGACGCTGGTAGTTTGAATGGCACGTATGTAAATCGTGAGCGTGTTGAGGAAGCTGTATTGCATAATGGCGATGAAATTATGATTGGCAAATTCCGATTGGTATTTTTCGCTCATGACTCAGTCACAGTCCGGTAATCAGGATGATGCTGTTCAGGGGGAGTTATTTAACTTTTCTCTCTGCACTGATCAATCCTGTGGATACCGCGGTAGCGTAGCTATGAAGGTTGCCGGTATTACTTACCGGCAACTTGATTATTGGGCGCGCAAACGCATTATAGAGCCTTCTATTAGCCCGTCTAATGGTTCAGGCTCTCGTCGTTTATATTCGTTTAAGGATATTGCGATTATGGCAGTTGCAAAAAGGCTGCTTGATGCTGGAGTAAATTTGGTTAATGTTACTACGGCTATTATTTTTCTAAATCGTTATTCTGAGTCGCGTTTGCGAAATATGACGATTATTTGTGACGGTCAGTCTGTGCAAGAGTGTGATGAGAATCAGGAGAATATGCGTCGCATGTTGGCTTCTGGCTTTGCAGTATTTGCTATTGCTGTGGGTCGTATTATTTCTCGCGTAGAAGATGATTTAGCTTCTGAAACTTTAATTGATGCTAGCGATTCTAATGAAGCTAATGATTCTAATGATGTTAGTGAGTTTCAAGAGAAAAGCCATCAGTCTAATCGCAAATCTTTTGCAAAAAATAGTTCAGCAAAAAGTGATTCTTGGAATCTTGTGCAAGAAACGTGGGGATAGCAAGTATGCGTGAAGCTATTATTTCTGCGGTTATTATTTGCTGGCTTGCATCTGTTTCATTGTTTTTATTTAGTTTGTTTATTTCGTTACGTTTTTTATTTAGATTTCAAAAAATCGCTTCTAAAGATTCTGTAAATTCTGTAGATTATGAGAATAAAAATATAAAGCATAAGCGTAATAGTATGCGATTAATGCCGTGGAGTATTGTTATTACGCATTGTTGTGGGCTTCCTTGCGCAATGCTTTCTTACATGCTTTTGAACGTTATTCGCAATTTTGGGTTTGTTGACAACAATTGTTTCTTATTAATGAACTCAACTTTGATTCCTTCATATGTAATTATTATCGTGCTTATTTTTGCAAACATTTCTACGATGGTATTTTGTTCGTACATAAACTTAAAAAATTAGATTATTTTTTAAATAGTGTATGGCTGGCAATTGGGTGAGATTTTATTGTCGTATTTATTTGCTTACTATAGTAATTTGACATAACGTACATTATCGGGTAAATATAATATGCAATTTATCCAACGAAAATAGCTAATATCGATTATTTCTTTACAGTCATGTATAGAAAATGTCGAAATCTCGCCAAAATACGATTATTTCTTTACAGTCACGTATAGAAAATGTCGAATGCGCGAAAAATCTCAAGGCTTTAAGCAAAATATTCTAAAACAGCTGTGCTTAATTCGCTTACGCTATCAATAATTCTGTACGATCCGTGCGCTTTAAGCTCGCCAGGCTCAGCATAACCCCAAGCGCATCCCAAGCAATCTAGTCCGCATTCTTTTGCGCCATCAGCGTCAGTCCAACGGTCGCCAACCATAAGCGCTTTGTCGCCTTGAGCTGAATCATAGCCAATTTCATCAAACACGTAGCGAATAACTTGCGCTTTAGTAATACGCGACATATCTCTACTTGCGCCATAAATTCCGTCAATAAGATTATTGAATCCAAAATAATCGCAAATTGGTTTCATTTGATATTCAGGCTTGCAAGATGCAGTCGCCAAATAAAAACCTGCTTCGCGCAATTTAATAAGCTGCTCAGGAATACCGTCATATACTTTATTAAGCAAGCAACCCGGAATTTTGTTTCCAGGAACATTCGGATCGTCAAATGCTGCAATTTCGGAATAATATTTGCGATAAATAGCAAGTCCCTGCATTTGCAGATTTTCCGGAACTTTAATTCGCTGGAAGGATTCCAAAATAGACGGTCCTATAAAACGCTGCATTTCAGCTTCGTCAGGAATAGGCTGACCTATTTCTTTCAAAGCAAGTTTAGCGCATGTAATAATGCCTTCATCAGATTTAGTTAAAGTGCCGTCAAGATCAAGCAGAACAACACGTCGTGAGTTACTTTTTGAAGACGTTGAGCATTCACTCATAATCAGGAATCCAGCCCTCATGATGCATCTTTAAGCGCTTATCAAGCAAAGTCTTCAATTCTTCTTCGCTGCGTCGTTCAAGAAGCATATCCCAGTGAGTGCGAGATGGCTTGTTAAAATCATCATCCGGACGATCATCTTCGCCTTCGCGATGCGCGATTGTACCGCAGCGGCATTCCCATTCTTCAGGAATTTCAGCGCCTTGAGCAAAAGGAAGAATTGTGCGATGACCCTTTGGGCACACGTACACAACATCATTACGTGCAGCAAAATCTACATTATCGTCAGATTCTAATGATTTTGCGCCAATGCTCATACCGCGTAAACTGCGTTCTGCCATAGTATCTCCTTGTGTAAGTACTTAATAAAACTACCGAATTGCACGGACGAGACAATCTCATCTACGCAATTATTTCAAATAAATATATATGCTTTTATATTTCGTTACGTATTTCCTTATATGTTATACATCTGAATAAGATACAACACCACGATTCATTAGTTTTGCAGCTTCACGCGCGCATGAAGCAAGATTCGTATCAACTCCATCGATAGCTTGAAGATACTCTCCCGCTACAGAAAGTTGAGTAAGTAAATCTATAAGTCGTTTTGCTTGACGCACGAAGTCTCCGCCAGTGCTGTCAGTATTTTGCAAAATTTCAGCTAATTCAGCACCGTTAGCCCAATCGTACATAATATCTATTGCGCCAAATTCAAGTGGTCTTAATTCAGGCAAATGAGCATTTGCGCATAATGCACTAGTGCGCATAAACAATTCCTTCATTCGCAATACTGTGTTAAATATTGCGCCATCTTGACCTACTGGATATCGTCTTGGCTCCCCTGCTGATGGTCCCCTAGATTCATAAACTAATGCAGACAAGCATGACAATAATTCAAGAGGCGTAAGATTGTTAAAAATTCCTTCGCAAATAGCCTCAGCAAAAACAATATCTAACTCGTTATAAAGTCTTCTAAGTAATTGTCCACGTTCAGTAAGCTTAAAAACATGATTTTGTGGAGAATTTTCAGTTTGCAAATAATCCAGACTGTACAATACGTCACAAATATGGTCAAAATTGCGTGCCACGGATCCAGTGCGAGACTCATAACGTTCACGAACTTGCTCAAGTTCCTTGTGTTCTCGCATCCAATGGTATCCCCAACGCAAATGTTGCTGAATATCCGGGCATCCTGCGCAAGGGTGATTACGCTCAGCTTCACGCAAGCGCGCAATAGTTTCATCTAAAGCTTTAAAAGCTGCGGAACGTTCGGCATCAGTTTGGAATAAAGTGTGCTTAAGCTTGCGTCGCTGATCATGTTGAGCATCTTTAAGTTGCATACGCAATTTCAGGAATTCAGCAAAATTACCTTTATCGCAGTAGAATGCTTCCTCGTATCCTTTAAGCGCTTCTTCAAGATCCGACATTCGTTCATGCAAACGTTGCGCTGAAGAATTTGCTTCCCACTGTGCAAAAGAGCGATCCAAAGTTGTTCGAGCAGTATCAACATCGCTTGAGTTAAGCAAATTAACAGCCATATTAAACGTTGGCACGAAGCTAGAATGCAACGGATACACGCGCTTACTAGAAAGTGCTGCAGCTTGTTGAGGCACAAAATCAGCGTGGTCTACAAGCACAGCGTGGCCAATATCATCAATTCCGCGCCTTCCAGCACGCCCTGTAAGCTGCGTAAATTCGCCTGGCGTAAGCGGCACGTGTCCTGTGCCATCAAACTTTACTAGCTTTTCTACAACAACGCTTCTTGCAGGCATATTTAAGCCCAAAGCTAGCGTTTCAGTAGCGAAAACAACTTTAATAAGTCCACGCTCGAACAGTGTTTCAACAATATGCCTAAACAGCGCAATCATTCCAGCATGGTGAGCTGCAAATCCTTGCTCAAGCGCAAAACGGAAGCGTTCAAAGCTTAAAGCGTGCAAATCTTCTTTAGAAAGCTGATTTGCAACCATGCTGTCAACAATTTTACGAATCTCGTACATCTCATCGTCAGACGTAAGTGTTAAACCAGCATTCAAACATTGTTGAACAGCTTGATCGCAGCCTGAACGAGAAAATATGAAGTAGATTCCAGGAAGCATCCTCAAGTAATCTAATTCGTCAATAACAGCCCAACGTTTAGGAGTGTGGCGGCGAGCAGATTTATCTGCTTCAGCCACTCCCCTTTTAACAACGTGTTTTTTACCTTTTCTATAGCGGTATTTACTATCGCTGTACGATTCTTTACGACGACGCGCTCTATGCTCCCAATCGTTAAGTTTTCTAGTTAAAGTTGGGTTGACGCGTTGAGTAATATTTCCTTTTGAGTCGTGATCATACAAATCTAATAATTCAGGCTCTGTTTCAGAATCTTCTTGAATAACAACATGTCTTTCAAGCGGCACAGGCCTATGCTCGTCAACAACCAAATGAGTTTTTCCGCGCACAGATTCAAGCCAGGAGGAAAAATCTTCAACATTCGACACAGTTGCTGACAATCCGATAATTTTTACTGATTCTGGAAGATGAATAATAACTTCTTCCCACACGGCCCCACGGAATTTATCTGCCAAATAATGAATTTCGTCTAAAATAACGAAGCCAAGAGATTGCAAAGTAATCGAATGCTCATATAGCATATTTCTCAAAACTTCAGTAGTCATTACTACAATATCCGCTTCGGGATTTACAGAAGTATCCCCCGTTAATAAGCCTACTCGATCCGCGCCATACAGTTCGCAAAAATCGTGATATTTTTGATTACTTAACGCTTTAATTGGTGTAGTATAAAAAGCTTTTACGTTACGTTTTTGCGCAAGAAACACAGCAAAATCAGCAACAACAGTTTTTCCAGCACCAGTTGGAGCTGCAACTAAAACGTTACTTCCAGATTCTAAAGCTTCAATTGCTTCATGCTGAAAATCGTCTAAATCAAAAGGTAAGGAACGTTCAAAATCTGCGGCCATTGAACGTTCATGTTTAATAACTTCACGAAAAGCAGCAAAACGTTGCGCAGGAGACATCTCAACGTCACCGTTTTTGCAGTTATCTGTTTGTGAATTATGCAAAATATGCCCCACGCTATCTTTATTGTTCAAAATGTTTTATGAGCTTTATAGTTTAATATCTTCTTCTCGAAGGGATTTTTCATCCCAATGTTGCCAAATTTTCATATGATTCTCGCGAATTTTTTGATGGCGTTCAACAACTTTAGTACGCGTATATTCGTAACGTTCTGATGCAACTTTAATAGGCAAAGTAAAAAGAGGATCTTTAGGCTCGCTATCGCTTTTATTAGAATCGTTCAAAGCTTCAAACTTAGAAGTTGCAACATCTGCAAAGCTAAAGCAAGTTTTGGCTAGTCTTATTGCGCTTAAAACAACTACCGCTACTCCAGCGGCAATCATGCACAGCATAAACACTGTAATGACTAGCCAAATCCACCAAGGCATACTATTCCTCCGTGTTAGTGCTATCAGCGTGATTAACGCTTAATTCACGCTGAGCGCGAGCAACAATCATACTACGTAATGTTTCTGGAGCAACAGCTGTAATATGACGTGCGTGTGCAATGCAGAAAGCAACAAACCAAGAGTCGGACGAAACAGTAAGATGAACTTTCACTCCGCTTCCATAAGGTTCCATAGTAGCGCCAGAAAGATTCTTCAAGAAATTCAACTCAGTTTCGTCAGTAATGAAGCAAGTTTCTGTGCCATTATCGAAACTCCATTTACGAAGTTCGCTTACTGGAACGTCTGGAATTTCAAGTTGCGAAGTAGGCTCTACAACTTCTGCTCGCTCAATACGAGCAACGCGTAGAACCTGCCAAATTCGCGGCAAACCATTTGCTTTATTAATAGTTGCATCTTTGGCAACTAAATCGCGCTTGTCTTGCGGAGTTTGCTTCTCAACGTCTGTCCAAACGGCAACGTAATACACGCCTTCATCAACATAAATTTTTGAAGGAGCAACAATCTTGCGGCGAATTCGTCCAGCTCCGTCCGTGTATTCCATATCAAGCAGAGATTGAGAATTAATTGCGCTACGAACTATAGAGCAGTTTCGAGGCTCAATCTCGTACCCGGTTAAGCTAAGCCATGGAGTTTGTCCTGGAAGAACGTGACGACGTAAGCGCTTATACAAGGATTCAGCTTGCTCGCGCTGTTCAACAGGCAAAAGCAAAGAGTGAGCTAAATAATTAGCTGACGCTGTAAGCATGCTCAAATACTGTTGCG
>NQOH01000003.1:103071-103205 GCA_003585735.1 Gardnerella kenyensis
AAATACCAGCAAGACGTTCCAATCCTAAGGAATTTGTGGCAGATACAATACCTTCGTTTTCTAGTAGAGTCCAATCAATATCGAAGAACTGACTTCCTGCCATTTCTCCATCGTCGGAAACAGTAGTAAGAGTA
>NQOH01000003.1:103900-106123 GCA_003585735.1 Gardnerella kenyensis
TTAATATCTTTGTGGAGAATCGTCACAAAACGACGGAGCTCGTCTTCATTCTTTGGCTTTCCAATAAAACGTTCAGCGAGTTCGTTTAATGGGAATTCTTCACCAAGATGAGCCGACAAGAACAGCATTAATCTCAAGCGACGATCTACTTCACTACCAGTTTGGAATGAAGAACCTTTCTTTGCGTGAGCTTTATCAGCTTCTTCGCTTTGTTCTTCAGTGTTTTGCAAAAGATCTTCGATATTTTCTTCGTTATTAAAATGCTCATTTTCGTCGCATGCTGCAAATTCAACTGCTGCGTGCAAACGACGGTGGAAAGCGTCAACTGCTTCTTGTGGACTTACAACGCTTGAACCAGGATGCTCGAGCACGAACATTGCTAAATCGTCTGCATCTGTATAAGCAACATTCAAATGTTCTCCGTCAACATCAACAGTTGCTGCAAAACGTCGAGAGTCAATAACTTTCACTAATGAATCTGGAAGCATTTGAGTTCCTAAGCCTGGAGCAATAGAGTCCAAACCTAAGCCAGGAATAGGAGTTTGAGGAACTCGAGGCGCTGTGCGAGAAGTGCGTTGTTGATCGTGCTGATTTAATTCAAGAGAAGAAATAGACATCGATCGCGCAAGATAATTAGCAGTAGCTAGAACCGGCAATTCAGACTGGTCGAATCGCATACGTACGCGAGGCTCATCGCCTAATTGCAAACGGTAAGACGCAAAATCTTGTCCTTCAGATTTTGAAGAATATTCAGGCTGCCTAGATTCAATAGCAATGCCCATTGCTGCAAGCTTTGCGCGATCGCGCTGGAACTGCTTAGCAAATGCTGCTTTTGCAGCCTGATCTGCAAGTTCACCGTATGAATCTGCGTATGCTTTTACGCGCTGTGCAATTTGCCGCGAAGTCAACCATTGCGGGAATGCGGAAGACAACACAGCTAATACATCAAGCTCGTGTTTGCCCCATTTGTCGGAAAAACGTCGCCTTCCGTTGCTTCCTTCTACCATTAGTCCTCACGTATCGTTACTAGTTCTGTTTATTTATGCGATACTTCATACAAGTAATTGCTGTATTTACATGCCTACTTGAAGTGCAATATCACAAGTGCCTTTTCTATTTTAATGGTGTTTTGCGGTACGTGTGGACATTTTTTCAAAAAACTTATAATAATTATATATTTTTTATTCACACGAATACAAACAACGTTGAAAATACGCCATTTTTCCGCGACACGCCATATAAATTTTTTTCTATAAATATTTATTTCTAAGTATTTATAAGAATCGTAATCCAACGAAAATTTGCTTTAAACCCAAGAATCTGGCTCAATTCCTTGAGGTCCTACAAATTCTCCATTTGGAACATAACTCGGCTCCCCTCTATCTTCTAGTACTGCATCAGAAAACATAGAAACTTGGTTACCGAAAGTCCAGTCTCCGCGAATTGTTACTGATTTAGCTGCAGCAAGTGCAGGAACAGAATAAGGGAATCTTTCGTTAAAATCATTAATATTTTTGTAGTAGCGTGGATCTAAATCAATATCTGGGAAAATATAATTTCCATCTTCCATCTCGTACGAATCAGTAAGATGGAATCGATCCGAACGCATAATAAACAAATCGTTAGTTGTTTTTACTGGTAAGAATCGCATGCGATCGACTTCTACGCAAATTGCGTCATCAAAAAGTGAAGCTACTGCACCCATAGCAGTTTCTAATTGCACTACTGGAGTACTAGTTTCATCTGTTGGGTCAACAGTTTTTCTATTACAAATAACAGGAAGAGGTAGTATTCCGTTGTATTCTTCCAACTTTTTTTGTAAAGCGTCAACTCGAACCCAAATATTGTTTGTATTAAAATATGGATGCTTTTTAATACTTTGCGCACTTCTGCAATCTTCCGGATGAACCTGTGTCATTTCGCGAAGCATTAATCTTCCAGTTTGAGCATCTCGAACAATATGCCCACCTTTTCGGTCTGCTTGAGTGCGTTTTGCAACTTCAATCATGATTGGAGCGCCGGTATTTTCAAAATGCTGTGCAAGTGTTCTTGAAGGTCTTGCGCCTAAGTTGTCGGAATTTGAGATAAACAAATACTCAATACCGTGCTCTTTTAAAGTTTGTAATAATTTAGATTCCCACAGAGTTGAAAAAATATCACCATGTCCAAGAGGACACCATTCAAGGCAATGATCTTTTTCGTAAGAAACCGGCTCTCCTGTTT
>NQOH01000003.1:106830-125949 GCA_003585735.1 Gardnerella kenyensis
ACGATTCCGTTTTAGAACTTGCAAAGTATCGTGAGAAGTGCGGAAAGAGTTCATAAAAATCAGTGGAAGCTCAACTCCTAAACGCTGACGTGCTGTAAGAACCTGACCGATAATAATATCAATAAAGCGCATTTGACGCGCTTTGTGCCTGCGAACAGGAAGAAGAGATTTTGCGCAAGACAATCCCATAGAAGTTCCCAAGCCGCCATTCAGTTTAATAAACGCTGTTTTTGCGAATGCGTTTACTGCTTTATCGTGATCAATAGTTTCATAAATCTCATGAAAATTAGGAACAGTTTTGATTGGTTCTACTGTGCTTTCGCGAATAAATTCACTTGACTGATCGTTGCGCCACACATCGTACAAGTGAGCAAATTGTTCTATAGCAGTATCGCTCATATTGTGTTCGCGCATCTTTGCAGCGGACAACTCAAACGCGTCATCCATGTAAAAGCCTCCTCGTATGCATGTGACCCTAATAGTTTAGCGATTTGTGTTGCTATGCGCAAACATTGCTTCGTTTTTTACGGATATTTGAAGTTATTTTCACATTTTTATCAAAGTTTAAGTAATTTAGTAGCAATTAAATAGAAAATAAAAGCGCACAAAAATAGAAGCATTTAAAAAATAAAAGCGTAGCCAATAACAAAGCTATTGACTACGCTTAGTAATTTATTTATTTATTACTTACTTACTTTGCTTATCTTTTGAATAATCTTCATCATCTTCTTCTGGCTCATCGCCTGTTTTTAGATGATGCTCATCATAGCCTTGCAAGTATTTCGTGTGACGCCAATGGTGAATAGAAGCGTTAGTACCACGGTGGTGAACGTGATACTTTCGAGGAGTACCACCATAAGGTAGCTCTTTAACTTCGTCTGCCACTGCCATCTGGTTCACGTTAGAAGGATCCATAATTGCGATTGGTGCAACAGGGTCTGCTTCTGTTGGTGCTGCAGTACGATTCTGCAAATGAGAAGGTAGCCATTCTGCAAACCACGACAAAGCAAGGCAAATCAAGAAGTAAATAACTGCTGCAACGCTTAAGGTTTGCAAAATATTAAAGTACATTGATCCAAGTCGACGAGATTCCTGAAGCAAATCAGTGTACATAATAATCGAACCAAGAGCAGTATCCTTCAAAACAACCACAAGCTGAGTTACAGCTGCAGGCATCATAGCAATAATAGCCTGCGGCATTTCGATTTGCGTAAGAGACTGGTACTCGTTTAAACCTAATGCTAACGAAGCTTCACGCTGACCGTTTGGAAGATTACCAACGCCGGATCGCACTAATTCTGCTACAACGGAACCGTTGTACATAATCAAAGCCAAAACTACAGCCCAGTAGGATGCATCTTTCATACCGGAAAGTGCAAAAGCTCTCCACAAGAAAATCATAAGCATTAATACTGGTACAGCTCGGCAGAATTCAACGATTATTGCAGAAACGCCGCGAATAAGGAAATTCGGAAGCAAACGCAATAAGCCGAATAATAAGCCAAAAACAATAGAGCCGACTACTGCAAGCAAAGACGCTTTTAAAGTCATCCATAAGCCTGGTAAGTAAAAATCAATCCAAGCTTCAGACTCTAATGCTGGATTCCACAACACCCAAGAAAGCTGGTTTTCGCCCTCAGGAGGATTGCTTAAACGCATCAAAATAGCAACAACTACAACTGCAAAAAGGAATCCTGCAATAATATTTGCAATGCGAATCTTCCTAAGTGCTTTTGGACCTGGAGCATCAAATAATAATGATTGTTCACGTTTTTTAGCCATCGCTATCACCTTCTTACAGCAAGCTTGTTAGACAAGTATGTTGTCAAAATGCCAATAGGAATAATGAGAATGATGTATCCCAAAGCGAATATTAAGAAGATTGGAACAATCAAATCCGCATGCTTCTCAATCATTTCGCTCATCATTGTTGAAGTTTCTGTGGCAACTGACGCTGCTGCTGCAACTGTAGAATTCTTAAGCAATGCAATAAAAGTGTTGCCCAATGGTGCTACAGAACCGCAGAAAGTTTGTGGCAAAATAACTTGAGTTGCTGACTGGAAGAAATTTAATCCAAGAGCTCGGCAAGCTTCCGCTTGGCCAACAGGAACAGTATTAAGGCCGGATCTTAATGATTCGCACACAAATGCTGCCGTGTACAAAGACAAGCCAGCGATTGCAAGCCAGAAGAAATTCACTTCAAAAATTGATGAGAATCCGAGTTTAAGCTGAGCGTACACGCCTAAAACCGTGAAAACCATAATTATTGTAAGCGGCATGTTTTTAAACAGCTCAACGTAAGCGGTTGCCACCATGCGTAAGGATGCAACTGGGCAAATGCGCATAGTAACAAGTATTACGCCAATAATTGTGGAAAACAGTACACTCCACAATGTGATTTCAATATTAACCAAGAAAGCTCCTGGAATATTGTATTCACTAAAAAGCTGCACGAAATCTTGCATGTTAGTTCTCCCCCTCTTGAGGAATTGGCGGATTATACTTTGCGTTTGGCTTAAAACCAGTTCCGCGCAAATTATCGTCCAGTGCTCTCTTCCACGAACCGTTACGCATCATGTCTTTTAATGCTGCGTTGATTCGTTTTGCCAAGCGAGTGTTGCCTTTTTTGATACCAATTCCGTAATATTCTGCGGTAAATGGTTTGCTAACAAGCTTTAAGCGTCCTCTTGAAGCGGTTGCTAAGCCTGCGAGAATAATATCGTCTGTAGTAACAGCATCCACAATGCCTGAGAATAGTGCAGTTGCGCACTCAGCATAACCTGGCTGTTGCATAAGTTGCACTTTTGAAGAGAACTTCTCTTTAATAACTATTGCAGATGTTGAACCGGAAACTGAGCATAAACGCTTTCCATCCAAATCGTTTGGACCGTTTACATTATGCTCACCTTTACGAACTAATAAATCTTGGCCAGCAACAAAATATGGACCTGCAAAAGATACGATATTCTTGCGAGCGTCCGTAATAGAATATGTTGCTACAATAATATCGACATCGCCATTTTGAAGCATTGTTTCTCGCTGCTTAGATGGTGATTCTTTCCATACGATTTGATCTTCTGAATAACCAAGCTTTTTGGCAACATATTTAGCAACGTCAACGTCGAAACCTACGTAAGTTCCGGCTTTTTTGAAGCCTAAGCCAGGCTGATCAAACTTAATGCCAATTCGTATTACTTTTTTACCGTCGCTGCGGTCGCATGCTGTAAGAGGCATAACGCAGCAAACTGTACAAAGTATTGCTAATATCGCACGAAAAATGCGATTATGTAATATTTTCATATCTTTTCCCTTCATAAGAACTGTTTTTCATAGTTTCAGCAGTAATAGCTAAAAAATGAAAATCGCTATTAGTGCGTAAGGATCTTGGAAAGGAAATCTTTTGCTCGATCAGTTTTTGGATGCTCGAAGAATTCTTCTGGAGTACCTTGCTCGAGGATTTGGCCGTCTGCCATGAACACAATACGATCTGCTGCCTTACGGGCAAAGCCCATTTCGTGCGTAACGCAAATCATCGTCATTCCTTCTTTTGCAAGCTCGACCATTACGTCAAGAACTTCGTTGACCATTTCTGGATCAAGTGCAGAAGTTGGTTCGTCAAAAAGCATGACTTTTGGTTGCATTGCAAGAGCGCGAGCAATTGCAACACGCTGCTGCTGGCCGCCTGAAAGCTGAGAAGGCATTTTATTTGCTTGATTATCAACGCCTACTCGAGTAAGCAGTTCCATTGCGAGTGTTTCTGCGCTTTGCTGATCCATATGACGGACTTTCATTGGCGCAAGAGTTACGTTTTCAAGAATCGTCTTGTTTGCAAAAAGATTGAAGGACTGGAATACCATTCCAACTTCTGCACGCAAAGCTGCAAGCTCTTTGCCTTCTTGAGGAAGTGGGTTACCATCTATGCGAATATCGCCAGAGTCGATTGTTTCGAGACGGTTGACTGTGCGGCACATGGTTGATTTACCAGAACCGGATGGGCCAATAATTACGAGAACCTCGCCTTTATTGACAGTAAGATTAATATCTTTAAGAACGTGAAGTTTGCCAAAATGCTTTTCAACATGGCTTAATTCAACGAGGGGATTTGCCGCTTGTTGCACTTTAGCAGTGCTAATAGTCATATCCTCGGCGTTTGGATTTGACTTTGATACTTGCTTATCCATAACAAGAAGTCTAGCTAAGCTGTGTTACGGTTATTTATCACTATCGTTACGTTTTGTAACTCTTACGTTACAAATAAAGCCGTTGACTGCGATTATTAAACCAACAATCAACGGCTTCGTAACAATTAAATTTTACAAGTAGATTTTACTCGTCTTCTTCTGGATCGTAGTCGACACCAGTTTCTGCGCGCTGTTCGTCCGAAATTGGAGCTGGAGCGCCAGTTAGAGGATCGCGGCCGCCGCCAGCCTTCGGGAAGGCAATGACGTCGCGGATTGAGGTTGCACCTGCCAAAATTGCAGCAGTACGATCCCAACCCAAAGCAATACCAGCGTGAGGTGGAGCACCGTACTTGAAAGCTTCAAGCAAGAAGCCGAACTTTTCGTCAGCTTCAGCCTTGTCGATTCCAAGAACGTTAAGAACGCGGTCTTGAATATCGTCGCGGTGAATACGAACGGATCCGCCGCCCATTTCGTTACCGTTGCAAACAATATCGTAAGAATCGCTCATTGCATGCTCAGGATCTTTATCGAACTTATCAATCCAATCAGCAGATGGCATTGTAAATGGATGATGCATAGAAGTCCACTTTGAGTGGCCGACTGCAACATCGTCATCATCTGGATCGTCAGTGCGCTTAAACAGTGGGAAGTCAACAACCCAAGTAAAAGCAAACTCGTCAGGATGAAGCAAACCTTCGCGGCTTGCCAATTCAACACGAACTGCGCCAAGCAAAAGCTGAGAAGATTCGCGGCTGCCTGCTGCGAAGAACACTGCGTCGCCGTCTTCTGCTCCAACAGCTTCCTTAAGTCCTGCACGCTCTTCTTCGCTAAGATTCTTAGCAACAGGGCCTTTAAGCTCGCCATCTTCACCGAAGACTACGTAAGCTAAGCCCTTAGCGCCACGCTGCTTAGCCCAATCCTGCCAAGCATCAAACTGGCGACGAGGAGTTTCGGCGCCACCCTTAAAGAGCACAGCACCAACGTAAGAAGCTTGGAATACGCGGAATGGAGTGTTCTTAAAGAAGTCAGTCAACTCAATAAGAGGATTTCCAAAACGCAAATCTGGCTTATCGGAACCATACTTATCCATTGCTTCCTGCCAAGTAATACGAGGCAATGGAAGAGTGATTTCGTGACCAGCTTCTTTCCAAATAGCGGCAATAACGCGCTCTGCCATAGCCATAACATCTTCCTGGCTTGCAAAGCTCATTTCCATATCAAGCTGAGTAAACTCAGGTTGACGATCCGCACGGAAGTCTTCATCACGGTAGCAACGAGCAAGCTGATAGTAGCGTTCAACGCCGGATACCATAAGAAGCTGCTTCAAAAGCTGTGGAGACTGTGGAAGTGCATACCAAGAGCCTGGAACCAAACGAGCTGGAACTACGAAATCTCGAGCGCCTTCTGGAGTGGACTTAATAAAGGTTGGAGTTTCAACCTCAGTGAAGTTCATATCTTCCAAAGCGTGACGAGCAGCCTTAGCCATATCGGAACGCAACTTCAAATTACGCTGCATCGATGGGCGGCGCAAATCAAGATAACGGTACTTCAAACGCACGTCTTCGCTAGGAAGCTTGTTTTCAGACTCGTTTTCCAAAGCTGTAGAAACTTGGAATGGCAAAGCGTCAGACTTTGCAAGAATATTAACAGTTTCTGCAACAATCTCAATCTTGCCAGTGGCCAAATGGTCATTCTCGTTACCATCTGGTCGCAAACGAACTTCACCAGTTACTTGCACAACGAATTCGCTACGCAATGGACGCGCAGTTTCTTCATCGTAAATAACAACTTGCACTAAGCCTGTGTTATCACGAACATCAACGAAGGCAACGCCACCGTGATCACGGCGACGATCAACCCAACCAGCGATGGTTACTTTTTGCCCGACCAATTCTTCAGTCACTTCAACGGCATGATGTGTGCGATACGCCGTCTGGCTCATAAGTCCACTTCCTCTACAATCTAATTTTGATATATTCATTTGTTTCTATTGACACTATTTTGCGCTTAAAATTCAAGCAAATTTGCAAGAATATTATTTAGCGCAAGAAACTGTCTGCCGGGCATAAACAGTATCCGGTTGCCAAGACGTGGCATCGGCGGATTCCTGCTCGCCTGTAATAATATTTTTGACTTCATCGTGAGAAGACTCAGATTCAGTGCTGTCAGCCGGGAACCATACGTAAGGAATACCAAGCTTATCCGCATACTTGATTTGCTTACCAAGTTTCGCTGCAGTTGGCGCAACATCAGCTGAAATACCGCGTTCGCGAAGCTTTCTAGCAATCTCATTGCATGCAGGACGATCTTCTTCATTCCATACTGCAACCATTACTGCAGCAGGAGAAACTCTAGAAACTGTAGCACCTGCAGTGTGAAGCATATAAGAAAGTAAGCGAGACATGCCAATAGACAAACCTACGCCTGGATACTTCTTCTTACCTTGCGAAACAAGATTATCGTAGCGTCCTCCAGAACAGATAGAGCCTAATGACGCTGCATTATCAAGGAAAGTTTCGTAAACTGAACCAGTGTAGTAATCAAGTCCACGAGCAATCTTCAAATCAGCAACCACGGCACCCGGACGAATACGTGCTGCTTCGTCAACAATCATCGCAAGTGTTTCAACACCTTGAGAAGCTAAAGCATACGATTCGTTATCCTCGCTTCGGGAAATATTGTGCTTATCGCATAATTCGTCAAAACGAGACTTCAACTCTTCGCCTGTTCCAGCAGTAAGCTCTGCTAATTCCAAGCATGCTGCAGCTTGAGAATCCGTAGCACCGCACTCTTTTACCAAAAGCTTAGCTACTTCTTCGGCGCCGATTTTATCAAGCTTATCAATTTCTCGAAGTACGCCTTCAATATCGGTTAAGCCAACACCACGGTAGAAGCCTTCAGAAAGCTTACGATTATTAGCGTGTACCGTTGCTTTAGGAAGACCAAACTTGCGTAAACGTTCAAGAGCTTCAACCATTACAAGCGGTAACTCAACTTCGTAGTGAGATGGAAGTTCACCATTTCCAACAACATCAATGTCTGCTTGAACAAATTCACGGAATCGTCCTTCTTGCGGACGCTCTCCTCGCCAAACTTTTTGCATTTGCCAACGCTTGAATGGGAATGCTAAATCTCCAGTATGCTCAACTACGTAACGGCTTAACGGAACAGTTAAATCAAAATGTAAACCGATTCGATCTTCAACTGGAGTGTCAGATTCGTGTCCAACTTCTTGCAAACGCGATAATAAATAAATTTCTTTGCTAGTTTCGCCTTTTTTCAACAAACTTGAACCCTGCTCTACGGCACGCGTTTCAATGCCAATAAAACCGTTGAGTTCAAAGACTTCTCGTAGCGTGTCAATTACTTGCTGTTCTACAGCGCGTTCGCCAGGAAGCCATTCAGGGAAACCTGAGATTGATGAGCCTTGTACCATGTCCACTATAATAGGTGGTGTTGCGGAAAAATCATGGCTTACCGTCATACTTATTCGTAACACTGTTACCGTGCATCTGCTGTAAGGAGTCGACCGTGACCGAACAGACTAAACCTGAAGAAAATACTCAATCCACTACTACCCCAAAGCCACACGCGCCATCGCCAGCTAGCTTCGCGCATAAAGCTCGTGTTGTTGCTGCGGCACCAACTATTTCCTATAGTGAGGAAGACATTAAAGCCGCGAAAAGCTTTGGCCGAGTTGATGAAAATGGCACCGTTTACGTTAGTGAAAATGGTGTTGAACGTGAGGTCGGTCAGTATTCCACTGGCACTCCTGAGGAGGCTTTGACTTTCTACATTCACCGCTATCTTGATTTGAAGATTAAGCTCGATTTGTTTGCTAAGCGTTTGGAATCTTCAAACGTAAAGTCGAAAGAAATTGACGAAACGCTTAACGCTTTGAAGGATGAGTTAGAGAATCCTGCAGCCGTTGGTGATCTTGCGGCTTTGCGTGCTCGACACGCCGAGCTGAAGGCAAAAGGCGATGAAAAAAAGGAAGCAATCGCAAAATCTCGAAAAGAAGCTCTTGAAAAAGCTTTGAAAGAGCGTGCAAACATAGTAGAACGTGCTGAAGCTTTAGTTGCACAAATGAACGAATCTACTAATTGGCGTGAGCTGAACGATAAATTGCGTGCGCTTTTTGACGAGTGGCAAGAACATCAGCGCACCACTATTCACTTGAACAAAGCCGATGCTGACGCATTATGGCAGCGTTTCTCCAAAGCTCGTTCCGCATTCTCCCAAGCTCGTAACTCTTGGGTTAAGGAACGTGAGCATGTGCGCAATAATGCTAAGCAACTTAAGGAAGCTATTATTGCTGAAGCTGAAAGCTTGAAGGATTCCAAGGATTGGCGTGAAACTTCAATGAAGTTCAACGCTTTGATGGATCGTTGGAAGAAGGCTGGAAATGCTGGCCGTCAGCATGATGACGCTTTGTGGACAAAGTTCCGTGAAGCCGCTGATGCTTTCTACCATGCTCGTCAGGCTGACCGCGAGAAGTTGAATGCTGGAGAGCATGAGAATCTTGCAAAGAAGGAAGCTTTGCTTGTAAAAGCAGAAGCATTGTTGCCTGTAGAAAATGAAGAAGCAGCTAAGAGCGCTCGCAAAGCATTGTCTCAAATTCAGGAAGAATGGGATGCTATTGGTTTCGTTCCTCGTGAAGACATGCGTCGTATTGAGTCTCGCTTAAACGACGTTGATAAGAAGATTAAGGCTGTTGAGGAAGCTGCTTGGAGGGATGCTGATCCTGAAGCTAACGCTCGTAAGTCCAGCTTTGCTTTGCAATTGGAAGCTCAGCTTGAAGAGCTTAACGCTGCTATTGCAAAGGAAACTGATAAGAAGCGCAAAGCTAAGTTAGAAGCTGAAAAAGCTACTAAAGAGCAGTGGTTGAACGCTGTTAAGTAACTAGTTTTTCTAGCTAGCTTAAATACGTGATAAATATGTGGGGTTACTTTTAAATCAAGTAGCCCCACATTTATTTTGCAAGTATTTATTTTGATTTACTTCTGATTAATTTTTATTTATTTTTGATTTACTTTTACTAATAATTTTCCATTAAAGATTTAGCAAGCTTAACGAAAGTATTAGCTAATTGAGAGTCGGCTAACTTTCCTTCTTCGTCTAGTACTGCAGGACGCCCAGATTCGCCAATTTCTCGAATAGTTGGATCCAATTTTATCTGAGTTAAAAGAGGCACGTTTGTGTTAAGAGCTTTACAAAGTTGCTCACTTACTCGCTTTCCACCTCCGGAACCGAATATTTCTAAGCGCTCGCCATTATTTTCAAACCAGCTCATATTTTCAACAACTCCGCGCACTTTTACTGGGATTTGTAAAGCCATAAGTCCTGCCCTAACAGCTACGTCCGATGCGCTAGGTTGAGGTGTTGTAACAACAACAAGCTCAACATTAGGCAAAGATTGCGCAACAGCTAAAGCCATATCCCCCGTGCCTGGAGCTAAATCAAGAAGCAAAACGTCGGGATTTCCCCACCAAACGTCTGAAAGAAACTGTTCTAAAGAGCGCTGTAAGCGCGGCCCTCTCCACAAAATTGCGCGGTCGGTTCCAGCAAACATGCCAATAGAAATAAGCTTTACTCCCCAAGACACAACCGGCATAAGCATTCCGTTAAGATTAGTCGGTTGAGATTTTACGCCAAACATGCGCGGCAAAGAAAAACCGTATACGTCCGCATCAATAGCTGCAGTATCGTATCCTAAAGCTGCAAAAGTTGCAGCTAAATTAGCTGTTATAGAAGATTTCCCAACGCCTCCTTTTCCTGACGCAATAGCAAAAATTCGCGTGCGTGTTCCAGCTTTGTTAAAAGGATTCTCTTTACGCTCTGCTTTTAAATCTGCTACTAGTTTTTCTAGCTTACTTTTGCTCATAGCTGTAGCAGTAACATGAGGAATAAGCGTTGCTTGAGGATATTTAGATACAGCTTCTTGAACGCGTCCTGTAATAATTTCCGCCAACGGGCAATTTGGCACAGTCAGCTCAAGATTAATTTCTACATCATAAGCTGGCTTTTCGCTTAAAGTTTCAGCTTCTTTAACATGCACGCCGGTTACCATATTTAATTCGGTAACTGAGCGTCCTAATTCTGGATCAATAACGCTACCCAGCAAATCGTAAACTTGTGTTTCGAGTTCGCTTGTGATCATGCGTTATGATTCCGTTTCGTTGTTGGTTGTGTTGTTATTATCGTCGTTAGTTACGCTGCTGGTATCGTCGTTAGTTACGTCGTCAATATCAAGCTCAGATTCTTTTTCAAATTGTAGTGCTTTTTCTACGCTACCAGTTTCCAAAAGAATAACGAATTGACGCTCGTTAAGCATAGTAATACCGAGTTCTTGCGCTTTAGTTGCTTTAGAACCTGCATTTTCTCCAAGAATTACGCAATAAGTATTCTTACTTACGGATCCAGAAGCTTTACCTCCTCGAGATGTTATTGCCTCCTTAGCTTCATCTCGACTAAATCCTTGTAATGATCCCGTTACAACAACTGTTTTGCCTTGTAGAGTTTGCGGAAGCTCATTATTTTCAACTTTGCCAACTACTCCGGCTTCTTTCCATGCTTCTAGCACTTCAGCTCGCCAATTGTTGCTATCTTTAGCTTGCTTAAACCAGTCGTAAACAGCTTGAGCAATTTCTGGGCCAACGCCATCAATTTGAGTAAGCTCTTCCACCGACGCGTTCGCAATATTTTCTAAAGAGCCTAATTTTGCTGCTATAAGACGCGCTGTTGGAGGGCCTAGTCTGCGAATAGAAAGAGCAACTAAGACTCGCCACAATGACGCATTCTTGCCTTTTTGGGCTATTTCTTCAAGCATGCTACGCGTAGTTTCAGCCGGTCTTGTGTACCAAGGTACGCTAATTATTTCTTTAGAATTACTACCAGCTCGCTTATCTTTCCAAAAAGCTACTTTTGCATCTTTAGGAACTTGGAATTTAGGATATTGAGGATCCCATTCGCTATTTTCGTTTGAAGATTCAGCAAATTTAGCTTCTATTGTGCGAGTCCAAAAAGCTCTTACTTGATGCCAAAGACCCGATCCACCTATTTTGCGAGTGTGCTTTTTAAATTTTCCGTCTTTCCCAGCTTCTTGCCATTCCTCAACAAGAGGAATCTCCTTCCAAACCATAACGTTTCTTAACTCATCTGCAGTAATGCTAAATAATCCAGCTTCACTTTTAAGAACTGCAGATTGCGGTTTTGGCAATGTTAAGCCCTCTTCTGGCACATATGGTTGCTGAGTTGAGCCTCGCTTAATTACAATTTTGTCCATGTTTGGGCAATAAACTTCAGCAGTATTCGGCCTAGAATCTTCAGGGTTTGTAAGAGCTAAAGCAGCGTTATCTCCCAAATTTTCAATATCGAAAGCCTGCCTCGAAGCCAAGTGAATTATGCGCTCGGTGAGCTGTGCAGGGCAATTTTCAACATTCGGGCATCGAATATCTTTATCCCCTTCTTTTGCCGGAGCTAACTTAGTTCCACAAGATGGGCAATATTCCGGCATAACAAACTTTTTAAGCTCGTCTTCCCTACCTTCCCTAGCTTTAAGCACAGGACCAACTAATTCTGGAATAACATCCCCAGCTTTGCGCACTACAACAGTGTCTCCAATAAGCACACCCTTATGCTCAACTTCGTAAGAATTATGTAGCGTTGTGCGAGAAATAGTCGATCCTGCTACAGTTACCGGCTCAAGAACTGCCACAGGAGTTACTCTTCCTGTTCTACCAACTTGAACAATAATATCCTTCAAAACTGTGTTTACTTCTTCAGGAGGATACTTATACGCAATAGCCCATCGAGGTGCGCGAGAAGTTGAACCAAGCTGTTTTTGCAGCGCTCTGTCGTCAACCTTTACAACAATACCGTCTAATGCGTGCAAAATATTTGCCCTATGCTCGCCGTAATAGTCAATCATGTCTTGAATTTCAGCAAAATTAGTGACTTTACGCGTGTATGGAGAAATTGGCACACCCCACTGTTGGTAAAGCTTGTACGCGTCAGATTGGTTAAAACTAGTTTCGCTATTAGCGCGCGCTGTATTTTCCTTCCAACGAAGTTCGCCTAAACCGTGCGCAAAAAAGCTTAAACGACGTGTTGCTGTAACACGAGGATCTTTTTGACGAAGCGAACCAGCAGCTGCGTTTCTAGGATTTGCAAAAGCAGACTTTCCAGCATCTTCCTGCTCGTCGTTAAGCTTACGAAAATCGGACCATTTCATAAAAACTTCGCCGCGAATTTCTACAAATTCAGGAATATCTTCAGGATTTTCCGCGTGAAGTTGCGATGGTATTTCTTCAATAGTTCGAACATTAAGTGAAATATCTTCTCCGGTTACGCCGTCGCCTCTAGTAAGACCTTGCTCAAGAGTGCCGTTTCTATAAATAAGATTTAGCGCTAAACCGTCGATTTTTACTTCGCACGTCATAGGAAGCGGTTTAGATTCAGGCCATTTAAGATCGCGCAAAACGCTGTCGTACCAGTCGTGTAATTCATCAAGCGAAAACACGTCATCCAAACTCATCATGCGCGAAGGATGTTTTACGGAAGTAAAATCGTTAGAAAAAGTTCCGCCTACGCGGTGCGTTGGAGATTGAGGCGTATCAAGTGTTGGGAATGCTGCTTCTAACTCGCTTAGTGCGCGCATGCGAGCGTCATAAGCGGCATCAGAGCTTGTTGGAGCGTCCTCAACATAGTAGGCAATTTGATCAGATTGCGCCCAAGCTGCAAGTTTTGCCCACAAATGCGCTGCTTGCTCAGTTGTTAATAATTTAAGATTAAGATTTCCTAAAGCTAATGCGTCCGCGTCTGTGGGTTGAAGTTGAGCAATCCAATAATCTACGTTCTCATTAGGATTTGGCACGTTAGCATTGTGCTGAATTTTAGAATTTTGCTCTTCAGTCGATTCAGTTTTATAAGTTTCGCGCGTGCTTTCATGAGTTACAGGTTGCTCATCAAAATCGTCAAAAAGTGTCCACTGCGCACTTTGTGACTCTGTATCATTGTGAGCCTCACTCATAAAATCCCCTTTAACTTAAAAACCATTTTAAAGTATTACTTAAGCTTTACGTATTTCTTACGTATTTCTACGTATTCTTACTAATTATTACGCATCCTTACGCATTCTCACGCATTTAGCGAACGTAAGAATTGCGACTGTACTGCGCCTTCCAAATCTTCAGACGAAGACATTCGAATATGCGCAACACACAAAGTTCTTGCAATCACAAACATTCCATCGTTAACCGTAAGCTTCGCAGCTTTGCCAATAATATTATTTGCTTCAATATTTGGCCATACAGGAATATCTTCATGCTCGAAACATTGATGCACTTCATCCATATTAGTCGGAGCTTTATAACACTGCGAGCGCATTCTAGATAGTAGCTCTTCTAGTTCCATTTGTAATGGTTCTATTCTTCCTGGAGCTAAATAGTCTGCCATGCGGTATGCGCTGGCTGCAAGCATGAACCTGTCTTGCATCCATGCGGCGTAAGCTAATCTGTAGTATGCGAATGCTGCGTCATCTTTGTCGAAAGATACTCTTAATGCGTTTAAGCATGCCGCTATTGCTGATGCCCAATCTTCTTGCTGGGATAATGCTGCAGCTAGTCTTAAGTGCGATAGTGCGTATGTTGGCGCGTAGGAAACCATTGTGTTTAAGTGTTTTATTGCAGCGTCTGGTTGGTGTAGTTGTGAAAGCAGATCTGCTAGTTCCATGTGTGCGTAGAACAGCCCGTCTGGAATGAGTAGTGTATGCTCGTCTGGAGTGGCAAATAGTCGATTGTATACTACTCTTTCCGCGTATGAATTAAAGTAGCGTGGCACAGTGTTTTCTACTGCGAACATTGAGTCGAATTGAGCTATGTTTTGCTCGTATGATTCAATTGCTTGCTTAATATCGCCTTCCATAAGCTGTTCTTGCGCTTTAATGCGCATGGATCGTATATCTTGCGATGCTTTGAAAGAAAGCTCTGGTATTGGAGTTTCGTCTATTAATGCTCGAGTTACGTTACTTGATTGCGCGCTAAGCTCTGGGTCGCCAATATTTTCAATAATATTCATTGCTTCTCGAGCTTTTTCTGCTGTTGTTGGCATTTGCAGTGCAGCAATGTGGTGGAAGTCGGCTACTGCTTGTTGTAGCAAATCTTCGCGTTGAATTGATAAGCCTTGTGCAAACTGTGTTCCAAGTATTTCTTCCTGGTCTTGGTTGAATACTGTGTCTGAGAATTCTGGCTCTTCTTGAGCTCCATGCGGAGCAAAAGACGCGTCGTGTAGGTCGAATGATGCTTCTACTGTATCGAGCGATCCGTCTTTTAGTATGCGCATATTTGCGTTTGATTGCTCGTATATTTCTATTGGATTTTGTAATCCGTAAGTGCGAATGTATTTTACAAAGTTTTCGCGCTCAAAAGTAACTGTTATAAGAGTGCGTATTGCGGGAGGCTCGCTAAAAGCTGCTAGCGGATTCGCATTATTGGCATTGTTATAGTTAGTGTTGTTTTCTAGATTTTCGTTACTTTCGTTACTTTCGTTACTTTCGTTACTTTTGCTACTATCTTTATCTTCTATAATTTCAGCGTTATTGCTGTTTTCAATATTGCTGTTTTTAATATCTGATTGCAAGCTTTCGTTTTCGCTTAGCATGCTATTTGCAAAATCGCTTGTATGAGCATCTACTAACGATTGTGCCGCTTCTACTACGTCCGCAAGTGGAAGATGTTGTAAATCTTGCAATTGTGCAGGATCTCCATGAACGTCACCATCTTTCGGCTCGCCTTTTGAAGGTGATGCAGCTGCACTCATGCTATTAAGCGCTCTAAGCGTACGGCTTAGTAGAGTGTTGATTGCGCTGTCTTGAGCAGCGACCATTTCTTCTAATCCGATTGAATCTAATCGAATAGAAACGTTCTGTATTTTTTCACTTGCACCAAAAGCAAGAGTTGCAAGCATAATACCAATTCGCAAATTATAGTTTGTTGACATACGCGATTTTTCAGTATCGCTATACTTATGCCACTGATCTTTTAAACTATCGTATTTGTATACTGGCATTAGCGATGATCCTGTAGAAGTAAAAGCTAACGCTACTTTTCCATCGTTAAGATTAGAGCGAAAATCAGCATCAAAACGGAACGGCAAATATAAGCTTCGTATAAGCTCAGAAAGAGACTGACGGTACAGCCACTCTCCTGCTTCTGCTTGTTTTAAATAAGACGCTGATTGCTGACATTTACGAGCTTTTCGCCACAAGTGCATTAATGGGCGTACGTTGTCGTCTCTAAGTGGACTGCCAAAATTGCTCATTCCAAAAGTTTCGCTAGCAATAAAAGCAGGATCTTCAATAATTGCGTTATCAATAGCAGCAATACTTTCGAGGCTTATATTGCTTTCTAAACTTTTGCCGCCTTTAGAAGCGTTAGTTTGAAGGCATTGATATATTGCTTGTAAACGGTTTAGCGCACCTTCAATTCGCAATACTTTTAACGCAGCTGATGGCTCTAATGAATCATCCCAAATTAAGTAATGTGCTGAAGTTCGTTGAGCTTCTTTAAAATGCAATCTTTCAGCCCCGTGTACTGCTTCCAAGCTGTGAGTAGGCTCTAATGCGCCAACATCGTGCATAACGCGCTCATAGTAGGACTCTAATCCAGAAACGCACAAGCCTTCTTCGCGTATTGATTTAATATCAGCTATGCTGCGTCTAATAGCTCCAAGAGGAGCTTCGGTGTGTAAACGGTGCAAAACGTGATAATACCCAAATCCAACTAAGCTTTGATGTAAATCTGGTATGAAGAATGATGCGAAAAATACTGTAGCAATAGCGTCAGCATACGATAGATTGCAACGCATAGAATCCGGTAAACATACGCGCGTTGCTTCAATCGTGTACTTTTTATTCTTGCCGTTATTTTGGCAAAGCCATGAAGCAACTTTATGCAAGCCGTCGTCTAGTGAAACTTGCATAACAACATCGCCGTAAACTATTGGCGAATTGTTAATATTCCCAAATACTTTTCCGCACTTTTTAACAATATGCTTAATAAAATTATTAGATTTAGGAATTGAGGCCGATCCGTAAAATCGTGCGCTATTGCACAAGTCAAAAGAACCTTGCTCAATTAAAGACAATTGCGGAAGTCTTTCGATAGCTTCTTCTGGAGTTACTTTATCTCCTGTATAAACTCTTCCGTCTTCGTCTGCAATCGCAAGTTGACGAAAATATTTTCCGTCTTCTTTGCATAAGCCTAGCGAAATTGCAAACTTTTTTCCTGGAATTTTAAACCATGCTAATTGCGTATTCGAAGGTAATTTTGGAAAGTTGTTAAAAATTTTATGCTTAGCGAAAGTAGGAATAGAAGTGACTTCGCCATTGGCCCATAAGGATTCAATAGCGTCAAGCATAATTGACCTACAATCTTCTTTCGAAGCTGCCTGCTCGGTAGATTGTACGTCGTCAGCCATAATCCCCATTCTTTCAAAATCGATGCTAGTAGCAATTATGGAAACACGATTTTATAAATAAAATACTAAAAAAATGGAGCGGACAACGGGACTCGAACCCGCGGTCTCAACCTTGGCAAGGTTGCGCTTTACCAACTAAGCTATGTCCGCAAAACAAAAAGCCATCTTAGTTAATTTTTTGCTTAAATGCAACTTTGGGATGTCGCGCAATATTGAAAAATTCTAATATTGCTTAATTTTCAAGGATTTTACGGTGTGTTGTTTTATGCGTGCGATTCATTTGAGCGTTTGCTGCACTTTTAATGTACTGTTGCCGTTCGTTAACGGTTTATAATTGATGCTTTTTGTAAACTTTTGACACTTTTATGTTTAATTGTAAGATTTTTTGGCAAAATAATTTTTTTAGACCAATTAGCCATAAAAAATGATATTTTTTAGAAAAAATGCAAAAAATTATGTAGAATAGTCGTAGCCGTTGTCCTTGAACCAACGAAGACACAAGGACAAATAGAACGAGGAGGTCTCTATGAAGGCTATTGTTGCAACCAAAGATAAGAAAGCTCAGGTTGTTGAGAAGGAACTTCGTCCGCTTGAATTCGGCGAAGCATTGTTGGACATGGAGTGCTGTGGCGTGTGCCATACTGATCTTCATGTGAAGAACCAGGATTTTGGCGATAAAACTGGTGTTGTGCTCGGTCACGAAGGCATTGGTATTGTTCGTGAGGTTGGACCTGGCGTTACCACGTTAAAGCCTGGCGATCGTGCATCGGTCGCATGGTTCTTTAAGGGTTGCGGATACTGCGAATATTGCACTACTGGTCGCGAAACTTTGTGCCGTAGCGTATTGAACGCAGGCTACACGGCAGATGGTGGCATGGCTCAACAGTGCATTGTTGCTGCTGATTATGCTGTGAAAGTTCCAGATGGTTTGGATCCTGCTCCTGCAAGCTCTATTACTTGCGCAGGTGTAACAACCTATAAGGCTATTAAGGAATCTGGAGTACGTCCTGGCGAATGGCTCATTCTTTTTGGTCTTGGCGGCTTAGGTAATCTTGCTTTGCAGTATGCAAAGAAGGTTTTTAGCGCTCATGTTATTGCAGTTGATGTTAATGATGCACAACTTGAGTTTGCTAAGCAGTATGGTGCTGATTTGTGCGTGAATCCATTGAAGGAAGATGTTGCTGAGTTTGCTATGAAGAAGGTTGGCGGCGCTCACGGTGCTGTTGTGACTGCTGTAAGCAAGGATGCATTTAATTCTGCTGTTAATTCAGTTCGCGCAGGCGGTACAGTTGCTGCTGTTGGTTTGCCTCCAGAGGATATGGAACTCAGCATTCCACGCTTGGTGCTTGACGGCATTCGCCTTGTTGGCTCCCTTGTTGGCACGCGTAAGGATTTGGCTGAGGCTTTCCAGTTTGGTGCTGAAGGATTGGTTGTGCCGCAATGCCATATGCGCAAGATGGAAGATATTAACGATATCTTCGACGAAATGCTTGCTGGCAAGATTCGTGGCCGTATGGTAATTGATCTTTCGCACTGAGATTTCGTAGAAATTTCGTAGTGAATTTCGTAGCGAAAATTAGTAGAAATTTAGTAGAAATTTCAAACTACAATATATTGAAATATATTGTAGAAAAGGATTTATAGGAAGGTAACTAAAAGATAGAAGGATATGAGGAAAGGCTTTCGAGTTTTTCCTCATATCCTTTTTTGTTGCTTAACTAGAAAATGGGTGCAAAAACAAAAAAACGCAGTGTAAACACTGCGTACATATTGTGGGTGATATAGGAATCGAACCTATGACCCCTTCCGTGTGAAGGAAGTGCGCTAGCCGCTGCGCCAATCACCCAAAATTTTTTTAATTATGCGTGAAAGGCAATCCTTTCGAGTGGGCGATACAAGGTTCGAACTTGTGACCCCTTCCGTGTCAGGGAAGTGCGCTACCACTGCGCCAACCGCCCAGGTTGTGTATTAAGCTAACCCGCTTAATCGAGGTGGGTACGAGAGTCGAACTCATCTATACGGCTTTGCAGGCCGCTGCCTAACCGCTTGGCTAACCCACCGTAAGGTCGAATAACTCATCGGACCTAGAGCGGACAACGGGACTCGAACCCGCGGTCTCAACCTTGGCAAGGTTGCGCTTTACCAACTAAGCTATGTCCGCAATGCATTCTTGCTAACTATGTCAGCGCCGAAGCACGAGTAACTACTATACTCTAAATATTCCCAAATGCAAGCCCTCCCCTATTTTGGCGTGTCGCTGATGTTGATTGCGTGCGTTGGTTGGTGGTGCTTTGCTGACGTGTTTTGGCTGTGAGCGTTATTTTCTCAGTTGGTTGACTGAGTTTTTAACGGTGTTTTGCTTATTACCGTTACTTTCTCAGTTTGTTGACTGAGTTAGTAACAGTGTTTGGGCTGTGAGTGTTACTTTCTCAGTTTGTTGACTGAGTTTTTAACAGTGTTT
>NQOH01000003.1:126594-128050 GCA_003585735.1 Gardnerella kenyensis
ATTGTGACTTATAGACCAGAATATTCACAAGATTAGCTTTACACACTTTCGCATACAACACTTTATTTTGCGAGATTATGTTTAGTGATCAGTTCCGAGAGCTTAGTTAATCCTGCTTGGCGCTCGCGAACGTCAAGAGATTCGGCCAAATCTGCAGCACACACTGCTATTGGCATAAAGGATTTTGTCGATGATTCTTGCGCGCATTCAGTAATGCGTGAAGACGAATTTTGGCGAATAAAATCGAAAACTTTAGAATCTTCGATAACGCGGAGTCTAACATTAATTATTGAACTATCAGCGCCGTCTTCGCTCTTTTTAAGATGAAACTTATTTATTAAATCCCCTAGATTGTTACTTCTTACATATCCTTCTATTTTGTCAGTTTGCGTAAGTTGGAACTGTGTATGCATATTTTCAGTTGCAGCAGAAAGTATTAAGTGCTTTGAAAGTTCTGATAAACGTGATTTTCTGCACCAATATTCCATTGTTTTCGCGCGATTTTTAGATCGGTTAACCAAATCTTGCGGACTAATCGAGCGCAAATATGCTTCTATACGATACTTCTGCTGCCTATTAATCCACGAAACTTCACAACCGCTAAGCATAAATAATGCTGCAAAAGCTAATGACGGAGCGTATGCTCTGCCACTTTTAAAGTTTTGTTGTTTGTAACGATTTACGGAATCTAGTGAAATTAAGATCTTCCTACTTCCAAATGCGTATGTTGTTAGTAAATGATTCGAGCATAATGCGCTAATTCTCTGAGTGCTAACTGCTAACTTGGCTGCAGCTTCCTCACGCGTAAGAAGAGTATCATTCACAAAAATAGACATAACGCAAGTGTATCAAAATTGTTGCGTTAAGGAAACAGTTTTGATACGTGGGTGCGGGCGTTTTTAAATACTTTGCAGTTAGATTATAGCGACAAAAAATATTGGGCACTAACTGCAGTGTGCTAGTGCCCAATATGATTTATTGCTTTGCTAATCTGCTTTCAGATTTCCACTTTTTTATGAGTTGCAATGCTTCTCGCTCAGACGCATGGTTAAAGTCATCACTATTATTTTCATAATTCAGTACGAACGACGCTAATATTATTTGTTCTTCTTTAGTAAATTCATCTAATCTGTTCTTATCAAAATTTTTTATAGAATAATAAAATTCATATTCAGAAGTAAAATCAAGACAATTCTCTGAATAAAATTTCCAGCCTGTTAAACTATTATATGTTGTTAAGCATAAGAATTTAAGCTTATTTACATCATCTTTAAACAGATTTTCAACGTACACTTTAGCACTTTCCCTATCTAATTCTTTCCATAAGTAAAATATTTTATCAAATTCGTCTAAACTTAAAATATTTTTAGAGTTTGCAATTGATTTAATTTTTTCTACATAAATTTTTCCAATATTTTTTATGTGTTCAAGAGTTATAATTTGCAAATTTTTATCT
>NQOH01000003.1:128832-128999 GCA_003585735.1 Gardnerella kenyensis
TAGTTTTATCAATATTCTCAACAGCGAAATTAATAATTTTATAGCGTATGCCCTCTTCTTTAATAGAAGTTATCATATTGTATATAATGCGGTTCGAATAGTAATCTGCTAACTTACTTTGATTTACATATTCATTTTGAGTCTCTAATAAAGCAGATACAATTAAA
>NQOH01000004.1:0-5118 GCA_003585735.1 Gardnerella kenyensis
TTTTACTCTTGAGCTTCAGTTTGCTACGAATGCTATTGCGAATCGTATTTATAAGCCGATTCCGCTTCTTCTTGTTGCTAGTATTTGGTATTTGGTTATTACTTCTGTGTTGATGGTGTTGCAGTCTATGTTGGAAAAGCATTTCGGCAAAGGCTTCGAAGCAAGAAATTTGACGCGAAAGAAATACTACACAAGCCTTGAGGTTGACGTATAATAGAAGATTATGTGTGGAATTGTGGGATACGCAGGTTTTGGAAAAGTTTGCGCAAAACCTTTGGAAGTTTGTTTAGGCGGATTAGAGCGTTTAGAGTATCGCGGATATGATTCTTCAGGCGTGGCACTGGTGGCACCTGAAATGGATTGCGCGGCAGTGCGCAAAAAAGCAGGTCGTCTTGCAGTATTACGCGATGATATTAAAGCGAATCCTATGCCGGAAGCGAGTGCTGCAATCGGGCATACTCGTTGGGCAACTAACGGCGCTCCTTGTGATGTAAACGCGCATCCTCACACGAGTGCAGACGGCAAAATCGCTCTTATTCACAACGGAATTATTGAAAACGCTGTTTTGCTAAAAGAGCAACTTCACGAAGAAGGCTACGAATTTTCTTCCCAAACAGACACGGAAGTTGCAGCAAAATTACTTGGTAAAATCGCAAACGAAATTGTAGAAGAAACTGGAAAAGCAGACTTATTCACAGCTCTTCGTAAAACTGCAAAAATGCTTAAGGGCGCTTTTACTCTGTTGGCAGTAGACGTTCGTCAGCCGGGTATTGTTGCTGCTGTTCGTCACGATTCGCCGCTTGTTGTGGGGCTTGGTGAAGGCGAATATTTCTTGGGTTCGGATGTTGCTGCTTTTGTGGCTTATACGGATCGCGTTTTAGAAGTTGGTCAAGATCAAGCTGTTTGCATTGGAGATGTTGACGAAAGCGGTAAAGCTAGTTTGTTGCTTACTGATTTTGACGGAAAAGTTGTTGAAAATCCTACTTGTTTTACGGTTGATTGGGATGCGTCTGCTGTAGAAAAAGGCGGTTGGGATTCCTTTATGGATAAGGAAATTCATGAGGATCCACACGCTGTTGCAGACACTTTGCGCGGACGCTTCGATGCGCAAGGAAATATTGTTCTTGACGAAGTGCGTATTGGTCAGGATGTTTTGCGAGCAATTGACAAGATTATTGTTGTTGCTTGCGGAACTGCAAGCTACGCCGGTTTGGTTGCAAAATATGCGATTGAGCATTGGGTGCGAGTTCCTGTAGAAGTGGAGCTTGCGCACGAGTTTAGATATCGCGACCCTATTTTGACGCATCGTACGCTGGTTGTTGCTATTTCACAATCTGGCGAAACAATGGATACGCTTATGGCTTTGCGTCACGCGCGCGAGCAGGGTAGTCGCGTTCTTGCAATATGCAATACGCAAGGATCTAGTATTCCGCGAGAATCTGACGCAGTGCTTTACACGCACGCAGGTCCGGAAATTGCTGTTGCTTCTACGAAAGCTTTTGTAGCGCAAATCGTGGCAGCTTATATGCTTGGTCTTTATTTAGCGCAAGTAAAAGGCACAATGTATCGCGACGAAATTCAACAAATCGTATCGCAATTAAAAACTATGCCGAATAAAATTCAAAATGTTCTAGATACTCAATCTGAAACAATTATGAAAGCGGCTGAGCATACTCTTGAAGCCAAATCTTTCCTATTCTTAGGTCGTCACGTAGGATACCCTGTTGCGCTAGAAGGTGCGCTTAAACTTAAGGAAATTGCGTATACTTTTACGGAAGGTTTCGCAGCTGGCGAGCTTAAGCATGGTCCGATTGCGCTTGTTGACGCAGGTGAGCCGGTGGTTGTAATCGTGCCGTCTTCTCGTGGACGAGACGTTTTGCACGCGAAAGTAATTTCTGGAATTGAAGAAGTAAAAGCGCGCGGAGCTTTTACAATAGCAGTTGCAGAAGAAGGGGATCCGGATGCTGCAAGATATGCAGATATTGTGTTCTGGAGGCCTAAGTGTCCAACGCTTTTAAGTCCGCTTGTTGACGTAGTTGCGTTGCAATTATTTGCAATGGATATGGCGAAGCTAAAAGGCTACGATGTTGACAAGCCTAGAAATCTCGCCAAATCCGTAACCGTGGAATAGCGGAATGCTTGCGGAATATCGGTAAATAGTAGTGGACAGATATATCATGCTTGCACTAGCGAAAATATTGCATACGCGCAATCGTTTGAAGCAATTAGTGATGTCAATATTGTGCGTTTTTGCTTTATTGCTATTTTCCGGATGCACTAATGCGGATGCTCGAACGCGTATAACTGTGTGGTCTTGGGAACCAAGCATGAAACGTATTGCGGAAGAATTTGAAAAACGCAATCCGGACGTTCGCGTAACAGTAAAAGATACTAGCGGATACAGCAATTTAAATAGCGCTATACAAGATGGCTACGGAATGCCGGATGTGGCTCAACTTGAGTATTTTGCGCTACCGCAATACGCTGTAAGCGGCCAACTGCTGGATATTACAAATCGTGTGCAAGATACGCGAACTTTCTACACTCCTGGCACATGGTCTTCTGTGCAATTAGGCGGCAGAGTTTATGGGCTTCCAATGGATTCAGGGCCAATGGCTTGGTTCTACAATGACGACGTTTTTAAGCAAGCTGGTGTGGACGCAACGCAAATACACACTTGGGAAGACTACCGTCACGCTGCCAGAAAGCTTAAAGATATTGGAGTGTATATTGCGGCAGATTCGGGGGATGCGAGCTTTTATAATGCTATGATTTGGCTTGCAGGCGGCAGGCCTTTTATTACATCGCATGATGGAAAAACTGTTACTGTGCGATTGGAATACGATAAAGGAACAAGAGCTTTTACTAAGTTTTGGCAGTCAATGATTGACGAAGGGCTGATTGATACCCGCACTACAACTTGGACTCAACGTTGGAAGAACGGCGTTGGCTCCGGCAAAATTGCTTCTGTTTTTGCAGGAGCTTGGATGCCTTCGCTGCTACTTGAGAATGTGCCAGGCACTGCAGGATTGTGGAAAGTTACGAATGTGCCAACTTTACACGGCGAAAAACGTAACGCAGAAATGGGCGGATCTGCTCTATCTGTTCTTAAATCAAGTAGAAAACCAGAAGCTGCATTACGTTTCGTGAATTTTGTGTGCCACGATATGGATGGAATTAACGCGCGAGTGCATGGTGGAGCGTTCCCAGCAGATGTTGTGACGCTTAGAGATTCGGCATTTTTGAACCGCACAACAGTTCGTGATTCTAGAGGAATTGACATACCGTATTTTGGCGGGCAAAAGTTTAATCGCGTATTTGCTGATGCTGCAAATCGAGTTGATACCGGATACAGGTATTTGCCGTTTGAAGTGTATTCTCGCAGTGATTTTCGAGCAACTATGGGTCAAGCGTACGATTGGAGTAGAAAATCGCGTGCGCGTTTGAATGTTCAAGCAATGATTGATGCTGGAATTACGCAAGATGATGGCAGTCAGTTGTGGCTTCCGGACGATCCTGGTCCTAGAATTTCTTTAAAAGACGGGCTTAAGCTGTGGAGTAAGGATTTGAAAGAATACGGGTATAATCAAGGTTTTATGGTGAGGTAACTTAATTATTTAAGTAATCACTTAGGCTTAATTGTTAAAGTAATCACTTAATCTTATAAAAACTTAAGGAAAGAGAGCGCAAATGTTACTAGCAGTCGACATTGGCAACACAAATATTGTGCTTGGTTTTTTGGAAAACAATCGCATTGTGGGAACCTACCGCATGACAACTAAATCAAACCGCACTTCCGACGAGTACGGAATTATGATTACGCAATTCCTTAATTTAAGCGGATTTAAGGTTAGTGATGTTGAGGATGTTATTGTTGCGTCCGTAGTGCCAAAAGTTATGCACTCATTCCGCGCGAGTATTATAAAGTTTTTGCATGTTGATCCTATGATTGTTGGCCCTGGCGTTAAAACAGGCATGAATATTCGAATTGACGAGCCGCGTTCTCTTGGAGCTGACTGTTTGGCTGATTGCGTTGGTGCGTTTAATGAGTACGGTGGGTCAGTGCTTGTAATAGATTTTGGTACTGCAACCACTTACAACTATGTTGATAAAAGCGGCGCTATTACATGCGGTTTGATTTGCACGGGCATTCGAACTGCTGCTGCAGCATTGTGGGATAACACGGCTCAGCTTCCGGAAGTTGAAATTGCGCGGCCGAAGTCTGTTCTTGCAAAATCAACTAGACCTGCTATGCAAGCTGGCTTATACTACAGTTTTTTGGGCGGAATTGAGCGCACAATAGAACAGTTTAAGACGGAGATTGGTGAGCCTTTTAAAGTAATTGCTACTGGCGGATTGGGAAGATTGTTTGAAAAAGACGTGAAAACGATTGACTATTACGATCCTGACTTGATTTTCAAAGGTATGGCGGAAATTTATAAGCGCAACCTGCGGTAATGCGGTGGTGCTGTAGTGCTGTAGTGCTGTAGTGCTGTAGCGCGACTTTGGTGCAGTGGGTTGTTGTATAAATTTGTTATATAAATTTGTTATATTATTCTTTCTCGTTTAGGCGTATAATGACGAGTAGTTATGTGTAAAGATTGCGTTCGCCGGTGAACTTTCTTAGGTATGTATTTGTTTTGCATACTGTTTATGCGCTGGTAGCGGATTTATTCGCATTTGAGAGGAAGATTGATGAAAGATAGTAGGAAACATCGTATTCTTTCGGCAATTGGCGCCGTTTCATGCGTAGTTTCTATGATTTTAAGTGTAACTGTGTTGCCTGGGGTGGCTTATGCCAACATGGCGAAGAATCCATTGTTTGCTGCTGCCTTGGCTGCTGTTACTGAGAATAAGAGTGGTCAAAATAAGTCTGGCGAAGGGGGAACTGGTAAAGGGGGAGATAGTGAAGAGGTTGGTAAAGAAGTTAAAGGGGAAACTGTTAAAAGCGAAACTGGTAAAAAAGAGGATAAAGGGGATAAGACTAAAGAGGGAGATAAAAAAGAAAATGTTGGTACAGCTAATGGGGAAGCTGGTAAAGAAAATAATGGGACAGACAATAAAGTAACAGGCAATAAAGGCAAAAAAGCAGATAGTCAAAATCCTAATGGGGGGGGG
>NQOH01000004.1:5737-8796 GCA_003585735.1 Gardnerella kenyensis
GAAAACTGCTGGCAAAGATGCTAACAAAGACTCTGGCAAAGACGCTGGAAAAGATGGCAAAGATGCTGGAAAATCTGGCAAAGCTGACAAAAACTCCGACAAATCTGACAAAAAATCTGACAAAAAAGATAGCAAATCTGGCAAAGGTGCCGACAAAGGTAAAGACAAAGCTGCCAAAAAAGATGGCAAAAAAGATGCCAAAAATAAAAAAGCTAAGAGTCAAGATCGCAGCGCTGGTTTAAGCCTAGAAGACGTTAAAAAGCTTCCTGCTTGCGTGGTTCATTATCTTCCAGACAACTTCCCTAATACAGTTCTATTCCGCCCTGACTCTGGTTCTGGAAATGCGTGTGCTATTAGTGCTGATGGGCTATCTAGTAATTTTAATAGTATTCGAAAAGCAATTTCAAATCTCAATAATGATGGCACTGGCTCAGTTGATTTTTATGGTGCAGAAGTGTATGCATATGGGAGTCTGTCAAAGAATGGTGTGGGTCTTTTTTCAGGGAAAAATATTAGTAGCATTGGCAACGACGACAGGTTTGATGTAAGTAACGTTACAGACATGTCCTACCTTTTTAAGGATTCCTCATTAACTAATTTTAGTTTTTTGAGTGGCTGGGATGTTAGCAAGGTTACGAACATGAGTGGCATGTTCAGCGGTTGTGCTAAACGTAACTACGATTCTGACGGTGAGTTTACTGGTATAACAGGATTGACTGATATAAGTGCGTTGAAAGATTGGAATGTTGGCAAGGTTACGAACATGAGCAACATGTTCGAGGGGTGCACTGGTATTGAAGAACTTGGTGGTTTGAAAAATTGGAATGTTGGCAGTGTTACGAACATGAAGAGCATGTTCTCGGCTGTTATTACGGACGGAGATAAACGTGACAGTTTTGATCCAAACGGCTATGCAGGTTTGATGAATATTACTTCGCTTGAACCTTTGAAAGACTGGAATGTTAGTAACGTTACGAATATGGATAGCATGTTTGAGGGTTGTGGCAGTCTAGAAGATTTTACTGGTTTGGAAAACTGGAATACTAAAAAAGTAGAGTCAATGAACAGCATGTTCAGATACTGTATGAATATTGGTAAAAAAGATAAATCTTTGAATGCGTTTCAA
Organism: Gardnerella kenyensis; assembly: GCA_003585735.1. Taxonomy (GTDB): domain Bacteria; phylum Actinomycetota; class Actinomycetes; order Actinomycetales; family Bifidobacteriaceae; genus Bifidobacterium. The sequence goes on from NQOH01000004.1 coordinate 6,864, forward strand.
AAGTGGGATGTAAGTAAGGTTACAGGCACGAGGGCAATGTTTGCGGTGACAAAGATTCAAAATACTGTTGGCATAGAAAATTGGAATGTTAGTAACGTTACGGCAATGGATGACATGTTTGCAAATTGCTATGGTCTTAACAATATCAAGGAATTAGCTAATTGGGCTAAAGATAAAAGCAGCACAAGCAAATTAACTAGCACGTTTAGAATGTTCTATGGATGCAACAATATTAGTAGCATTGAGCCTTTGAAAGATTGGAAGGTAGACAATGTTACGAATATGCATGAGATGTTCAGCGGTTGTAGTGGCTTAGATAGTCTTTCATATATAAAAGATTGGAAGGTTGACAATGTTACGAATATGTATGGCATGTTCAGCGGTTGTAGTGGCTTAAATAGCCTTTCAGATCTAGCAAACTGGAAGGTTGACAAGGTTACTGACATGCATGATATGTTCAATGGTTGTAGCGGCTTGAAGGATCTTTCTGGTCTAAAAAAGTGGAATGTTAATAAGGTAACGGACATGAGTGACATGTTCTTTAATTGCACAGGATTGTCTAATATAAGCGCATTGAGTAGTTGGGCAAAGAAAGTTGGCAAGGTTAATGACATGCATGGCATGTTCGGCAGTTGTGAATTGTTGGCGAACATTAGTGATTTGAAAGAGTGGAATGTTGGCAATGTTACGGATATGAATAACATGTTCAACGGTTGCAAGAGCTTAAGTAGCCTTTCAGATCTAAAAGACTGGAATGTTGGCAAAGTTAAGAACATGTCTGGCATGTTTTCTGATTGCAAAAAACTTACTAGTGCAGAGAAGCTGAGTGAGTGGGCAACAAAGGTTGGCAATGTTACGAACATGTCTAGCCTGTTTAGAGGTTGTGAATTGTTGAATAGTATTAGTGATTTGAGCGGCTGGACTGTTAATAATGTTACGGATATGAATAGCATGTTCAGCGGTTGTAAGAGCTTAAGTAGCCTTTTAGATCTAAAAGATTGGAAGGTTGACAAAGTTACTGATATGCATAACATGTTCGAGGGGTGCAGTGGATTAAGTAATCTTTCAGGTCTAGAAAACTGGAAGGTTGGCAATGTTACGAATATGCGTGAAATGTTCAGCCACAGTCTTGTTGAAGGTACTGATAAGTTGACTGATATAAGTGCATTGAAAGACTGGAATGTTAGCAATGTTAAGGACATGTCTAGCATGTTCAATAGTTGTGGAGCGTTGAAGAGTATTAATCCTTTGAAAGACTGGACTGTTGGCAATGTTACGGATATGTCTAGCATGTTTTCTGATTGCAAAAAACTTACCGGCGCTGCAGATTTAAGCAAGTGGGATATTTCAAAAGTTACGGATTTTACTTCGATGTTTTCCAATGCGGGGGCAGAAAGTGGCAACAACTTCGTATTAGATTTCAGCAATAAGACTTTTACAAAATCGAAGACACCTGTATACACGGATGACAAAGGGAAGCAGCATTACTTTTCTGTTAAAGATATGTTTAATGGCTTTAAAGGCACGTTGATTGCGAATAAATTGAAGTCTGAAAAATTTACTGAAGGTTGGGATGATGATAATCCTATTGCAGCTCATTTTGCTAGTGGTGAAATATTCTCAAAGACTACTGTAAATGATGATGATGACTATAGTAGCAGCATAGTCATAACTGATAATTATGACATTGTAAACGCTCATTTATCTAAATACTACATTCCTGTTAAAGCCAAGCTGATGGAGCCTGGCGATATGGATTCGTGTAAGTGTGATGGTAGCGGTGATTCTGGTGGCACTACTTATACTTACTATGTTCCTGCGTTGTATAGTTCAAAAGAAAAGAGTAGTGGTGATGAGGAAGAGGGTGAAGAACCTGAAAGTATATTGAGAGCTGAAGGCGAATCTTTGCAAGATTATGCGTACAAAATTGTTA
>NQOH01000004.1:9477-12298 GCA_003585735.1 Gardnerella kenyensis
TGGTACTGTTGGTCCTGATAATCCTACCAATCCTGATACTGATCCTGAATCGCGCAGTGCAAAGTTGAAATCGCGTGTAGGGAAATCGCGTGTAAAGGAATTGCGATCCGCAAGGAAATCGCGATCTGTAAGAGATGGCGATGATGTAGAAGAAGGTGGTTCTGAGCCTAATCCTGAACCTGAACCTGATCCTGAACCTGAAGAACAGGGCAGTACTTATAAAATCATGTTTAAGAGTCCGTCTGGCAGTGGAGATAGCTGCACCTGGACAGAACTTGGCGATAGTGATGGTGCTGTGCCTGTTAGTAATCCAAAGTCGCCTTTAGTGTTCTTCACTACAATGTACTATTTGGAGACCTTTGTTAAGCCAGTGCCTTTGCCGCATACTGGCGGCCAGTCGGCTGTTATGTTCACGTTCTTGTCGATTGGACTGTTCTCAATGTTCGCTGTTGCTGGTGCGTTCGGTCGTCATGGATGGGTTGTGTCTGTGCTCTCTGGCACTGCTTTAGCTGGGTTTGCTAAGGCTTTTAGCAGCGGCGCGCTCGATATTGCGGCTGGCTTTAAATACTGCTTCGCGCATCCTGCTGTAAGTGGTTCGGTGCTTAAATCTGCTGTAAGCGCGGCAACCGGCTTCTTTGCTCGGTTAAGAACTGACGATTCCACTTTCGGCAAGCACACTAAACAGCGCTAAATCGCAGTGCTCAAGTAGGTCGGAGTGTTACTCGTCGAATACGTCGGAGTGTGTTCCTGTGCGCGAAGCAGTTAAAACAAGCTCATTTTCCTTAATTATGTAAATAAGCAGCCAATCTGGTCTCACATGGCATTCGCGGAATCTTCGGTATTTACCTTTAAGCGGATGATCCTGGTACGATTCGTCAAGAATCTCTTCGTTGCGTAACTTTTCAAGTAATATATCAACAAGATGTGTGTCGTATCCGCGCTTTTTGATTCGCTTCATGTCTTTTTTAAACTGTGAAGTGTATGTTAAAGTAAGCATAATTAGTCTTCCTTAAAAACGTCGTCCATCATCTCGGATACTGAGTCATAGCGTTTTGCTGGAACTTTTCCAGATAAAATATCATTTGCTTCCTTAAACGCGGCGATTGTTTCTTTATTGTATTTTGGCTGCTTTAAGTCGAAGGGGAGTCCTTCTACCATAAGTGATTTGTGCAAGAACATGTTGATTGCATCGCTGAGAGTTATGCCGAAGCTAGCGAATAATTCTTCTGCCTGCGCTTTAACATCCTTTGTAACTCGCACGTTAATGCTTGCGGTTTTCGCTGTAGTCTTTGATTTCGTTGCGGTTTGGGTTGCGGTTGCTCTGATTGCCATAATATGCTCCTTGATTTTATACTTATAATTTTTGCTTCTATAAGCGCGTTAGTTTTCTTGACTCGTTAATCTTGTTTAATTTTGATTTGTTTTTCTAGCTATTTGATATTCAGCTATCAACTTTTATTACATTCTACAATGTGTTGCACTGTTTTACAATGCGCAATAAACGTTTTACATTGTATTACGATTACATTACGTTTGCTGTGCATGCACTTGCGAAACTAACGCGCTCTGCTGTAGGAACGGCATTTCCTGTACGCGTGTGTAAAGCAAGCAACGCTGTAGTGTAATGTGTATGGTACTCACGCTAGTTTTTTAAGCAGCCAATAGGAACAACATAAACACCATCTTTACGGCAATACGCAAAGTCACCTGTTCCAGTTAAAACCATAAGGAAATATGGCGCGTTCATTTTATCGGTGTCGATTTTATCTTTCATCGCTTTAAGGCTTTTCGCACCATCTTCAATGAGTTTGCTTCCTCCGAGTTTAATTTCAATAAGACCATATTTACCGTTTCTTAAATGAATAACCGCATCGCATTCCTGTCCGTCTTTATCTCTGTAGTGATAAACCTCGCCGCCTAGAGAATCTGCAAAAATGCGCAAATCTCTGACGCAAAGTGTCTCGAATAGAAAGCCGAAAGTATTTAAGTCATTTATCAAGTCGTTTGGTCCAATCCCCAAAGCCGCTGCAGCTATAGATGGGTCGATATAATAACGTGTATCTGATGAACGAATGGCAGTTTTTGATCTTAGATTTGGATTCCAGGCAGGCATATCTTCTACAACAAATATTTTGCGAAGCGCATCAACGTACGACGCAACAGTTTCCTCACTAATTGGCGTATCTTCGTTAGCAGAAATATCCCGCGAAAGCACAGTATTTGGTACTTGTGCTCCTTGATTCCTTGCATATGAGCGCATAAGACGCTTAACTTTTTCAGCATTTTTTTGTACGTCGTCGGCACGATTAATGTCGGAATGTACAACAGCATCATAGTAATCAAAAGCTTGATCTAAAGCAATTTCATCACGCATATCCAACGATTGTGGCCATCCTCCACGGCATACAAGAAAAGCTAAGCGGTCAATACTTAAGTTTGAATCACCCTCAATATCCTTAGTTCCCGAAAAAAGGTTTTCCAAGCTAACTTCGCCCGTGGAATCACCTGATTCATACAAGCTCATTGGTCTCATTGTTAGCCACGTGAAGCGCCCAGTACCAGAGTGAGTAATTTCTGTAGTGTCCGCAGGAACGGCAGAACCAGTTAGTATAAATTGACCAAGCTTACTACGATGATCCACCTCAAACCGTATTGAATCCCAAAGTTTTGGAGCGAGCTGCCATTCGTCAATTAATCTTGGAGTATTGCCATTCAGTAATCGTTTTGGGCTTAGTTCCGACATAGCGATATTCTGTTCTTTCTTTTCTGGGTCGTCCATATATAGAACGCTTGCTGCAAATTGTTCTGCAGTAGTGGTTTT
>NQOH01000004.1:12995-13329 GCA_003585735.1 Gardnerella kenyensis
AATATCGTCGGCAATTCTTTTCCTATATTCTTTCAACTCTGTTACCCTGTTTTCTAATTAAGTCTGTTCGTATTTTCTACTGATAATATGAATTCTATCATAATTTTCCGACGATTGGCGGATTTTTATTCCGACGATTGGCGAACTTTTGTTACGACGATTGGCGGGATATTAGTACGACGATTGGCGAGCGCCTTAGAATCGGCATTAGCTTTACAGCGTTGTAACGAAATTGCCGCCTCCGCTCCGCCCTGCTTTCGCGCTCAGAGCGTAGCGCGCGAAAGCAACTCGGAGCGGAAACTCGCTTAGGTTGGAAGTCCAGTGGACTTCCAAC
>NQOH01000004.1:13969-20348 GCA_003585735.1 Gardnerella kenyensis
AGCGAGCGCGTTACCCGCGCGAGCGTTACTTGGGGTGTGTGTATGTCCACATTTGCGCGAGTGTCTGTAATAAAAAGCCTCCGCAAATATTTCTACTTGCGAAGGCTATTTGTATTTGCGAAAGATTACGAATCCGCTTACAGATTCAGGAAAAGCTGGTGAATTCGCGTATCGTCGTCAAGTTCCGGGTGGAAGGATGTGCCGATTTGGTTACCTTGGCGCGCGGCCACCACGTGACCATCCACACTTGCAAGAACCTCAGCATTAGAGCCGACTTCTGCAATGTAAGGCGCGCGAATAAACGTCATTGGAACTGCTCCAAGCTCGCCAAAATCAGCATCGCAATGGAAGCTGCCCAGCTGGCGGCCATAAGCGTTGCGCTTAACAGTCACGTCCAGCGTGCCGAATCCGTTTACTTCGTTACCTTCAACGTTCTTTGCAAGCAAAATCAACCCTGCGCAAGTGCCAAGAACTGGCATGCCGCCAGCAATCCTCTCGCGCAAAGGCTCGAGCATATTCTGCTCTCGAAGAAGCTTAGCTTGCACGGTGCTTTCGCCGCCAGGCAGCACCAAACGGTCAAAAGACTGCTCCAAGTCGCGCGCCTGACGAAGCTCAATCACGCGCGCGCCAAGCTTTTCAAGCATCAAACGATGCTCAAGAAAAGCTCCTTGAACAGCTAAAACAGCTACAGTATGAGCTGAGTTACCAGTATTAATAGGTGAGTCTGTCAAAGTCATTCGCCTCAATTATTCGCCTTAATCACTCGCCGCGCTCAGCCATCAAAAGCTTGATTTCCTGCTCGTTAATACCAACCATTGCTTCACCCAAATTCTCGGAAAGCTTAGCAATCATCTTGGCATCCTTGTAATTAGTAACAGCCTTCACAATTGCGGCTGCGCGCTTTGCTGGGTCGCCCGACTTAAAGATGCCGGAGCCAACGAACACGCCTTCAGCGCCAAGCTGCATCATCAAAGCAGCATCAGCTGGGGTAGCAACACCGCCTGCAGCGAAGTTCACAACAGGAAGCTTGCCGTTTTGCGCAACGTACTTTACGAGTTCGAAAGGCACACGCAAATTCTTAGCTTCCTCAAAAAGCTCATCCTCGCGCATGCTGGTGAGCTTACGAATAGCGGAATTCATCATACGCATGTGGCGCACAGCCTGAATCACGTCGCCAGTGCCTGGCTCGCCCTTAGTGCGAATCATAGAAGCGCCTTCGTTAATCCTGCGCAAAGCTTCACCCAAATCCTTAGCGCCGCACACGAAAGGCACAGCAAAATCGCGCTTATTAATATGGTAAACGTCGTCAGCTGGGGAAAGCACTTCGCTTTCGTCAATGTAATCAATTTCAATAGCTTCAAGCACCTGAGCCTCAACAAAGTGGCCAATTCGGCACTTTGCCATCACAGGAATAGACACAGCTTCCTGAATGCCGTGAATCATTGCAGGATCGCTCATGCGAGAAACGCCGCCGGCTGCGCGAATATCTGCAGGAATGCGCTCCAATGCCATAACTGCGCAAGCTCCAGAATCCTGAGCAATCTTTGCCTGCTCTGGAGTGGTTACATCCATAATCACGCCGCCCTTAAGCATTTGAGCCAGCTGGCGGTTTAATGCTGTGCGGTCTTCGCCGCTTTTATTCTGCGGATCTGAGGATTCGTTCACGGTTGCTGCAGTATTCAAGTTCTCAGTCATCATTCCTCGCTTTATTAGATGTATTATGCGCGTTTGCGCACGTTTGCAAGTTTACGTTCTGTTGGAATTTAACCACATTCGTAGGATATATGCCTAATAAATATTACAACCCTGTGCGCTATTAAAATCTTATTTATACAAATTATTGGTGACTTTTTTGGATTAACATACGGTGAGCCTGGTTTATTAATAAGCTACGATTGGTAAAGCCTGCGACTTTAAGCGTAATTAGTAAATTGCTTGCAAACTTGGCAATCGATTACGCTGTAGCGTTGAGCAAAATAAATAAATAAAAAATAGTTATAAAAATAAATAAATAAAAATTAGTACCATTTATATGCCATTTAGAAAGGTCTATGGTATGGGTAACACAAAACCCGAAGAAGGCGCGCACGAAGTAACCGGCGCGACCAAGGAATTCTCAGGGAAAACTTACGAAAGTGAGTCTTACGAAAGCGCTAAAGCAAGCGCAGCTAAAGCGAGCGCGTCTAAAGCAAGTACAGACGAGTCGCTTAACGATGCAGCGTCAAACGCACCGCGCAATCGCAAATTAAGCAAGCCATGGTTCATTACTATAGCAATTGTTGCGATTGTTGTAATAAGCGCGATTTTTGCTACAGTAACCGACAAAAATCTGTTTAATTCTAAAAGCGCTGTAAGCGAAATGTCACACAAAACTGTGACGATTGGCCTAAAACTTGCTCCTACAAATCTCGATATTCGAAACCAGTCTGGTTCTGCGCTAGATCAGCTTCTTATTGGAAACGTTTACGAGGGCTTGGTTGCGCGCAATTCAAAAAACCAAGTTTCGCCTTCTTTAGCAAAAAGCTGGGAGATTAGCAAAGATGGTTTGCGCTACACCTTCCATCTTCGTAAAAATGCTGCATTTTCTAACGGCCACAAGCTCACTGCAAAAGATGCAGAATGGTCATTTAACGAGCTTGTTTCCAAGCAGTACCGCGGCTCTAACATGGTTGGAAAAGTTGAGTCTGCAAAAGCGAAGGACGATTACACTTTTGAAATTACGCTTAAAGAGCCAAATTCTAAGCTTTTGTGGGCTTTGTGCTCTCGTGCAGGCTTAGTATTCGACAAAACTGCCAACTACGATGCTAAAACGCAAGCTGTTGGTTCCGGGCCGTACGTAATCGACAAGTTTGTGCCGTCCGATCGCGTTGTTTTAAAAGCAAATCCGCGCTATAAGGGCATTCATCCTGCTAAAACCGAAAAGGTTGTTGTGCGCTACTTTGTGGACGACAATGCTGCTGTTGACGCGCTTTCTTCCGGCGCGGTTGAGGCTCTTGCTCCAATCTCCGGCCAGCTTGCTAAGCCGTTTAAGGATGATTCTAAGCGTTATGTTGTGCGAGCTGGAAACGGCACAGATAAGTTTGTGCTTGCTATGAATATGAACGGCGAGCGCACGAAGGATGCTCGCGTGCGAAAAGCTATTCGTTACGCGATTGATCACAAGCAAATTATTGCGTCTCGAGGCGGCACGGATATTCCACTTGGTGGTCCGATTCCGTCTCTTGACCCAGGTTATGAGGATTTAACTAAGCTTTATCCGCATAATATTCAGCGCGCGAAGCAACTTATGAAGGAAGCTGGCTTCGACGAGTCGCATCCGTTGCAACTTTCGCTCACTTACCCAAATATTTACGGCACCCAACTTGGAGACCAATTGCGCTCGCAACTTAAAGCTGCAGGAATTGATCTGAAGGTGAATGTTGTTGAGTTTACAACCTGGCTTCAGGACGTGTATAAGAATAAGCAGTACGATTTGTCGATGGTTGACCACAACGAAAGCCACGATTTTGGCCAGTGGGCGGATCCTACTTACTACTACGGTTACGACAATAAGCAAGTGCAAGACTTGTACGCGAAGGCTATGCTTTGTGCGAATGAGCATGAGTCGTACGAGATGCTTAAGAAAGCTGCGAAAATTATTAGCGAAGATGCGCCTGCAGATTGGCTATTTAATTATCGCGTTGTAACTGCGAAAGTAAAGAATCTTGAAGGAATGCCGTTTGACATGAATCAGGAAATTTTGCCGCTTTACAATTTGCGTTTAACTAAGTAGCTAAGTAACTAAGTAACTATTTAACTACTTAACTAATTAAGTATTTAACTAATTAACTAAAAATCTACGCAAAAAAGGGGAGTTATTAATGTTTCGCATGATATGCCAGCGCATGCTGCTTTTTATTGCAGCCCTGTTTTGCATTTCTGCGGCAGTTTTTCTTGCGCTTCGCGTCCTTCCGGGCGATGTTGCACAAGTTATGGCTGGTCTTAACTCCCCTCGCGGCAAAGTTGAGCAGTTGCGTGCTGAGCTTGGCTTAAATAAGTCGCTTTTTACGCAATATGTAGATTGGCTTTTGGGATTGCTTCGCGGAGATTTTGGCATTTCAATGCTTACGGGAAGGCCCGTGGCAAGTATGATTGCAACTCGCGCCACTATTACTTTTCCGCTTATTATTCTTGGCCTCGCGGTTGCGCTCGCAATAGGTATTCCTCTCGGCTGCTTTAAGGTAACTCATGAGGGGAAGCTTACTCAATCAATTTTGCGTTTCGTAGCTCTTGCTTCTGGTTCTGTGCCAGCTTTGTGGGGCGCTATGTTGCTTATTTTGCTTTTTGGCAGGGGGATTGGCGTTTTTAATTTGCTCCCAACTCAAGGTTTTCCAACAGAAGGTTGGGGTGATTTTCCAGAAGCTTTTGCTTCTCTTCTTCTTCCTGCTATTACGGTTGGTATTATTGTTGGCTCTAGTTTTATGCGATACACTTCCGCAACGCTTGAAAATATTGCGCAAAGTGAAGTAATTGCTCAATCTATGGCTTGTGGGCTTACTCGTAAACAGGCTATATGGCGTGTTGCTTTGCGTTTGGCTCTTCCGCAGCTTGTGTCTGTAATTGGATTGACTTTTGCTCATATGGTTATGGGCGTGATGGTTATTGAAAACCTATTTTCTTTACCTGGTATAGGTATGGGAATGGTTCGTGACGTTGGATTGCGTGATTTAATTGCAGCTCAAGGTGAGCTTTTTATGCTGGCTGCACTGTTCTTGCTAATCGGCTTAGCTGTTGATATTACGCATCGTTTGCTTGATGCCAGGTTGGATGAAAATGCGGTTGAAGATTAATAATTTAAGTGAGGTGAGTTTGTGCATAAACTAAAATTTAGTATTTTAAAACGCATATGGGATGCCGCCTTTGGAAAATTCGTATGCACAACTCTCGCAATATGGCTTTTTGTGGCGATTGTTTCGTTCTTTTGGACGCCTTATTCGCTTTTGCAAACAAACGGATACGAAGTATGGCAAAAGCCGTCGTTTGCGCATCTGCTTGGCACTGATGGCACAGGCGCGGATATTCTTAGCTGGCTTATGGCTGGTTCTCGAGTTGAATTATTGCTTGTTATTTGCACAATAATGCTTGCTTCAAGCGTTGGAATGCTTCTTTTGGGTCTTATGATTTCTAAATCCAATGCAATTCGTGGCGTAAGTGTTATGGCTGTTGATGCGCTAATTTCTATTCCAACTGTGCTAATTGCGCTTATGCTTGCTGTTCCGCTTTCAGCAAGTGTTTTGGTAATAGTATTGGCTTGTGGCATAGGTTACGGCTTAAATTTGGCTCGTATTATTCGCCCAAGTGCATTGCTTGTTTTGCAATCTGATTACGTAAATTCTGCGATTTCTAATGGTGCTTCAAGGTGCTACGTGCTATTTCGTCATGTTTTGCCAAATATTATGCCTATAGCTGTAGTGCAACTTTCGCTTTCTGCAGGAACAGTGATTTTGGCAGAAAGCGGTTTAACTTATTTGGGTGTTGGAGTGCCTTCGGGGGTTCCTAGTTGGGGTCGTGTGCTTACTACTTCTGTAACGCTTATTCACGTAAATCCTTTGGCTGTTTTGTGGCCGGGATTAATCGTAACTGTAGTTGTTGTGGCTCTTAATTTGCTTGGGGATGTGTTTAGCACTGTGCTAAATCCTTCTGCAAAGTCGACTGTAAATCCTTCTGAAAAATCGCAAATAAAATCGCAATCAAGTAAGCAAATAAATAACGAAGTTGGCGCAAAATGAGCTTAAATATTCAAAATCTTACGCTAAATCTTGGCGAAAAGCGCATTCTTAGCAACGTGTCGCTTCAAATTTCAGACGGCGAGCGCGTCGGCTTAGTTGGTTCTTCCGGTTCCGGAAAATCTATGCTTATTCGCGCTATTACAGGCTTGTTGCCATATAATGCAAAAGTTTTAGGATCTTGCACTCTTGGGGATTTTCAAAGTGTGGGAGCTAGCGATGAGGATCTTGCGCGCATTCGTGGAAAATACGTTGGCGTGGTATTTCAGCAAGCGAATCGCGCACTTAACCCAGTTTTAAGCGTTGAGGAGCAGATTTCGCTTCCTTTGCGTATGCATTATGGGCTTAATCGCAGCGATATTCATAATCGCGTTTGCGTAATGCTTGAAAAAGTTGGTTTGCCGGTTAATTTTGCTTCTAAGCGTACGTTTGAGCTTTCCGGCGGACAGCAGCAGAGAGTTGGTATTGCAACCGCTTTGATTACGTCTCCGCGTTTGATCTTGGCAGATGAGCCAACTACTGCTCTTGACAGTGTGACTCAAAAAGAGGTTGTGAATCTTCTTACTTCGCTTGTTGACGATATGGGCGCTTCGATGCTTTTTGTAACTCACGAT
>NQOH01000004.1:20944-21271 GCA_003585735.1 Gardnerella kenyensis
TTTTCTGTGCTTTCGAAAGCTGCTAAGCGTTGCTACGTGCTTGATTCTGGGAGATTAGTCGATAGTGCGGATGTTCAAGATTTGTTAGAAAATCCGCGTGTTAATTCGACTAAGCAGTTGGTTGATGCTGCTAAAAAGTTGACTTTGCGAGCGCAAAAGTTAGATTCTACGAAAGTTGATTCGCAAAAAGTAAGCAGCGAAAAAGCAAGCGCAACTATCGAAAAAGCAACTATCGAAAATAGCGCGCTTATACAAGCGAAAAATATTCACGTTAATTTAGGTCGCGGAAAATATCGCGCAGAAGTTCTCAAGGGCGTTGACGTGAGT
>NQOH01000004.1:21934-22611 GCA_003585735.1 Gardnerella kenyensis
CTTTTTAAAGCAGAATCTCTAGCTATTATTGGCGGATCTGGAAGCGGCAAAACAACGCTTATTCGAGCAATGTTAGGTCTTCAAAAAATTTCGGATGGAATCGTTACTTATAATTCGAAAATAGTAAATTCTTCCGAAAAATATAGTGACGAATATAACACTCTTCGTAAAGAAACTTCTCTTGTTTTTCAGCATCCGTTTGCAGCTTTAGATCCGCGCTGGAGAGTTCGAAAAAGCGTTGCAGAGCCGCTTAATATTTGGAAAAAGTCGCTTCAATTAGACGACGAAACTATTAATAAGCGAGTTGACGACGTGCTAAAACTGGTTGGTTTAGATCCTGCCACTTTTGCTGAAAGATACCCGCATGAGCTTTCTGGCGGCCAAGCTCAGTGCGTTGCTATTGCGCGCGCGTTAATAAGCAATCCGCGTGTTTTTGTTGCGGATGAGCCGATGAGCGCAATCGATGTTGCTGAACGAACGCGTATTCTTGACGCGTTTGCAACAATACGAGCAGAGCGCCCAAATATGTCGTGTATTTTTGTAAGCCACGATTTAGGCATGATTCAGCATTTAGCAACGCGCGTAATCGTGCTTAATAATGGGGAAATTGTGGAATCTGGCAGCGTTAGCGACGTACTCGGCCACCCGCAAAAAGATTACACGCGCGCACTTATACA
>NQOH01000004.1:23343-31072 GCA_003585735.1 Gardnerella kenyensis
TGACGCGTACCGTCTAATATAGAGAGTGAAAACATAATAGGAACGCAACAGTAAGTGAGGGATAGATTATGAGTGAGCATGCGGTTTCGCATCCGCGTCCGGAAAGTTTTGAACTTGATCATACAAAAGTAAAGGCACCTTATGTGCGTTATATTGATACGCAACACGGCCCTCACGGAGATGTAATTTCGAATTACGATATCCGCTTAACTCAGCCTAATGAAGAAGCGATACCAACGGCTGCTTTGCACACAATTGAACATACTCTTGCGGTGCTGCTTCGAGAGCGAATTGATGGTTATATTGATTGCTCACCATTTGGTTGCCGAACCGGATTCCACTTACTTACGTGGGGTGAGCACAGTACTGAAGATGTTGCTCGCGCTTTGAAGGAATCGCTTGAGTTTATTGCATTTAAGGCGACTTGGGATGATGTTCCTGCAACAACTATTGAATCTTGCGGAAATTACCGAGATCATAGCTTATTTGGCGCTCAGCAGTGGTGTAAAGATATTCTTGCGAAAGGAATTAGTTCAGATCCTTTTGAACGTAAGATTGTGTAAAGTAATCTTGGTATAGAGGCTAGCATGAAAGATATAGCATTAAGAAAAGCGACGTTAGGTGACGTGCGCAATATTGAACATATTTACGAAAATGCTCGCAAATTTATGCGCACTACGGGCAATCCGCACCAGTGGGGCAATAGTTTTCCGTTAATGTCAAGTGTTGTTGAAGACATTCGTTTGCGGCGGTTCAACTTAATTGTTGACATCGACCCGGATAGCGGCGAAGAACGTATTCTAGCGCAGTTTGCTGTATGCGAGGGGCTTGACGAAGTATACGCACATATCGACGGAGCGTGGCTTGACGACGTGTTGCCGTATGTTACTATTCACCGGCTTGCGTCCTCCGGAATTCGTCCAAAAATGGCGACGGAATGCTTGCAATGGACCAAGCAGCATTACAATAACGTGCGTATCGACACTCATCCAGACAATCTTATTATGCAAAAAGTGATTACTCGCGCCGGCTTTAGCCGATGCGGACTGGTTGTTATTCCTGACCGAGCGCATAGTGCGACGCGTATTGCTTACCAATGGATGCGCTCTTGCAATCATGTGATGCAATAAATAGACGGTACCAAACGTACGCGTACTGCTTCTACTATCTACCGCTATTTACTACTATTTACTACTATCCACTACTATAAAATTACGCAATGTGTAAAGCGTAATAACGAGCACGAGTAACAGGTGAGTGATGAATACAAACGATATTGCAACAATGTTGGCGGAAAACTATGCTCGCGCATTAAGTACATACCCGGGTCAGGTAATCGTTGATTTGAAAGCGTTGCGCGACAATATGCGCGCTTTAGTTGAGCGAGTTAGTCAAGATTTGCAGCCAGGGCAGCACGCTCCCGCGGTTATGGGCGTTGTAAAAGCAAACGGCTACGGGCACGGGCTTATTCCTAGCGCGCTAGCAGCATTGGCTGGGGGAGCCACATGGCTTGGCGCAGCTCAGCCTTACGAAGCTCTTCGTTTGCGTGAAGCTGGCATTGATTCAAGCCGCTGCCATATTCTTACTTGGCTTACTAGCGCTCCAACTACTAGATTTTCTGAGCTTATTTCCGAAGATATTGATATTTCTGTAGGCTCTGTTGACTCTCTTGATGCTGTGGCTTTTGCTGCGCGTAATTTAGGAAAGCCTGCTCGCGTGCACGTAAAAGTTGATACTGGTTTTGGCAGAAACGGTTTTACTCCAGAAGGCTTTGGGGCGGCTCTTGAAAAGTTAAAGCAGTATGCGAGCGAAGGCGTAATTGAGGTTATTGGCCAGTGGAGCCACTTGGCAGTGGCAGATTCGCCGGATGTTCCAGAATTTGTGGAGGCAACTGAGCGTCAAATACAGCAGTTCTACGAGTTTACAAAGCGAATGAGTGAAGCTGGTTTAGCGCCTAAAATTCGCCATTTAGCGAATACTGCAGCAACTCTTAACCGTCCAGAAATTCACTTTGAGCTTGTTCGCCCAGGAATTGGATTGTACGGTTACGAGCCGGATCCTTCAATGGGAACTTCTAAAACTTACGGGCTTAAGCCTGCAATGACTCTTCAAGCTCAACTTGGAACTGTAAAAACTGTGGAAGCGGGGCACGGAATATCGTACGGACGCACGTATTTGACTCCAAATAATACTAGCACTGCTATTGTGCCGCTTGGTTACGCTGACGGCATTTTGCGCTCAGCTTCAGGATTTGACATGCAAGGTATGCGTCACGTAGATAAGACTGGCGGACCTGTGCGCGTAGAAACAAATAAGGGTGCGCGAGTTTTGAACGTTTCTGGGCGAGTGTGCATGGATCAGTTCATTGTTGATCTTAAAGGTGACGCTTACGAGCTTGGCGTTAAAGAAGGTAGCACTGTAACGCTTTTTGGACCTGGTAGGGGTGTGGCGTATGCTGAGCCTACTGCAGACGATTGGGCGGCTGCTGCAGGAACAATCAGCTACGAAATTATGACTGGAATTGGCGCTCGCGTGCCGCGTCTTTACCGTAACGCTTACGAAGTGCTATCTTCTAGCGATATTGCAAAACTAGACGCGAAAAGTCTTATATAGAAAGTCTTATATAGAAAGTCTTATATAAATCGCAAATAAAAGAGGTGTTAAATGTGTGACGAAGTAATTGCTTCAGATAACGAAGTCGTTGGCGAATACGATTTGCACGACACTGAGCGTTGGGCGAGCGAGCCTCATCACACGCGTGCGCGCACACCTTTTGAGCGTGACCGCGCGCGAATCATACATTCATCTGCGCTTCGTAGATTGGGTGCAAAAAGTCAAGTTTTAGTAGCAGGTTCTGACGATTTTGCGCGTACTCGCTTAACGCATACGCTGGAAGTTGCGCAAATTGGTAGACAGATTGCAGCAATGCTTGGTTGCGATCCAGATGTTGTGGATTGTGCTTGCTTATCGCACGATTTAGGTCACCCTCCTTTTGGACACAACGGTGAGCGCGCACTTGCAGAATTGGCGAAAAATATTGGCGGATTTGAAGGAAATGCTCAAACTCTTCGCCTACTTACGCGTTTAGAGCCGAAAGTTTTTCGGCAAAACGGTCGTAGTGCAGGAGTAAATCTTACGCGTGCAGCTCTTGATGCTGCCGTAAAATACCCGTGGGGATTAGAAGAAGCTCAAGCTCACGACAAAGGCGAACGAGACTTAAAATTCTGCGTTTATCCGGATGATCGAGACGTATTTGAATGGCTGAAAATTGGGGCGCCGCACGAAGCAAAACCAATGGAATGTCAAATAATGGATCTTTCTGACGATATTGCTTACAGCGTTCACGATATTGAAGATGCGATTGTAACCGGCGCTTTTAACCCGGCTTTAGTTGCGGATTCTCGCGTAGTGGATCAAGTTATTAGCGAAATGCACGCATGGTATGGGAATCAGTGGGATGCGGATAAGCTTTTGGCGGCTTTGGGGCGTTTGCGCTCTCTTCACATGTTCCCTGATTCTTTCGATGGTTCGCGCAGAGCTTTGGCGCAGTTGAAGAATATTACTAGCGCTCTTATTGGACGTTTTGCAAGATCTGTTGAGCATGCTACTCGCGCTTGCTATGGTGACGGTCCGCTTGTGCGCTACCGTGCGAATATTGTGATTCCGGAAGATACTTCGTACGAGATTGTAATGCTAAAAAGTTTGGCAGTGCATTTTGTTATTGAGCCGCGCGAACACGAGTTTTATAGGAGAGAGCAGAAGATTTTGACGGATTTGGTGGAAGTGTTTATGAGTAAGTCACCGCGCTCGCACGATGCTATGGAAGCAGTGTTCGTTGGAGACTGGAACGAGTGCACTAACGACGATGAGCGTCTTCGCGTTGTTATTGACCAAGTAGCAAGCCTAACTGACGGTTCTGCAGCAGCTCTTCACGCAGCTCTTTGCTAGGTTTATAAAAAAATAGGCATTGCTTGTGCGTTTAGCAAAACAATGCCTATTTGTAAATTAACTATTTTATGTAAATTAACTATTTTATGTAAATTAACTAACTAAATTTACTTTAAAAAAGTTAAGTTAATATTTAAGCGTTTAAATCGATATCGCTAAAATCAAAGTCGTCCAAATTGAAGTCGTCCAAATTGCTTAAATCGATATCGTCCAAATTGAAGTCATCCAAATTGAAATCGTCCAAATTGAAATCGTCCAAATTGAAGTCATCCGAATTTGAGGTATTCGAATTTGAGGTATTCGAATTTGAGTTGTCAAAATTATAAGACTTCATTAAATCATCGAACTCAGGAGATTCTAAGTAGTCGGAAATTTCCTTCAACCAATCATCTTCAATATCAAGATCTGAAATTTCATCTTCAGAAGGTGCGCCTGCGGAGGACGAGCCTGCAGAAGGTGCGCTTGCAGAAGGTGCGCCTGCGGAAGGTGCGCCTGCGGAAGGTGCATCTGCGGAAGGTGCGCTTGCGGAAGGTGCATCTTGAGAAGATGGTGCTTCATTCTTTTCAGAATCTGCAGGATTTGGAGCATCAGGAGATGCAGGTGCAGGATATGCAGGAGATTCTACATGTGAACCTGCTGTGCCGCCCTGAGCAGCTTCAGAAGCTTTTTTCTTAGCTTGAGCAATTGCATTCTTAAGGCTTGACGTAATCTTCTTTTTAAATTCGGCTGAGGAATCATAGACGTTGCGAACAGTTGCTAAGTCAGATTCTGCAAAAGACTTATTTCCTAGGAGATTTCTATTCTTAAGGAATTCTTTTGCAGCAGCTTTAAGATTTTCGTCAGCGCCTTTAACGTCGTACTTATCGATTGTTTCTGCGTAATCTAATGCTTCTGAATAAGTCTTTTCAAGAGTTTCAAGCTTAGTTTTTAAAGTTCTTTTATATAAATCGCGCTGTTCTTCAGAAAGTCCCTGCTTATTTTTCCTAAGATCTGCTTCGTACTCTTCTAATGTTTTCGAGGCAAAGCCTGCCATACCTATAACAGCACCATCAGTAACAGATTCTAATTTTTGATCTTCTGCTTGTGGTTGATTAGCTTCTTGATTAGCTTTTTGATTAGCAGATTCTTTTTTAGCAGCTTCAATTAACTCTGAAATTTTAGTTTTATCTTTTGGATTTTCTTTCAAAGCATTCAAAACAGCCTGATTTGCAAGAAGACGTGCCCTAAAAGAACCAGGAGCAGGATTCTCAACAGGAGTGTTAACTACTGCTGGCGCTTCGTCAGCAAACGCAGTATTGGCAAAACCGCATACAGCAACAAAAGCTGAAACAGTCAGACCGGTGACGGCAACAGTTTTAGTAAACTTGGTATTCATATTTTTCCTTGTGTAATTTCCTTCATTTTTTTGTGAAGGAATACTGCATTAACATTTCTGTTTTGCGGTTACTAACCGCGATGCATGTTTCGCATCATAATTTACTTATACCATACCCCCGTATACAAAATCAAATTCGCAACACGCGCAAAAAATTCACAGCATGTTTTTCTTCATTACCGCTCGCCGTCGGTTTGCGATAAGCTAGATACCATGGTTGGAATGATTGCAAAAGAAGACATTGAGCGCGTGCGCGCCGTAGCAGACTTATATGATATTGTGTCTGCAACAGTGACGCTTAAGCCTTCTGGAACTGGCACTTTTGTTGGCCTTTGCCCATTCCACGACGAAAAAACGCCAAGCTTTAGTGTGCGCCCAAGCCTAGGCGTGTGGCACTGCTTTGGATGCGGCGCCGGCGGAGATGTGTTCAAATACGTTGAGCAAAAAGAAAATATTGATTTTCGTGAAGCAGTAGAGCTTTTAGCAGACCGCTACCATATTGAAATGCACTACAAGCAGGTTCAAAATGGTGATGCTCAAGCTCACGCTGGTTCTAAGCGAGCAAGGCTTTTAGAAGCAAACGAAGAAGCGCAAAAATTCTTTGTTTCAAATCTTAATACTGAGGAAGCTGCTGCAGCGCGAAATCTTCTTGCAGGTCGAAACTTTACACCTCAACAAAGTGCGCGTTTTTCTTGTGGCTACGCTCCTAAAGGTTGGGATAATTTAGTTAGATATTTATCAAATAAAGGCTTTACGCGTCAAGAGCTTCTCGACGCAGGTCTTGCTAGACTAGGTCAGCGCGGAATATACGATTACTTCCGCGGAAGATTGACTTGGCCTATTCGCGATTCGACTGGCAGAACTCTTGGCTTTGGTGCTAGAAAACTTTACGACGACGATTCTATTAGTGCGAAATATATTAACACTCCCGATACTGCGCTGTACCGCAAAACGCAAGTTTTGTACGGAATTGATTTAGCTAAAGCAAATATTGTAAAAAAGCGCCAAGTCGTAATAGTTGAAGGCTATACAGACGTTATGGCATGCCATTTAGCTGGAGTCGACACTGCTGTTGCAACTTGCGGAACTGCTTTCGGCGTTGAGCATGCAAAAATCGTGCGAAGGCTTATTTCGGATGATTCTTTGGGTGCAATCCAGCTCGTGGGGCCAGTAAAAGTAGATGGGCAGTCTGTAAGCTCGCGCATTGTATTTACTTTTGACGGTGATGCTGCAGGTCAGAAGGCTGCGTTACACGCTTTTGGTTTGGATTCTGCATTTTTAACTCAAACTTTTGTTTCTGTAGCTGACAATAATCTCGATCCTTGCGATTTGCGCATTCAGCGCGGTGACGAAGCTGTGCGCTCGCTTGTTTCTCACGCAAGTCCGCTTTACGATTTCGTTATCGACACTGTAATTAACCGTTTTGATACTTCGTTCACAACCGGCCAGATGGGTGCTGTTAAGGCTGTGGCGCCTCTTATTGCGCAAATTCGTGACCGTTCTCTGCTTGACTTGTATGCGCGTAAAGCTGTTCGCGCAATCGGTGTTGATTTGGCTGTTATGCGCCGAGAAGTTGAAGTTTCACGTCGTCGCTTGCAAGTTCATGACGAGGATGCGTACGCGTCTAAGCGTAGTTCTGCTTTATTTGGACAGCAAGTAAGCGATTCTCGTTCTGCAGATTCGCCTGTTTCGCGCATGCAAATTGCGCGCTCGTCTGCTAAAAATCAGCATTATTATCGAGTCGATGATGTTGTATTCATGTGTGAGCAGCAATGTATGGCTTTGTTGCTGCAAGTTCCTCTTGCTTTTAATGAGAAATTATTTGCGCAACTTACGTTGAATAATTTTATTACTCCAGTATTTCGAACGCTATTCCAAGCTTTTGTTGCAGCTGGAGGATTGCCGACTGGCAACGTTACGCAAGGATTGTGGTTGCACATGATGACTAAGGCAGCAGGTCCTTTGCTTGAGCCTGTTATTACGGAACTTTCCGTTATGCCTTTGCCTCTTCCTGCGCCATCTGACTCGTTAGAGGATGGTAATGCCGTCAATCACCAAAATCAGCAAGCTTCTAACGGGTCTCCTTCGGATCTTTTACGAAAAGCTACTGTTGCGGAAAGCAAGTATGCAAATGAGCTGCTTATTAAGCTTTTAGATGTTGGTTTTATGCGTAGAATCGGAGCGGCTAGAGCGCGAATGACTAAACTTCCAGACGGTCAAGAAAAAATTGCGCTTCTTGGGCAAATTACTTCAATGGAAGCGGCTCGCAAAAACTTGCAGTCGCAAATCATGTAGCCTTTAATACAATCTTTTGCAAGTTGTAATTCATTCGCGTGGATATTAGTGTGGTAGAGATTTGAGATTTTTCGCACTGAACGAAGGCGGACGTCAGAGCCGAAGGCTGCT
>NQOH01000004.1:31730-31805 GCA_003585735.1 Gardnerella kenyensis
GAGGTTATTAAAGATTAAGCACGCAGAGTTTGGGGGATTTCTCTACGAGCAATAAAAGAGGACTGAGGAAGCAAC
>NQOH01000004.1:32546-36513 GCA_003585735.1 Gardnerella kenyensis
CAAGAACAAAGCAGACAGTAAAGTCTTTAACAGCCAGAGCGACGAAGGACGGGAACTTGCGAGGAGAGAAATCCCCCGAAACTCGCGCCACACCAAGCAAATCGTAAAATGAACTATACTAAAAACAAACAAAATGTCACGTAATCTAGTGTGATTGCATGACCTTTTGCTTACAAAAACTATTGTGCGTCAGTTGCTAAAGTCAATATCGCCGAGCTTTTCAATAAGCTTCATATTCTCGCTGTAATCAACTGGGCAAGAAATCACGTCCACTCCGCTTTCCTGCTCCAAAGCCGCACGAAGCATATTGTATAAATCTTCCGGCTTCTTAACAGCATGTCCGCGCGCGCCAAAGCTTTCAGCCAGTTTTGGCACATCCGGATTATGGAAATCAACGTACTCGTGCTCGCCAGCATGAAGCTCCATCTTCCACTTGATTAAGCCGTACGCGTTATCTTCCCAAACAAGAACCACCATGCGGCTTCCAACGCGCACAGCAGTCTCAATCTCTTGAACGTTCATCATAAAGCTGCCGTCGCCCATTACTGCCAAAACTGGTTTCGTGTTCATTTTGCCGGAATTATCTCGAATAAACGAAGCTCCAACAGCGCCCGGAAGCGTCCAAGCCATAGTAGAAAGACTGTTGTCGATTATGCAAGTATTTGGGTGCATAGTTGGGTACAAGCGCGCCATCCACATTTTCAAAGCGCCCGTATCTACAAGCACCTTCGTGCCTTCAGGAACAGCGCGGCGAATATCGTATACTACTCGCTGCGGTTTCATTGGCATACTTTCGTCGTTTTCGCAAGAATGTAATTCTTCCGTAAGCAGTTGTCGAATACGCGGGTGGCTTACGTCGAAAGTAATGTTGCGTTTATTTAGTACTTCTGTAAGAGTTTTAAGCGTTTGGCCAATATTTGCCATAATGTTCAGCGCAGTAGGGTAGTGCGCGTCAGTGTCTTCCACAAAAGTATTGATGTGAATAATAGTTTTATCAATATTCGGGTTGATTTTCTTCGGATCAAACTGCTGAATCGAAAAACCTACGGCAATAATCAAATCAGCAGTGTCAAAAGCGAAGTTTTCGTAGTCGCGATGCATAAAACCAACGACTCCAAGCGCATTCGGATGATTATCCGGGAAAACTCCCTTACCTTCAAAAGTAGTTGCAACTGGCACGTTAAGCTGCTCAGCAAAAGCAAGAAGCTGATCCTCAGCGTGAGAGCGCGCAACGCCATTTCCAGCCAAAATAATAGGCTGCTTTGCTTTACTAATAATTTGAGCAGCTTCTTCAATAGTGTCCGGAGCTGGCATAATGTGTAGCGGATGCGGCAATGGAAGCGGCTTCGCATCGGCAGGCGCTGGCATTTCGCTAATATCTTCCGGAATAACAAGGCAGGTTGCTCCTGGGCGGTTGTGGCCCGCAATAGAGAACGCTTTTCGAACCATTTCTGGCGCAGATTCTGGAGCAAGCATCATAGAAGACCATTGCGTAATCGGCTGGAAAAGTGCAACCAAATCAATAATTTGGTGAGATTCCTTATAAAGCCTTGAAACATTACCTTGTGCGCAAATTGCCACAAGCGGCGTAGTGCTTGCGTTTGCTTGAGCTACAGGAAGCGTAAGATTTAGAGCACCAGGGCCTAAAGTTGCTAAGCATACGCCCGGCTTTCCAGTAATATGAGCGTAAGTTGCTGCCATAAAACCAGCGCCCTGCTCGTGGCGAGTAAGCACGAAACGAATGCGGCCGTCGCGCTCAATCGCTTCAAGAAGTGGAATATTTTCCTCGCCTGGAATGCCGAAAACTACTTCAACGCCTTCATTTACTAAGCATTCAACAACTAAATCTGCAGTGTTGCGCTTATGGTTTTCGCGAAGATGCTTTTGACGAGCGAGTTTTTGTTCAATATTCTTATTTTCTGTTTCTTGTGTTTCAAACATATTCCGCTTCTTATGTAGTTGTGTAGTTGTGTAGCTATTTAGTTGTATAGCTATTTATTTATTTATTTGTGTAGTCAACAAATTCTTTTCTACATAATATACGCATTACTGTCTTTTGCGACATGCTTTGATGATGCGCGTGTCACAAAAAAGGGCGGAATTTTGTGTTAGCTGCTTTAGGCTAAATCACGCTATTAATAGTTGCTAATTTATTGCTATTACAACGATTTTGTCGGGAGTTTAGCCTGTTTGTGGGACTGGGTTTCTAGTATAATAGGAGCATTGTGTTTACTGCCTTACGGAGGAATGATGAAGCGCTGGCTGTTGAATCTGGTCAAGTGTGAAACCATTCTTATTGTTGCGGCAATTTTGGCAATTATTTCATGCTTTTTCGTGCCTCCTGATTCTCAATATTGGGGTTATATTCACGTAAATACTATTTCGCAGCTTGTTTGCTTAATGATGGTTGTGTGTGGATTCCAGCGAATTGGTGTATTTCGTGCGATTGGTGCGCGTCTTTTAAGGCATGTTAGGACTGAGCGTGGGCTTGTGTTAGTGCTTATGTCGCTAACATTCTTTTCGTCAATGTGGATTACGAACGACGTTGCTCTCGTAACTTTTGTGCCTTTTGCGCTTTCGGTGCTTGTTATGGCGAATGCTGAAAAACGTTCGATTCTTGTAATTACGCTTATGACAATCGGCGCGAATGTTGGCAGTATGCTGACCCCTATTGGCAACGCGCATAACTTGTACTTAAAAGCCTTAACGCATATGTCTACTAAAGACTTTTTGAAGATTATGGCACCGTATACTGTTACGGCTGCGGTGCTTATGGTTGCGTTTGCTTTTGTGTTCTTTAAGTCTCGTAAGGTTGATCAGTTTGCTGGCTTGCATGGTGACGATATTGAGCAGAGTGTGCTTGCTCCTTCGCATGGCCGTCCGCAGCCGGATGAGATTCGCGTTATGGGCTACGGTATGAGTTTTACTCGTTGGCGCGTGGTTGTTTACAGCTTGCTTTTTGTGGTTTGCTTGTGTGGCGTAAGCGGTTGGATTCCAGACTGGCTTATGCTTGTGATTATGGTTGTGGCTTTCCTTCTTTGCGACCGTCACGTGTTCCGCGTACTTGACTGGGCATTGCCGCTTACGTTTATTATGTTCTTTATTTTTATTGGCAATATGCGAAGAGTTCCAGGCTTTAGCGATCTTGCACAAATGTGGGTTGGGTCGCATCCTATGGAAGTTTCTGTTGCATCGAGCCAGTTTATTAGCAATGTGCCTACTACGATTTTGCTTTCTGGATTCTGTGATCAGTGGAAGATGCTGATTATTGGTACGAATCTTGGCGGAATGGGTACGCTTATTGCTTCTATGGCTTCGCTTATTTCTTACAAGGGCATTACGCATCAATATCCTGAGAATAAAGGACGTTATTTGCTTACGTACACGATTGTGAACGTGTTCTTCCTTGCTGTGCTTATGTCGCTTGCTTGCATTATTGAGTAGTGTTTGCTTAAGTTTTGCAGTAGTTATTTAGTAGTGTGTTATTTGTTTTAGTAGTATCTGTTTATTTTTTTTTTACTTGAGTTTATTGTGCTTAAATAAGCATTATTTTCGATTAATGGCGCGTTGATAGTGCCGTCTTGGTATAATAGCCATTTGTTTGCCTCTGTAGCTCAAAGGATAGAGCAACGGCCTTCTAATCCGTTGGTTGCGCGTTCGAGTCGCGTCGGGGGCACGATGGAATCTTGAAAGCACGGTGTGCTTTCAACGCAAGCTCAGCCGAATGGCGATTAGCCGTGAGGACAGCGCTCAGCTCTTGCTTGCTGTGGCGCGAGTTTCGGGGAATTTCTCTCCTCGCACGTTCCCGTCCTTCGTCGCTCTGGCTGTTAAAGACTCTACTGTCTGCTTTGTTCTTTAAAGAATGTTGCTTCCTCAGTCCTCTTTTAGTGCTCGTAGAGAAATTCCCCAAACTCTGCGTGTTTAATCTTTAATAACCGTGCCTTATCGCAGAGATTTTTCGATTTTT
>NQOH01000004.1:37085-40437 GCA_003585735.1 Gardnerella kenyensis
CTACGCTAATGAATGACGCGCAATTAAACCGCTAGTGTTTTGTGGTGTGGTAGGAGTGCTTGGCGTGATGTGTGCAGCAGCAATAACGCTAGCGTTCTCTGGGCAATAAATACTCAACGCCCGCGGAGCAATACTGCAAAGCTACAGAGGAACATTTGCCGGAGTTTTTTCTCCGGCAAATGTAGCTACATCAGCGTTTTTATGGAACATTTGCCGGAGATTTTCCAGCAAATGTAGCAGAGCTTACTTATCTTCTTCGCGGCAGTTTTCGCATAAGCCGAATACTTCCAGCGTGTGGTCAACAACTGTGTATCCGTGCGCTTGCGCAACATTATGAATCCAGCCTTCGTCGTCAGGCGGCTCAATATCAACAGTTTTTCCGCAACGTTCGCAAACTAAATGATGGTGGTGCGTATTTTCGTCGCAAATACGGAATAATTGCTGACCGTTAAAACGCACTGTGTCTACTTCGCCGCTTTGAGTAAGCGAATTAAGCTGACGATACACTGTAGCCAAGCCAATAATTTCGCCATCTTGTGCCAAAAGCCTATGTAACTCTTGCGCTGAAACAAAATTGCGAGACTCGCGTAAATATGAGAGCACTATTTCTTTTTGCTTCGTATGTCTACGTACAGGTTCGCCAGCCATTTCGCGTCCTTTCGTTATTTAATCCAGTTCGTCATCCCAGCAACCGGTTGCGTCTAATGCTGCAGCTGCTTCAACAGGGTCGTCGCATAAAACAGTAATATGACCCATCTTGCGATTCTTGCGAACTTCAGCTTTGCCATAATCGTGCACATGCCATTCCGGATGCTCCAAAATCAGCGAACGCGTAGGAGCCACATGCTGACCAAGCACATTCACCATAACAGCAGGGGAAAGCAGCTTCGGCTTCTTTAAAGGCCATCCAACAATGCCGCGAATATGCGCTTCGAATTGATCCATATCGCAAGCTTCAATCGTGTAATGGCCAGAATTATGAGGACGAGGCGCAAGCTCATTTACTACTACGCGATTATCTTTTGTAATAAAAAGCTCAATTCCCAAAGTTCCTGCAAGCTCGAAGCCTTTTGCTAATCGTAGCGCAAGCTCGTGAGCTGCATTTTCTACTTCAGGATTAACAACAGCTGGAGCTAAAGTCATGTGCAAAATACTATTGTGGTGCACGTTCTTTACTAGAGGGTAAGTTACAAAATCTTTACCGTTTCCGGAAACAAGAATTGAAGCTTCGAAAGCAAAGTCAACAAACCCTTCAAGAATAGAAGGAGGGAATTTTCCGCCGCGATCCGCGCGATGGTGAATGTTGGCAACGTCTTCTTCTGTGCGCAACACGTCTTGTCCGTGGCCGTCATAGCCGCCTCTGCGAGTTTTTAAAATAGCAGGCAACCCAATTTCGTCAATAGCTGAGTCTAAATCGTCAAGATTATTAACTTCGCGCCATTTAGCGGTTTCGATTCCGTGACTATTAATAAACGTTTTTTCGCTTACTCTATCTTGCGTAACTCGCAACAAGTCTGTGCCTTGAGGAATAGCAGTAAGATGACGGACTTTATCGAGTGCGTCTGCGTTTACGTTTTCAAATTCGTATGTTAAAACGTCGCAACGTTCCGCAAGCTCGCGCAATCCTTCAGGATCATCGTAATTTGCTTCAACCTGTAAGTCTGCTACTTGGAATACTGGGCAGTCAAGAGTTGGGTCAAGAACGCCAATTCTAAAGCCCATATGACGTGCTGCAATAGCCATCATGCGCCCAAGCTGACCGCCGCCAATAATTCCAATAGTTGCGCCTGGCATTAAGCGTTCCACTGCGCCGTTAGTGACTTCAGATAAGGTTGGCATTGGATTCCTCAACTTTCGCTTTAAGTTCTTCGCGATATTCTGCAAGTTCGTTAGCTAGACGCTCGTCGGTTGTGCTTAGAATGCTTACGGCAAGAAGTCCTGCGTTAGTTGCGCCAGAATTTCCGACTGCAGTTGTTGCAACAGGAATTCCGCCTGGCATTTGCACAATAGAAAGCAACGAATCCCATCCAGATAGCGCATGTGAGCGCACTGGAACGCCAATAACAGGCAGTGTGGTTTGCGCTGCAATCATGCCAGGCAAGTGGGCTGCTCCACCTGCTCCTGCAATAATAATATGGAAGCCCTCTTTTCGAGCATTATGCGCAAAATCGGCCATAAGTTCTGGCGTGCGATGTGCAGAAATAACTCGTTTCATGTAAGGAACTTGGAATTTATCTAGGATTTCACAAGCATGACGCATGGTCTCCCAATCACTTGAAGATCCCATTACGACAGCGACGGTTGGCTTTAATTCTGACACGATGAACCTCCCTGACGTGCAGTTTTTACTTTACGCAACAGTAGGGAGAACTCGCCGAAGTTTATTAAAACTTAACAAATTATTTGTTAGTTTCGTTACTTTTTGGTCTTAGCGATTTCGCCATTTCTAATATTTGCTTTGGACTTGTTTCTGGCAAATATGCGTGAGTTACAGCTAGCGATATTTGCGCTAATTTTGCTGAGTCCATGTAGCAAACGTATACGGAACTTGCTTCTGGCTGGAACTTTTTCTTAAAGAAATACAGTGATTTAAAGCCGTAAGCTGGTTCCAAAATATCCGACATCATTGCGAGCGCATGGTTGATTACATTAGATGATTGTTGCGATTCGTCGCTTAACGAATGCTCATCTATGCCAGCTAAAGGTGCTGCGGAAAGGCTCATAAATTCCACTGCAGATTCTGGATTTTGCAATCCTTCTTCTTGCAAGCGTTCTGCCATTCTAGCAATCAAAAATTCCATAATTCCGTTTGGACTATCCGTGCGGTGTCGCATAAAATCAAGCGTCCAACCAATAACGCGCTTATTTCTATACGTTGGCATCCAGCTTGTTACTCCAAGAACGCGCTGATTTTCGTCAATAGCGTAAAGAATTTTTACGCGCTTATCTATAAGCTCGTCAAGTCCGCCCAAAGTGAACTTCATTTCTGGAAGCGCTTTAAGCTCAGCCCACTCTTCGGAAATTTCTACGATTTGTTGCTGAACATCCCACGGTGCTTCTTTATAAGTTGTTAAAACATCGCTAATGCCGTCTCGTTTTGCTTTATTAATAGCTGTGCGAATATCCTGCCATTTTTTGCCTCGAGTTTGCCAAGTGTTTGGGTTTACGAGCATGTCGGTGCCGACTTTAATAGACGTAAAACCAAGCTCTTCTAGCTCTTGACGCACTTGATCATGTACTGCGTAAAATGCTGGAGATAGCGAGTTTTGCCTGCACATTTGTATAAAGTTTTTTAAATCTTGCCTGTATTCTTTAGAATCTCCAAAAGGTTCTGTAAGAGTTAAAGCGATTC
>NQOH01000004.1:41146-41257 GCA_003585735.1 Gardnerella kenyensis
CGTAGCTTTGTCTGTAAGCGATTGCAGAGTTTCCGCTTTGTGAGAACCAGTAATGATTGTTTGGCCAAGTGGTCATAAAGCTCATTGTGTTTCCGCCAAGTTCCACAAGTT
>NQOH01000004.1:41925-51485 GCA_003585735.1 Gardnerella kenyensis
CGCTTGCTTTCTTTCTGTCGTTGTCGTTTGTAAAAATTTGGCTTTTGAACCAAGCGAAGCATACTGTGAACAGTACTGCCCAAAGAACTAGGCCAACGCTTTGCGCAAGGAAGGAAGATAATGGCGTTTCTGTGCGAAGCATTGCGTTAGAACGGTTGCCAAATCCCATAGGCATCCAACGTCCAGGCAAATCGCGTAGCAAGTGATTAATATCGGCCACAGGCTTAAAGTTGTCTGCTATCATAAGCCCAAAAGTAATGTACGATGTAGCTGTAATCCAAAGCGTTACGATAATCGCAAGCAATCCTACGCGCACTCTTAATTTGTTTGTGTGAATTGAAAAATGCTTCAAATTAATAAAAAGCAGTATTGTCATTAGCAAAGGCGGTAGTGCTGTGAGCATAAAAGCTACTGCAACTGCGTTATGTTGGTGTGCTGAAATATGCTGCTTGCTTGCAATTAATGGCAAAACAGTGAAATACATTCCTGCGTATAACACTGTAATTAAGTTAATAGTAATTGAAGTCAACGCTGCAAGACGACGTCCTCGTAGCATTCCCCAAGCAATAATCATCAGCGTAATAATTGGCAGAAGAATACGAATCCACAAGCTGCCGATAGCTACGTGATGTAGGCCTGAATGAAGTAGGCAGTTATTTGCGCTGTAATTTGCTATGCATCGAGTAATCCACGGTTTAGAGCCCATTTGTGGAGACATGAATAAGCCTAATGTTGTAAGAATACCCGCGTGCGAGCGCGAAGATAGTGCGAGAAGAGGTCCTAAGGCTAGAATGCTTTGTGCTACAGCAAAAAGCCTGCGAATTTCGTAATCGGTTCCTTCCCACCAATTTACGCTTTTTGATTTTATTTTTGAATTGATTTGCGAATTGTCTTCTAAATTCTCTTCTAATTTGCTTTCTAATTTGCTTTCTAATTTGCTTTCTGATTTGCACATAATATTGCCAATAATATGCCCTGTAAAAGCGGCAATAATAGTGCAATAATCTCCAGGATTTCCACTATAAAGCATCATAGCTGAAGTGATTGCGTAACCGATAACAAGTAATCGCCTATGCCACAAAATTGATTCGTAAGCTGCTGAAGCCATAAAAGCGCCAATAAAAAGCGTAAATGGAGAAAGCCTAATAGGAATTTTGCTAATCCAATGCATATTGCGAATAATGAAAGAAAGATTGCCAATAATCGCAAGTCCAATCACCATTCCAACAATTGTGCTTAGTATTGAAATAGCTATAATTCTAAAACGACTTATACGCGTTTCTGCTACACCAATCAAAATAACAGCAAGAAAACAGTTAACAAGCATAGACGGCATGCTGTTTACAAAAAATAGCGAATGGCAAAGTTTCATCAGCAAAGTAGAAACGTTTGCGTGGCCGAAGAATAAGCTTGGTCCTTTGCTAGGGTTGTGCTTTACAAATAATTGCGAAAGAGTAGCGCTTGTGCCGTAAGTGTACACGTGCATAAGCGTTATGCTAAGCCAGTGAATGCAATTAATAACAACAAAAATGCATGTTATAGTAAGTGCAAAAACGCGCTGCCCAATCCACGCAATAAAATCTTTCATCAAGATTTTCGCGTGTTTAACTTGAGTATTTTTAGAAAGATTAGGATCCTTCTGCTTACAGCGTTTGTGTAAGAAATGCAAAGCCATATTTATTATCTTTTCACTCGCTGATCAATAAGAACTTGCAAATTTGGATAAGTATTTAATTTTGGCACAGTTGTTGAGATGCCTGTTTTCTTGCAAAAACGGTCAATAACTACACGTAATCCTGTTTGAACTGTGTGCCAATCGTGACCGTAGCCTTGAGCGATCATAGTAAGAACGTTCATTCCGCTTCGATGTGCGCTTATAGCAATAGTTGCCTGGTTTGCTTGAGATTTAGGATCCCAAGAACCAGCAATAGCGTAATAGTCTTGTTTAAGCGGAGCATGTTTGCGCATTATTTTACTAGGCACATGTTTTTCGTATGATGCGCTATTGCCGTCGAAATAACGTTTAATAGTTTCTTGACGATTTTTATACGTAGGCTCTAATTCTCCGCCTGCAGAATATATGACGCTAAAAAGATTAGGGTGAGATGGCGCAAGTTGTGTTGCGCAAGTGCCGCCTTGTGAAAATCCTCCAATAAGCCACATACTAGAATCATTGCTTACTGGCAAATGTTTACGGATCCAATTTGGAACGTCACGAGTTAAATAAGTTTCTGCTTTTCCGTACACGTGAGTGTCTGCGCATAGAGAATTATTCATAGAGTCGCCATTTTGATCGGGGGAGACAACAATAGGCGCAAGACCGTTATGATGTTTTGCGTAATCGTCTAGCATGCTTGAAATATTACTTGCTGCAAAAAAATGGTTAGGGCTTCCAGGCTGCCCGGCTAGCATAATCATGACTGGCAGCTTTGGGGGATTTTTAACAAGAGCCGCTGGAGGTAGATACAAGTTTGCTGTGCGCGCTTTAAAATTCGAAAGCGTGTTAGGAATATTCGCTGATCTTATAATTCCTTTTTCGGGTAATTTTGGTAGCTTATGCTCGCGTGCTAATCTGTGCCATTCTTTAATACTTGCTTTAGCTAAAGTTTCTTTATTAAGCTCCAATTTTGGAAAATTACCCATGCCAAAAATGGATCCAAGATTTGTAAACTCGCCGTATACCATATCTACACGCAATGTTGTGCTTAAAAGCGTAAGAATAATAGATATTATGGCAATTAATCTTTTTACGCCTTTAGAAAGAACTACCGCTGTAACTGCGAAGCCAATAAGACCAAAGCCGCATGCTATAGAAAGAATAACAAGCCAGCCTAGGCTTACTCCGAACACAAGAAATACGTCGGAAACTAGCCAAGCAATTGCGCCGCCTACAAAAAACGATATAGTCGCAACGCCAAGCTCTACTAGCAAATGCAGCAAATGCTTTCCAGGTTTTGAGCGCATAACAACTAGCGCTAGCAAAGATATACCAGTTACGCTAAATAAGCTTGTAGGTAGCCAACCTTCCAAAAGGCTTATTTTCTCTAATTGCAACATGCAGGAATCCTACACTTTCTTGCTTAACTACGTGCAAACTACTTTTTAAAGTGAGCATACGCGCAATATTTCACCCAACCGAAATATAGTTCGCGTATCTTAATTCTTTCTTAATATTTGCTTTAGTTTTTATAGTTTTTATTGTTTTAATCGTAGTTGCCGAATTACTTATTGTAATCAACCGGAAGTATGAAAAAAATCAGCATGTCGAGCTAGGGGTACTAGGGGTACTAATAAATATTCGTCTATGACGACACTAATAGCTATAATAGAAAGCTATTGTGCAAAACATAGGGGTTCACTTAGTAGAACGATTGGAATGTATTATGGAAGAAATCGCAGTGGAGTCTTCACAAAACGGCACAGAAGAGGGTGACTATCAAAAGAGGAATCCTAAAGTAAAAAGTGCCAATTCTAAAGGAAAACACTGTACTTCTAAGAATTTCTTTGCGCCTTTACAAAAGCTATTATCTAAATATCAAATAGCAATTCCGCGCTGGCTTTACATAGTATTTTTCGTCCTTAACAATATTGCAATAATCTCTATTTTCCAAGCTGGCGTACAAACTGGTTCTAAAAGCCAAGTGATTTCAGCGTTGAAAGAAACTATTACTCGAATGTTCACAGGCATTTGGGAAAGATTAGACTTTATTCTTCTGCTAAATGCTTTTATTGTTTCTGCAATTTATCTTTTATTGTTGTTGATTACTAACCGTTTTTGGATTACATCAATGATATTGCTGTCGGTTGCTGTGCTTATTTCCACAATTGAGTACATGAAAATTTTTGTGCGAAATGAGGCAATTCTTCCGGCAGATTTAAACTTTTTGCAAAGTGACACCGGAAATATTTCAACATTCCTTCCGCCTAATGCTGGACGCGTTATTTTATACGCGATTATTATGATACTTTTCTTTGTTGTTGTATTTATGCTTATTCATTTCCTCGATAAAAATCAAGGAAAAATAGTTTGGTTTAAAAGAAGAGATTTGCGTTACGGGCTTCGTGGCGGAATTTTTGTAGTTATTTTTGCAATATTTACTTTCTATATTGCTTCCGCTGGAACAGTTGGTTCTGTATCTAACTCGTTTAACCAATTCATGGGCGATAAGCCTGCAATGTGGGATTCTGTATACGACGCGCAACTTAACGGACCGCTTGTGGCGTTTATGCGTCAAGTTAATCCAAAAATTATGTCTAAGCCGGCAAATTATAGCGAATCTACTATGAAAGATGTGCTTAAGAGATACGAAAAGCTGGCAAATAAAATTAATACTTCTCGTAAAAATAAGATTAATAGCAGTACGTTTATTGTTGTTCTTTCTGAATCTTTCGCTAATCCTGAGCGTGTGCCTGGCCTATCGTTTAATAAGCAAGTTGCGCCTTTTATTAGCAATGTTAAAAAGTCTACTGATAGCGGTCTTATGCTTTCGTCAGGCTACGGTGGAGGAACTGCAAATCTTGAATACATGGCTATGACAGGCTTGAGTATGGTTAATTTTGATCCTTCTCTTACAAGCCCATACCAGCAGCTAGTGCCAAAAGCGGCGTGGACTCCTACTATTAACAGGTATTGGAATGATGGCAAAAATTCTCTTGCTTTCCACCCGTTTGAGCCATCCATGTATTTGCGCGCTAAGAATTATAAGAAATTTGGTTTTACTAAGTTTTATTCCTTGCGTAAGCCTGATGTTATTAAGCATCAGAATCATATTGATTTATCTCCTTATGTTTCTGACGAGTCTGCTTACAGAAGCGTTTTTGAGTCAGTTTCGAAAAAGAAAACTTCAGATTTTATTCAATTAGTTACGATGCAAAATCACATGCCTTATAACGATTGGTATAAGAATAATGATTTCAAAGTTTCTGCAAGCGAAGATGCTAAGCCTTTAGGTGAAGAAGAAGCTTCTATTATTCAAACGTATGCTAAAGGCGCAAACTATACGGATAAAGCTACTGAAAAGTTCCTTAATAAGCTAGACAAGCTTAATAAGCCTGTTACTGTTTTGTTCTACGGAGATCATCTTCCAGGAGCTTACTCAACTGCCAGCATGAATAAGAATAATTCTCTTATGTTGCATTTGACTGACTACTTTATTTGGTCGAATAAAGCTGCAAGAAAATCTATGAGCGATTCTCAAAAGAAGCATGTTAAAACCGACGTGTACTCTTCGCCTAATTTCTTTGTGGCTCAAGTTGCTCGTCATATGAATGCTAAAGTTTCGCCGTACGTTGCTTTCCTTACTAAATTGCATAAGCATATTAGCGCAATGGAACCGCCTGTTGTTAACACAATTCAAGGTTGGGATAGGATTCCTGAAGGGCAGCCGATTTATTTAGATGGCGAAGGTAGGCCAATGGTTTACTCAGCAATGGATGAGCAAACTAAGCAGCTTTTGGATGACTATAAGCTTATACAGTACGACATTACTGCTGGTAAAGGCTATATGCGCAATACCAAGTTCTTTACTATGCCGTGATTTTGTAAGTTTCTAGTAGCTGTTAGCCAAGTACTAGCAGCTACTAGAAATGTTAGATTTTATTTAAGCGCTTTTGAAGCAATATCGTGTCTAAAGAACATATGTGGAAGATTTAGGTTATCCAATATGCTGTAGACTGCGTTTTGCGCGTCTTTTACGTCTTTTCCGTGCACTTGTACTAGCGCAACTCTACCGGAAGAAGTTACGAGATTGCCGGTTTCTTCTTGGCTTTTAACTCCTGCAAAGTACACATGCTGACCTTGATTTTCGTCAACAGGAATTTGTGGAAGGGGAGTGCCTGTAACTAAAGCGCCAGGGTAGCCTTCGCTTGCAATTATTACGCCGAGCGTAACACCGCTATTTTGCCACGTAAAAGTTGGTGTTTTGTGTTGCAAAATATTCCATATAGCTGCACCAAAATCTGAAGTGAGCCTAGGAAGCACAACTTCTGTTTCCGGGTCGCCAAAGCGAGCATTAAACTCAATAACTTTAGGTCCTGTTGCTGTATCAATCAAACCAGCATAAAGTATGCCTGTAAAAGGCGTTCCTTCTTTTGCTATGCCTTCAACGGTTGGGCGCACAATCTCGTCAATAGCGCGCTTAACTGTTTCATCGCTGATTTGTGGAACTGGGCTGTATGCTCCCATTCCGCCTGTGTTTGGACCTTTATCGCCGTCGTAAGCGCGCTTATGATCTTGCGAAATTGGCATAACCCAAAAATCAGTGCCGCTTACGAAACTCATAAGCGAAAACTCTTGACCTTGCAAAAATTCTTCAATAACAACTTTTGCTCCGGCTTTGCCAAAACGGTGGTCGACGAAAATATCTTCCAAAGCATCAACTGCAGTTTGCTCGTCCATTGCAACAGTAACGCCTTTTCCTGCTGCTAAACCGTCTGCTTTAATCACAATTGGAGCGCCATGCTCAAGAACGTATGCGCGTGCCGGCTCCAAAGCGTCAAAAGTTTGGTAGGCTGCTGTTGGAACGTTGTGGCGAGCCATAAGCTTTTTAGCAAAATCTTTAGAGCCTTCGATTTGAGCCGCGGCTTTGTTTGGGCCAAAAGCGGGAATGTTGTGAGCTTCAAAATCGTCCACGATTCCGTTCATAAGCGGCACTTCTGGGCCAATAAAAGCGAAATCGTAGTTGTGCTCTTTAACGAAGTTAATAAGAGCTTCGTGATCTGACTGGCTTATGTTTACGGTTTTAATTCCGTCTGCTGCAATACCAGGGTTTCCAGGTGCAACAGCTACTTCTTCAACGCTTTCGCCTTTAAGAAGTGCGTGTGCAATAGCGTGTTCGCGTGCGCCGGAACCAACAACTAAAACTTTCATTTTTTGTCCTTTATAGTTTTATTGCAACTCAACTGCAGCGTTTTCGCGCTCAACCATTTTGCCAATAACATAAGCTGTTTCGTTATTTTCGCTCAGTGTGCTCAGTGCTTCTTCGGCTCTGCTTTCATCAACCGCCAAAACCATGCCAATGCCCATATTAAAAACGTTGAACATTTCAGCATGAGCAACTTTGCCAGCTTTTTCAATAACGTCAAAAATAGGCGGAACATTCCAGCTTGCTGTATCGATTTTTGCAGCCAAATCATCCGAGTACATGCGTGGAATATTCTCAATAAATCCGCCGCCTGTAATGTGAGCCACTCCCTTAATAAGATGCTTTGCAAAAAGCGGTTTCAAAGCTTTTACATAAATTCGCGTAGGCTCGAGAAGAACTTCTCCAAGCGTTTTTCCGTCAAGCTCTTCAAGTTGGGTGTTTACGTCGTAGCCTGCTTCTTCAAACAAAGCTTTACGCACAAGCGAGAAACCGTTCGAGTGAACTCCAGAAGAAGGCAAGCCTATGAGAACGTCGCCTGCTGTAATAGTGGAGCCGTCAACAATATTCGAACGTTCTGCAACGCCAACTGCGAAACCTGCAAGATCGTACTCGTCTTCGGCGTACATTCCAGGCATTTCAGCGGTTTCTCCGCCAATTAAGCCTGCTTCTGCTTGAACGCAACCGTCTGCAACTCCTGCAACAACCTGCTCAAGTAGTGCAGGATTATTTTTTCCGCAAGCAATGTAGTCAAGGAAGAAAAGTGGTTCTGCGCCTTGAGCTGCAATGTCGTTTACGCACATAGCAACGCAATCAATGCCAATCGTATTGTGCTTATTCATCATTTTGGCAACCATAAGCTTGGTTCCAACGCCATCCGTGCCGGAAATTAGAACCGGCTCTTTATAACCAAGGGAAGCCAAGTCGAACAATCCGCCGAATCCGCCGATGCCACCTATAACTCCTGGACGATTCGTGCGATTCACATGCGATTTAATGCGACGCACTACTTCGTATCCTGCTTCTACGCTTACGCCAGCTTCTTCATATGCGTGCGGCATGTTGGTTCCTTTCATAAATTGTTATACGTATTTTCTTAAATTTTATTAATAAATTGCCGTAAATAAGTAAAATATTAAGTTATATAAGATTTTCGTGCGAATATTTACTGCGTTTCCTTACTTCCTGCAAATGTTCGCGTTCTTCAGGAGTAAGTGAAGCCAAGAATTCTTCACCGTAATCGTCAAGTGCAGTAGGGTAGTCGCCATTAAAATAAGCGACGCACAAGCCGCCGTAAGGAGCCGGCTTATTTAATCCAATTGACTCAACTAAACCGTCCAAAGACAGGAACGCAAGAGAATCAGCATCAATATACTCGCGAATTTCCTCAACTGAATGCTTTGCTGCAATTAATTCTTTAGTTGTTTGAATATCAATTCCGTAGAAGCACGGGTATTTAAGAGGAGGTGAAGAAATACGCATATGCACTTCTTTAGCGCCAGCTTCTCGCAAAAGCTGAACAATTCGCTTAGAAGTTGTGCCGCGCACGATTGAATCGTCAAGAACTATTACGCGCTTTCCTGCAACTACTCCGCGAACTGCAGAAAGTTTCATACGAACGCCCTGCTCGCGTAATTCTTGAGTAGGTTGAATAAAAGTGCGAGCAACATATTGGTTTTTAATCAAACCCATTTCGTTAGGAAGACCACTTGTTTCAGCGTAACCTGCGGCTGCAGAAAGCGACGAGTTAGGAACGCCAATAACCATGTCTGCTTCAACAGGAGATTCTTTAGCTAAGCGTGAACCCATGCGTTTTCTTGCAGAATGAACGTTAATTCCGTAAATATTAGAATCCGGGCGTGCAAAATAAATAAACTCCATTGAGCAAACTGCTTGTTGCACATGATCCGTATAACGTTCAATCGTGTAGCCTTCGTCGTTAATAACAACTATTTCGCCTGGCTCAATATCTCGAATAAATTCGGCGCGAACAATATCAAAAGCGCAAGTTTCGGAAGAAAGCACATACGCTCCGTTTTGCATGCGACCAAGAGAAAGCGGGCGGAACCCGTTTGGATCCGTAGCACCAATTAAAGAATCTTCAGTAAGAAGCAAATAAGCAAAACCGCCATGAACAGTTAGTAACGCTTCTTTTAAGCGATCCATAAAAGTTGGTTTATTGGAGTGACGAATCAAATGCATTAATATTTCAGTGTCGGAATTTGAGTGGAGAATAGCGCCATTATCTTCCAAAGAATTTCGTAAGCTTGTGCAATTCGTCAGATTGCCGTTATGAGCTAAAGCTGCATCTCCATCGTGGAAACGGAATAAGAAAGGCTGAATATTATCAACGCTTCCAGATCCTGCAGTAGCGTAACGAACGTGTCCAATAGCACGATTTCCTGTTAGTCGCTCCATAACCTGCTCGTTACTAAAAACTTGAGTAAGCAAGCCTAGCCCGCGGTGTCCGTGAAGCGCGCCGTTATCGTTAGTTACAATTCCTGCGCCTTCTTGGCCGCGATGTTGAAGAGCGTGCAAGCCAAAATATGTGAGTCTAGCGGCGTCTTTATGACCCCATACTCCAAATACGCCGCACTCTTCGTGAATATCCTCAAGTTCTGCAGACATTCATACCCCCTAGTAGTCGATGGCTGTAACCGATGATTGTTGCCGATTGCAGCCATCGTTGAATTTGTAATT
>NQOH01000004.1:52223-59194 GCA_003585735.1 Gardnerella kenyensis
GCTTCAAACAGCGGTTGCTCATGGAAATCAGGAATATTCACGTACAAGCCTTCGCCAGCTCGCTCGCAATGACCCATCTTTCCAAAAACTCGTCCGTCTGGGCTTGTAATTCCTTCAACGGACATAATCGATCCGTTTGGATTTACGTTCAAACTCATGCTTGGCACACCATTGCTATCAACGTATTGCGTAGCTACTTGGCCGTTTTTAATAAGCTTTTCCATGACTTCAGGCGTTGCAATAAAACGACCTTCGCCGTGAGAAATAGCAACAGTGTAAACATCGCCAACTTTAGTGTTATTAAGCCATGGAGACATGTTTGAAGCAACACGCGTGCGCACAATTCGGCTTTGATGCCTACCAATCGTGTTATAAGTAAGCGTTGGGCAATTAGAATCCATAGGAACAATATCACCAAAAGGAACCAAGCCAAGCTTAATAAGCGCTTGGAAACCGTTACAAATTCCAAGCATTAAGCCGTCTCGATTCTTAAGCAAATCGCGAACTGCGTCAGTCACTTCCGGATTCCTAAAGA
The DNA here is from genome assembly GCA_003585735.1 of Gardnerella kenyensis. GTDB lineage: Bacteria > Actinomycetota > Actinomycetes > Actinomycetales > Bifidobacteriaceae > Bifidobacterium. The sequence continues at coordinate 52,759 of NQOH01000004.1, forward strand.
ATGCTGTAATAAACTTTGCAGAACCGTCCGGCTCGTCGCCGCCGGAGAAACCGCCAGGAATCATAACAATCTGACTCTTCTTAATTTCTTCAACTAGCTTATTAGCAGACTCAGCAATATCCTTAGCACTTAAGTTATTAATAATAAGCGTATGAGCGTCAGCGCCTGCGCGCTCGAAAGCAGCTTGAGTATCGTATTCGCAATTATTGCCAGGGAAAACTGGAATAATAACGCGCGGATGCGAAAGAGGCTTTAGATTTCCCGTGTGAACGCGGTTTGTAGTAGAAACATTAGTTTTGTTATTAATAGTTTCTACAATTTCGCCAGGATTTTTATAAGGGAAGATTGAAGAAAGCTCGCTTTCCCAAATCTTTTGCAAATCAGTTAAGTTAATTTCTTCGCCAGAAGCGGAAGCAAGCATGTACTGTTCTGTTGTTTCGCCAACAAGCTCAACATTAACCAAACTGCTATCTTGCAAAGAAGGAATCTCAGCGTCTTCTTTAAGCTCTACGTAGAAAGTGCCGTAAGCTGGCTTAAACAAGTCGTCGTCACTTAAGTTATTAAATAACTTAAGTCCAATATGATTTCCAAGAGTCATCTTAAACAAAGTCTCTGCGCTAGCTCCGTAGCCAGGAGTTGCAACAGCAAGAGCCTGCTTATTCTTCGTAATATTTTCGATTAACTCTAGTGCTTTCAGGAAACTTTCTTTTTGCGGCGTAATTCCGTCGGATTTATATTGCGGCGCAATTCGCAAAACTCGACTATTTACGCACTTAAATTCTGGAGAAACAGCTAAACGCGCATCTCCAGTAGAAACAGCAAAGGAAATTAATGTTGGAGGCACATCCAAATTCTCAAAACTGCCGCTCATAGAATCCTTGCCGCCAATAGCGCCAACACCAAAATCAATCTGCGCGCTTAAAGCACCAAGAACAGCCGCAGCCGGCTTGCCCCAACGCTCCGGAACATCGTGAGGCTTGCCAAAATACTCTTGCAAACTCAAGTAAGCGCGTTCGCGCGTAAAGCCGCTTGCTGCTAGCTTTGCCAAAGACTCAACAACCGCAACATAAGCTCCAGTAAACTGATTCTTTTCCATCAAATACGGATTAAAGCCCCAAGCCATTGCAGAAGCAGTATTCGTATCGCCAAATACTGGGAATTTAGCAACCATAGCTTGAGCTGGAGTAAGCTGACGGCGGCCGCCAAAAGGCATAAGCACAGTTGCGGCACCAATTGTAGAATCGAAACGTTCTGCCAAACCCTTATTAGAAGCAACGTTAATATCGCTAACTAAGTTTTGCATGCGATTTTGCAACGTCAAATCTGACTGATTCTGCCAAGGATTTTCGTAGGACTTACCAGATTCAATATGAAGCACCTGCTGTTTTGGAGCGCCGTTAGAAGCCAAGAATGCGCGGCTTAAGTCAACAATAGTTTTTCCGCGCCAAGTCATTCGCATACGAGCTTCTTCGGTAACAGTCGCAATGATTTCTGCTTCCAAATTTTCTTCACGAGCATACTTCAAAAATGCTTCAGCATCATTGGCAGCAACATCAACAGCCATGCGCTCCTGGGATTCAGAAATAGCAAGCTCAGTGCCGTCAAGACCCTCGTACTTTTTGGAAACTTTGTCGAGATTAATAGTTAAACCGTCTGCAATTTCGCCGGTAGCAACAGAAACGCCGCCAGCGCCGAAATCGTTACAACGCTTAATAAGCTGGCATGCGTCTTTGCGGCGGAAAAGTCGTTGCAATTTGCGTTCAATAGGAGCGTTACCTTTTTGAACTTCTGCTCCGCATTCTTCAATACTTTCAACATCCTGCGCTTTAGAAGCGCCGGTAGCGCCGCCAATGCCGTCTCGACCAGTGCGTCCGCCAAGAAGAATGATCACGTCTCCAGGAGCTGGAGTTTCTCTACGAACGTGGTCAGCTGGGGTAGCAGCAACAACAGCACCAACTTCCATGCGCTTAGCAACATAGCCCGGGTGGTAAAGTTCGTGTACTTCGCCTGTAGCTAAACCAATCTGGTTTCCGTAAGAAGAGTAGCCTGCTGCAGCAGAAGTTACGATTTTTCGCTGCGGAAGCTTACCGTTTAAAGTCTCGCTAATAGGAGTGCGCGGATCTGCAGCACCAGTTACGCGCATAGCTTGGTAAACGTAGGATCTGCCAGAAAGAGGGTCACGAATGCAACCACCAATGCAAGTTGCAGCTCCACCAAAAGGCTCAATTTCTGTAGGATGATTATGTGTTTCGTTCTTAAACAGGAACAGCCAATCCTCATCGTGGCCGTTTACATCAACCTTAACTTTTACTGTGCAAGCATTGATTTCTTCCGACTCATCCAAATTTTTAAGCTCACCAGTACGCTTCAAATATTTTGCGCCAATAGTTGCCATATCCATTAAGCAAACAGGCTTGTTTTCTCTATTAAGCTCGTTTCGCAAAGAAAGATAACGCTCAAAAGCTTTTTGCACTGTAGTGTCGTCAATAGAAATATTCGTAAGCTCCGTACCAAAAGTCGTGTGACGGCAGTGATCGGACCAGTACGTGTCAATAACGCGAATCTCGGTAATAGTAGGATTGCGATTTTCTTCCCTGAAGTATTGCTGGCAGAACTTTGCGTCAGCCAAATCCATAGCTAAGCCGCGATTCTCAATAAACTTTTGCAATCCAGCTTCGTCTAAACTGTTAAAAGTATCAATTACTTCAACGTCTGATGGAACTACTGTTTCTCGCTGCAAGCTTTTTACTTCGTCAAGTGATGCTTCACGCGCCTCAACAGGATTAATAACGTAATGCTTAATAGCATCCATAGCTTTTTCGTCAAGATCGCCCTTTAAAGCAATTACTTTAGCAGTGCGCACAGTTGGGCGCTCGCCTTGACTAATAAGCTGAATGCACTCACTTGCAGATTGTGCGCGCTGATCAAACTGACCAGGCAAAAATTCGATTGCGAATACGTGTTCGTTTGTTTCAATAGGCAAGTAGTCGTACGTATTATCAACTGGAGGTTCGCTCAACACAGTTTGAACAGCAGTGTTGAATAAATCTTCCCCAATACCTTCTACGTCATAACGGTTAATAATTCGTGCGGAAGTAATCGCGCTTATGCCAAGAATTTCCTTAAGCTCATGTAAAAGCTGTTGTGCTTGAACGTCAAAACCAGTGCGTTTTTCCACATATACGCGAAATACCACGAGAAACCTACCTTGTTGAATGTGCGGTATGAGCAGTGTTTGTTGTTGTATTGGTTTTTCAATTATATTTTTTATTAAATTATTAAGTATTAAATTATTAAGTTGCTAAGTATTAAATTATTAAATTATTAAATTATTAAATTATTCGAAAACGTCCGTAAGAACATGTGTGGCTCGCACCCCTAAAGGCACGAGCCACAACAATTAGTATCATTTGACGCAATCTTCCGGCTTACGCACGGAAACATCCAAGCCTTCGCTTTGAGCCAAAGCAAGAAGTCTGCCGTGAATTTCCTCATAAGCAGGAATAATATCGCCTAAATCGCGCCTAAATAAGTCTTTATCCAAATGACTTACGCCATTTGCACCAGCATTGCGCTTATCCCAAAGTCTGCAAGTATCAGGCGTAATTTCGTCCGCAAGAAGAATATTTCCTTCCGCATCAACGCCCTCTTCAATCTTGAAGTCAACAAGTTGCACATCAATCTTGGAGAAAATATCAAGCAAAGCATTGTTTACAGCGTGAGCTTGGCGAGTAATTTCCGCCATCTCTTCGTCTGTAGCTAAGCCTAAAGCCACAACGCCTTCAGGGTTAATAAATGGATCGCCAAGCTCGTCGGACTTCACGCAGAACTCCAACAGCGGCTTCTTTAATGGGGTTCCTTCTTCAACGTTGTAACGTTTTGCGAAAGAACCAGCAGCAGTATTGCGCATAATAATTTCCAGCGGGAACATGCGCATACGCTTTACGAGTTGTTCAGTATCGGAAATACGTCCGAGGAAGTGGCTTTTTACGCCGCGCGCCTCAAGTAAATGGAATAGTAAAGAAGTAATCCGGTTGTTTAAACTGCCTTTACCGGCGATCTGAGCTTTCTTCAGACCGTTACCAGCGGTTGCCTGGTTCATATATTCAACCCAGAGCACATTGGTGTCATCGGTAGCGTACAGTTTTTTGGCTTTGCCTTCATACAACTTCTCAAGTTTTTCCATGATATGCCCTCTCTTCGTGCACTCATAGTTGTAGGCGCAAACCAACAGTATTTGTAGGTTTACCTGACCTTGGCCAGCACGATTAGCGTAACAATTGTTGCCTACAAAATTTCCGACGAATATTGCTAAGATTCAATATAAATTATTGTTTAATACCTTTATTTTCAAAGTATTTCAGACTTCGCACTATCCGTATGCAATGCTCTCGTAATGCGTGTCGCATTTTTTCTTGCTTCATCTTGACTAGATCCTGTAGCAAGAGCCACAGCCATACGCCTGTGTCCGTGAACTGAAGGCTTAGCAAAAATACGTAAGTTGCTTCGATAATTTTCGTCCGTTTGTAAAGCATTGGAAATGTTCGTAAAGCCAACTTCTCCTTCGCCTTCAACAACAATCGCATGACTTGCAGCAACCTCATTATTTTTTAACGAAAGCGAAGTGTAGTTTGCTGTAACAGGCACGCCTAAAATAGCGAGAACATGAAGCGCAAATTCGCTGTAATGCTGCGAAATCATAGTTACCATGCCGGTATCGTGAGGGCGAGGAGAAAGCTCGTTAAATAACAATGAGCCATCTTTTAATACAAATAACTCAACTCCGTAAACGCCCCAACCAGTTTCGTTGGAATCATGAGCAATATTTGTTAAACCTTCTACGGCGCGTTGCGCAATATTTTTCGCATTATTTAGTACTTTTTCCGGAATATTTGCAGGCTGCCAAGATTCCCTATAATCGCCATCCTGCTGACGCTGCGCAATCGGTTCGCAAGTAGTAATTCCTGCGCAAGAGCTTATTGTAAGTACCGTAAGCTCATAATCAAGAGGAGCTAAAGCTTCAACAATAACGCGAGAACACTCGTTTTCGTGACCAGCTGCCGCGCGCCTTCCATGCTGAGCTTCATCCCACGCAGCTTTAAGCGCTTCTGGGCTTTTAACTATAGACTGTCCGTGACCGGAAGAGCTCATAACAGGCTTAACAACGCAAGGGTAGCCAACGTGCTGAGCGCCATCATTTAATTCCTCATAAGAAGACGCAAAACGGTACGGAGTAGTAGGCAAACCTAAATCTTCGTGAGCAATCCTGCGCAAGCGCTCGCGATCCATTGCAATTGCTGCAATATCTGCGCTAGGAACAACCTGGATATTATTGCGAGCAGCACATTTCAAAACTTTAGTTGCGATTGCTTCAACTTCCGGAATAATAATATTCGGACGCACTTCTTCAATAATATTTTGAAGAGAAGTAGCATCAGACATGTCTAGCACTCTGTATTCGTGAGCTATTTGCATAGCAGGAGCGTTCTTATAGCTGTCGGCTGCGCAAACGCGCACGCCTAACCGCATAAGCTCAATCGCAATTTCCTTGCCAAGCTCGCCTGAGCCAAGAAGAAGTGCCGTCGTGTTGTTGCTGTTTTCGGTTACGCCAAATATGCGCTGATTTTGCTCAGAAAAACTCATGCTTCTATTGTTGCATTTGCTATTGTCGAGTGTTGCGAGTTCTGTGGGATTTCTTTATTTGCGATTTTATTTTATGTGGATGTGAGTGATGAGAATTACTTGTCTCGCAGCGCTCCGCTCTTATACCTTATTTGAACTTATAGGTTGCATAGTTAAGTTTAGTTTTTTACTTACTTTTTTGCGGAAATAGTTATTTATCAAAAAGATATTACTATCGTTCCGCTTTTATATTGCTCGACCAAGCAATTCCTATCACTCACTAGTAAAATTCACCCACAGTTGTTTTTGGCGTGGTGGGAAGAGTGCCTGGAACGGTGTATGCAGTAGCACGGATGCTAGTGTTCACTATGCAATAATACTCAGTGTCTGCAGAGAGCAACTGCAAAACTTCATAAACATGCAAACATACAATCAGTGCGAAAAATCTCAAATCTCCACAACACGAATATGAGTATGATGAATAGAAATATATATTACGACGCGCCGAAGTGTGTTGCGCTAGCGTAAATCGAGTAAATAGTGTATAGTATTCCTCTGTTGTGTGATTCGTATGTTTCGCGCACATGGTGGCTATAGCTCAGTCGGTAGAGCATCTGATTGTGGTTCAGAAGGTCGCGCGTTCAAGCCGCGTTAGCCACCCCACTTAAACGGTCGGCATCTGCCGGCCGTTTTTTTTTGTTTTATATACACTTTTTGCCTATAGCCACGATTACCCCCAAACACTGTTAAAAACTCAGTCAACGAACTGAGAAAATAACGGTAATTGGCGAAACACCGTTACTAACTCAGTCAA
>NQOH01000004.1:59889-70201 GCA_003585735.1 Gardnerella kenyensis
CGCCTAAACACTGTTACTTTCTCAGTTAACGAACTGAGAAAGTAACATTCATATGTTACTGGTGCAGTACGTATTCTGCGTTAATAACGAATAAGTGGAGTTATACGTTACTAGTGCAGTACGTAGACTGCGTTAGCAACGAATAAGTGGGGTGAGCGGCAAGCTGCAAGCTCTTCATTTAAATAACCTCAGCTATGGAGTAGACTGGTATGGTTACACATAAGTATGTTGATGTTGTTGATGTTGTTGTTGATGTTGATGATGAAATTGCGTACTAATAGCGCATGGTACAAAAGGAGTATTGTATGGCTGGTAAGGCAGCGCCTAAAGAACCATGGTGGGAAACTGCACTTCTGTTTGTGCCGCGAATTTTAGGCAAAACGGTGCGTTCGCTTTTTGGCGTTGGTGAGTACGATGAAGCTTACCGCAGAGACGGCTTATGCTTTGTTATGCTCGTTCTTGCCGTATTATTCTGCGCTTCTGAATGGTTCCATGTAAGCGGTTTTATTGGTGTTTGGCTGCATATTATAGCTTCTAGCATTTTTGGTGTTATGAGCGTTGTGCTCCCAATATGGTTAAGTGTTGTTGCAATTCGTTTAATGCGAAATAGTGGTTCCGGTTCCGGAAATCCTTATGTTATTGGCGGTTTTGTGACGCTTTTGTGCTCCATATGCTCGATTATTGATATTGCTTTTGCTGCTAAACATCACGCTTTTAGTTTCGAAACCGTACAAAAATATGGTGGTTTAATAGGTTTCGCATTAGGATCTCCTATATCTTGGGGTCTTTCGCGTATTTTTGCTCTTATAATTTTTGTAATTTTTGCTCTTTTTTCAATATTGCTAATAACTCGTCTTCACGTAACGGATGTAGCTCAATTTTTGGTTGGACTTTTTGCAAATAAGACTAAAAATTCAGCTAACTCGTCTGATAATACAGAAAATAGCGTTTCAAAAGATGATAATAAAGATAGTCAAAAACCTTTGGAATTCGCAGAAGGTGTTCCAACTCATGACGAATCTTCTGAAAAAAATAATAAAACTGCTGAAAATTCTGTTTTATCTAAACTGTGGAATTCGTTATTTAATCGCAAGAAAAATAATAATAAAGACGAGCTTCTTGACGAATACGCAGGCGACGACGCATTCACGCATGCTGCAGCTGTTAATTCAGAAACAGGCGAAAATCTTGAGAGTGTTAAACCGCAACCTCAACGCGTTAGAACAGTAAGTAATGTTGAAGGTTACAGTGAGAATTATATTCCTGTAAATACTAAAGATGTAAATACTAAAGATTCTTCGCAATCTAATAACAATGAATTTGCGCATAATCTTAGAAGCGCTTCTTCTTCGCCAATACTAACTTCTGCAGAAACTTTACCAAAAGCTCCTATGAGCGGTTCTACTAGCTCTGCTAGCGACCCGTGGTCCAGCATTCCAGCGGAACGTATGGATCAGTATCGAAAAGATCAAGAAAACGAAGATAATTGCGACGACGAAAGTGCTAAAAATAATTTAAACTCTTATGACGATTCTTCTTTGCAACCGTACCAGCTTCCTGATTTGAACATTCTTGCTTATGGAAAGCCTCATGCTGCTAGAACTCCAGCAAACGACAATGTTATTCGTGCTCTAACTTCCACTTTTGAGCAGTTTGATGTTGATGCGCACGTAATCGGCTTCCTAAGAGGCCCATCTGTGACGCAGTACGAAGTTGAGCTGGGCCCGGGCGTAAAAGTTGAAAAAGTTACGAATTTGCAAAAAAATATTGCGTACGCTGTAGCAAGTACGGATGTGCGTATTTTGTCTCCAATTCCAGGAAAGTCGGCGATTGGTATTGAAATTCCAAACGTTGACCGTGAAATTGTGCATTTAGGAGATGTTTTGCGCTCGCAAAAAGCTATGAACGATCCTAATCCTATGCTTACAGGCGTTGGAAAAGATGTTGAAGGTCATTTCGTAACTGCAGCTCTCGATAAAATGCCGCATTTGCTTGTTGCTGGCGCTACTGGCTCCGGTAAGTCGAGTTTTATTAACTCAATGCTTACTTCGATTATTATGAGAGCTACTCCTGAGCAAGTTCGCATGATTATGGTTGATCCTAAGCGCGTTGAGCTTTCTGCGTACGCTGGCATTCCGCATTTGCTTACGCCTATTATTACGGATCCTAAGAAGGCTGCTCAAGCTCTTGAGTGGGTTGTTAAAGAGATGGATGCTCGCTACGACGACTTGCAATTCTTCGGTTTCCGCCATGTTAAAGATTTCAACAAGGCTGTTCGCGAAGGAAAGGTTCATGCACCGGCCGGCTCTGAGCGAAAAGTTGCTCCATACCCGTATTTGCTTGTGGTTGTGGACGAGATGGCTGATTTAATGATGGTTGCAAAGAACGACGTGGAAAGTTCTATTCAGCGCATTACTCAGCTTGCTCGAGCTGCAGGCGTGCATTTAGTTCTTGCTACTCAGCGCCCATCCGTTGACGTTGTAACAGGCTTAATTAAAGCGAATATTCCTTCTCGCTTGGCTTTTGCTACTTCTTCTGCAACAGATTCCAGAGTTATTTTGGATACTGTTGGTGCAGAAACGTTGATTGGTCAAGGTGACGCTTTGTTCCTTCCTATGGGCGCTGCTAAGCCTCAGCGTGTGCAGGGCTCGTGGGTGAGTGAGTCGGAGATTCGCAAAGCTGTGGAATACGTGCGCACTCAGCGTAAGCCAAAGTATCGTGAAGATATTGAGCAGATGGCTCAAAAGGCGGATGCTCAAGCTCAAAACAAGCTTAAAACAAGCGATATTGGCGACGACATGGACGAGTTGCTTCAGGCGGCTGAGCTTGTTGTTAGCTCGCAGTTTGGTTCAACTTCGATGCTTCAGCGAAAGTTGCGTGTTGGTTTTGCTAAGGCTGGGCGACTTATGGATTTGCTTGAATCTCGAGGAGTTGTGGGGCCTTCTGAAGGTTCTAAAGCTCGCGAAGTTTTAGTTCAGCCGGAAGATTTGCCTAAAGTCTTGGCATTTATTCGCGGCGAGTCGGATTCGTTGTAGGATTCGTTATAAAATTCGCTATAAAATTCAGTATAAAATTCGCTATAAAGTAGTGTATTATATGTTGAAGCACTTGTTAGTGGCAGTTATAAGTTTTTAGTTTGCGATAGGATAAAAACATGCGTATGAGAAAGAATGCAAAGAAGTCATTTTTTGATGGCTGGAATTGTGCTCCTAATATCGTGACTTATGTACGTATTGTACTGTCACTTGTTTTTATTGTTTTATATTTGCTTTCAGGTGAGTGGGGTTTCCAGTCTGTTTCGTTGCGTTGGGCTGCTTTTGCTTTGTTCGTTATTGCAGCTGTAACAGATAAACTTGACGGTTGGATGGCTCGTAAATATCACCAAGTCACAGAATTAGGCAAATTGCTTGATCCAATTGCGGATAAAGTCCTTATTTTGTCTGCATTAGTGATTGCTTCAATCTTTAATGAGATTTATTGGTGGATAACAATTTTGTTCCTAGTTCGTGAAATTAGCATTACTTTAGTGCGTTTTTACGTGATTAAGAAGGGTGGCAAGGTTATTCCTGCCTCTTCCGCTGGAAAGTATAAGACTCTTACGCAAACAGTTGGCATTTCGATGATTCTTTTGCCAATGGTTGCGATGTTCCAGGATGTTCAGCTTCCTTCTTGGGTTATTTCTTACTATGCTGTAGCTTTTGGTTTGCTTGGTATTTCTTTGGGATTTGCATTCTATTCTGCAGTGTTGTACGTTTATAGCGCTTTCTTTGAGAAAACTTCCGATGATTCTCGCGCGGATGATTCTCGTTTGAATGATCCTCGCCTTAGTGCACCAAGCACACCGGCTCCATTGCCACCGTTGCAATGAGTAATATTTCATCTTTATCTACTGAAATCCTAGCTGCGCGCATATTAGATAATAGTGTGCAGCTAGGTTTTCATATTTCTGCAGCTGAATCTTTAACAGGCGGACTTTTAGCTGACGCTTTTGTGTCTGTTCCGGGCGCTTCTAAAGTGTTTTGCGGATCTGCTGTTACGTATGATATTCACGCGAAATCTAAAATTTTAGGCGTTGACGCTCATCTTTTACAAACCGAAGGTGCGGTTTTTAAAGATGTTGCTATGCAGATGGCAGTGGGGGCGTCTCACATATACCGTGGTGCTGGTTGGAAGTATGAAGATGATTCTGTAGATGATTCTGCAGATGATTCTCGATTTCCTATGATTGGATTGTCAACAACTGGTGTTGCAGGGCCTGGTCCTGATGGCAATAAGCCTGCAGGATTGGTTTATGTGGGAATTCGTTTGCCTCAAGTTTGCGATTTTAGTGACCTTGTTTTGCAAAAATCTCGAAGCTTTCTTGAATTTGATTGCGTGAGTGATTTTTGGAATTATGATTCTAACGGCAATATCGTTCTTGTTTTTGAATTGCGTTTAGATGGCAGTCGTGAACAAGTGCGTCGCTCTACAGTGCATACTTTATTAGGCATGTTGAATGATTTGCTGTCTCTATTAAGCAATAAGTAGGGGGATTGTTATGCGCGAGCGCGAATTTTGGCAGTTGCTTGAAGAGATTTTTGGTAGAGAATTAGGCCGCAGTATTGCGCGCGATCAAGGTTTGCAAAAGCTTGGTGGTATGAGTGTTTGTGAGGCTTTAGAAGCTGGAGTTGATCCTCGAGTAGTGTGGAATGTTCTGTGTGATCATATGGGCATTCCGGATAGTAAGCGTTGGGGTAAAGATCATAATGCTCCGCCTATGCCAGCTTGCTGAAAGTGTTTTTAAGTATTTTTCGCGGAAAATAAGCAAGACACGCAGTATCGAACAAATGTTCGTATAAAGTGTATACTTGTAGTTGTTGAAATAATTGCAGCGCAATCAAGCGTCATGGTGAATATTTAGCTTTAGCTTTTATCCACATTGCTCAAAAGCGCTTGCATTAGCATCGTGTATGGAACTAAGGTCGTTCGATACATAACGGCATGCGAAAGGAGTAGTAAACATGGCGCAAGCAAAAGGTAAAAGCAGTATTGATCGCCTTATTGATGCCGATAAAGCAGATCCACGCCGTCAAGCAGCGCTGGAAACTGCGTTAGCTAATGTAGAACGTCAATATGGAAAAGGTTCTGCAATGCGCTTAGGTGATAGGCCTATGCAAGATGTAGAAGTTATTCCTACTGGTTCTATTGCGTTGGATACCGCTTTGGGTATTGGCGGTGTGCCTCGCGGACGTATTGTTGAAGTGTATGGTCCGGAATCTTCTGGTAAAACAACATTGGCGTTGCATATTGTTGCCAACGCTCAACGAAACGGCGGTGTTGCAGCGTTTATTGATGCCGAGCACGCTTTGGATCCTGTGTACGCGCGTAAGCTTGGTGTTGATACTGATGCGCTTATTGTTTCTCAGCCAGATAATGGTGAGCAGGCTTTGGAAATTGCGGATATGCTTATTCGTTCTGGAGCTTTAGATGTTATTGTTGTTGATTCTGTTGCAGCACTTGTTCCTAAAGCTGAAATTGACGGTGATATGGGGGATAGTCACGTTGGTTTGCAAGCTCGTTTAATGAGCCAAGCATTGCGAAAAATGACTGGTGCTCTTTCTCAAGCTGGAACTACTGCTATTTTTATTAATCAGCTTCGTGAAAAAATTGGTGTGTTCTTTGGAAATCCAGAAACAACAACTGGTGGTAAAGCTTTGAAATTCTACGCGTCTGTGCGTATGGATATTCGTAGAGTTTCCACTATTAAAGAAGGCGAAGAAGCAATTGGCAATCGCACTAAAGTGAAGATTGTTAAGAATAAGATGGCTCCGCCATTTAAGACTGCTGAATTTGATGTGCTTTACGGCGAAGGTATTTCCACAGAAGGTTCTGTTATTGACATGGGCTTGCAAGCTAATGTTATTAAGAAATCCGGTTCTTGGTTTACTTATGAAGGTGAACAGCTTGGACAGGGTCGAGAAAACGTTCGTAAGTTCTTGAAAGATAACCCGGCTATTACGGAAGAGATTAGCGAAAAGATTAAAGCCGCATTAGGCTTAATGCATCCGGATGATCAGTTTGCTGAAGATCCTGAATTGGATAAACCAGATGCTGATACAGATGGTGCTACTAGCAAGTCTTCTGCGGAAAAATCTACTGCGGAAAAAACTACTGCGGAAAAATCTACTGCAGAAAAGTAGTAGTAGAAAAGTACTAGCGGAAAAATAGTAGCGGAAATTAAATAAAGCGAACGCAATATGGTGATTAGTGTAGCAAGTTTTCTTCGCAATCATCCTGTAGTGCTTAACGAGGAAGAGAGTGACGAAAGTAATAACGTCACTCTCAATACTCGTAAGCGCAATGCTAAACGTGCATCGCATAAATCAAAATTGCTAGGTGCGAAAAATTATACAAATAACATGCCGTATGTAAAAAGCACGAATGCATGTGATTTAAGCGATGAGATTTGCGAAAGCGATGAGCCTTACGAGAGCAGTGAATATTGCGGAAGCGATGCGTCTTGCGAAAGCAATGCGTACTTCGGAAGCGATGCGTCTTACGAAAACGACAAGCCTTACGAAAACGGTGAAAATAGCGGAAGTAAAGTCGTTAAAACTAACGAAGATGATTGCAAAGAAGCTGCTTTGCGTCTTTTGGACTATGCGCCACGCTCAGTAGCGGATATGCGTCAACGTCTTAAAGAAAAAGGCTATGATGAGGAAGTTGTTAACGCGGTTATTCAGCGTTTGCTGGAATTGCGTTTTCTTGACGACAATCAATATGCAAAAGCAGTAATCCGCTCTTGTGTGTCTCGAATGCTTGGAGCTAGAGCTACTCGCATGGAATTGCATCGTAAAAATGTTGATTCTGCGGCAATTTCTAGTTGTATAGCTGAAGCTCAAGAGCTAGGAATGTTTACCGAAGCTGCTTGGGAGCTTGGGCGAAAAACTGCTCAACGCACAAAAAATCTTGAGCCTTTAGTTAGAAGGCGAAGATTTTTTGCTACAGCCGCTAGAAAAGGGCATGACTTAAGCATTATTAACGAAGTGTATAACGCTTTATTTACGAATAGCGAAGAAGAATAGAAAAAGGCCGGCTTATTATAAACCGGCCTGTTCTATTAAATTTAGCTACTAAATCTTCCTAACTAAATCTTACTTACTAAATTTGCGCAAAATTATGTGAGTGCTCTTTAACGTAATCAGGCATTTCTGCAATATCAATAACGTCAGTAAATCTTGGCGTTTGCTTTTCAAGATTGCGAAGCATACTAGGAGCTTTCGTATTAGTTTCTTTACTAAGAGCATCCATGCACTCAAAATCGTTCATATCTTGCACGTTTTGAAGAGACAAAGCTTGAGCCACAACTCGTGGGAATTTATACGGGCTTGCAGTGCTTAAAAGCACTCGCGGCACGCTTTCGTCATGTGGAATATGTTGCATAACGAAGTAGCCGCAAGCAGTATGAGGATCAATCATATACTTATATTTGTTCCAGCAATCGTTAATAGCGTCACGAATCTGATTCTCATTTGCCCATCCGCAACCAAATAGATTGCGTATTTTAGCGAGCAAATCTTCAGGAATCTCAAACGCACCCCACTGAGCTAAATCGTTCATAAGCATTTGAATCAAACGCGTATCTTTATCGCACATGTAATAAAGCATTCGCTCCAAATTGGAAGAAACTAGAATATCCATAGAAGGAGCAACAGTGTGGTGGAAAGTGCGTTGACGGTTATAAGTGCCACTTACCAAAAAATCAAATAGCACGTTATTGCTATTGCTTGCCACAATAAGATGTTTTACAGGAAGACCAAGCATTTTTGCGTAATATCCTGCAAGAATATCGCCAAAATTGCCAGTCGGCACGCAAAACTCAACTTCGTCACCAAGCTTTATTGCTTTACGCTCAACAAGCTGCTTATAAGCGGCAAAATAGTACACAACTTGCGGCACAAGCCTGCCAACATTAATCGAATTAGCTGAAGATAGCGAAGTGTTTTCATTCTCCTTCAGATTTTTAGTAAGCTCACTATTAGTAAATATTTGCTTTACGCCAGTTTGAGCATCGTCAAAATTACCGCGAACCGCGCAAACTCGCACGTTCTCGCCGGTTTGAGTTGTCATTTGCAATTCTTGAACGCGGCTAACTTTGCCTTCTGGGTAGAAAGTAATCATAGAAGTGCCTGGAACGTCCGCAAAACCAGCCAAAGCAGCTTTTCCAGTGTCGCCAGAAGTTGCGGTAAGAATCATAACTTTTTGATTGTTTTGTGATTCGCCATCTTCACTTTGATTTTGATTTTCGCTTTGGCTTTGGTTTTCGCTTTGGCTTTGGGTTCGAGACATTAATTGCGGCAACATTTGCAAAGCTACGTCTTTAAAAGCGCAAGTAGGCCCGTGGAAAAGTTCCATAACGTAATCTTTAGTTGAACCAAGCTGCTTAATAGGTGTAATAGCAGAGTCCTGCCATTGATCTCCGTAAGCAAGTTTTATGCAATCAGAAAGTTCTTCTTTAGAATAATCGGGAAGTAAAATTTGCAAAACATCTTGCGCAATTTCTTGATACGTTTTGTTTGGCAAATTAGAAATATCGTAACGTACGCTTCCTAGATTATCGTCTACAAATAATCCGCCATCTTCGGCAATACCTTGACGAATTGCCTGTTTTGCTGTGAATGTTGGCTTTTGCGAACGCGTGCTATGGAAAGTAGCTGTATCTTTTGCCATAATGTCTCCGTAACCAAGTGTTTATATGGAATACTTATGCAAATTATTTGCAAGTCTGCTATAAAATATGGTACCTGAAGCGCTGGGCGAACGGGCGTGTGCTAATCTCATATTTATGACAACTTTTGATTCCACACAGGGAAATAACGCCAATAATCTACAAGGGGGAACGTTGAGCGTTGACGATTTAGTTAATGAGCGGGCTAGCTTAGCAAGGCTTGCTTGGCGAGACTTTTCAAAAACGGATACTAGAACAAAAGATGAGCTTCTTGAAAAAATGGCAGACGCTTTGGATTTAGCAGCTTCGCGTATTGCTGAAGCTAATGAAAAAGATTTGAATGAAGCTAAAGCGCACGGCATGGATGAAGGAAAGCTCGACAGGCTTAAATTTGACGAAGAGCGCATTAAAAAATCTGCTCAAAGCGTTAGAAATATTGCGCAATTGCAAGATCCTGTTGGGGAAGTAGTTCGCGGTTACACTCTTCCTAATGGAATTAAGCTTTCGCAAGTGCGCGTGCCAATTGGCGTTATGGGAATGATTTATGAAGCTCGCCCGAACGTAACTATTGATGTTGCGGCTTTGTGCATAAAGTCAGGTAACGCTGCGATTTTGCGCGGCGGAAGTGCGGCTCAGCATACGAATCATGCGAGCATTGAGGTTATTCAGTCGGTTCTTAAAGAAGCTAATTTTAGTGAGAATTTAATTCAGTCGGTTGACGATTTGGGAAGATCGGGAGCTACGGCAATGATGCACGCGCACGGGCATATTGACGTTCTGGTTCCGCGAGGTAGCGCAAATCTTATTGCTACAGTTGTTAAAGAATCAACAGTGCCGGTTATTGAAACTGGAGCTGGCAACGTGCATATTTATGTAGACGAAAGTGCGGATATTAAAAAAGCTATACCGATTGTTATTAACGCAAAAACTCAGCGCGTAGGCGTGTGCAATGCTGCAGAAAAATTACTGGTGCATAAGAATATTGCGCAAGAATTTTTACCGCAAGTTGGCGCTGCTTTAGCTGAGCATAATGTTATTTTGCACGCTGACGAGAGATCTTACGAAATTTTGCAAAATGCTAATATTGCAGGCTTGAAACTTGAGCACGCAAACTGCGATGATTGGAAGCGCGAGTATTTGTCGCTAAATATGGGCGTAAAAATTGTGGAAGATGACTTTGAGGCTGCAAATCATATAGCTAAATATTCCACAGGGCATACTGAAACAATTATTTCTGAAGATTACGCTACTATTCAGCGTTTTATTGCGAATGTAGATTCAGCAGTAGTGATGGTGAACGCTTCGACGCGCTTTACGGATGGTGGAGAGTTCGGTTTTGGTGCGGAGCTTGGAATTTCTACGCAAAAATTGCATGCAAGAGGCCCGATGGGTTTGCGCGAGATGACAACAACCAAATGGATTGGCTACGGCAGCGGTCAAATTCGTTTATAGTTTATTTTTTACATCTCAATGCGCACTACTATTCAGTTGTGTGGATATTCGTGTGGTGAGATTTGAGATTTTTCGCACTGAGCGCGGCGAACGTCAGAGCCGAAGGCTGCTGACAAGCCGAGCGAAGAAGAAAAATCGAAAAATCTCTGCGAT
>NQOH01000004.1:70899-72392 GCA_003585735.1 Gardnerella kenyensis
TTAAACAAATTAAAAAGTATATGCACTGGCTTTAATAGTTACGTGGCTGTAAGGTAAGAGTATGCCTAATAGTATGCCTAAGAATGATGTGAATATGACTCCTGCTGAAGCGCTTGATATTGCGGCTGAGCGCTTGTCGATTGTGCGCTACGTGTTTTTAGTGCAAATTGAGGATGGTATTGCCTCCGCGCAACAGCGTTCTTCACTCGAGTACGCAGATGCCGTATTAATGGGTTGGCCGGATTCAGATTCTAACGATGTGACTCTTCCGGATGAACCTACATTCGAAAATGTTCTTTTGCACATGCGCAATATGGAGACGCAAATTACTAAATTTAGTGAATTAGAGCGCGCGCACGATGTTAATGGCATGACAGATATGCTTGCTCAAATCACGGAATCTGTGGCAAATATTCGTAGCGTGTACGAGCCTGGTTTCCCGTTGCCGACTTTTTCTGAAATTCAGCGCGTTGTGCAAGATGAGTGGAGTGAGGAAATCGGTAATATTAATCCGGATAGTGCGAATGTTGCTTCTGGAGTAGTGAACGAAACGCAAGAGGAAGATAAGGAATCTGAATCGTATGAATCCTGAAGCTCGCACGGATGAAGAGCGTCGAATGTCTGACTTGTTTCAGGGCTCGTTCACTGGAAAAGAATCAGTTCCTCCTGCTGTAGCAAATTCAACTCGTAAGCGCACTTCTGCTCGCGGTAACGTTCATGAGCGTCAACGAATTGGTATTATGGGTGGAACTTTTGATCCTATTCATAATGGCCACTTGGTTGCAGCTTCGGAAGTTGCATGGGTTTATGATTTGGACGAGGTTATTTTCGTTCCAACCGGTAGGCCTGTTTTTAAGCTTGATAAAAAAGTTACGAATGCTGAAGATCGTTATTTAATGACGGTTATTGCAACGGCTTCTAACCCTAAATTTACTGTTTCTAGGGTCGATATTGACCGTCCGGGAGTGACTTACACTATTGATACTTTGCGAGATATTCGCGCTCAGCATCCGGATGCGGAATTGTTCTTTATTACTGGCGCGGACGCTGTTGCGGAGATTATGCAATGGAAGAATGCGCGCGAAATGTGGAATTTGGCGCGTTTTGTGGCTGTTACTCGCCCGGGGTATTCAAGGCCGGAAAAGTTGGCTGATTCTAATTCGATTTTGCTTCCTCGAGAGCCGTTAACGAATGACACTGGCGTTGTAATGCACTGTGATGACATGGTTCATTGTGATTCGAAACATTTGCCGGTTGATATTTTGGAGATTCCAGCTTTGTCGATTTCTTCTACGGATGTTCGTCGTCGCGCTGAACACGGTGAGCCAGTGTGGTATTTAGTTCCTGACGGCGTTGTGCAATACATTGTTAAGCACGGATTGTATCGTTCCTAACTTTATTTAGTATAGGTTGTTTTAAATTTTGTTTGCTGTGGCGCGAGTTTTGGGGAATTTCTCTCCTCGCAAGTTCCCGTCCTTCGTCGCTCTGGCTGT
>NQOH01000004.1:73202-73289 GCA_003585735.1 Gardnerella kenyensis
TTTAATCGTTAATAACCTCATTCAATCGCAGAGATTTTTCGATTTTTCTTCTTCGCTCGGCTTGTCAGCAGCCTTCGGCTCTGACGT
>NQOH01000004.1:74052-88986 GCA_003585735.1 Gardnerella kenyensis
ATGAATGACGACGAAATTAATATGTAAAATAAACTATGCATTTTAATTGATATTGTCGGCTTGTTGCTGCAAGTCTTCGCAAAAAGTTAATATTAAATATGTTCATTTCGCGAACTAAAGCGAACTAATGTTTGGAGATATGGTGAGCATCGTCCTTGAAGGAAAGCCAGATAAAAACCTTGTTCTTGTTACCGGTCGCGCCCATCCAAAGCTTGCGCGTGATGTAGCAGATCAGCTTGGCATTGATGTACTTGAAACAACGGCTTACGATTTTGCTAATGGCGAAATGTATGTTCGTTACACGCAGTCTGTGCGCGGTACGGATGTGTTCGTTTTGCAAAGTCATTGCGACCCCGTTAACAAGTCCATTATGGAACAGTTGATTATGATTGACGCTTTGAAGCGCGCATCTGCTCGTTCTATTACCGCAGTTTGCCCACTTCTTGGCTATTCTCGTCAAGATAAGAAGCATCGCGGACGTGAGCCTATTTCTTGCCGTTTGATGTTCGATTTGCTTAAGACTGCTGGCGCTGACCGCATTATGAGCGTTGATTTGCACGCAGCTCAGTCTCAAGGCTTCTTCGATGGCCCAGTTGATCACTTGATTGCTATGCCAGTTTTGGTTGATTACGTGCGTGATCGTTTCCGTGACGATCTTGCAAACGTAACTGTTGTGTCTCCAGACGCTGGTCGTATTCGCGTTGCAGAACAGTGGGCGCAGCGTTTAGGCGGCGGTCCTTTGGCATTTGTGCATAAGACTCGCGACATTACATGCCCAAATAAGACGGTTGCAAACCGCGTTGTTGGTGACGTTGTTGGTCGCGATTGCGTGATGGTTGACGACTTGATTGATACTGCTGGCACGATTGCTGGAGCTTGCAACGTGTTGAAGGAAGCAGGAGCAAAGTCGGTTACAGTTGTTGCAACTCACGGCGTACTTTCCGGACCTGCTGTTGAACGTTTGAAGTCTTGCGGCGCTCGAGAAGTTGTGTTGACGGATACTGTGCCAATTCCTGAAGAAAAGCGTTGGGATGGTTTAACTGTTCTTTCAATTGCTCCGCTTCTTGCAAGCGCAATTAAAGCAGTGTTTGAAGATGGTTCTGTTGCAAAGCTTTTCGACACTTACCCAGAGCATCACGGCCAAGGCTTCTTATTTGCGTAAAAATGTGCGTGTGCAACAGTAATAAAGGATTTAATATCCGTACATTTTATTGCTGTACATTTTGGTTGTTATTTGCTTAAGTCGTAACTTTGCGCCACGCCAATTTGACGTTTTTCATTATTATGGCATAATGGTGACTTGGCGGTTTTTCCGCCGTTCCCTCATGGTGTAATGGCAGCACACGGGTCTTTGGAACCCTTTGTCTTGGTTCGAATCCAGGTGAGGGAGCTTATATAAACGCTACTTGGTTTAACCGAGTAGCGTTTTTGCTTTGTGTAAGCGATTTGCTTTGTGTAAGCGATGAGACGTAATAGAATTAAATACGGTATAAATTATTTAAGTGAAGGAGCTTAAGTGGAAAAGCATGAGGTAGCTGCAGCAATTATTTTGGCAGCAGGTGAGGGGACGCGCATGCGTTCTGCAATGCCGAAAGTTTTGCATCCGTTTGCTGGAAAAACTTTCTTAAATCGTGTTATGGATGCTATGGCTGGCGTAAATCCTAATAAACTTGCTGTAGTTGTGCATGCTCAAGCTGAACTCGTAACCGCTGCCGCTGTTAGCTATAACGAAAATGTGCATATTGTAAATCAGGATGAAACTCCTGGAACTGGCAGAGCAGTTCAGTGCGCGATTAAAGATCTTAACGAAATCGCAAAAAAAGAAACTGGAGAATCGCTAAAAGGAGCTGTATTAATTGCAGCAAGCGACATGCCTCTTCTTGACACTCAAACTCTTAAATCTTTAGTAGATTTTCATAACAATAACGGCAATGTAGCAACTGTTCTTACAGCAGTATTAGACGATGCAACTGGCTACGGACGTATTGTTCGCGAAGCAAACGGCGATGTTTTGCGAATTGTAGAACATAAGGACGCAAATGCTGGAGAGCTTGCAATTAAAGAAGTAAACACTTCCGTATACGTGTTTGATGCCGATGTGCTAAGTGACGCAATCGCAAACTTAAATTCTCAAAATGCTCAAGGCGAGTTCTATTTAACAGACGCTTTGGAACATGCTCGAAAGTTTGGTCATGTGGGAGCAATGTCTGCTCCAGATTCGCTTAGCGTAGAAGGCGTAAATACGCGAGTGCAATTGGCTGCGCTCGCAAAAGCTTATAATAAGCGCGTGTGCGAGAAGTGGATGCTTGAAGGCGTAACTATTCTTGATCCGGATACTACTTGGATTGAAGATGACGTAACTCTTGCTCAAGATGTGACTGTGCTTCCTGGATGCTTCCTTCAAGGCCATACTACGGTTGCAAGTGGTGCTGTTGTTGGTCCTTATACGACTCTTATTGATGCACAAGTTGACGAGGATGCTGTAGTTGAGCGTTCTCGCGTGCAAGAATCGCATATTTGCAGGGCTGCTAACATTGGTCCGTGGACGTATTTGCGCGCAGGAAATGTGCTTGGTGAAGAAAGTAAAGCCGGCGCTTTCGTGGAAATGAAGAAAGCGCATATTGGTAACGGCACTAAGGTTCCGCATTTAAGCTATATTGGCGATGCCAACTTGGGTGAGCATACGAATATTGGTGGCGGCACGATTACTGCAAACTATGATGGCGTGCATAAGAATCATACGAGTATTGGTTCTGGCGTTCACGTTGGTGCAGGTAATCTTTTTGTTGCTCCAGTAAATGTGTCTGATGGCGTAACTACTGGTGCTGGCTCTGTTGTGCGTCACGATGTTCCGGCTGATTCTATGGTGTATTCGGAAAATACGCAGCATGTAATTGAAGGCTGGAAGCCTGCTTGGGAACGCTAAATTATTTATAAAACGGATTTAGAAGGCGGTAAGTTATGGTTGATTTTGTTGAAAACGTTGCGAGTAACGTAAATAATTCCGTTAATAGTGCGCATGAAGGACTTGCGCGCTCTGTTATGCTTATTCGCCACGGTCAAACTCCGTATAATGCGCAGTTCCGTTTGCAAGGCATGATTGATATTGCTTTGGATGAGTCTGGAATTGATCAAGTGACTCGCTCTGGCAAGGCTTTGCGAGTGCTTTTTGGAGCTTCTGACTTAGAAGACCCGAAGGATCCGAATAGCGCTGAGCATGTGCGCATTACGCCTGAAGAAGCGGACGCTAGTTTTGTGGCGATTGTTTCTCCGCTTATTCGCGCGCAGCAAACAGCTCACGCTTTTGCAGATAAGATTGGGCTTCATGTGCACGTTGAAAATGGCGTGCGCGAGCGCTTCTTTGGCGAGTGGGAAGGTTTGAACCGCAAGCAAATTAGCGAAAAATGGCCGGAAGATTTTAACGCTTGGGTAAAAGGCGAAGGCGGCGAGCTTCGCCACGGTGCAGAAACTAAGCAGGAAGTTGGAGAGCGCGCAGCTGCGACTGTTGAACAGTGGGCGCGCAAAACCGGTTCCGACCGTGATTTGCTAGTGTTTTCTCACGGCTCTTGTCTTTCGCAAACTGTTCATAAGCTTCTTGGATTAGACAAGGTGGATCCTTCTTATAAGACGATTGGCGGAATGGGAAACGGCCGCTGGGCGCGCTTAATTCCAAGCCTTAACGCGGATGGTTCAATTCGTTGGCGTTTGGATGCTTACGATCAAGGCCCTGCAGCTGACCCTACAAGCCAGCGTCTTATTCGCATTTGGGGAGCAGCTTAAGCGGCATAATTTCTCCTTTTTGCCGCTTAATTACCGAAAACTACCGTTTAGCGGTTTTGTAAAGACAGACTATTTACAGTGCCGTATAGTCAAAATTACAAAACATAAAGCTAGCAAAGCTTAAGAAAAGTTAGCAAAAGCTAGCAAACGCTAACGGTAGTATACGGAAAGGAGGCTTTATGAAAGTAACAATTACTATTGTGCCGCCAGAAGAAGAGCAGCACGCTCAGTTGTCAGTTCACAATATTGACGATAATCTTAAACGCATTATAGCCAATTTGCAAAGCATTGATTCTAAAAATGCAGAAGCAAGCAATGCCGAAAATAATACTGAGATTGCCGAAAATAATACTGCGAATGCGGCAAATAGCAACAATAATTCATTCATATACGGTTATATTAATGATTCGATTATTGTTATGCACGAGCCGGATGTGATTATGATTTGCGTAGAAAATTCGCGCGTAATCATTCACAGCGATAAAGGCGAGTGCGTGTCTTACAAGCGCCTAATGGATTTTGACAATCCGCAATTCGCGTCGTTTGTGCGCATATCTAAATCCGCAATTGTGAACTTAAATCGCATTGTTCGAGTCGATCCAGGATTTGGCGGAAGTATGAGCGTAAAAATGGACGACGGAAGCGTTGAGTGGATTAGTCGCAGATGCTTGAGCGCGTTCAAAAAGCGCTTAGGAATGTAGTTTTAAGCGTATTTTTTAATACTAATTTTTTTAATACTAAATTTTAATACTTAAAAAAGGAAACGATTATTATGGAAAAGCAAGTTACAACTTTTGGCAAAACAATGGTAAAAAACATTGTTAAAGGCATTGGCATAGGATGCACTATTTTTACTGCAATCAGTTTTGTGTCAAGCTTGTTAGCACATACCGCGGTGGGGAATAGAATTGCATCTTATGCTGTAGCTTCGTTTGTTATTGGCATAGGCTATGGAGTATTCGCCATTTTTTGGTCGAATGAGCGTATGTCAAATCTCGCAAAATTCGTTTTTGCACTAGTTCCACCAATTGCTATTCAATTTATTGTGTCGGTGATTGTTGGATGGATTTCATTCAAAGATGAGCCAGCGGTGATTTGCGGATGGATTGCGTTCACTGTTATTTTCCCGATTGCAATTGCTGCAGTAATTTATTACTTCGAGAAGAAGAAAGCGGAAGAAATGAACGCTAGACTGCAAGCATTGCGTAAGGAAAGCAAGTAAATCAGTGACAACTAAATAATCAAGTAAAGAATTGAGTGGTGTTCATCTTCGCCGTTGAGGACGAACGCCACTCGATATTGTATGCCGCTTGCTTGAAACGTAGTAATTCGGCGTTTTGCGCGACGACCTGCTTTCGCGCTCAGAGCGTAGTGCGCGAAAGCAACTCGGAGCGGAAACTCGCTAAAGTTGGAAGTCCAGTGGACTTCCAACGCGAGTTTCGTAGCGAGCGCTTATAGTGCGAGCGTCCTTCGTTCAGTGCGAAAAATCTCAAATCTCTACCTTACGAATATCCACACGACTGAATGACGATAAATTAATCTTTTGCGATTGTTTTGCCGGCAGTAGCTCCAGAAGTCAAGTCCTGAATCTCAGTGATTTCCATAACTGGAACTGCGGCTGGCTTCTTTGTGCCTTTTTCTTCAGCCACTCGCACTTGTTCCTCGTAAATCGCGTCATCGGTGTGAAGAGTTACGGTTCCGCGGAAGCGATAACCCTTCTTTTCTGCCAAATTAGCAAAAGCAACCACTAACTGGCTTCCGTCTTGCAAGTTCTTAAAATGCTGGCCTGCAGTGCGCTCGTGGTATGCCAAGTGGTTATCGTCAAGCACGAACATAGACATCTTCGGTCCTAAATCAAGCTCGCCGTCTTTGCTAATCGTTGCAATCCAAGCCAAGTTATTTGCAATAAATTCCTTCATATCAGAGTTAAGTGTTGCCATAATATTTCCTTTCTTAAAAAGCATTGCGTACTTTCTTCGTATGCAATTTATAAGCCTACACTGCTACCTTACGCTGATTTAGAATCGTATACGAGTGCGTATTGCAAAAAATTAAGCAGTTGTGATATAAATCACCGAATTTTCTAAAAGTTACGTAAGCGAAATATATAAAGCAAAATATTCAAGTACACCGGTTTTATGAAGTGTATATCGGAAATTTTCCGGAGGAACGCCGAAAAGCTGTACTTTTCCCGATTTTGTGGCTATTCTGTGTATTTTATAAACTAAATTCACTTAATAAAAGAAAATTTTAAGGAAGCGGCTTTAGGGAAGTAAGTTACTTAAGTAAGCATCTTTTATTAGTGAATCAACTTTTATAGTTGAAGGGGGAGGCATTATGAAAGCTAATGATGAAACAGCTAAAAAGATAGTTGATCAATCTGGCATGCCTAAAGGCAAAAGTGTTCATACTGCTCAGCTTATGTTGTTGGCTTGCGCTGCTATTTGGGGTGGCAGCTACGTTTCTTCAAAATATGCTCTCGAAGTTTTCCCTGTTCAATGGCTTATGGGCATTCGCATGGTTGGTGCTTGCGCAATTATGGCTGTTATTTTTTTCGGCACTCTTCGCAAGACTTTTACTAAAAAATTGATTATTCCTTCGCTTCTAACCGGCGTTACATATTACGCGACTTTAGTTTTGCAAACTGAAGGATTGCGTTTTATTGACCCTGGTCGTAGCGCGTTTCTTACTGCAGCTTATTGCGTTATTGCGCCATTTTCTGCTTGGCTAATCGTTAAGAAAAAGCCGACGCTTTTGGGGTTGCTTGCTGCTGTTGCGTGCGTTGCTGGAGTTGGATTCGTGGCGCTAAAACCGGGAATGCTTGTGCTAACGCTATCTTATGGAGATATTCTAACTCTTATATGCGCTGCAGTTTTTGCGTTTAATCTTACGTTCCTTGCGTATTATTCGCGTAAATATAATCCTGTGACTTTAACTTTTGGGCAATTTGTTGTTTCAGGAGTGCTTTTTGTTGCAGGCGCTCTTTTATACGAGCCTTTGCCTAATTTTAACGGCGCAGATCATCTTTCTATTTTTGCCAATATGTTCTACCTAACAGTAGTAGTAACAGTAGTTGCACAAATTCTGCAAAACTACAGTTTAGTTAATCTTTCTACTGCAAATGCTTCCGTAATTATGTGCACTGAAAGCTTGTTTACTTTACTGTTTTCGACTGTTTTCTACCATGAGCGCGTGTCGGAAATGGCTTTTGTGGGGTTCGCATTAATATTTGCAGCTATTGTTATTGCAGGCTTGGGCGAGCATTACGAAGATAAGAAGATGCTGTGCAATTCATACGCGGAGTGATACCATCATTGTAGTAATGATGTTTGTAATAGTGTTGTGCATTTTGCCTAATATCTTTGGCATGCAATCAACATATTAGCTAAGGTACATACGTGAAGAATTTCTTTAAAGGCATATCGTTTACGCAAGTGTTAGCTGGTTCGCTTGCTGCTGTGACATCCTTTTTGCTTGCTTCTAAAATTGGTATTGCTGGCTCTGTTATTGGCGTTGCTATTGGTTCGATTGTGTCGGCTGTAGCTTCTCAACTGTACCAAAATGTTATTCACGCTTCGTCGAAAAAATTATCGGAAGTAAATCCTAATAATTCTTCCAAGCTTTCTAATGATGAAGTTGAAACTCTTAATATGTATCCTGCAAGTAGTGCTGAAGCAAGAAAAGCTGGTTATAAAGTCGCGGGAGATGACGCTAGTATGGCATATTTTCAACAGAATAATGAAACAAATTCTGGCCGCACAATAAGCTCTAAAGCTAGTAACCCAGAATTAGAAAATACGCGCGTTTTAGAGCTTTCAGCGTTAAGAAAGCAGCGTGAAGAAGATATTGCATTATCAGAAGGTTCAGTTTCGGAGCCAATGCCGTTATCTCAAGCGGTTCGTGAAACTTATGGAGCAAATTTACAAGAGCATTCTAACAGAAGCAGCCGTAGCGCAACTATTGTTATTGCAATTATTAGCGCTCTTGTTGCGGTTATTCTTACTGCTGGAGTTGTGCTATTTATAACGCAAGGCAGGGGAACGGATAATATAAATCAGCCTACTATAGAAAAGCCGCAACAGCCGCAAAATCAGCAATCGCCGCGCGTAAATAAAAATAACAACAAGCAAAAACGCAACGAAGGCGATTCTGAAAATCACGACTTAAATGATGAAGATGCTAATAAGTCTAATGGCCACGAAAACGGGGATAATTCTTCATCTGGTCATTCTGAAAACGAGACTGGAGGAGAAGGAGCTACTGGAGGTGCTGGCGCAAATTCGGGCGATTCGCTTGGAGGAGGAAGTGGCTCTGTAAGTGGGTCTGGTGGTACTGCTGGCGGTAGTGCTGGCGGCGATAATCCTGCTGATGGCTCGGGTGTTGGAAGTGGAACTGGCGCTGGAACTGGCGCTGGAAGCGGCGCGGGTGCTGGAAGCGGCGAAAGTGCTGGCGGCGCGAATGGAAATTCTTAAGTTAAGAGTTTTGCGCAATTTGTGCTAAATTCGACACGCCCATTTGGATAGATTGCAGATTTGTTGTATTCTATCAAAGGTTCGGTTGAACCGCACAATTAAAAACGGGGCTATGGCGCAGCTGGTAGCGCATCTCCATGGCATGGAGGGGGTCGGGGGTTCGAATCCCCCTAGCTCCACAATTTATCTCGGCAAGTTAAGTAATTTGCCGAGATTTTTTTTATTCAATTTCGCGCCACGCCGCTTCACTTTGCGTTTGTCGCTAAGTCGTACTAATAATGAACACCATCGACCAGAGGTCGCGCTTAACAAGAGTAGCGAGCATGAGCTAGGGAAAGCGTTGAATGCTTGTGAAAGGGGAGAGCGCCGAAGTTTACTGCTGATTCCCGAAGGCAGTGAGCTGGGACTTGGTTTAATATGCCAAGGACTGTCGCAGCGAGTCGGCATTCGCTGCGGAGAGCTATCGACATGCATGCTGATGCTTGTTTTTGCCTCTGATACGACACAAAAGGAGGAAAAATGAGTGATATTTCATTATCATCTGCTGCTACACAAACTGCTGAGCAAGATCACGATGTTCACCGCGCTTTAAAAACGCGACATATTTCCATGATTGCTTTAGGCGGCAGCATTGGTACCGGCTTATTCGTTGCAAGTGGTGCCACAATTCACATGGCTGGTCCTGGCGGCGCTTTGCTTGCTTACGGCGCAATCGGCATTATGGTTTATTTCCTTATGACATCTCTTGGTGAAATGGCCACTTTTATGCCTATTAGCGGTTCGTTCGCATCGTATTCCGGACGTTTTATTGATCCTGCACTTGGTTTTGCAATGGGCTGGAACTATTGGTTTAACTGGGCTATTACGGTTGCTGTGGACGTTAGTACTGCGGCAATTGTTTTGCAATACTGGTTCCCGAAAGTGCCAATATGGATTTTCTCGCTTTCGGTTCTTATGCTTATTTTGCTTATTAACGTTCTGACAGTTAAGTGCTTTGGTGAAACAGAATACTGGCTTTCTATTGTAAAAGTTCTTGCAGTAATAGTATTCCTTGTTGTTGGTTCGCTTACGATTGTTGGCATTATTGGCGGTAAAGCTACGTTCTTGCAAAACTTCACTCATAAGGATGCTCCGTTTGCTGGAGGCGTTCCTGCAGTTCTGTGTGCGTTTGCTATTGCAGGCTTCTCGTTCCAAGGAACTGAGCTTATTGGTATTACAGCAGGCGAGTCTGCAACTCCTGAAAAGAGCATTCCAAAGGCTGTAAAGCAAGTGTTCTGGCGTATTCTTCTTTTCTACATCCTCGCAATTTTCGTTATTGCATGCATTATTCCTTACACCAGCCCAAATCTTCTTGGATCTGAAGCAAGCGATATTGCTATTAGCCCATTCACGCTCGTGTTCCAGCGTGCAGGCCTTGCAGCCGCTGCAGCAGTTATGAATGCTGTGATTTTGACTTCTGTTATTTCTGCAGCAAATTCCGGCATGTATGCTTCTACGCGAATGCTTTATGCGCTCGCAAAAGATGGTAATGCTCCAAAGCTGTTTGGCAAGGTTAGCTTGCGCGGTATTCCAGTTCCAGCTTTGATTGCAACTTTTGTAGTTGCTTTGTTTACTTTCTTCATGAGTATTTTTGGTTCGCAAATATACATGTTCCTCGTTGCTGCAAGTGGTTTAACAGGCTTTATTGCTTGGGCTGGTATTGCAGCAGCTCACTACCGCTTCCGTAAGGCGTATGTGGCTCAAGGACATTCTTTGGACGAATTAGTTTACCGTGCAAAGTGGTATCCGTTCGGACCGATTGTTGCATTCCTTTTGTGCGTTTTGGTTATTGTTGGTCAGGATTTGCATTCCTTCGCAACTCTTAATTGGCAAGCTATTGGCATTACGTACATGTCTGTGCCGCTGTTCTTGATTTTGTACGTTGGCTACAAGATTAAGAATCATACTAAGGTTATTCCGCTTGATGAAGTTGATTTGGCAGGTATTAAAGCTGCTAATCAAGCAAGAGCTGAACAATCTGTAGATGCGTTAAATAAATAACATAATTCATATAATAAAAACTCCCAGCGGTAAATCCGTTGGGAGTTTTTTTATTGAGAAATTATTAAACAGTTTAGATTTTATTTAGTTCTTTTTTGTTGATGGATTAGTAGAAACTACTATATCTGGATGTTTTGTTCCTCCAGTTTCTGATGATTTCTTACCATCTTTTGGAGCTGTTGCTGGAGGGTTGGTTGCGCCTGGCTTCGTCGTAGTAGATGGATTTGCCGGTGGCGTCGTCTGGCTGGTTGTGCCAGGCTTTGTAGTCGATGGATTGGCCGGTGGCGTCGTCTGGTTAGCTGTGCCAGGCTTTGTAGTCGATGGGTTAGCTGTGCCAGGCTTTGTAGTCGATGGGTTAGCTGTGCCAGGCTTCGTAGTCGACGGGTTAGCTGTGCCAGGCTTAGAATCCTTCGGATTCTTAGGATCCTTTGAATCCTTCGGATTTGTTTTTTCAGGTTCTAGAGTTTTAGGATCTAGCTGCGGATTCTTAGAATCTTTACCGTCTTTTCCGTCGCCCTTGCCATCGCCTTTACTGTCTTTGCTGTCGCCCTTGCCATCGCCTTTACCGTCTTTTTTGCCGTCGTCCTTCTTATCGTCTTTTTTGATAGGCTCATCTTTGCTCTTGCTAATTATTGAAGGAACTTGATTTTTGCCTGGAGTAAGCTTTGCCTTGCGAATTACGTTTCCGGTAAGCTTCCTAATCTCTTGCTTTTCTTTTTCTTTCTTATCAGCGTTCTGATTTGCTGAGCTATCCGCGTCTCCGCTATCTTTATCCTGATCTTTTCCAAGACTATCGAGGTAATCGTTGTCTTTGTTAAGAATATCAAAAGCTATTTTTCTAACTTCTTTTGCTCTGCTAACATACCATTCAGATGCTGCAACTGCTTGAGCGCCTTGAGCACCAAGTTCTTCTGGTGAATTTGCTGTGCAAGCTACTGCAGAAGGAGCTTTTTCCTTAAGAATTTTTGTAAGCGCCATTCCTTCTGGGGTAGAGTCATCTGCAAGACTTGTGAAAATATCATTGTGAATTAAAGTTTTCCAAGTATTGCTGGCCTTCATAACTTGTGCTACTTTAACTTCGCACTGTCTTCTTGCTAACTTAGTTTTTTCTGTTTGCTTTACGTACCATAACGTTCCGCAAATTGTAAGTACTACAGCAAGCACCACAATGCCAACAACAAGAGTAATCAGCTTTTTGTTGTTAGTATTTTTTCCTGTGCCTGAAGATACGTGCTGAACCATATGCATCCTCTGTTTATTAGTAATTTCTCAATATTCGTATTTTGCAATACGTAACATGTATATACTACGCCGAAGCGTTTATTTAGCCACACCTGTTTTTCTTTTAACAAAAACAAAAAAAGCCACTGGATAACCAGTGGCTTCGTGGCTCCTGCGGCTGGGCTTGAACCAGCGACCATTCGATTAACAGTCGAACGCTCTGCCAACTGAGCTACGCAGGAATATCTGCTGTGTTTGGCTGTGTGCCGCGCACAAGACATTTATATTACACCAAATTTTTGAAGATGCAAATAT
Organism: Gardnerella kenyensis; assembly: GCA_003585735.1. GTDB lineage: Bacteria > Actinomycetota > Actinomycetes > Actinomycetales > Bifidobacteriaceae > Bifidobacterium. Next base: position 85,881 of record NQOH01000004.1, read on the forward strand.
TGCGTGTTTTGGCGTGTCGCGATTAATCGTTGTTTCGAATGTTTTATCCACAATTGCATAAAATACTAGGATTTTTGCGGATGAATTGTAAGACTTATAAAAGCTCGTATATAAAGCAAGCTAAAGCAAGTCGCATAAAAAAGGGGGATATATGCGTAGTTTTTATAATAAATATTTTCGTATTAAAGCAGTACTTAAGAAATTGTTGCGTGAAGATTTAAAAAAACGAAAAAATTACGAGTTTTTCTGCCGATTGATTGCCAGTTTAGGAATTTTTATAATACTTGCTTTTTTACTAACTGTATTATTTTGGCAATCGGAGATTTCGCAAAATAATCATCATTTGCAATATTATGTTTCAAAATCTGCTGGAGTATGTTGCCATAAATGTGCTCTTGCTAAAAAATCTGCTAGTGATGAAACATGTTATTCGGCTTTTAAGTGGCCTGTAAAACATCCGCGTATTGTAAAAGCTTTTAATCCGCCTCCAAAACCGTGGATGGCAGGGCATCGCGGAGTTGATCTAGCAGCTCCAACTGGTACGCTCCTGTTTGCGCCGGCAGACGGAGTTATTAGCTTTGCTGGAAAAGTTGCTGGTAAATCTGTTGTAACAATTCGCCATGGTGAATTAACTTCAACTTTTGAGCCTGCAGTAACTAAGTTCAGTGTTGGAGTTTCTGTAAAACAGGGCCAAAATTTTGCTCATGTTGAAGGAGGTTCGGATCATTGCAAAAATACTTGCGTGCAATGGGGTCTTAAGCGTAAAAATCGCACTTATGCAAATCCGGTAGGTATGACAGCTCGTCGACGCATAGTATTAAAGCCAGTAGAATAAAAAATAGTTTGTAGAAAACTTAACAAAATTTATGCCAATCTTGTAGATATCGGCATAGTGTGAGTGCTGTGTGTTGCGTATAGTAAAGATATACTCAACTTCAGTAGATAGAGGAGCGCATATGAAGGAATATTCTCGTCCACTTGATGAGACGCTTGATATAGATGTTAATGTTTTCTCACTGCTGGAAGATAGAGCATCTCGAACTCCTAATAGCTCCCTTATTGAATACGTTGATTCAAACGGCTCTTGGAAATCATATTCAGCGCAAGAGTTTCGAGATATGGTAATTGCTGTTGCTAAAGGCTTTATTGCTAGAGGAGTTATGCCAGGGGATGCTGTGTCGATTATTGCGCATACTTCGTGGCAGTGGACTGTTTTAGATATGGCAATTATGTCTATTGGTGCAGTAACAGTGCCGATTTACGAAACAAGTTCTTCTTTACAAATTCAGCATATTATTCAGGATTCTTCAGTTAGCTCAATCTTTGTTGAATCTTACGATATGCTTCCAAAAGTAGAAGCTGCTCAAGAAGAATGTCCTACGCTTCACGACGTGTATGTAATTACTCGAGGCGCTGTTGACGCGTGCATTGAATACGGAAAATCTGTTACAGATTCTGAATTTTATGAGCGTGTTCACGCTGTTTGCGGAAGTGATTTAGCAACAATTGTGTACACATCTGGTTCAACTGGCGAACCAAAAGGTATTGAGCTTACTCACAGTAATTTCGCGTTTATTGCTAAGTCGGGTGTTATTTCTATGCCGGATATTGCGTTTAAGGGAAATCCTAGACTTATGCTGTTTTTGCCTCTTGCGCACGTTTTTGCAAGATTTATGCAATTATTCTGTTTTTCTGGAAATGTTACGCTTGGTTTAACTAGTAATTTAAAAACAGTTCTTAATGATTTTAAAACTTTTAAACCAACGTTTATTCTTGGCGTTCCGCGTATTTTTGAAAAAATTTATAATGCTGCTTCGCAAAAAGCAGGTAGGGGAGTTAAAGGTTTTATTTTTGCTTACGCTGCAAATACTGCGCGTCAATGGTCAAGAGCCCAGCAGTCTGAGCAAATGGTTCCGCCTATGCTTGCTTTAAGCCACGCATTATGCAAAAAATTAGTGTATAAGCCACTTTTGCAAGTATTTGGAGGATCTGTTTCTTACGCAATTTCTGGCGGCGCTCCTTTAGATTTGTCGATTGCACATTTCTTTAACGGAATCGGATTGCCGCTTTTGGAAGGCTACGGAATGACCGAAACTTGTGCTCCTTCTATGGTTAATCCAACAACTGGATACCGTATTGGAACTGTTGGTTTGCCTGTAAAAGGCGTTTCGGTTGCGATTGCGGACGATGGTGAGTTATGTATTAAAAGCCCTGCTGTTTGCAAAGGCTATCACAACAATCCTGATCTTACGCGTCAGCAGATTATAAACGGATGGTTGCATACTGGCGATTTTGGTTCTTTAGATTCCGACGGTTTTGTGCGTATTACTGGCAGAAAAAAAGATCTTATTATTACAGCCGGCGGCAAAAACTTATCTCCAAACGCTTTGGAAGCCTCACTAATGGCTTCTCCAATTATTTCTCAAGCTGTTGTTATTGGAGACAGAAAGCCTTTTATTGCGGCTATTATTGCGCTTGATTTAGCGGAAGTAAATTCTTGGCTTTCTTCTCGTGGAGCTTTAAAAGTTCGTTCGTTGAAGGAAGCTTCACAAAACGGAATCGTTCGTGCGGAAGTTGAGCGTGCTGTTACTAAATCTAATTCCTTAGTTTCTAGAGCTGAGTCTATTCGTAAGTTTGAAATAGTTCCGGACGCTTTTACGCAAGCTAACGGTTTGATTACTCCAAGTATGAAGCCACGCCGTCAAGCGGTTGTGGAGCGATACAACGACCTTATTGAGCATGTTATTTATGCTCCGCGCAAGCGATAGTTTGCGTTTGAAGCTTATAATCCTGCGTCTGCTAAAGAAATATAGCCTGGGTCAATTAATCGCGCTTTCAAATTAGTTGCGCTTACTGCAAGAAGCTGCTCGTTAATTGTTGGAACTGTTACGCCTTTAGCAAGAGTTGTTTGTGTTGTTGCGATTTTTTTATCTAGCTTTCCGTACATGTTTAACGAATAGCAAGTAGAAGTAATGTCGTGAGAAATTTGAGTTTGATGCTCAATTGTTGTCATCCACTGCTTGCCGCTTACAATATTCGGCATAATGTTCTTGTATGCGCCGTAACCTGTAATTGCTGGCCATTGTTTTGCGCGCGAAGCATCTTG
>NQOH01000004.1:89693-89857 GCA_003585735.1 Gardnerella kenyensis
ATCTTCAGCTTTATTTTGCTGATTCTTAGACTTTTCTTCATCATTATTCGTTTTGCTGCGAGGAGCTGGAACAGGTCGCCTAGTAAGATTGCGCTTTCCAATAAAATTGCCAATAACATCCGGCAAAGTGAATGAAGGATTTATGTTTGCTGCACTTCCTTCGT
>NQOH01000004.1:90511-96674 GCA_003585735.1 Gardnerella kenyensis
ATCCTAAATCGCTTAACGTTTGCACTGTTTGTAAAGCAACTTGATCGTCAAGAGCAATAATTCCGTCCACGCGCATAGGTGTTTTAGAAAGCAAATTATTCTTGTGCGTAATGCGCTTCGTTAATTCTTCTTTTACAGAATCCGCGTCGTCGGCATCAAAAGCTACATTAACCCAATCTTTTTCTGTGCTATTTGCGTGCAATTTTCCAGAAGTTGTTAGCAAAGTTCCAGAAGCAAAATATGGTCTAAGTACTTTCCACATTCCTGCAAAAGCTTCTTTTGCGAAATCGTCTTTAAAATCGTGGGTTTCGTCATTTTCTGTATTATTTTCCGTATTATTCAAACCATTTTTTGCGGAGTTATTGCCGTTATTATCGCTATTATTATCTTGCGATGTTCTAGAATTGCTGTTTTTAAAGCTTACTATTTGCGAATCCGTGTTTTTTTGATTATGGCAAGGCAAAAGTATTTCAATATAGCGCGGATTTTCGCGAGTAGCACGATCAAGAGCGAGCTTTTGTGCCAAAGTTGCTGCTTGAGTTTCGCCAATACTTTTTGCGTCAGAAAGGTGGAATAGCACGTCAGGCTGGAATCCAGGAACGAACCTAGAAAGCATTACAACATGTATTCCTGCTTTTTTAGCAAGTAAAAGCGAAGAAGCTAAACGTTTTTCTGCGCGAATTGTATTAGTCTCGTTACTATTTTCACTACTATTTTCGCTACTATTTTCGTTACTATTGCTTGTATTTTCGTTCTTATTTTCTTTGTTTTTAGAAGTTTTTTGATCGTCTTTTACTTCTTCGTCACCGCTAGTATCTGGAAGCGTAGTGTAGTCTCCGTAATTATTATTGCCATTCTTATTTGCCCAAGGAGCAATAACAATAGTTGTTTTACTAAGCTGCTTTTTAATTTTTGCGTTTGCTTTTTCAAAATCTAATTTAGATTTATTATTTTGATTTTCTAAACGTAACGGTGTAAGCAAATTTACTACGTAATCTTGCACATCTTGGCTTTGTTGCTCAAGACTAGAAGAAGTTTTTGTAACAATAGAATTATCGCTAAAACCTTTAGTTTTTAAATCTTTTACGAGTTCTGGAACAAGAGTATCCCATGTGCTTAATGGCTTATGGCGCATTAAAGCCAAACCGTCAGCAGGCGTAAAAATAACTACATTGCCGCTATTTTTCTGTGTAGAACTTTCTTGGTTAGAAGCGCTTTGCGACGGTGTTCCGCATGAACTAACAACAAATAGCATAGAAACTAAAGCTGTTAGCGTAATAAGCGTACGATGCAAAATGCGGTTTCGCAAACGAATCATAATAGTAATGGCCTTTCGTAATTTTTACGATGAAGTCGGTAAATTTATAAAATTTTTGTTAGTTTTGCGCTTTTGTGCGTCAATAATTAGCTGTTTATTACTCTTCTGCACATATCGCGATATTCGCTTACGTATCCTCCTCCAAAGAATACGCAATGGCCGGCAATAGGGTAAAGCTGCCAAATAATCATGCGCTTTTCAAAACCAGACTTAAGCGGATGCACAGACTGGTATCCATCCAAAATCTGCTTAAAGTAACTTATTCCAAACAGATGAAGCATAGCTAAATCTTCTTCGCGGTGGCCGCCGTGAGCTGCAGGATCAATCAGCACAGCCTCAGTATGCTCTCCATCCTCGCTTTTAGTCCACAAAACGTTTCCGCTCCACAAATCGCCGTGCACGCGTGCAGGCTTATCTTCTGCGCTTCGGCCTAATAAATCGGGAAGCGCGTCAATAACTTCGTTTGTAAGATTTAAATCGCTTTTAGTAAGCTCTCCGCGCGAAATACCAAGCTCAACCATAGGGCGCAAGCGGCCGTCCGCAAGGTAGTCAATAACATTGCTCCATGTGCCTGTTGGCATATCAACCGGGTCGCTTAAAGGCCCAAAATAGCATGTGCCGTCGTAACTTGCCGGAGCTTGACCAAAATATTTCGCACCATAGTCGTGCATGTGAGCAAGAGCAGCTCCAAACTCGAAAGCAGCCAAAGGCGTTGGGGAAACTGTATCGATGCGCTCAATATTTAAATAATCCTTACCCCAGTCGAAAACTTTTGCAACTCTAGGACCGCCAAACTTGTGAGCTTCTTCAAGCCATTGAAGTCCCTTGCCTTCGCATTCAAAAAAACGCTCAGGTGCGTATGATCTACTTTTCGTGTACACATTATTGTTCATAGCAACCTTCTTACGTTAAATCATGCAATATTACGCTTTATGCTTACACACTTAGTAAATATTTTACGAATAAACTAAATTATTCCCAATCAAACTATTTTACTGAAGTATTAGCACAATCAGGCAAGCTGTGTTTAAACGCAGGGCAGAAAGTTTTAGCAAACTGATAACCAAAAAGCAATCCTGCTAAAAATAGGGCTGCGCCCAAACCTGTGTAAAACACTGCAATAAACTGTTCGGGAGCTACGTTAGTTGCGCGCAAAGCAATTCCGCCAGTCATCATAAAAGCCATAATTATAAAGGATTTTACGTCAAAGAATTTAAGGAAAAATTGTTTTTCTTTGTATTCGAGGATTCTTTGAGTATGTTTTTTAACGAGTTTTCCAAAAATAAGGAATTGGAATATTGCAAAAACAACTAGCGACAAAGCGTAATTCAATGGTTGCAAATAATTCTGGTAAGCCAACAAGCCAATCTTAAGAATATTAAAACCGGCAGCACTCCAAACTAAGCAAGCAATAAGCAGTAACGTATTTTTTTGTACTTTCAATTCACAACCTCTTTAATATTTATAGTTTTATTGAATTTTACCTAATTTTCTAATCTTTATTTGCTTAAAAACTTTATTTACTATTGTAATGATTTATTTTGCGAAATAAGCATAAAAGCTTAATTTTGTGCGCGTATTAGGAAAACTTACGCTAAAACTACATATTTTCTTAATAAATATCAATAAAACTTGTAAAAAGTGTTGCATAATGACTGCATAAGACGCTATAGTCCTAGGGTATGAACGACAACGATCAACAGTATGCAACAGCTGACAATAAAGCTACTATTGCTGAGCCAGCTTTTCGTTACAACGCGCAGCTCGCACAAGACATTGAGCAGCGCTGGCAAAAAACCTGGGACGAGCAAGGCACGTTCTGGGCTGCTAATGTTAAAGGCGATTTGAAGGATGGCGAAGGCAAGCTTGCTGATGGTCGTCCTTCTTTCTTTGCTATGGACATGTTCCCGTATCCTTCCGGAAAAGGCTTGCACGTTGGACATCCTCTTGGATACTTGGCAACGGACGTGGTAAGCCGCTACCATCGCATGAAGGGCGAAAACGTTCTTCACGCAATGGGTTACGACGCTTTTGGACTTCCTGCAGAACAGTATGCTGTGCAAACAGGTCAGCATCCGCGCATCACAACTGAAGCAAATATTGCAAATATGCGCAGGCAGCTACATCGCATGGGCTTAAGCTTCGACGATCGCAGGTCTTTCGCAACAATCGACACGAATTATGTGCGTTGGACGCAGTGGATTTTCTCAAAGCTTTATGACGCTTGGTACGACGTTGATTTTGTGCGCAAAGACGGCGGAAAAGGTTCCGCTCGACCAATTGCTGAACTTGTTGACGAGTTTAAGAGCGGCAAGCGCGAAATTCCGGGATTTGCCGGCAAAAAGTGGGAAGAACTTAATAAAGTAGAGCAAGCAGACGTTTTAAACGACTTCCGTATTGCCTACATTTCTAAATCTCCTGTAAATTGGTGCCCAGGCTTAGGCACTGTTCTTGCAAACGAGGAAGTTACTGCAGAAGGAAAGTCTGAGCGCGGAAACTTCCCAGTATTCCAACGCAACCTTCGCCAGTGGTCCATGCGAATTACAGCTTACGGACACCGCTTGGTAGAAGATTTGAACACTATTGATTGGCCAGAAAAAGTTAAGCTTATGCAGCGCAACTGGATTGGCGAATCTCACGGCGCTTCCGTGCATTTTGAAGTGCCATGCGCAGACGGCGAAACGCGCGATTTGGAAGTGTACACTACTCGTCCAGACACGCTTTTTGGCACAACGTTTGCGGTTGTTTCTGTAGATCACCCAATTCTTGAGCATGTGCCAGAAGCTTGGGGTGCGGATGTTCCAGAAAGCTGGAAAGGCGGATACGCAAGTCTTAAAGAAGGCTTGGCAGAGTATCAAGCTCAAGCTCGCGCAAAAACTGCTAAAGATCGCACGGAAGACGCGGGCGCTAAAACCGGCTTGTTCACTGGTCTTTACGCAATTAATCCTGTAACTGGAGCAAAACTTCCGCTCTTTACTGCAGACTACGTGCTTATGGATTACGGCACAGGCGCAATTATGGCAGTTCCTGGCGGAGACCAGCGAGACTACGATTTCGCAAAATCATTCGGCTTGCCAGTAATCTACACTGTGGAGCCTTTGCCTGAGTCTGACGAAAAGTTAGCAGACTACGAAGGAAACGCTCCTTTCGTGTCTCACGACGGAATTGTTATCAACTCTGCAGTAGAGCATACGCACAAGCTTGGTGACGAATTGTCTATTAACGGTTTGCGCGTAGACGAAGCTATTAAAAAGGTGACGACTTGGCTTGAAGCTGCAGGCGTAGGAAAAGGTAGGGTTTCTTACCGACTTCGCGACTGGCTGTTCTCTCGCCAGCGCTACTGGGGTGAACCATTCCCAATCGTTTACGACGAGGATGGTGTAGCTCACTTGGTGCCAGATAGCGAGCTTCCAATTGCTTTGCCGGACGTTCCAGATTATCAGCCAAAAACTTACGCTCCAGACGACGCAAATTCGGAGCCTGAAGCACCATTGAGCCGAAACGATGATTGGGTAAAAGTTCAGCTCGATCTTGGCGACGGCGTAAAAACCTACTACCGCGACACCAACACAATGCCAAACTGGGCTGGTTCCTGCTGGTACTACATGCGCTACTTGGATCCAAACGACGCTGAGCACATGGTTGACAGCGACGAATACGACTACTGGATGGGCACAAACCGTCCAGGCAAAGAGCACGTTTCTGGCGGCGTTGACCTTTACGTTGGTGGCGTAGAGCACGCAGTTTTGCACTTGCTTTACTCAAGGTTCTGGCATAAGGCGCTTTACGACTTGGGTTACGTGGATTCTGCTGAGCCTTTCCACCGCCTGTTTAACCAGGGCATGATTCAGGCTTACGCTTACACGGATGAGCGCGGACAGTACGTGCCAGCCGACGAAGTTGAAGAAGGCGCTTCAAACGGTGCAGGCGAGCCAACATTTACGTGGCACGGCGAGGCAGTAAACCGCGAGTTCGGCAAAATGGGCAAGAGCTTAAAGAATATTGTGACGCCAGACTACATGTACGAAAACTACGGTGCAGACACGTTCCGCTTGTACGAAATGAGCATGGGTCCGCTTTCTGAGTCTCGTCCATGGAACACGCGCAATGTTGTTGGTGGCATGCGCTTCCTGCAGCGCTTGTGGCGTAACGTTGTTAACGAAGAAACCGGCGCTTGCGTAGTAACAGACGACGCACTCGACGAAAAAACGCTTAAGCTTCTTAACAACACAATTGCAGAAGTGACTGTGGAAATGGAAGCAATGCGTCCAAACACTGCAATCGCTAAGCTGATTGTGCTTAACAACCACTTAACTTCTCTTCCTCACGTGCCTCGCGCAGCAGTTGAGCCTCTGGTTCTTATGCTTTCTCCAATTGCGCCGCATATTTGCGAAGAGATGTGGAGCAAGCTTGGACACGAAAAGTCGATTGCTCACGCAGACTGGCCTGTTGCAGATTCTCGCTACGTTGGCGCGGATACTGTAACAGCTGTTGTGCAAATCAAGGGCAAAGTTCGTGCCAAACTCGAAGTTGACCCGAATATTGACGCTTCGGAGCTTGAAAAGCTCGCTTTGGAAGCTGTTGCAGATCGCTTAGGCGGCAAAGCTCCGCTTAAGGTGATTGTGAAGGCGCCGAAGATTGTGTCTATTGTGCCTGACGAGAGGTAGGATTCGGCTTAATTAATGCTGTATTGCGCGATTTTTCGCGCTTTACAGCATTTTTTTTTCGGTGTTAAAGGTTTTAACCACAGGCGCGACGACCTGCTTTCGCGCTTAGAGCGTAGCGCGCGAAAGCAACTCGGAGCGGAAACTCGCTTAAGTTGGAAGTCCAGTGGACTTCCAACGC
>NQOH01000004.1:97347-106397 GCA_003585735.1 Gardnerella kenyensis
CCGCGCGAGCGTTCCTTCAGTCGCTCTAGCTGTTAAAGGTTTTAACCACAGGGGGTGATTTTTGTTGCGAGCGTGTGAAAGTTAGTTAATAGTGGGAGGTATCGCTTCAAAATTTGGGGAATTGTTTGAATTTGGGGGATGCCATGGAATATTACGAGCCGGGGAGCAAGGTTCCTGAGCCTAAAACTGACTTGCCGCATAGGCGAATCGCTTCGTCTTTGTCTGAATTTTCTAACGACGCTTTTAGCGAAAATAATATCGAAAATAATATTAAAAATAACTTTAATTCTTTTAACTCCGCGCTAAAAAGCAGCAAATCTTCCGCAAGATTTCATATGAAACCTATTCATACTTTGGCGATTATGTTTGTGCTGGTTGTGGCATTATGTGCAAGTCTTACTATGCTTATTTCGCAATCGCTAACGTATCAGCAAATGCAAAATAATCAGTCTGAATTATTGCCAAAAATAAAAAATAATACTAATTATTCAAAGAAATCTTTTAAGAATTTAGAAAATAGTACTTCTAAAGAAAGTAGCGAAGGCGGAGAAAATAGCGAAAGTAGCGAAAGTCAAGATAGCAACGAAAGTCAAGATAGCGGCGAAAGCGTCGAAAATAATGAAAGCAATGAAAGTCAAGAAAGTAACGAAAGTAGAAAAAGCAGCGAAGTTATAGAAAGCAAAGAAAGCAACGAAAGCAATGAAATTAGCAAAAGCAAATCTGCTTCCAGTAAAAACAATAATTCTCGCATAAATCTAAATACTGCAACGCTTACGCAACTACAAACTTTAAAAGGAGTGGGGCCTAAAACTGCTGCGCGAATTATTGCTCAGCGAAAAAGAGTAGGAAGTTTTAAAAGTTTAGAAGATTTGCTGCAAATCAAGGGCATCGGTCCTAAAACTTTGAACAAGTTTCGCGGAATTGTGTATGTGAGTTAGGTGCATTATGTGTGATGATTTGCAACGAGTTTGCGGAAGCCGCGATTTTCGCATGTTGCCGGTGGCAATTGCTTGCTGGGCTGGCTGCTTGCTTGGAAGGTTTTTCTGGAAAACTTATAGTTTTTACGGAGCGAGCATAATGCTTGCTAGCGCAGTAGTAATACTTATTTTGTTGGCATTTGCGTGGATATTATTGCGTATTTTTGCTAAGAATGTGAAGCATTGTGCTAACAGGCGCATTACAACATTGGTTAATTTGCTAAAAAGTATGCGCTGTAAATTATTCACTTGGAATCGCACAATTTCGCTTACTGCATGCTTTTGCATAGCCGCATGCGCAATTACTTACGTAACGCAATGCGTAATTTCTAATGACGTTGTGATGCGCGAAATACATGCGGAAACTGAATCTAAAGCTGCGTATTCTAAAAGAAGCGATGGGAAAACTGATCGCATTGTTGAATTTACAATAATTACGCCGCTTCGAGCGTCTAAAAGTTTTATGGGAGATTGTCAAGCTGTAGCTCAAGTGCATAAATTTGATGGACAAATAAGCTACGTTCAAGCGAAATTTTACGCGTATTCGCCAATATGCAAGAGGCTTGATTACGGATCTAGCGTGCGTGTGCCGGTGAGCATTAAATCTTCGCATTTTGATTACAGTAAACCAGAAATTTATATTTCAAAATCGCAAAATTCTTTAATAATTACTAAAAGTGCGGATATTTTTCACAAATCTTTAACCGCATTATGGCAGTCTTTTTATAACGTAACCGGAAAGCTTGATGCGCAAGGAAGCATGCTGGTTCCAGGAGTAACTGTTGGAATGCTCGGGCAGGAATATGTGCCAACGGAAGCAACAAATTCGCTAAATCCAATTGACGAAACTTACGCAACAATGACGCGTAACCATTTTCAGCACGCAGGCATTATGCATGTTATGGCAGTTTCAGGCGGTCACTTTTTACTATTAAGCATGCTTATTTACAAATGTTGCTCTTACTTGCTGCTTCCTAGATGGTTCACATCTTTTTTGCAAATTGCGCTGCAAATACTTTTAGCTGCAGTAGTTTACCCTTCAGCGTCGGTGCTCAGAGCGCTAATTATGGGAATAATAGCCGCAGTAGCGTTTTGCTTCAAAAGACCATACCAGTCTGTAAGCGCGCTAAGTTGGACTGTTATAGGCGTGCTTGTGGTAAATCCCTCATACGCTTGGGATTATGCCTTCGCGCTTTCTTCGGCAGCAACACTAGGAATTGTGGTTATGGGAGTGCCGGCTGCGAAAATACTTTCGAAATATATGCCAAACTGGATTTCTTCAGCACTTTCTATAACGCTTGCTGCACAATTGTGGACAATGCCTGTGCAAATTCTTATGCAACCGGAAGTTTCTTTTATGTCTGTTCCAGCGAATTTAATAGTTGCTCCTCTTATGGATTGGGCAACCGTTTGCGGATTAATTTCGCTTACTTGCGCAAGTTTTAGTGAAGGATTGTCGCTTATTTTTGCGAGAACTTCGTCGATTGGAACTAACTTTATGGAAAAATGCGCTTATTTGTGCGATGAAGCGGCTTTAGGAGTTTTCCCGTGGATGAAAGGTGCTGCAGGTGCTTGGCTTATGGTTGGTGTGGAAGTGACACTTTTTGCTGCTTTTATGATTGCTTTTCGCGTTTTTCACAATCGAGCTTATGTGCAGCGAATGAGCATAATTGGGCAACTTTGGGCTTCTTCTGGAAAGCGCATGGTGGAGGACGCTTCGAAAATTTTCGAGGAGTGAATATTCTATGAATGAACATGCGCGCATATTCGTGTGCAATATTATGATTGGTAAAAGTTGGAAATTAAGGGGCGTTAAGGAGCATTATGGCAGCAAGTAGTAAGCGTGCACAACGTGTTATGCCTGTGACTCTTGTAGTTGGTGGGGACGCGTACTTAAACGAGCTTAACACTCGAACTTTGCGCGAAAAAATACAGCAAATTGCTCCAGATGCTGAAGTTATTGAGCTTGACGCATCTAGCGCAGATAAGTATGCGTTTGATGAAGCTACAGGTCCTTCGCTTTTTGGCGACGGCACAATTGTGCTTATTAACGATTTGCAAAATGCGGATGAAACTTTAGTAGAAGCAATTGAAAAATTCTGCAAACAAGCGCAAAATAGCGAAAATAGCGAAAATAGTGAAAATAATTTTGTAGAATCTTCCTCAACTTGGGTTATTGCGCGTCATGAAGGCGGTCTTAAAGGAAAATCTATTATTGCGCGTCTTACAAAAGCTGGCGCAAACACAATCACAGTGCCGGATCTTAAAAAAGACGACGCAAAACTTAATTTTGTAGTAAGCATATTCGAAAAAAATAAGCGCAATATTGAGCCTCAAGCAGCGCAACGACTTGTGGCAGTTTTGGGCGGTAAAACAGGAGAGTTGGCGGCGTTATGTTCGCAATTATGCTTCGACTATGACGATAATCCAATAACTCTTGATATTGTTGACCGCTATTTGCTTGCAGATCCGCAAGTTACAGGCTTTTTCGTTGCAGACAAAGCAGTTACAGGGCATGCGGGATCTGCGGTTCTTGCAGCGCGCACTGCAGTCATGCAAGGAGTTGATCCAATAGCGTTAATCGGCGCTTTGGCTGCAAAAGTTCGTTTAATTGCGCTAGCAATGGCGGTTCGTAACGGCACGATTTCTAGTGCTGAAGCGAAAGCAAATCCGTGGGCGCTTAAAATGGCAATGCGTCAGCTTCCTGGGTGGAATAGTGAGGGTGTTTCTAAATGTTTGCAATCCTTAGCATGGGCGGATGAGCAGTGCAAAGGCGGTGCTAGTGACGCAAATTACGCGCTTGAAAAAAGCATTATGATTATTGCGTCTCACGGAAATTAAAAATCTTAAATTAAAAGTCGTAAATTAAAAATCGTAAATTAAAAATATTTTGTGAAAGATTGTGTTAAGTATGAAAGAAGAAACGGTGTTAGAACAGCAAAAAGTGCGTACCGTGCCTACGGATACTAATATGCGCGAGCTTGGTAAATCTGTAGCAAAACTTGTTAAAGAAGGAGACGTTCTGCTTCTTTCTGGCCCTCTTGGGGCTGGTAAAACAACGTTCGCTCAAGGTTTTGGCGCGGGTCTTTCAATTAGTGAGCCGATTGTGTCTCCAACTTTTACGATTGCGCGCGAATTGCAAGGCACTTTTGCGGATGGAAAGCCTGCAACGCTAATTCACGTTGATGCTTACCGTTTGGGCGGTGAAGATTTTGCTCCGGGTCAAGATACTGTTTCGCGTTTGCTTGACGAGCTTGAATCTTTGGGTCTTGATGAAGCTTTGGAAGAGCCGGGAGATGGCACTGTTGTGCTTATGGAGTGGGGTGAGCAAATGGCTGGAGTGCTGGCAAGTGAGCGCTTAGAAGTTCATATTGCAAGGCCTATTGATTCTTCGCAAGTAGATGACTTTACTAGTGACGGCGAGCGAATCGTAACTTTAAAAGCTGTTGGCAAGGATTGGCTTAATCGACTTGCAAAATTGTAATTAAAAAATACGCGGCGAATGCGCGGTAAATACGCGGCAAATAAATCAAGTTGTGGTAAGCGAGTAAGCTGGTCGGGTACGTGACTTCGAGGAATAAACATGAGTAATACGCTGATTATTGACACATCATTTGGTTCTACTGTTGGAATTGTGGGCAATGAGCCGATTGTTGAAACCGACTCTCGCACTCACGTTGAGCGTTTGCAAGTAAATATTGCGAAAGTTGTGGAAAATGCGGGGCTTAAGCCTTCGGATATTGATCGCGTTGTTGTGGGAGTAGGACCTGCTCCTTTTACGGGACTTCGCGCAGGATTAGTTGCAGCAAAAGCAATCGCGTTTGCCAACAATGCTCAAATTTTAGGGTGTGATAGTCTTCTTCCTCAAAGCCTTATGATGCGCTCTGGAGCGTTTGAAGAAGCTTGCAAAAATGGAAGCATAGAAAATGATTTGCTACTAAATATGGCTGATTCTTGCGATTCTTGCGATTCTTGCGATTCTAATATTCGCCACTTCGTGCTTTCGCTAAACGATGCTCGCCGCCGCCAAGTGTACATGTGTTTGTACGACGATGAAGGAAATGCGCTAATCAATATGGATATTGACTATCCGCAGAATGTTGTGTCTCGCGTAAACGAGTATTTAGCAAGCGAAACTAGCGAAAATTATTGCGTTGACGTGCTTGGTCACGGCTCTAAAAAATACGTTGAAGATTGGCAAAATATTGCTCACGTTGGCGTTATTGCCGAAGTTTGCGCGCTTGACTTGGGTACGCAAGGCTTGAAGATTTTCGAACAATGTGCTTTAGAATGCGCTGAGCATTGCGCAAATAAAGATGAGCGCGTAAAAGCTGTTGAGCCGCTGTATTTGCGCCGTCCGGACGTTTCTGTGCCAAATCCGCTTAAGCATGTTCTAGGATCTGGCGAAGCGAATAAGGCAAAAGAAAAATAGAAGCGTTTTAACGATTTGAGTAATTATGATTGTTGATATAACGCATTCTAAATTTCCAGCGGTAGCCGAAGATTGCAATATAGTGCCGAAATGCGATTTTACGTGCGATTATTTATCGCAAAAAATAGCGCCTATTGAAGCCGAATTATTTGGCAAAGGCTCGTGGAATGAGCACATGATTTCGCAAGAATTGCAAGCTCCTATGCGCGCATATTATGCGGAAATTGACGAAAACTCAAATACTTTATGCGGGTATGCTGGATACTGGTTTGACGGCGACGACGCGCAAATAATGACAATCGGCGTTGCGAAACAATATCAAAGAAAAGGCATAGCGTCTAAACTTTTATCAACAATGATTAAAACCGCAAGGCAAATTGGCGCCAAACGCATGCTGTTAGAAGTGCGAGTTGACAATGTTCCTGCGCTCGCGCTGTATAATCGCTTTGGTTTTACGAAAATGGGTTTGCGAAAAAGATACTATCAGCCAGAAGGCGTGGATGCGTACACAATGTGCGCTGATTTAAGCGAGATTTTAAGCGAAAATAACAAACTTTCTACAAAAAATAATGTAACCGAGGAATAAAATGAGCGAAGCAATCGTACTAGGAATTGAATCAACTTGCGACGAAACAGCCGCAGCTATTGTGCGCGGACGCACGCTGGTGTCAAATGTGGTGGCATCTTCAATGCAGGAGCACGCGCGCTACGGTGGAGTAATTCCGGAAATTGCTTCTCGAGCGCACGCTGAAGCTTTCGTGCCGGTTGTTTCTAAAGCTTTAGCAGACGCAAATATGGATTTAAGCGACGTTGACGCAATCGCAGTAAGCGCAGGTCCTGGTTTAGCTGGCTGCTTAGCTGTGGGCGTTTCGGGAGCTAAAGCCTTGGCTTGGGCTGCAAATAAGCCGATTTACGGAATTAACCACGTAATCGGGCATATTGCAGTAACGCAATTGCAATTTGGTGATGTGCCGGAAGATGTGCTTGCTTTAATTGTTTCCGGTGGTCACACTTCGCTTCTTCACGTAAACGATATTGCTAGAAGCATTGACGTTGTTGGCACAACTTTGGACGATGCTGCAGGAGAGTGCTTCGACAAAGTTGCGCGCTTGCTTGGATTCCCATACCCGGGCGGCCCTCATATTGATAGGCATGGAAGGCTTGGCAACCCGGATACTTTGAAAGTTCCGCAAGGCTTAACGCAAGGTCGTTCCGGAAAGGAGCATCCTTACGATTTCAGCTTCTCGGGTGTAAAAACTGCTGTTGCGCGCTGGGTGGAGGCGCGTGAGGCTCAAGGTCTTGAAATTCCAGTTGACGACGTGTGTGCTTCTTTGGCTAATTCTGTGGCAGAAGTGCTTTCCAGAAAAGCTATGATGGGCTGCGAGCAGTACGGTTCTAAAACGCTTATGATTGGTGGCGGATTCTCCGCTAATTCGCAGCTTCGCGAGCATTTGTTGGCTTGCGGAAAAGAGCATGGAATTGAAGTGCGTTTGCCGGAATTGAAGCTTTGCACGGATAACGGTGCGATGGTTGCAATGCTTGGCGTGAATTTGGTGGAAGCGGGGGTTCGTCCTTCTGCTCCTGACTTTGCAATCGATTCTGCTATGCCTCTTACCACTGTGAGCTTATAATAAGTAGCAATAATAAAAGTTGTTTTAAAGTTGCGAGGTGTTTAGTGCGTCCAGGTAGTTCGCGTAGTGGAATGTTACGAATTGGCGAGAAAATTCAATTCACTGATCGTAAAGGTAAGCGAATTACTGCGCAACTTATTGCAGGCGGATTTACGCAAACTGAGCATGGTCTTATTTGTCACGACGACGTGATTGGCCAAAGCGAAGGCATTGTTGTAACTACTGTTAGTGCAAAGCGCGAATCTCAGCAAGCTATTGTTGATCCTTCTAAATCGTCCAATAAGCCTTGGAAAGCAGCTCGCGCTATTGGTGGCTGGGATTACGTTGTTATGCGACCGCGCATGGTTGACTACGTGCTTTCTATGCCTAGGGGCGCGCAAATTATGTATCCGAAAGATATTGCGCAAGTAATTGCTTTAGGAGATATTCGCTCCGGCATGCGCGTTTTGGAGTCGGGCGCTGGCTCTGGTGCTATGAGCTTAAGTCTTTTGGACGCAGTTGGGGAGTGCGGAAAGCTTACGACGATTGAGCTTCGCCCGGATTTTGCGCGTATTGCCGAGTCTAACGCAACTTTGTACTACGGAAAGCGCCCAGAATGGTGGAATTTACTTACTGGCGATTTTGATTCTGTTGCAAAAAATTTGGACGCGCACAGCGTGGATCGCATTATGCTGGACATGCTTGACCCGTGGAATCGACTTGAACAAGCGCATCGCGTGATTGTGCCGGGAGGCGTGCTTATTGCGTACGTTACGACTACTACGCAAATGTCTCGAATGGCTGAAGCTTTGCGAGAAAGCGGCGTGTGGACTGAGCCGGAGATTCAGGAAACGCTTGAGCGCACTTGGAAAGCGCAAGGTTTGGCTGTGCGACCGGATCACGCGATGATTGGTCACACGGGATTTTTGATTGTTTCGCGCGCAATGGCTGATGGTTTTAGTGCTTTGAAAAAGCGCGAGCATGGCACTAAGGATACTGTGAGCGATATTGACGATATGACAGCCGAAGAGCGCGCTGAGCAGTTAGAAGACTTGTCTTTGCGCGATATTTCGGATCGTAAATTGCGTAAAGTTTTGCGCGATTTAGACGTGCAGCTTGCGCAATTGCCGCAAGATTCGCAAGATTCGCAATCGCAAGAAATAGAGCATACTCAAGCTAAGTAGGAGAGCATTATGGCATCACCAATGAAAAAGCTTATGAAAAAAGCACATCATAGTAAGTACGTTTTGTTGCTGATGCGTCATGCTAAAGCTGAGGCTCCTCAAATGGGTGACGATTGGGGTCGTGGCCTTACAGATAAGGGCTTGAAGCAGGCGAAAATTATGGCAAAGGGCTTGGAGTCTTTGAATCTTGTGCCGGATTATATTGTGTGTTCTAGCGCAAACCGCACTGAGCAAACTTTGAAGCGCATGTTGAAGCGTTTTGGCGATGCGCCCGTGGTTGAGTCGCGTAAAAGTCTTTATGATGGCGGCATGCAATCGGTTATGGATGAGTTGCAGGCGGTTCGAGGCGATGTTCATACGACGATGATTGTTGGGCATGAGCCAACGATGTCGATGGCTGCGCAGTGGCTTTCTTCGCCGGATTCGGATCCGGATGTGCTTGGGGCGATGCGTTTGGGGCTTGCTAATGCGTCGGTTGTGGTGCTTGCTTCCGATCGACCATTCGCAACTTGCGGCTTGCGCGGCGCCACGGCCCTCGCAATCCTAACCCCCAAATCCTTTGCCTAACATTGTATACGCTGATTCCTGTTGTTCAGGGAACACTAACATTATTGCTGCTGCACACGTCACGTTAATAATAATCCACCGCCGCGCACCTACCCGCAGCTTAATTTCGTTACTTTAGTTGCACTTAGTAAACAACGCACTTTACGTAACTTTCTGCACGAGTCTATGAGTTTTGTGTTGGTGTTTAGTGTGTTGAGAGGCTGGAAAAATTGTGTTCAGCAATAAAAGAGGACTGCGCATTGACTTGCCGGAGCGCTTAAAGCGTAGCGCGCGTAGGCAC
>NQOH01000004.1:107040-110182 GCA_003585735.1 Gardnerella kenyensis
AAGCGACGAAGGAACGCTCACACGCAAAGCGCGTTCGCTACTGAGCTTGCGTTGAAAGCACGCCGTGCTTTCAACTTGAGCAAGCTCACGCTCCGAGTTGCTTTCGCGCGCGCAATGCTGCGCGAAAGCAGGTCGTCGCGCCCGCGAGGAGAGAAATCCCCCGAAACTCGCGCCACATTAAACAAGGCGGCGCGTTAGTAATTTCCATTGCTTACAACTGATTAGTTACTAACCACACGAAATTAAGCATATAAATTAAGCTTATAACGACACCCCAAGTTCTTTAATGACCACAATTGCGCATTTCTTTGCTAGGCTAAAGCAAGTTGAAAGAAACAAAATGTGAGTCGAAAAAAAATTTTTGGAGGGTACATGTCTACGGTCCTAACTTCGGTGTCGGGTTTCCCACGTATTGGCGCTAATCGTGAATTGAAGAAGATTATTGAACGCTATTGGAAGCAGGATGCTTCTTTGGATGAAGTGCGTGAGGTTGCTCAATCTTTGCGCGCTAAGCATTGGCGTTTGCAGGCGGAAGCTGGGATTGATTTAATTCCAAGTAACGATTTTAGCTACTATGATCAAATGCTTGATACTGCTATTTTGCTTGGTGCTGTGCCGGAGCGTTATAATGCTTTGAATTTTGAGCATGCTGAGGATACGCTTTTTGCTATTGCGCGCGGCTACCAGGGTGAGCGCGGCGATGTGACGGCGTTGCCGATGAAGAAGTGGTTTACTACGAACTACCACTATATTGTGCCGGAAGTTGAGAATCCGGAAGGCTTGCATTTGGCTGGAACTAAGCCTTTTGACGAGTTTTTGGAGGCTCGCGCGCAGGGTTTGGAAACGAAGCCTGTGTTGATTGGCCCGTACACATTCTTGAAGTTGGCTCGTACGCCTGAAGCTCAGGAGTTGGAAGTAACTGAGTCTGTGATTTCGGCGTTAAGTAACGCTTATGCGAGTATTGTTAAGCGTTTTGGTGAGCTTCACGCAACTTGGTTGCAGTTTGATGAGCCGTATTTGGCTTTGGATAAAGAAGAAGGCGATTTGGAGCTTTTTGAAGCTTTGTATAAGCCTTTGCTTGATGCTAGGGGTGCGGAAGTTAAGCTTCTTCTTAACACCTATTTTGGCAATATTGCTGACGCTTACGAGACTGTGAATAATCTTGGTTTTGACGGCGTTGGTGTTGATTTGGTGGAAGGCAAGGACGAAAATCTTGCAGCCATTGAGCGCTATGGTGTGAACGATAAGACTACGCTTTTTGCTGGCGTTGTAAACGGCCGCAATATTTGGCGCAACGATTATGCTGTGAGCCTTGGGCTTATTGATGCTTTGCGTGAGAATATTACGGATCGCGTAGCTGTTTCTTCTGCTTGCTCGCTTCTTCACGTGCCTTTTAGCACTTTTGGTGAGGATGCTTTGGGTGCAGACGTTTTGCAGCATTTTGCTTTTGCTGTTGAAAAGTTGCAGGAGATTCGCGATATTGCCAATCTTTCTGCAGAAAGTGACGAAAGCCGCAAATCAAGTAACGTTTTGGCGAAAAATCAGGCTTTGTTTGACGGTTCGCGCGTGAAGGCGGATGCTGCTGTTGCTAATCGTCTTTCGAATCTTAAGGATTCTGATTTTGTGCGACTTCCGGAAAGGGCGGAGCGTCAGCGTTTGCAAAAGGAAGCGCTTGGCTTGCCGGATTTGCCAACGACTACTATTGGTTCCTTCCCGCAAACTAAGGATATTCGTAACGCTCGTGCCGCTCTTCGTAAGGGTGAGATTTCGCGCGAAGCTTATGACGAGTTTATGCGCGATCGTATTGCTAAGTGCATTGAGCATCAGGAGCAAATTGGCTTGGATGTGCTTGTGCATGGCGAGTTTGAGCGCAACGACATGGTTGAATATTTCGGCCAGCATTTGCGCGGCTTTAAGTTTACGAAGAACGCTTGGGTGCAGTCTTATGGCACTCGCTGCGTGAAGCCTCCAATCGTGTGGTCGGATGTTTCTCGCGAGTCCGCGATTACTGTGGAATGGAGCGCTTATGCTCAAAGCTGCACGAATCGCGTTGTTAAGGGCATGCTTACAGGCCCTGTGACGATTCTTAACTGGTCTTGGCCTCGCGAGGATATTACTCACGAGCAGCAGACTCAGCAGTTGGCTCTTGCTATTCGCGACGAAGTGTTGGATTTGGAGCGCGCTGGTATTCGCGTGATTCAGATTGATGAGGCTGCTTTGCGCGAAAAGTTGCCGCTTCGCCGCTCTGATTGGCATAAGAAGTATTTGGATTGGGCGATTTCTGCTTTCCGCCTTGTTCATTCTGCTGTTGCTGCCACTACGCAAATTCACACGCATATGTGCTATTCGGAGTTTAATGACATTATTCGCGACATTGATGCTATGGATGCGGATGTGATTTCTTTCGAGGCTTCTCGCGGCGACTTGGTTGTGCTTGACGCTATTCATGACGCGCATTTTGAAACTGAGGCTGGCCCTGGCGTTTACGACATTCATTCTCCTCGCGTTCCTGGTAAGGCGGAGCTTGTGGAGCGTATTCACGAGATTTTGCGTAAGATGCCTGCCGAGAAGCTTTGGATTAACCCGGATTGCGGTCTTAAAACTCGTGGTGACGCTGAAACTTGGCCAAGCTTGGAAAATCTTGTTGCTGCAGCTCGCGAAGTTAGGGAAGAATTGCAAGATAACAAGCTAATCGATCAGCCGAGCAGGGGGTGAGTTGTGACTTATAAACCGAAGTTTTCGCTGGAAGTTTTTCCTCCTAAGCGCACATCTCCTATTGGTACTATTTACGATACTTTGGATGGTTTGAAGGGTCTTGACCCGGATTTTATTTCGGTTACTTACGGCACTGGAAAGCTGCAGGATCGTACTGCTACTGCGCGTATTGCTCATACTATTCGCTCCGAATACGGTATTGACGCGGTTGCTCATTTAACAGCTCGCTACCTTGATTACGATGCTGTTGATGAAGCTTTGGAAATGTTTGATAATGCTGGTGTTTCCGGCATTTTGGCTTTGCGTGGCGACGTGATTGCGGGCCAAGAGGCGGCAGGCGTTTTTGAGCACGCTAGCGACTTGGTTTCATACATTCGTTCCAAGCGTCCGGATTTGCCGATTTTGGGCGCTTGCTACCCGGAGAAGC
>NQOH01000004.1:110817-111401 GCA_003585735.1 Gardnerella kenyensis
TACGCATTTAATTTCGCAACTTTTTTACGATAACGAGGATTTTTTGCGCTTCCGTGATTTAGCTCGCGCGGCAGGCATTAACGTGCCGATTGAAGCTGGAGTGATGCCTGTGGCGAATGCTTCGCAAGTGCAGCGCATGACGAGTCTTTGCTCTTCGCGCATTACTTCGCAAGTTTCCGCAATGATGAATCGTTGGGGGAGTAATGCTGATTGCTTGCGCGATGCTGGCAGTATTTTTGCATCCCAGCAGATTAACGATTTAATTGCTGAAGGCGTGGATGGCATTCACTTGTATACAATGAATCATCCGGGAATTGCTCGAAGGATTTGGTCGAATGTGAAGCCGCTTTTTACGAAAATTGGGTAGGCGCGACGACCTGCCTGAGCGCTTATTCCTCACGGCATAGCCGTTCGGCTGATTTGGCATGTGAAGCACACCGTGCTTCACAATTGAGCCAAATCACGCTTTGAAGGAGCTTGAAATCCTATTGATTTCAAGCTCGGTCAAAGCGCGCGCGAAGGCAACTCGGAGCGGAAACTCGCTTAAGTTGGAAGTCCAGTGGACTTCCAACGCGAGTTTCGTA
>NQOH01000004.1:112094-126460 GCA_003585735.1 Gardnerella kenyensis
ACGCGCGAGCGTCCTTCGTTCAGTGCGAAAAATCTCAAATCTCTACCACGCGAATATCCACACGAATGAATGGCAGTGAGGATTGAAATTTAACATAGAGTGTGCGAATGTATATAAATGCGCAAAAATGTATATATACATAAAATAAATACAATTTATTCTAAACATGTGTTTAGAATCGCCGTTAAAAACGTAATCTAGCTTACATTTGTTATGAAAGTTCTGTCTCGAAAATCTGAAAAAAGGTTGAAATGAAGCCGCTGGGGGGGCTTCATGTTCTATACATCATAACAAATACATTGCAAAATATTCGTATATTCAGTATTATTGAGTATAAATCTCAACAAGGGATCCGTGCTTTTGAAAGCTGAGTAGAAGTTTTATATGTATTTGATCGTAGTTCAATCAGCGTTTGATTACTACATAAAACTCTTCACTAATAAATTCACAAAGACTTGTTTAGAGAGAAATTGGTATTAAGGAGGTACATCATGACTAATTCAAATTCTAGAAGACATGCACGCAAGATTTCCTTGGATTCTGCAGTAAGCAACTCAATTGAAAAGGCTGTGAAGGCACGCAAAGTAGCTGCTTTAACAGTTGGTGCAGCAGGCGTGTTAGCTGGTGCAGCGTTCGCTTTTGGTGCAACTCCTGCAATGGCTGCGGAAACTGATGCTTCTTCTCTTAATAATTCGTCACAAAATAATCAATCTGATGATAGTAAAAATAATAATTCAGAATCAAACGACGATATTTCATTTGACGATATAGATTTGTCGGGAATTGATTTAGATGATTCGCAAAGTGACGGGTCTAGTAATGAAGCCAGCGCTAATAAATCTGCAGAAGAAGACAGAGCAGGCGAAGAAAAGAAGCCTAACGAAGTAGACTTCTCCAAGTCAGTGCCAAACGTTTACGGATGGGCAACTCCAAGCAATACTTTTGATACGGCTCTTTCTCAGCAAAAAATCGTGTATCATCTTCCAAAGTCAGAAGATGGAAAGTCGGTTCAGCGCGTTGTGATTTTGCCAGATTCGAGAGACGGCATTAACACTGATGAGGAAGCTGCATACACGAGCATAATTGAGTATGATTCCGATCGTGTAGACTCAATGCATCAGTCGTATTCTGGAATTTACGAGTTCAAGAAGAATCCTGACGGCAGTGCAGATTTGATTATGAATCAGCCGTTTAGGGATGCAGGAATCTCGTCAGGCCAAGGTTATTGCGCAAACCGCTCAATCTTCCTTTATTACAACCAAGGCGATTTGCAACACAACGCAACTTCTAATAACTTCCGTGCCGCAACTCTTGTGCCGCCAAAGGTTGCAAAATCAATCGTATTAAAGTATAACGAGCGCCTTTCTGCAGATACTATACGCAAAATGCTTCACGAAGCAGTGAATCTTCCAACTGAGCACAAAGCTGGTAGTAGCGTAGCTGATCAGATTGTTTCACAAAGTAAGTCAGGTGGTGTTGGCTTGCGCGTTAACGATGATACTGTGAACAACACTCCAGACACGGTTGACGCAAAAATTCCGGAAAACATGGGCGCATACGACGGCGACATGTTCTCCAAAATCAACACTAAAAATGGCGACGACTATGCGCTTGGTTCGAACACTCTTAACACCTACATGGTTACGGATCTTGGCGTAAAGTCCCCAGCAATACCGCTTACTGTAGTTCGTTACGACGATCGTATTGAAAAGCTGGAAGTAGAAAATCCAAATAATCTTACTGCTGACGACAGGAATGCTATTGCAAAGCGCGTTGCTGAAAAGAATCATATTGACGCAAGTAAAGTTAGCGTAGACAACGAAGGTAACGCTACAATCAACTTCGATAATCTATTCCAGCAGAATCCTCCTGTTATTAGCAAAGATGCGCTGGTTATGAAGAAGCGCTTGCACTTGCAAGATGGAGATATTGAGCTACCTTCTGGCGAAAACGCTGTGCCTGTTTATAGCCCGATTGCATATTCGAATGATGATGTTGCTCGAATTAAGCAAGCTATTTTCGACGCGAATAAGAACAATGATAAGCTCGGTCTTACTAGCGTAGATCAGATTACTTTGAACTTCTATCCTAAGGAAGAGCTAACAGTCAACAAATACGACAACAGAACTGGTATTAGTAACGGTATTAATGAAAATACTATTACCGTTAATATTAATACAGACAAAGCTGTTGGTTCGTTTAAGTCGGATATTCGAAATAATAAGATTACGCGTTTTATTGATTTGCGCAAAGATTACGATGTGCAATTTACTGATACAAAGCTTAAAGGCCGTGACAGCGACGAAGGCTTGGAGTGGAGTGAAGATCACAAGACGCTTATTTATCGTTACGATTCTTCGCTTGGAAGCGAGTTTAATACTAACGATTTGATTAGGATGCTCAAAGCAACGCCTAAGGGAGATTTAGCTTCTAAAGGTTTGCGAAACCTCGATGGTTCCGACCGCTTTAACTTTAGTCGTGAAGGCACAGGCGGTAAGCGTGTATATTCTCACGTTAATTTCTTCATAGATGAAAATAATGAGCCGATTGGAGTTCTCGATATAGTTTCTCAAGCTCCTAATGGCGCTAATGAGCCGGGTGTTGCTGTAGCAAATTCTGGAGCAAAGATGAGCGAATCCGAGTCGAAGGCTGGAAAGTACAGCTTCGACAAAGATAGCGAGTCGGTAACAGTTGCTGCAAAGGAAGGCAAAGTATACAAGGCGCGTCTGTTTGTGGATCCGTACCATCCGTATTACTACATGGGTGTATACGACAAAGGTAAGAACGTTTACAATACATCTAAAGCAATTAATATTCTGTTCGTTCCTCAAACGAAGAACAAGAAGCAGGACTTAATTGCTTCCGTTGACAAGAACAAGACTTTGCCAGACGGAACTCCTACGGATCCAACGTATTACAATGCTGATCCTAAGCTTCAAAAAGCTTACGACGACGCTTTAGCTGAAGCTAAGAAAGTATCTGAAGAAGCGCAAAAGAATAGCGACGAAGATATTAAGAAGAATCCGGAACTTCAAGCGAAAATTGATAACGTTACGCTTAAGCTCGATAAAGCTCGAAAGGATCTTGACGGCGATCCAACCGATAAGAATCCTTTGCAAGAGTCCGTTAAGGAGCATGGTGACGACGCTAATAGCGGAACGCAATCAACCGACAAATACAAGAATTTGGACGGTGACTCGTTTAAGACTCCTGACGGCAAGCCGGATGACGCTAAGAATGAGAAAGCTAAAGAAGCTAAGAAAGCTTACGACGATGCTTTAGCAGAAGCACAAAAGCTGGTAGAAAATCCTAACGCTACACAAAAGCAAGTTGATGCAGCAAGAGATACTCTCGACAAGGCTCGCAAAGCTCTTGACGAGTTTGCTACAAACAAGGACAAGCTTGACGAATCAGTCAACACTAATAGCGGAATTGATACTGGCACTAAGGATGACCATTCTGACGCTGATCCTCGCTACCAGAACGCTACTGACGAAGAGCGTAAAGCTTACGACGATGCTATAAAGAAAGCTGCGGACGTAGCTAAAGATTCTAACGCATCTCAAAAGGAAGCAGATACTGCTGCAGATAAGCTTAAGGAAGCAAAGGAAGCGCTTGATAAGCGCGAAACCAACAAGAAGCTTCTTGACGCTCAAGTACAGCAGAGCCACGATAACGACAAAGCTGACGACCTTGAATCTGCAAGCGTGTTCTACCGCAACGCTAAGAAGCTTAAGGATGGCGAAAGCTTAAACGGAGTCGATAAGAATACTGCATTAGGATACGCAGACGCTTACGATAAGGCGCTTGTAGATGCTAATAATGTTCTTAAAGATCCAAAGGCAACTCAAAAGCAAGTTGACGAAGCGCTTGATAAGCTCAAGAAAGCAGAAGACGACTTGCATAAGCTTTCTAGCGATCCGACGGATATTACTAAGACTGTTGCAGACAACTTTGCTGGAAATAAGCTTCCTGCATACTTCAACGCTAAAGATAAGGCGAATAATGGAGATGCGGACGCGGCTCAAGCATTCAAGGATTACAACGAAGCTTACGAAAAAGCAAAAGCTATTAAGAATAAGCTTGCTGCGGATCCTCACGCCAATATCGATAAGGATGAGATTGCGAAGGCAAAGGAAGCTCTTGACAAAGCTCGCGAAGTAATCGAAAAGTACAATACCGACGCTACTAAGCTTAAGGCTTCAGTAGACGACGATAAAGCTACTAAAGATGATCCTGCATACTCAAACGTTTCGGACGAAAACGCTTCCGATGACGCAAAGAAAGCGAAGAAAGCTTACGACGACGCGCTTGAAGAAGCTAAGAAAGTACTCGGAAATAAGCTAGATAAAGACGTTGACGAAAACGGAAACGTAATACCTAACGAAAAGAAGAATACAGATAAGCAAGTCGACGACAAGGACTTCCTTGACGGCGTACAAAAGCATGCTGATGGTCGCGCTTTGCAAAGCGATGTTGACAAAGCTTTGGAGAATCTCGACAAAGCGCGCAAGGATTTGCAAAAGTATGCAACTAAGACGGATGCTTTGAAGAAGTCGATTGACACCGATTCGGACACGAAGAAAGATCCTTCTTACAAGAACTCTTCTGACACGGACTACACGAATGATGGAACTAAGGTAACCGATAATTCTAAGACGCCTGCAAAGAAAGCGTACGACGATGCGTTAGAAGAAGCAAAGAAAGTTGCGAACGATCCTAAGTCGACTCAAAAGCAGGTTGACGAAGCTAATAAGAAGCTGGACGATGCTCGTAAGAAGATTCAAGACGAGTATCGTACGGATGTTACTAAGCTGGATGAGTCTGCAAAGATCGATAGCACTAAGGAGCCTGCATATAAGAATGTGTCGGATCCTAATGCTTCTGAAGATGCTCAAAAAGCAAAGCACGACTACGATAAGGCTTTAGCTAAGGCGAAGGATCTGCTCGAAAAGCATAATAGTGACAAAACTCCTTCGGCAGATAAGCCAACTCAAGCGCAAATTAACGAAGCTCTTAAGGAACTTAACAAGGCGCGCGAAGAGCTTAAGAAGTATGTTACAAAGACGAAGGACTTGAGTGACGAAGCCGATAAGGATGAAGAGTTCACTAATAGTCCTGAGTTCAAGAATGCTTTTGGACACTCTGGCGATAAGAATCCGGAAATTGTTCAATACAAGAAGGCGTTGGATGAAGCCAACCGCGTGCTGAAAGATCCTGAAGCAACTCAAAAGCAGGTTGACGAGGCGTTGACTAATTTGAAGCATGCTAAGGATTTGATTAATTCAAAGTATCAAACTGATTATGATGATTTGACGCACGAAGTTGAGAAGAATAGTGTTTTCAAGGCAACACCAGCAGTGCAAAATGCCGTGGTTTCTAAGACTTCGGACGATAAAGAAAATCCGGAAGTTGCTCAATACAAGAAGGCCTTGGAAGAAGCTAACAATGTGTTGAAGGATCCGAATGCAACGCAAACTCAAATTGATGAAGCTCTTCGAAAGCTGAAAGATGCTAAGAAGGCCATTGAGGATAAGTACAGTACGGATAAGGCTGAGTTGCAGAAAGAATCTGATGATGATTCTGACTTCCGCAGCAAGATTGCGTACATTATTGCTAATTCTGATGAGCGTGCGAAGTATATTAAGATGCTTGATGAAGCAAACAATGTGCTGAAAGATCCGAACGCAACTCAAGCTCAGGTTGATGAAGCCTTGCGTAAGTTGCGCGAAGTTAAGAAGCTTATTGGAAGGCATGGCATTGGCGGATACGATTACGACGATGCTGGTGACTACTATAACTTCGATGTCTACGACTTCGACTGGGATGACTTTGACGGCGACGGTGACGGTGACGGCAACGGCAACGGCTGGAATGGCTATGACTTTGGCGATTATGACTTTGGTCGCTATGATTGGCATGGCTATGACTGGTACTATTACTACGGTCGTCACGGTTATGGTTATGGTTTGACTGATGCGGATAACGCTGGCGGTTCTGCTTCGGCTGCGGCTGCGGGTTCTGCGGGTGCCTCGGCTGCTGCTTCGGCTTCTGCGGATGCTAAGTCTGGTGCTGGTGCTGGTGCTTCGGCGGATGCTAAGGGTAAAGCTAATGGCGGCGATAAATCATCTCAGTCTGGTGCTGGATCTCACAATGTTGCTAAGACTGGCGCTGCAACGGGACTGTTCGCGGCTCTTGCTGCAGTGTTCGCTGGCGTCGGTTTGGCTGGCGTGAAATCTAGTAGACGCAAAACTAAGTAATATTTGATTAATATATTGCCAGCGTGAGCTAAATTTTATGGCTTGCGCTGGCATTTTTTATTTTCGCGACTGTGTGCTGCTGTAACTACTGTAACTGCATGCATAAATGTATACCTATGTATATATGCATAAAATAAATGCAATCTATTCTAAACATGTGTTTAGAATCGCCGTTAAAAATGTAATCTAGCTTACATTTGTTATGAAAGTTTTCGTCTCGAAAATATGTAAAAAGGTTGAAATGAAGCCCCGCGGGGGGGGGGTCTAGTAGGCTATACATCATAACAATTGATTTGCAAAATATTCGTATATTCGGTATTATTGAGTATAAATCTCAATTAGAAATTTGTAATTTTGAGCCGGGCAGAAGTTTTATATGTATTTGTCAGTTGTTAGATCAACGATTTGATTGCTGCACATAGCTCTTTATTAATGAATTTTAAAGACGTATTCAGAGGGAATTGGTATTAAGGAGATATCATTATGGCTAATTCAAATTCTAGAAGGCATGCACGCAAGGTTACATTGGATGCTGCATTAAGCAACGCGATTGCGAAGGCTGTGGACGCACGCAAGGTGGCGGCATTTACGGTTGGAGCCGCCGGTGTGTTGGCTGGTGCTGCATTCGCATTTGGTGCAACTCCTGCAATGGCTGCGGAAGCTGGTGCTGCTCCTGATACCAAGCCGGCTGCTGTGGCTGATACAGCACAGACTCCTGTGACTACTGGTGAGAATGCTGGTGAGAATGCTGATGCTGGTAAGAAGGCTTCTGCAGGCGAAAAGGGTAAGGATGCAGAAACTGGTAAGTCTGATAAGAAGGATCAGACTGACCTTAATAAAGAGGCTGGGGATCAGACTGCCAAGAAGGAAGACGTTAATAAGCTTGAAGAAAATAAGCAGACTGAGCAGTCTGTAGTAAATACTGAAGATAAGACTGACGTTACTAAGACTGAAACTACTGATGTAAAGGCTACTTCTACATATGCTGCTGCTGGTGTAGGCACGGATCGCGCGTCGAATAATGATGCAGCAAGTCAAGATTCTAATAAAATTAAGCCAGACACAACGGATACTACTAATACCAAGATTAATATTGACGAGAATAACGCTGGCACTATGCCTAATATGTATGGCTGGGGAAGCTCGGACAACACGTTTAGTGAAGGTGGCGAAAAGCACACGGTTACTTTCCACTTTGCAGCACCAAAAGATGGTGGAAAGATTACCAATATTGCTATTTTCCCTGCTCAAAACAATGGTTTGACTAACGATAAGAGCAAGAGGGGTGCTGAATATTATTCTGGCGATCCTAAGATGCGTCAGAGCTTCTCTGGTAACTATACGTTTAAGCAGAAGGAAGACGGATCTGCAACTCTTGAGATGAGTGATCTTTTTAGTATTGGTAAGGTCAGTGGTGGCGCTGAGAAGTATGTTGCAAACCGTTCTATTTTTGTGTATGTAACTAAGAATGGTAAGGAAGATGTTGCCTATAAAACAAATGCATTCCGTGCGGCAACGATTGTGACACCAAAAACTTCCGGATCCGTAGTGCTGAAATATGATCAGCCGCTTACAAAAGAACAGATTCAATCAGCAATTACTACTGCTGCCAATGCTGAAACTACTCGCAGCGATAAAATGTCTGTGAACGATCAGATTGTTGCAGCAAGTAAAGCTAAAGGTGTAAATACAACTGTCAACGGAAAATCGACGCAAGTTCCAGATACGCTTACTGACAAGATTAACGCAAGTTCTGCGGATGCTTACGACAAGACTACATTTGAGGCTATTAATAAGGAAACCTCAGCTAAAGACGCAAAAGATAAGACTTACGTAGCTGGTGCGAAGACACTTAACACCTACATGGTTACGGATTTGGGCTTTAAGTCGCAAGCTATTCCGCTTACGGTTGCGCGCTACGATGATCGCATCGAAAAGCCGATTGTTGAGGACCCGACTCAGCTTTCGCCTGAAGTTAAGGAAGATATTAAGAAGAAGCTTGCAAAGATTAACGGCGTATCTTCCGATAAAATCACGTTTGACAACGATGGTAATGCTGTAATCAACTTCGACGGCGTGGATGCTAAGGACGCGCCTAAGATTAAGCTCAGCGACCTTGTGTTGAAGAAGTTTAAGGAAGATCAGATTACAGTTCCTGCAAACGATAAAGCAGTCTTTGTTGCTAACCCACTTGGCTACTCAACCGCGGAGCTTGACCGAATCAAGACAGCTATTTATGAAGCTAATAAAGAAAATAAAGATCTTGGTCTTACCAGCAAAGATCAGATTTCACTTGAGTATCTTACTGGCGACCTTACTGGAGCTGGTAAAGCTAATCAGGGTATCTCGAATGGTATGGCGGAAAACAAGATTACCGTTAAGATTAAGACTGATAAGGCTGTTGCCGAGTTTACGTCTGATATAAAGGCGAGCAAGCTTACAAAGCTTCCAAACATTCGCGAGGATTACGACGTTTCGTGGACTAAAGATAAGTTGGATAATCGCAATACTGACGAAGGTTTCTCGTGGAGTGCTGATAAGAAAACTATCATCTATCGCTACGATCCAACCAAGGCTGTGGCGTTCAAGTCTGGTGACGTTACCAAGTTGCTCACAGCTACGCCAAAGACTGGCAAAGAAGGCTTGCGCGTACTTAATGGCGACGAGCAGCTCGGTCATGAAGGCGAGCCTGGAAAAGAAAAGAAGTCGCACGTTTACTATGTGATTGATAGTAAAGGCGAGCCAACAGGCGCGCTTACGCTTGGCATTATGAACAGTGGCTATTGGAAAGGTGACATTCAGATCACTGGTACCGAAACGAATATGGGTGATTTGCTCGCAAAGACTGGCACATATAAGTGGGATGAGGAGGCTAAACCTGTAGAACTTGCGTCTAAGGACGGCAAGATTTATAGAGCGCGTCTTTTTGTGGCGCCATATGGTATGGAGACCTACCAGCACGTGTACACGTTCCCAGATGGAAAGAACCCAAACAACACGACTAAGGCAATTAACGTTATCTTTGTGCCGCAGACGAATCATAAGAAGGCTGATCTTTCTAAGTCGCTTGCCAAGTACACGACGACCAAGGTTGAGGGCAAAGATGTTCCAACACAGCCAGCATATTACAACGCGTCTGCTGATAAGAAGAAGGCGTATGATGATGCGCTTAGTGCTGCCAAAGAAACGCTTAAAAAAGTTGGAACTAAAGCTGATGCTGATTTAAGTGAAGATCTTAAGGCTGAGGTTGATAACGCAACGATTGCTTTGAATAAGGCTCGTGAGGCTCTTGATGGTGATAAGACCAATAAGGACGGGCTGAACACCTCGATTGAAGCAGATGGCACGCCTGCAAAGGAAGGTGCCGCAGCAACTGGTACGCAAGCGACGAACCAGTTCAAGAACGTATCTGAGCCTGACTTTAAGAAGGCCGACGGTTCTGATGACACTGACAGAAACAATGCTGCTAAAGCTGCCAAGACTGCTTATGACAAGGCTCTCGAAGAAGCCAAGAAGTTAAAGGACGACGCCAACGCCACTCAAAAGGCTGTTGACGAAGCCAAGGCTAAGCTTGATGCCGCGCGTGAAAAGCTTAACGAATTTAGCACTAACAAAGACAAGCTTAACGCTGCTATTGCTGAGCATGGTAAGGTGAAGACTGGCGACGCTGATAAGCAAGGCGACGAGAAGCTCAAGACCGCTGACCCAACCTATCAAAATGCAAGCACTGAAGAGCGCAATAAGTACGACGAGGCTGTTAAGAAGGCAAAGGATCTTTCAGCCGATCCAAACGCTTCCCAGAAGGAAGTCAACGACGCTATTACAGCTCTCGAAAAAGCTAAGAAGGCTCTTGACGCTAAAGCAACAGATAAGTCGCAGCTTATAACTGCTGAAAAGCTCACCTTTGATAATCCTGATAATGATGCAAACAAGCAGAGTACTTTCTACAAGAATGCGCTTAACAAGCAGACTAACGGAGCAAACGATCAAGAGAAACAAGCTGCTAAAACTGCCGTTGACAACTATAACAATGCGTTAACTAAGGCACGTGAGGTTCTTAAGAACGATAAAGCAACTCAAAAAGAAGTTAATGATGCTAAAGATGCGTTAACTAATGCCGAAAAAGTATTGCATGAAAAATATGCAACCAACGCTGATGAACTTACGAAAGTGCTTGCGGATAACTTTAGCGGTTACCTGATGCCTGCGTACTTCAATGCTTTTGATAAGGCGCATGCTGGCGATAAGGATGCTGCTACTGCATTCAAGAATTACAACGATGCCTATCAAAAAGCTAAGGAGCTTAAGAAAAATCTAGAAGATGCTAAGACTGCTGGAACTGCTCCAGATCAAAAATTGATTGATGAAGCTAAGACAGCTCTTGAAAACGCACGTAAAGTCATTGACAAGTATGCAACTAATACCAGCAGACTTTCGGCAGCTGTGTTTAATGACCTTGCCATAAAAAACAGCCCAGCGTATAAGAACGTATCTGAAGCTGATGCAAGCGCGGATGCAAAGGCTGCTAAGGATAGGTATGACAAAGCTGTAGAGAAATTACACCAGGCGCTTAATAAAAATATGCCTAAGGATAAGCAAGGTAATACAGAAATCCCAACTTCTAATCCTCCTGAAAAGAATATTGATGTTACTAATGCAGATGCATTGAAGAATATTCAGGCGCATGCGCAAGGTGAGCCTCTGGATAGGGATGTTGACGCTATCCTTAAGGAAATGAACGCCGCAGCTGCTGAGTTGAACAAGTTTGCAACCAAGACCGATGAGCTGCTTAAGTCGGTCAACGAGGATGATGCTACCAAGCACACCCCTGCGTATAAGAATGCTTCGTTGCCCGTGTTCCAAAAAGCTGATAGCTCTGATGCTGATGCCGATAAAAATGCAAAAGCAAAGCAAGCCGTTGACAAGTATGGTGAAATGCTTAACAAAGCAAAAGAGTTGCTTGTAAAAGTTGATGCAACGCAAGAAGAGGTAAACAAAGCTAAAAAAGATCTTGACGACGCTCGCAAAACACTGTTAGGCGATCCAAACGATCAAGCCAATGTTCCAGGCTTTAACACCGACGTCACCAAGCTCCAAAAGAGTGTTGGCCAACACGGTAAAGAGAAGCAGGGTGACGCGGCTGCTACCGAAGGTACTGTTACATCTGATGCATATCGCAATGCGTCTGACCCTCACTTCATGAAGGCGGATGCAAATGATCCATCTAAGTTAGTTGAAGATACCGAGAAGAACAAGCAGGCCGTCGCAGACAAGAAGGCGTATGACGATGCTTTGACAAAAGCTCAGGAGCTTTTGAAGAAGCATGACAGCGCCGATACGCCGCAAGACGCAAAGCCAACGCAAGCAGAAATCAACGACGCTCTTAAGGCTCTCGATGAAGCACGTACAAAGCTTGATGATTACAAGACGAATGCCGAAGCTCTTAAGGATGAGGCAGCGAAGTCTACTGCTGACGGTTCAATCGCAGGTGGTACTGACTTCGAGAATATGCCAGAGTTCAAGAACGCTGACGCTAAGAAGGGCGAAGACAACGAGGATAATGACGATGTTAAAGCCTACAAGGATGCTCTTAAGAATGCGCGCGATCTTGTAAAGGCTGCTACGGAGCAAGGCAAGAAGAACAGCGAGCGTCCAACGCAGCAGCAGATTAACGATGCGCTTGAGGCTTTGAAGAACGCCAAGAAGCAAATCACCGACAACTACAAGACCGATGCAGCTGCGCTTAAGGATGCTAAAGACTTTGCAAATGGCGCCTTTAAGAAGACGCCTGAGTATAAGAATGCTGTGGCGCTTAAGGATGATGCCTCTGCGGCTCCTGAAAAGAAGAACACGGCTAAGGCTGACGTTGACGCTATCGATAAGAACACTAACGATAGTGCTCTGGAGAAAGCCATCGAGATTCTTCGGGCATTCGACGATAACGGCAAGCCAAAGCAGGAGGGACTAACGGGAGGCAGAATCCCAACTCAGAAGGAAGTTGATGAAGCACTTCAGACTTTGCAAAAGGCTATGGACAAAGTCACAAATGGCTACAAGACTAACGCCGACAAGCTTAATAACGAAGTTGGCGATAAGGATGACAAGGGCAAGGATGTAATACCTCCATTCGAGGCGTCGGTGGCGTACAAGAACGCGCTTGAAAAGGCAAAGACTGAAACTGGTGATGCTGCAACGACTGATGGTTCTGCAACCAAGAAGCTGGAAGATTACAACAAGAAGCTGAAGGCTGCACAAGACTTGATTGCGCAGGTAAACAGCACTGATCCAAATGCCGACCCAGACAAAAAGCCAACTCAAGCGCAGGTTGACAAGGCTTTGCAAGACCTGAAAGATGCAAAAACAGCTATCGACAATGCCTTCAAGACAAACGCATCTGCTCTTAAGAATGAAGCTGATGATAAGGACGAGCGTGGTAATGCGAAGCAAGAAGCAGATAAGTTCGAAAACTCTACTGAGTATAAGAACGCTCTTGCCAAGAAGACTGGCGACGAAGACATTCCTGATGTAAAAGAATACAAAGAAGCGTTGAAGAAAGCTCAAGACCTCTTGAAGAAGTTCAGCGACGACGGTTCTGCGCCAAAACAGGGTGCAACTGACGTTCCAACTCAGCAAGAAGTTGACGAGGCTCAGAAGGCTCTTAAGGAAATCAAAGACAAGATTCTTAAGAACTACGTCACTAGCCCGCATGACTTGCAACAAGAATTTGATAAGTCTAAGGACGGAGCCGACGACAATCGCAATGGTTTGTTCGAGGACACTCCTGCGTTCAAGAACGCTGAAGCTGCAAAGGGTGAAGGTGGCGAACAAAACTCTGAAATGAAGGCGTACACTGCTGCGTTTGATAAAGTCAAGAAGCTTCTTGAGGCCTTTGATCCCGCTACTGGTGAAGTAAAGAAGAAGCTTCCAAAAGGCATGGATAAGGCTCCAACACAAAAAGACCTTGACGACGCACTAAAGGAACTCCAAAAAGCCAAGAAGGCAATCGAGGATAAATACAGCACAAGCAAGTATTCCTTGCGCAGGGAGCATGACGCAGATACTGGCTTTAAGTATTCTCCGGAATTCATTAACGCTACGGATAATGCGAACGCAAATCCTGCTGACGAGTCCGCTAAGTATGTAATCGAAAATTACAAGAAGGCTCTTTGGCACGCTGAGTCAGTGCTTGGCGATCCGGATGCAACGCAGGCTGAGGTTGATGAGGCTTTGAGGAGGCTTCAGGATGCTAAGGATGCTATTACTCGAAAGTATGCGACGGATAAGAAGAATCTGAAGAATGAGCATGATTCTGATGGTGATTTTGAGAATTCGCCTGAATTCCAGAATGCTATCGGCACTCCGGAAGCTGATGCTTATAAGAAGGCGTTCGAGAATGCTAAGAAGGTTCTTGACGATCCAAGCGCTACCCAGGCTCAGGTTGACGAGGCTTTGAGGAAGCTTCGTGAAGCTAAGGAGGCTTTGGTTAACGGTCATAAGACGAATAAAGCTGATTTGCAAAATGAGGCGGATGATGATCCAGCCTTCCGCAATGGCATTTCGTACTTGATTGCTGGCTCTACTGATGCTGAGGCTTATAAGAAGGCTTTGGATGAGGCTCGCCGCGTGCTTTCCAATCCAAACGCAACCCAGGCTCAGGTTGATGAGGCTTTGAGGAAGCTCCGTGAAGCTAAGCAGCGCATTGTTGACAAGTTCAATAATGGCGGCAATGGTAATGGTTTTGACGGTTACGTTCCTAACGCTGGTGGTCACGAAGGCGACGGTTACGCGAATAATGCCAACGCTAATGCTGTTGATAAGTCTGCTTTGCAAGCGGAAATTAATAGCGCGTTGAATGTGCGCGGTAATTCGGCTGCGGCTCAAGCTTATAAGAATGCTCTTGCTGAAGCTAAGCGTGTTCTTGCGGATGCTAACGCAACGCAGGCTCAGGTGGATGCGGCTGTGAAGCAGTTGCGTGATGCTAAGGCGGCGTTTAATGGCTTTGGTGGTTCTGATCATCATCTTGCTAAGACGGGTGCTGGTGTTGGCTTGTTTGCGGGTCTTGCCGCAATCTTCGCTGGTTTCGGTGCTGCTGGCGTTGCTTCTCGC
>NQOH01000004.1:127214-127371 GCA_003585735.1 Gardnerella kenyensis
CTAATCCCTCGCTATTCTCCTCGTGACAATAGCGAGGGATTTTTGTTTCATCCGCTGCTGCACACGCTACACCAGACGCACCTACCACACACTACGCATCAGCTTTGTTGCAGGAATATTAGCGAGGTGAGATTTGAGATTTTTCGCACTGAGCGCG
>NQOH01000013.1:0-852 GCA_003585735.1 Gardnerella kenyensis
CTTTCCTGCCTCGGCTTCACCGGCAAACTTTCCGAAATCCCGCCGCGATTTAGCAGCATCCGCGCCGCAATCCACGCAGCTCTTGAGTTTGCGAGGTGGGGCGGCGAGTCGCTGCACGTTGCAACCGAGTCTGATTTTCCGCCTGAGCGCGGGCTCGGGTCGTCTGCGGCCGCGGCCGGCGCCGTAATTCGCGCGATTCTTGACTATTATGGCGCGCGCGCTAGTGAGGACGAGATTTTTGCGTTGACGCAGTCGGCTGAGCGCGTGGCACACGGGCGTTCGTCGGGGTTGGATGCCACGGCGACGTCGGCTTCGTGGCCCGTGCGTTTTAAGCGCGGCGAGTTTTC
Organism: Gardnerella kenyensis; assembly: GCA_003585735.1. GTDB lineage: Bacteria > Actinomycetota > Actinomycetes > Actinomycetales > Bifidobacteriaceae > Bifidobacterium. The sequence continues at coordinate 348 of NQOH01000013.1, forward strand.
GCGGATGGATATTTGCATGCGCGCGTGGCTTGTTTTGGCGGATTCTGGTTGCAAAGGCATGACGCGCGAAACCGTGGAGGCGTTGCGCGCGAAGTTGGACGCGCATCCTTGCGCGGTTGGTGCGCAGCTTGATGATTTGGGTGCGATTGCGGTTGACGCTGAGGACGATTTGGCGTTGGGGCGCGCGGAAAATATGGGTGCGAGGATGAATCGCGCGCATAAGATTTTGGCGGATTTGGGCGTGAGTACGCCGCAGCTTGATAAGTTGGTGCGCGCTGCGTGCGAGCATGGTGCGCTGGGTGCGAAGCTTACCGGCGGCGGTGGCGGCGGATGCGTTATTGCGTTGGCGGATAGTGCGGATGCGGCCGAGCGCGTTAGTGCGGCGTTGCGAAATGCGGGCGCGTGCGACACGTGGATTGTGGATATTGGCGGCGATTCGGCTTGAGTGTTATTTTCTCAGTTCGCTGACTGAGTTTTTAACAGTGTTAAGCTTATTACCGTTATT
>NQOH01000013.1:1634-1710 GCA_003585735.1 Gardnerella kenyensis
GGTGTGTGAGCTGTGAGTGTTATTTTCTCAGTTCGCTGACTGAGTTTTTAACAGTGTTAAGCTTATTACCGTTATT
>NQOH01000013.1:2411-4416 GCA_003585735.1 Gardnerella kenyensis
AGTGTTAAGCTTATTACCGTTATTTTCTCAGTTCGCTAACTGAGTTTTTAACAGTGCTGAGCTTATTACCGTTATTTTCTCAGTTCACTGACTGAGTTTTTAACAGTGCTGAGCTTATTACCGTTATTTTCTCAGTACGCTGACTGAGTTTTTAACAGTGCTGAGGCTGCGGCTTATACCCGCAGAATATTCATCAGCTTAGCTTTACACACTTTTTGGCCTATAACCCCGCAAATGTTTCCGCCAAAAACAATGAATAAAAAAGCCCTGCGAGCGAGTTGCGGTAAAAGAAACACCACAACAGCGCTACGCAGAGCCAATGCTTAAGTTCAATCAACGCGCATCACAAGCGGAAACCACCAGAACGGCAATCCACAAGACTCGAGAAACCACCAGAGCGGTAATCCGCTTGTTTACGCATTTTATAAAAGTGTACAGGGAGCTAAATAAAGCCCAACCGGAGCCACAAAGCCCCAAAGCCTCTACTACTCCGCCACAACCTTCACGGTGAAGGAAGCAGTGATTTCCGGATGCAACGTCACGGTTGCTGGGAACTCACCGGTGGTCTTAATAGCAGCGACCTTGATTGCGCGAGCTTCCACAGCGGCCTTTGGAGCCAAAGCAGCAGCAATCTTGTCGGCAGAAATGCCGCCGAAGAGCTTGCCGGACTCGGAAACCTTAGCAGCGAGCTCCACAACGGTGCCCTCAATCTGAGCCTTAGCAGCAACAGCCTCTTCGCGAGTGGCAACAGCCTTGGCCAAACGAGCGCGGCGCATTGCCTCAATCTGGGAAGCGGCACCCTTGTTCCACGCGAAAGCGAGTCCCTGTGGAATCAGGTAGTTGCGAGCATAGCCAGCCTTCACTTCAACAACGTCACCAGAGTGACCGAGGTTGGCAACAGTCTTGGTAAGAATAACTTTAGTTTCAGCCATTGTTACAACCTCTCAATCAGCGACCGGTAGTGGCGTAAGGAAGCAAAGCCATCTCGCGAGCGTTCTTCACGGCCTTCGCAATCTTGCGCTGTTCCTGCACGGTTACGCCGGTAATACGACGGGAACGAATCTTGCCGCGGTCGGAAACGAACTTGCGCAGCAAAGCGACGTCTTTGTAATCAATTTCGGTAATTTTGGCAGCCTTCAGAGGATTTGGCTTCTTCTTGAAAGGCTTGACCGGTGGTTGCGGCCTTTTGCGTGACATAAGATGTCCTCTCTTAAATGCGCTATGGTTTTCATAACGCGTAACTGATGATTTTATAAGAAGTAGTTTAAGCAGTAAAAGCAACTTCCAGCATTAAGCACTTTATTTAGCACTTTTTATTTAGCACTATTTATTTAGCACTATTTGCGATTAGAATTCCGGCTCTTCCGCATCTGCGCCAAAATCGGAGCTTGTGCCGAAATCAGCACCAGCGCCGAAGGTTGTGAACGCGTCGTTCGTTGGGCCGGCGGCACTCCACGGATCCGCGGCAGTTGCGTTTGCAGACTGCGCGCGCGAAGCGGCCTGATTTGCCTGCGCAGCATGATTTGCGGCTTGATTTGCAGCGTAATTTGCGCCGCCAGCATAGCCGCCACCTTGATACGCACCAGCACCAGAAGCACCAGAGCCAGAGCCAAAACCAGAAGCACCAGCAGCACCCATCGCCCTCGCTCCCCCAGCAAACCCAGTTGCCGAGCTTTGGCGAGTAACTTGCGCGGTTGCATAGCGCAGCGATGGCCCAATCTCGTCGATGGTAAGTTCCACCACCGTGCGATTAGAACCGTCTTGCGCCTGATACGAGCGCTGCGACAATCGGCCTTGCGCAATCACGCGCATGCCTTTAGAAAGACTGTTCGCGCAATGTTCCGCAAGGTCTCGCCACGCGGAGCAACGCATGAACAATGCAGGACCGTCCTCGAACTGATTCGTATTGCGATTGAACGTACGAGGCGTGGACGCAATGGTGAAGCTTGCAACAGCAGAACCGTTTGAAAGCGTCCTAACTTCAGGATCCGCGGTGAGATTTCCC
>NQOH01000013.1:5144-6168 GCA_003585735.1 Gardnerella kenyensis
TTTGATTAATACTAGATACTAGTTTCGCTTAGTGCTAGATACTAGTTTTGATTAATGCTTCGATTAATGCCTTGATTAATACTTCGCTTAATGCTTTTACTTAATACTTTTACTTGGCGTCCTTGCGAAGAATCTTCGTGCGGATTACAGATTCGTTAAGGTTCAAAACACGGTCAAGCTCGTCGCTTACGGCTGGCTCGGCAGTGTAGTTCACCACAACGTAGTTACCTTCATTTTTGCCTTCAATTTCGTAGGCAAACTTGCGGCGACCCCAGTAGTCGGTACCGTCAACGGAACCGCCCTCGTTGGTGACAAGCTCAAGATACTGCTCGGTCAACTTCTTAAGACCGTGCTCATCCAGCTCAGGATTTGCAATGAACATCAGTTCATACTTATGTGCAGACATCACCCACCTCCTTCGGACTATCGGCTGTGGCCCTTCCACAGCAGGAGTGTGTTTGCAATTTATGTGCGATTGTGGTTTGCCGAGTTTTCAGCAATAAATTCACACATAACTTTCATATTCTACCCCATGCTCGTGACGACTAACGCTCTGAGTTTGGGTGATATTTGCGATGATTATTTGCGACGATTATATGCGATTGATATTTAAGATTGATATTTAAGATTGATATTTAAGATGACTGCTTTTTTCTGCAGATTATTGCGTTACGACGGCGTGCGCGCATTTGCGCGACGACCTGCTTGAGCGCAGCATTGCGCGCGCGAAAGCAACTCGGAGCGTGAGCTTGCTCAAAGTTGAAAGCACGGTGTGCTTTCAACGCAAGCTCAGCAGCGAACGCGTTACACGCGCGAGCGTTACACCCGACCCAAGTACACAAACACGAGGTAAAGTGCGCGCATTTGTGTACTTACACCCGACCCAAGTACACAAACACGAGTCAAGGCGCGCGCATTTGTGTACTTACGCCCAACCCAAGTACACAAACACGAGGTAAAGTGCGCGCATTTGTGTACTTACACCCAACCCAAGTACACAAACACGAGGAAGTATGCGCGCATT
>NQOH01000013.1:6834-7118 GCA_003585735.1 Gardnerella kenyensis
GACCCAAGTACACAAACACGAGGTAAAGTGCGCGCATTTGTGTACATACGCCCAACCCAAGTACACAAACACGGGGTAAAACTCCGGCAAATGTTCAATAAAAAAAAAACGGGGACTGATTTAATCAGTCCCCGATGGTTTAAGCTTCAGCTTTAGCTTAGCTTTTAGCTTTTGCTTTTAGCTTAGCTTTTTAACCATTAGCTTTTGTTTAAGCTTAGTGACGGATCTTGCGAAGAGCAGCACCCATACCAGCAAGCACGGAAGCAGCAACAGCAACCAAAGCT
>NQOH01000013.1:7775-9363 GCA_003585735.1 Gardnerella kenyensis
GTGGCTACCATCAGCAGAACCGTTTGGCTTCTGAGCTTCTGGCTTCTTAGCATCGTTCTTCTGACCGCTCTTCTTGAATGGGGAGTTTGGCTCCTTATCCATAGCCTTGCGGACATCCTTAGCACCAGTATCGCAGCTCAAATCACGAGCGTGATCGTTAGCGGAATCAAGCAAAGCATTAGCACGGCTAAGGTTGTTCTTGGCAACAGTAAGCAAGCCGTTAGCCAAAGCAAGCTTCTCCTTGATTACCTTAGCTGCAACGTAATCCTCAGCAGCCAAAGCATCCTTCTTATCCTCGTTAAGCTCTACAACCATATCCTTAACAGCAGCCACAACGTGACCGTAATGCTTTACAGCCTTGGTCAAATGACGACGCAAACCAGCCAAGAAATCGCAGTTGTTCTTAGGACCGTGCTCTGGGAAGTTCTTAACAACATTATCCCAGCCACCGTTGCGCAAACCATACTGAAGCGTGTCAAGAAGAGCATCGTAAGCACCAATGTTGGTGATGCCACGCTTTACCAACTCAGCAGCCAAGCCCTTGTAGTTGGTGTAAAGAACGTCAGAACCGAAGATGGACTTCAAAGCTGGAGCATTATCTTCAGGAGTTGGTGGAACCTTCTTCATCAAAGGCTCAACAAGAGCCTTCAATTCCTTGAAAGCAGCAGCCTTAGCAGCCTTATCCTTAGCAGCCTGCAACTTAGCCAAAGCAGCCTTAACAGTAGCAACAGTCTTAGCGTCGGACTTAGCATCCTTAATATACTTCAAGGAGAACTCAACAACAGCCTTAACATCAGCAGGAGTTACTGGGGTTGGCTTAACTGGAGTCTCACCCTTCAACTTAGCAAGATCAGCCTCATACGAAGCAAGCAAGGTGGTGTACATCTCAACCTTAGCCTTAGCAGCTTCCAATTCCTTCTTAGCCTTGTCGTAAGCAGTATCAGCCTTCTGAGCATCAGTAACAGCCTGCTTAGCACCGTCTAACTTATCTTGGGCTTGGTCAACAGCATCGGACTTATCGGTATCATGCTTATCATCCTTGGCCTTCTGCTTAGCCTTATCTACCTCTGACTTAGCAGCAAGAACCTTGCCCTTAGCAGCGTTGAAATCAATGTCCTTGTCCTTTGCAGGCTTTGCATCATTAAAGTTGTCAGCATCGCACTTGGCTTTAGTATCTTCGCTGGCATACTTCTTCAAATTTTTAAGAGCAGTAGTTAACTTAGCCTCAGCATCCTTAATAACCTTCTGAGCTGCTTCATAATCAGACTGTTCTTTCTGAACAGCGGTAAGAGCATCTTGAGCAGAATCTACTGCATCATTCAAGCCATCGAGCTTATGATTTTCCTTATCAAAAGCCTTCTGAGCCTTCTTCTCATCATCCTTGGCATCATTCAAGGACTTCTTAGTAGCATCAACCTTATCCTGAGCAGCCTTAACAGCAGCTTCGTGCTTTGGATCAGCCTTCTGCTCAGTCTTGGAAGCATCCTTAGCAGCCTCAGCTAATGCTGGAGCGGCGAATGCCAAACCGGAAAGCAAGGTGGCGCCAGCAGCGAATGCGGCGATAGCCTTCTTATTCAACATAATATTT
>NQOH01000013.1:10006-10744 GCA_003585735.1 Gardnerella kenyensis
GTGCTAGGTACACGAAGAAAAATTTGCCAATCACGGTTTCCCGTGTGTACCGGTGGAACTAGGTATTCCTCCGGTAACTGAGTTATAACTTACCGCATGCTCTCAGAAAACTCAATACCAAAATTCAGAGTCGAACATGCGAAAAATAGGAAAATATTGATAAATTTTGCGTTTTTTATTTAAAAAATAATAATATTTACGATTATTTTCGTGGATTATCGTAAAAATTATGCGACACGCCATAAACAGAAGTTTTTAATAGTTTTTTCAGGTTTCTTTAAGGTTCAGCTTCATTGCCGAAAGAATTAACAAACCCAAAAAAGCTAAAAGCACCTAAAAACATCTAACACATCTAAAACACAAGGCCTGGGCAAATGCTCACTCAGGCCTTGAAACTTGCGCCACTGCTACCCGTACCTAGCGGTAAGCAGCGCGCAAATGCGCTTGAGTCACAGTCAATCTACGAATTTGCATCAACGATAAAAAAGGAAAATTTTTGGCAAACCGCATCAAACAAGTCCATAAAACTGACTGATCTGCAACACATATTAAATTATTTGCGCCGCGTCAAGCACAAAATTTTTAAGAAAACACTTAGCCTAGCGCACTGTTTAGCACGCTAGACTAAGTGAACTAGCCATTTATTCGGGGGAAGAAGATACCCGAATAGTTAATGCTTAGTGGCGGATCTTGCGAAGAGCAGCACCCATACCAGCAAGCACGGAAGCAGCAACAGCA
>NQOH01000013.1:11421-11565 GCA_003585735.1 Gardnerella kenyensis
ACCGGTCTTACCAAGCTGATGGCTTGCAGCGCCACCGTTTGGCTTCTGACCATTCTGGCCGTTTGGCTTCTGAGCATTGTTCTTCTGACCGCTCTTCTTGAATGGGGAGTTTGGCTCCTTATCCATAGCAGCGCGAACTTCCTT
>NQOH01000013.1:12422-12558 GCA_003585735.1 Gardnerella kenyensis
ACGAGCGTGATCATCAGCGGAGTTCAACAAAGCCTTAGCACGGGTAAGGTTGTGGTGAGCAACCTCACGCAAGCCGTTAGCCAAAGCAATCTTCTGATCGATTACCTTAACAGCATCCCAATCATGACGAGCCTGA
>NQOH01000008.1:0-2790 GCA_003585735.1 Gardnerella kenyensis
ATTTTCTCAGTTCGCTAGCTGAGTTAGTAACGGTGTTTTACCAATTACCGTTATTTTCTCAGTCGGCTGACTGAGTTAGTAACGGTGTTGAGGCAGGGGGGGCTTGCTGCTTACCTCATAACTCCACAACCACATAACTCCACAACCCCTATAACACCCATAACCGCACATAATTAATGAGGCGAGCATCATCGTAGACGCTCGCCTCACATAGGACATCATTGCAATCAATACTTTTGATTTGCTACTATGCAAACCGTATTTCTTGCGGGGAATTGAGTCGGTTCTCAGTAAACCAACGTTTTAATTATACTCACTTCTGTGTATTTTCGCCGCGCATAACTGCTGTCATAGAAAGCACTCGTGGCGACTTAAATACTTCATCAGTGTGGACTACGCGACCATCTGCATCAGCAAGCGGAATACGCCAATTTGGATACTCCGTGCTAGTGCCAGGCTGATTCTGAGAGCGACGCTCGCCAACAGCATCAACCAAAGCAACCTGCAGCAGCAACGATGGGGAAGTGCGCATAATCGCATGCAGAGCTTCCACAATCTCTTGCACATGGCCTTCTACGTCCTCTGCAGCCTCTTTACTAATCCAGCCGCCGTCAAGAAGCATCTTCATCATAGCGTTACGTTCTGCTGTAGCTGCCTCCTGGAAGGTTTCTACAGAGTCTGTAAGCAAGTGAAGCTGTTCGCGAATCTTCACATGCTCAAACGCAAGATAGCCTGCTGTAGGCGGCATATCGTGCGTTGTAACAGAAGCAAGCGCGTACTCGCGGTAAGTAGAAGGATCGGCAAATATAATCTGTTTCTTTCCGGCCTTCTTGGCTGCAGCTTCGGCTTCATCGTCGTGAACGAACCACTCAACAACAGTGCCAAGAACTCCGTGAGAAGCAAGCACTTTAGAAACATACTTTGGAACAGTACCCAAATCTTCGCCAATAACTACGCCACCTGCGCGAGTGGCCTCAATAGTGAGAACTGCAAGCATTGCGTCTACGTTGTAGTAGACGTATGCGCCATTCCTTGCGCTCTGGCCTTGAGGAATCCACCACAAGCGGAAAAGTCCAAGCACATGGTCAATTCGCGCGGCTCCTGCATGCAAGAACACGTTATGAACCATGTCTCGGTAAGCAATGTAGCCGGTTTCGTCCAAGTAATTCGGGTCAAATGGAGGCTGACCCCAATCCTGACCCTGCTGATTGTAGAAATCAGGAGGAGCGCCAACGCTTACGCCATTAGCAAATCGTTCCGGACTCCACCAAACGTCAGCGCCGTAACCATGCACGCCAACAGCCATGTCTTGCATAAGGCCAATCGCCATTCCTGCAGCCTTCGCTTCAGCATGAGCTGCAGCAACCTGCTCGTCCGCAATCCACTGCAACCAACGATGGAACTCAAACAAGTCAGAATGTTCTCTCTTAAGACGCTCAATTTGCGGAGTGCCTTTGCCCGTGGTATCAAACCACAAGTTTTCGCCCCAAGGAGCGCCCCAAACTTCAAACGCAACGCACCAAGTTGCAAAAGCATCAAGATCTTCGCCAGCACGATGCTTAAACTCAGCAAACTCGCGCTCGCGTTCAGCAGAACGAGGCTGCTTGAAAATAATGCGCAACGCAGGCAACTTAGCATCCCAAGCTGCGTTAATATCCATAGGATTTGGATTATTATTTTGATGCGCAATAGATTCGTGCAATTGCTCGACTTTAGCAAGATCTTCGCCGCTTAATTCAGCGTATTCTGGAATATCTTGCGGACGAATATACGTAACATTCAAGAACCTACGAGATTCAGGCAAGTAAGGCGACGGCTCAAGAGGCGTTACTGGAGCGCATGCGTGAATTGGATTAATCAGCATAAAATCTGCCTTACCAATTTCGCCGGCATCCTTAAGCAAACGACGCAAATCGCCATAATCGCCGATTCCCCAAGAATCCTTCGAACGCACAGAATACATTTGCGTCATAAAGCCCCAACGATGCTGCTTCTTTACGCTTTCAGGAAGTGGAATGCGAGCAGGAGCTGCAATTAAGGTAACGTCTGCATGTTGCGAAATTTCGCCGTTTTTGTTTGTTACTTGCGCATGCAAAGTGTGGTATCCCATTGGCAAATCATCAGGAAGCTCAGTGTAAAGATCACCATCTTCCTCGGTTAAAACATCACCTAATCCGCCTTCGTAGTCGGTACCATCTTCAAGCGTAATCGAAAGTTTAATATCTTCCGGTTTAGCTTCCCCTGCATGAATTGGTACGCAAGTTTTTTTGCCATTAAACGAAACAACGGTTGGTGGCAGCAATTCGCTAGCACGTTTTTGCTGAACATGCTTTAACGAAACTGCAATACTATCTTGAGTATCTGCAGGCATGCCTAATGCGTCAAGCACTCCAACCAATGCCTCATCTGTAATCTCTGTGTAACTTCCTTGCTGATCAATATAAAAAGTGGCAACGCCACACGCCTTCGCAAGCTTAATAAGCGGACGTGCAAGACGCTCCGCACTTTCTTCTTCCATAGGCTTCTCAGCATCAGTTTTGCCAGTAGCTGTTGTTGTCATGGTGCTCCTTCTATCTTGTTGGCACATTTCTAACATCGTCGTAAGCGTGCCAAACGTGCAACTATGGCGAGAGTGTGCAATTCAATACATCTCTGGATTAAAATACACCCTGTTCGTCAATTATATAAACACCTGATATCGTTTGCAAATTAGCGTTGCGATATCAGGTGTAAGTTTTATAAAGCGCAATTATTTAGTACTAAGTACTACGAAAGTGCGCTTTGGCAAGT
>NQOH01000008.1:3494-7324 GCA_003585735.1 Gardnerella kenyensis
AGCGAAATAATCACTTGAGTTTAATACGCAATGCCATACATGAGATTTTTCGCTATGGATTAAAGGCAATTCAACAGTTGCGTCTTCGTGATACATAGGATTAGCGCAAACGATAATATTATTTCCAATTCGCGTTGCTAAAACAGTGCGATTAGAAGTTGTAAGCTGCTTGCGTTTTCCGTCATATAATGCGCTGTGTTGCGCGCGAAGAGCAATAAGATCGCGGTACCATTCAATAAGAGGCTGGAAGCGCTCAGTGCGAGCCCAATCGAGTTGATTGAGCAAAACGCCGCGATTATAAGAATTATCGCAACCGTGCTTTGTGCGCCCAAATTCTTCGCCGCTAAGCATAAACGGAGTGCCAGCGGAGCACAAAATTATGCCTGCTGCAAACATATTTGCATTCATAATATCCGCAACCTGCTTAGCATCTTGAGCAGAAAACTCAAGGTCAGTTGCATTTTCGCGCATAGAAATGCAAAGCTTATCCCACAATGTCAAATCATCATGAGCGGAAGTGTACTGCACAATCTGACCAACTTCCTTACCTGCAGAAGGAGTATCGCGCCACGCGTCCAAAGTTTGGCGAGCAGCGTCACAGCACCAAAACTCGTTGCCGTTAACGTATCCGCGGTCAAGATGATTCATCACATTGCCCTTAAGAGAATCGCGTGATTCGTCGCTAAACCAACCAATGCGCTCGTTAAGAGTGTTGCGGCCGTCTTTATCTCCCATCGGCAACTTTTCGTCAACAGCAGGGTCAGAAGCGCCCCAAGGCTCGCCATACATAACAATATCTTTTCCACCAGGAAGCTCATCCAACGCCGCTCGAGCCTGATTCAAAGTTTCTGTATCCGTCAAACCCATAAGGTCGAAGCGGAAGCCGTCAATATGGTAGCAGCGTGCCCAATGAAGCAAAGATTCAATAATAAACCTACGGAACATAGGGTGTTCGGAAGCCATTTCGTTGCCGCATCCAGAGCCGTTAGCAAAAGAGCCGTCTGCATTACGCCTGCAGAAGTATCCTGGAGCCATAAGCTCAAAAGCATTCTCCGCAGACTTGTACATGTGGTTATACACAACGTCCATAATTACGCGCTGGCCGTTGGCATGAAGAGCCGCGATCATTGCTTTGCACTCGCGAATTCGAGCAGTGCCATCGTAAGGATTGCTAGAATACGCGCCTTCTGGAACGTTATAAGCGTGAGGATCGTAACCCCAGTTATACAAAGAGTCTAATTCTTCTGCCGAAGCACCATTTTTGCGAGCTGTATCGATAGCAGATTCGTCAACTGTTGCAAAATCGTAAATAGGTTCCAATTGCACGTGAGTAACGCCAAGCTGCTTCAAATAATCCAAGCCTGTAGGAAGAGCAGAAGCGGAAGCATTTTCACTTTGCAAAGTTGTGTGCTCGTCCGTAAAAGCAAGGTACTGTCCGCGATGCTCAGGCTTAAAACCGCCATTAGGATCGTTGCTAAAATCAGCAACATGCGTTTCCCAAACAACCATTGCGTGACGCACAAACTTAGGAGACTTATCTTTATGCCAATTAGCAGGGGATACTCGCTCTTCGTCAATAACAAGGCTGCGCTCGCCGTTTACGCCGCTTGCAATACCCCAAGGGTCGCATGTGCGATTTACTGTGCCATCAGCGAAGGTGACGAGATAGTCGTAATACATGCCGTCCAAGCGCTTGCGGAAATTAGCTCGCCAAGCGCCGTCGCGCAAAGGTTTCATTTCGTGCGTTTGAGTTGGCTCGCTATTATTGCCTGTTTCAAAAAGACGTAAGGTTACAGCTTGTGCAGTAGGCGCCCATGCGGTAAACGTAGTTGACTTAGTATTTAAATTAAAACCAAGAGGTCCTTCATACATTGGCCATGTTGCCGAAGATGGATTCGTCATGTGGTTTAGCCTTCTTTTTGTACTTGTAAGTATTCTTATATTCTATAAGTTTTTAGTATGTTTACTGATTGTAATATATGAAGCTAATTTTAAATTTTATATTTTAATTATTGTTCTTTTATTTAAGTATTTGTTGAGCACTATTTGGCTGAATACGGTAGGGTTTTTAAGCCGGTATCGTGTTGAGTCAAACTGCGAGCAAGCTGTAACACGAATTTAAATTATTTATTAATTGCGCGATATTTGCATTATTATTTGCAATATTTTGCGCTATTATTCTGCTTTATTTTTTTTTAGATTACTTAGATTACTTTCCTTAAATTGCGAATAAAGAAAGCCGAAACGCTCGAAAGCGCCTCGGCCTTCTTTATTTTATCTGTTATTATCAGCCCTTAACGGAGCCAGACATGGACTCCTCGTAGAAGCGCTGCATAATAATGAACAGGATTGCGATAGGAATCGAAACGCACACAGCGCCCGCGCAGAATCGTGCGAACCAGTTGCTAATGAATTCCCTATCAAGCATCTTCCACAAGCCCAAAGCAACAGTGTAGTTGTCTTGGCTGTTGGCAATCGTCTTAACCATAACGAAGTCAAGCCATGGACCCAAGAAGCTCGTAATCGCCTGGAACACAATCATAGGCTTGCAGATTGGGAGGATAATCTTGTAGAACACCTGCCAAGTAGTGCAGCCATCCAAGTAAGCAGCTTCATCCAAAGACTTTGGAATAGTATCCATGTAGCCCTTCATAACGTAGAAGCCGGCGCCGCTACCTGCGGAGTAGACGATAATAAGTGCGATTAGAACAACCGAACCATTCGTCAAACCGAGAGCCTTCAAAATGAAGTAGATAGCGATAACAGCCATGATGCCTGGGAACATGCCCAAAATCAAAGCAATATTCATGAATGTCTTACGTCCGCGGAAGCGAAGTCGAGACATGCAGAACGACACGGCAAGTACGAAGAACAAGGAAATAATGCACACGAAAATGGACACAATCAAAGTGTTCAAGAACATGCGTGGGAAGTCCAAGGCTTCGCGCTCAGTAAACAAGCGAATATAGTTATTGAACGAATACTCTGTTGGGAAGAATGTCTTTTGGAATGGGGATTCGTTCTTGTTGAAGCTTTCCAAGAAAACCCAAACGATTGGAATCAACCAAATAATCGACAAAACAGCCAAGAATAAGTGAGAGAAAATATCTCCAATTATCCTTCTTACACGTTGATCTTTGAACAGAGAAACACTACGAGTGCTATGTACAACAACTTCTTCGTTTTTCATAGCGGTATTTTTATTACTCACCGGAATCCCTCCTCGTTCTTATAAGATCCAGAGTTGCGATACGTAATAAGTGCTACGACGGCAAGAACAATGAATGTCATAATACCGATAACAGCACCGATGTTGTAGTCTCCGCGATCCACTGTCAACTTGTAGAGCCAAGTAATAAGCAAATCTGTCTTACCTGCGGAAGAATCAAGTGGTGTTGGTTCGCCGCCAGACAAGAGGTAAATAACGTTGAAGTTATTGATGTTACCAGTGAAGGTGGTAATCAAGTATGGAGTCATCACGAAGATAATGTACGGCATTGTGACGTTCATGAAGCGCTGCCACCAAGTTGCACCATCAAGTTCTGCAGCTTCGTAAAGCTCTGCAGGAACGTTTTGCAAAATACCTGTAATCTGCATAATCGTGAACGGAATACCAACCCAAAGGTTAATAAGAATAACTGTTACGCGAGCCCAAGTTACATCTTGGAAGAATGGAAGAGGTTGAGTAATCCAATGATTTTCCAGAAGAATGCTGTTAATAGCACCATTTCGCTGGAGCATGTTGTTCATAACAAGCAAAGACACGAACTGTGGAACTGCAATTGTAAGCGAGAAGCATGTGCGCCACAATCCCTTAAGACGAGTGGACT
>NQOH01000008.1:8010-20975 GCA_003585735.1 Gardnerella kenyensis
CCACACAAGAGTCCAAACCAAAACGTCGAAGAATGTGCCTGCGTTAATGGAGCTCTTAGAGTTACCAATTGCGAAGAAGTTGTTCAATCCGGTCCAAGTGAACAGAACTGGATGGTTCCTGTCGTAGCTGGTGAATGCCATAGAAATCATGAAGATTAATGGCAAAATAGTAAAGAGGACGATGCCAGCGGTTGGAAGTGTCATCAAACCAACGTGTGCTTTGCTGTCGAGCAGAGACGAAGCATCTTTAATGAAGTTTGCTGGCTTTTGGCCGTTTGCTGTAATAACTTGTGCTTTATAAGAGCTACGAAGAGAAAGCGTTGCTAAATAAACAAGCACAATAATTGCGGCAAGAGACATAACGCCGTACAGCAAAATTTCTACGGAATTATCACCAGCGGTATAATGCCAGAAACCGTTTATCTTAACCTTACCTTGCTTTACTGTGCCAAGCGTAAGAATCTTTGGAAGGTATTCTGAACCGGTTGTGAATAAGAATCCTAAAAGAACAACTTCACACAGCAGGAACAAAATGCCTTTAGTGAATTGTTTGCGAACAAAAGTGCCGAAGCCGAAGATAATAATGGAAATCCACGAAAGAATGTCTGCGTGCTCTGCAGCCTCTTTCAGTGAATATGGTGAAGGAGCAAAGCGTTCTACAACTGACGTCTTCTGGCGCCTTTGTCGCTTTGTGGATGTCGTGCCAGTCATGACATACCTTTCATATAAACAGTGAGTGCTTTAGAGAAGTATATATAAATAACACGCCCCGGCCCCTTTTCACTATAGTGGGGACTGGGGCGTGTTATTTGCAAACGCATAAGCTACTGGTAATTTTCACTTATACATTTCATATAAATTTATTTAGTTAGCATAATTAAATGCTTACTTTACAGCTCCCGCCAAACCCTTAGCAAAGTCAGCGGTCTTGTCTGCAGCGTTTCCGTCCTTAACTTCGTGGTTTACGATTGCCTTACCGAAGTTGCCCATTGGCTCCCAGAAGCTACCCATCTCTGGGATTGCTGGCTGCAAGACAGAAGTCTTAGCAATGGTTTCCATCTGAGCAACAGCAGCTGGATCAGACTTTACGCTGTCAGCAAGAGACTTGTCGGAAGGAATAACGCCCTGCTTCTCATAAGCAATCTGCTGGGACTTCTTGGAGCCCAAGAATGCAGCGAACTTAGCAGCCATCTCTGGGTGCTTGGAGTTAGGGTTGTAAGCAACAGCCTTAGAACCAGCGAAGGACTTCATCTGATGCTCGCCGGACTCGGTCTTGAAGGTTGGAAGAGCAGCAGCAGCGTAGTTGTCGCCCAAAATCTGCTTCACGTTTGCAGCATCCCAAGAACCGGAGAAGTAAGCGTCAACCTTGCCACTCTTGAGGCCGTTCAAGCCAGCGCTGTTGCCATCAAGCACGAAGTTCTTGTTGTCAAAGAGCTTTACGATGTACTTGGTGATTTCAGCAGCCTTGTCGCTGAGCTTCATGCCAGCCTTGGCGTCGTTGCCCTTCTCGCCGAAGAGAGTCATGTTGCCATCGAGGTAGAAGCCTGGGAGATACCAAGCGTTGCTAAGATCGAATGCAACCTTGCCCTTCTCGAGCATCTTGTCGAGGGACTTGACGTCGTCAGCAGCAAACTTGGACTTGTTGTAGTACATGAACCAAGTGTTGCCGGTGTAAGGAACGCCGTACATCTTGCCGTCCTGAGCGGTAACAGAATTAATCAAAGTATCTTCGTTCTGTTCCTTGACCTGCTTTGCAGCATCATCGCTCAACTCGCCGATTGCGCCAGCCTTGACCAAATCGCCAAGCTGATCGTTAGGGAAGAGATAAACATCAGCAGCAGCCTTTGCATCCTTCTTTACAGACTCAGCAGCTTTTGGTGGCTCAACAACAGTGTTCTTGAACTTAACGTTTGGGTTAGCCTTCTGGAATTCCTTCTCAACGGTGTCAACCCAGCCGCCTGCCTTCTGATCTTCAGAAGCAGACCAAACAGTAAGCTGAACAGGGCCGGATTCAGTGGCCTTCTTATCGCTAGTGGCAGTGCTTGAACCGCAAGCTGCAAATCCAAACAAAGTAGCAACTGCAAGACCTGCACCCAGCATCTTCTTAATATTCGTCATCCTTGACCTCCTATATCATGCCAAAAAACTGGCACATCATTTGGTGGCGTAGTAACGGACTCCGTTGTGGCGCAACATCGCTATTGCTGCGTAGAGCAGCGTCACAAGTCTCACAAATCCGTTCGTAAGCAATGTGTGGTATACACGGATATTATTCTGTTTGCAAATGAGTGGCGGGTTAGCGCAAATATTTTTTATAATATAAAATTTCAAGTAGCTGATTGTAAATTAATTAACGCAACGCGAGAAGGGCAAAATAATGGGATTATATAGTCACGCACAATGGCTTAAAGACGCTGTTTTTTACGAAATTTATCCGCAAAGTTTTTACGATACGAATGGTGACGGCATAGGTGATATTCAGGGAATTATAAAAAAATTAGATTATGTAAAATCGCTTGGTTGCAACGCAATTTGGCTTAATCCTTGCTACGATTCGCCTTTTAAAGATGCAGGTTACGATGTGCGAGATTATAAAAAAGTTGCAGCTCGTTACGGTACTAACGAAGATTTAAAGCAGCTTTTTAACGAAGCACACACTTGCGGAATGCATATTTTGCTTGATTTAGTGCCGGGGCATACTAGCGAAGAGCACGAGTGGTTTAAGAAAAGTTCGAAAGTTCAAGAAAACGAGTTAAGCAAGCGCTACATTTGGACTGATAGTGCGTTTAGCGGCTATTCTATGCCGTTTATTGGCGGCGAAACTGAGCGCGACGCAACGTATATTCTAAACTTTTTCAAATGCCAGCCTGCGCTAAATTACGGTTTTGCGCATAGGGATCGCGATTGGCAATCTTCTCCTGATTCTAAAGAAGCGGCTGAAACTCGCGCTGCAATGGTTGATGTTATGCGATTTTGGCTTTCGCTTGGCGCGGATGGTTTCCGCGTTGATATGGCAGATTCGCTTGTAAAAAACGATGACAATAATGGCGAAGGGAGTCTTGGCAAAGACAATACGATTCGCGCATGGCAGGAAATGCTTGGAACTGTTAAGGAAGAGTACCCTGATGCTGCTTTTGTGTCCGAATGGGGGCGTCCTCGCCAGGCTCTTGCTGCCGGATTTGACATGGACTTTTATTTAAGCTGGCGTTGGGATGGGAATCCTAACGGTTATGCGCGTTTGGCTAGGGATGTTGACAACGCTTTGGATAACAATCCAGAGCATGATCACAGCTACTTTTCGGCGCGCGGCGGCGGAAGTATTTGCCCATTTTTGGACGACTACTGTCCGCAATACGAATCAACTTGCGACCAAGGTTACTTTAGCTTTATTACTTGCAATCACGACACACCGCGCATGGCTCCGCGACTAGACGATCGTGAGCGCAGAGTCGCTTTCGGCATGCTGCTTACAATGCCAGGCGTGCCTTTTGTTTACTACGGTGACGAAATTGGCATGAAATATTTAGATATTCCAACAAAAGAAGGCGGCTACGCCCGAACCGGCACGCGCACGCCAATGCAGTGGGACGACACGAAAAATCTTGGATTCTCCACGGCTGCAAAATCGAAACTATATTTGCCTGTTGAAGCGCGAGCGGACGGACGCACTTGCGCAAACTCTCGCAAACAAGCTGTAGAAAGTGGCGAAATTCCAACTGTTTCTGCGCAAATTAATTGCGAAGATTCCTTCCTTTCATGGGTGCGCTCGCTTATTGCGCTTCGTCATAGTCGCGCTTCTTTGCAAGCTGACGCGTCTTGGCGAGTTTTGTATGCTCCTGTTGACGGCCGCGGATTTGCTTACGAGCGTTGCGCAAAAAGTAACGAAGGAGAATCAGCTGCTGAAAGAAGTATCGTTGTTATGAACCCTGGAGTAAACGCAGAAATGGTGACGTTTGAAGCGCTGGCAAATCTTACTCAGGAAGCAGTTGAAAATCCTTTGCTGAAAATTGGCGAAGTATTAAGCGATGGAAATTCATTGAAACTCGGCGCACAAAGTTTCGCAATATTCAATCTGCCGCTTTAAGTCGCAATAAATACTGCGATACAATAAACGGTAGTAAAACAGAGCAGTAAAAAATAAGCAAGCGTTGCTTAGAACGACGCTACTTAAAACAACGCGTGAAAACAAGGGAGTGCAAGTCATGGATGTGCTAAAGCCTAAAATTCGTGCAGATAAAAACATAAAAATGGGCATTACTTTGCGCAAGTTTAAAATGCTTGGCGCATTCATGATGATGCTTAGTGCATTTAGCGCTCCCGTAATACCGCATTTGTTTGGCGGCTTGCACAAAGACAACATGCTTGCCCTTACATTTGCGGTTCTTTGCGAAGTAGTGAGCTGGACGGCGATGCCGTGGTACGCGTGGATTCTTATGCGCGGGTATCACAATACGCATAACGTGAATCTTTACATATTGCGACTTTTGATTTTGGCAATAATTTGCGAAGTGCCGTACGATCTTACTACATCCGGTTGCGCGTTTGATTTGCGCTCGCAAAATCCAGTGTTTGCGCTGGTGATTGCGCTATTCGTTCTTATGGGAATCGACATGATTCGGGAGCGTTTTAGCGGTTTTTCGCGCGGCGCTGCGTATGTTGCGCTAGTGGTTGCAGGATTATTGTGGAATATTATTGGCAAAGTTTATGTGCGTCAGCAAATTTTCTGGGGAGGCGCGATATTTCTTGTGTTCGTGCTGATTTTTGAGCTGATGCAAAAGCATGAAATTCGCATGGAGCTTATTTCCGGTATGTTTGGCGCTATGTCGATGCTTGCGCCAGGCATTGGCGTGGCAGTGTTGCACTACCGCAGCCCTTATGGTGACGGGCATAAGGATTCGCCAGTATTTCGCTGGACAATGTACGCGTGGTACCCGGTAATGCTGGCGATTGCCGCGTTGTTCGCAGTATTCGTCAAATAAAAGCGCGTGCTAATTAATAAAAATCGTAAGTTAATTAAATAAAATCGTAAGTTAATTAAATAAAAGCGTAAGTTAATTAAATAAAAAGCAAAGGTGCAAAAATGGACTTTTCCAAGTCGGGAATTTTTTATAAGTACGCAACTGACTCAAACGCAAAGGCGCAGGATAGTCAGGTAATTAAGGGCGAAAAGTGGCGAATTACTGTTATTACAGATTCGCTTATTCGTCTTGAGTGGAGCGACGACGGAAAGTTTGTTGACAATCCTACGCAAACTGTAATCTGCCGCAATTTTGCTCACAAAAGTGCGGATGCTCAACCGAAATTTAGTGCGCGCAAAAACGAAAATGGATGGCTGGAAGTCGAAACTGAAAAGCTGCATCTTACTTATAATTGCGAAGCTTTTAGTAAAGAAGGCTTAAGTATTGTTGTGCGCGGAGTTCCATGTACGCAATTTAACACGTGGCATTACGGCGACGACTGCCCGGGAAATCTTCTTGGAACTTTTAGAACTTTGGATCAAGCGAACGGCTCGGTAAAACTCGGTAAAGGTATACTTTCGCGCGACGGATGGTCTGTTTTAGACGATTCTGCAACTTGCGAAATTGTGCCAGTTGAAAAAGTTGACGGCAAACCAAACCCGTATGGGGCTTGGGTTAAGTCGCGTGCGCAAAAAGTTAGCGAGCAATCAGGAAGATATAAAGATTTATACTTCTTCGGCTACGGGCATCACTATATTCAAGCAATTCAAGACTTTTATAAGCTTACGGGCGCTCAGCCGCTGCTGCCGCGTTTTGCGCTAAGCAATTGGTGGAGTCGCTACTATCGTTACCGTCAAGACGAATATTTGCAATTGCATAATCGTTTTAAGCGCGAAGGAATACCTTTTAGCACGGCTGTTATTGACATGGACTGGCATGTGACGGACGTTGATTCGAAGTATGGATCCGGCTGGACGGGCTACACGTGGAATGAAGAGCTTTTCCCGGATCATCGCGCTTTTTTGAGGAAGCTTAACGCGGCTGGATTGGCTCCAACTTTGAACTTGCATCCGCGCGACGGCGTGCGCGCGTTCGAAAAAGATTATCCGCAAGTTGCGCAAGATGCTGGAATTGATCCTGCAAGCGGCAAAGCTGTGGAATTTGATTTAACGAACCCGCAGTTTGTGAAAGCTTACTTCAACATGCATCATCGCATGGAAGATGAAGGCGTGCGATTCTGGTGGATTGACTGGCAGCAGGGTGGAGTGACGCGCGAGCCTGGTTTGGATCCGCTTTGGATGTTAAACCACATGCATTATGAGGATGCTGCGCGCGACGGCCGCTGGCCGCTTACGTTCTCGCGATATGCGGGCCCTGGTTCGCATCGCTACCCAGTTGGTTTCTCGGGAGATACAGTTACTACTTGGGATTCGCTTGCTTTCCAAACTTACTTCACTTCTACGGCTTCAAATATTGGCTACGGATGGTGGAGTCACGATATTGGCGGCCACATGCTTGGCGTTAGAAATAACGAGTTAGAAGCGCGATGGTACGCTTTCGGAGCGTTTAGTCCTATTAATCGTTTGCATTCGACTTGCTCACCGTTTGCTGGAAAAGAGCCGTGGAATTTCCCTAAGGAAACTCGCGAAGCAATGGTGAAAATGCTTCGTTTGCGCGCGGAACTTTTGCCATACGTTTATACGATGAATTATCGCGCAGCTTTTGAGGGCAGGCCGATTATTGAGCCAATGTACTGGCAGTCGCCGGAAGTTGGAATGGCTTACGAAATTCCTAACGAGTACCGTTTTGGAAGCGAGCTTATAGTATCGCCGATTACTTCGCCTAACGATTCGGCTGCTTTGCGCGGATGCGCTGGAGTTTGGTTGCCGGAAGGTGATTGGTACGATTTGTTTGACGGGCGCAGGTACGTGTCTCGCGGCTGGAATGGTCGCAGGTTTGAAGCGTGGCGTGCGCTTGATCGAGTGCCTGCTTTTGCGCGTGCCGGAGCGATTGTGCCTACGCAAGTTTTGCCGGAAGTTGCAGATTGCGAGCGTAGTGCTGAGGCTGCTGAAGCGGTTAACAGTATTGAAAATCCGCGAGCTTTGCGCGTTCTTGCATTCCCTGGAGCTGACGGCGAATTTGTGATGCGAGAGGACAACGGCGATTTTGCTGCAGCGTCTGCTGGGAATACTGCTAACACTCGTATGAATTTTGTGTGGCGAGACGGCAATTCTTCTTCGCAATTTATTATTTCCGGTGTTGCAGGATGTGATGCTGCTGTAGAATCTGTGCCGCAAAAACGCAACTGGAACGTTGTATTTAGAGGAGTTGCTTGCGCAGATTTTGCGAAAGTGCGCGTTTTTGTAGGAAGCCGAGAGCTTAACGCAAGCGATTTTGCAATTTCTTACGAAGGCGAAGAGTCGACTTTGAGCTTGTCGGTTTCTGTAAAAGATGTGCCAGCTCGTTCGGAAGTTCGCGTAATTGTTGACGGCGGATTGCAAATCGCTGCCGATCCTAAAGTTGGCGACGCTTACAGATTCCTGCTTCAAGCGCAAGTGCCGTACCGCGGTAAGGAAATGGCTTTTGACGCAGTGCGCGAGGCTGGTGGAAGTGCAAGCGCTATTGCTGCAATCTCAACTCTTGAATATGAAAACGAATCGGAAGCAGAAAAGTATCGCAACAGCGTTGATATGCTTAACGCTTACGCAACTGATCAGCCTTCCGTAATGAAGTGGGCGCAATGGCGTTGCACGCTGCCTGTTTCGGTAAAGCACGCGCTTGAGGAGATTTTGTTGCGCTCGGTTGAGTAGAGTTATATGAAAATTTGCTTTACGGTAGTATAATTCCTAATGGAGAGAACTGCATATATTTAAAATTATAGGCAGGATTATCGGTTTTATGCATTGCGCGCGATGATGTGTATGCGATATATATTGCGTATGCGTGAGAGTTTAATAAGCGCAGTTATTGCATTGTTGAGGGAGGAATTATGGGTTCAAAGTCTGTAAAGCGCGAGCGCAAGGTGACGCTTGATGCTTCTGTTAGTAGCGCTATTGCGAAGGCTGTGGATGCGCGCAAGGTTGCGGCGTTTACTATAGGCGCTGCCGGTGTGCTTGCGGGTGCTGCGTTGGCATTTAGCGTGACTCCTGCGAATACTGCAATGGCTGCGGAGATAAAAGACGCACAGGTTGTTCAGAGTGATGCTCAAAAAGTCGAGCAACAGAAGAATGAGCAACCAGTTAGCGATAAGCAGGCTAGTGATAAGAAATCTAGCGATAAGCAGACTCAGAAGAAAAATGTGACTGAAACTCCTGAAAACCAAATGGGGGGGGGTCTGCCTTCTAAGAAGGACGTTGAACAAACTAAGGTAGAGAAACCTGAAGTAGAAAAGACTCAAGCAAAGCAAACTGAAGTAAAGAAAACTGAAGATAGTCATCCTAATGCAAATAAAGCTGAGGCAGAGCAGCCTAAGCTAAAATCCGTAGCTTCGCCGTTTATGGTGTTGGCTAGTAATGCTGATGGTGATGGTAGCGATGAGCCAAAACCGACAATATTCCCAAATACTGATCTTAATTTTGATAAGCCAGTAATCAAAGATCCTGAGCATTTGACTGATTCTGAAAAACTTGAGATTAGGAAGCGTGTAGCTAAAGCAAATAAAGTTTCCGTTGATAAAGTGACTTTTGGTGAAAATAATAAAATTGTTATTAATTTCGGGCCCATGGGACCCAATAATGAAGATTATACAGACACAATTAACTTGGATGATGCAATCATAAAAGAGATTGCCGAATCTAAGATTACCATCCCTTCTGGCGATAATGCCGTTCCTGTGTACAATCCAATCGGTTTTTCTAACGCCGAGCTTGATCGCATTAAGCAAAAGTTATTTGACGATAATAAAAGCAATGCAAATCTTGGGCTTACTAGCAAAGATCAAATCAAATTTGATTGGCATTCAGGTGATACTGCTAGCTGGATTGATGATGCTCCTCATAGGGCAATTTCAAGTGGTATGGCAGAAAATACCATAACTGTTACAATCAAGACCGACAAAGCGTATGTGCGGTTTACGTCGAATATTAAGAATAGCAAGCTTACGCGCGCGGTTGATATTCGCAAGGATTATAAACTTGAGTGGACTAAGCAGCAAATGGATGGTCGTGATACCGATGAAGGTTTTAGCTGGAGTAGTGACAAGAATACGCTTATTTACCGCTATGATGCCACTAAAGCGCAAAAATTCAGCACGGAAAATGTTATTAAATATTTGAAAGCAACGCCAAAAGACGCTAGCTCTGGTTTGCGTACAATAATTGGCGGAGAGAAGCTTGCTAGCGAAGGCAGAGATGGTAAAGGGCGAAGATCTAATATGCACTATTTGCTTGATGATCAGGACAACCCAACAACTTCGCTTACGATGGGCAATATGAGCGGCCCGTATTGGAATGGTAATCCTGCAATTGATAATTCGGATCGCAATTTAGATGACCATAATTCGGATGTACAGGATTATCATTTTGGCAAAGATGCTCATATGCAGCTTGCTGCTAAGAGTGGCAAAGTATACCCAGCTCATTTGTATTTATCTCCGTACGATTATTCGTATTTTAAGCTTGCTGTATCAGTTAACTCTATTAACTTACTGTTTGTGCCACAGCCTTCGCATGATAAAGATAAGTTGAAGGCGTCGATTGATGAGTATACGACTGCACAGGTTGGGGGCAAAAAAGTGCCAACTAAGTCAAAGTATTACAATGCGTCGGATACTTTGAGGAATAATTACGATACTGCGCTTAGTGCTGCTAATACTTTGTATACCAGCGTTAAAGATACTGCTAAAGAGAATCTTACAGAGCAGCAGAAAGCTGATATTGATAACGCAGCTATTAAGCTAAATAAAGCTTATGAAGCGCTTAACGGTGATCCTACAGATAAGAAAGATCTTAATAAAGACATTACGGATCAGGGGACTGCTGCAACCGCACAGGGCGCGGTAGCTACTGGAACGTATGTAACTGATAGGTACAAGAACGTAGCTAATCCGCAATTTAAGAATGCAGATGGTTCGCCTGATAACTATAAAAATGGTAGAGCTACTCAGGCAAAAACTGCGTACGATGAAGCTCTTGCAGAAGCTCAAAAAGTAAGCGCAAACCAGTATGCTACGCAAAAAGAAGTAAACGCTGCCAAAGAGAAGCTTGATAAAGCGCGCAGAGCGTTGGATGAGTTTGAAACCAATAAAGATAAGTTGAGCGAAGTAATTCAAAGCTCCAAGGTTAATACTGGTGGTAATCAGGGTATTACTAATGCTGATCCTGCGTATCAGAACGCCAGTGATACTGAGCGTCAAGCTTACGATAAAGCTGTAAAGAAAGCGCAAGAGCTTTTTGCTGACCCGAATGCTTCTCAAGCAGAAGTTGATCTTGCTTTAGAAAATCTTAAGAATGCCAAGAAAGCAATTGATGCTAAGGCAACGAATAAGTCTGCTCTTGATGCGCAGGTTTTGCAAAGTCATGATCACGACGGTGACAAAAAGAGCGTTTTCTATAAGAACGGCAAAGATACAGATGGATATATAAATACTAATAATCTTCCTTCTGACTTGAATAAAGATGAAGCAGCAAAGTATGCAGACGAGTACGACACTGCTCTAAATAATGCTAAGGAAATTCTTAAAAATAAGAATGCAACTCAAAAACAGGTAAATGAGGCATTAGAAAAGCTTAAAAAAGCAGAAGAGAATTTGCATAAGCTTAAAACAAATAGCTATGACTTAATTCAGACCCTTGCAAATAATTTCAGCGGTAATAAGCTTCCTGCATACTTTAACGCGTATGAGGAAAGCCAAAACGGAGCTGATGAAAGTAAGAAGAATCAAGCTAAGACTGATTTTGTTGCGTATAACGAGGCGTATGCGGAAGCTAAAACTATTAAGCAAAGGATTGATGCTGCCACAACAACTACTATTTTTACGCAGGAAGAGATTAATGAAGCAAAAGCTAAGCTCGACAAAGCGCGCGATGCTATTGTAACCTATGCAACTAAACCGTCTGCTTTGCAAACTTCTGCAGATCAAGATGGTGTGACTCAAAACACAACTGCTTACAAGAATGCAAAAGCGTTGGCTGGTAAGGCGAGCGATGGGTCGCTTACAGGGGAAGAAAAAGCTAAAGCAGATGCAGCTAAGAAGATTGTTGATGAGTATACTGCCGCGCTTGCTGCTGCAAAGAAAGTTTTAGCAAACAATGTTGATAAGGACACAGATTCACAAGGCAAAGAAATAACCAAGTTAGACGGTGAAGGCGAGCCAAGCTCCGCAATATTCCTTAACGGCGTGCAAAAGCATCCTGAAAACAAGGCTTTGCAGGCAGATGTTGATGCAGCTCTTAAGCGCTTAGATGCCGCTCGCGCTGCGCTTTCTGCTTACGCGACCAAGAAGGATGATTTGCGTAAGTCGGTTAATGCCGATGCTGACACCAAGCAGCTGCCTCAATATAAGAACACGGATAGTCCTGTGTTTAAGAACGATAGTGGTGAAGCAGATGGAACGAAGAATGGTAATGCTTCTGCCGCTAAAACAGCGTATGACCAGGCTCTTAGCTCTGCTCAGAATGTGCTTGCAAAGCAAGACGCAACTCAAGTGGAAGTAGATACTGCGCTTAAGAATCTTGATGCAGCACGCAAGGCTTTGGACACATACAACACTGATTTTGCTAAGCTGCAAAAAAGTGTTGGCAAGAACGGTGAACTTAATGCAGATGGTAGTGCAAAAACTGAAGGAACGCTCACTTCTGACGCGTATAGAAATGCTTCTAATCCGCAATTTATGAAGGATGATGGTTCTGGAAATCTTGTTCCTGATGCAGAAAGGAATGGTAAAGCCGCCGCAGCAAAGACAGCGTACGATTCTGCACTTGCTAAAGCCAATGAATTGCTCACAAAGAGTAAGGATGCTAACACTCCTGCGGAAGAAAAGCCAACGCAAGCGCAGGTAAATGCTGCTCTTGCTGCGCTTGAAGCGGCTCGAACAGGGCTTGATGCATATAAGACCAATGCTGCAGATCTTAAAACTGAAACTGAAAAGTCTCAGGCAGCTGACGTAACTGGTGAACCTGCTGCTGATAAGTTTGAGCACAAGCTTCAGATTAACAATGCAAAATATCTTCTTGAAAAGCTTAAAGACAACCAAGATTCTATTGCTTACAAGGATGCAAAAGATAAGCTTGATGCTTACGATGCTGCATTAAATAAAGCGCGCGAACTTGTAAAGAATGCTGAAGGTCAAACGCTTAGCAAGCATCCAACTCAGCAAGAAGTTGACGAGGCTCTTGCGGCTTTGAAGAAAGCAAAGTCCGACATCGAAAACGATGCGCAGTTCAACACCGATAAAACGGATCTCACTTCTGAGCACGGTAAAGATGCTGATTTTAAGAAGACGCCTGAATACAAGAATGCAGAAGCAAAGTCTAAGGCAAATCCTGTTGATAGCGCTGCAAAACAGGCGTTTGATGAATACACAAATGCTGTAACTTCTGCTCAGAGTATTCTTGATAACGCAAATTCAACTCAAAAAGAAGT
Source organism: Gardnerella kenyensis (assembly GCA_003585735.1). GTDB lineage: Bacteria > Actinomycetota > Actinomycetes > Actinomycetales > Bifidobacteriaceae > Bifidobacterium. Next base: position 20,550 of record NQOH01000008.1, read on the forward strand.
TGACGAGGCGTTAAGTAAGCTTCAAGCCGCCAAGAAGAAGATTACTGACGTCTACAAGACTAATAAGACTGATCTGAACACTGAGGCTGGCAAGGATTCTGACTTTACTAAGTCTCCTGAGTATATAAATGCTGCCGGCACTCCTGATGTTGAGGCTTACAAGCAGGCTTTGGAGGACGCGAATAAGGTTCTTAAGGATCCTAACGCAACTCAGGCTCAAGTCGACGATGCTTTGAAGAAGCTCCAGGACGCCAGGAAGAAGATTACTGACGACTATGGCACAAGCAAGCATGAGTTGAGAATTGAGCATAGCGAGTATAGTAGCTTTGAGTCTTCTCCTGGATTCATTAATGCTATTAGTAATCTGAATGCAAATCCGGATGATGAGTCTGCTAAGTCTGCGATTGATAATTATAAGAAGGCTTT
>NQOH01000008.1:21641-22518 GCA_003585735.1 Gardnerella kenyensis
TTTACGTAGGCTTCGCGATGCTAAGAATGCTATTACTCAAAAGTATGCGACGGATAAGAAGAATCTGAAGGATGAGCATGAGGCGGATAGCGATTTTGAGAATTCTCCAGAATTCCAGAATGCTGCCGGCACTCCTGAAGCTGAGGCTTACAAGAAGGCTTTGGAGGATGCTAAGAAGGTTCTTAACGATCCAAACGCAACTCAGGCTCAAGTTGATGAAGCTTTACGTAAGCTTCGTGATGCTAAGAATGCTTTGGTTAACAGTCACAAGACGGATAAATCTTCGTTGCAAAATGAGGCGGATGATGATCCAGTCTTCCGCAATGGCGTTCCGTATTTGATTGCTGGCTCTCCGGAGGTTGATGATTATAATCAGGCTTTGAATGAGGCTCGTCTTGTTCTTAGCGATCCTCACGCAACTCAGGCTCAGGTTGATGCTGCTTTGCGTAAGCTTCGCGAAACTAAGCAGCGTATTATTGACAAGTTCAATACGCGTGGCAATGGTTTTGACGGTTACGTTCCTAACGCGGGTGGTCACGAGGGTGACGGTTACGCGAATAATGCCAACGCTAACGCTAACGCTGTTGATAAGTCTGCTTTGCAGGCGGAAATTAATAATGCGTTGAATGTGCGCGGTAATTCGGTTGCGGCTCAGGCCTATAAGAAGGCTTTGGCTGAAGCTAAGCGTGTTCTTGCGGATGCTAACGCAACTCAGGCTCAGGTGGATGCGGCTGTGAAGCAGTTGCGTGATGCTAAGGCTGCGGTTAATGGCTTTGGTGGTAACCACAAGATTGCTAAGACGGGTGCATCAACCGGCTTGTTTGCGGGTCTTGCCGCAATCTTCGCTGGTTTCGGTGCTGCTGGCGTTGCTTCTCGC
>NQOH01000008.1:23277-23427 GCA_003585735.1 Gardnerella kenyensis
TCCCTCGCTATTATCCTTGCGACAATAGCGAGGGATTTTTTCATCTGCTGCCGCACACATCACACCAAGCACTCCTACCACACACTCCGCATCAGCTTTGTTGCAGGAATATTAGCGAGGTGAGATTTGAGATTTTTCGCACTGAGCGCG
>NQOH01000008.1:24169-27839 GCA_003585735.1 Gardnerella kenyensis
CTAAGCACGCAGAGTTTGGGGGATTTCTCTACGAGCGCTAAAAGAGGACTGAGGAAGCAACATTCTTTTAAGAACAAAGCAGACAGTAAAACCCTTAACAGCCAAAGCAACGAAGGACGGGAACGCGCGAGGAGAGAAATCCCCCGAAACTCGCGCCACAATAAGTGAGGAACCCTCAAAACTTGCGCGATTAACAAAAATTGCTTAGTTTTGCGATTTGACATACCGTCTTAATTAACGAATTTTTCGCATAAGTGCTAAAATACTGCTCGGTAGTGTGACGAAGCTCACATAATTTCGTTACTTCTACCTGCAGCGTTTGTAATATCGCTAAAGCTGGCAATATTGTAAGCGCTTTACAATCGCAGTTTTGAAAGTCAAAGCTACGAAACACGGGAGCTTGTTCTATACAGGCTGAGAGGGCGAAAGCCGACCGTAAACCTGATGCGGGTAATGCCGCCGTAGGAAGGAGTATTATGCGAAATATTCGTATTATTGGTGCAGGTATTATTGGTTTAGCAACAGCGTGGAGGCTCACGGAAGCTGGCGTAAAAGTTAGCATTATTGATCCGGATCCAGTCTCGGGCGCTTCTCACCATGCTGCCGGCATGCTAGCTCCTACAGCAGAAATGCAATATCAGCAAGAAGCGTTGTATCCACTTATGTTTGAGTCTGCAACCATGTATAAGGAATTGGTTGATTCGGTTGCAAAGTACACCGATAAGCCAACCGGTTACTTAGAGTGCGGCTCTTACGTAATTGGCGGCGACGCTGCAGATAACGAGCACGTAAACGAGTTGCTAAACTTGCAGCATCGTTACGGCCGTAGAGCTGAGCATATTTCTGTTAGTAAGCTTCGTGAAATTGAGCCTGCTCTTTCGCCAACTATTGCTGGCGCTGTAAGCGTGCCAGACGACCATCAAATCAACCCTCGTCTTTTCACTGCAGCTATGATTGATGCACTCGAAAAGCGCGGTGTTGTTATTGAGCGTCGCGCAAGCACTCCGGACGATTTAGGCCCAGACACAGTTTTGGCATCCGGCTTGGGTGCTAAGGATATGCTTCCGCAGCTTAAGCTTCGCGCTGTGTGGGGCGATATGATTCGTATGACTATTCCAGAGCCTTTGCGCCCAATTTTGAGCTCTGTGGTTCGTGGTTTTGTGCATGACCGTCCAGTTTATTTGGTTCCTCGCGCTAAGGAAACTGGCGAGCTTGTGCTCGGCGCTACTTCTCGCGAAGACGACCGCGATATTCCAAAGGTTGGCGGCGTGCTCGACTTGCTTCGCGATGCAGCAAGCGTGCTTCCTGGCATTCAGGAATGCTCGATTACTGAGGTTACCGCTGGCGGCCGCCCTGGAACTCCGGACGATTTGCCATTCATTGGTATTGATCCTAAGACGCATACTACGATTTCCACTGGCTACTTCCGTCACGGCATTTTGCTCACCGCTTTGGGTTCTTCTTTGACTACAAAGCTTGTGCTTGAGCAAGAGTTGACTGAGAAGGAAAAGGGCTTCTTGGAAAGCTGCGATCCTGCTCGCTTCTAGTAACGCAAGTTTTAGTAACGCAAGTTTCTAGTAAGCGTTCTAGTAACGCAAGTTTTAGTTGCGCAATTTTAATAGACGTTAATAAAGGTTGAATTATGCAAATCGTCGTCAATGGTGAAACTATTGAAGTTCAAGATGGGTTAACTGTTGCTGAGCTTATTGCTCAACGTTACGGTTCTGACGCTGGTCCTGGCATAGCTGTTGCAATTGGCGACGATGTGCTTTCACGCAATCAGTGGGCGTCAACTGTGATCTGCGATGGGAATCAAATTGAGATTCTCAGCGCAGTTCAAGGCGGCTGACGCCTACAAAATATTAAATTTTAAATAAAAGGCTTAAAATGGCAGAAAATAATTCTGAAAATAATGCAGAAGAAAGTGTCGATACTTGGCAGCTTTGCGGCAAAACTTTACATTCAAGGCTTTTGCTTGGCACTGGCGGCATGACAAGTATTGACATTATGGAAAAGTCGCTTGTAGCTTCGGGTGCGGAAGTAGCTACGGTTGCTTTGCGCCGTCACGCAAAAACTGGCGTAGATATTTACGGAATGCTGCAGCGCCATAATATTAACGTTTTGCCAAATACTGCAGGATGCAAAACTGCGCACGACGCTGTGCTTACTGCAAAAATGGCTCGCGAATCTTTAGGAACCGACTGGATTAAGCTCGAAGTTATTGCAGATGACGATACTTTGCTGCCGGATACTCGCGAAGTTTTGCTTGCTGCAGAAAAGCTTGTTGAAGAAGGCTTTAGCGTTCTGTGCTACACGAATGATGATCCGATTGTGGCTCGTCGTTTGGTTTCGCTTGGTGTGAAGGCTGTTATGCCTGGCGGCGCTCCAATTGGCACTGGACTTGGTATTTTGAACCCTCGAAATATTGAGCTGATTGTGCGCGAATGCAAGGAAGCTGGCGTTCCTGTGATTTTGGATGCCGGCGTTGGCACTGCTTCCGACGTTGTTAAAGCTTTTGAAATCGGCTGCTCTGGCGTGCTTCTTGCAAGCGCTGTAACTCGCTGCCCAGATCCTGTAAAGATGGGTCGCGCAATGGCTGCTGCTGTAACTGCCGGAAAGCTTGCTCACGATGCTGGACGTATTCCAATGCGAAATCATGCTCTCGCGTCTTCACCTGTTGAAGGCCGCGCTTGGGCGGATTCCGTGCTGTAAATTTCGTAGTATGAATTTCGGCATAATTATTTAAGCATGACGATTAATAAAATTTACGACGACCTGCAGGAGCTTGAGGCGGAGCGCACTTGCCGCCACTTGCTCCTGCCGGGCTTTAGTCTTGAGCATCAACAGTTACTTAGAAATGCGAAAATTTGCATGGTTGGAGCCGGAGGGCTTGGTTCTCCGTGCCTACTTTCGCTTGCTGCTGCAGGAGTTGGGGAAATCACGATTTGTGACGACGACGTTGTGGAGCTTTCTAACTTACAAAGGCAGACTTTATACACTGTTGATCAGTGCGGCAAATCTAAAGCGCAACTTGCAGCTAAGCGGCTGCAAGCGCTATCTCCGGGCTTAAAAATCAACCTTGTGAATAGGTTTAACGAAGACAACGCAAAGCAGCTTGTAGAAAATCACGATATTGTGATCGACGGTTGTGATAATTTTGCTACGCGCTTTTTGATTGCGGATTCCGCGTGGAGTGCAGGAACGCCGGAAGTTTATGGTTCGGTGCTTTATTACGAAGGTCAAGTAAGCGTTTTTGTGCCTGGAAAAGGGCCTTGCTTGCGAGACTTGTATCCTTGCCCGCCTCCGGAAGAAACGGTGCCGAAATCGGCGGTATTGGGCGCGACTGCGGCTATTGTTGGCGCGATGATGGCGACGGAAGCAATTAAGCTTATAACCGGAATTGGCACGCCGCTTATTGGAGTTTTGGCGCGCTACAATGCGCTTAATAATTCGCTTCGCCACTTTAAGTTCAACGCGTGAAACTTGCGTAATCATTACTTGATTTACTGCTTTTGTTTGCCGTGGCGCGAGTTTCGGGGGATTTCTCTCCTCGCAAGTTCCCGTCCTTCGTCGCTCTAGCTGTTAAAGGTTTTACTGTCTGCTTTGTTCTTTAAAGAATGTTGCTTCCTCAGTCCTCTTTTATTGCTCGTAGAGAAATCCCCCAAACTCT
>NQOH01000008.1:28539-28617 GCA_003585735.1 Gardnerella kenyensis
GTTAATAACCTCTTTTTATCGCAGAGATTTTTCGATTTTTCTTCTTCGCTTGGCGAATCAGCAGCCTTCGGCTCTGAC
>NQOH01000008.1:29376-30952 GCA_003585735.1 Gardnerella kenyensis
ACACGAATATTCATGCGAATGAATAACGCGCAAATAAGCTGCGGGTGGGTGCGTGGTAGGAGTGCTTGGTGTGGCTTGTGCTGCAGCATGAATGTTAGTGTTCTTTAAGCAATAAATACTCAGCGTCTGCAGAGCGCAACTGCAAAAGTTGAGTCTGGTTGTATAAAGTTTTTTGTAATTTTTGGGAATAAAAGTTGACTTTTGCAAGTTGAGTGTAGTAGGCTCAAGTTTTGGAAAGCGAAAAAGCTGAGATTTTATATAGCTTCCAATACGGATCTAAATACGGATCTAAATATGGATCTAAATACGGATCTAAATACGGAATCTAAATAAAGCTCAGCTTACGAACTACATAACTTGAAGGAAAGCGTAATTGCACAAAGCGTGCAATACCTAGTTAAGGAGAAAATATGGGACGCGCAGTAGGTATTGATTTGGGAACAACCAACTCTTGCATTGCTACTCTTGAAGGCGGTAGCCCAACTGTTATTGTGAACGCTGAAGGCGCACGTACCACACCATCTGTTGTGGCATTTAGCAAGTCCGGCGAAATTTTGGTTGGCGAAGTTGCTAAGCGTCAGGCTGTAACGAACGTTGACCGCACAATTAGCTCCGTAAAGCGCCACATGGGCACTGATTGGACTGTTGAAATTGACGGAAAGAAGTGGACTCCACAGGAGATTTCTGCTCAAGTTTTGATGAAGTTGAAGCGCGATGCTGAAGCTTACTTGGGTGAGCCAGTAACCGACGCTGTTATTACATGCCCAGCATACTTCAACGATGCTCAGCGTCAGGCAACTAAGGATGCAGGTAAGATTGCAGGCTTGAACGTGCTTCGTATTATTAACGAGCCAACTGCTGCAGCCTTGGCTTACGGCCTTGAAAAAGGCAAGGAAGACGAGCGTATTCTTGTATTCGACTTGGGTGGCGGTACTTTCGACGTGTCTTTGCTTGAGATTGGTAAGGATGACGACGGCTTCTCCACAATTCAGGTGCAGGCCACAAACGGCGACAACCACTTGGGCGGCGACGATTGGGATCAGAAGATTATTGACTGGCTTGTTGGCGAAGTTAAGAACAAGTATGGCGTTGATTTGAGCAAGGATAAGATTGCTTTGCAGCGCTTGAAGGAAGCTGCTGAGCAAGCAAAGAAGGAGCTTAGCTCTTCTACTTCCACCTCAATTTCTATGCAGTACTTGGCAATGACTCCTGACGGCACTCCAGTGCATTTGGATGAGACTTTGACTCGCGCTCACTTTGAGGAAATGACTTCCGACTTGCTTGGCCGCTGCCGCACGCCATTTAACAACGTGCTTTCTGACGCTGGAATTTCCGTAAGCCAGATTGATCACGTGGTTCTTGTTGGTGGTTCTACTCGTATGCCAGCTGTGAAGGATTTGGTGAAGGAACTTACCGGCGGTAAGGAAGCTAACCAGTCTGTGAACCCAGATGAAGTTGTGGCTGTTGGTGCAGCTGTGCAGTCGGGCGTTATTAAGGGAGATCGCAAGGACGTTCTGCTTATTGACGTAACTCCACTTTCCTTGGGTATTGAAACCAAGGGTGGAATTATGACGAA
>NQOH01000008.1:31610-47113 GCA_003585735.1 Gardnerella kenyensis
AATCAGCCATCCGTGTTGATTCAGGTTTACCAGGGTGAACGTGAGTTTGCTCGCGATAACAAGCCGCTTGGCACTTTTGAGTTGACTGGTATTGCTCCAGCTCCTCGTGGCGTTCCGCAGATTGAAGTCACTTTCGATATTGACGCTAACGGCATTGTGCACGTTTCCGCTAAGGATAAGGGCACTGGCAAGGAACAGTCCATGACTATTACCGGTGGTTCCGGCCTTCCAAAGGACGAAATTGACCGCATGGTTAAGGAAGCTGAAGCTCACGAAGCTGAAGATAAGAAGCGTAAGGAAGAAGCTGAAGTTCGCAATCAAGCAGAAGCCTTTGCTTACCAAACTGAAAAGCTTGTAAACGACAATAAAGACAAGCTTTCGGACGAAATCTCCAAGGAAGTTACCGAAAAGGTTAACGCTTTGAAGGAAGCTTTGAAGGGTGATGACGTTGAGAAGATTAAGTCTGCTCAAAGCGAGTTGATGACTTCTGCTCAAAAGATTGGTCAGCAGCTTTACGCTCAGGGCGGTGCTCAAGGCGATAACGCAGGTGCTGCAGGTGCAGGTGCTGCTGGTGCCGCTGGCGCTAACGCAGGTTCTGCCGCTAAAGACGATGACGTAGTTGACGCCGAAGTGGTGGACGACGACAAGGACGATAAGGACAACAAGTAATGTCCGAGTTCAACGCCAACGAATATTTGCAAAATATGGGGGATGCTGACTCAATGGATGTAAAACCTGAAAATGAGTCAGCTAACCCGGAGCAAAAAACTAACAGCACGGACAGTGTTGCTAAAGCTGGTGAAAACAGTAAGAATCATGCAGAAACGCAAGCTGATGCTAATGCGGATGCTAACGTTTCTGCAGATTCTGCGGATTCTGCAAATACTTCAAAATCAGAAGAATCAAAAGGTAGCCAAGATGCAGAAGACGGCAGCTTGACTCCTTTAGGTAAAGCTAAAAAAGAAGCTGCAGAATACCTAGAAGCGTTACAGCGTGAGCGCGCGGAATTTATCAACTTTAGAAATCGTGCTGCGAAAGAGCAGGATCGTTTCCGCCAGCATGGAATTATCGATGTGCTTACTGCGCTGCTTCCAGCATTGGACGATATTGATCGCATTCGTGAACATAGCGAAATGGACGATTCGTTCAAAGCTGTTTCAACCAAGATCGATAAGGCTTTTGAAAAGTTTGGAGTGGAAAAGTTTGGTGAAAAGGGCGAAGATTTTGACCCTACCAAGCATGATGCGATTTTGCACAAGCCAGATCCAGACGCTACGAAAGAAACTGTTGATGCAGTGGTTGAGGCAGGTTACCGAATAGGAGATCGTGTTATTCGCGCCGCTCGCGTGGTCGTTTCTTCACCACAGCAGTGATTTATTCTCTGCTTGCTATCAGTGAGGTAGAGATTTGAGATTTTTCGGTTATTCGGTAAAAATAGCGTAAATATGCCAATGTGCTGATAACGAAAGGAGGCACAAATGGCTGAAAATGAATGGTTAGCTAAGGATTTTTATAAAGTTCTCGGTGTCTCCAAAGATGCTGACGAAGCAACGATTACTAAAGCGTATCGCAAACTTGCTCGAAAATATCACCCTGATTTAAACAAAACAAAAGAAGCTGAAGAAAAGTTTAAGGACGTTTCCGAAGCTTATGATGTGCTGAAAGATAGTCAAACTCGCCAGCGCTACGACGCTATTCGTCAATTTGGTGCAGGCGGCGCTCGTTTTGCAGGCGGTGCAGGAGGAGCTGGAGGCTTTGATGCGTCAAGCTTCTCGGATATCTTCTCCATGTTTAACGGCGGCTCCGGCATGGGTGGCATGGGCGGAATGGGCGGCAACGGTTCGCGCATTCGCTTTGCAACCAGCGGAGCCGGCCCAAATATGGGTGACATTTTCTCCATGTTTAGCGGCGGCCAGCAAAATCCGGGTGCGAATGGTTTTGCAGGCGAGCAGTACGCTAAAGCCCAGCCGGAAGATGTGCCTGAAAACGGCGAAGATATAACAACAAATATCAAACTTACTTTTAAGCAGGCTTTTAAAGGTGCCACTGTGTCGCTTCGTGCGGCAGGCGAAACTTTTAAAACGCATATTCCAGCTGGTGTAAAAGCCGGTCAAAAAATTCGTTTAAAAGGAAAGGGTAAGCCGGGTAAATTTGGCGGTTCTGCAGGCGATTTGTATTTGCATGTGCAAGTTGAGCCGTCAGATCGCTTTACTTTGCGAGATAACAATTTAGTTGCTGATTTGCCTTTGACTTTGAGCGAGGCTGTGCACGGCGCAAAAGTTACGCTTAACGACGTAGACGGTAATGCTGTGACTTTTAAAGTGCCTGCTGGGTCTTCTAGTGGAGACGAGGTTCGTGCTCAAGGTGCTGGCGTGCCTGGCTCTAACGGCGATTTTATTGGTATTGTGCAAATTCGTATACCAAAGCACTCAAGTATGTTACTTAAGCGTGCTGCAAAAGAATTTGATAAAACTGCCGGCGGATCTTATGCAGAAGAAGTCAGCAATTTGAGGCAAAAGTAACGCAAAATAAAGCAAAGTAACGCAAAAGTAAAGCAAAAGTAAGGCAAGGAAGGCGTGCTATGACACCAATAACGCGTGAAACTAAAGCATTGTATGAAATGTGTGCTGTTGCTTTAGTGCGTGGTACTGCAACGCTTGACGGCGCAGATGAAGTAGGTTTTACTCTTGATTTGCCAATATTTACCGTCAGCCACGTAGCACGCCTTACTAATACGCATCCGCAAACTCTTAGACAATACGATCGCCTGTGTTTAATTATGCCTCAGCGCACAGGCGGCGGCGCTCGCCGTTACTCGTTAAGAGATATTGACAGAATTGTGCAAACTCAGCATTTAAGCCAGGATGAAGGTATTAATCTTGCTGGGATTATGAAAATTTTGGCGCTTCAGGAAGAAAATCGACAGCTTAAAAGGCAAGTTCGTCATTTGACGGAAGCTGCAGAATCTTCAGAACGCAATATTTTCACTGCGAACGCGGATGGAGATATTGTGGAAATGCACCGCTCGCGCAACGCTAGGCGCTGGAGGCGAGATATTCGCACAGAGCGCAGAGCGTTGCCGTCGTCTTATTCTGTGGCAGAGTATGCCAAAGCGCAAAAAGGTGCTATTGAATCTCCGGAAGAGAAGTCTGTGGTTCTTTGGCGAGCTTGGAGCGTTTAGTAACAATATCTTCAAGCGTTTTTACATTCACATTTTCGTAGCCGTTAAGCTCAGCGTGGTGCTTGCTTTCGGAAATATTTGCGCGAGAAAAACCAGTTTGCGCAACTACAGTCGCTCCAGAATTAACTGCGGCAGTAAGACCAGATAACGAATCTTCTATAATTACGCAATTTGCCATTTGCTTCGCAATTTCTTCCGCACTTCCGCAAATTCCAACAATTTTTCCAGCAGCTAAATATGGTTCAGCGCTTGGCTTAGGCTCATAGCCGTCGTCGCCGCAAACATAGCCTACGAAAGCACCTTCCGGAGCGTGCTTAACAATATTTTCCACTAAACAACGCGGCGAATTGCTAACTAAAACAGAAGGAATTCCGGCTTTTGCAAGGCTTTTAAGCACATCGAGCACTCCAGGAATCCACGGAACGCTTTCAGCTTCACGCGCTGCAACGTAATCAACCATTCCTTTGCCGACTTCTTCTACAGTAAGCTTTGTGCCGGAAGGAATCATTTTATTCGCAACTGTTTCTAGGGAGCCGCCTGAGCATTCCCAAGCTAAATCCTCATCCCAATATCCGCCGTATTTTTTAACCAAATAAAACTCAGACTCATGCCAATATGGTTCGGAATCAATAAGTGTACCGTCCATATCCCAAAATACTGCGCGCAAAATATTCTTATTTGATTGTGCATTTGTAATTTTTTCTAATTTTTCCGTCTTTTGTTCCACTATTCGCAATTCCTTGTATTTATTTTTATCTACCCCTCGCATGCCTCTAAATTCGACATTATACGATATTGCTGACCGTATGCTTACTGACCGTATGCTTACGGCCAGCAATATCACTGCCAGTATGCTTACTGCCCGGTATGAGCAGCAGAAGGATCGTACTGACTTTCTCCACCATCCCCAGAATTAGTGTTGTCGGAGTTGCCTAATCCGTCTAGCAAAGAATTTTCGTCATCTTGCGAATGGTCTTTAGGCTGATCTTCGCTACTGTTTGCTTTATTATCTTTGCTATCTTTATTAGCATCTTCGTTATTTAAATTATTTTCGTTTTCGTGCGAACGTCCACCTAAGCCCCACGTGCCGTCGTGGCCGCCAACGTCGCCTGTGTCTTCCGCTTCTGGGAATTTAACATTTTGGCTACCAGCAAGCGCCTTCCTCATATACATAGTAAACATATGAACAGGGTAGTCGCTTCCTCCGCTGTACCCGTGGAATGGCTTAATTACTTGCGGATTTCCTTTTGCATCCGGGCTCCACATAGCAAAAACAGTAACTACATTTGGCGTGAATCCAACGAAACTACCAGCAGTATCATCGTTTGCAGTTCCAGATTTTCCAGCAAGCTCTTTTCCAACTGCTCTAGCTTCAGTTGCAGTACCATGCTGAACTACGCCAGTCATAGCTTTAATAGCCAATGCTGTATCTTTTGGCGAAAATACCTGCTTACCGTTAGTTGGTGCGCGATAAAACTCTTTGCCATCAGGATTCTTTACGCTAGATACAATATGCAAATCTGGTCGTATTCCCTTATTTGCAAAAGTTGCGTAAGCTCGAGCAATTTCGCTCACATGCACAGGATCGTTGCCCAGTACTGTAAATGGATTCTCGCCGTTAACGCGCTTAGGACTTAATCCAGCCGTAACAGCATTATGCGCAACTTTTTTAGCACCCAGCTTTTCTTGCAAAGACATGTACACGGTATTTACAGAATCTGCTGTTGCTTTATACAAATTAATTGATCCGTAACTAGCATTCGCAAAATTAGCTACAGGTTTTTCAATACCTTTAAATTTAAGCGGAGAATTACCATTAAAAAGCGTATCCAAACTTGTTCCAGCCTGAATTGCTCCAAGTAAAGCAAAAGGTTTCATTGTGGAACCAGGCTCATACAGTGCTTGTGTTGCGTTATTTAGTTGCTTTTTAAGATAATCGTCTCCTGCATATACAGAAATAATCGACCCGTCTTTTGCGTTTACTGACATTGCACCAATTTGCAAATCTTGTGGCACGATTCCGCGTCCGTTTTGCGATGGGCTTGCAACTTTGAACATTAAGTCTTGCTTAGCTTTGTCAATCGTTGTAATAATGCGGTATCCGCCGCTATCGAGATCTTCTTGAGTAAATGCGCCGTTTCGAGTTAGCTCGTCTCGAACCATGTGCAATAAGTATCCTTGAGGGCCAGCATACATATTTTGCACAGTTTGCGTAATAGTTTTTGGCATCTTAGCTTTAGCCGCTTCGGAAGGAGTAATGTAGCCGTCTTCCTTCATAATTTTCAAAACTCGCTTAAAGCGAATACTTGCTTCTTTAGGGCCGATTGCAGGATCCCATCTGCTTGGAGCAGGTATAATTCCAGCCAAAAGTGCTGCCTGCGGCAATGTTAAATCTTTAGCTTTTACACCAAAATAAGCCTTAGCTGCAGCTTGAATACCGTAAGCTCCGCGCCCAAGATAAATAGTGTTCATATAATTGCAAAGAACTGTATCTTTATCTTGAGTTTGCGCAATTTTTAATGCCAAAATAGCTTCGTGCAGTTTTCCAAGATACGTTTTAGTTTCGCCTAAATAGTAACGTTCTGCGTACTGTTGAGTAATAGTAGAGCCGCCCCAGCGTCCGCGCTTTGTGACGTTATGAATAAGCGCGCGGCCGATTCCTTTGAAATCAATACCATTGTCGTGGTAGAAGGAGCGATTTTCGGATGCGATAATTGCTTTACCAACATATTTAGGTAGTGCGGAACAGCTAATAATTTCGCGATTTTGTTCAGCAAAAGATCCTAATTCTGTTTTTCCGTCAGAATAATAAACTTTCGTTTTATCTGCCATTGCAACTTTGTCTGGAGCAGGTATGTCGGTTGTGGCATACATAAAGCCAAAAACAAGCGCGCCAAGCAAAATAGGAACAAAAATTACAATAAGCAACCAAAAAATAATTGGGTGCCTTCCATGCCATGTTTTTCTGCGCTGCTGCCTAGTGTATGCTTGCGAGCGCGCGCGTCTTGAATTACGGCCGTCATAATTGGAAGACTTTTGATTATCGTAATAATCTCGATAATCGTATTGTTCATACTCACTGGATGGAACTTGTCGCATATTCGCATTATTAGGTGAGTGTGACGCTACACTTCGTGGCGTTTTTGCGCGCGAAGTAGAATTTCGCCTTCCATTATTACGTGTAACCATACATTCCACCGTAGCGCCCGGGCTGAATTTTCTATAATCGCAACTATTTAATAGCTTTTAATAATATTTAATAGCAGCAATTTTTGCGTAAAAAAGACTTTAAAAAACTCATATTTGCCCATATTGGTTAGAGCAATAGTATGATGAAGTATGTGTGTGTGCGGCATAATGTAATGTCGCTGATTTTTGCAGGCAAGGAGTCTATATGAGCATCCGCGTTGCCATTGCCGGCGTAGGCAATTGTGCTTCGTCGCTGGTTCAAGGCGTTGAGTATTACAAAAACGCTGATGACGGTGAGAAAATTCCAGGGTTGATGCACGCTGTATTTGGTCAATATCGTGTGCGCGATATTGAGTTTGTGGCGGCTTTTGATGTTGATTCATTAAAGGTTGGGCATGATTTAAGCGAAGCAATTGGCGCTTCGCAAAATAACACCATTCGTTTTGCAGACGTGCCGAATTTGGGCGTTGAAGTTATGCGCGGCCCTACTTACGACGGTTTAGGTGATTATTACCGTGAAATGATTGATGAATCCGATGCTGAGCCGGTTGATGTTGCGAAAGTTTTGAAAGATAAGCATGTTGACGTGCTTGTGTCTTATTTGCCGGTTGGGTCCGAAGAAGCGGATAAAGCTTACGCAACTGCAGCTATGGAAGCTGGTTGTGCTTTTGTAAACTGCTTGCCAGTGTTTATTGCTTCCGATCCTGAGTGGGCGCAAAAGTTCCGCGATGCTGGCGTGCCGATTATTGGCGACGATATTAAAAGCCAAGTTGGAGCAACAATTACGCACCGCGTTATGGCACGTCTTTTTGAAGATCGCGGAGTTCGCTTGGATCGCACGTATCAGCTAAACGTTGGCGGCAACATGGACTTCATGAATATGCTTCAACGCTCCAGGCTTGAGTCTAAAAAGATTTCTAAAACGCGTGCAGTAACGTCAATCGTGCCGCACGAAATGGATGAGCATAACGTTCATATTGGCCCATCTGATTACGTTGCTTGGTTGGACGACCGTAAGTTTGCTTTTGTGCGTTTGGAAGGCACGACTTTTGGTGACGTTCCGCTTAGTTTGGAGTACAAGCTTGAAGTTTGGGATTCTCCAAATTCCGCTGGCATTGTTATTGATGCTGTTCGTGCTGCAAAAATTGCGCTTGACAGGCATTTGTCTGGCCCGATTTTGGCTCCAAGCTCATACTTTATGAAGTCTCCGGCTGTGCAGCATGAAGATAGTGAAGCCCGTCAATTAGTTGAGCGTTATATTGCTGGCGAAGTTGAAGCGGACGAAACGCAACTTAATGCTGATGTTGAAGAAGCAAAAGAGCATGGCAAAAGCGTGTGGCGCGCGTAATTTATTTAGCTAACGTAATTTATTTATTTAGCATAATTTATTTAGCTAGCGTAATTTATTGCCACTAATTTATTACTACTCGACATATAGCGAAAATCGTGTAATATAGATAAAGCCTCCGTGTGGCACTACGTCACCCAATCCCCCCAGGGCAGAAATGCAGCAAGGGTAAGTGGCCTCTAGTGGGTGCGCGGGGGTTTTATTATTCCCAATTTTATTTTGCGCAAAACTCGCGCTGTCGTAGAGACTGTCGTAAAGTCTAAAGTATGAGCGAAGAATTTACAGAAATTCATGACGAAAATTCTGGTAATCAGTCTAACGATTCTGCAAAGAAAACAGACGACGAATTATCAGATGAAAATTTGCAATCTAATAATTTGCAATCTAATAGTTTGCAAGATATTGAAGAGTTGCCTGAATTGCCAGATATTCAAGCATTTTCTGCAATGGATAATGAAGAATCTTCTAATTTAGACTTAGAAGATAATTCAGTATTAGATAAAGCAAATTCTCTTAAAAAGTCTCTTAAAAATTCTGCAAAAAATTCTTCTAAAGATTTAAATCAAGATTCTTTATACGACGACGAAGAATCGGAATTTGATCCATTAACAAAACGCCCACGAGTTTCTGCAATATTGTGGTGCGTTGCGCTCGCAGTCGTATTTTTAATTTCTGCAGCAGGACTTTGGTTCGTATGCGTGCAAACTGTAATAGGCCAAAGCTACGAAGAAATGGTTATTGACGGTTTTGGATCTCACGGAGTTCCGTCGTGGCTGAAGTTGTGTTTAAAACCGCTTTGTAATTCAATAGTTGTTATTGCTCTTGGAGCTCTTATAGCTGTTGCTGCACTAGTTGTGGCATGCGTTAGAAGAAGATGGTGGCTGCTCGGTCAATGTGCCGGAATTATTATTTTGGCTGCAGCGGCTGAACCGCTTAAAAAAATTCTTCCTCGACCAATGCTTATTAACATACAATATTTGGCGGCAAATTCTGCACCTTCAGGTCACGCTTTACTTGTTGCCACAGCTTGCGCTTTGCTTATTTGCACGGTTTCGCGCGTTTGGCGCGCTTGGGCGGCTGTTGCTTCTACTGTGATAAGCGTTCTTGTGCAACTTTCTTTGATTGCAGGTCACTGGCATAGAGCATCTGACGTTATTGTGTCGCTTCTTCTTGTTGGTGCAATAACGCTTATTGTTCTTGCTTTAACACGTAGTAGCGGAATGGATTTGCCTGCTTATAGGCGATCTTCAATAAGTGTGCAAATCGTTGGAAGCTCAATGATTACGCTGGGCGTGTTCTCTTGCTTGTACGCTGAATATTTAGTTTGGCAAATTCTTCCGGGAGTCGATATTTTCGCACAGTGGGCTGCAAACGTGTCTTATATTGCAACATACTGGTTAATTATTGGTGTATCTTTGCTAGTTTATGGAGCAATTATGGTAATGCGTCACTCTACTGCGTCGCCATTAAGTAGGCTTGGTTTAGTAGGCGCTCCGCCAACTCCGCCGTCTGCAGCATAAGTAATATGTCTACTCTATCTGCTTTTATCCACCGAGGTGGAATTTAATAGACGTACTGCATAAGTTGCGATACAGTTAGCGTGAAACATGTAGTTCACAGCTGTGTGTTTGATTTTGTTAGGAAAGGAGCGAATATGACAGCAGAAAATAAGCTAGTCATTGTGGAGTCTCCCACGAAAGCGCGTAAAATTGGCGGGTATTTGGGTAATGGATACACCGTAATGGCGTCAGTGGGGCATATTCGCGACCTCGCTCAGCCAAGTCAGGTTCCAGCCTCACGCAAAGCTGCGTTTGGCAAGTTCGGCGTAGATGTTGATCACGGATTTACGCCATACTATGTGGTTGGTGCTGATAAAAAGAAAACAGTTGCTGATTTGAAGACTGCGCTCGCCAATGCGGACGAGCTGTATCTGGCAACTGATGAGGATCGCGAAGGCGAAGCTATTGCATGGCATTTGGTTGAAGCTTTGAAGCCAAAAGTGCCTGTAAAGCGTATGGTTTTTCACGAGATTACTAAAGATGCGATTCGCTCTTCGTTAAGTAACACTCGTGACGTTGATAACAATATGGTAGATGCTCAGGAAACTCGCCGCGTGCTTGACCGCTTGTACGGCTATGAGCTTTCGCCAGTATTGTGGCGCAAAGTTGGCCCAGGTCTTTCCGCAGGGCGAGTGCAGTCTGTTGCTACACGCCTTATTGTTGAGCGCGAACGTGAGCGTATGGCGTTTACGAAGGCATCTTACTGGGATATTAGCGCTGTTTTGCATGCTGCTGATGCTGATGGCCGCGATGTTGATTTTGAAGCTCGAATGACTGAGCTTGATGGACGTCGCTTGGCTGCTTCTAAAGATTTCAATTCAAAAGGTGAGCTTGTTGCTGCAAAAGGCGAGTCGCAGCTTGCTTTGCATGTAGATTCAGATTTTGCAAACAAACTTGCGCAATCTTTGCAAAAAGCAGATTTCATAGTCAACGCTATGGAAACTAAGCCGTACCGCCGCCGTCCTTTGCCGCCTTTTACTACATCAACTTTGCAACAAACTGCCGGTAATCGACTTTCGATGAGCTCGCGTCAAACTATGCGAGCTGCACAATCCTTGTATGAAAACGGCTATATTACGTACATGCGTACGGATTCCGTAACGCTTTCTAAAGAGGCGATTGAGGCTGCGCGTCAGGCTGCACAAGTTGCTTTTGGTGCTGAATATGTTGCAGAATCTCCTAAGCAGTACGCAACTACGTCTGCTGGAGCGCAGGAAGCTCACGAATGTATTCGTCCTGCTGGAGCGCGCTTCTTAAGCCCGGATGAGTTGGCAAGTAAAATACCTGCAGATCAGTTGAAGCTGTACACGCTTATTTGGCAGCGCACTCTTGCTTCCCAAATGGCTGATGCTACTGGTTTTACTGCAACTGTTAAGTTGAATGCAAGTGCTGGCGAATATGGTGAAGCTTTGTTCCAAGCTTCTGGAACCGTAATTACTTTTGCTGGTTTTATGAAGGTTTTTGGTGCGTCTTCTGCATCTGATTCCGATAATGATAAAGCTTTGCCGCCAATGCAAGCAGGTGACGTTCTTGAAGCTCAAAACGTTACTGCAGACGGTCACGAAACTCAGCCGCCAGCTCGCTACACGGAAGCTTCGTTAGTAAAAACGTTGGAAGCTAAAGAAATTGGTCGCCCTTCTACTTACGCAAGTATTATTTCTACGATTATTGATCGCGGATACGTGTACGAGCGTGGGCGCGCGTTAATTCCTTCTTGGCTTGCGTTTGCTGTAATTAAACTTTTGGAGGCGAATTTCCCAAAGTATGTTGATTACGCGTTTACTGCAGATATGGAAAATGGTTTGGACAGAATTGCGCACGGTGAAGAAACTGGGCGCGATTGGTTGACCAGATTCTATTTTGGTTCTGGTGATGATTCTGCAAAGTCTGCTGATGAAGCGCATATTGGCTTGCAGCAGCAGGTTGCTGAGCTTGGCGAAATTGACGCGCGCGAAATCAACACTATAAATATTGGCGACGGCTTGCACGTTCGCGTTGGTCGTTACGGCCCGTATTTGGAAGATACTAAGAATTTGGATGCTGAGGGCAATCCTCGTCATGCTTCTTTGCCAGAAACTTTGGCTCCAGATGAGTTAACTGTTGATGAAGCTCATGAGTTGCTTGATCATAATGCCGAAGGACCTAGAGTTCTTGGCACTGATCCGGAAACTGGCGGAAGCGTGGAAGTGCGTAACGGTCGTTTTGGCCCGTACGTGGCATTGGTAGAAGCGCAGGATGATTCTGAAGAATCTAAGTCTTCTAAAGCGCGTCCAAAAATGGCATCTTTGTTTAAGACTATGGATCCTGCAACATTAAGTTTGCAAGATGCTTTGCGACTTTTGAATTTGCCGCGTTTGGTTGGCGAATATGAAGAAGTTGATGCCGAAGGCGTAGTAAAACTTGCGCGAATTGAAGCAAATAACGGCCGTTACGGTCCGTACTTAACAAAAACTTATGTTGCAGTTGATGCTTCTGCCGGCGAAACTGTAGATTCCAAGCCAGAGACGCGCTCTCTTGCTAGTGAAGATGCTATTTTTAGTACGACTTTAGAAGAAGCTCAAGCTTTATTTGCGCAACCAAAGTACGGTAAGCGTACTCGAGGCGCAGCTAAGCCTCCTCTTCGTGAGCTTGGCGCGGATCCGGAAACTGGTAAGCCTGTAGTAATTAAAGACGGTTTCTACGGGGCTTATATTACGGATGGTGAAACTAATCGCACTTTGCCAAAGCAGTATACGCCTGAGTCGATTGATCCTCAGGTTGCGTTTGAGCTTTTATCTCAAAAGCGAGCTGCGGGTCCTGTGAAGCGTAAGAAGCGTACGACTAAAAGCACTAAGTCTACGACTGCTAAAAAGACGACCGCTAAAAAGACGACCGCAAAGTCTACCGCTAAAAAGTCGACTGCTAAATCGACTGCTAAAAAAGCCACGTCAGCAAAAGCAGCAGAGTAAAATTATAAGTAGGGTTGACTTATGGAATCTTACAATAGTGATTTTTCTGGCGGTTGCGCTTGCGGCGGAAACTGCGGCTGCGGAGGTGCGGACGCGGCTGAAAACAGGGGATTGTTTATATCTTTTGAAGGCATTGATGGAGTAGGCAAAACTACGCAAGTTGAAGCTTTAAAAAAGCATTTGCAATCTTTAGGACGCGAAGTAGTAGTTACGCGTGAGCCTGGTGGCACTTTGCTAGGTAAGTCTTTGCGCGAAATATTGTTGCACGGCTCTTTTGTGGCTCCTAGAACCGAAGCGTTGCTTTTTGCTGCCGATCGAGCGCAGCATGTTGCGGAAGTTATTCGTCCTGCAATACAGCGCGGAGCCGTGGTAATTACTGACCGTTATATTGACTCTTCGCTGGCGTATCAAGCAGGCGGCCGCGAATTCACAATTGAAGATATACAAAACTTAAGCGAGTGGGCCACGGATTCGCTGTGGCCTAATCGCACGTATTTGCTAGATATGCAGCCAGAAGAAGCTTTTAAGCGTTTGCATCGTGAGCAAGATCGCATGGAATCTGCTGGAATTGATTTCGCAAGACGCACGCGTGAAGCTTTTTTGGATTTGGCGCAAGAAAATGAGGAACGTTACCGCGTTCTTGACGCAACTTGTTCTGTGCAATCTTTAGCTGATCTTATTTCTAAAGATGTAAATAATTTAATTGCTAAAACCGAGTCTGAATAAAACTGAATCGTAATAAAACTCAAATAAAACTGAATCTTAATAAAGCTAAATCTTAATAAAACTAGCAACAGCGAATCTGGGGGTGAAGCGATGAGCGTGTGGGATAGCGTAATTGGGCAAACGCAAGTAGTTCAACGCTTGCGTAAAGTTACTTGCGCGGATGCTAGTAAAATAGCGCAATCCTGGCTTATTTGCGGATCTGCCGGATTCGGTAGTGTGCAAGTTGCTAAAGCTTTTGCTGCGGCTCTTGAAAGCCCGGATCACGGCGAGGGCAGTGGTGAAAATAGTGGTGAAAATAGTGGCGAAAATAGTGGCGAAAAACTTAGTAAAACTGCTCGTGAAGTTTTAGCCGGCTCGCATCCGGACGTTCACACTCTTACCACGGAAGGCATAACTCTTAGCGTTGAAGCCGTGCGCGAAGTTATTGGAATTTCTGAGCAAATGCCAAGCATCGCTCCGTGGCGAATTATTATTATTGAAGATGTTGGAAGAATGCTTGAGCGTAGCACGAACGTGTTGCTTAAAGAAATTGAGGAACCGAGTGAGCACACAATTTGGCTGCTTTGCGCTTCAAGCCCTCAAGACGTGCTGCCAACAATTCGCTCTCGCACGCAACTTGTGCAATTAGCTACTCCGGATGAGCAATCAATATCGCAATATATTGTTGCAAAAACAGGTGCTGAAAATAATCTTGCAAATCGCGCGGCTAGACTTTGCCAAGGAAATGTGGAAACTGCGCTTCTTTACGCAAGCGATGAGCGCGCTTTAAGTAGGCGAGATGAGCTGGTTGCGGGGCTTCTTCGTATGCACGATGCTGCAGACGCGATTATGCTTGCGTCAATGCTTATTGAAGACGCAAAAGCTCAAGCAGAAGATGAAGTGCAACGCAGCGTTGAGGCTCAGCAGAATGAGTTTCGAAGAATTAACGGTTTAGCAGATTCGGACAGAGTTCCGCCAAAATTGCGCACAGCTTACAATGCGATTGGCAAAAAAGAGGAAGTAAAGCGCAAAGTTACGCGCGTAAGTCGTGACGTTTTGGGGCGTTCGCTAGACGCAATTAACAGCGTGTATCGTGACGTTTTAGTTGTGCTTAATAATGCTCAAAATTCTTCGCCAATAATAAATCAAGATTTTAAATCTGATATTTTGGCGTTATCTAAGAATCTTACGGTTTCTAGCGCATTAAATTGCGTTGACAATATTGCTACAGCTCGCAGGCGCTTGGCTAGGAACGGTAACGCAACTCTTGTTTTTGAAGCGCTATTCTGCTCGCTTTTGTAGAAAATAGCGTGCTATATTCTCCACGGAAGTGACATATCGCTTGTGCCTATTCTTGGAGCGTTCGTTGACTCGCGGCGCATAATTTCCGGCCTAAATTCCATGTGTGCCGGCAGCCAATGTTGCTCGGATTTTTCTGCAGTTGCTAATCGAATTGCCTCGCGCGCAATCTGCTGGTACGGGGGCCTGATTGAAGAAAGCTTTGGTTCGGATATTTCCGCTTGCCTGCTATCTCCATAGCCGATTACGCGCACATCTTGCGGAATTCTAAGAGAAAGTTCATGCAAAGCTAATAGTGCGCCCATTGCAACGGCATCATTTGCGCAAATAATCGCGTCTGGCATGCGCGCTTGCTTAGCTGACAAATCGGAAAAAAGCTGCATAGTATCTCTGAATCCTCGCTGATACGTCAGCTCGCCAAAAGTAGTCCAATCAGGCTCAGAAAGTAAGCTTAAACGGCTCGCAGCAGTTTGGAAATTCGCGAATAAGTTTGCGCTTTGTGTAGAGTCAACATTCCCGCTTAAATAAGCAATATTGTGAGCATCGTGATGTGAAAGATGTATTAAAGCGGCTTCCATCATGGATTCTTGATCCATGCCAACCCAGTTAATATGGAACGAAGTAGCTGTGCCGCCAATTTGCACAATCGGAAGATTATTCACGTAGTTTTCGAGTATTTTTGTTAAATCAGTATTGTTCGATGGCACCACAATAAGGCTATCAACATTATGATCAATTAGCTCTTCTATGCGTTCTTCTTGAGATTCTGCGTTTTTTCCCGTGCCAACAAGAAGTATTTTATCTATTTCATGTGCCGCTTCATCCAATGCGGAAAGCATGTTTATATTAAAAGAATCGTTTGCCGTATCTGTGCTTATTAGTACGCCAATAGTGTTTGTAGTGTCGCTTCTCAATGCGCTTGCTGCGTAATTTACTGAGTAATTAAGCTGTTCTGCTGCTTTTCTAACGCGTTTGGCAATGTCATCATCTTTGGTGCGTCTTCCTGAAAGAACGCGTGATACGGTTGCGATTGAAACTTTCGCGAGTGCGGCAACATGCGTTATGGAGGCGTTTTGATTTGTTTGATTTGTCATAATTGCCCCCATATAGGTGCGGTGCTGCAGTGATGATTAACGTCGCAGCACCGTAAGAACGAATATTATTTGCCTGATTGTTTATATATTATTCACCTTTCGTGACTACGTCGACAAGATTGCTTGCTACAGTTTCTGCATCTTCGCCATCTACTGTAATTGTGATTGAATCTCCTTTAG
>NQOH01000008.1:47809-52658 GCA_003585735.1 Gardnerella kenyensis
AATTGTTACAGTGCAATTTGAAGCCATTGCGGCCTGTGAAAATTCTGAAGCTGGACGTGCGTGAATGCCAACAGGGTCTTCTATAGTAACGGTTCGAGTTGCAATTGCCATTTTTTCTCCTTTGAATTTAGATTAGATTAAGTTAATATTTTGTTTTATTTTTGCTTTCGCGTTTTTAATTTATTGTTTTATTGTAAAAGCATTTTCCAGATTTGATTATATTTGGATTGCTATCTGTACTGCTTAGTCTAACACAATTAACTGAAAAATATAGAAAACGTTTTCACTTGTTGTAACAACGTTTTTAATGGTGTATAGTTTCATTAGTAAGAAACGTTTACCTGCAAGAATTGCTTTAACAGCATTGCGGCTGCGGTAAAGCTTCTAAACCTAAAGGAGGGTTTAAGTATGGTAATCACTGGTGTTGGTATCGGTCGTTCAATGGCATCTGGTGAGGTATTGTGTATGGCACCTGCTTTGCATGAGCCAGAAGATGTTGCTCGTCCTGCTGAAGTGTCAGTCGAAGATGTCAAAACTTCAGTAAAAAATGCTTTAGACGCAGTAAATAAAGACTTAAACCAGCGTGCGAACGATGCTCTTAAAGCGGCAGATGAGGGGACTAAAAAAGCTGCGCCAATTATGCAAGCCCTTGCGCAAATGGCATCGGATCCTGCTTTAATAAGCGCTATTGAATCTGGAATTTCTGCTGGTAAAACTGCTGAACGCGCCACTTGGGAAGGTTTTGCGCAATTTGAAGACATGTTGCGTAACCTCGGTGGTTATATGGCTGAGCGTGCAGGAGATTTGCATGATGTTGGACAGCGTGTTATTGCATCCTTGATGGGCGTTGATGCTCCTGGTGTGCCAGAAAGCGAGTCGCCTTTTGTGCTTGTTGCCAAGGATCTTTCGCCAGCAGATACTGCTTCTCTTGATTTGAGCAAGGTTCAGGCAATTGTGACGATAGACGGCGGTCCTACAAGCCACACAGCTATTCTTGCGCGCGCTCGCGGAATCGTTGCCGTTGTTGGAGCGCGAGATGCAGCTCAGTTAAAGAACCATCAGATGGTTGTGGTAGATGCTGCACATGGAACTGTTGTGAGTGAGCCTTCAGAAGAAGAGATTGCGCGCGTGCGTGAATCTCGTGAGCGTGCAGATCGTGCGCGAGAATTGCGTGGAATGCCTGGAAGCACTAAAGACGGCCACCTTATTCCACTTTTGGCTAATGTTGGCAAGCCTTCAGATGCTGAAATTGCTCACAAATATGGTGCTGAAGGCGTTGGCTTATTCCGCACGGAATTCCTGTTTATTGGCAACGAACAGCCGCCTAGCGTAGAAGAGCAAACGGAAGCATATACAAAGCTTTTATCTCAATTTGAAGGCAAGAAAGTTGTTATTCGTTTGCTTGACGCCGGCGCGGATAAACCATTGCCATTCTTAACGCCTGAGGATGAGCCAAATCCTGCTTTAGGGCTTCGCGGTTTGCGTACATTAAGGCAGCATATGGATGTTCTGGATGGCCAGTTGGAGGCTTTGGCTCGCGCTGATGCTGCAACGAATGCAGACCTGTGGGTAATGGCTCCAATGGTTGCAGATGAGTGCGAGGCGGCGTATTTTGTAAAGCTTGGCAAGTCTAAAGGTCTTAAGAAGGTTGGCGTTATGGCTGAAGTTCCTTCTATTGCTTTGGTTGCTGAGGAAGTAGCTCAAGTTGCTGATTTTGTGTCAATTGGAACTAATGATTTGACGCAATACACGCTTGCGGCAGACAGAACACTCGGCTCTGTTTCTAACTACCAAACTGCATGGCATCCTGCAGTTTTGCGCGCAATTAAAATGATTGCGGACGCAGGTAATGCGCATGGCATGCCAGTTGGCGTGTGCGGCGAAGCTGCAGCGGATCCAGATTTGGCAGTTGTTCTTGCTGGTATTGGTATTAACTCGCTTTCTATGACACCAGTTGCTTTGGATGATGTTCGTGCAGAACTTGCACAAACTACATTTGCTCAAGCGCAGGATAAAGCTCGTGAGGCTTTAGCTGGAAAGTTCTATCACTCGATTATGCAGGAATAACAAAAACGGGAGTAACAAAATCGTAAATAAAAAATAAAAATCGCAAATAAAAAATCGTAAGTAAAAAATTAAAAATAATCAGAAAAGAGAAAATATGAGCGCTGATATTGACGAGCTTCTTCCGGATGCTGCAGTTAATCTTGACGTTGCGGCTAAGGATTGGCGCGATGCGATTCGTCTTGCTGGCGATGCTTTGCGAGAAGCTGGCTTTACTACGGACGAATACACGGATCAAATGATTGAAACCGTCGAAAAAATGGGTCCGTATATTGTTATTGCTCCAGGCCTGGCTTTGGCTCACTCAAGGCCATCTGCAGCAGTTCTTAAAAGCGGTTTAAGCTGGGTTCGTTTAAGCACGCCTGTTGAATTCGGCAATGCTGCTAATGATCCTGTTTCTTTAGTTATTGGTCTTGCTGGCCATGACGAAAGTGAGCACATTGGCGTTATGGCTGCTGTTGCTGCAGCGTTGTCTAATCCTGCAAAAACTAAAGAACTTGCGGAAGCGAAAAATGCCGAAGAAATCCGCACAATTCTTAAAAATTAGGCATAAAACAGCAAAGTTTTGTAAAATTAGAAAGTAACTCAAAGAAAGAGGTAATTATGAACATTCTGTGCGTATGCGGAAACGGCATTGGCACGTCTGTACTGCTCAAAATCAATGTTGAGGCTGCAGCAGCAGACCTTGGTCTTGATGTTACGGTTACTACTTCCGACGCTGGAAGTGCAAAAGGTACCGCCAACATGAACGACCTTGTGCTCACTTCTCCACAGCTCGCTCCTGAGCTTGAGGGCACTACCACTCCTGTTGAAACTATCGAAAATTTCATGGATGTTGAAGAGGTGAAGAGCGTACTTGAACGTTACGCATAAAATTATGCGTAACAAATAAGCGTTTGATTATGCAGATTGCTTGCATTTGCGCAGCTGCATTTGCTTGGTTTTGCATATGGTTTCGTCCGCTATTCGCTTTTTCTAAATAAAAAAGAAGGAAATGAAAATGAACATTGTAGTTCAGATTTTGAATTTCATAAGCCAGCAGATTTTGAATGTGCCGGCTTACTTGATTGGTATTATTGCTGCAATCGGTCTTATTGCGCTTAAGCGTAGTGCTGGCCAAGTTATTGCTGGCGGCTTAAAGGCTGCTATGGGTTACCTTATTTTGGGTGCTGGTGCTGGCGTTGTGGTCGGCGCTCTTGCTCCGTTTGGTGACTTGGTTTTGAAGTCGACTGGCGCTCACGGCGTTGTGCCTACAAATGAGGTTATTACAGCTCAGGCAGCAGGCCAGTACGGTGCTACTTCCGCATACATTATTGTGCTTAGCTTCGTTCTTATGCTTCTTGCTGCACGCTTTACTCCACTGAAGTACATCTTCTTGACTGGCCACCACATGGTGTTCATGTCCATGTTGCTCGCTTTGGTGCTTTCTGTGGGCTTCGGCGCAGGTAACCAGCTTCTTATTGTTATCGTCGGCTCCATTATTATGGCTACCGTTATGGTTGTTTTGCCAGCTTTCGCTCAGCCATTTATGAACCGCATCACCGGTGGAGATAAGCTTTCGATCGGCCACTTTAACTCTTTGAGCTACATCGTTTCTGGTGCTGTTGGTGCTGCTGTTGGTAAGAAGTCAAAGTCTACTGAGGACATCAACTTCCCTAAGGGCTTGAGCTTCTTGCGCGATTCCATGGTTTCCACCACTTTGTTGATGGTTGTGCTTTATCTTGTGTTCGCAGTGTGGGCTTCTATTGTGTTGCCAGCTAAGGAACTCTTCAAGATTTTCGCATCTCATCCTACTGATTACAGCGCATTCTACATGGCTGCCTTTGCTCAGGCTTTACAGTTCGGCATTGGTGTTAGCGTGATTCTTTACGGCGTTCGTATTATCTTGGGCGAATTGGTGCCTGCATTCCAGGGCATTGCTAACAAGGTTGTTCCAGGCGCACGCCCAGCATTGGATATTCCAATCGTGTTCCCATACGGCGCTAATGCTTCCCTCATTGGCTTCTTGGCTTCCTTCGTCGGCGGCCTTGTAGCTCTTGGCCTTATTGCAGTGTGGATGGGTCCAGCTTGGGGCTTGGCTTTGATTCTGCCTGGCATGGTTCCTCACTTCTTCGATGGTGGCGGTGCAGGCGTGTTCGGTAATGCAACCGGCGGTCGTCGTGGTGCTATCATTGGTGGCTTTATCAACGGTTTGATTATTACATT
This sequence comes from Gardnerella kenyensis, assembly GCA_003585735.1. GTDB lineage: Bacteria > Actinomycetota > Actinomycetes > Actinomycetales > Bifidobacteriaceae > Bifidobacterium. Next base: position 52,079 of record NQOH01000008.1, read on the forward strand.
CCTACCAGCAGTATTGCTCACGGTTATGGGCTCCTTCGGTTTGGCAAACTCCACCTTCGGCGATGCTGACTTCGGTTGGGTTGGTACTGTTGTTGGTAACTTCGCTCACCTTGGTGCAGGCGTTGGTGCTGTGAGCTTGATTGTTTTTGCTGTTATTCTCTTCGGCTTGGCTTGGGTATGGCAGGTTAAGGTTGTTAACACCGGCTGGCTTCCTGCAGTAAAGCATGCTGAGTTCATTGAAGGCATTAAGGAACAAGAGCGCGCTGCTAAGAAAGCAGCTATGGCAGCTAAGGCAGCTAAGGCTGCTGAAGCTCACGAGGAGGCCGCAAAAAAGTAAAAATCGAGTATAAAATCTCCATTTTCTAAATCAGTGCGCCCGGTTCTTTTACGGCTGGGCGCACGTTTTTATTAATCTCGTTAATCTAATTAATCTTCAAAGTCATAGGACAAGCTGCAGCACTGTTAATATCTCAGTTGGCTGACTGAGTTAGTAACGGTGTTTTGGCTGTGAGTGTTGTTTTCTCAGTTTGTTAGCTGAGTTTTTAACGGTGTTTTGCCAATTACCGTTATTTTCTCAGTT
>NQOH01000008.1:53405-57546 GCA_003585735.1 Gardnerella kenyensis
AGTGTTCTACGCACGTAAAGCGAATAGTTTGCAAATAGGTAATTTATTAGCACAGTTGATTAGTGCTGTGTAATGGTAGATACTTAAATTATGAATATTTCAACAGATTTCACGATTATTCCGGACGATTATTCTAAAGCTGCACCGTCGCAGAATAAAATTAACGGAGTTCCAGTAGTTTCGTTCCCTTTTTACATTGATAATATGCCATCTTTTGTGCACTACTTGCATTGGCGACTTGTTGACGATGACGCAATACCGGTATGCGGTTTTGAGTGGATTCATTGGACGGTTGCGAACGTTCCAGTAGAAGCGTTGATGTTTGATTTTAACGATTCTCACGCTTTGCAAATTCCGGCAGATTTTTCGCGACAAATGCCTTCAATGATTCCGGAAGCAGTTCAAGGACGCAATTCGCAAGCAAGCAGATTTGTTGGTTGTGAAGATCCGGCAGTTACTATGCGCTATAACGGACCGCAGCCTCCGGATAAAGATCACGAATACATGTTTGAAGTTTTTGGCACGGAACAACCTCTTCCAAATCTTAAGCAAGGATTCTATATGAACGAATTATTGCGCGAAGTGCGCAAATGCACTTCCGGCGTAGACGCAGGCGGAATATTCTTAACCGGTCGCGCTTAATTTAAGCAACTAGCGATAGAATCAATCAGGAATAAAAATTAGTAAAATATTAAAACTCACAAATGGGGGATGCTTATGGCATGCACAACAATTCTCGTCGGCCGCGGCGCAAGTTATGACGGATCAACTCTTATTGCGCGTAATGAAGATTCTGCGAATGGCGAATTTAATCCAAAGCGTTTGGTGGTAGTAAAGCCGGAAGAACAGCCTCGCGTTTATAAGTCCGTTCTTAGCCACGTAACAGTTGAGTTGCCAGACAACCCAATGCAATACACAAGCGTGCCGAATGCAGATTTGCGCGAAGGAATCTGGGGAGAAGCTGGCGTAAACGAAGCAAACGTTGCAATGAGCGCAACCGAAACTCTTACTTCCAACGAGCGCGTGCTTGGAGCAGACCCAATGGTAGAGCTTCAAAAAGCGCAAGGTAAGGAAGGCGACGCTGATTACAAGCCGGAAGTTCCGGGCGGAATTGGCGAAGAAGACTTTTTGACAATCGTTTTGCCTTATATTCGTAGCGCTCGCGAAGGCGTTGAGCGTTTGGGTGCGTTGCTTGAAAAGTACGGCACTTACGAGATGAATGGCGTTGCTTTTTCGGATGTGAACGAGATTTGGTGGCTTGAAACCGTTGGTGGCCATCATTGGATTGCTAAGCGCGTGCCGGACGAAGCTTATGTTGTTATGCCAAATCAGCTTGGAATTGACGAGTTTGATTTAGACGACGCTTTTGGCGATCAAGAAGAGCATATGTGCTCTGCTGATTTGCTTGAGTTTATTAAAGAAAATCACTTGGATTTGTCGGTTGAAAACGCTTCTCCGTTCAATCCTCGCGACGCTTTCGGCTCTCATTCGGACGCCGACCACGTTTACAACACTCCGCGCGCATGGTTCATGGAGCGCTTCTTGAACCCGTACGACGAAGTGTGGGATGGCAAAGATGCGGATCATCGTCCGGATAGCAACGACATTCCGTGGGCTCGTCAGCCAGAACGCAAAGTTACGATTGAGGATGTTAAGTACGTTTTAAGCTCGCATTATCAGGGCACTGAATATGATCCTTACGGCAAGCTTGGCGACGAGCATACTCGCCACATGTTGCGCCCAATCGGCATTAATCGTCAAAGCGAGCTTGCAGTAATGCAAATCCGCCCTTATATGCCAGAAGAAATGCGTGCAATTCAGTGGATTACTTACGGCTCTAATCCTTTCAACTCTTTGGTGCCGTTCTACCCGAACGTAAATCGCACTCCAAAATATTTGGAAGATACTACTACTCGCGTCACAAGCGAAAACTTCTACTGGGCAAATCGCATTATTGCAGCTCTTGCAGATGCTGCGTTTAACGACACTGCAAACGCAATCGAACGCTACCAGGAAACTGTTGGATCTATTGGTCACGCAATGGTAAAGGCTACGGATGCTACAGTGGCAGATCTTCTTGGCGTTGCTTTGAGCGAATATGAGCCGGAGCGCGAATGCGACGAAGATGGTTATTTGGGCGACGTAGTGCGCGATCCGGAAGAAATTATTTCTGCTCTTCGTAACGCAAAAGTGCGTGAGGCTTTGGCTGAAGCGAACGACGATATGGCAGCAAAGTTGAAGAAAGAAACGGATTCTTTGCTTGACACTGTGCTGTACATTACCAGCATGCGTATGAAGAATGGTTTTAATCGTTCCGATCACTAAATTTAAATCTTATTAAAATTAAGTGCCTTCCTTACGAAATGAACTTTTTATTTCATAAGGGAGGCATTTTTGTTACCTTTTGTTATTTTGTTATATTTTGCTATAGATGTTAGTAATAGCGCGCATAGATATTGTGTGTAGTGGCTATGCTGCAGGCAATCAATCGTATAGTATGAATCATGTAACTAACAATATCCGTGTGCATTGTTGTGAGACTATGCCTATGAAAGAGGGGTACATGAGCATTCTTGATTCATACACTACAACATTCGGTTTGGTTAAAAAAATTGATGCCTTTGGGTATTTAGATTATTTGAAGCAGCATCCTAACGAGCCTCGAAAGCACGGAAAAGTGCTTCTGGTTACTGCGGATACTCCGCTTAAGGCATCCCGCGGTGAAGGCAAAACGACCACAACTATTGCGCTGGTTGACGCTTTGCGTGAGCGCGGTGTGGATGCGGCTGCGGTTCTTCGCCAGCCGAGCATGGGCATTACGGCAGCTGGTTCTAAAGGTGGCGCAAGCGGCGGCGGTAAGTCTTCGCTTTCTCATCCTGAGCTGATTGACTGGGGCTTGTGCGGTGAAATGGCTGCTATTGCTTGCGCGCAGAATTTGCTTGTGTCGTTTGCGGAAAAAGCAGTTGATGAAGGTGTGCTTGATACGATTTTGGTTCCTCGAGTAAGTGAGGTTCCTTCCCGCTCGTTGCGCAGTATTGCAGTTGATTTTGGTAAAGGAACTGTTCCTGAGCGCGTTGTGTTAACGCCTACTTGCGAGCTGATGCAAATTGTGGTTCTTTCTCGCAGCATGGATGAGATTTCGGAGCGCGTTGCCGCAATGATTGCTGGCACGAAGGATGGAGTTCCTCGTAAATTCGGCGATTTTGTTGATTTGTGGCGAATTACTAATATTCTTGCCGATGCTGTAAAGCCTGCAAAAACAGAAACTATTAACGGCTCGCCGATTTATGTGCATTGCGGCCCGTTTGCAAACGTTTCGCTTGGTATTCCAAGTTTGGTAAGCGTTGAAATGGCTTGCGCTGAGCATGATGTTGTGGTTGTTGAAGCAGGATACGGCACGGATGCTGGCGCTCAAAAGTGGCTGGATATTGCTTCTCGCGAATTTGGCGCGGCTTGGCCTGCTGCTGCAGTTGTAGTTACTCGCGCTACAACTTGGCGCGATGACGAAACTTTGGCTTGGCGTTACCCGTTCCATGTTGCGCGACTGGAATCGCTTAATATTCCTACTTTCCCGCTTATTAATTTGTGGGAAGGCGAGGATAATCAAGTGCCTGAATTGTTGACTCAGGCGAAATCTTTAGGATTTAGAAAGCCGATTGTTGGCAATCTTTTCCGCGATGGCGGCGACGGTTTGGCAGATCAGCTTGACGATTTTGTGTCGGTAATTAGTGCTGATGCTGAAACGCAAGTGCCAGAAAGTCGCAGAGGTAAAGCGCTTTTGGATCGCGTTAAGTTGCTTTGTGAAGAAGCTTACGGTGTTCCAACTGAGCGCGTGATTGAAAAAGCTGGTTTTGAGGATTCGTTATCCGCAGCTGAGGATTTGTGCGCGAATGCTGGCGTTGATTTCAACAGCCTTGCGCTAGTTGCTGTTAAGTCTCCTGCAACTATGACTGACGACGATCATAAGCCTGCTGAAGAGCGCACTGTGACCTTAAAGAAAGTGGAAGTTCACGCTGGTGCTGGCGTTGTGCAAGTCAACTTGACTTCTTCGCTCACAACTCCAATGCCAAAAATTGTGTGAATTGGCTAGGAGCAAAAATGAGCGAGATTGGATCTAGCGAGATTGGATCTAGCGAGATTG
>NQOH01000008.1:58235-64720 GCA_003585735.1 Gardnerella kenyensis
ACTTCAGAAAGCAGCAAGTCGCGCGGAAAAGTCTTTCTTGCCGCAACTCCAATTGGCAATATGGGCGACGCTTCCGCGAGACTAATAAATCTCCTCGAAACTGCGGATATTGTGGCGGCTGAAGATACGCGCAGGCTTTACGATTTAGCGAATCGATTAGGCGTGCATGTTTCTGGGCGCGTGATTGCTTATCACGACCACAATGAGCGCAATAAAGCCGACGGTTTGCTCGACGAAGTAGAGCAAGGCGCGAAAGTTCTTGTAGTTTCCGACGCTGGCATGCCAACCATTAACGATCCGGGTCTGGCAATTGTTAGAAGGGCTATTGAGCGTGAGCTTCCTGTTACTTGCGCTCCAGGCCCTAGCGCTGTTCTGGACGCGCTCGCACTTTCCGGACTACCAACTGACCGCTTCTGCTACGAAGGCTTTTTGCCGCGAAAATCTGGCGAGCGTCAGCAGCATTTACGCTCTCTTAAAGCAGAGCGCAGAACCATTGTATTCTACGAAGCTCCGCACCGAATTGCAGAAGCTATGGAAGACGTGCTAGCTGTGCTTGGCCCTAGCCGACCAATGGCATTATGCCGAGAACTTACTAAAGATTTTGAGGAAATTCGTCGCGGAACTGTGCAAAGTATTCGCGATAGTGTGCTGGAAGATCCTCCTCGTGGCGAAATAGTGTTGGTTATTGGCGGCGCAAGTGATGACGAAATAAAAGCAGAAAGCACAGATTTAAGTGTAGAAGCGCTCGCAAAACTATCTCTTGATTGCGCACAAAATGAAGGCTTGCGTATTAAAGAAGCAATTACGAAAATCGTAAAAGAGCATCCTTTTTTGGACGGCTCGTTTGCAAATCGTAAGCAAGTTTACGCGGCCTGTCTTGAGCAAAAAAGCGAGCTTGAGTAGCGCAGAAATCGTGACTAAATCGTGACTAAATCGTGACTAAATCGTGACTAAATCGTGACTAAATCGCGACTAAATCGTGACTAAAACTCGACTAGCTTACGCTGTCATACCCGTCAAAAAGCACTTCAAAACTGTGCCGAACATCTGGCCCGCCTTGTTGCGAAATATATTCTAAAAGCCTAGCGTCGGCAGCCGGATTCGCAATAACCCATTTGCGAAATTCCGGTATATTTCGCGCAATATACCACAATATTTCGCTACTTGTTGAAGCGTCGCTTGCCACAAGTGGCGTTATTATTATTGGCGGCTTAGGGGGAGCGTTGAGCTGCTCATTATTTGAATACGCATTATTCGAATACGCATTATTTGAATATTTTATTCCCATAAATTGCTCGTTTCCTTGGTAATATCCTCAAGCCATTTTCGCGCGTGAACGGATCCCGGAAAATAAGGATTCCTGTCAATAATGCTTTTGCACTTACGTAAGTCAACGCAATAATTGCATATAAGCAATATTGCAATTTCTTTTCTGTACGGCTCATAATTTTTGTTATCGCTTGGCGTATATGCCAAATCGCATATTGTGCGCTCGGGAGTTGTTACGCGCGTCTTTCCCAAAATCACGTAGTCTTCATCGCTTAATTGCCTGCGGAAGGATCTAATCGAATGCCCGTGAGGTTTTTTGCGGCAATGCCCGTAATTAATAATGTCAATATTTTCCGGAAACTTTCCACCAAGCCACACCCAAGCTGCAGTAAATAAGCAGGCGGTGCTTTCTTTTGGTATTAAATCGCTTACAATATCGCTTCTACCTTTTGCGGAAATGCTCGTTTTTTGCGAGTATCCGGCTTGAGGTGAAAGGTGATTAAATATTCCAGATTGCGAAAGCCTGTTCATGCACATTGGGCCAGGCAAATGATCTATGTTTAAAAGTGCTGGAAAGTCGTCATTTTCTTCGAAAGCTTCGCAGGAATCGTAGTCTTTATTTGTGTTTTTATTTGTGTTTTTATTTGTGTTTTCCATTTCTTCCCCCAATTTATAGCGTTTTTATTTCGTATTTATCGCGTATATATCGTGTCTTTATCGCTTATATATCGCGTTTTTATTTCGTATAGTTGAGATTATGCGGAGCGCAAATAATATTCCAGCCGAGCTTAAAAAATTGTGGATATGTGCATTATTTCCGCAAGTTACTAAAATTTGTATTTCGCAAGTTACTGTATTTCGCAATCTACTAAAATTTGTATTTCGCAAGTTACTAGCGTTCCGCAATTTATTAGCAATTTATTAGAGATTTACTAGCAATTTATTCGGAATTTATTCGAAATTTATCCGCAATTTACCAGCACTGTCCGCGCTGAACAAGATAATATTGGGCTATGAGTCATATTTTGGTGAATGTTGCTTGGCCGTATGCTAACGGCCCTCGTCATATTGGTCACGTTGCAGGCTTCGGGGTGCCTTCCGACGTGTATGCGCGCTACGAGCGCATGAAAGGAAATGACGTTTTAATGGTGTCGGGCACGGACGAGCACGGCACGCCGATTTTGGTAGAAGCAGATAAAGAAGGCGTTTCTGCGCAGGATCTTGCGAACCGCTACAATCGCGTTATTACCAAGGATTTGTGCGATTTAGGTTTAAGCTACGATTTGTTCACGCGCACAACTACCGCAAACCACGAGCACGTTGTGCAGGAAATGTTCCGCCAGTGTTTAAAGAACGGTTATATTTACAAAGGCACGCAAAAAGTTGCTATTTCTCCTTCTACCGGCCGCACTTTGCCGGATCGTTATATTGAAGGCACGTGTCCATTGTGTGGTGCGGACGGCGCTCGCGGCGATCAGTGCGATGCTTGCGGTAATGAGCTTGACCCGGATGAGCTTATTAACCCGGTTTCTAAGATTAATGGCGAAACCCCGCGCTTTGAAGAAACTGAGCATTATTTCCTCGATTTGCCAGCTTTAGCTGAAGCGAATGTTAATTGGCTTCATTCCCGAGACGGCTGGCGCACGAATGTTATTAACTTCTCGCTTGGATTATTTAATGAAGTAAAGCCTCGTGCTATTACGCGCGATATTGATTGGGGCATTCCTGTTCCTGTTGAAGGTTGGATTGACAATCCGAATAAGCGTTTGTACGTGTGGTTTGATGCCGTAATTGGTTACTTGTCTGCCTCCATTGAGTGGGCTCGCAGGCAAGGAAAGCCGGATGCTTGGCGCGACTGGTGGTGCGATCCTAAATCTCCTGGCTACTACTTCATGGGCAAAGATAACATCACATTCCATTCTCAAATTTGGCCTTCGGAAATGCTTGCTTATAACGGAGCTGGCTCGAAGGGCGGCGAGGCTGGCGTTTACGGTCCGCTTAATATGCCTGAGCAGGTTGTAGCTTCCGAGTTTATGACTATGGAAGGCAAGAAGTTTAGTTCTTCTCGCGGAATTGTGATTTATGTGAAGGATATTTTGGCTCGCTACCCAGTGGATGCAGTGCGTTACTACATTTCTATTGCGGGTCCAGAAAATTCTGATGCTGATTTTACTTGGGCTGAGTTTGCGCGTCATAATAACGAAGAACTTGCCGCAAGTTGGGGCAATCTTGTAAATCGCGTGGCAAATCTTATTAATAAAAACTTTGGTGCGATTCCTCCGCTTGATGAAGATTCTATGACGGATATGGATCGTGCGTTGCTTGATCAAACTTCTAACGCTTTTGAAATTGTTGGAGGAATGATTGAGCGTCACCGCCAAAAGAATGCTCTTACGGAAGCAATGCGCGTTGTGGCGGATATTAATAAATATATTTCTGCAACTGAGCCGTGGAAGATTAAGGATGACGAGGTTCGACTTGGCACGGTTTTGCATGTTGCAGCTCAAGCTGTTTCGGATGCTAACCACCTGCTTGCGCCATTCTTGCCTCATTCTGCGCAAAAGGTTTGGGAAGCTCTTGGCGGAACTGGCGTGTTCTCGCCGCTGCCTCATATTGAGGAAGTTGAGGATTTGGATAATCCGGACTTTAAGTACCCGATTATTACGGGTGATTATCGTTTGGGTGAGACCGTGCATCCTTGGGAGAGCGAGGAATTGGTTGCTGGCACGCCTGTGCCGAAGCCAACGCCTATTTTTGCTAAGATTCCGAAGGAAGCGGTAGATGAAGAGCTTGAGCGTTTTGCTTCTGCGTTGGCTGAGCGTCAGCGTGCCGAAGCAGAAAGACTTGCTGCCGCGAAAAAATCTCTGGAAAATAGCGGCAATTAGCTTGAAATTTTTAAGAAGAATAGCGTAAAATAGCACAAAATAACTATTAATTGTCTATAAGGAAAAATATTTAAAAAAATTAAAGAATTTTTTTAAAAAACACTTTTCTTTGAACGAAAGTTTAGTTATACTAACATATGTTAATGGTTCGCCATTAGCGAGGTTCGTTCGCGAACCCCATAATTGAAACCTTCTTCTCTCTTTCTCTCTGCCCCGGCGGGATTTTTCTCGCCGGGCTTCTTTTTATCGCTTGTTTTACTTTCGTTTTTTGTTTTATCCTTCGTTTTATTCTTCTTTTTATTCTTCGCAAGTATTCGCAAAGCTTCAGCACCGTTACTAACTCAGTCTCGTATCTGAGAAAGTAACGGTAATCACCCAAACACCGTTACTAACTCAGTTAAAGAACTGAGAAAATAACGGTAATCACCCAAACACCGTTACTAACTCAGTCAACGAACTGAGAAAATAACGGTAATCACCCAAACACCGTTACTAACTCAGTCAACGAACTGAGAAAGTAACGGTAATCACCCAAACACCGTTACTAACTCAGTCAACGAACTGAGAAAATAACAGTCATGAGACCCTCGCGCAGTAAGCCAACTGCACGAATGTCCGATAATCATCAACCAAAGACCGTAACGCAGTAAGCCAACTGCACGAATGTCCCATAAAACCGTTAAAACAAAAGCGCAGACTGCAAAAAGCAATCTGCGCTTCTATACTTACGCAATACTCAAGTTTAGCGGCAGCGCTTAGTAAGCGGCTCCCACGGCTCAAGCATTACTGGCTCCTGATTTGCAACGGCTAGAGTTGCTTCGTCAAGATACTTCTTATTGATGATTATTTCCGTAACGTAGCGGTCGAACCATTCTGCAGAACCGACGTAATAGCCGTCTTCGCCTGCGTCTTTGCCCCAGCTGTTCTCAATCTTCCAGCGATCCGGGTTGCCGTCTTTATCCAAGTTCACACCCGTAAACGTCATAGCGTGATTTCCCGGAATATCCATGTATTCCAAGCCCTTCGCCTTGTCAAATGTGAATTCAACGTCGAAGAGCTGATCCACGCGCACTACTGCAGGATCGAAGAATCCGCTGTCGCGCAAGGAGAATTGCGTGCAATCGCATGCGAACCAGATTGGGTGGCCGTCGTTAAGCTGTGCGACGGCTGCCTTCCTGAATACGTCAAGAGGAACGTTTACGAATTCCATTCCCTTCGTTTCAGCCACGTTTGTGCTGTACTTGATTTGGTAGAGCTTGTTGAAAGGAGTTCGTTCCATTGGGCAGTTGCATATTGTTACGAAGTCGTTTACGTCAACAGGCACGTACTTCTTTGCGAATTCGAGTGGGGTGATGCCGTATTCGCGAATCATTGGACGTTCGTCTTTGCCAGTTTTTGGCTTATCGTCCTTCTTTTCTTCAGACTTTTCTTCAGCCTTTTCGTCGGCTTTTTCGCCGTCCTTCTTTTCGTCCTTCTTATCGTCGTCATCATCTTTAGTGCGCGCGAAGAAGTCGAACTTTGCTGGCGGCTCGCCCAAAGCAATAGTCGTCATTCGATACACGGTTTCCAAATCGCGAACTTTCATTTCGCGCAATTCTTCCAAAGACGCACCGTTCTTATGTGCCTCGCGCAACTCGCACGCGAATTCGCGCAACTTTGTGTTGATATACTGCACGAAGGAATCGGAATCGACTGCGTTTTGCGAATCTGGGTAAGCGCTCTTTGGCACAAGACCGTACTTATTCACCAAGTTGACGAACATCTGCCACCAACCGCCATCGTCGATTGGCCCTTCGTTAATAATCTCAAAAATTCGGCTATCAACTGGCTCATCCAAAGTTGAAAGCACGTTTTCCAAGTAAGCGTTTGCTTTTTCAATCTTGTCCCAGAAGAACAGGTAGCTTTCGGAAAACTCAAAGTCGTCTAAATTCCACTTATGCATTAATTCGTAGCGCAAAGTGTTAAGCGATGCGAACATCCAGCAGCGTCCGGAGCGCTTTTGGTTAGTAATGCTTCCTTGATTTAGTTCTACAGAGAATTCGCGTGGAAGTGCGCGCTTTCCTTGATAGCTTGTGGCAGCTTTAAGCACGCCGTTGTTTACTGCTGCGTTTGCAGCTAAGAGGTTTGCGCGCTGTGCGTTGAAGTGCTTGGAATATGTTTGTACGTGTTCAAGGGTGACGGCTTTTACGTTTTCGGCCATGAGTTTCCTTAATCTCCTTTAGAGTTGAAAATACGAATAACAGTTATTGTAGTATGCTCAATGCTCATGAGTGTTTCTTATTTTGTGCCTATTTCCGGCATTTATAAGAATAACATTAAATATTTTTATAA
>NQOH01000008.1:65437-72077 GCA_003585735.1 Gardnerella kenyensis
AATATTGCGTATTTTATGCTGTAAAAATAGCTTTTTTATTAAATAATATTTTAATTTTATAAAAGCAAAATTCCGCGAAATCCTTGCTATTCTGCGCTTTTACCATATGAATATAATGTAATTGCTACCTATTTAACTATGCAATATAGTGTTTATTTTTTAAAAAATCATCTTACAAAAATATTTTCTGTTTGGGTGTTTGTACATAGCTTGGCTAAAAATATACTAATTATGTGTCCCGGGTTGATGAGGGTCAATCCAAGCGCGCCCTTTTGAAGGCGAAACGCTAAAGCGGTTATGATGTAGATTTAACGATTTGCAGCATGCCAAATGGAGGTAAACAATGGCTAGGCGTAGAAAAGAGTCACAATGATACGATACATCGTTAAGCGATGCCTGAATTATGTGGTGATGTTGTTTGTTGCCGTATCCATGACGTATTTCTTGGCGAGTGCTTTTATGAGACCGCGTTCGAACTATATGTCTAGGCATCCGCATCCACCTATTGCATCAATCAACCGTTCTTTGGATTTGGCAAATATTAACGACCAGACTCCAGTGTTTACTCGTTATTGCCGTTGGATTTACAACATTTTTACTAAGTGGGATTGGGGATTGAGCCCAGATCAGGCTCCAGTTGGCCCGGCAATTATGTCTCGTATTGGCGCATCTGTTCAGCTGGTTACTGGTGCCACAATTCTTGGTATTGTTTTAGGTGTTAGCGTTGGTGTTTACACTGCTATCCGTCAGTACAAGTGGCAAGATAGAGTTCTTAATTCCACTGCAACCTTCCTGCTTGTTGTTCCTGCAGCTGTTTTGGGTTTGATGGTTGTGCTTGCCGCAATTAACATCAACCGCGCTGCTGGCGTGCGACTTTTCTACGTTACCGGTTTGCATTCTTACCAGGGTTCCGACCCGTTCATGTTCCTTCTTGACTTCCTTCAGCATTTGATTTTGCCGACGATTGTTATGACAATTCCTGGCATGGTTGGGTATCATTTAACGCAGCGCACGTATCTTCTCGATACTATGAATGCTGATTACGTTCGTACGGCTCGCGCTAAGGGCTTACCTTTGAATTTGGCTATTCGTCGCCACGCTTTGCGTACTTCTTTGATTCCAACAGCTGTTGACGTCGCCTTCTCTATTGCAGGCGTGTTTACAGGTGCTGTGATTACTGAAACCGTGTTTGCTATTAACGGCCTTGGTAGCTACTTCGTTCAGACCATTATGCAGAACGATATTAACGGTTCTGTTGCTATTGCAGCGTTTGGTGCTGTATGTACATTAGTTGGTGCTCTGCTTGCAGATGTCTTCTCTGCTTGGCTCGACCCACGTATTCGTTTGAACTAGCAGAACAGTGTAGGTGAATTTGATATGAATAAAAAAGATGTATCTTCAGAGCCTCTTGAGTCTGCTGCAGATAAAAAAGCTACTGCTGGTGCCTGGGGCAACTTTAAGCGCACTGGTAAGATGACGCTTTATACGCGTCGATTCTTCCGTCGCCCGTCTGCAGTTGTGGGCTTGGTTATGCTTGTAATTTTGATTCTTTTTGCTTTGTTTGGCTCAAAGATTTCAAAGTGGAGCTACGACGAACCAGACTTTTCTTCTCTTGCAACTCCTCCTTCTGCAGAGCATTGGCTTGGCACTACGCCAGGCGGTTCAGACATGTACGCAATGGTTGTGCGCGGACTTGGCCGCTCTCTTTCCATTGGTATTGTTAGCTCAATTACTATTACTGTTATTGCAGCTCTTGTTGGTACCGCTATTTCTTACTTTGAGGGTTGGTTTGAGCAGGTTGGCATGTGGCTTTTGGACATGCTTCTTATTGTTCCTTCCTTCTTGCTTATTGCTTTGATTATTAGCGCTTCTAGCGGCGGTAGCGATTGGCTGTGGTTGGCATTTGGCTTAACAGCTTTTGGTTGGATTGGTTACGCTCGTACGCTTCGTACTTTGACTTTGAGCTTGCGTGAGCGCGAGTATGTTCGTGCAGCTAAGTTCGAGGGCGTTTCTTCATTCCGCATTATTGTGCGCCACTTGGTTCCAAACTTGGGTTCTGTGTTGATTATTAACACGGTTCTTGGTGTTATTGGTGCTATTAACGGCGAAACTGCTTTGAGCTTCTTGGGTCTTGGTATTAAGGCTCCGGATACTTCTCTTGGTACTTTGCTTAATGCTGGCCAAAGCGTTGTGCAGACTTCTCCGTGGGTGCTTTTGGTGCCGTCTGCAGTGCTTGTTTTGCTAACCTTCTCCGTGCAGCTTATTGGTGACGGTTTGCGTGATGCCATTGATCCATATTCTAGGTCTGTTGGTAAGGCCGACTAACGAGCGTTTGGAGTGATAAACATGACTGATATTGCAAATAACGCTATTAAGGAAGAAACCACGATGGAAGATCAAAACAACGAACCGCTGCTTTCAGTGCGCGACTTACAGGTGAGCTTCGCTTCTGAAGCTGGTACCGTGCATGCTGTGCGTGGAATGAATTTTGATTTGTACCGCGGAAAGACCATTGGTATCGTTGGCGAATCTGGTTCTGGTAAGTCGGTTACATCTTTGGCTGTTATGGGCTTGCTGGATAAAAACGCTAGCGTTAAAGGCTCTGTAAAGTATAAGGGCGAGGAGCTTTTAACTAAGTCTGATGCAGAAATGAGTAAGATTCGTGGCAAGAATATTGCCATGGTTTTCCAGGATCCTCTTTCTGCACTTACCCCAGTGTTCTCTATTGGCGATCAGCTTAAAGAAGCTTTGGTTATTCATAACCCGGGCATGAGTGAAGATCAGATTCGCGAGCGTTCTATTGAATTGCTTGATTTGGTTGGTATTACTAAGCCGGCTGAGCGTTTGAAGGCTTTCCCTCACGAGTTTTCCGGCGGTATGCGCCAGCGCGTAATGATTGCTATGGCAATTGCTAATAATCCAGATATTATTATTGCCGACGAGCCTACTACCGCTTTGGACGTGACTATTCAGGCTCAGGTTTTGGAAGTTTTGAAGAAAGCTCAGCGCGAAACTGGCGCAGCAATGATCTTCATTACTCACGATTTAGGCGTGATTGCTGGCGTTGCAGACGAAGTTATTGTTATGTATGCCGGTCACTTGGTTGAGCATAATAGCGTGGAAGAGATTTTTGCTCACCCAACTCAGCCATATACTATTGGTTTGTTGGGTGCTGTTCCTCGCGTTGATCAAAAGCGCACTCGTCGTTTGACTCCGATTTCAAAGCCAACTATGGATATGCTTATGGCTGAAGAAAAGAGTGGCGACGACAGCACCATGATGGGTCTTGAAGCGGAAAGTGAAACTGTTCGTTCTCTTCTTCATGCGGAAACCGAAAAGCCAATTAAGCCGATGTTTGAAGGCATCCCTCGTGAGCAACGCAAGGTTGTTTTGGATGTTAAGGATTTGGTGAAAACCTTCCCAATTACTGGCGGCGGTTTCTTGCGTCGTAAGATTGGCGAAGTTCGTGCAGTTGACGGCGTGAGTATTGAGGTTCGCGAAGGCGAAACTGTGGCTTTGGTCGGTGAGTCTGGTTCTGGTAAGTCCACAACTTTGATGGAAATTATGGGCTTGAAGAAGCCTGAGTCTGGTTCCATTACCGTGTTTGGTACTGAGTTGAATGATAAGTTGACTCGCGAACAGCGTCGTGAGCTTCGCTCTAAGATTCAGTACGTATTCCAGGATCCAATGAGCTCGCTTGATCCTCGTATGCTTGTTTACGATATTTTGGCTGAGCCTTTGCTCGTGCAAAAGAAGTCGAAGGAAGAAATTCGCCAGCGTATTGCTGAACTTATGCAGTTGGTTGAGTTGAATCCTGATCAAGTTGATCGCTTCCCAACGCAGTTCTCTGGCGGCCAGCGTCAGCGTATTGCTATTGCTCGCGCTTTGGCTGTGAATCCTAAGCTTTTGCTTCTTGACGAGCCTGTGTCTGCTTTGGATGTTTCTATTCAGGCTGGCATTATTAACTTGCTTGAAGATTTGCAGGATAAGCTTGGCGTTGCTTACTTGTTCGTGGCTCATAACATGGCTGTGGTTCGTCATATTTCTAGCCGAATTGCTGTTATGTATCATGGTCGAATTGTTGAAGCTGGCGAAACGGATGAAGTGTTTGATAATCCTCAGCATCCGTACACGAAGGCTTTGATTAGCGCCGTGCCAATTCCAGATCCTACGATTGAGAAGCATCGTAAGCGCATTATTCTTAATGAAGAAGATACGTTTGATGATGTGAAGTAATGCCGCTTTGCTTGCTACTTTGCTTACTGTTTTTTGTTAAGTAGTAAGTTGCTTGCATTAGTTTGCATAAAATTGCATAAGTTTGCACAATCGCGCATGTTTATTACAACATGCGCGATTTTTATTACGTAACATAAAATTAAAAAACGTAAGATATTTTGTTTTTTAATCAAAATTAACTAAAAAATTTTCTGTTTCGCTTCTTATGAAGAATAAATTATTCTTTTTTCTGCAATTATCATAAAGTTAAAAAGAAAAAAATTAATTTTTTCAAAAAACGATTTGTCGAATGTCATAGAGTTGGATATACTCTAACAACATACCGGAAGACGGACATCATCCGGGGAATGAGAGGAATCATGAAAAAAACTAATGCAGGTAAATTAACCGTATTAGCCGCAGCTGCACTTTCTGTTGCAATGCTGCTTGGCGCTTGCGGCGGTGCTACTAACAATGCTGGTAAAGCAGGTATGACTGAAGAGCCAGCTGCTGGTGTTGACACTTCTTACACTGGCGAACTTCCAATGCCAGATGTCAACAAGCGTTACGACAATCCACAGTCACGTGACAACGTTAAGGACGGCGGCACTTACACCGTTGCTCTTCCTGTTCTCGGCCCAAACTGGAATTACGCTTCTAACGATGGTAACTCTGGCTACATGGCTACTTTGTGGGGCTTCTACCAGCCAAATCTTATGGCTTATGACACCGTTAAGGGTGAAAAGCTTAAGTACAACCCTGACTACATCACTTCCGTCAAGAAGGTTAGCGATAAGCCACTCGTTGTTCAGTACAACTTGAACCCAAAGGCCAAGTGGAATGACGGCACTGATATTGATTACACCGCATTTAAGGCTACTTGGCAGGCTTTGAACGGCAAGAACAAGGATTACTCCGTGCCTAGCACCGAAGGTTACGACTGTATTCAGTCTGTTGAGCAAGGCTCCAGCCCGAAGCAAGTAATCGTTAAGTACGATAAGCCATGCGCAACATGGGAAATGCTTTTCGCTCCACTGGTTAATCCAAAGGCCGGTGACGTTAAGACCTTCAACCAGGGTTGGGTAAACAATCCTCACAACGAGTGGGGTGCAGGTCCATTCCAGATTGAATCCGCAACCGAAAATCAGGTTGTCTTCACCCGCAATCCAAAGTGGTGGGGTAAGAAGGCAAAGCTCGATAAGGTCGTTGTAAAGCGTATGGAAGATACTGCAGCTTTGAACGCCTTCCAGAATGGCGAAATCGACGCTGTAACCGATAGCATTTCTGCTAAGGACGCAATCAAGTCTGCTCGTAGCGTTAAGGGCGCTCAGCTCCGTTACGGCTACAGCACCAAGGTTCGCGTGCTTAACTTCAACGCCAAGTCCAAGCCACTTAACGAGCTTGCAGTTCGTAAGGCTATTGTTCAGGCATTCGACGTTGCTACCTACAACAAGATTCAGTTCCAGGGCATGAACTGGAAGAGCGAGCAGCCAGGTTCTGAGCTTCTCTCCATGTTCCAGGCTGGCTACAAGAACAATCTTCCTGCTGACGGCAAGTACAACACCGAAAACGCTAAGAAGACCCTTGAAGCTGCTGGTTACAAGATGGGCAAGGATGGCTACTACGCCAAGAATGGCAAGACTCTTGAGATTTCCTTCACCTTCTTCGGCGACGATTCTACTCAGGCAGCTCTTGCTAACGCATTCCAGGCCATGATGAAGAAGGCTGGAATTAAGTGCAAGACTGTGAACCAGGCTGTTGCTAAGTTCTCCGAGGTTGTTGCTTCTCACAAGTACCAGGTGCTTCCATTGGCATGGCAGTCCCCATCTCCATTGAGCTTCTTGTCTTCAGCAAGCCAGATTTACAAGTCTGACAGCGATTCCAACCTCGGTCTCGTTGGCAACAAGAAGATTGATGCCATGCTCGATAAGGTCGGCAAGACCTACGATTACAAGGAACAGACTGAGTACTCCAACAAGGCAGAATCTGCAGCTCTTGCTTTGTACGGCACTCTTCCAGTTTCCGCTCCTCCTATCTACCAGGTGTTCAAGAAGGGCTTTGCTAACAACGGCCCTGCAGGTTATGCATCCACCTACCCAGAGGATATGGGCTGGCAGAAGTAAGTGAATCTGTAGCGCTTATGCGCGAAAGTTTACGAAGCTAACTGCTTAATTTATAGCAAGTGGCGCGTGGTCTTTTGACTGCGCGCCACTTTTTGTATCTTATAACCCTTTTTTGTTCGCTCTTATATATATAAGGTGCATGCTTTTCCGACAAATGTTCCAGAATAACGCTGATGTAGCTCCAAATGCGGGGAATTTATCTCGCGTTGGCGCGACGACCTGCTTGAGCGTAGCAAAGCGCGCGCGAAAGCAACTCGGAGCGGAAACTCGCTTAAGTTGGAAGTCCAGTGGACTTCCAACGC
>NQOH01000008.1:72847-73311 GCA_003585735.1 Gardnerella kenyensis
GGTTGGCGTGACGATGCGCTACGATGACGACGTGCATGTCGGTGTGTCGCGCAGGGAGGGGGAGTGAAAGGCTGATTTTGCAAGGGTTTTGGGGTGAGTTGGGTAGTGTGCGCGCGTTTCCTGAGAATTCTCTGAGAAAAATCTTTAAAATTCTTGAAATTAGCATTTTTTACGGCAGGCGCGCGCTATTTTCGTAGAATTTACGCTTATTTACGCAATTTCTGTAATATTTCCCATAAAATCTTCTATCTTTACTTTAATTACCCGCGTGTTGGGGCTTGACTTTTGCGAACGGGGGGGGGTATGTTGATAACAGCTATCGGCCAGAGCTATATGACCGATAGATGCTTGGAAGGTTTCTACACTACAAGCACATGATTTTTCCTTCGCGCAAAGCGTGTGAAGGAGAAGAAGAAAGGAAAATATTATGTTGAATAAGAAGGCTATCGCCGCATTCGCTGCTG
>NQOH01000008.1:73997-75270 GCA_003585735.1 Gardnerella kenyensis
TGCTGCTGGTAAGACTGATGCTCAGATTAAGGAAGCTTACGATAAGGCTGTTTCTGATTATAATGATGCTCTTGCTGCTAAGCAGGCTGCTGATTCTGCTAAAACAGCTGCTTATGCTGTTGAGGGTGTTTCGGGTGTTTTGACGTCTGACCTTAAGAAGCAGACTGCGGATGGTAACACAACTGCTAATTACACGATTACTGAAGAAAGTGGTGTTGTTACTAGGGTTGAAGCTAAGCAGGGTGGCTCTGCCGATGTTGCTACTGCTTGCATGACCTACATTTCTAAGGCAGCGGATGCTAAGAAGGCTAACGACACTCTTAACGAGAAGAAGACCGCTCGTGATACTGCTGAGACTGCTTGGGAGAATACCAATACTTATAAGCAGCCTGGTGCTTTGAAGAAGCTTGATGATCCTAAGACAAAGGTTGACGAGGCTAAGAAGGCTGTTGATAAGGCTTTCCCTGCTTATGTGAAGGCTTATAACGATTATAAGGCTGCAGCTAAGGCTGCTAAGAAGGCTGCTCGTGCTGTTTCTGATTTTGAGGATTCTACTCCTGATGATCAGAAGGGTACTAATGCTTATAAGCTTAAGCTTAGGGCTTTGAATAAGGCTGAGAAGAAGGCTGAGACTACTGCAAAGACTGCTCTTGCTGCTTTGAAGAAGGCTGCTAATGCTTTCACTGGCTTTGATGAAGCCAACAATGCTGCTTATTCTGTCCTTGCTCCTCAGTCTGAGAGTGCTGTTGCAAAGTATCGTGATGCTGTAGCTGCTTATAAGACTGCTTATGATGCTGCTAAGGCTTTGGACGCTGACATGTCTGCTTATGCTGATCCTACTGATCTCAAGCTTGATCCTTCTGATTATAGTGTTGCTTTGGCTAACGCTGGTGCTGGCACTGGTGAAGAAGGTAAGGGCGGCGAAGGCGAAGGCGGCTCTGGCGAGCATCATGACAAGAACAAGGGCAAGATTACTCCTGAAGAGGCTAAGGCTCTTGCTGAGTTTGCAGTTAAGTATATGAAGGATGCTAAGTCCGATCCTAAGACCGTTGCTTCTCTTAAGGCTGCTTTGGCTAAGGTTACTGCTGCTAAGAAGGCTAAGGATGCTAAGGCTTTGGTTGCTGCTCTTAAGGAATTGAAGGCTCTTGTTGAGCCATTGATGAAGAAGTCTCCTGTGGATACTGGTAAGGCTTTGGAGTCCATCTTCGGTTCTGATGTTCTTTACACTAAGTACAAGGGCTTGGCTGTTGATTTGATCAAGCTTGGCGTCACC
>NQOH01000006.1:0-175 GCA_003585735.1 Gardnerella kenyensis
ACTAATCTTCGGCACAAGAACAGCAAACATACCCCAAAACACAAGCTGCGTATAAACAGGAGTGCCACGGAAAAACCAAATAAAGAACCAACTCACACCACGCAAAACCGGATTAACACTCTTACGCATCATCGCCAAACCAACAGCCAACACAATCGCAATAACCATAGCAAGC
>NQOH01000006.1:869-18319 GCA_003585735.1 Gardnerella kenyensis
ACAGTAGCGTCCAACCGATTCCAGCAAGAACATTATTACTAATAAGATATACGCCAACTACGTCCCACTCAAAGCGAGGGTTAGTAACAATTCCGTAAATAAGCGAAAGTGTGACTATTGCTACGATTACTCCTGCAACAATAGGCCCCGGCTTTTTAACAGGCAAAATGCGCTCGGATTGAGCTGCATTAGCGTTAGTTTTTGAAGAATGTGCGATTGTAGAATTCAACTTATTCTCCCTGAAAGTTGCGTGTACAAATTGCGTTTATAAATTACATTTACAAACTGCGTTTACAAGTTGCGTTTATAAATTGCGTTTATTTGAATATTTATAAAGTAATGCAAATTTACCATTTAATGCCGTAATGCCATAAACAGTAAATTTGCATATAAAAAGCTAGATAAGGCTACTCAATTTAAGAAGCGTTTTAAGCAAGATTAAAGCTTTGGATTAACTACAGCTTGCTTAATAGCAACGTCCTCAACGCCCCACTTCTTTAGAATATCCTTGTAAATTCCGGACTTCATAAGCTTATCGATACCAGCTTTAACAGCCTTAAGCATTGCGGCATCACCCTTCTTAACTGCAGCACCCATAGGCTCAGCGTCCTGGCTTTCTCCAATAATCTCAAGCTTTCCAGGATTCTTAACTGCAGCATAACCAGCTACAGGAGTATCTGCATACATAACGTCTGCTCGTCCGGAAAGAAGTGCGGTAGTTGCATCAGTCTGCTCTTTGAAGCTCATGATTTCAAGTGGCTTATCGTTATTTGCAGCGCACTGCTTTTTGGCTTCTTCCATAATTGGTTCGCCGACTGTGCCGGTTTCTAACGTTACCTTTTTGCCGCAAAGATTCTTTGTGTCTACCTTAGTTGGGTTTCCCTTGCGCACTTCAAAAGACAAGCCAGCATTTGCGTAAGTTACGAAATCCACGGACTTCATGCGCTCTGCGTTTACAGTAAAGCCAGAAATACCAACGTTATACTTGCTTCCGATTGCTGGAATAATCGAATCGAACTGTGCGTGCATAATCTTTGCATTCAAGCCCATAACCTTCGCAAGTGCTTTAGAAAAGTCGATTTCATAACCTACTGGAGTTTTGCCGTCAGCAGCAAAGAATTCTGCAGGAGCGTAGCTAACATTTACGCCAACCGTTAATTCGCCAGTTTTTGCAACTTTTTCTGGCACTAAAGCTGCAATTGCATCGTCTTTTTGAACGTGGCTCACGTCGTAGCTGCGAGCAACATCCGGATCAGCGTTCTGCTGGGAATCGGCAGGTCCGCAAGCTGCAAGAGTTGCAAGCAATGCTAATGAAGCAACAGCAGCAGTTGATTTAATAGCATTAAGTGAGTTAATTGACTTGAGTGACTTAAACATTTTTTCTTCTCCTAATTTAAGTATTCAAAAACAATAATTTGCATTGATGTGTATAACTATACATGACATCCCTACTATTTCAACAGCACTTTATGCAGATTATTGAATATAGCGAAATACTCATACAGCATATTTGCGTAATATTTGCACTTTTTATAAATAAGTACTGTATATTATTCTCAATATTGTATATTATACGGCGTGTCGCGTTTTTGCTTTTTAGTCAATACTTCTAGAACGCAAGTTTCTGTAACGCATTTCGCGCAAAGCTTCGCGCTTATCCTGCTCCTCGCGCAAAGCTTGACGCTTATCAAACTCTTTTTTACCTCGAGCTAAAGCAATTTCGACTTTTACGTAACTTCCTTTAAAATACAAGCGCAACGGAACTACAGTATATCCTTTTGCTTCAGTTTGCCTAGAAAGTTTAGCAATTTGAATAGCGTGCAGAAGAAGCTTACGCTTGCGTTTAGGAGCGTGATTATTCCACGTGCCATTTAAATATTCAGGAATATTAGCTCCCTCAAGCCACATTTCACCACGTCGATCAATACTTACGAAAGATTCAGCTAAAGACGCGCGCCCCTCGCGCAAAGACTTAACTTCCGTTCCAGTAAGAGCCAAACCAGCCTCGTAGCAATCTTCAATAACGTAGTCATGATGCGCTTTACGATTTTGAGCTACCGTAACTGTACCATCTTGTGCAGGTTTATTCGCCATAAATCCTCTCCAATACGCATCACTTAAAAACGAAACTTGCCATAAAACATTACTATTTTATGGCAAGTGTGCGAGTTAGCAAATTAGTAGTGTACGTACTCGTAGTTTGCGGAATTTTGAATAGTTTCATAAGCAGGGAACGTTGAGAAACCAGTTCCGCCTTCGGAAACAAGCACGGAGCCGTCCGAATTTACACGCTCAACAACAGCAACATGACCATATTGAGCGCTTGCGTTCCAATTATTCACGCGCTGACCCCTAGCAAACACCATCACAGCGCCAACGTGTGGAGTACGATTCACAAGATACCCCAAACGCCTTGCAGTATTTGCCCAATCTGCACCATTGCCCATAAACGAGCCAACTGGAAGACCCAGCTGCGAGCGCCTCAAATATGCCCACAAAGTGCATTGGCGAGGAGGATACGCAGATCCGCCAGCAGTATTTCCAGTATTATGGCCATAGCAGTTGCCGGATCCTTCGGCGCAATTACCTGGAACCTCATAGCTCATGCCGTTAGCTGCTCCGTTAGATAATTTCATTGGAGGAAGTTCAACTCTAGAATAAGAATTTCCACCGTTTACTTGCTGACGGTTTCCAGCTCTAGGATCCGCTCGTGCAACAGCTTTATTTGCAAGAGCGCGAGCTTGAGCGTCGATTGCTGACTTCATTGCAATAATTTCTGCAGCTTCACGCGCAGTTTGCGAAGTTAATTCACTCTTTTGAGATTCAAGTTGCTTGCGAATGTTTTCGCCTTGGTTACGCAAGTCTTGTAAAGCTTGACGCTTGTCGTTAGCAGCTTTAGCTGCAGCTTGTGCGCTTTGAGATTGAATATCTGCTTGCTGCTTTAGTTTAGCAATTTCTTCCTCAATAGCAGCCAAACGTTGGCGACGATTCATAGAAGTATTGAGTTTTACAGCAGCATCGTTAGCAGCATTCGCTTCACTTCTAGCAACAGCAGCTTCGGATTGCAATTTGCCAACAAACTGTTCTGTAGTTGTTGACTTCATAACAATATCCATTACATCGGATGCTTGAGATCCGTGGAAGCTTTTACGCGCAATCTGTGCTACAGCGGCTTTTGCATCGTCAAAATCGATACCTGTTTTTTTAATTTTTTCTTCCAAATCTTGCTTATCTTTTTGAGCAGATTGCAAACGTTGTTGTGTTGATTCAACAAGGCTTCGCGCTTGAGAAGCTTGATCGTCTGCTTGCTGAGCTGCACGTACTTGATTTGGAATTTGATGCTCAGTTAAATCGTTTAATTCAAGAATTTTGTTTGCAAGCTGCTTATTAACACCTGCAAGTTTACGTTTTAAAGTTTCGCTATGCTTTATTTTCTGCCTGTATTCTTTCATACTAACTGCGTTAGCTGTAGAAACAGTTATCAGCGCCCCAACAGTACCTGCAACAAGCATTGAAAAAGCAACAATTAAGCTCACTATTATATGAGTGCGTCGAATGGCAAGCATGCTACGTCGATCCTCGCTCATATCACTTCCCTTTCCACATAACTAATGCGAATTATAGCGTGACACAAGGAATCACGCGAGCTATTGTTATGAATCTTACTTTTATTACTAAATTTATTACTACTTTTTAATATTACCTTAGTATTCCTTTATTATTCATTTAACTAAATTAATACTAAAAATTTAAGCCTTTAAGTAGCGTCTTAAAGCAATTGCAGAAGCGATTACGGATAACACTACAGCACCAGCAACAAGCATTGGCACGCACAACCAAACTGTTGATTGCGTCACAAACGGCATCCAACGCACATTTTGCGCAAGCCAATCTGTTACGAAGAACTTAACAACTAAGCTTAAAGCACCGCCTGCAAGTAAAGATCCTGCAAATGAAGCAAAAGCTCCTTCGAGAATAAACGGCATTCGAATAGTCCAGTTAGACGCGCCAACTAAACGCATAATTTCTGTTTCTTGACGCCTACTTGCTGCCGACATGCGAATTGTAGTTCCGGTAAGCATGATTGCAACCACTACCATAACCGCAGCAAGCACAATCGTAACTACTGTAGCTCTATTAAGCACGCTGAAAACTGGGTCAAATATTTGACGCTGATCAACAACTTCTTCCACACCGTCGCGGCCTGAAAGAACTTCCGAAACCACTTGGTATTTCATAGGATTCGTAAGCTTTAATCGAAGCGAATCCTGCATATCTGCGGCAGTTAGCGTACGGCCTTGATACATTCCATTAGGATACTGTTTTAAGAAAGTATTTTTGTAGAACTCGTTACGACTTACGTAAGTAATATTTGAAACATCGTCTCCAAGCTCTTGGTAAATAATATGCTCTAATTTAACGATTTCAGAGTTAGTTGGCGCTTTACCAGAAGCGCATGAAGGCGCTTGGCTTGTGCCATCCGGGCAAAGCCACGCAACTACTTCCACTTTGTCGTACCAGTCACCTTTTGCTTTAGTAATCTGCGCTTGCATAAGCACGGATGCGCCAATAAAGAGGAATGAAATGAACGTTACTAGCATTACTGAAAGAATCATAGAAACGTTACGGCGTAAACTAATGCAAGTTTCGGAAAAAATAAATCGCAAACGCATTATTTCACTCCTTCATTTGAATTTTTATCGTCGCTATGATTATTTGAAGCGAAAATTGGCGGCTTAGGAGGAGCCGGAGGCATTGCGGAAATTGAGGATGCATGATTATTTTCTGCATTTTCTTCAGATTCAGCGGATTCTTCAGATTCTGCAGATTCTACATTATTTGCATTTTCATCTGATTCTGCATTCTCTTCAGATTCAGAATTTTCTGTATTCTCTGCATTTTCTGCTATTTCTTCAGATTTATTAGCATCATCTTCCGAATTATTTTCGGTATCCGCATTATTTTCAGCTACATAATTTTCAGAATCTGCATTCTCAGCTTCAGCATTTTCAGCTTCATTAGTAGTTTCATTAACTTCAAGATTTTCTAAATCTTTAGAATCTTTCGAAACAGAAGCATCTTCCAAAGCAACATTATCGTCTGAATCAATCGAATCAACCGAATCAACCGAATCTTCCGAAGTAGCAGAAACAAGTCCACGACCCCACGTCATAGTTGTTTCCAAAGACTGGAACACTTCGCCGTATCTACCAGTTCGACCCGAATGCACGGATTGAGCGAGTCTAGCAATGCCATCGTTAGCAGCACTGTCACTTTGCAAAGACTTCGTTACCATATCAACTGCTTCGCGAGCTTGCGCTGCACGCTGAGCTTTTTTAGAAAGTCTCCTATGACGTTCAGTATGCTCAAGCTCAGAAGATTCAGACAAAGCAGAATCAGCATTTTGATTATTTGCATTTTCAACACTTTGTTGAGCTTTAGACTTTTGTTCAACGTCAGAATCCGGGAAATAAAGCGCAGAATCGTAAGAACCTTCGCGCTCATCTCGCACAATCTTTCCAGCATGAAGTTCAACCACGCGCTTACGCATTGAGTTCACGATTTCCTCATTATGCGTAGCCATAACAATAGTTGTGCCAGTTCTGTTAATAGCATCCAAAACTTCCATAATTCCAAGAGAAGTTGTAGGATCCAAGTTACCAGTAGGCTCATCAGCAAGAAGAATTTGCGGATGGTTAACGTACGCACGAGCAATAGCAACACGCTGAGCTTCACCGCCAGAAAGCTCATGAGGATAATTATGCTCTTTGCCAGTTAAACCAACTGTTTCCAAAACGCGCGGCACAAGCGAACGAATAGTCGCCCTGCTTGTACCAATCACTTCCAACGCAAAAGCAACATTTTGGTACACAGTTTTGTTATTAAGTAACTTATAATCCTGGAAAATAAATCCAAGAGATCTGCGATACTGCGGCACCTGACGGTTAGAAAGCCTACGCAAATCGTTACCAGCAACGTGAATTTCGCCACCATTTGCTTCTTCTTCGCGAAGCAACAAACTCAACAATGTAGTTTTTCCAGATCCGGAAGCGCCAACAAGAAACACAAAATCGCCGCGATTAACTTGCAATGATACATTATCCAATGCTGGCCGTGTGCCTCGCGGATATATTTTCGACACATGCTCTAATGAAATCAGCGACATTGTTTTTCTGTTTCCTTCCAGAGGATTTATTTAATATTTACTTTTTAAGATTACTTAAGAGTTATCTTACTTTTTAAACTTCCGCCTCAGCTTCTTTTTGAGCCTCAACTCGCTGCTCATGCCTCCAGCGAATACCAGCTTCAATAAAACCGTCAATATCGCCATCAAAAACAGCTTGAGTTTGCGAAGTTTCGTAGCCAGTGCGCAAATCCTTCACCATTTGATACGGGTGAAGCACGTAGGAACGCATTTGGTCTCCCCAACTTGCCTTAATATCTCCAGCAAGCTCCTTCTTTTTAGCAGCTTCCTCAGCGTGCTTAAGCACAAGCAAACGCGACTGCAAAACAGCCATTGCAGCAGCGCGGTTTTGAATCTGACTGCGCTCATCTTGCATAGAAACAACTAAGCCGGTTGGCAAATGCGTAATACGAACAGCAGAATACGTAGTGTTCACACCCTGACCACCCGGGCCTGAAGCTTGGAAAGTATCCACACGAATGTCGGAATCTGGAATATCAATATGATCCGTAGCTTCAACCAAAGGAATTACTTCCACTGCGCTAAAGCCAGTCTGTCGACGGCCTTGATTGTCAAATGGCGAAATACGAACCATTCTGTGCGTGCCACCTTCTACAGAAAGGCGACCATACGCGTAAGGAGCATCCACTTGGAAAGTTGCAGATTTAATACCAGCTTCTTCTGCATAAGATGTGTCCATCATCTTAGTTTTGTAGCCGTTTCGCTCAGCCCAACGCAAATACATACGAAGAAGCATTTGCGCAAAATCAGCAGCATCAACGCCGCCAGCACCAGAACGAATCGTAACAACTGCAGAACGAGCGTCATACTCGCCGTCAAGAAGAGTCTGAACTTCCATATCGTCCAACTCGTGAGCAATAGAGCCAAGCTCTTCTTGAGCCTCACTCATAGAATCAGCATCGCCTTCTTCTTGGCCAAGCTCAATTAAAGTCTTAGTATCCTCAATGCGCTGATCTACAGCTTGCAAACGCTTCAACTGAGACTGAGCTGCGGAAAGCTTACTCGTAACCTGCTGAGCATGCTCAGAATCATCCCAAAGCCCAGGCTCTGCAGCCTGCTTTTCTAAATCAGCAATCGTAGCCTTCAACGAATCGACGTCTAAAGCCTTCTCAATCGAAGCATACTTTGATTCAACATCGCGTAGCGCCTGTGCAAAATCAAATTCCGCCATTTACTTAAAGTACCTCTTTATATACCTGTTTTACGCAATTACTACTCGCAAAATACTTACAAAATCAACTATTTATAAGTTTAGCGTACGGTCAAAATTTCAGGACCATTCTCAGTAATTGCAATCGTATGCTCGCTGTGAGCACCGCGAGAACCATCGGAAGAGCGAAGAGTCCAACCATCTTTTGGATCCTGGTAAATCTCGTCAGTAGTCTTTAAGAACCATGGCTCAATTGCAATAACCAAGCCTGGGCGAAGCTTGTAGCCGTGGTGAGCAGTGCCATCGTTAGGAACGTGCGGATCGCCATGCATAATATGGCCAACTCCGTGGCCGCCAAACTCAAGATTTACGCTGTAACCATACTCGTGAGCAACGCAACCAACAGCTGCAGAAATATCGCCAAGACGGTTGCCAGGCTGAGCCATATTAATACCAGCCTCGAGCGCTTCCTCAGTGCACTTAATTAAGCGCAAATCCTCAGGATCAGCATGCTCTCCAACCACGAAACTAATAGCAGAATCACCAACCCATCCGTCAACGTTAATCGCCAAATCAAGAGTTAGCAAATCGCCGTCCTTAAGGTTGTAATCGTAAGGAACACCGTGAAGCACGGCATCGTTTACGGAAGTGCAAATGTAGTGCGCAAAAGGACCAGTTCCAAAATCAGGAGCATAGTCAACATAGCAAGAAGACGCACCTTTACGGCTCACAATACGCTGGCGAACGAAGTCATCAATTTCAAGAAGATTCGTACCAACTTTGGTCATTGCTTTCAAATCTTTAAGAATACTACCTACGAAGCGACCTGCAGGTTTCATCGCTTCAATTTCAGCTGGAGTTTTCAGTTCAATCATGCTTTAAGACTAACGCGCAGGCACGAAAATAGCGCAAAATATGGCGAAAATATTGCGAAAATATTGCGAAAATAAGTCGCAAATACTAACTAATAGTGTCGCTTAATACTTGTAAGCTAAGTTCATGCTTAATAACAATGAAAATAATAATAAGGAATCGCAGAAAGAAATTTCTGCTGTAGATTTCGACCCTGCCTCCTTCTCGTCAGTTACTCGTCCACAAGACGACTTGTTCCGTTACGTAAACGGCCCTTGGATTGACACTTACACTCTTCCAGACGACAAGCCAATGTTCGGCGCTTTCCACAAGCTTGCAGAAGATGCAGAAAAGCAAATTCGAGATATTTTAGAAAGCGAAGATTGCTCAGCTAAAAAATCTCAAGCTTTATACCGTAACTATTTGGATACTGCAGCTATTGAAAAAGCTGGAATTACGCCAATTAAAAGCGATTTAGACGCTGTAGATAAAGCTTGCAGCAAGGAAGATTTGGTTCGCACTCTCGGAACGCTTAACCCTTACGGCGGACCGGATGCAATGTTCTATTTTGGCGTTTACGGAGACCCTAAGGATCCTAAGACGAATATTATGCATATTGAGCAGTCGGGATTGGGCTTGCCAGACGAAGCATACTATCGTGAAGACAATTACGCTCCAATTCGCGATGAATACGTAAAAATGGTAGCTTCTTTGCTGCGCTTAGCAGGCTACGGAGACGCAACTACTACACAAGCGCAAGCCGAGCGTTTCTTGAATGTTGAAACTAAAATCGCGAAGCACCATTGGGATAACGTAGCAACTCGCGATTCTCAAAAAACCTATAATCCTTGCGATTATGCTGATTTGGCAAAAACTCTTGAAGCGCTTAATCTCGACGCTTTCTTAGACGCTACTCAAAAAGCGTACGATAATTGCGAAGAAGCAAAGCTTCAGCCAATTAACCTTCGTGAAGCTTTTAACAAAGTCGTAGTTCACGAGCCAAGCTTTATGGAAGGTTTGAATAAGATTTGGCAAGAATCCGACTTAGAAGATTTAAAGCTTTGGACGCGCGTGCATGTGATTTTGAGCTGGGCAAGCTTACTTAGTGAAGATTTTGCACAAGCGCGATTCGACTTCTACGGCAAAGTGCTTTCTGGTGCCACCAAGCAGCGCGACCGTTGGAAGCGCGCAGTAGGAGTTGTTGACGATTCTTGCGGCGAAGAAGTTGGCTTAGAATACGTGCGCTTGCACTTCCCTGAGTCTTCTAAAAAGTATATGCAAGAATTAGTTAACAATCTTATTAACGCTTATCGCGAGTCGATTTCGCACAGCAGCTGGCTTGGCGAGGAGACTAAAGCGAAGGCTTTGGAAAAGCTTAGCAAGTTTGAGCCGAATATTGGTTACACGAATCATTGGGTTGACTATTCTGCGTTAAATGTTAAGGAAGACGCTGGTTTAGTTGAGAATATGCGCGAAGTTTCTCGATTTGGCTTTGGTAAGAATACTGCGAAAGCTGGAAAGCCTGTGGATCGCGAAGAATGGCAGATGACTCCGCAAACTGTGAACGCTTACTACGATCCGTTGCTTAACGTAATCGTGTTCCCAGCTGCAATTTTGCAACCACCATTCTTTAACCCGAGCGCTCCAGACGCAGCAAATTACGGCGCTATTGGTGCAGTGATTGGCCACGAAATCGGCCACGGTTTTGACGACCAAGGTTGCGAATACGACGGCGACGGCATGCTTAACAATTGGTGGACTGAAGAAGATAAAGCCAACTTTGCTGAGCGCACTAAAAAGCTTATTGAGCAATACAATGCTTTTACGCCAACGCAACTTATTGTTAAATACTCTCACTTAAAGAGCAAAGCTGAGCAAGACGCAATGCCTCACGTAAACGGCGCTTTAACAATCGGCGAAAATATTGGCGATTTAAGCGGCGTAACTATTGCGCTTAAAGCTTACGCTTTTGCTTTGCAAAAGAGCAAAGTACAAGAGATTGACGGAAGCGACGACGCAATTCGCGAAACTTTGCGTAACGCTCCTGAAGTAGACGGTTTCACTGCTTTGCAACGATTCTTCTTAAGCTACGCGTTGGTATGGCGTTCCAAAGCTCGTAACGA
This sequence comes from Gardnerella kenyensis, assembly GCA_003585735.1. Classification (GTDB taxonomy): domain Bacteria; phylum Actinomycetota; class Actinomycetes; order Actinomycetales; family Bifidobacteriaceae; genus Bifidobacterium. The sequence goes on from NQOH01000006.1 coordinate 11,200, forward strand.
GATTGCGGAGCAGCTGCTTCAAATCGACCCGCACTCCCCAGCCGAATGCCGCACTAACGGAATTGCTCGAAACGTGGACTTGTTCTACGATGCTTTCGGCGTTAAAGAAGGCGACGAAATGTGGCTCGACCCTGCTGAGCGAGTACACATTTGGTAAGATGCGGTAACAGCATATAAATTGCATATAAATAAAGCCTGCACGCGTTTTATTTAAACGTTTGCAGGCTTATTTTGTATAAACTTTTTATTCTTCGGTACTATCTTCGGTACTATCTTCAGAAGTTTCTGCGGTATTTTCTTCGGAAAGTTTTTCAGAAGTATCTTCAGAAGTATCCTCCGACTTTTCTTCAGACTTTTCTTCAGACTTTTCTTCAGAAGCTTCTTTTGCAATATCTTCCGAAGATTCAAGCTCAACTCGCTTCTTCTTACGCAACAAGAAGTACCAAATACCGCATGCTACCGCCGCAATCACAACAATCGCAACAGTCGCAATAGTAGCCGCCAAAGCCCAATTAAACGCCTTAACTTTTTTCAAGGCTTTAACAACTTTGTGATGCTTATTATGCGCTTTATGAGCTTTACGCGCCAGACGAAGCTTTTCTTCCTCTTCTTCGCGAGCCTTACGCTCCTCTTCTTCCTTCTTCTTTCGCGCTTCCTCTTCTTCTGCAGCACGACGCTTTTCTTCCTCAGAAGGTCCAGAATAGCCAATCTTTCCAACAGAATAGTCGATATTTCCGTGATACTCCGACAAAGTCATCACGCCAACAATTCCATATGGACCGCCTGGAGCTTCTCCGTAAGCAAAAGACAAATTACTTGGATTCAAAATTTGATACAAATGGCTGTCTTCTTCAGTAAAGTATCCGCGAGCAGAACGCAACGGAGCTTCCTCGTCGCCAATCCAGCCTTTCATAGAGCCATAGAAATCAAGACCCCAACTTAAATTTTCACCCCAAGCTTTACGACCTGAGTAATTAGGATCACTCACGCCATCTGGAGCAAAATGACCAAGTTTACCATGCTGAGCCGTTTCTTGCGCACGGCGATACGCATCCTCTTCATTTTCCGAATCGTATTGAATATTATTCACATACGCTTGTTTCGTAAGCCCAAAACGTCGCACATAATCTTGCAAAGGAACACCCTCAAAATACATGCTTCGATCATCGTAAAGTCGCGACCTAGCGTTTCTTATCTCCGACATAACGTAACTTGCAATGCTATCCGACTTAATCCAAGAAGTGCGAACCGCTGTATTTTTTTGCGGAAGAATAGGTTTTTTAATACGATTTTTAATAGGATTTTTGTAGCTAAAATTTGAAGATACTGAATTAGCTTGTGAATAAGTATGTGAAAAATTATGCGAAAAGTTATGCAAAGAAGTATGCAAAAATGCGCACGATAAACCGCACAAAAACGCCGTTACAATAACCACACATACTATACTTCGCGAATTCTTTTGCATAATAAATCTCTTCTTCACTACTCTAAAAGCATTTCTTTTCACAATACGACTGCTTAATAATACCTTGCTATAAGGAATTATTGATAAATACAGATAGCGTCACGCATCATTACAACAGTTTTATTTAATAATCAACAGTTTTTACATATTGTGGATAAAACATAGGTTTTAACCACAATGGAAGAATTTTCTGGCAAAAAAGTTGCGTTGAGTTCATAGTTGATACTACTGCGGCATTTCCTCGCGGCTGCGAAGCTCAGGGGCAATGGTGGCTCTGATTTCGGGGCTGAAATGGCTGCAGTCCAATTTGTGAAAGGATAGAAAATGGCACAACAACAGTCAACCGTAACAATAAACGGATATGTAGGCGCAGAACCAGTGAGTTTTGGTCGTAACGAAAACTCTCCGGCATGCTCTCTTCGAATTGCAAGCACGCAATCTTATTACCGAAACGACGAGCAGCAATGGCATGATCGCCCTACTACTTGGATGACAGTAAAAGCGTATCGCACATTGGCTTCAAACGTGTTAAAAAGTGTGCATAAAGGCGATGCGATTATGGTATACGGCAATTTAAGTACCGAAAATTGGACGAAAGACGGGAATGATTATAATCGCATAATTTTGGAAGCTTCTGCTATTGGGCATGATTTAAATCGTGGAACTACGCAATTTACAAAGCGAAATGCTGATTCCGCTAAAAATGAGCGCGCAAAAAATAGTAATCAATCACAAACAGAACATACTGAGAGTGATTCAAACGATACGGACGACGAATACGGAGGTGATGCCAGCATCTAAGAAAAAAAAACGCACAAATATTTTGCTCTTAGTGTGGTGGAGATTTGAGATTTTTCGCACTGAGCGCGGGACGCTCGCGCAAATAACGCGCTCGCTACGAAACTCGCGTTGGAAGTCCCCCGGACTTCCAACTTAAGCGAGTTTCCGCTCCGAGTTGCTTTCGCGCGCGCAATGCTGCGCTCAAGCAGGTCGTCGCGCACACGAATAGTAATATTCTTGGCGGCGAATTGCGATTTATAAAAGCGTTACGCAAGCAAAGCGTTTACACGCTCAGCGATGCGGCTTGCAGCTTCGTCAACTGGGACTGCTTCAACGTTTGAGCCGTTGCGATCGCGGATTTCAATCGTGCCGTTGTTCACAGTATCTCGACCGGCAACTGCAATCAGAGGCACACCAACAAGCTCAGCATCCTTGAACTTTACGCCTGGAGAAACCTTTGGACGATCGTCGAAGATTACTTCAATGCCCTGCTTGCTAAGTTCCTCAACAAGTTTTTCTGCAGCGTCGAAAGCAACCTGATCTTTGCCAGTTGCAACCACGTGAACTTGAGCTGGAGCAATAGCCATTGGCCATGCGAGACCAGCGTCGTCGTGATGCGTTTCTGCAAGGCACGCAATCACGCGGCTAACGCCAATACCGTAGCAGCCCATCCAAACTGGCACAGCCTTGCCGTTTTCGTTAAGAACACTTAAGCCCAAAGCCTTAGAATACTTCAAACCAAGCTGGAACACCTGACCGATTTCCACACCGCGTTCGAAGCTCAACGGACCGGAACCGTCTGGGCTCATATCGCCGTCGCGAACTTGAGCCGCCTCAACAACGCCGTCTGCCTCAAAATCGCGGCCGTAAACAGCGTTATAAACGTGCTTTCCTTCTTCGTCAGCTCCTGTAATCCAGGCGCTTCCCTTTGCAACGTGAGCATCAATCAAGTAGCGAACAGGATTTGCAATCTTGCTGCCATCTTTTAGAGCTTGAGGACCTAATACGCTAAAACCAATGTAGCCCTTAACAAACTCAGGATGAGACTTCAAATCTTCCTCAGTTGCTTCTTCGATTTCTGCAGGAGCAAACTGAGCCTCGAGACGCTTCATATCTACCTGGCGATCCCCCGGAATACCAATAGCCACGATTTCGCGCCACGGCTCCTCATGCTCGCCGCCTTCAGCATCAGCTGGATGCTTAACAGCAATAATCAGGTTCTTCAAAGTATCGCTTGCTTGCCATTCGCGGCCATCTTCGCGAGGATGCAAGTCGTTAGAAACCTTAACCAAAGCTTCAATCGTCTTAGCGTCTGGAGTTTCGAGAGCCTCTGCTGCAGGAGTTGCTGAATAGTCAACATCCGCAACTTCTGGAGTTGTTAAAGCCTCAACATTCCAAGCTTTTCCGGAAGGTGCGAGCGCAAAAGTATCTTCACCAATTGGCATTGGAGCCAAGAATTCTTCGGAATCAGAGCCGCCCATTGGGCCGGAAACAGCGTGAACAATCACGTATTTAATGCCCAAACGGTCGAAAATGCGAGCGTAAGCGGCGCGCTCTTCAACGTAAGCAGATTTCAAACCATCTTCGTCAATCGAGAACGAATAAGCATCCTGCATAATAAACTCGCGTCCGCGAATAAGACCTGCGCGAGGACGGAATTCGTCGCGATACTTAGTTTGAATCTGGTACAAAGTAACAGGCAAATCCTTGTAAGAAGAATACATATCCTTAACAAGGAGCGTGAAAACTTCTTCGTGCGTTGGAGCAAGAAGATAGTCAGCCTCATGGCGATCCTTAAGTCGGAAAATGTTGTCGCCGTACTCTTCCCAACGATTAGTAGCCTCGTAAGGCTCACGCGGAAGAAGCGCTGGGAAGTGAACTTCCTGCGCGCCGATGCCGTTGATTTCATCGCGAATAATTTCCTGAACTTTGTTCAAAACCTTAAGTCCGAGCGGCAGCCAGGTCCATACGCCTGGTGCAGATTTGCGAATATAGCCTGCGCGCTGCATAAGTTTTGCGGAAGTCACGTCCGCGTCTGCAGGATCCTCGCGCAGCGTACGAAGGAACAGCTGAGACATACGAAGTACATTGGAATTCATGCGTTCCAATCTATTTGCGTATGAGGACATAAACACTTGTTTACGCTCATCAACAAACAAGCGAGCGCGTTACCCGCGCGCATTTGTGGACTTACACCCAACCCAAGTCCACAAACCCGAGAAAGTATGCGCGCATTTGTGGACTTACACATACCGCAAGTCCACAAACCCGAGGAAATTTCCCGCAAATGTTCCACAAAAAACCGCACTAAAACTCGTCGTCGAAAGAAAATTCGTCTACAACACTGTCTCCAGCATTTTCAAAAAGACTAAACTCTTGCTGATTTGCGAAATCTGCTTCTATATTATTTGCTACGAAAGCAGCTGCACCGTCGTTAGCAAGCATCTCACTCGCACGCTTTGAAGCCTCACGCAAGGACCCATCAAGCAGCACAGCATCCGCAGAAACGCTAAACGCGCGCTCGTTAATACCCTCTAGGTAAAGCCCACTCAGATTTTCCACGCGAGAAAGCGCCACATAGCCCATTCCAGGCGCGAAAGTTCTACGCAAATCCATTACTGCAGCATCAAGCGTCATACCTTGCGACTTATGAATCGTAATTCCCCACGCGCATCGAAGCGGCACTTGATTTACGCTAGCAAGCACAGTTTCTCCGTCCGTCATCTCCCACGCAGCAGGCTTAAGAGTGACAATATTGCCATTTTCAAACTCAACAATCGGCCAGCCGCCCTTAGATTCAGGCGCAAATCTCAAAACACGCCCAACTGAGCCGTTTACGTACTGCTTTTCCTGATCGTTTCGCAACGCCATCACAGCAGCCCCAGACTTTAAAACTAAACGCTCCGGAGCAAGCATATTCTTCTTTAAGCGATCAACAAGATTTTTAGGCCCAGCTTCTGTTGCTACAAACTCGTGAGACTCTGCATCAATTGCTGCAAGCTGCATATTATTTAATCCGTCAGCTTGCGCATTCGTTGGGAAAAGATGCACTGCAACTTCGCCATCTTGAGGATATTCGCCAAGACGGTTGGAAAGCACTTGCTTATCGTCGTCATTTACGCATCCGCTACGAATATCCGTTAAGACTTCAAGCAACTTGCCGTCATCCTGACGATGCTGCTCAGTTAAGTAACATACAGTAGGTTTTAAAGCATCCCACGCAAAAGATTCTGTAATATAGCCTTCCGGATTTTTGCCGGCAGCAGCATATTTTTCGCGCGACTCAATAAATTCTTGGCTCGGCTCGAACACGTCGCGATTTCGCATAGAAGTGCTTACAGGCGGAAGTTGGAAAAAGTCGCCTGAAATAACTACTTGAAGCCCGCCGAAAGGAGCGGGATTTTTGCGCACCTTCCGGCATACTTCGTCAACCATGTCAAAAAGCCACGCGTGAATCATTGAAACTTCGTCCAGAACTAGCACGTCCGTGGCTTTTATGCGCTTTCCTCGCCTAGCTCTAATTGTTTTAAGAAGCGTATCCGTAAGCGCGTTCGCAACTCCAACTCCACTCCAAGAGTGAATTGTTTGACCGTTTAAGTGAGTTGCTGCAATTCCGGTAGAAGCCGTTACTGCAACGCTTAAACCGTTCTTTCGCATTTCGCGAATAGCCGCGTTTAATACGTAGGTTTTACCTGCACCCGGAGCGCCGGTAATGAACGCGCTCGCGCCAGCGTCGATTATGGTTAAGGCTTCGGATTGCTTCATCGGCAGTACCTTTTATTGCGTTTATTGCGTTTAATACGTTTAATACGTTTATTGCGTTTAGTAGTCGCGCTTTTCCGCGGAATTTACGTCTTCTAGTGCCTCTCCGCGACGCTCGTAGTCACGAAGCAAGCTCGTGCTTTCAATATGCTGCGCGCCAGCTTTTGCCTGTGCTTCGCTTGGGCCTGGAGCTGGAACGAACATCATGTCACGATAGTAACGAAGTTCGTCAATTGACTCAATAATATCCGCGAGCGCGCGGTGGCCACCGTGTTTTGCTGGCTTATTGCGGTAAACATCCGGGTAAAGTCTGCGCGAAATTTCCTTCAGCGTGCTTACGTCGATTACGCGATAGTGCAGATTTGCCATTAAATCTGGCATGTAGCGGTCGAGGAACTTTTTGTCGGAACCAACTGAGTTTCCAGCAAGATGCGCTTTTCCGCGAGCAGGCAAAAAGCGCTTTACGTACTCAACAACCTGCTTTTGCGCTTCTTCTAACGGCAAACCGTTCTTATTCCACTCGTCAACAAGTCCAGAAGAAGTGTGCATATTGCGCACAAAATCGTTCATATGAGCCACAGCAGCTTCGCTTGGCTTAATCACTAAATCAATGCCGTCGTCCAAAACTTTCAGATTAAAATCAGTTGGAACTACAGATACTTCGCACAATTCGTCGTGGAAAATATCAAGACCCGTCATCTCGCAATCAATCCAAATTAAGCGCGATTCTTCCGGCGTAAACGTAAGATCTTCCTTAGCTTCAGCCATTTTCGTTCCTTTCCTAATATTTTTTCGAACCCATCAGCCTACATCTTTGTACCGACTATTAACCGCTAAAATCACATCTCTGGCATATCAGAAAGCGAAATTCTAGAATATGCCCCATTTTTCTTATCTTCAGGGTGAGGTTCTAAACCGATAATAGTTATCGACATATGATCCGGACCATAAACCCAATACATTCTCATCGCACTACTTGTTTTATTCTCCAAGTAGGATTGCCAGACTTTAACACCATATCTATTTGTCAATTCTTCAATATCATGAGTGCGCAATCCTGGATGCCTTGGATTTTCAGATAGGAGTTTCAGAGACTTTCCCCATTTCTTATAA
>NQOH01000006.1:19022-21190 GCA_003585735.1 Gardnerella kenyensis
TGGAGTACCCATTCTAATATTGAAGTTCATTTACTTACTCCTAGAAGTCAGAAAGATCAACTGGTTCAGAGACTTTGCCAATTTTAAAATTGCGAATTGCTTCATCCATACTTTTAAGAGTTCGAGAAGATATACTCTTTGGAACAGTAAGCTCACGAGGCTCTAATAAAATACAACCATTATCGCATTCTTTAACATTGTAATAAGGGTATTTAGCACCGCGCAGAGTTACACGCTTTTTACTATCAAGACGAACGTCATAATCTTTCACTACTTCCACAAAATCACCTCATTTTTAGTGGGATATCCCACTAACTATATAATAATTTTATCCGTCTTGTCAAAACAAAAAACGACGAAAAGCAGGCAAGTTGTGAAGAACTTGCGTAACTTTTCGCCGTTTAAATTAGTTGCGATTTATACGCGATTTATACGCGATTTATACGCGCAACTTGCGCAACTTGCGCTTTAGTTGTGGAAACCGCTGTAGTTTGGCGCTTCTGCAGTCATCACAATATCGTGAGGATGAGATTCGCGAAGGCCAGCATCCGTAATGCGAATAAAGCGGCCGCGCTCCTGCATTTCCTTAATATTGTGCGCACCAACGTAGAACATGGACTGATGCAAGCCGCCGAGAAGCTGGTAAAGCACAGCGTTAAGCGGACCGCGATATGGCACTTCGCCTTCAACGCCTTCTGGAACCACCTTGTCGGAGCTGGTAACGTCTGCCTGGAAGTAGCGATCCTTCGAATAAGACTTCTTACCACGAGGAGCCATTGCGCCAAGAGATCCCATGCCGCGGTAAAGCTTGTACTGCTTGCCGTGAAGAAGAACCTTTTCGCCTGGAGCTTCCTCGCAGCCAGCTAAAGTGCCGCCGAGCATAACGGTGTCCGCGCCTGCAACCAAAGCCTTAGCAATATCGCCGGAATAGTGAATACCACCGTCTGCAATGCATGGAATTCCAGCAGCCTTGCAAGCCTGAGCCGCGTCGTAAACTGCTGTAAGCTGAGGCACACCAACGCCTGCAACAACGCGCGTTGTGCAAATAGAGCCTGGACCAACGCCAACCTTTACAGCGTCAACGCCAGCGTCAATCATAGCTTGTGCGCCTTGGCGAGTTGCAATATTTCCGCCAATAATTTGCACGCCGTCGAAGGCTTTATCTGCCTTAATGCGGCGAATCATGTCGAGAGCCAAGCGAGCCTCACCGTTTGCGGTATCAACCACAAGAACGTCAACTCCAGCTTCCATAAGCGCGCACGCACGCTGCCAAGCATCCCCAAGGAAACCAATGCCAGCAGCCACACGCAAGCGACCCTGATCATCCTTAGTAGCATCCGGATACTGCTCAGTCTTAACGAAGTCCTTAACAGTAATCAAGCCTGTAAGCTTACCTTCGGCATCAACCAAAGGTAACTTTTCAACCTTGTTATCCGCAAGCAAGCGGTGAGCATCTTCCTTAGAAATATTTGAAGGACCAGTGACGAGATTTTCACGCGTCATCACGTCCTTAACTTTCAAGCGATCGTAATCTTCGGAAGCAATGAAACGCATATCGCGGTTGGTAATAATACCAACTAAACGATTTTCGCTATCTACTACCGGCAAACCAGAAATATGGAAACGCCCGCACAATTTATCTAAATCTGCGAGCGTTGCGTCTGGATGAACTGTAAGAGGGTCGGTAATCATACCCGACTCGCTGCGCTTAACAATATCAACTTGCGCAGCTTGATCATCAATAGAAAGATTGCGGTGAAGTACGCCAATACCACCGTTACGCGCCATGGCAATAGCCATATCGGACTCGGTAACAGTATCCATAGCTGCCGAAATAGCCGGCACTTTCATGGTAATTTCGCGAGTCAGATGAGTGGAAGTGTCCACTTCGGACGGAATAACATCAGTTTCGTTTGGAAGCAAAAGGACGTCGTCGTAAGCGAGACCGAGCTTCTCGAAAATTGGTGGAACAGGAGAATACACGGATTCCGTGTTAATATCAGTTGTAGCCATAGGCTTACTATACGTTTTTGCTATGACGTTTGCCGAAACGCACACTCCAAACGCGAGAACATTACCCCACGTTTGGAGCGCCAAACCCACCAAAACCCTCCAAACGCGAGAACATTACCCCACGTTTGGAGCACCAAACAACCCCAAACCCTCCA
>NQOH01000006.1:22016-36948 GCA_003585735.1 Gardnerella kenyensis
GCTGCGCCACATTAAACAAAAAACAAAACTAAGCAGTTACTACGAATTGCGAAGCTCGGGCAGGCGGCGGCGCAAGTACGGAAGCATTGTTAGCACCGTAAGCAGCGCAGCAGCAATAATCATGCCAATCAAAACGTACACAGCTTTAAAGAACAGAATCATAATAGAGCCAAACGCAATCAGCGCCGCCCATCCCCACAAAATCAGCACCGCGCCTTGCACGGAATGTCCAATGCGCAGCATGCGATGATGCAAGTGCATGCGATCCGGATGCATCGGCGACTGCCCCTTAGCCACACGCCGCGTAATCGCCAAACACATGTCGAGAACCGGCAAAAACAGCACAAGAATCGGCAGCAAAATCGGCATAAATACAGGCAAATAAATACTCGTGTGAACAGCAGAAGGATCCAAATGACCGGTCATAATAATCGACGCGCAAGTAATTAAGTATCCGATTAGCATGGAGCCGGAATCGCCCATAAAAAGTTTCGCAGGATGCCAATTGTGCAAAATAAAGCCGACACACATTCCCACCATTGCAACGTCAATAAGTGTTGCCATTGATGCGTAGGATGGCGACGTGCGCGCGAGCATGTAGGAGTAAGTTGCGAAGGCGATTCCGCCGATTGCAACGATTCCGGAAGCCAAGCCGTCTAGTCCGTCTACAAAATTTACTGCGTTAATTGATGCCACAATAAGTATGGCAGTTATTGCGATTGATACGCTTGGCGATGCCGTTACAAGGGAGCCAAGCGGCAAAGTTACGATTTGCAACCCTCCCCACGCAACGAACACGGCTATAAGCAGCTGACCGGCGAGCTTTAGCATCCAATCTAAATCCCAAATGTCGTCGCATACCCCAAGCAGGCATATCATGACTGCTCCGGCGAGCACAACCCACGGCTGGTGAGTTCCAGCAAAAAGCCCGGAAATAAAGGGCATTGAACTTGCGAAAGCCATGGCGACTGCGAAACCAAAAAGCATACCCACCCCGCCCATGCGAGGAGTAGGAATCGTGTGCACGTCGCGCGCGCGAACTTTGCCGACGGCTCCCATGCGGATCGCAAGATGGCGCACAAGCGGCGTAATCAGCCACGTTGCTCCACCTGCAATTGCTGCAATAAATAGGTATACCCTCATCGGCTATGTCTTTCTGCTATTTTTGATATTCGCTTGACTTTATTTGATTGTAACGATTCGGCAGTATAGCAAAAATTAGTAAACACTTTCGCTACTTTCGCAATTTTCGCTACTTTCGCAATTTTCGCTACTTTCGCAAAGCCTCGCGAATTTCGCGCTCCGAAATCACACCTTCGCGCAAAATCACAATGCCGTCTTCGTCGTTTGAATCCGCGCCAACTACTGTGCTTGCCACATGCGAGCGAGTTGGACCTGCGTTCAAATACAGCGGAATTTCGTTGCCGAAAGCCGCAAACGCTTCTTCCACGCTGTCTGCACTTTCGTTACCACTGCGATTCGCGCTAGAAGCAGCCAAAGGGCCGGTAACTCGCAAAATTTGCATTAATTCCGGGCAATCCGGCACGCGCACGCCTTGAGTTGCTTCAGTTGCTTGAGTTTGCGCATCAGTTTCATTCGTTTTGCACAACGTTGCAAGATTTGAAGCAACCGAATCCTTCTTCGCGCGCGCAATCGGAGAATATCCGCCCGGAAGGAACTTTTTTCCTAAAATATCCAGCGGAGACGGCAAATACAGGCCAAGTTTTTCTAAATCTTCCACTCCGCTCATTAAAATTTGCAGCGCCTTCGTGCGCGGCCTGCGCTTAAGCTCGTAAATTTTGGCAACCGCGGCTTCATTGAACGGATCGCAAGCAACTCCGTACACGGTGTCAGTTGGCACTACGATTACGCCGCCTTCGTTAATAATTTGCGCTGCCATTTGCAGTGATTCTTCGCTGATATTGCAAATTTTACTCATTTTTAGCCTCTTTTTTGCATACTACAAATCTTGCTCTGTTTGTTAAATCGTTTTTGACTTTTGCGCTGATAAATCCTATGTTTTTTGCATAATCCGCAAGCGCATCTCCTTGCGAAATATCGTGCTCCATCACCATCGCTCCCCCGCAGCGAAGCAGCGCAAAAGCCGCGCGCATAATCTGCTCCGGAATAGCTAAGCCGTCCGCAGAGCCGCCATACAGCGCAAGCGGCGGATCATATTCTCGCACTTCAACCTGTTCCGGCACCTGATTTTCCGGCACGTAAGGCGGATTCGTGATTACTAAATCTACTTTGCCGCAAATTTGTGCAAGTTCCGGAGTTAAATCCGGAACATGCGCTTTGGTTGCGTCTGCAAGAACAGCATGATAGCGACTGGAAATCTGCATATTTTCGTAATTCTTTGCAGTTTCTTCAAAATTTTTTCGCAAATATTGGAAAGCTTCAGGAGATTTTTCTACAGCCCATACTTGCGCGTCTGCAACTTCAGTTACAACAGACAATCCGATTGCTCCCGAACCTGCGCATAAATCGACCACCGTAGGCTTGCTAATACCAGATTCTCGAAGCCAATCCAAACCCGCTTCAACAACAACTTCTGTTTCGGGCCGCGGCACAAAAACGCCTTTGCCAACGCGCAAATCTAAGTATCGAAAAGGCGCGCGGCCAACAATATGCTGCAATGGCTCATGCGACGCACGCCTAGTTACAAAATCGCTATATTTTCTAGCATAATCGGGCGAAAAATCAGTTAAATCGCCAAGTATTAGCGCTTTGTTCAGCTCAGCTAAGCTTACGCCGCAAGCTTTAGACAGCAGCAAACGAGCGTCGTATTCCGCAGACTCCACGCCTGCTTTACGAAGACGCGCAATAGCATTTTGCAAAAGTTCGCGCATTTTAAGAACCGTTTGGTTATTTCAGTAATTTTACTTGACTTACTTGGCTTACTTACTTGGCTTGCGCTAAGCGGTCAGCTTCATCCGCCTGAATATCGCTGTCAATAACAGGCTGCAAGTCGCCGTCAAGAACCTGGTCAAGATTGTAAGCTTTGTAGTTCGTGCGATGATCCACAATACGATTTTCTGGGAAGTTGTACGTGCGGATTCGCTCAGAACGGTCGAGAGAACGCACTTGCGAGTGACGCATATCTGCCGCTTCTGCCGCTTCCTGCTCGTGCTTCATGGCAAGCAAGCGCGATTTTAACACGCGAAGAGCTGCCGCACGGTTTTGAATCTGCGACTTTTCATCCTGCATGCTAACAACAATGCCGGTTGGAATATGCGTCATACGGACAGCGGAATAAGTAGTGTTAACGGACTGTCCACCAGGGCCAGAGCTCATGAAAATGTCGATTTTCAAATCTTTCGGATCGATTTCAATTTCGTCGTCATCTTCGTCTGCTTCTGGGAACACGATTACGCCGGCTGCGGAAGTTTGTATGCGCCCCTGCGATTCCGTAACTGGGATTCGCTGCACGCGATGCACGCCACCCTCATACTTCATGCTGGCCCACACGCCGTCTTCTGGAGCAGGCGTGCCTTTTGCGCGAATCGCAAGCTGCACGTCTTTTACGCCGCCAAGTTCCGTTGAATTTTCGCTTTGGATTACGGTAGTCCATCCGCGCTTTTCTGCGTAGCGCATGTACATACGCAATAAATCGCCAGCAAACAGGGCCGCTTCTTCGCCGCCTGTGCCAGCTTTAATTTCCATAATCATATCGCGCGCATCATCCGGATCCCTAGGGATCAGTGCAGTGCGAAGCTTTTCTTTTGCTGCTGGAAGCTGCTCTTCTAAGCGCTTAGCTTCTTCTGCAAAATCTGGGTCGTCGCCTGCCATTTCGTTTGCGGCTTCGAAGTCGTCGCAAAGCTGCTTGTAGTTGAGGTAAGCGTTTACGATTGAGCCGAGTTCTGCGTGCCTGCGGCCGAGTTTTCGAATAGCGTCCGGGTTTGACGCAACTTCCGGGCTTCCCATGCGACTTTCAATATCGCGGTATTCTTCTAACGCGGTAACTGCTGCCGGGAATTGTTCATCTACTGACTCAGCCATCATATTCCTTAAGTTAAAAATATTTAATTTAGCACATAAAACGCCAGCCCCGATTCCGCGAGTTACACGAAAGCAGGGCTGGCGTCATAAAAGCTACTTAGTCTTCTTACCGTAGCGCTTCTCGAAGCGAGCCACGCGGCCGCCGGTATCGAGAATCTTCTGCTTGCCGGTATAGAATGGGTGGCACTTTGAGCACACGTCAACCGTCATGTGATCGCCATCAGCGGTGGAACGAGTTACGAAAGTGTCTCCGCAAGAGCAGGTAACCTGCACTGCGTGATAATCGGGATGAATACCCTGCTTCATAATGTCTCCTATGGAATTCGGGCGACCCGGGTCGCAAAGCCCCAATAGCTAAGCGTGAACCGGAACCTTCGTTATTCTAGTCACCACCCTCGACGCAGAAAGTTAGCTTTCTTTGTCTTTGCGCTTGCGGCGATGCTTACCAGCGAATCCAGCTAAACCAACAGACGCTAACAAGCCAGCAAGTATTGCAGATTGCGCAACATTACTACCAGTTTTAGCGAGCGTAGGTTCTGGATTATTAGGTGCCGGCTTAGAAGGTTCTTCCGTCTTAGGCTCTGGCTCCGGCTCAGTGTAGGACGCAGCGCTTGGCACGAAAGTAGAAGGCACTGTGTCATCCGGCATAGCATCCGGCTCCGCATCCGGCTCGAGATCGAAATCGAAATCGAAATCGAAATCTGGTTCCGGCTCAGGTTCAGGCTCTGGAGTTGGTGTTGGAGTTGGTGTTGGTGTTGGAACCGAGTGGCTTTCTTGCTCAACATCAATTTCCATAGTAACTTCCGCTTCGCGACCGTACTTGTCGGTAGTGGTAAACTTTAGCTCAACTTTTGGCTTTCCGTTTACAATCTTCGGAGTGCCGGAAATCTTGCATTCAGTACCATCGCAGATTGCGTTAATGCCGTTTACAGAAGTTAAGCCTCGAGCAATTAACTTGTTAATAGTTAATGGCTCGCCGTCTACTGTAACCGTTGTGTTATTCGCATCACCTTCAGTCATGTTTTGCAATCTGAAGTTCGTGAAAATACCCTCGCGAGCAGAACCACTAAGCTTAAACTTCATCGGCTTCATCTTCTCGAAGTTGGCAACAATAATGGTTTCAGTTTCTGGGAATGCCATTGCAATATCGGAGTCAGTAATACCAGCTTGCACAAGCAAATTCTTCAAAGCTTCAATACTTGACTTTTGTGAATTACGAATTATTTTTGCTGTATATGACTTTCCAAATGCTTCCGCAAAACTAGCCAACCTATCGACACGAGCATCCCTGCTCCTATCGTTGATATTCATAGCTTCAGCAAGAATATTCTTTATAGCCGCAAATGTAGAATTCTTAGACTTGCGAATTATATTAGCAGTGAACGTCCTACCATAGCGTTCAGCAATTTTAGCTAATGCTTCACGCTCAGCATCAGTTGATTTGTGGTTATCAGAACTGTTATAAACGGTATCAATATTTTTAGAGTAAGATACCTTATCCCAATTCTTGAATATGTAACCTCTGTTAGCAAGAACGTCTGGAATATAATCCTTTATTGCAGACTCTTTGCCATTACGCACCCAGTATGTGTGCATTGGCGACTGCATGGTTCCGCCCTCGCCAGCTACATACGTTACTTTCGTGTAGTTTTCAGAAATAAATTCATATTCCTTCGTACCTTTTTCTGGCAAATCTTTATCCGCAATAACTTTTGGAAGCACACGAATATGTACCTTAACAGGAACTATTACCTGTTCCTTCTTATCATTCGTGCGAGTAACGTTTACTACGACAGTGGTAATACCAGGCTTAGTAATTGCTTTGTTAATATCGTATACGCCAGCACCTTGCACGCCAACAATATTAGGATTCGAATTAGCATCATTCCCGTGCACAAGCTCATCAGGACCAGGTATGCCGTCGCCAACGCTTAGAACAATATCCGAGGCGTTCACGTCGTCAACACGCGCCTGTTTTGCAACATATACGCGGGTTTCTTTTTTACTATAATCAGGTGAAGTGGCCGTGAGTTCGTTGCCAGCAGCACCATAAATAGACCAGCCACCAAAGCCTTTAAGCTCAACACCTAAATTATCAACTTTATTATTAATATCGTTATAATAGTTACTACTTTCTGGGTCAAAGTAGAACACCTTCGGATTGGAAGTGCCGTCAGTCCACCTTCTACCAAAACCTGGTAAGAACAAATGTGGCACGTAATTATCCGGGATCTTCTCATTGGTGCCCGGCTCCAACACGTTATTC
Organism: Gardnerella kenyensis; assembly: GCA_003585735.1. Classification (GTDB taxonomy): domain Bacteria; phylum Actinomycetota; class Actinomycetes; order Actinomycetales; family Bifidobacteriaceae; genus Bifidobacterium. Next base: position 28,285 of record NQOH01000006.1, read on the forward strand.
ACTTTTCTAAAGGCGGCTCTGAACTTGGTATTTTTAGTAAACGCCATCTTAGCAATATCATCTTTAGTGTAATAAATCTTATCCTTTGATGTATTCCCCGTTTCAACAGGATTTACTACACCAGCACCTGTTGTGTTAGGTGTAGATGCATACAAAGCTACCATTGGCGAAGCAGACGGTGCAGGTGAGGAAGTAGATGCAGTAGGCGAAGTATTGCTATCACCAACTATCTCCCAACCAATAAACTCGTAGTGGAAGCTCTTTTTATCGTGCTTTGCGCCAGTAACTTGAGGAGCTTTTACGCCCTTAGTATAGGTTTTATCCTTAATTTCTTTATCGCTAGCCTTCCAGATATAATATTTACTACGGCCTGAAGAAGTGCCTTCATCTTCACTTGGTTTCTCAAACTCTACCTTAACGTATTTTTCACTATTTGTAACAAAATTAATCTCATCAGCTTCGCCAATAACTAGTTTTTTATCACCCTGCTGAGTACCAGAACCAGGCTGTTGAGTACCAGCACCAGGCTTAGGAGGCAAGCTTTCCGGGTACATCATCTGGTAATCCACCTTAAGACGAGCAATGCGCTTATATGTTTCAGGCTTTGCGCCATCCGTGTAATTTACTGTAATCTTTAACGGCACAGTGTACAAAGAAGGCTTCTTAAGCATTTCAGTCTCAAATTCTTCTGGCGTCTTACCTTCTGGCAAATCGTATTCGACTTTTACATCTTTTACAATCTTTCCATACTTATCTTTTACAATCTTTCCATCCTTCTTGACAGCTTCTGCTTCTTCCTCCAAAGCATCAAGATTTGTCAAATACTTGTCTAACGACGGAAGCGTGTCACGCTTATCTTGCACAGCAACCAAGTAATCAGTATGCACTTCCGGCTGCGTCCAAGCTTTTTGATCTGCCACGAACTCTTGGAATGGTTCATTGACATGCCAATCTGAAACATTGTCTATAGGCGTTACTTTTTCTTCGCCATTAATCATGCTGCTTCGAGACCAGCTGTCAGTAGGGTTGATGAGCTTGCTTTTAAGGAAATCTAACACCTTCACGTCGGTAGTGTTACCATCGCTATCCGTAACTTTTACTGTAGTATCAGCAAGATTAGCGCCCTTCTTTACGTAGAACACCTTAGGGCCGTCTGAGCCGTCCTTCCACTTTCGTTTTGGAGCAGGCTTGAAGATTGCAATTACAGAATCTTCTGGAACTGTTCCGTTGTCAGACGAACTCGAGAAGTAGTCGATTCGCTTGTAAATAGCGTGGTAAGTTACGCCGTCTTGCAAATTCACTTTCTTGTAGCGGTCGCTTGAATTTATATCAAACGTCTGCTCTTGCTTCTTCTCCTCTGGCTTCGTCGTACTAGAAGAAGGAGTACCAGTAGAAGGCGTACCAGTAGAAGGAGTACCAGTAGAAGGCGTACTAGGAGTCGGTTCGACAACTTTCGTCGCCCAACCCTTGAACACGTAGTGGTAGTTATTATTGCTGTAATCCTTGCCGAAGGCTTGCGGCACGCGGATTCTAACATCCTTACCCTTATAAACGTACGCAGTAAGCGTAGTTTCTTCGCCAGTAGAAGTATCAGCATTATCGCTATCGTGGCCAATCAGCTTGCCTTCATCATTCTTGCCGGTAAAGGTAATTGGAACGTAGTCGTTAGCATTCTTGCTGCCGTAGTCGCTAGTCTTAAACTTATCCCAATCGCTTTTGTACACCAAATCTGGCAGCACGCGGTACAGCACTTCAGTTTCAGCAGTGTTATTGCCAAGCGTCACTTGCACTTTAATCTTGTGCAAGCCTGGAGTGCTGTCAAACTTTTCGCCAGTCACAAAGCTGAACTTAGCGTCACTTGGATACTTATCAGCATTCTTTATAAGCTCTTTAGCTGAATTATCATCCAGACTCAAAGCATCTGTTGGCTTCAAAACCTTAGTATCGATTGCAACAGGAGCTTTTAGCTTGAATTTAACAGTGTAAACAACCTTCGGATTAGGTTGAGACTCAGAAAGAATTGGCAGACGGTCGAAACCATCAGTACCTGTTTGCCCACCATGTCCATCATCTATATAAATCTTAGAAGTCCAGACATCAAACTCATATCCAGGCTTCGCTTTTACTGTTGGGAGCGGCATCTGATATGCCTTCGTACCCTTAATTGCGTCGTACACAAGAGCAGAGCCGTCAGCTACATTGTTTCCTTGCCAGTCAACAACGCTGCCCATAGAGTCTTGACCATCAGCAACTTTGAACACGTAGCGCGTGTAGTTGGTTGGGCGAATCTGAGCATCGTCCTGGCGCTTAAGCACGCGAACGTCTTTATATACAAATGTGAATGTATCTTCGCTAGTCTGCTTGCCATCCTCGTCAGTAGCGTATTTAATATTCTGCTGCGTAGTTTCCGGCATAAAGCCTTCAATCGGCTTGTAGAATGCTACGTCGTACTTTCGATTTACAGAGCTGACTTCGCTTTCTGGAAGAAGATCCTTTTCTTTACCGTCCTTACCAATAGTTACATAGCGAACCTTATACTTGCGCGTATTGTAAGTTTGGTAAATAAACTCGCCAGTATTCAGGTCCTCCGTACTCGATGCTTCAAAGCTCGTGAACTGCTTATCTGGGAAGTGCGTTTCGTCGCTGTAGACTGCTTCCGCATTGTAGCGCAAATGCTCGCGCAAGCCGGAAACCGTTTGAGTAGAAATGTGATCTACCATCGCGGCTTTTTCTGATTCGGAAAGACCAGGCTGCTTATAGTCAGCAAACGTGTACCCAGGCTTTAAGAATATGTGCTTAAAAGTGCCGTTGTAGCGAGTATCCTTAACCCACACTGCATGAAGCGTTATGTCTTCTACTACTTTGTTGCCGAAAGCGTACGGAAGTTTTGTGCCGTTCTTGTCAATTTCCCAGCCGTAGAAGTCGTAGCCTTTGCGCGTTGGAACCTTTATATCTTTATTTTCCTTAATAACATAGTAGTGATCGAACTGCTGTTTCGTAACTACGTTTGTTCCAGATTTCTCTTTGCCGTTTTCGTCAATTTCAGGCATGTGGTAGTTAAGCGTCACAGTGTGCTTAATACCTTCTGGCTTACCCCACGCAGCGTAAAGCTTAATGCCGTTGACTGGCATTGTAAAATCTTTAGTTTCGCCTTTAGCTTTGCCGTCGCCTTCAGCGCCTTCACTATTGTCATTTATCTTGCCATTTATAAGATGAATACCGGCTTGATCAACGGCCCATCCTTTAAACACGTAGTCTTCTGGCAAATTATCAGGGCGAACGATGGAGTAAGTTTTGCCGTTAAGCTTGAATGTGTACTTGCCGTCGAATTGCTTAGACTTGTTATCGGCATCGTCTTTAGTTACAGAAGCATCGTAAGACTTAACGGCGCCATCGTTGTAGTACAAGGCTTTGTCGTCGTCATCAGTCAATTTATCGTTGCCGCGCTTAGTCAAGCTATACTCAAACGGCAGTTTTTCTGTAGCAGCGTCACTGCCGTCCTTTATAGCATTGCCGTCCGCATTATAAAACTGCACATCGTACGACTTGCGGTCGTAATCAATCTCAATCCAAGAGTTGTCGCCATGTGATGAAGGAATATTGTCTGAACCAAACTTAAGTTTTTCTTCAACGCCAGCATAGTAGTGACGAAACTCAAGATGATACTTCTTTTTAAACTCGTAATATTTCTTATATGCTGGATCCTTTTTAAGTCTTTCAGCAATAGCATCATTTAAGTTTTTAAGAGCAACTCCTCCATCTTCATCTTCTTCGCCAGAAGTATAATCAGGGTCAGGAAAAGTGTCCTTATCTTCTTCTGGAGGATCTTCTGGAGCTTCTTCACCTGTTACTTCTTCATAAAGATCATGTACTTTGCCAAAGAAATCATCAGTATCTACGTGCTCGACCTTAACACCATCTTCACGATTACTGTTTTCAGGTTTAAAACCAGTTATTTTTGACTCAAAGCCTGCAATAGAAGACGGAGGAAACACATAACCATCATTACTAGTATCATCCTTACTATAGGAGTCAGTAGAAAGCTCATACTTAATATTTTTATCCTTATCGCCATTTTTTGCAGATGCAATGCTCTGTTTTTTAATGATTACCTGTATAGGAGCAGCTTGACGTCGTTGAGAATTATCATGGAAATCAAGAATAAGTAGGCGCTGATTATCTTTTACAGTATACTTTGGCGCATTTTTATCTGCAGGGTCATCACTAATCTGCGGAGCTACTCCCTTGCCATACACCCAATGGAATTTTGGATCAACAAATTCTTCTTTCGTTAAACGGAATGGAGGAGTATCACGATATCGACCATAGGTACCTCCCTTAGCATTTCCACCAATAACAAAACCTAATGAAGAATTTTCACTATTATCCATGAAATCTACTTCATCAGAATTAGGCCAAAAATCAGTAAGACTCTGACCGTAACGAACCTTTACACGGTAACCCTTATGATCAACTGTACTAGTTACTTTATTAGAACTATTACCATACGTGTAAGTAGATTCTTTGTCTAATTTATCTGAGCAATCACCGCCACCAGCGTAGCAGTAGCTAATCATCTCACCTTTGCTGTTCTTTTTATGTATAACAGCATTATTGCCACCCATTTCAGCCTCAATGTTATTAGGCTTAGCAAAAATAAGCTCGTACTCTTTGCGATTGTAAACTAAGTTAAGAGTGTTGTTTAAGTCGTCCGCGCAAAGCTGCGATTTACTGCGTTTACCTAAATCTGGGCGACCCGGCACAAAATCATGTTGCTCAAGGTTAAGCTTTTTAGTAAGCTCCTTATTCACATGGAAGTAGCGCGTGAATTTATCTTTATAAACTCTTTCGCCATTAGCATTTACAGTATAATTGTTCGGATCACCAGGATTCTCAGTATTGTACCCATCCAAGTTTGTTACATGCGTATCGTTCATCCAGTTGAACTTTTCAATTAAGCCGTCTTTGTATTTATTCGCTTCTGTACCCTGCAGCTCTTCTTTCGTTAAGCCAAGCTCTGGGTTCTTTACATAATCAGTTTCGTCTGCGCCATTAAGCTTACTAGCATCATCAACAACGCCAGCGTCATTCATCTTATCAAGCGCAACTTCACTGTCTGTTTGCACATTCTTGCGCTCAACAAGACCAACAAAGTCGTAATTTGCAAGTGAATTCGGATGCTCTTTATCAACCAAATCCGCCTTCTGCACCCACACATTCACGCGGTAGTTGGTAGTATTGTTAGCTTCCCAAACTGCGCGGAACTTAACATCGTGATCTGGCATAATGTAGTTATGCGCTTCATTAGTTACAGACCTATTAGAAGCACTTGAGCGATTATTATTATCCCCCGAGAGATTAGTATTATCCCCCGGTTGTACTATCTCCCACCCAAGGAAGTGATGACCACGATACGTAGGTTCTGGAACCTCAGGCACTTCCTGGCCATAATACACTTTTTGAGCAGTAACATCCGTGCCGCCAGTAGAATCGTAAGTAACTTCATAGGCCTTACGGTAGTAGCGAAGGTTCAAAACAAGCTTGTCGCTTTCATCTTCAGAATCCGAAAGCGGCGAGCTAATAAGATTGTGCTCCGGTTCGTAGCCTCGAATATACGTTGAAACAGCTGTTACATTCGAGCCAACTGTGCCAGTAATCTCCGTAACGTGAATAACTTCTTTAGTTGTTGTAACTTTGCCATTCTTGTCTTTAGTTTTATGTTCTACAACAATAGGCTTGCCAATATTAGGCGCTTCATCAAACGTATCCTTATCCTTGAGATTCTGCACCAAGTGACGCACATAGTACTTAGCTGTTTTAGGAGCGTAGTTGATGTTCAACTCGCCGTAGTACTGAATGCCATCTTCTGCTTTTGGCTGCGTAGAGGACGAAGATTGCGGATTTGTAGACTGTGAGGTTTGCGGAGCTTGAGCGCCGTTATTGCCTCCAACAGCCGGCCTTTCTTTTACAGCGTAATCAGTAATCAGCTTCTTGCTTAAACGCAAGTAGCGAACAGCATCCGCATCCGTGCCATCGTCAATAACGAACTTGCTGTTAGCTCCTTCAACTTTTTTAACGTAGTACTGGTAATCACCAGAATGATATACGGACGGGCGGTATCCAGCAGACTTTGGAAGCTCAATGTATTCGTACTTATCAGCATCGTCAAGACTGTCTAGCTTATCTTTGTCAATCGTAAGCTCGTACGGCTGCACAAGCTGCTTATTCGCAGCGCCACCAATCGTATAGCGAATTTTCAAATTGTAAGTAGCTTTTGGCTTTTTGTCAGTTTGTACCTGTTTGTTGGCTTTATCTGTGCTGTCTGCCGTTGGATTATCTGTATTCGGCTTAATTACCTGGCTGTTTGGATCAGTTGCTGTGTTTGTTGCACCAGTGTTCGGTGTGCCAGCGGCCGGTGTGTCAGCGGCCGGTGTAGAAGTAGGTGAAGACGTTGGATTATTGCTCGAAGTAGACCTAGGCTCTGAAGCAGGTGTTGAGCCAGCAGCTGCAGGTGTAGCGCTTTTATCTTCACCTGTGGCGCCTGTACCTGCACCTTGCGCATTGCCTGCACCTTGTCCTTGTGTACCTTGGCCCTGTGCATTGTCATTGCCGCCTACACTTGGGTTTGCTGTATTTCCAGAACCAGCATTAGATTCTGCACTTGTAGGAGTTGCAGGAGCAGATGGTACAGATGCATTACCTTCAGGAGCCGCAGGAGATGTAGTAGGAGATGTAGGCGCATTATGTGCAGGATCCGCATTATGAGCACCAGTTGCATTTGTTGTTGTAGAAGGTACACTACTCCCGTCGGAAGCACCATCGCCGCTCTCAACAGACCTACGAACACGACCCCTTGGCGTACTTGCATCGCTTACTGTATTCGTATTTTCTGCGTGAGTGCTTGAAGGTTGTGCGCTTGTATTCTGCTCGCTTGCAGGCTTCGCGTTTTCAGTATTTACAGGCTGCGAAGCTACAGGCTGCTTATTTTCAGCTGACTTAACCTCAGCAGGCTTAACGCCACCAGCATTTGTTGGTTGCTTTGCTTCTTCTGGCTTAGCGGCTGGTTTTGCGTCTGCAGGTTGTGCAGGTTGTGCAGGTTGTTTCGCTGCAGGAGTATCAGCTGGCTTTGCAGCTGGCTTTACGTCTGCTGGTTGTGGTGTCGTCGTCGATTCCGGCTTTGCAGTTGGCGCTGATTCTGGCTTCACAGTCGATTCTGGCTTTGCAGCTGGCTGCACAGCCGGCTTCGACTCTGGCCTTACTGCTGGCTGCGCTTGCTGCACTGGCGCAGGCGCACTTACTGCAGCACCAGCCGAATTTTCAGAAACTGTAGGATTCTCAGAAACTGTAGACTCTACTGAACTTTTCTTAATCGCAGCAGAATCATCAGCCGAATTCTTAACGGCAGTATCATCCGAATTTTTAGCAGAATCATCAGCAGAATTCTTAGCGGCACTATCAGCCGAATTACTACTCGCTAATCTCTCATAATAATCAGGCACAAAGGTGCTCGGAGCAGGTCCAAGATTCTCCCCAAAACTATGCCCATCGTAAGATTGCTTAGATTCATCAACCTTATTATCTTCATTATCTTCGCTATTATTCGGAGATTTTTGAGCTTCTTGAGATTGATTATTTGCTTGAGATTTGCGAGAATTCTCATCCTCATTATTACTTTGCGCATTAGCTTCACGCAACTTTTTCAACTGAGCATCACGACGAGCAAGCTCCACAAACTTCTGCGTTTGAACGTTCTTATTAATCACGCCAGCGCCCCAACGCTGCATGTTTAATTCGTCCTGATCGGGCTTACCTTTGCCCATTTTTCGCGTAACGCTAGACGCATCGATAATATCTTTTTGAGTAGGCTGCAGCGCAGAAGCCACAACCGACGGAAGCATCATAGCCAAAGTCGAAGCGACTGCCACACCTGCAACACCAGTGCGCAAAGCACGAGAACGCTTCACGGCATGAGCTTTACGAAGCGTTTTCTTTGGCGTATTTTCGTGCAAACCACTACGATCTACCATCAATTCTCCTTAATCCATCCATCTCAAAGCAGCGCATATTACGCATAAATATTCCACACTCAACGCATGCATACTGCACACAAGTATAATGTATGTGCTTAAAATAAACAAACGTCAATCAGCCTTATGTAATACCACCAACTTATTGCATAAGCATGCACAAATATGAATCATGCATAAAAATTGACACACAGCTTGCGCGCGACACGCGAAACTTACGCGCGACACGCGAAACCGGAGAATTTAAGCACACCGTATATAATACACCCACGCCTATACCCCCACCCCCACAAAGAAAAATAAAATTTTGTGAAAAATAACACATTTTTACAGCAATCCTAAAAAATACGCAAAAGTCAATAAATCCCCGGCAAATGTTTCCACATAACGTCAAAACGACAACAAACTCCGGAAATTCTCCGGCAAATGTTCCAAAATGACGCCAACGCTCGCGCTCTATGCGCGCATTTGTGTACTTAAACACCACCCAAGTCCACAAACACGAGGAACTATGCGCGCATTTGTGTACTTAAACACCACCCAAGTCCACAAACACGAGGAACTATGCGCTCGCTACGAAACTCGCGTTGGAAGTCCACTGGACTTCCAACCTAAGCGAGTTTCCGCTCCGAGTTGC
>NQOH01000006.1:37651-43932 GCA_003585735.1 Gardnerella kenyensis
GCTGTGCTGCACTCAAGCAGGTCGTCGCGCGTGTGAAAAATATGATACAATGTGAAAACGTGTGCTTTAGCGCAACAAATGTGCTCTAGCGCAACGATTGTTTGAAAAATCAAAAGGGGTCGATCGGTTTCGACGGCGATCTGTTCGCCGCGGGGAAGCGTGCCGAGAATGCGAAAGTCCACTCGTAAACGTCCTTTCGCAAAAGAATAAGTGCTAAATCTAATCGCACTGAGTTCGCTCTCGCTGCCTGAGCTTCGCGCCAGGATTAACCAGTGAGCAGCCGCTCCGTTCACCCACTCACGTCTTCGGAGTGGTGCTGAACGTCATTAGAAGACTTGCTTGAATTGCCGGGCTGCAGGGCAATTCAGGGACTTTTACTGTAGATATGCTCGCCATGAATTGTCTGCGATAACATGGGGGCAGAAAAACTGCCGCACGGCCAGCAGACTACGCACGTAGAAGACCGAGGGTACGGTCACCGGACCGGGGTTCAATTCCCCGCGACTCCACCAACGCAAAAACGCCACTGCTCACACAGTGGCGTTTTTGTAGCAAAATCGTTTTCGAAAATCGTCTTCGCACTTAACAAAGTGCTTGAAAACGCTAGTAACGCTCGTAACGCTCGAAGCAAACGCTAGTGAAGCGGATCAATCGTCTGCTCAATCTCCTTAGCAGCTTCCGCACCAGCCTTCGGCACATCAACCTCATGCACGCCGGAAATATCATCAATAGACGCCTCCGCAACGCGCTTTTGAGCCTCCGCAACCTGAGCCGCGCTATATTCCACATATTTTCGCGGAACTACATACACTGGCCTCGAAGAATGCTGCAACAAACCCTGGCTAATCGAACCGAGCAACAAACCCGTAAAACCGCCACGGCCGCGCGAACCAACAACCACAAGATCATGATTCAAGCTAGCCTGAGTCAGCGCATCTACAGCAGAGCCAGGCACAACAGTGCGGTGAATCTTCAAATTCGGCAAATTCTTCAAAATCGGCTTCACGCGCTCCTCAAGATCTTCCATATAAGATCCCATAACTGCCGTGTCTCCCTCAGCGCCCTGCACGCTAGGCACCGCGGAAATAACATCCAGCTCAGCATTCCAACTATCCGCCAAATTAGCGGCAATTTCCAGCGCTTTAAGACCCCACTTAGATTCATCCGAACCAACAGCCACGCTAGAAATCGTATTATTCAAGTGAATTCGCTGACCATCGTCGTCAGTGTAAGGCACAACCACAATCGGGCAGTACGCGTAAGCAGGAAGAGAAGAGCTAGTTGTTCCGAGCAAACGCTCAGCCAAGCCGCCCTTACCGCGGTTACCAATCACAATAAGCTGATAATTGCGCGAAAGCTCAACGAAAACCGACGACGGATCGCCCGTAACAATCAAAGTAGTTGCGTCAACACCCTGCTCAAGTGCTACAGCCTTAGCTTTTGAAAGAATTTCTTGCGCATCGTGATGAGCCGCATTATCGTCACCAATCGCAGTATAAGTGGCATCAAACGAAACCGCCGCATAGCTCGGCAAAGAATACGCGCAAACGATTTGCAATTGCAAACCGGCATGTTTTGCGTAATTTGCTGCCCACCAAACTGCCTTATAGCTCGCGTGAGAACCATCAACTCCAACAAGCACAGCCTTTTCGGGAATCATCACCAACCTCCTCATACGGGCACTAGTGGCAGCAGCGTCACTCGTGCGCAAACGTCGCAAACGTATTTACTATTGTAGCGTAATTTTAGATTGATTGCTGGTAGTTTTGCAGATTTGCGGATTTTGGGGAAAGTGCTAAGTAATTTTCCGGCAAATGTTCCAAAAAATGGCTGATTCAGCTACAAATGCCGGGAATTTTCCGGCAAATGTTCCACAATATACGCAACTACAATATACGCAACTACAATATACGCAACTATATTCGCATATTCGCAACAATATCAGTAGTGAATAAACTGATAGTTAGAAAGCTGATTAGCTTCAAACCTACGAGAGAAAGTCCCGCCGTTGAAAGAAGAGCCAGACTCAGAAGTCTCAACCGAGCCATCCGGATTAATCTTCTCAACAACCGCCACATGGCCGTACACCGAGCTAGAACCAGCCTGTCCAGGAAGGAAAACCATAATATCGCCAACGTGACGAGCAGTGCGATCAACCCAATAACCAAGCCCACGAGCGGAATCAGCCCACATGCCACCGTTACCAAAATGCGAACCAACTGGCAAACCAAGCTGATGACGGCGCACATACACCCACCAAGTGCACTGGCTAAACTCGTAAGCATTGCCAATATCGCCGGTTCCATGATTTGGATTAAAGTTCTTAGGCAACACGTCAGCGTCTTTATCCATCAACAATGCAACTTGAGGATTATCCGCGGCAGAACGCGACATTTCCGCGATATTAAAGCTTGAGCCAGCGCCAAGATTCCACGAATCCGACTGCGAAGACGTTGTAGAAGCAGTGCCAGGCTGATTAACAGCATCGCCATACGCATTAGCTTTCGCCGAACCAGCATGCACATCGTTTTCCAACTCGTTTACAGCATTGTCGATTACAGCCATAGAGTTAAGCGGCTCACGCTGAGTAGAACGAGACACCTCAACGTTGGAATCATCCACAGTAGACATGGCATTCGCAACTTCAGCAGCGCGCGAATCCAAGCTATTAACTTTAGCAAGCGACATGGTCGTAGCAACAGCACCAACCATTGCAACCAACGAAGCGGAGAAAACCAAGCGACGACGACGATCATTAGCAAGCCTCGACAAGCGAAGTTCGCGCCTAGTTTGCGGAATAAGCTCTTGCAAACGCTGCGAAACTGCCTCTGGAATCTCTACAACAGCACCATTGCTTGCAGAAATGGCAGCTAAACGCTCGCCTGCTAAAGAATTTTGTGCGCTAATTTGTGCGTTACTCTGCGAAACCGAACGAACACCATGCGCGCCATGTGCGCCATGTGCACCACGTTTCGCTACAAACAACGAAAGCGGCGAATCATTACGCCCCTTTGATTTTGTAGCACCATGTGCAGCATGTCTCATACGAATCACTTTCTAACGATTTCGAATTACGTACCACGGCAACAAGCAACATCGTTACGTTTGCCGAATTACTTTATTAAGGGTACAACGTGGCGCGGATGTTGGAAACGCAGACATCTTCAAATAAGCAGTTTTGTGCTTGAATTTCAGTCAATTTTGTGTTTAGACTTCAAGCAGTTTTGTGCTTGAACTTCAGTAAGTTTTGTGTTTAGACTTCAGTCAGTTGTATGGTTAGAAATATGAAGTTTGCACCTATAGTTAATCCAGATGCGCGTAAGCCTGCACCGAAGCCGCTTCGCGTTGATTTGCGAAAGATTTTTGCTATAGGTACAGTTGCGTGGCTTGTTGCAACATTAATTGCGACTATTATTGCGTTTTTGCATATTACTACGTGGTTTCCTGCGCTAATTTGCGCAAGCGGTGCGACTATTGGCGTTCTGCTTTTAATTTGGGAGCATTTTGATCGGTGGGATTATCGCCGATTAGGTAAGTAAATTAGGCAGCGCAAAACTTACCGTCGTTCCCTGCCCCGGCCTACTCCAAAGTGTTATATTTCCGCGATGCGTAAGCGCCACATGCTTAGCAATCGCAAGACCCAAGCCGACGCCATCCTGACTTTTAGTATTCTGATTATTCGCACGATAAAATCGCTCGAAAATTCGCGACTGATCTTTTATATCAATTCCAACGCCGCGATCCACCACGCGAATTACAACGTACTGGCCGTCAGCAGAAAGCGCAGCAGATACTGAAACCGTAGAATTTTTTGGCGAATACGTAATCGCATTTTCAACCAACTTGCGAATTGCAGCTTGAATCTGCTCAGCTTCTCCGCGCACACGCAAGGACGAATCAGCCTTAAAAATAATGCGCACGCAAGAATCTTGCGCAAATGAAGAAACTTGCTTTTGAACGAAATCAAGCAAATTCGCAATAGAAAGCACTTTCGCAGACGAAATATCGATTGGATTTTGCGCGCGAACAAGCCAAAGTAAATCTTCAAGCATATGCTCAAGTTTTTTAGAAGATTTATTTGCGATTTGCGCGATTTCCTTAATTTTTTCTGCCGATACTTGATTATCTTGTAAAATATTCGTAAGTTGCGTCAAGCTGCGAGTTGAGCTTATTAGCTGCTCCGAAACGTTGGAAATAAAGTCGTCGCGAGTTTGCGCAAAACGGCGCGCGGCGCTCGTGTCCTCAATAATCACCACAACCATTCCGCGCCCAACGCTGCCAACCGTAGCAGTAAGCCAATTTGGTCTAGAAACAGTAGTTGATTCTTGAGATTCCTCATCCGCCGCCGCATAGCGCTTAGGCGTGGACGTGACCAAGGAAAAGCGCTCGAATCCGCCGGAAGCGCGCACGGAATTAACAGCTTTAATTACGCGAGGCTGGCACAGAGAATCGTCACTAACAATGCCCAGCAAATAAGCTTCAGAACTTGCGCGAATTACGTCATTTTCGCCATCGATTACGACGGTTGGAATATTAAGCATGGCCAAAACTTGTGAAGCGTCGTCGCTTACGTCGTCACTTGAGTCGTAATTTGCATCGTAATTTGCATCGTCGCGCAAGTCGTCATTTTCGTAATTTGCGTCATTTTTCGAATTGTAACGAGAGCCGTAACGAGAGCCGTAACGAGAGCCGTAACGAGAGCCGTAACGAGAGCCGCGAATCCTATTAAACGCGCGCAACAAAAAGCGCCAAACCGGCGAAAACCAATCCAGCGAAAGCACAATAAGCGCAAGCACAACGCATAACGCAAGCACGCCGAACGCTATAAACACAACCACAGAATAGTCTTGAGGCATACTTTTATATTCTCATATTTCTTGAGATTTAGTAAATTTTTACTGAGATTCCGACATTTTCTTTACAACGCTGTAAAGTAACTGTCGCTTTTCGGCTAAATATCGTTATTTTCTTTACACGCACGTAAAGGATTAATCGCTTTTCGGCTAAATATCGTTATTTCCTTTACACGCGTGTAAAGGAATTATCGCTTTTTGGCGAAGTTTCGCTATTTTCTACACGGATCCAAGATGATGCTGAGTTGCGTGCTCAGTTGCGTCGGAGCTGTCGCCGTCAAACTCCCCCGCATCCGCAGCATCAACTAGCGCGAGCGCAGCATCCGCAACATCCGGCCGCAACGCGTCAAGCCAGTGAATGCGCGCATCTCGCCCAAACCAGCCCATCTGCTTGCGCGCAAGTCGCCGCGTTTTTTGCGCAATATCCTCAAAAGCCTCGTCTTCGCTCCAAACGCCATCCAAATAATCCATAATCTGCTGGTAGCCGAGCGCACGAGCCGCCGTAACCCCCAAACGCTCGCGAATTGCGCGCACTTCGTCCACAAAACCCTGCTCACACATCAACTGCGTACGCAAATTCACGCGCTTATCCAAATCATCGCGACGCAAATCCAAACCAATTTGCACGCAATCAATCACATACTTATAGCGCGGAAGCGTTGCAGAATAAGGCTTTCCGGTAAGCTCAATCACTTCAAGCGCGCGAATTGTGCGGCGAGGATTGCGCGCATCCATATGAGCCGCCGCAACCGGATCCTTCCTCTGCAACTCCGCAAAAAGCGCGCCCGCACCCTCCTTGCGCTCGCGCTCCTCCAAAGCCGCGCGAACAGACTCATCCGTGCCCGGAAAAGTAATATCATCCACGGCAGCGCGCGCGTACAATCCCGAACCGCCAACTAAAATCGGCCTCACACCGCGCGACTGCAGCTCACGAATGCAATTTCGCGCAAGATCTTGAAAGCGCGCGACGGTCATTGTTTCTTCCGGATCGATAATATCCAGCAAATGATGAGGCACTTCCGCCTGCTCCTGAGCGCTCGCCTTCGCCGTGCCAATATCCATATGCCGGTACATTTGATACGCATCTGCGTTGATGATTTCCGCGCGCACGCCGCGCTGAGCCAACTTCTTCGCCAGCGCAATACCAAGACTTGTTTTGCCGGAAGCTGTAGGGCCTACGATTGAAATCACTTTCGGTACGTGATTTTGCTTATTTTCCGCCACGTCACGCTCCTTCAACACGGCATGCTTTCAATGAGATAACCATCTTAGATATTATAGTTTATATTACTATTTGTTTGGTGTGGCGCGAGTTTTGTGGGATTTCTCTCCTCGCACGTCCCGTCCTTCGTGCGCTCTGGCTGTTAAAAGAGTTCAGTGTGTTCGCCTATCTTTAAAGAATGTAGCTTCTCAGTCCTCTTTTAGTGC
>NQOH01000006.1:44701-52560 GCA_003585735.1 Gardnerella kenyensis
CTGAATAACGAGCAATTAAGATGTAAAACAACCTATAATCCCGAGACTGCTAAAACGATTCTCACGCTTTGCTATTTGGGGCTTCTTCAGCTCGAGGAGCGCCGTTAATATCGCGGTGAATGCCCTGCATTTGCGCCTCAATATTTTGCAAACTGTGCGCGCAATCAAGCAAAGTCTGCGAGTGCTCGGCCAACTTAGCGTCCGGCAAACCGGCTTTATAGCGCAAAGCATGCTCCAAACTAGCCCAATAATCCATTGCAATTGTGCGGAATTGCACCTCAACCGGCGTATAATGCGCGCCCGACGACAAGAACACAGGCACGGCGTAAATCACGTGCAAACTGCGGTATCCATTAGGCTTAGGATTTTTAATATAATCCTTTACTTGCAGCACCTGAATGTCGGTTTGCTTAGAAAGGTACTGCGCTACGGAATACACGTCGTCGCAATAATTGCATATGACGCGAATGCCGGCCACGTCGAAAAGATTGTCGCGTATGGAGCGCGTGGAAATGTCGAGATGGCGGCGCTGAAGCTTTTCAAAAATTGAGTGGACTGATTTAAGGCGGCGCTCCATGTGGTGAATTGGGTCGTGTGAAAAGCGAACTTGGAACTCGCTGTCGAGAATCTCGAGCTTTGTGCTGATTTCGTACATTGCGCCTTCGTACACTTGCATCATGTTTACGAATTCGTCGATTTGATCTTCCGGCAGCATTGGGGAGTTGGATTTGCCACAGTTTGGGCAATTATGCGCGGTGTGCGCGTGTTCGTGCTGCTCGTGCGTATTTGTATTAGCGTTATTTTCAACGCCCTGCTCACTAATTGCTTCGTTGCTATGAAGGCGGGCATACAATTCTGCTGCGTTTACGCGATTATGACGATCAAGTATCACGTTTTTCTATAATACTCTAGAAACTGCTAAACTGTAAAAGAACCTATAGTCTATTTGTGCAAACGTACTAAATTGCGTTACATTTTTTAGCATTTTTTAAGATGCGTTAGATAGAATGTTATGAGAACGTTGTCTTGACAGCGTTTTATTTCATGGCTGTTAAGGAGAAATTATGACAAACTTTACTCAAGATTATTACGGGAACAGCGCTCCCGAAGTAATCGACACTAATGCCACGTATGCTTTTGAAGAAGCAAAAAGAGTTTCTGTAGGCCGCACTTATGGCGAAATGACGCTGGGTCTTATTGTTACTGCTCTCGTGGCAATGATGACGCAAACTGGTAATTTATTCTTGCAATTTATGCTTGCAACTCGCGGCTGGGGCTGGCTTTTGCTAATCGGCGCGCAAGTTATCATATCTATTTTTATGGGCACTCGCATTATGAAGATGAGCGCTACTACTGCGCGCGTTCTGTTTTACGTTTATTCGGCGCTGACTGGTTTTACGCTCAGCACTATTTTTATGGCGTTTAGCTTAGGTTCTATCGCTATCGTGTTTGCGTTAACTGCAGGATTCTTCCTTTGCTTGACTATGCTTGCGCTTACTACTAAAAAGGATTTGCTTAAAGCAGGTCCGATTCTTATGGTTGCGCTTGTTGCGTTAGTTATTACGCAAGTCATTTTGATGTTCGTTGCTCCTGGTGCAGGCGTATTGCGAATTGTTGCGGCTATTGGAATCCTGATTTTTGCTGGTCTTACTGCTTATGATGCGCAATCAACTCGCGCGCTTCTTGATCAGTACGCAAATCAGCCGGAAATGGTAAAGAAACTTTCTATTTTCTGCGCTTTCCAGCTTTATTTGGACTTCATTAACATGTTCATTTACTTGCTCGAATTGCTTGGAAATAATAGAGACTAGCTTACTGAATATCTAACTAAATAACTAACTAAACCCTGCTGGATTCATTCGGCAGGGTTTTTCTATTACAGCGACAAAACCCGGGAAATTTCCGGCAAATGTTCCATATCAACGCCAACGCTCGCGCTTTAAGCGCTCGCTGCTGAGCTTGCACGGAAAGTCCACTGGACTTTCCGTCTGAGCAAGCTCACGCTCCGAGTTGCTTTTGCGCGCTAAATCGCAGCGCTCAAGCAGGTCGTCGCGCAAACGCCGGAGAAAAAACACCGAAAAGGGTTATAGCCCCAAAAGTGTGTAAAAAATAAGCTCATAACCCTTACGGCAGTAAGGATCATGTTATATCGAATGTGGGTTATTTCTTTAGTTGCTGGGGCATCGAAGCAAGGATTGTACGAATGCTTGAGTGTTACTAGCTCAGTTTGCTAGCTGAGATATTAACGGTGTTTTGCTTATTACCGTTGTTTTCTCAGTTCGCTGACTGAGTTAGTAACGGTGTTTTGCTTATTACCGTTGTTTTCTCAGTTCGCTGACTGAGTTAGTAACAGTGTTTTGCTTATTACCGTTGTTTTCTCAGTTCGTTGACTGAGTTAGTAACAGTGTTTTGCTTATCATCGTTACTTTCTCAGTTTGCTAGCTGAGATATTAACAGTGTTTTGCTTATTACCGTTGTTTTCTCAGTTCGCTGACTGAGTTAGTAACGGCGTTTAGGCTGTGGCTTATATCCGCAGAATATTCATCAGCTTAGATTTACACACTTTTTGGCCTATAACCCCCCGCAAATGTTCCACAACAGAAACAACAAAAGACCCCACGAGTTTCCTCGCGGGGTCTTTGTTAAGCCTTAGCTAATACTTTCAGTTAAGAAAATACTAGGCAAGAATCTTGGTCACACGACCGGAACCAACGGTACGGCCACCTTCACGAACTGCGAAGGTCAAGCCCTCTTCCATTGCGATGGCCTGGATCAACTCAACAGTGAATGTTGCGTGATCGCCTGGCTGAACCATCTCAACGCCGTCTGGCAAGGTGATAACGCCGGTGACGTCGGTGGTGCGGAAGTAGAACTGTGGGCGGTAGTTGGAGAAGAACGGCGAGTGACGGCCACCTTCGTCCTTGGTCAAGACGTAAACTTCGCCTTCGAACTTGGTGTGTGGGGTCACAGAACCTGGAGCAGCCACAACCTGACCACGCTCAACGTCGGTACGGGTGATACCACGGAGAAGAAGACCAGTGTTATCGCCAGCTTCGGCCTCATCCATCTGCTTGTGGAAGGTCTCAATGGAGGTAACGGTGGTGGTCTGGGTGTCACGCAAACCAACGATCTCAACTGGGGTGTTGATTGGGAGCTTACCACGCTCAACACGACCGGTAACAACGGTACCACGACCGGAGATGGTGAACACATCCTCGATTGGCATCAAGAATGGCTTGTCAAGATCGTGAGTTGGGGTTGGGATGTACTCGTCAACAGCCTTCATGAGTTCCTTGACGGTCTCTACCCACTTGTCGTGATCTGGAGCGTCATCGTGCAAAGCACCGTAAGCAGAGGTGCGGACGACTGGGCAGTCGCGATCGAAGCCGTTTTCTTCGAGGAGGTCACGAACCTCTTCTTCAACGAGATCAATAAGCTCTGGGTCATCAACCATATCGCACTTGTTCAAAGCGACGAGGATCTTCGGGACACCGACCTGCTTTGCGAGCAAAACGTGCTCACGGGTCTGAGCCATAGGACCATCGGTAGCAGCAACCACGAGGATTGCGCCATCCATCTGAGCAGCACCGGTGATCATGTTCTTAACGTAATCAGCGTGGCCTGGAGCGTCCACGTGAGCGTAGTGACGCTCAGCGGTCTGATACTCGATGTGTGCGATGTTGATGGTAATACCGCGTTCCTTCTCTTCTGGAGCGGCATCAATCTGATCGAAGTCATACTGAGGGTTCAGATCAGGATATTCGCTGTGCAGCACCTTAGAAATAGCCGCGGTCAAGGTAGTCTTACCGTGATCGACGTGGCCAATGGTACCAATGTTAACATGCGGCTTAGTACGCTCGTACTTTTCCTTTGCCATGTGTTTGTCCTCCTGGACGTCTCGTAGTTTGCCTCGCACATTTGTGAGAGGTCTTTCGCTACATATTACTGGGTTTCTGGGTTAGGTGCCACTTCGGTGCCAGAACCCAGTCAACGTAGGAAATTCTAGCGTTGACCGGGGACAGAAAACACCGAAGTAGCGTGCGCTTTATTCGCCGCGCTGAGCCTTAATAATCTCGTCCGAAACAGCCTTCGGGACCTCTGCGTAAGAGTCCATCTGCATGGTGAACATTGCGCGGCCCTGAGTCTTGGAACGAAGATCGCCAATGTAGCCGAACATTTCGCTCAGCGGCACCTTGGCGTCGATGACCTTCACGCCGGTTGCATCAGTCATAGACTGAATGTTACCGCGGCGAGAGTTCAAATCGCCCATGACATCGCCCATGTACTCTTCTGGAGTACGGACTTCGACTGCCATAATTGGTTCGAGAATTACCGGATTAGCCTTTGGAGCAGCTTCCTTGAAGCACATGGAACCTGCAATCTTGAAGGCCATTTCCGAAGAATCGACATCGTGAGTCTGACCGTCGGTGACGGTTGCCTTTACGCCCACAACTGGGAAGCCAGCCAACACGCCGGATTCCATAGCTTCCTGCACACCTGCGTCGATGGAAGGAATGAATTCCTTGGTGATGTGGCCACCGGTGACTTCGTTGAAGAACTGGTAGGTTTCGCCAGATTCTGTATCGAGAGGCTCGAAGTTCATCAAAACCTTTGCGAACTGACCAGAACCACCGGTCTGCTTCTTGTGAGTGTATTCCTGGTTCATAACAGCCTTACGAATGGTTTCGCGGTAAGCAACCTGTGGCTTACCAACATTCGCTTCGACCTTGAACTCACGGCGCATACGATCAACGATAATGTCAAGCTGAAGCTCGCCCATACCGGAAATCAAAGTCTGACCGGATTCTTCATCAGTCTTAACCTGGAATGTAGGATCCTCGTCAGAAAGCTTAGCCAAAGCCAAGCTCATCTTTTCCTGATCAGCCTTCGTCTTTGGCTCCACAGCCACCTCGATAACAGGATCTGGGAAGGTCATGGATTCCAAGGAGATTGGGTTCTTTTCGTCGCACAAGGTATCACCAGTGCTGACGTTCTTCAAACCAACGAAGGTGTAGATGTTTCCGGCTTCTGCGGAATCTACAGGATTTTCCTTATCAGCGTGCATCTGGAAGATCTTACCAACGCGTTCCTTCTTGGACTTCGTGGAATCGTACACGGAATCGCCTGGCTTAACTTCGCCAGAGTAAACGCGCACGAACACGAGCTTGCCGTAGAACGGATGGGTGGAAATCTTGAAGACCAAAGCTGCGAATGGATCGGTGTTCACTGGCTTACGGTCAATTTCAACGGATTCGTCGCCTGGCTTGAAGCCCTTAATGGATGGAACATCCTCTGGGCTTGGAAGGAAGTCAACAACAGCATCCAGCATTGGCTGAACACCCTTATCCTTGAATGCAGAACCGCAAGTTACTGGGAAGGCCTTACGTTCGATTGTAAGCTTACGAATACCAGCGCGCATTTCTTCTTCAGTAAGTTCGCCGGATTCGAGATACTTCTCAACCAATTCGTCATCGGCTTCAGCAACCTGATCCATAAGCTCAGCACGATACTGCTCGGCACGCTCTTGCAAATCTGCAGGAATGTCGACGGTGTCATAGTGAGCACCCATATCGTCCTTAACGTCATTCCAGACGTAAGCCTTCATACGAATCAAGTCAACAACACCAAGGAAGTCGTTTTCAGCACCGATTGGGAGCTGAATAACGAGTGGTGTTGCGCCGAGCTTCTCTTTGATGGTCTTGACGGAGTAGTAGAAATCAGCGCCAAGCTTATCCATCTTGTTAATGAAGCAAATACGTGGAACGCTATACTTATCTGCCTGACGCCACACGGTTTCAGACTGAGGCTCCACGCCTTCCTTACCGTCGAAGACTGCAACAGCACCATCGAGAACACGAAGGGAACGCTCCACCTCAGCGGTGAAGTCCACGTGGCCTGGGGTATCGATGATGTTGATCTGGTAACGGTCATCAACGTCATGAGTTTGACGCTTCCAGAAGCAGGTGGTTGCAGCAGACTGAATAGTAATACCGCGTTCCTGCTCCTGAGCCATGAAGTCCATTGTAGAAGCGCCATCATGGGTTTCACCGATCTTGTAATTCTTACCAGTGTAGTAAAGAATACGTTCGGTGGTAGTAGTCTTACCAGCATCGATGTGTGCCATGATGCCGATATTACGAACCATATTCAGGTCGTTAAGCACATCTTGTGCCATATTCTTATCCTTAGCTCTTTAAGATACCGATTATCTTGTGGATTACCAGCGATAGTGAGCAAAAGCCTTGTTTGCTTCTGCCATCTTGTGGGTATCCTCGCGGCGCTTCACAGAAGCACCCAAGCCATTGGAGGCATCGAGAATTTCGTTGGCCAAACGCTCAGCCATAGTCTTCTCACGACGAGCGCGGGAGAAGTCAGTAAGCCAGCGGAGGGAAAGAGTGTTTGCACGAGCAGGCTTAACTTCGACTGGCACCTGGTAGGTTGCACCACCGACGCGGCGGGAACGAACCTCAAGGCTTGGACGAATGTTATCAAGAGCGCGCTTCAAAACAGAAACTGGCTCCTGCTCGGTCTTTGCCTTCACCTGCTCAAGAGCGGTGTAGACGATGTTTTCTGCGATGGACTTCTTACCATCGAGAAGAATTTTATTAATCAACTGAGCCACGACGGTCGAGCCGTAGATTGGATCAGGAAGCAGTTGATGCTTTTTTGCAGGTCCTTTACGTGACATGTTTTACTTCGCCTTCTTTGCTCCATACAGGGAACGACCCTGCTTGCGGTCCTTGACACCCTGGGTATCGAGCGCACCACGCACGATGTGATAACGAACACCTGGGAGATCCTTCACACGGCCACCACGCACGAGCACAATGGAGTGCTCCTGCAAGTTATGACCTTCGCCTGGAATGTAGGCGGTTACTTCAATACCAGAGCTGAGGCGCACACGAGCAACCTTACGAAGCGCGGAATTTGGCTTCTTAGGAGTGGTGGTGTACACACGGGTGCACACGCCACGACGCAGCGGGCTACCCTTCAAGGCCAAAGTCTTTGACTTTTTCGGCTTGGCCTGACGTCCCTTACGGACGAGTTGTTCAATCGTAGGCAACTTAAGTTCTCCGATTCATTGATAACTTCTGTTAGGTGAAAACCGCCACACTGCAGCACACCTTAACGCATGAATCGGTTAAAGAGTAAAAGCCACAGTCCACCGGCCCGATGGCCCTAGTATTTCAAGCCACGCATTACTGCGCGCTATCTTCAATACTTGGGATATCCCAACAAGCACGCCTATTACATAAGGCACGCCGTTGGCACACACGAATTACTATTATACACCAACTCTTGACAATGCGATTTTCAGTTTTGCTTACTTCATTGCTTACTTCATTGCTTACTTTATTGCTTACTTTATTTTCTTACTTACTTAAGAATCGGCCTAACAGGAGACGACACATCTAGCTGTTTCTTATCGCCCATTTTGCTAGGGTCGTCAATAATTTTAGCCACAATCGCCTTTTTTAATTCAAGCTGTGAAGAATTTCCCCAAATAATAGTTCGCTTTATATCCCCAAGCTCGGTTTCCACAGAATCTTGCGTTTTTGCGCTAACTTTAGTAACGCGCGCACGCATTGATTCAGGCAGTGAGCTTACGATTTTTACAGCTTCAAGAACGGCGCGATTATTAAAAATTTTCGCCCCATTAGCCACTTCAATCACAGGTATGCCCTTAATAGAAACATTCGCTACAGCGTTTAAAACTCTGCCCTTTGCGTCTACTGCAGTAAGTCTGCTACTATCTTTTGTTTTCAACATTGCAGCAGGGCGTTGTGCGCGAATAACAATATTCAATCCGTGAGGAAAATCTTTAGTAACTTTTGCTTCCGTAACGCCAGGAATATCGT
>NQOH01000006.1:53224-61612 GCA_003585735.1 Gardnerella kenyensis
AATTAAGTAAATTCTTTGCTTACTCACCCACTCGTTAGATCCAGAAATACTAATATTGTTAGATTTTAGAAGAAATATTGGCGAGAAAAATAGTAGCCACGCTGTAGCAGACGCAACAATTGCAACAAGCAGAACAATTAAAAGTCTTTTAAGTGTGAATTGCAAATAAGCAGATTTACGTTCTTTTAAGCGCTCGCGGAAATTCGCCATACGCGGACGAGTCATCATTCCAAGAGATCCGGATGTTTGGCTTAAAGTTTTCTTTACAAAATCTAGCTTTGGAAGAAGCCTAGCATCCACAAAACTGCCTTGATTGTGCTTTTCTTTATTGCTTACAACGCGCATTTCATCAGTTCGCTGATTAATTATATTGTTTTGTTCGCGCTGAGATTTTTTAATAGAAAAAATTGACCTAGGCTTAGCTAAATGATTTTTAATTACGCGCGTTTTAGCAGCACTAGTTTTAATTACTCGAGTTTTAGCAATACTAGGTTTAGCAATACTAGGTTTAGCAATACTAGGTTTAGCAATACTAGTTTTAGAAATACTAGATTTATCGACTCCAGATTTACTAGAATTCTGCTTAATTGTGTGAGATTTAGCAGTACGCGGCTTAGTTATATAAGATTTACTAATACGAGATTTAGTAATACGCGATTTAACAGCTCTAGCTAAATTAAGGCTTGAAACGGTACGCGGATGCGGCTTATTTGCAGCACTGTCATCTGACTCGCTTGGCTTTACGCTACCCATACCGTTACCTTTCAAAAACTTTAATCTCTTAAATTAAGCCGACTTTAGCAAATAAGATTACAATGCACCTAGCATAACAGACGTCATAGCAGTAATACTTCCTGCACCAACAGTAAGAAGCACATCTCCAGATTTTGCGCGATTAGCTAGCTTCAACGCAGCTTCACGCATATCGTCCACCGCTTCCATCGGCACGCTAATTTCCTGATTTTTAGTAGCTTCAACGATTGTTGACGCATGAATATTCGCAAAATCTTCCTGCTTTTCTCGAGCAGGGAAAATGCCTGTAACAATCACATCGTCCGCTAAAGCCAAAGCCTTCGCAAACTCCTTCGCAAAAGCGCGCGTGCGAGAGAATAAATGCGGTTGGAATAGCACACGAAGAGAAGCGTCAGGGTAACGCCTTCTTGCAGCACGCAAAAGCGCCTCAATTTCTGTTGGGTGATGCGCATAATCATCCACAACCGTTACGCCATTAACGCATCCGCGAATATCAAAACGACGCGAAGCTCCCCTAAAACTTTTAGCGCCGCGCGCAGCATCTTCCGGACTCATACCAAGCAATACTGCAGCAATAATAGCCGCCGAAGCATTCAACGCATTATGCAATCCTGGAATAAGCAAGCTGACTTTTACGACGCAAGAATCCTCACTTTTCACAATATTTTTTGGCAAAACAAGCGTAAATTCTTCCATACCGCTAAAAGCTTGCTCGCTTTCATGCTCAATTGCAGCAAACATTGCTAGCTTTTGCACGCGCTCGCTTACTGAAAGCTTCCAAGTATCCGCGCTACCGTAAGCCACAGTAGAACGCAAAGAATCATCCGACATTGCTTCAAGCACTTGGCGAGCGCCATCATCGTTTGCGCATATTATTACGTTTTTAATTGCGTGACTTACGTGTTCAACAAAAGCTTCTCGATATTTTTCGCCAGATCCGTAATGATCTAAGTGATCCGCTTCTGCATTTGTTACGATTGCTATTTCTGGATGGTATTTTTCAAAGCTTCCGTCCGATTCGTCTGCTTCGGCAACCATAACGCTTCCATTTCCTGCGTGGCCGCCGTCTATTACACTGCCGTCTGCTGCTTGAATTGATCCGCCTATTGCATAGCTTGCGTCCGCAAGTTCTCCAGTTCCAGAAACGTTTAATATGTGAGCTAGAAGTGAGCTAGTTGTGGTTTTTCCATGCGCTCCAGCAACAGTTACGCCGCGTTTTGAAGAAAGCAGTAAAGCGAGAATATCGCTTCTGTGCACAAGTTTTACGCCACGCTTATGCGCTTCTACAATTTCGGGATTGCTTGGTTTAATTGCGCTTGAATATACGAGCACATCCGCGTTCATAACATGAGAAGCATTCTGACCAATTTGTACTTCAACGCCTAATTCTTGCAAGCGTTGAGTGTGATCATTTTCTTCTTTATCGCATCCGCTAACTTTTACGCCTTCTTCGTGAAGCATTTCCGCAAGCACGCTCATACCGGCACCACCTATGCCAATAAAATGAACTCGCCCAAGCGAAGAAAGGCTTTGCGAATTGCTAAATGCTGCTTTTACAGGATTTAAGTCAATATTTTCCGAGTCAATATTTTCACATAATGGATTCATGCTATTTACGCTTGTCATCATTTCCGCTTTCTTTTGCGATTTCAAGAATACGCTTTGCCATAACGTCTGCAGCGTTGCGAATACCGTATTTCCAAGCGTTTTCACGCATATTTTGTAAGCGTTTCGCATCTTTTAATAATGCTAAACCTTCGCTTCGCAACCATTCTTCATTAAAATCGGCATCATCTACTATTACTGCTCCCCCAGCTTTCGCCACAGGCTCCGCATTAAAACGCTGCTCGCCGTTGCCAATAGGAAGCGGCACGTAAACTGCTGGCAATCCTAGAGCAGAAATTTCGGCAACGGTTCCAGCTCCCGACCTGCAAATAACTAAATCTGCACAAGCAAAAGCCCAGTCGATTCTTTCCAAGTATTCCGCAATATGATAATCGCCTTTTCCAGCATTTTCAGGATTAATATCGTTTATTTGAGATTCCCCAGCTTGATTTGCAACAATATTTCGCACTTCTTTAGATTTTGCGCGACCAGTTAAGTGAATTATTTGCGCGTATTCAAGTAAGTCTTTCGACGCTTTAGCAACAGATAAATTAATACTTTTAGCGCCTAAAGATCCGCCAGTAACAAGCAATATTGGTTTAAGCGGATCTAATCCTAGATTGCGAGCGCCTTCAGTGCGTGCAAGATCCGGATTTTCTTCTATTTTTTTGCATAATTTTGCAATTGTTGGCCTTAATGGTAAGCCAACGCGTTTAGTTATAGCACCTTTTTTAGCGCGCAAACCTGTATTTTCGTAAGCGCTGCCTATTTCTGTAGCCCAGCGAGCACCAAGCTTATTGGCCATTCCAGCTTTTGCATTCTGTTCGTGAATAATAATTTTAATATGCTTAGAATGCGCTTCTGAATACACAGGTGCAGAAGCGTAACCGCCGAAGCCTACAACAATATCTGCTTTTCGCTTTTTTAGAATATTTGCGACTTTGCGTTTTTCACGCATCCAGCGAATTGGGAATTTAAGAGCACTGAGATTTGGTTTTCTAGGGAACGGCACTTTTTCAATAGTGTCAAGTTCGTATCCTGCTTGAGGAACAAGATTTTTTTCTAATCCTACTGCCGTTCCAATAACGCTAATATGCGCGCTAGAGTCGTAATTTTTAATCGCGTCTGCAACTGATAGCAACGGATTAACGTGTCCTGCAGTTCCCCCACCTGCGAGCACAATATGCACTTCTTTTTTATTAGTATTTTCAGGATTCATCATTGTTACCTTATTATTTTGATACTTTCAGCTGAGGATTGGCACGCATAAGACCATCAGCTACACCAATTGCAATTAAACACATAACAAGCGAAGAACCGCCAGCAGACACGAACGGCATAGGAACTCCCATAACCGGCAATATTTGCACAACTACGAGAATATTAACTAAGCCTTGGCCCACAATCCAAGTTGCAATGCACATTAGCGTAATAGAAATAAACTTTGATTCCGCTTGTAACGCTGAAGAAAGTATGCACCAGCCGATTATTATGTATAGCAAAATTACGGCAGACGCAACTAAGAATCCCATTTCTTCGCCAATAATTGCAAAAATAAAATCGTTATGCGCGTAAGGTAAATAATTCCACTTTTCGCGAGAGTTACCAATACCAACGCCTAATAATCCGCCTGAAGCCATTGCGTATTGAGCGTGAATTGCTTGGAAGCACACGCCTTTTGCAGATTTTGCGTCACATCCTTGCAAAGTTGCAAGAATACGTCTCATGCGGTTGTGGCTTGTTAATACGAGTAATCCAACCATAAAAATAGCCACAAAAATGCTTAAAATAAGCCATTTAGTAGGAAATCCTCCTAAATAGAATGCTATAAGCGCAATCAAAATAATAATTAAAGCGGTACCAAGATCCTTACCGGCAATAACTAGAAGAAGCGAAACACCAAGACCAGATACTGCAGGAATATACGCTCGCATTTGCACACGCTCATACGCTTGTTTTGCTGCAAGAAGCGCTATTGGTAGCCAAATACACATCGCAAGTTTAGTAATTTCTGCAGGCTGCAATGTTATAGGTCCGAAAGCAATCCAACCTGCGTTACCGTTTACTTCTCGTCTTAAGCCTGGCACAAACGTGAAAAACTGCGCAATTGCTGCAACAGCATAAATAACAACTATATATTTGCGATAGTAGTTGATTGGCACTCTGGAAGCAAAAATATAGCCTATTAAGCCCAAAATGCAGTAAATTGTTTGGTTTACGCCCTGGCCCCATGGAGCTACGCCGTAAGTAATCATTGTTACGGATGAGCTAGAAAATACCATAAATAAGCCAAATATTGACAATATGACTACTGATATTCTTAAGCCCAGCAAGCACCAAAGAGGATTAGTCAAATTTTTCCATCCAAAATAGCGCTTAATCAATAAATCTTGATCTTGATCCTGCTTTTCAACGCTTTTTTTATGCACTAATGAGCGAAACCACTTAGTCGGCTTATTATTGTTGAACACCATGATTATGCACCCATCGTTGAGATTCTTGAGCAAAGCGATTACCGCGATCGGCGTACGAAACAAATTGATCCATAGAAGCGCACGCAGGAGCTAGCAATACAACATCGCCATAAGTTGCGTAAGCGCCAGCAGCTTCTATTGTTTTGCGCATAACATCTTGGCCAAACGAAGAGTTTGCTTGAACAGGATTACTATGCTCGATGCTATCCAAAACCGCGTCATCAATTCCATTATACGATTTAGCGTAAGAACCGTCTGGAGCAACAATTGTTACAGGAATATTAGGAGCAGACGTATGAATAGCTTCAACAATAGGACGCTGATCTACGCCAATAACAACAATTGCTTTTATAACATGCTTCTGCTTAGAAATAAGATCTTCAAAATGGCTTCCTTTTGCTAATCCGCCTGCAATCCAAACAACAGAGTTATTTGCAAAACTTGACAAAGAAGCAGCTGCAGCAAAAGCGTTAGTAGCTTTAGAATCGTCAACAAATCTTATGCTTTTTAAAACGTTATTATCTAAGGATTTAAGTGTTGCAACAGTTTGAATACGATGCCCTCCAGGAGCAAACTCGCACAAAGCTTTTAGAACATTTTCAATATTGTTGCTGCTGCTATTATTGCTGTTGTTGCAGTTGTTAATTAAGCCAAGAACTAAAGCCAAAGCAGTAAGAGCGTCCGCAAGAAGATGCGGGTAGACTGTGCCGTCCGGCTCGCATAAATGCTTTAAATCACGCAAAGCTACAATACGCTTCGGCTCACCTTCAACACCACCTGCAACACCACTGTTGTCAACAATCCAACCGTCTTTAACGCCGATTTCACCGGGCTTAGGCTCCTCCAAAGTAAAACCAATACGCTTGCAACCTTCTGCAACTTTTGCGTTTTTAGCTAAATCTTTAACGCGAGCATCTTGAGCATTATAAACTAAAGCTTTAGTAACATTATTAAATACTTTTGCTTTATCGTTAGCGTAAGCATCCATGCCACCATGCCAATCCAAATGGTCGGCCGTAATATTAGTAATAGCAGCACAATCAAGAGCTAAAGAATCAGTAAAATGCATTTGGAATGAGCTTAATTCCACGCATAAAGCGTCATGCTCAGCTTCCAAAGATGCGCAAGAAACAGATTTTCCAATATTTCCCACAGCTGGAGCGTCTAATCCACAAGCGGTAAGCATTGCAGAAGTCATTTCGGTAGTTGAAGTTTTACCGTTCGTGCCAGTAATTCCAATCCAATAAGCTGGCTTTTTAGTGCGAGTAGAATTTACGCGCAACCTCCAAGCTAATTCAACTTCGCTCATTACTGGAATATTGTGAGAAGCAGCATCAAGTAAAAATTGTGTACGCGGATTGAATACTGGCGACGTAACAACAGCATCAATAGTATTCCAATCAATAGCTGAAAAATCGTGAATGTCAGCTTCCGGTTTATTCTCGTCAGCAGTTATTGCTTCGCATCCAACAGTGCGTAAAACTTCAGCAGCTCCACGACCAGATATTCCAAGACCTGCTACAAGAACACGATTGAATTTAAATGCGTTGTTTTTAGCGCAAAGTTTAGAAGAAACAGACGCATCATCACTCATACGAGTATTCATATTGAAGCCTTCCGATTTTTATTAAATAAGTAATCCTGAGCGACCTGCCCAATCAGCGTAGAACATCATAAGCGCTGAAAGAACAAATATAAGCTCAATCATCCAAAAACGAACCACAACTTTGGTTTCTGTCCAACCGAGCAATTCAAAATGGTGATGAATTGGAGCCATTTTAAATACTCGCTTATGCGTAGCTTTAAAGAAACCGACTTGAATAACATCACTTGCAGCTTCCATAACGAATAATCCGCCCAAAATTACTGCCAAAAATTCGGTGTGTGTTGCAATCGAAAGCGCAGCAAACAAGCCGCCCAAAGCTAAGGAACCTGTATCTCCCATAAATACTTGCGCAGGATTTGAATTAAACCATAAGAATCCGAAGCAAGCCACAGCTGCACATACTGCAATAATAGTTAAATCAAGAGGATCCGAAACTGCGTATGAGAAGCCAAAATGTCCGCCTCCGCGCACGTGATAGCTTTCCCAAAAAGCAATTAATGCGTATCCTGCAAAAGCGATCATAGAAGATCCTGCAGCTAAGCCATCAAGACCATCAGTTAAGTTCACAGCATTTGACCAAGCGGCAATAAGGAAATTAACCCAAATAATAAAAACTACGATTCCAATTCCTCGTCCAAGAACTGAAAAATCAAGGAATGGACGCTCAATAAAGCTCATTCCAGGCTGCGCACTTGGAAGCCCAGATTGCGTTGGCAAAAGTAACGCAAGCAAAGCGTAAATACTTGCAAACACAACCTGTCCAATAAATTTAGCGTGAACAGAAAGACCAAGATTCTGCTTTTTGCGAACTTTTGCAAAATCGTCAATAAACCCAAGCAAGCCCATAGAAAGCATTGCAAAAAGAACCAAAACAGCGGACCATGAAGGAGAACGTCCAACAGATAAGTATCTATACAATGCGGAAGCAGCCCAGCCAACAACAACTGCAAGATTGATTACAACACCGCCCATAGTTGGCGTTCCGCGCTTAACTAAATGGGATTGAGGGCCGTCTTGACGAATGTACTGCCCGTAGTGCAAACGATGCACCAAGCGAATAAGCAGAGGCATGCCAACAATCGTCACTACGAGCGACACAACAATTCCTACAATAAGCGCAATCACCGCTTAACCTCCGTTTTATATTCCGTTTGCACTACTTATTAATACCGGCCCAACGTTCAGCCAACACACTTAATCCTGACGCATGCGAGCCTTTCAATAACACAACACTACTCGGATGGTCGGCCACAAGCTTCCAAACAATTTCATCAGCTTCGTCAATACTACGAACCCAATGCACTACTTTATCAACATCAGCTTTATTGTTTGCCCAATAGCAACGCGCACCTTGGTAAATCCAAGAAGATAAATTATCCAACTTTTCATCCGTTGTAGAACCAACAGCTACTATTGCGTCCAAAGGCGCACGTGCAGCGTACTCTCCTACGCTAGCATGCAATTCATTCGCTTCTTGTCCAAGTTCAAGCATGGAGCCAAGTACAGCAATTCTAAAAAGAGGTGATGGTTGAGATTTATCGTTACGCTCGTACGCGCACAATCCGTCAATACCAGCTTTTACGGAATCAGGATTTGCGTTAAACGAATCGTCAATAAGAATGAAGTTCTTACTTTTACGAGAAACAAGACTTAATTGCATACGATGTGGGCTAATGCGAGAAACTTTTCTCAAACCATCGGCAATATCATAAAGATCCATTCCTAAGTAGCGAGCAACATTCGCTGCTGCAAGAGCATTCATAACATTATGCTCGCCTTGTATAGAAAGACGCACTTGAACTTTATTAACGACTTTAGTAACGCGCTTTTTGGAATTATTTGAATTTTCGTCAATTTCTGAATTATTTACTTCGTTAAGAGTAAATATTGGCTTTCCAAGAGTATTTAATTCTACATCGCTTGCGTAAAGTTGATACTCGCCTTCGCGAG
>NQOH01000006.1:62349-62477 GCA_003585735.1 Gardnerella kenyensis
CGCCCTCAAGCAGGCCGTTTTCAGTATTCTTACCAAACCAGCGAGCATGTGAATTATCAACAAGAGCATCCATTGCTCTAACATGTGAATCATCAGCATTTAAAACAGCTACGCCACCAGGCACAAGA
>NQOH01000006.1:63232-65967 GCA_003585735.1 Gardnerella kenyensis
CCTTGTACAATCTCACTTTTTGCTTGTGCAATGCGCTCAACTGAGCCAAATTCTCCCAAATGAGCTACGCCAACTTTAAGAACTACAGCAATATCTGGAGGCGCAATGCGCGTTAATCCAGCGATTTCACCAACATGATTCGCACCCATTTCTGCTATTAAGAATCTAGTTGAGCTGCCAACTTTTAAAGCAGTAAGAGGCAAACCAATTTCATTATTAAAAGATCCAATAGGAGCTACAGTTTCGCCAAAAGTGCTAAGCAATGCGTTAAGCATATCTTTTGTTGTTGTTTTACCAACAGAACCAGTAATTCCAATAATTGTAAAAGGTTCAGGCAATTGGCGACGAAGCTGTAAATTATGTTTTGCTAATAATCCCAATGCTCCAACGCAATTTCTAACAACAATCTGGGCAATATTAACGCCTGGAACTAAATGCTCAACAATTGCAACTAAAGCGCCATATCTTTCTGCCATAGAAACGTAATCGTGACCGTCAACATGCTCTCCTGCAATAGCAACGAACACGGAACCTAAACGAACTTGCCTAGAATCAGTGAAAACAGAAGTCGCAATGCACTCTTCAAAATCTTCAGAAGAATTATTGCAATCGCTTGTATGCAATTCTCCATTAACAGCAGCAGCAATTTCGCTTGGAGTCATTGGCATCATTTGCTGTTTAGTCTGAATTTTATAAACGCTAGGAGAAACACTAGGCGAAACGCTAACGGAAGTATTATCAGAAGTATTATCAGAACTTTTAATAGAATTCGCAATAGAATCCTCGTTCAAAGACTTACCGCAACCCATAATATCCTCCAAACTTTATTTAATGCTTTACAATTTTTATGCTTTAAAAATTCACGCTTCTAAATTAGCTACTAAATCATCTACTAAATCAAATTTAGCGCAATTCTCGCGAAACTCGTAAAGCGCTTTTAATAGTTCCACGGCGAACACCTGCAGCTAAAACCATTGCGATAGTTAAGGAAAGATGCTTTTTAACATCCTTTCCACCAATTTGGTCAGCTAATTGCGCTAATTCATCAGACTCAGCTGATCTAGTAACGCAATACGCGTGATCTCTGCTAGCAAAACCGTAACGTTGTCGCAAAGAATAAAAACTTAATTGACGCAAAGGCGGCATATAATCTAATGCAGTTTTTTCTACAGAAGATTTTGCTTCGGACTTTTCTTCAGACTTTTCTTCAGACTTTTCTTCCGAATTTTCGAAAGAAGCTTTTTCTGCAGAAGATTCTACAGAAGATTCTACAGAAGCTTTTTCTGCAGAAGCTTTTTCTGCAGAAGATTCTTCAGCACCAAGCACGTCAATATTAACCGACTGCAACGCGTTTTTTGAAAGCGTAGCAGAATTTAATGCAATAACAACAGCGGCAGCACCATCTTCTGCGCAAACTGACAAAGTATGCTGAACATCTGCAATATGTAACGGATAATGCAACGACAATTCGCGCTGAAGAGACATAGATCCGGAATCACTTATGATTCCTACAGGATTGCCCAACATATGCAAAAAATCAGCCAAACGTATTACGTTAGCATGAATTTCATCATCATCGTCACCAGCAACAGCAAAAGTTGCAACGCTTGAAGAAGGATCCCCGTTAATATCACAAGCAAGCTTGCCTAATGCTACAGGATTATAAGAAGAAACAAGTAGAGGCAAACCTAAAGATGAAGCTTCGTTACGAAATTCCGGAGGAACTAAAGCTGCGTACGCGCCAGCATCTCGAGCTGCTTCAAGCTGACGCTTATCAACATGCCCTATTGGAACGAACAAGCAACCAGGGCGAACTTGACGCACATCGTGAGCAAGAGAAGTAATAGTAACTCCCGTAGCAAAAGCAGGAACTACTTCAAAACCGTAGTTTTTTGCAGCAAAACCTAACGTAACTCTTACTCTTGAATATTCATCAACTGCATTCATCACACACCCTACTTTATATTTGCCAAAATCGTAACGTGCACATTACCAATTTACAGGAACCGGGTTGGTGCGTACAGCAGAAGTTGGAATATCGTACTTCTGCATAAGGAATTCGCAAATTGTTTTAAACAACGGACCTGCAGTAACACCGCCGTAAACGCCTTGAGGATCACTCAAAACAACAGTAACAACAAAACGAGGATTATCCGCAGGAATAATGCCGGACCAGTCACTAATTCTCGAGCTAAGCCTTCCGTCAGGACCAGCAACTTCTGCAGTACCACTCTTTGCGGCAATTCTGTAGCCTTCAACACCAGCGAAGCGGCTGTAATGCTCACCGGAATTTTCCAAAGCATTCATCATTTGAGAAGCAACATTTTCGTCAAGAACTCGCGTAGCTTCTGGCTTATGCGGCCTAGTTGCGTGACCGTTTGCGTCAATAACGGACTGCACTAACGATTGACGCAACTTCACGCCTTTATTGCCAATAGTTGCCATAGCGTTAGTAAGTTGCAAAGCGTTAACAGCATAACCCTGGCCGAACAGAACAGTATCTTTCTTACGACCATCCCAAGATTGCGCGCTTGGGAGCAAACCGCGAGACTCACCTTGCAAATTCAAGCCAGTATACTGACCAAGACCAAACTTAGCAAGATATTCGTAACGCTTATCCAGCGGATAGTTTTCGCCTGCCATAACCATACCGACGTTAGAAGATTCAGCAAGAATACCAGCCAAAGTCCAGTGCTCTACACCATGCTCAATAGCATCGTGATACAGCTGGCCAT
>NQOH01000006.1:66635-70967 GCA_003585735.1 Gardnerella kenyensis
ACCAGACATTGCAAAAGCCTTGCCAATAGAACCAGGTTCAAATGTTTGGCTCACAGCGCGAGACACTTTTACTTTCGCGTCAGTTGTGCCGGCTTTAATCTCGTCTGTATCTTCCAAAGCCAAAATATCGCCTGTACGAATATCCTGAACTACAGCAATACCCCATGCTGCATTGTACGTTTTCTTTCCGTCGAGAAGCACTTTTTTAACGTACCAATCTACATCGCTATCAATAGTAAGCTTAATATCGCTACCATTTACAGCAGGCTTAGTTTCAGTTACAGTTCCAGGAATCTTCTCGTTTCCAACATTATTTCCTTGATAACGCTGGAAGCCATCAACACCGTTTAAAATTGAATCATTATTAAATTCGAGGCCGGTAATACCAACTTCTCCCTTACGATTCTTAACATCTTTACGATTAACTTCATCCGCATTGGCAACAGCACCGATTACAGAACCAAGAATTGGTCCGCTAGAATACACGCGCTCGCTGCTATTTTCTGCAACAACTACTCCAGAAAGATTAAGCTTATCAATAGCTCTTTTAACTGCAGGCGTAACGTTTCGCTTCAAAAGCACGTAACGACCAACTCCTGCTAATTTTCCGCCAAGTTCCACAGAATTCATATGCAATACCGGAGCAAGCAAACGAGCAACCGCCACAGCGCCCGTACCTTCTACCGGCTTTCCATTAAGTATATGGCAATTATGCGCAGTCTGCTTAGTGCAAGGAGTAGGCTTAAAAGCCTGCGCGTTTAAAGGATCACCAATAATATTGAAACGCTCAACACTTTGAGCTAGCACAGCACCATTTGCGTCCAAAATTCGTCCTCGACGAGCAAGAATTGGGCGCACACGGCTACGCTCATCTTGAGCGGCTTGAGCAGTGGCGCTAGCATTGATTAGTTGAATAAAACTAAGTTTTACGATTGCACCGATGCCGATCAGTGCAAAAACCATTGCGATAACAGTGCATTTGCGTACAAATACCTGCTGGTTGGCGAAACGTTGTTTGATTAAGTGGCGCATCAATGTTTCTCCTGTTTTACTTGCTGTTGTTGTTTTTGTTTGGTTTTATCTGTTGCGTTTTTATCTGTTTTAGATTGATCTTTTTTGGATTGATCGTCTTTAGTTTTATCGTTTTTAGATTTATCTTCTTTAGACTTATCTTCTTTAGACTTATCTTCTTTAGATTTTTCGCGATTATGTTTCCGTTTCGCAGCATAATCGCTTAAATCAATAGCAATAGAACCTTGCTGAGGAACCATTCCCATATCTTGAGCTTTTGCTGGAAGCTCAGCTTCCAAAGTATCAAGCTTCGCCTGTTTTGTTTCAACATCTTGACGTAAACGAGAAATACGAGATTGCGTAGCAGTCTGCTCGAAAGAAAGCTCAGCCATTTGCGTACGAAGCATAAGCGAAGTAGAAAGCGTAACAACCATAAAAATCACGATAATAATAAAATTAATCAGCGGAACTTTACGCGTATTGCTCCACGCCATAACTTTATGGAATCTGTCAAATACTGCAGAAGATTTGCGATTAGAAGATCCGGCAGAAGACACACTAGAAGATCCAAAAATTGCAGAAGACGAATTATGCGCATACTCTTTTCGAGTAGAAGTATCTTTTACGCGACCAGCAGGAGCCGAAGTAGAAGAAGACGAGCGCAAAACGCGACTTTTCATATTCAATACCATCTTCACCTACCTCCTTTACGAGGCTCTACTCCATAAGCTTCATCTTTAAGCCTATTAAGCCAACGATTAGGAATAGGACGGCACAATTCAACAGCGCGCAAACGCACTGAAGAAGAACGAGTATTATGCTCAATCTCTTCTTTAGAAGCTTTCATAGCTCCACGCGTAAGAGACTTGAAGAAAGGCTTAGCGTCTTCAGGAATAACAGGCATATTCGCTGGAACGTCAACCGTTAAGCCCTGATTCATAAAACGCTTAACTGTAGTATCTTCTAGAGAATGATACGATTCCACAACCAAGCGTCCGCTCTTACGAAGTCGCAAAGCAATTTTTGGAAGAGTGCGCTGAAGCTTATCTAACTCACCATTAACTTCAATACGCAAAGCTTGGAACACTCGCTTTGCAGGATTTCCTGTAGCGCGATGAGCTTTAGGAATAACATCGTCAACTAAGCGAACAAGCTGGCCAGAAGTAGTAAGAGGCTCATTTTGACGCTCTTGAACTATGCGGCGAGCAATAGGAGCAGAAAAACGCTCCTCGCCATATTCGCGGAAAATCTTAGTTAATTGATGAACGTCATAAGTAGCCAAAATCGTTGCGGCAGTAGTAGATTGCGTAGTATCCATGCGCATGTCGAGAGCAGTATCGTGAGAATAAGAAAAGCCGCGATCTGCTTCGTCAATTTGCAAACTAGAAAGCCCCAAATCCATAAAAGCAGCGTCGATTCCGTCAATATTATGCTCATCTAAAACTGAATCAATTTCGTCGAAAGCTGCGTGAGCTGGAATAAAGCGATTCTCAAGACCCTCATTGCGCATACGCTCTGTAGCTAAAGCAAGCGCTTCAGTGTCGCGATCAATACCAATAAGAGTTGCGAAAGGAGCTGCTTTAAGAAAAGCAGTTGCGTGACCTGCAAGACCTAAAGTGCAATCTACTACGATTGCGCCTTCATGCTGCAAGGAAGGAGTTACTAAATCAACGCAATCTTGCAATAAAACCGGTGCGTGAATAGCTGTAATATCCGTCATCACATCACCGCCGGAAGTACGTCATCAGCAATATCGGCATATCCTTGCTCGCGATCAGAAAGATATGCTTCCCAAGCCGACTTATTCCAAATTTCCGCGCGCGTACCAACGCCAATAACAACGATTTCATTGCCTAAACTGGCGTAATTCCTAAGCATAGGCGGCACAACAATTCGACCCTGCTTATCTGGCTGCTCGTCAACAGCGCCAGAAAGAAATACGCGCAAATAATCGCGAGCTGACTTATTGCTCATTGAAGAACGCTGAATCTGAGTTGTTATGCGCTGGAACTCAACCATAGGAAGCACGTAAACGCAATGCTCCTGGCCTCTAGCCATCACAAAACCTTCGCCAAGCTGCGCGCGGAATTTTGCAGGCAAAGCTACGCGGCCTTTATCGTCAATTTTTGGCGTGTAGGTGCCTAACAAAACTGGCATTTGAGGAGCTGCCGGCTGGGAATATTGGGAATACTGCGGATACTGCGGATACTGCGGATTCTGAACGAACGAAGATGGTGCAATTGGCATAGGCGCAGCTTGAGCAGCTGAATCAACATAACCGGATGGAGTGGAGGTGAAGGCCGGCGCTGAAATCGACTGCTGTACTACTGGCATAGCAGTTTGAGGAATTCCATAATAACCCGAATTTGACTGCATATTTTGATTAACTACAGGCTGCTCGTTTGAGTGCTGCAAAACTTCAGAAACCTGCGATTGCAGTGGCATCTGCGATTGCTGGGAAACGTCTAATTTTGCGGAATGATTAGCCTGATTTATGGAATGGCTAGAGGAAGAATTGGCTTTATCTTGCGGTTGCTTATTAGCAGCACGACGCACCATAATCCACCTCCGTAACTCAACATGCACTATGCCATTTGCACGTTAGTCACCATTTTACCCCATTTCTCTCCAAAACTCCCCACTTTTTTGCAAAAATTTTTGATTTTTTTGCAAAAAACACCACCGGAAATAAAAATGAGACCCTCGCGCAGCGCGACGACTGCACCAGTGTCTCAAAACAACTACAAACGCCGGGAATTTTCCGGCAAATGTTTCCAAAAAACTACAAAACGACAACAAAAGCCGGAAATTCCCCGGCAAATGTTTCTGCAGCTTTGCAGTAACGCTTCTGCGCATGGCTTAAGTACACAAATCCGAGGAAAGGTGCGCGCAAATGTGGACTTACACCCAGTCTAAGTACACAAATCCGAGGAAGAGTGCGCGCATTTGTGGACTTACACCCAGTCTAAGTACACAAATCCGAGTAAGTGTGCACGCATTTGTGGACTTGCGCCCAGCATAAGTCCACAAACGCGGGGGATTTTCCGGCAAATGTTCATGAAGCTTTGCAGTAATGCTTCTGCGAACGGTGAGCATTTGTTGATTTAGTGAACTTTAATAGTATTGCTCTGCAGAAGTTGAGTATTTATTGCTTAGAGAACACTAACGTCGTTGCTGCTGCACACATCACGCCAGGCGCTCCTACCACACACCCACACACAGCTTGGTTTTGCGACTTTAGTATACGAATACCAGTGAGGTAGAGATTTGAGATTTTTCGCACTGAACGAAGGCGGACGTCAGAGCCGAAGGCTGCTGACA
>NQOH01000006.1:71661-71743 GCA_003585735.1 Gardnerella kenyensis
ACGGTTATTAAAGATTAAACACGCAGAGTTTGGGGGATTTCTCTACGAGCACTAAAAGAGGACTGAGAAGCTACATTCTTTA
>NQOH01000006.1:72478-91673 GCA_003585735.1 Gardnerella kenyensis
GCAGCCAGAGCGCACGAAGGACGGGACGTGCGAGGAGAGAAATCCACCAAAACTCGCGCCACAGTAACGAGAACTCGCGCCACAGCAAGCAAGAGCGATTATAGCTACAAGCGCGGCAGGTACTTCTCCAGCTCAAAAGGCGTCACTTGGCGGCGGTACTCTTCCCACTCTTGGTGCTTATTGCGCAAGAAATACTCAAAAGCATGCTCGCCTAATACGCTTGCCACAAAGTCCGAGCGCTCCATAATCTTCAGCGCCTCGTCCAAGGATTCCGGCAACGGCTGAATTCCCATAGCCTGACGCTCAGCATCCGTAAGCTCCCACACATCGTCGCTAGTCGGATCGCACAAAGTCATCTGCTTCTCAATACCATCCAAGCCTGCAGCCAAAAGCACAGAGTAAGCAAGATACGGATTCGCCACAGGATCCAAAGCGCGGAATTCCATTCGGCAAGAGTTGCCCTTTCCAGGCTTGTATTGTGGCACACGAAGAAGCGCGGAACGGTTGCTATGACCCCAGCACACGTAGCTAGGAGCTTCCGCACCACCCCACAAGCGCTTGTAAGAATTCACATATTGATCAGTTACAGCGCAAATTTCCGAAGCGTGATGCAAAATACCAGCCGCAAACTGACGCGCAATAAGCGACATATTAAACTCTTGACCAGCCTCATAGAAAGCGTTCGTATCTCCTTCAAACAAGCTCAAATGCGTGTGCATTCCAGATCCCGGCTGGTCGGTTAGCGGCTTTGGCATAAAGCTTGCGTATATTCCGCGCTCAAGCGAAATTTCCTTAACTACAGTACGGAAAGTCATAATATTATCCGCAGTAGTAAGCGCATCCGCGTAACGCAAGTCGATTTCGTTTTGGCCAGGTCCGCCTTCGTGGTGCGAATATTCTACGGAAATACCCATCTGCTCCAGCATGCTTACAGCATTGCGGCGGAAGTCCATTGCCGAACTTCTAGGAACGTGGTCAAAGTATCCGCCTTCATCAATCGGCACAGGAGCTTTGGACCAATCATCTTGAGCTTCGAACAAATAAAACTCAATTTCCGGATGAACGTAGAAAGTAAAGCCCTTTTCCTTCGCTTTTGCGAGCGCAGTTTTAAGCACGTGACGAGGGTCTCCTAGCGAAGGCTCGCCGTCGGGAGTTAGCACATCGCAGAACATTCGCGCTGTGCCTTCCGGCCCTCCATGCCATGGAAGAATTTGGAAAGTTGACGGATCCGGCTTCACAATCATGTCGTCTTCCAAAACGCGCGTCATGCCTTCGATTGCCGAGCCGTCGAATCCAATGCCTTCTTCAAACGCTGCCTCTAATTCCGCAGGGGCAATAGCAACAGATTTCAACGTGCCGAGCACGTCCGTAAACCAGAGTCGAATAAAACGCACGTCGCGCTCTTCAACAGTACGTAGAGCAAACTCTTGTTGTCTATCCATAATTAGCCCCTCGGGTATCATTTTTACGCAATTTAATGCAATTCTAGTTTATTATCGCGCATTATGCTGCACTAATTACAGCTATACGCAATGAATTTACGTAATTGTAATGAAATTACGCAATACTTACTTTTTCGAATACTTTCCGCAATACTTTCCGCAATACTCACTGTTTGCCATATTTATTAAATATTTTCATAGCTTGCGTATTGCTTAAATCGTCGCTGTCGAACATTTCTAAGCCCTGTTTTTTAACGCTATCAACGCTTTCAATGCAAATCGCAAGATCTTCTACTGTTCTTGACCATAGCGATAATGCCAATGGCGCCACTATTTCTTGCGGTTTTTCGTTGTATTGATACACATTCGCAGTTAATTTATCCGCACGATTTGTAATAAGCATTACGTCCATTCCGCGGAAGAAGTCCACGAATTCTTGCACATTTTCTTCCGGACCGTTGCCATCCAAATTCTTCAATATTGCAATAGAACCCTTGTCTTCAGCAAAGCATATTGCACTAACATCCGCCATTTTGCAAAAAGCAGCAAGCAATTTCGCAGGCTCAACATATGTGACCATCATTGCAACTTTTGCTTTATTGCCAAGAAGACCTTGCAAATCTTCTTCAAAATTCGCTTCTTCAATTCCGCGCATTGCTTCTTCAATAGAATTATTTTCTTGATTGCTGCTATTGGAATCGTCTAATAAATCTTCGTTATTTGAGTTGCTTTGATTTTCGTTTTCTTGGAATTCTTTTTCAAAGCCTGCAAGCGCGTTATCTAATTCAGCATCCGTAAAAGAAGCGCGTACTGCATCGTCATCGTTAGCTTCGTTATTTTTGCGCTCGTCGCCATTATTTAACATTTTTATTGCTTTCTCCCCTTTAAATATAAATTATTTAAATACAAATTATTTAAATACAACTTTCTAAATCCTATATTTTACCAAACTAATACAGCAATTTTCTACGCGCTTGGCAAGCAGTTGGATCCGAAAATAATTTTCATTTCTGCAAATAATGAAGTGTCACGCTTTGCACGGAAATTATCTCCAAAAGTAAGAACTTGCGCACGCCCGGAATCGTCAATTAAAGCCAATCGCACTTCGCAACAGCCCGGATGACGGTGCAAAATATTACTAAGCTCTGCCACTCGCCCTTTATCTAAAGTTTTACGCGGAACCATAATAGTTATTGGCCTTTCGTCCACTGATTCCAACGTTGGCACTTCAAATTCAGTAGCGCGCATTGAAACTGTTTCGTCACGCACTTCAACTTGTCCGCGAATACGCACAACCTGGTCAATCGCAAGATCCTGCGCGGAAGCTTCATAAACTTTGCCAAAGAACATGCATTGCACAGAGCTTTCCATGTCTTCAACAGTAACGATTGCCCAAGCGTTACCTTTTTTAGATACTCGCCTGTCTACGCTTGTAACAAGACCCGCAATAGTTACTTGCTGACCGTCGCCCATAGTTCTTGCGCGATCAATAAGTTGCGCAATAGACATTTCGCGCAATCCCGCAAGTACTGCAGATAATCCACTAAGTGGATGATCCGAAACGTATAATCCAAGCATTTCGCGCTCAAAATTAAGCTTCGTTTTTTTATCCCACTCTTCAACATCAGGCACAGTAATTTGCATATCTCCCATGCCGTTATCCGCGCCCGAGCTGGAAGAGTCAAGATCAGCAAATAAGTCAAATTGGCCTTCTGCCTGCTTTCGTTTAAGCGCGATTACAGAATCGATTGCAGGATAGCAAATTTGCTGCAATGCGCGACGGTTCGAATCAATCGAATCAAAAGCTCCAGCTTTAATAAGAGATTCTACAAGCCGTCGGTTTAATGCTGTGATTGGTACGCGCTTAATAAAGTCCATGAAGTTTACGAAACGTCCGCGCTCACTTTCGCGCTCCGCAATAATATCGTTTACTGCTTTATCTCCAACGTTACGAATAGCACCCAAGCCAAATCGCACAACATCTCCAACTGCAGAATACTCAAGTACGGACTCGTTAACATCCGGTTGCAAAACTTGAATACCCATGCGTCGCGCTTCACCCAAGTAAAGCGCGGTTTTGTCTTTATTCGTACGCTCGTTTTGTAGCAAAGCTGCCATAAATTCCACTGGATAATGCGTTTTTAAGTATGCCGTCCAGTAAGAAATTAAGCCGTAAGCTGCAGAGTGAGCTTTGTTAAACGCGTATCCGGAGAACGGAACCAAAACATCCCACACTGCTTGTGCAGCTTCTTCAGAATATCCGTGCGCTTTCATGCCTTCAAAGAACGGAACTTGCTCTTTTGCCAGCACTTCCGGCTTCTTTTTACCCATTGCTCGACGCAACACATCTGCTTTACCAAGACTGTATCCTGCCAAAATACGCGCAGCAGACTGCACCTGCTCCTGGTAAACAATCAAACCGTAAGTTTCGTCCAAAACTTCCTTAAGAGGTTTTTCAACTTCCGGATGAATTGGAATAATATCTTGCAAACCGTTCTTGCGCTTAGCGTAATTCGTATGCGAATCCATATCCATAGGGCCAGGACGGTAAAGTGCAATCAAAGCCGAAATATCGTTGAAATTATCCGGTTTTAAAGTGCGAAGAAGCGCGCGCATGCCGTCGGAATCAAGCTGGAAAACGCCTAAAGTATCTCCCCTAGAAAGAAGCTGATACGTTTGCTTATCGTCCAAAGGAATTTTCGTATAATCGATTGGCTCTTTTCCATTATTTTTGATATTTCGCAAAGTATCGCGAATAACTGTCAAGTTGGAAAGGCCTAAAAAGTCCATTTTTACAAGACCGAGCGTTTCGCAAGTATGATACTCAAAAGTTGTTGTAATCGTGCCGTCAGTGCGCTCAAGAAGCGGAGAAGTGTTTGTGATTGGCTCCGAGCCCATGATTGTTGCGCAAGCATGCACACCGGTTTGGCGAATCAAACCTTCAATACCTTTTGCTTCTTCCGTAATACGATGCGTATCTGGATCTGTATCGTACATTTCGCGAAACTCGCGCGCTTCAGCGTAACGTTTGCTTTTTTCGTCGAAAATATCGTGCAAGCTCATATCTTTGCCGTTTTTAGCAGGAGGAAGAACTTTCGTAATTTTTTCGCCTACTGAAAACTCGTATCCCATAATACGCGCGGAATCTTTCAACGCCTGCTTAGTTTTAATCGTTCCGTAAATAACGCACTGAGCAACTTTATCTCTGCCGTATTTTTCACCAACGTATTCAAGAACTTTCGCACGGCCATCCGGGTCAAAATCAACGTCAATATCTGGCAAAGATACTCGCTCCGGGTTTAAGAATCGTTCAAAAATAAGGCCGTGCTTCATAGGATCAAGCTCAGTAATTCCCATTGCGTACGCAACCATAGCGCCTGCTGCAGAACCACGACCAGGACCAACCATTACTCCATGCGCTTTAGCCCAATTAATATAGTCTGCAACAACTAAAAAGTAGCCGCAGAACTGCATTTGGCAAATCACGCCACACTCGTAATCAGCCTGCTTTAACACTTCCATTGGAATGTTGTTATTGTAACGACGCTCCAAACCTTCCTCAACTTTTTTAAGGAATAATGAAGTCTCATCCCAACCTTCCGAGCAGTCAAATTGCGGCATAAAAGCGCCATCTTCGCCGTCGTCGAACATAACATTGCAGCGGCGCGCAATCTCAAGCGTATTGTCACAAGCTTCAGGAAACTCTTTAAAAAGCTCGCGCATTTGCTCAGCGGATTTCAAATAGTATCCGGAACCGTCAAACTTAAAACGGTCAGGATCGTCAAGCCTAGATCCTGAATTAATGCAAAGCATAGCGTCTTGAGCTTCGCGATCCTCCTCATGAACGTAATGCAAATCGTTCGTAGCAAGAAGAGGAGCGTTAAGTTTTTTCGCAATTTCAAGCAAGTCTTTAGTTACGCGCGTTTCGATTGAAAGCCCGTGATTCATAAGTTCAATAAAGAAATTATCGCGCCCAAAAATATCCTGAAACTCGCCTGCTGCGCGTAAAGCTTCTTTAAACTGGCCTAGGCGAAGACGCGT
Organism: Gardnerella kenyensis; assembly: GCA_003585735.1. Lineage (GTDB taxonomy): Bacteria > Actinomycetota > Actinomycetes > Actinomycetales > Bifidobacteriaceae > Bifidobacterium. The sequence goes on from NQOH01000006.1 coordinate 77,962, forward strand.
TTGAATAATTCCGGAAGGGCATCCAGAAGACGCGATTACGCCTTTTGAGTATGTTGAAAGCACTTCTTTATCCATACGCGGGTAGCGCATAACGCGGCCTTCAAGATTTGCCACAGACGAAGCTTTAAGAAGATTAGTTAAGCCGGTATCGTTTTCCGCCCACATAGTCATGTGCGTAATTAAGCCGCCGCCTGAAACGTCGTCTGCACGCTGATCTTCCGTTCCCCAATGCACGCGGCTTTTGTCTTGCCTTGCGGTTTCAGGAGTAACATACGCTTCAATGCCAATAATCGGCTTAATACCAGCTTTTACAGCGGTGCTCCACATTTCGTACGCGCCGTGCATGTTGCCGTGATCAGTAATTGCTACAGCCGGCATGCCTAATTCTTTCGCACGATTTACCAAATCAGGAATTTTTGACGCACCGTCAAGAAGCGAATAGTGCGTGTGATTGTGTAAATGTACGAAGTTGGTTTCCGGATGAGTCATAGATGATATTCTATAGTCGAAAGTTGACTGAAAAATTCAAAAACGCTACTTTGATAATGCTCGCATAGCTTCTAAAGCGTGTTGCAAATCAGAAGGATAATTCGACTTTACTGTAATAACTTTGCCAGTTCGAGGATGCGTAAAAGTAAGCTCCATTGAATGAAGCCACTGCCTTGTTAAACCAAGCTTTTGAGCCAAAACTGGGTTCGCTCCATACATTGAATCCCCTACCAAAGGGTGACCAATCGACGTAAAATGCACGCGAATTTGATGCGTGCGGCCCGTTTCCAAATTAACACTTGCTAAAGTTGCTTGACCGAATCGCTCAAGAACATCCCAGTGAGTAATAGCAGGTTTTCCGCTTGGCGTAATCGTAAAGCGAAAATCCGAAACTTTTGCGCGACCAATAGGAGCTTCGATTGTTGCTTTATCTTTATCTAAATTTCCTTGCACAAGCGCATAATACGTTTTTTTAACAGTATGATTTGCAAACTGCTTTTTCATTTCTTCGTATGCGAAATCTGTTCTGCAAACAAGCATTAGTCCGCTTGTGCCAGCATCGAGTCGGCTTACAATACCTCGCCTATTTTCGTCTCCAGCAGTAGCAGAAATGCCAATTCCGCGTTTTTCTAAAGCTTCTCCAACAGTTGGCCCGCACCACCCTTGTGCTTTGTGAGCAGCCATGCCAACAGGCTTATCTACAACTACAATATCTTCGTCTTTATAAGCAATCGTCATACTCTGTTCGATTGCTTGATTTAGTATTTGATTTGATACTTGAGATTCTTCTTTAGAAGTTTTATTTTCGTAAATTTTTGCAACAAAATTTTCACTAACTAAATCTTCAAATATTATTTCGTCGCTACTAAGCAAAAGTGCAGATTTATTTGCTTTTCGGTTAACAATATGCACGGTTCCGTTAGAAATAAGATCGCTTGCTTTTGAGCGCGAAATATTACGCAATTTCGCAATCGCAACATCAAAACGGCAGCCAACTAAATCTTCTGGAACCGGCATATTATTTTGCATAATTATTCGTTACTTTCTTTTGCGCTTACTTTTGCGCTGATTTCGGCACTTTCGGCGTTTTCGGCGCTTTCGTTACTTTCGTCACTAGTTTCGCCTGGCTTAAACGGCAATTCTAATAAAACTAAAGCAACAAGCCACACGCCTGCAATCGCAAGAATAATATCCGCAACGTTACCAACAGACCAACCGTAGTTAATAAAGTCAATAACTTTACCATCCAAAAAATGCTCGGCATAAATTGCGCGGTCAATCAAATTGCCAAAAGCTCCAGCAAACGCCAAAGAAAGCACAAGAGTCCATTGCAAAGACTTCGTGCGACAAATAGCAAAAACAAGCGCAACGCAAGCAGCAATCGCAAATAAGCTAATAAAACATGTTGCTCCGGAGCCAAACGCAAACGAAGCACCAGCATTCCTAACCAGCGAAAACATTATGAAATTAGGAATGAAAACAATCTGCTTGCCGTATTGAAGCGCGCCCATTGCCCACAATTTAGTAGCACGGTCTAAAACTAAACCAATAATAACAACAAGTGCAAAAACGGCTACGCGAATACGTAGCCGTTTCACACGCACATCTCTATGCGTCAATTTTTATCCGATCTTTAGTAATTCAAAAGCAGTATCGGTTTTAATGCGTGAGCTTACATAAGATAAGTTAACCCACGCATTTTTAAGAAACTACTCTTGCTTAGCGGAATTGTCAGCTGGATTCTGGCCGAGAGTAGAATAAGCGTTCTCGTCAGAAACCTTATCAACAAGCTGGCGGAGGAAGTCAGTCAAGCGAGTACGATACTCGGTCTCAAACTGCTTGAGGCTTTGAATATTGCCCTCAATAACTTGAGTCTGCTTCTCCAAGTTTTCACGCACTTGACGAGCATAAGCATCAGCAGCCGTACGAGTTGTAGAATCGTAGTCTGCAGCGCGATGCTGAACTTCAGCTTCATACTGGTCAGCCTGATCGTGAGTTTGCTTAGCGTAATCGTCAGCAGCTTGACGAACCTTACCAGAGTAAGCATCCGCCTCGTTATGAGCGCGAGCAGCATAAGCGTCAGCATCGCCACGAGTGCGAGTCGAATAATCATCAGCATCAGCATGAGCCTGCTTGCTGTATTCTTCAGCCTCAGAGCGAGTGCGTGCAGAATACTCATCTGCCTTAGCAACAGTTTCGTTATAACGAGCTTGGCTTTCTTCAACAATCTGCTGAGCCTTAGCCTTGCCCTTATCAACGTATTGATCGTGCAATTGCATAGCAAGAGTCAACATAGCAGTTGCGCGCTCTGGCTCAGAACCTTGAGCTTCAGCACCTGCTCCAGCAATCTTCTGCAAGCTACCAGTTTCCGTATTTGGCTCCAACTTAGCAACCTGCTGACGAAGCTGCTCTTCGCGCTGCTGAGACTCTTCAAGCTGCTTCGAAAGCTCTTCAACCCTAGCGTTTTCTTGCTGCGTAACAACCAACTGCTGGCGAATAGTGTCGAGTTCGCGACCCAAGTTTTCGCTATTTGCACGGAAATCATCGCGCTCGCGAGTTACAGATTCCAATTCCTTTTGCAATTGCTTTGCGTTATCTGCTTGAGCAGTTTGAGCAGTAAGCTGATCAACCTGAGCACCCAAACCATCAAGCTGTTCCTTCAACTGCTGGTTCTGAGCAGACAAAGCACGGTTGCTTTCTTCAGCTTCACGCAACTTAGTAGCAGTTGCCTCAAGCTGAGAAGCAGCTTCGTTAGAATCATTATTCTTCTTAGCGTCGCTATTTGCAGCATTAGCCGCAGCATTACGCAATTCTTCATTTTCTTTAGTTAAGGACTCGACTTTAGAAGTCAACTCAGCAATCTTAGTATTCAAGCCCGCAACATCGCGGCCAAGAGACTGTGTGGAAGCTCCAAGCCCCTGCACTGCCTGCTGACCAAGCGCTTCTATTGTTTCTGTAACCTGATCGAGAAACTCGTCAACCTCGTCAACGTCATATCCTCCCTTGAAACGTACAATCTGGAAGGTATGCTCTCGAATGTCCTTAGGCGTCAACAGAGTCATATGCTTTACACCTCGCTTTTGGGACGCATCTCATTGATATATATCTATTCGATGCTATCACGTACGCAGAAAATTAGAGCAAATAATACGAAAATTATTATGCAAAACGCCGATTTTATAAAAAACTGCGTATAACTCTCTCACGTTTGGAGCACCAAACCCACCAAAACACTCCAAACGCGAGACAAACTCCCCACATTTGGAGCAATACACCACACCAAACCCTCCAAACGCGAGACAAACTCCCCACATTTGGAGCAATACACCACACCAAACCCTCCAAACACGAGACAAACTCCCCACATTTGGAGCAATACACCACACCAAACCCTCCAAACGCGAGAAAAGTTGCGCAAGTTTGGAGCACCACATTAAGCAAATTGCAATATAACCTATAGTTCAGTTTGGCGAGATATAATTGCAATGATTTATTAATTATAAAAATAGAAGGAAGTTCAAATGACTGTTCTTGTTACAGGCGGATGCGGTTACATTGGTGCGCACGTAGTTCATGCCTTGCATAAAGCACAGCAAAAAGTCGTCGTCGTTGACGATTTAAGCTACGGAAAGCCTACGCGCATTGAAGGCGCTCGACTTTACGGCATGGATATTGCATCTCCTGACGCAGGCAGAAGACTTGCGCAAATTATGAAAGACGAGAATGTTGATTCCGTAATTCATTTCGCTGCTAGAAAGCAGGTTGGAGAGTCCGTAGAAAAGCCGCTTTGGTATTATCAGCAGAATATTAACGGCATGCTTAATGTTCTTGAAGGCATGAGGGATAGCGGCGTAAAGAAGCTCGTATTCTCGTCTTCTGCAGCAACTTACGGCGTTCCACCTGTTGATGTTGTGCCAGAAGATGTTGTGCCAATGCTGCCAATTAACCCTTACGGCCAAACTAAGCTTTTTGGTGAGTGGATGGCGCGCGCTTGCGAACACACTTACGGTATTCGCTTCTGCGCATTGCGTTACTTTAACGTGGCTGGCTGCGGTCCGGTGGAATTAGAAGATCCTGCTATTTTGAATCTGATTCCTATGCTTTTTGAACGTTTGCAGCGCGGAAAAGCTCCTGCTATTTTTGGCGACGACTACCCTACTGCCGATGGTACTTGCATTCGTGACTACATTCACGTTTCTGATTTGGCAGACGCACATCTTGAAGCGCTTAAGTATTTGGATCGTGACGAACGCAAGTATGATGCGTTTAACGTTGGTACAGGTAAAGGCACTTCCGTGCGCGAGATTGTTGACGAAGTTCGAGAAGTTACCGGATTGCCATTTAAGGAAACTGTGCTGGACCGCAGAGCAGGAGATCCTCCTCAGCTTATTGGCAGCCCTAAGCGAATCAACGAAGAAATGGGATGGCATGCTCGTTACGACGTGAAGGATATTGTTAAGTCTGCTTGGGCAGCTTGGCAAGCAAATCCTGAGCATCATATTGATGTTGATTCCTGGAAGCAGATTGACTAGAAGCTTCGCTAGATAAAACAAAACGCGCGGCAAAAAATGTCGCGCGTTTTTTGTTGATTACTTGTGGCTCCGAGCGGGATCGATCCGCTGACCTAGCGATTTTCAGTCGCTCGCTCTACCAACTGAGCTACAGAGCCATGATGAATAAAAAACCCGGCGAACCGGGTCTTCTATTAATCGCGACCCCGGCCGGACTTGAACCGGTGACCTCCGCCGTGACAGGGCGGCGCTCTAACCAACTGAGCTACGGGGCCGTGGCTTTGTTCTCTCGAACAGCCGAGTCACTATCTTACAGAATCCATTTCAAAATGCAAGTGCTATGGCGTGTCCGGCGTGTTGCCGCACAAAATCAACGTTATTACTCAAGCTCAATCGCACCCGTGCAAAGCTGGTAATACTCGCCGTGCTTAGCAAGAAGCTCCTCATGCGAGCCGCGCTCAATAATTCGGCCATGATCCAACACCATAATCACATCCGCATTACGAACTGTAGAAAGCCTGTGCGCAATCACAAACACAGTTCTGCCTTCCATAAGCGAATCCATGCCATGCTGCACCAAAGCCTCAGTATGCGTATCAATCGAAGAAGTAGCTTCGTCCAAAATTAAAACAGGAGGATTCGCAACAGCAGCACGAGCAATAGAAATAAGCTGCTTTTGGCCTTGAGAAAGCCCTTCTGCACCGTTTTTAAGCTGCGTATTGTAACCATCCGGAAGATTTAAAATAAACGCGTCAGCATGCGCTAATTTAGCAGCTTCTACGCATTCTTCATCAGTTGCATCGAGGCGACCGTAACGAATATTATCCATAACGCTGCCAGTAAATAAGTTCACATCTTGCAAAACTGTGCCAATAGCGTAACGCAAGTCAGTTTTACAAATATCACGCACGTCAATTCCGTCATACAAAATCTGCCCGTCGTCAATATCGTAAAAACGCGTAAGCAAATTCGCAATCGTAGTTTTTCCAGCACCCGTCGCTCCAACTAAAGCAACTTTTTGACCCGGCTTTGCAAACCAAGTAATGTCGTGTAACACAGGATTCTCATGGTCATACCCGAACACAACATCCGTAAAGCGCACGTCTCCGCGAAGAAGAGTGTAACGACCGTCTTTAGAAGTTAGAGCGTCGCGCTTTGCGTGCAAAACCACTTCTTGAGCCATTGCGCTTAAGCTTTTAGCGCGCTGAGTAGCTTTATTGCCATTATCTTGCTTTGCTCTCTTCCAAGCCCAGTAAATATTAGCGCCCTCTTCTTTTTCGTCAACTTCTTGCAAAACGTCAAAAGCAGATTCAGTAGCAAGAGTTTCAGCAGACTGCGCAACTTTAACTTTTACTAAACGAACCGTTCCAGAATCTTCCTCCGGACTTTCGTCAAGAAGCTCAAAAATGCGCGACGCTCCAGCCAAAGCCATCATAAGCGAATTTAATTGCATCGTAATTTCGCCAATAGGATTAATAAACGCGCGCGAAAGAGTAAGCAAAGCTATAAGCGTTCCAATAGTCAAAGGCTCGGAGCTTGCAAGACCGAAAGTTGGAAAACCTGCAGAAACAGCCCACGCGCCAAGCAAAGCAATAAGCACATAAAGAAGATAACTTGCGTTACTAATTACAGGCATAACATTATTTGCGTAAGAATTAGCACTTGCCGAAATTTTTTGCACTTTTTCAACGTAAACATCTAATTTTTTAAGCGCAACTTCTTCGTGATTGAAAATTTTAATAATTTTACTGCCTGTTGCAGATTCTTCTACATACTTATTAAGCTCGCCCAAAGCGCTCTGGAATTGCTTAAAAAGACTGCCAGAACGCTTAAGCATGAATCTAACTAAAAATAGAAGAAACACAGTAAAAACTGCCACAAACGCGGCCACAGGAAGCGAAAGCCACATAATAGACACAAAAGCTGCCGTAATAGAAATAAGCGCAGCAAACGAGTCTGGAAAAGCCCACGAAATCGCCTCACGCAGCACTTCCGTATCGTTCGTGTAGCGGCTCATAACATCGCCGTAGCCTTGAGAATCAAGGTATTTAAGCGAAAGCTTTTGTTGGTGCTTAAACATAGCGTCACGCAAATCGCGCATAACACTTTCCGACACGTTCGCAACCAGCCTGCTCCACAGCCAGCAGCTAAACACGCCAATTACGTAAACGCTTGCCATAAGAATAATCATGCGCACAAGCGGCATCCAATCCGGATTATGCTTGCCAATCAACGGCAAAATATACACGTCCACAATAGATTGCAAGAACATTGCGCAAGCAGCTTGAACAATAGAACTTACGATAATTGCGACTATGATTATGAAAACTTTTACGCGATAAGCAAGCACGCAGGAAGCGAGTCGTTTTAGAGTTGCCCAGTTGATTGCATGGGTGTTTTTATTTGTTGCCATTTTCAACACCTTCTTCCGCAATATTTTCTTCACTTTGCACTCGGCTTTTTGCTTGAGATTCCGCCATATTTTTATAAAGTTCGCAAGAGTTAATTAAGTCGCTGTGAGAGCCTTGAGCAAGTATGCGGCCGTTTTGCAAAACAACAATAATATCCGCGTGCTCGATTGAAGAAATGCGCTGAGCAACAATAATTTGCGTAGAATCAGGCATAAACTTTTTCAATCCTTCACGAATTTTATAATCCGTTTTCATATCAACAGCGCTCATTGAATCGTCAAGTATTAGAATTTTAGGCTTTCTTAAAAGCGCGCGAGCAATGCACAAACGCTGACGCTGACCGCCGGAAATATTCTTGCCACCCTGCTCAATATGAGTATTGTAAGCATCCGGCAAATCGTTAATGAACTCGTTTGCGCAAGCAATTTGGCATGCCGCGCGCAAATCCTCATCACTAGCATCCTTACTTCCCCAACGAAGATTTTCGGAAATTGTGCCACTAAACAGAATATTTTTTTGCAAAACAACGCCAACTTCTTCGCGCAAACTTTGAGGATTGTAATCTAAAATATTTGCGCCGCCAACAAAAATCGCACCTTTAGTTACGTCGTAAAGCCTTGCAATAAGTTGCACAAGACTTGATTTTCCGGAACCTGTTGCGCCAACAATTCCAACAGTTGCGCCGGAAGGAATGCTCAAGTTTATATCGTGTAAAATTTCCTGTTCTGCCGAAGAAGATTCATCCGAATTATCTGAATTATCCGACTTCGGATAGCGCAACGAAACATGCTCAAAACGCACAGAAGCGTCCGAAAGTTCAGTAAGCGGATTCGAAGAAACAACCTCGGTATTTTTAGATTGCAACACTTTTGCGATTCGATGCATAGACGCGCGCGCAGTTACAGACATAACAAAAACTGCAACCAAATTCGCGAGCGCAAATAAAATTTGCAACGCATACACAACTAATGCCGCAAGATTTCCTGTAGTTAAGCCAAACGCAGGATTATTTCCGGAAGCAACAATCTCATGCGAAGCCATCCACGCAATAAGCAACATTCCAGCATAGAAGCACAAATTAAACAGCGGAATACTGTAATTAAGCACGTATTCAGCATTAAGAAAATGATGGTAAATCTTGTGCGAAATACGCATAAAACGGCTATTTTCGTAGTCGGCGCGCACATAAGACTTCACAACGCGAATATTATGCAAATTCTCGCCAACTTGATTATTCATCTCGTCAATCATGCGGTAAATTCGCATAAATCTAGGCGCAACAATTGCAGCGCCAACAGCACCAATCAAACCAACAATCGGCACAAAGCTAAGAAAAACCCAAGAAATAGAGCGGCTAATTGAAAAAGTAAACCACCACGCTGCCGCAATAATCACAACACTACGAACGCCTGAGCGAATAATCAGCTGGTAAGCAAACTGCACATTCGACACATCACTCGTCATGCGCGTCACAATCGTGCCAGTAGAAAACTTATCTAAATCAGAAAAACTTAAAAGCTGCAGCCGCGCAAAAATATTATGACGCAAATTTCTACCAAAACCGGCACTAGAATGCGCGCAGCAAATACCCGAAATAACGCCAGCAATCACGGAAAGTGCTGCAAAAAGAAGAAGTTGCAAACCGTAATACCAAGAAGCGGAATTGGAGCGCGTCACAATGCCGAAATCAATAAGATTCGACATTACAGAAGGAACGATTATTTGCATCGCTGCTTCAAAAATAATTGATACGGAAGTAAGAACGCCGAGCAGGCGATAGTTTTTCAAAGAATGAAGAATTGTGCGCAAGGCGTGAGGAGCACGATCGGCGCGATTTCTTGATTGCTTCGACGATTTTCGCGTTACTTTCTCCGCCATTGCGCCCCTTCCTTAGGTGATACTTAAGTTTAATAGTATCACTTTTGAATATAAGGCAAACAGGGGTTTATGAAGCATCGCCTTCGCCAGAGGCACGATCTTTTCCGTAAATTGACGGAATAAAACGCTCTTGATCGTGAAGCTTTTCCCAAATTACAGGAGGATCGCTTGGATTTTCCAAAGATTTCGGCACGTCAATAATACGCTGATTACTAGAGCCGCGGAATTGCAAAAGCGAATCATGCAAATCCTTCATATAGCGGCCGTCAACAAGAATATCAATATATTGCAGAAGCTCAAGCTTATCAGGCGTCTCCCCAGGCCGCATAAGCTCTTCCCAAGTGTAGCCAGTCCAACTCCAAATATCTTTCGTATTGCCAAACTCTTTTCGAATGCGCTTGCACAAAGGAAGCAAAATGCCAGTATTAAGCAGCGGCTCGCCGCCAAGAAGCGTCAAACCTTGCACATAAGGCTGCGCTAAATCTTCCATAATCTGGTCTTCGAGCTTTTGAGTATACGGGTGGCCTGCGCGAAAATCCCAAATCGACTCGTTATAGCACTCAACACAATGGAATGGGCAGCCGGAAACGTAAAGCGAGCAGCGAATACCCTCGCCGTCCGTCATCAGAAAGCGCTTATAGTCAGCAACCATGCCCTGGCTCATGCGCTCGCTAGACCACTGGCCGGCGCGCGGATTATTAGAAAGCGAGGTAGGAATCCACGGCCCGCGATTCGCGTCATTCGGCGCAAAATCATGCAAAGTAATGCGTGCCATACCCACCTCCTTAAAGCTAATAATCGGCTGAAACTAAATAATCAGCTAACTAATAATCTACGCAAATAACTTACGCAAATAAAATAATCTATACAAATAAAATAACTTACTCAAATAAAATAATCTGCACAAATAAAATAAATCCAGCCGCTAGAAAGTGCAATCACAAAACGCAATCAACATTCTAACGGCCAGATTATCACCTAAAAATAAACACAATAAGCGCTATTTATTTATAAGGATTACTTAAGTAGATTACTTAAGCAGATTACTTAAGTAGATTACTTAAGTTACTTAAGTTACTTAGTTTCCTCATACCATTCGCGAGATTCGCCATTATCAAGCGTCACGTGACCAGTTTCGCCAGACATGTGCTTTACGCGATGCGCAATTTCCTCGTGACGGCCGTGGACCATTGGACGCTGAACAGGATTGCCCAAGTAACCGCAAGTGCGCTTCGTAACATTGCACTTATCTGGGTCACTGTTGCCGCACTCTGGGCAGCGGAAGCCTTCCTTCGTTGGCTCAAAATCGCCCTGGAAACCGCAAACGAAGCAGTGATCAATAGGCGTATTCGTACCCAAGTAGCCAATGCCAATCTTATAAGCGTAATCCCACACGGCTTCCAAAGCCTTAGGATTCGCCTGCAAGCATGGGAACTCGCAGTAATTAATAAAGCCGCCGGAAGCAAGATACGGGAAATCAACCTCGTAACGAAGCTTCTCCATAGGAGTTGGCTGCAACCAAACCGGGTAATGGAAGGAGTTGGTGTAGAAGTCGTGATCGGTAACGCCTTCAATGCGGCCGAACTTCTGGCGATCCATGCGGTTAAAGCGGTCAGTCAAAGACTCAGCAGGAGTTGAGTAAACGGAATAATGGTAGCCTTCCGCCTTCGACCACTGCTGGCAAAGCTTATTCATACGGCGCACCAAAGAAAGCGCAAACTGCTTACCATCCTCATTCCAGCTGTGATCTTGCATCCAATCCTTGCCGAAGAACACTGCAGTAGTCTCATACAAACCAATGTAGCCAAGAGAAACGGTTGCGCGCTCGTTACGGAACAGCTGATCCACACTCTCATTAGCTTCCAAACGGCCAAAAGCACCGTAGCGGAACAGCGTTGGAGCGTTCACAGGAGTTGCCTGCTTACAACGCATAATACGGAAACGCAAAGCTTGGTGAGCAACTTCCATACGCTCGTCGAAAAGCTTCCAGAAGCGAGTCACATCGCCGTGAGATTCAAGCGCAATACGCGGCATGTTAACAGTCACAACGCCAAGATTCATGCGGCCGTCTTCAACATCCTTGCCAGTCTTTGGATCAATCCAACCCTGAAGGAAGGAACGGCAACCCATAGGAGCCTTAAAGGAGCCGGTAATCTTAACAATGTTCTCGTAGAACACAACATCTGGATACATGCGCTTAGTAGAGCACTCAAGCGCGAGCTGCTTCAAATCGTAGTTCGGGTCGCCTGCGTCGGCGTTCACACCGTGCTTAATAGTAAACACAAGCTTAGGGAAGATAGCAGTGTGACGATCCTTGCCAAGGCCACGAATACGATTAAGCAAAATAGCGCGCTGAATTTCGCGAGCAAACCAAGACGTACCCAAGCCAAAACCAACTGTTACGAACGGAGTCTGACCGTTAGAAACGCGGTTGGAATTAATTTGATATTCCATAGTTTGCATAGCATCGTAAATAGCTTTACGCGTCATAATCTTCGCGTAAACTTCACGAAGCTGATCAAGCTCACTCAAATTCTCATCAAAAGGAGTGTCAGCAGGAAGCGGATCCCTATCCAAGCAGTGAAGATTCTTAGGCTCCTGCGCCTTCAGGCCATCAATCATATCCTTCGCAACTTGAATTGGCGTGGAATCAGGAATCATAGCGTGAGCCATAGCGAGATTCTTGTCATAATCGCACTTAGCGTAAGGCTCAAGCATCTCGTCAGCGCGATTAACCGTCTGGCCGCCGTACTGCGCGCCAGCAATATCCTTAATAATCTGCGTAACCTGAGTTGCGGCAGTGCCAATAGACTTTGGACTATCCATCATTGCGTTACCAAGCGCAAAACCCTTAGCAAGCATGTCGCCAAAATCAGGAAGCGAGCAGTTGCTCATGCAAGTAAATGGCGAATAATCAGCGTCGTGGAAGTGAATATCGCCCTTCATATGCGCGTTAGAAACTGCGTGAGGAAGCATAGAGAACGCGGAAGCCTTGGAAACAGCACCAGCGAGAAGATCGCGCTGAGTTGCGTAAACATTGGAATCTTTATTTGCGTTTTCGCGCACGAGCGTTTCGTCGCGATTTACGAGGCGATTTACAGCTTCGTTAATATCGGTAGCTTTTGCGCGATCGATGTCGCGGTTCAAACGGTAGCTTGTGTAGCAGCGAGCAACTTCGTAAAGATGATTTTCAATAAGACCGTGCTCAACAAGCGTTTGAATATCCTCGATTTTTGCAGGACCATTGTAACGATCCTGAATTTCGGCTTCGATATGGTTGGCGATGTTACGAATCATCTGCTCTTCTTGCGGACCGACTTCCTTGCCCAAATCCTTAAAAGCAGCCTTAATAGCCATAATGATATTCAGCGGATCAAAATCAACTACGCGACCGTCACGCTTCTCGACCTGCACGCGGGAAACTGGAGCTTCAGAAACACTATTATCCATGCTAAATTCCATGCTAACTTCTGCGCTTTTGAGATCAGTTTCTTCCAAAACCTGCATCAGTACAGACCTTTCTTCAATACCGTTCCTTCTAGCAATTCTCTCGTTGCAAACGTGGGAACTATTTCTAACAACCTGCTCTACTATAGCCCAACTCATGCCCAATATCTAGGGCAAAGTGCAAAGATTACCAACTATATGTAGTGATTTATGTCACATGCGCGATTTTTGAGGCGTGTCCTGGTGTGTCGTAATTGATAAACAATAAGGAACTAATGTAAGTGCAATACACGCCGTCAAATGTGCGCACTTCGTGGCGCTTTGATATATTGAGTCACGTGGAACAGATAGCTTTTCAGCATGCACAGGAATTCGGATTCCAACCAGGAGACATTGTGCAACAATGGCTCTGGGACGATGATGTTGACGAAACAATTTGTGAAAGCATCGAGAAACTCACCGGAGAAGAACTGGTGGACGAGGACTACGATGCTGCTGTTGATGGCGTGATTATTTGGTGGCGCGACGGCGACGACGAAGACGAGCTTGCGGACACCATTATGGACGCCACGAATATGCTTGACGACGACGCGCCTATGTGGGTTCTCACCCCAAAACCAGGTCGCGAAGGTTCCCCAAGTTCTAGCACCGTGCAATCAGCCGCTAAAACCGCAGGCATGAACGCCGCAACGCCTTTAACTGTAAGCGCCGATTGGAATGGCGTTCAGTTGCGTGCGTTTGGCAAAGGCCAAAGCAAGTAAGCAAGTAAGCAAGTAACGCGGCGACATTTCCTACGCACGCGCGTAAAGTTTTAATCGCTTTTCCGCAAAATTTCGATTATTCATTTACACATACGTAAAGTAATAATCACTTTTGCGCTTTTATGGAACATTTGCCGGAGTTTTTTCTCGTGTTTGTGTACTTGAGTTGGGTGCAAGTCCACAAAAGCGCGCACTTCACCTCGGTTTTGTGTACT
>NQOH01000006.1:92334-103267 GCA_003585735.1 Gardnerella kenyensis
TAAGTACACAAAAGCGCGAGCGTTGGCCATTTTGCGGAACATTTGCCGGAGAATTTCCGGCAAATGTAGCTACTTCCTCGCCGCCCGTTCTCTTCCGCCGCGCCATCCGCGACCACGCCCGCGACCGCGTCCACGCCCTTTACGCTTCTGCTGCTCAGGCTCAGGCATACTCCACCCTTCCTGAAGCTCCGCAGCCTCCCCCACAATTTCGCGCAAAATCGGCGAAGCAGGATTCACATCCTCCGCCTTCGCATGAATTCCAGCTCTACGAAGCATCATATGCGCAGCTCGCTTTTGGTTCGGCAGCACTAGAGTTACCACGTCACCTTCTTCGCCTGCGCGAGCAGTACGACCCGAACGGTGCAAGAACGACTTTGGATCCTCCGGCGGCTCCGTTTGCACAACCAGCGCAACGTCACTAATATCAATGCCTCGCGCCGCCACATCCGTAGCAACAAGCACGCGAACCAAGCCTTCCGCAAATACTGCCAAATGCCGATCGCGCTGATTTTGCGACAAATTACCTTGCAAATCAACTGCAGGAATGCCCTGTTGCACGAACTTTTTCGCCATATTCTTCGCCTGATACTTTGTGCGCGTAAAGAATATGGATCTCTTGCAACCAGAAGCAAGAGTTCGCAAAACCTCGTACTTATCTCCAGCAGACACTGCAAAAATGTGATGCGTCATAGTGTCAACTTGCGAATCCGCATCATCTACCGCATGAACAACTGCATCTGGAAGGAATCGATTTACAAGAGTAGAAACTTGCTTATCAAGCGTTGCAGAAAACAGCATTCGCTGCCCGTCCGGCGCCACCTGCTCAAGAAGTCGCGTCACAGCCGGCAAAAAGCCCATGTCTGCCATTTCGTCAGCCTCGTCAAGAACGCTTACCATCACCTTTTCGAGCGTCAACGCACCCTGACGAAGCAAATCTTCCAAACGACCCGGGCAAGCAAGCACAATTTGCGCACCCTGCTTAAGCTGCGATACCTGGCGCTGGTATCGCACACCGCCGTATATAGTTACAGTTTTCATGCCGTAAGCCGCAGCAAGAGGTGCGATTACGTCGTCAATTTGGTGCACAAGCTCGCGAGTTGGCGCAAGAATCATTGCGCGAGGAGCCGGAATATCGCCACTTTCGTTTTGGTTACGCTTTTTGCTGGTTTTAATTAAATCGACGAAATTTTCCGCCAAACGCGCAACGAGCGGAATTGAAAATGCTAAAGTTTTTCCGCTGCCAGTGCGACCGCGCCCAAGAATATTCGCGCCGCGCAAGGAATCCGGAAGCGTGGCCTGCTGAATTGGGAAGGCTGTGGTTTTGCCATCCGCGCGCAACACTTCCACAAGCGGCTCCGGCACACCGAGTTGCGCGAAAGTTACGTCGTCTTCGTAATTTTCGCGAGAATCTACTGCAGAATCCGGAATTATTACTGAATTTTGAGAAGATTTATCTCGATTTGCGAAATCGTTTTTAGCGAAATCCTGCTCAGCGTCGCGAATTGCCGTCTCCTCGTAGCGCAAAGCTTTCTGACGCGCCTTTTCACGCGCCTTTTCCGCCTTACGATTGCGCTCTCTGCGCGCATTAAATTCGTGATTAGAGGAATGATTAGAAGAGTGATTATAGGCGTTATTAGATCCGCCCTTTAGGACGTGATTCTTATGATTTCCTTGATATTCAAATGGATTGCGCTTTTTTGCGGACTTCTTTGCGCTACTATTTTTCATATTATTTGCGATAGTAGTCTTCGCATTTTTTGCGCTATTTTTTGCGCTATTTTTCGCGCTGTTTTTTGCGCTGTTTTTTGCGATAGTAGATTTAGTATTCTTCGCGCCTCGCTTTTGATGAGACGCAGCATTATGAGTATGCGGCACAATAGCCTTTCGTAAAAGATGTGTATTCAAAACTTAAATTTCAAACCGTGAACTAACTGAGCCTAGCACAAGCGCCGCACAATCAAATAACAATCCCACGAAACTCACGCCACAGCAAAGCAAAAAAGCGCGCAAGCTCACCAAAGCGAGCAAGCGCGCAAAACTAAACTACCGTCAAACTACCGCTAACTAGCGCGTAAGCTTACGATGCAAACGATGCGGACGAGCCGCCTCCTCACCAAGGCGAGCAATCTTGTTTTCTTCGTACGCTTGGAAGTTTCCTTCGAACCAGTACCACTTCGCAGGATTCTCGTCGTCGCCTTCCCAAGCAAGAATATGCGTTGCAACGCGGTCAAGGAACCAGCGATCGTGCGAAACCACAACAGCACAGCCTGGGAACTCAATCAGAGCATTTTCCAAGCTTTCCAAAGTCTCAACATCCAAATCGTTAGTAGGCTCATCGAGAAGCAGCAAGTTTCCGCCCTGCTTAAGAGTTAACGCCAAGTTCAAACGGTTTCGCTCACCGCCGGAAAGCACTCCCGTAAGCTTCTGCTGATCCGAACCCTTAAAACCAAAGCTTGCAACGTATGCGCGAGTAGGAATTTCAACGCCTGCAACCTCAATATAATCGAGTCCGCCGGAAACAGATTCCCACAAGTTCT
The DNA here is from genome assembly GCA_003585735.1 of Gardnerella kenyensis. Lineage (GTDB taxonomy): Bacteria > Actinomycetota > Actinomycetes > Actinomycetales > Bifidobacteriaceae > Bifidobacterium. The sequence continues at coordinate 94,872 of NQOH01000006.1, forward strand.
TGTTTGGATCCAAGCCTGCACGATTCTGGTCAACGTAAGAAATCTTCACAGTATCGCCAACAATAAGCTCGCCGCCAGAAAGCGGCTCCAAGCCCACAATCGTCTTGAAAAGCGTTGACTTACCAACACCGTTCGGACCAATCACGCCAACAATACCGTTACGCGGCAGCGTAAACGACAAGTCGTCGATCAGCACGCGGTCGCCAAAAGCCTTGTGAATATGCTTCGCTTCCAAAACTTGCGAACCCAAGCGTGGACCTGCTGGAATCTGAATTTCGGAAAAGTCGAGCTTCTTGGAATTGCGTGCTTCCTGCTCCATCTGGTCGTAACGCTCCAAACGCGCCTTATTCTTTGCTTGGCGAGCCTTCGGCGAACTACGCACCCAGTCAAGTTCGTTCTTCAAACGCTTAGCAAGCTTGGCATCCTTTAAGCCCTGAATTTCCATACGCTTGGCTTTGGTTTCCAAGTACGTGGAATAGTTGCCCTTGTATGGGTAAAGCTGGCCGCGGTCAACTTCGCAAATCCACTCTGCAACGTTGTCCATAAAGTAGCGATCGTGCGTTACTGCAATAACAGCGCCTTCATACTTGTGCAAGAACTGTTCCAACCACAAAATAGATTCCGCATCCAAGTGGTTCGTAGGCTCGTCCAAAAGAAGCAAGTCTGGTGCTTCAAGCAAAAGCTTGCACAATGCCACTCGACGCCTCTCGCCGCCTGAGCACACAGAAACAGGAGAATCCGGATCCGGGCATTGCAAAGCATCCATTGCTTGCTCAAGTTGCGAATCCAAATCCCATCCGTTTGCTGCATCAATTTCGGTTTGCAGCTTGCCCATTTCTTCCATTAAGGCATCAAAATCAGCGTCAGGATTTGCCATTTCTTCGCCGATTTGGTTAAAACGCGCCACTTTTTGCGCAATTTCACCAAAAGCCATTTTAATATTTTCGCCAACCGTCTTAGTTTCGTCCAGCGGCGGCTCCTGCTGCAAAATACCTACAGTATAGCCAGGAGTAAGAGAAGCCTCACCATTCGTAACATTCTCCAGTCCTGCCATAATTTTCAGCAGCGTCGACTTGCCCATGCCGTTCGGTCCAACAACACCGATTTTTGCGCCCGGCAGGAAGCTTAAAGTAACGTCGTCGAGAATTACGCGGTCTCCGTAAGACTTACGCGCTTTAATCATCTGATAGATAAATTCAGCCAAAGTAATATACCATCCTTAAAACGTTGAAATTCCAGCGTTTATTCAATAAATCTACTAAATCTACTAAATCTACTAAATCTACTTTCGATTCGCTTTATATTTGCTTTCGATTATCTTTCGATTCGTAAATTAGCAAGTTGCTGCTTCGTAAATTAGCAAGTTGCGGTAGTGCGATTTGCTTTATTAGCTGCAGCTTCAGGACCATCTTCCGGAGGCAACTGGCAGAACCACTCGCCCAAAATGCCAACAAGCATATCTACAAAGCACACAAAACCTGCGATAGCGCATTCTCGAATCACAGAACTATAAAGCGTTATTTCACTATGCGGCAAACTCATTAACAATTGACCAACATACCATCCGCATAAAATAGCGCCCGCCATTCCCAAAGACTTCGACAGCATAAGAGCAGCCACAGCAAATTGCGGATTAAGTCGCTTATTATTCTTCTTAGCTTTATCGCTTACGCTTTGACGCGTCTGCCAAGCCATAACAAACGTAACGATTCCAGCAATCACCATTATTGCCACAACAACCCACGGCGCTCCAGCCAAAGACATTGCGCTAGACTCAGTTGATGATACCAAAAACGCACCCAGTACAAAGCCAAATAAAAGTCCAAGTACCAGATACCACCAAGGTGTGCGATACGCTTTCATTAGTAATCATCCCCTATAAGCCACTTCTCTGAGTATACGCCAACGGTTTGAGTATCCATAGACAACGCTAGCGAATACGAAACTGGACTTTTATCCAAAGCCGCATCGGACTCAATTTGCATCCATGGCATAAGCTCTGGCGTTTTAGGATTCACCATCACCATTTTTGCCATTTCCTGCGGTAATCCTTCTGTATCAATTGTTCTAGTTTCAGTTGCAGGCGCGTTATATGAACGCACTCCAAGCACGCGAACCGTCACTTCATCTCTATGCAAAGAAGAAACAGCACGAACGAAACTTAACAATTCATACTCGTCACCGCTAGAAGACAGGGTAAGCACAGCCGTGTAGTAGTCGCCGTCAAGCTCATTATCAACATATAATGCCGACACGCCTTCAACACGAGAGTCTCTATCCTGCTCAAGCATTGCAACTGTTCTCAGCATAGCAGAACGCGTACTATCTTTGGCAACACCCTTCATTGCAACGACTCCAATTGTTTTCATTGGAAGCGGGCATATGCCAAAAAGTGGCGAATTGCTTTCGTTTTTAACAAGATCGGTACAGCGTTTTGTGCCGTCCTCATATTTTGCACTATCGGCAGTATCTTCACTATTACCGTCATCACCGACAGCACCAGCATTTAGATTATCGTCAGCCGCAGCGTTTGCTATATAAATAGCAGCTTGTGCAGCGGCAGCAGCTTCCTCGTCTTCCCTGCGCTGTTTTTCTTGCCTATTTTCCTCAATAAGCGAACGATAAAAGTCTGCGAGTTCACCTTCCGCATCTTCGTCAATATCTACGATACCGCTTCGAACTGCAGCTCGAGCAGCCGGTTCTGGAATTGCAGTAGGCTCTTCAAAATTATTATTAGAAACACGATGCAAGCTCAAAGACACGTCGTCCACATTGCTTTGCAAACCGTAATAATCGCTTCGAAGCGTTGCATGAACCGTAATATCGGCTTCCAAAATCTGCCACGTTCGCATTACTGAGTCCGCAACAGAATTTGCAATAAGCTCAAGCGCAATAGTTGGATGATCTATAATCTCATCGTCTTTTTCGCATCGTCGAAGCATAAAAGCAAGTCGATCCGAAATTTGCGGAATATCGATCGCGCCAGTTTCATTGCCGTTTAATGCCCTATCTAAATTTAGTTTTAGACTCACGTCAATGAATATGTTGTAGTAAAGTCCTATAACTACATCTTCACCTTTAGGCCGAATGCCGGATATGCGCACTATATCCATGTCTTCTCCTGTTTTCCGTAGCCTAACAGCATAACCGTAAGCTTATTTGCGATTTGAATAGATACTACTACCACCACTACCAATAATTGCTTCTTTTTTATATATAACAATAAACGCTGATAACAAAAAGTATTGCTATCAGCGTTTATTAGATTATTTTATTAGATTATTCTTGCGTTTCTGCAGCTTGCGTTTCGGCAGCTTGCGTTTCGGCAGCAGACTCAGCTCCAGCAGCAGCTTGCGTTTCAGCAGCCCCAGTCTTATCAGACCCAGTCTTATCAGCCTCCGTCTTGCCAGCCACGTTTCGCTTTAAACTTTCCGGAATTTCAACAGGCGGAATATTAGAATCCGGTCGTTGATCGTTAGAAAGCCAAAGAGTACGCTCCGGAGCTTTTCGAATCTTACTAAAGATTTCCTTAAGTTCCTTCTCGTTAAGCGTTTCTTTTTCAAGCAACTGACGAACAAGATCATCTAATACGTCGCGATTATTGTTAATAATCTCCCACGCTTCAGTATGAGCAGTTTCAATAAGCTTATGAACTTCATCGTCAATTACTTCAGCAGTACGATTCGAGAACTTGCGCGGTTGCAAAGAGTCAAGTGAACCGGAAGAATCGTCGTCTGCATCCATCCACTTAACAGCGCCAAGCTTTGCAGAGAAACCAAATTCAACAACCATCTTTCGAGCAATAGCCGTAGCTTTTTCAATATCGTTAGAAGCGCCGGTTGTTGGATCGTGGAACACCACTTCTTCAGCAGTACGACCGCCCATAGCATAAGCCATTTGATCAAGCAATTCGTTACGAGACTGAGAGTAGCGATCCGTAGTTGGCATCACTGCAGTGTAGCCGAGTGCGTGTCCGCGAGGCAAAATCGTCACCTTAGTAACAGGATCCGTATTATGCAACGCTGCAGCAACAAGCGCGTGACCACCCTCGTGGTAAGCGGTATTGCGCAACTCGTCCAAAGCCATGCCCTTAGACTTTCTGCGAGGACCTGCTTGCACGCGATCAATAGCCTCATCAATAGCGCGGTTATCAATATATTGCGCGCCTGAACGAGCGCAAAGCAAAGCAGCTTCGTTAAGCACGTTAGCCAAATCAGCACCCGTAAAACCAGGAGTACGCACAGCAACCATATGAAGATCAACGTCTGGAACGAAAGGCTTGCCCTTTGCGTGAACCTTCAAAATTGCCTCGCGGCCTTCCAAATCAGGAGCTTCCACTGCAACTTGCCTATCAAAACGACCCGGGCGCAAAAGTGCAGAATCAAGCACATCTGGACGGTTAGTTGCAGCAATAATAATCAAATTAGTATCGTTGTCGAAACCATCCATTTCCACAAGAAGCTGATTAAGCGTCTGCTCGCGCTCATCGTGACCACCAGTCATGCCACTTCCGCGACGACGACCAACAGCATCAATCTCATCAATAAAGATGATTGCAGGAGCATTCTTCTTAGCTTCGTCAAAAAGCTCACGTACGCGGGAAGCACCAAGGCCAACGAACATCTCAACGAAGTCCGAACCAGCCATTGCGTAGAATGGTACGCCAGCTTCGCCAGCAATTGCGCGCGCAAGTAACGTTTTACCGGTTCCTGGAGGGCCGTAAAGAAGCACGCCTCGAGGAATACGCGCACCCAAAGCCTTGTAGCGAGAAGGATCCTTTAAGAAGTCCTTAATTTCTTCAACTTCTTCCACAGCAGCCTGCTCGCCTGCAACATCAGCAAACTTAGTCTTAGGCGTTTGGCCTTCCAAAAGCTTTCCTCGTCCGCGGCCGCCGCCCATGCCAAGCATGCTACCGCCAGCGCCGCCAATACGACTAAACATGAACCAAATCATGCCAAGGAAGAATAATATTGGCACAAGCGAAGTAATAAGATACGAGAAAATACCTTGAGATTGCAAGCTTGCAGTCCAACCATTTGCAGGCTTAGCTTTCTCAACTTCCTGCACAACAGATTTACCTTGAGCCAATGTGTAGTAGAATTGCACATCTTTGCCAAAGTCACGATCCTGCTTATTGCGCTTATCGTACTTCTTAAACGGAGCATCAAGCGTAAGCTTAACCAACTGCTTATTGTCAATAATTTCCGCGTAGTTTGCTTTATGCGAATTCAGCAGCTCAAAACCATCTTGAGTATCGATAGTTTGTGCGCCGCCACGCGCAAACATTTGGAATCCAGCAACAGCAAGCAGCACGATTAGCACAATCCACGTCCATGGCGACTGCCAGAACTTGCGGCGCGAACCGTTATTGTTATTTTCGCTATTGTTATTTTTATTATTCTTGCCTTGATTGCCGTTATTTTGAGAATTCCTAGGGTTTCGCGGATTAAGGAACGGATTGTTACCGTTGTTTCCGCGCCCAGAACCGCCCATCGGGCCGTTAGGCATCATAGGAGAAGCGCCCATGTAATAAGGCTCCTTTCAAACTCCCTGTATAAAAATTCTTAATATTTTAATAAGTTTTAGTAAGAATTTTGTAATTAATTAAGCGCCATACACGGATGGTTTTAGAACCGCAATGCTGTTTAAATTGCGGTAACGCTCATCGTAGTCCATTCCGAAACCGACTACGAATGCGTCAGGAATTTCAAATCCCGAATAGTCGATTTGCACTTCTACTTCGCGTCGTGCTGGCTTACTTAGTAAAGCAAAAACTTTTACACTGTTAGCTCCGCGGCTTTTAAGCTCATCCACTAACCAAGCTAATGTGCGACCTGAGTCAACAATATCCTCAACAATCAGCACGTCACGCCCACGCACGTCAGTACTTAAATCTTCACGAACCTTAATCTGCCCGCTTGTTTGAGTGCCACTTCCGTAGCTTGACAAGCTCATAAAGTCCATTGGAGCGTTGATGCTAAGTTCTTGCGAAAATACTGCGAGAGTATTAACAGCTCCCTTAAGAACAGCAACAAGCAAAATATTACTGTTTTTGTAATCTTCGCTCACTTGCTTGGCAACTTCACGAATACGCTTCATAAGGTCTTCGTGAGTGATTAATTCATAGTCGATGTCATCTCGTATATCTGCAATTTGCATGTTCACTATCTTTGCATAAACGAATGACGATATGCTTGGCGCGCCTTGACGCCTCATAATGGTTTGGAAGAGAAAAAGGCTTCTGCCCGTGCCAATTTGTGCAAAGTTCGTCAATTGCTTGTACGTGACTAGACGAGAAACGCAGACAAAGCGCTGTTAACGCTCTTGCTATTATCCGCCGGCGAATCGCAGGATGATATTGCTCTAATTTTTTTGCTTCTAAGCTTACGATTTGCTCATTTTCGTCAATAATAGTTACTTTTGAATAAGCTTCGTCAACTTTTGAATTAATATAGTCAAGATCATCTTGTGCAAGTTTTGCACCTTTAGAAAGTAAAGTCACCATATTTGCTTTTAAAAAGTGCGAAAGGTACGGCATAAGCGTGTGGCGAATTCTAGAGCGCAAAGGGTAATTTTCGCAAAGCTCTTGCGTTTTTGAAATATTATCGCCATTCGTAGGATCATCCCACCATGCGATTCCCAAATCTTCGCAAATCCCGGTTGTGTCTTCTCGAGTAAGTTCAATAAGAGGCCGCGCAAAACGCACGTTTTGACGTTGCGTTATTGCTTTCATTCCAGCAACTGCTTCTAATCCTGCTGAATCTTTTAATCCCATAAGCACGGTTTCTGCTTGATCGTTCGCCGTGTGAGCTAGTAAAACTACTGCTGCTTTATTAGCATTTGCAACTTTTATAATCGCCTCGTATCTTGCACTTCGAGCCGCAGACTCCTCACCTTCGCCTGAATCTTTAACATTCACTGATTCAAGGTACACATATTTGCGATCCACTCCAACTTGAACGCAACGGTTTGCAGCTTCTTTGGCGATTTCTGTTGAATGCGCTTGCATGTGATGATCCACGATTACAACTGCACAACGAAGTCCTCGAGACGCGCAAACAATAGCACTAAGCGCTGTAAGAGCAAGCGAATCTCTGCCTCCAGAGCATGCAACCAAAACTAGCGGCGCATTCTCATTCGCTTCATGATTGCCATGTTCTAAAAAGCAAGAATCTTGTTCAAATAATTGCAATTCGTCAAAACAGCGTTTTATTGCTCCAATACCTGCGCGCATGCGAGATGAGTAAACCATATCGTCTAGTTTAGCGCTATTAGTAGCAGAAAATAACCAAGCAAAAATAACCAAGCAGAAAATAACCAAGAAAAATATTAGAGGTTTGGAAGCTGAGCCATGAACTTGTTAATCGCAACGAAGGCTCCCCAAAAATCGTGTGGCTGATTTGCAACAACAGCGAAAGTTAAAACGCCACCGCTTTTTCGAGATACGTTTCCAGACATGGAACTTACTTCGCTTAAGGAACCGGTTTTTACGCGCAAAAGTCCTGCTGCAGACTCATCTGCCAAACGCTTTCGAGAAGTGCCAATTAAGCCCGGCAAGGACAATCCTTCAGAAGAAGCAGCTCCCCCAGAATCTGCCTTAATATTTAGCACTTGAACTTCTGCCAAAGTTGTAACAAGAACATGAGATTTTGGAGATAATCCCGAGCAATCAGACATATGCAATCCGCGAGTGCTGATTTTAAGCTTATGCAAGCCTTCTTCTACCGCTTGAACCGCGCCTTCCGGAGAATTGCTTTTATGAGCCGCAATAGCAGTTAAACGACCAAATTCTTCCGCTAAAGTGTTATCTGAAAGTCGAAGCATATAAGACATAACTTCATTAAGAGGCGCTGAAGAAACTTGCGCAAGAAGACGCGAATTTTTGGATATTAGCGTGCGCGTCTCGCTTACTTCAATTTCAGGATTTTGAGAATCTTCTGACTTATTTTTATTTTTGGAATTTTTGCCGCTATCCGAGGAATTTTCAGTAGAATTTTCCGCTTTTTTATCTGTTTTATCGGAATAATTTCGTACTTTAATTCCTTGCTTAATAAGCAGCCTTGCAAAAACTTGGCCTACGCTTAAAGCAGGATGCGGATCCGAAAGCGGAAAATCTGTTATTGCATCGGCATCAATACCAAGAATTTGAAGATCACGCTGACGAGCGTCGTCAATAGCCATAGATGAAGTTTCGGCATAAAAACGGCGCTCAGTATCCGTTTCATAAACGAGAGCAGGAGCGCGCTTTGCGCCAAAAAGAGAATCGTCAAGCGAAAGAGAAACTTCGTGAATATTATCGAGCTTTAAGGCGGCTGCAGTTCTTTTAGCTAAAGTTGTTAAACCAGCCCTACCGTTTACATGAGACCAGTCGTTTTCACCAACCCCAAGAAGCATAT
>NQOH01000006.1:103859-107374 GCA_003585735.1 Gardnerella kenyensis
GGAAGATTGCTCAGAATTTTTAGCTGATTTAGGCAGCAAAAATACTTGAGTATCAAGAGTTGAACCCATATCCAAAGTTCTTGAAGCAACGGCTGCAGTTAGGGTTTTAAGAGTTGACGCAGGTTCTCGAGGAGTATTCGCTTCGTGAGAAGCAATCACACTTCCATTAGCATCCATGATTACTACAGAAGTATTATCACTTATTGAAGGATCGGCAATTAAAGCGTCAATAAGCTTCTGAGATTGCTCGCGATTAATTGGCTTTCCGTAAGACGCACCTTTTGCTAAAGATTGCGCACGTAATAAAGCGCGAGGAGAAGACACAGTAGAAGAAATATGTTGAGTTTTAAAAGTTAATGGACCTGGAAGAATATCGTATGCGTCAAGAGCAGCGTAAGTAAACATAACAGATGCACTTACTACAACTGCCACAAAAGCAATAAGAAAACGCCAACGAGATGGATACTGGCTTCTTAAAACCATAGCAGCATATTTGCTCGATTTTGGTGCACTCGCATTAAGAGTATTTAAGGCATCGTTTGAGCCTTTACCACTTTCCATGCGAGCACACCTTTAAATCGATTGCAAATACCGCGCTTAACTATACATTGCGCTTGCAACAAAGCGTGCGTAAGTTACGCAGTAATCGAGGCGAATCTGCGCAAGTTTTCTACAATGCGAATCATGCGCTTATCCATTACTTTGCCACCAATAATTACGCCAACAACCAGCACAATTGCGCCGCTTACTACAAACAAAAGGCTTGCAATCCACAGCAGTTGCGGCGCAAGAATAATAAACGCAATCGCAGCCGCAACCGAAGGAATCATGCAAACTACAGAAAGAAGCGAAAAGCCGATAGCTGCAAAACTTCGCCCGCCAGCGCTTCCTTGCGGCCTAGAAAATGGCTTTTCGATTGACGCTACAGGGTACATTGCAATGCACGAAGAAATTAAGCCAATGCCAATGGCAGCAAAAGCTACTCCAATTGGAGAAAGAGTTTGGAACATAACTGCATTCATATTTTGCTTAACATTTGCTACGAAGAAAAGGAAAGCGTAAACCCCTATTCCAAGAATTGCAAAGTACACAGCGCAAATCACGGACCAAACTATTGCGTGCGCTAAACGATCGTGCAAACCTTTTACGCCAATAATCGCATGCATAGTAAAAGCTGTTCCATCGTATGCAATATTGTTTCCAACAACCATTCCCATAAGCATCGCAGCATATATCATCCAGCCAGAAACACCTATGTCCTGTGCTATAGAACCAAATCCTTTAGCATTAAAACTAGTTCCTCCTGCAACTACCAGCATAAAAAGCGGCGCAATAAGCAAAAACAGTTGACGCATATCTCTTCTCATAACGCTAACAATTCGAGCAATAATCGCACCAACTATGTTGTCTGGAACTGATGCAAAGAAGCCGATTCCCTTAGTTTTAACAACTGTTTTTTGCTCGCCGCGCAGTAGCTTTGGCTCTAACTTTGCGCAAAATACAGAGATTGCAAAGCAAGCAGCAATCGTTACAACGCAAATAAGGAAGCGAATAACAAGCGCAAGCCAATTGCCATTAATAGCATCAAGTGGCAAAGCCATAGCAGCACCTAATGGTGTAAAAGCAGACACAGCGCAGAAACTTGAGCCAAACCAAATTCCATTTGGCGTGCTGCTATGCGTGTTCATTGATGCAACAAAAATCATGTACACTACGAAAATAGCAAAGTAAAAAATGTTTCTTGAATGCTTGTTTATTAAAATAGTATCCAAAAGCTCAATAAGCATTTTGCTTAAAGACACGATTGTTGCAACGTAAAGCGGAGCTGCAATTACGCTGACTAAAACCGGCACAATTCCAAAGCTTCTGTACGCTAAAGACCACAAAGCAAGCGCGATTGTGCAGCTTATTGAAAATGCTCCAAAAAGAGAGCCAAGAAGCATACCAGCTTGCTGCTTTACGTAAGAAATGCCGTAAAGCGCAAAACTGCGCGATTTTAGTGTTGTGTCGCTGCCTAACATAAACAGGTTTATAAACAGCGTAAAAATTGACACAATCGACATAACCATTATTGGAGCAAGTTGGAATTCCTGCCAATCCTTAGTATCTGCAAGCATTCCTGGATTAATGTACTTGCCAGTTTGCCAGCCGGCAAAACCAAGAGCGCATATAATCGCAAGTCCAAAAACAATGACTATACCAAAGCCGATTTTTTGCCAATTCGACTTTCGCATAACGGAAAAAGTAAGCGCCCAGCGAAGGCGAACCATTGTAAAAATCATAGACATTACGGTTCTCCTTTTTTAAGCGTTGAGATTGGTGGAATCGGTGCTAGGAGCGTTATCAGACGTGCCGCCGTTAAGCCAGTCGATGCGCGCAGCAGCGTGACGTCCGCCAACAAGCTCCAGGAATCGATCTTCAAGATCCTTGCCCTGAGCAACTTCTTCAAGAGTTCCAGAAGCTGCAACATGACCTTCGTTAATAATTGCCACGTGCGAGCACATTTTTTCGACTAATTCCATAACGTGCGAAGAAATAATCACCGTGCCGCCAGTAGAAACATACTCGGCGAGAATATCCTTCAAATTCGCGCTAGAAACAGGATCAACCGCCTCAAAAGGCTCATCGAGCACAAGCACGCGAGGGCTGTGAATCATAGCTGTTGCAAGGCAAATCTTCTTCGTCATACCAGTTGAATAGTCCGAAACCATAGTGTTTGCAGCTTCTGTTAAGTCGAATGCAGAAAGCAAGTCGGTCGCGCGACGAACAGCCTCAGCGCGGCTCATCTCGCGAAGCATACCAGCGTATGTTAAAAGCTGAAGGCCCGTAATCGTCTTAAAAATCTCGTCTGCTTGAGGCATTAAACCGATTGCGCGCTTAGCGCTATTTACGTCACTCCAAACATCGTTGCCAAAAATCGAAGCCGAGCCAGCATCTGGCATAAGCAAGCCCGTAAGCATTTTAATCGTGGTAGTTTTGCCGGCACCGTTAGGTCCTACCAATCCATAGAAAGAGCCTGCTGGAATACTCAACGAAAGATTATCTACAGCAACTTTCTTGCCGAAAGTCTTAACGAATCCGCGAATAGAAACCGCAGGAACTTCTGCACTACTATCACTTGAATCGCTCGAATAAGTGTTTGCGCCAAAAACTGGAACAGAATCTACCATAGAAACCTCACAACATACAGATAAACGCACGCATCGCGCCACATTAATTGCGCAATCGCACGTTTACACCAGGGCTTCTATTATCTCACACTCGCAATTTTTCCGCAATCGCGCCCCTACCCTTGCTGCCGCACACACTACGCCAGGCACTCTTACCATCACACCACCACCTGTTCCGTACGCTACCTTCACTGTACTAATATTCGTGTGGTAGAGATTTGAGATTTTTCGCAAAGATTGAATGTTCGCATGCTTATGAAGTTTTGCAGTTGCGCTCTGCATACGTTGAGTATTTATTACGTAGCGAACACTAGCATCCGTGCTACTGCACACACTACACCAGGC
>NQOH01000005.1:0-212 GCA_003585735.1 Gardnerella kenyensis
GTGCCTACGCGCGCTACGCTTTAAGCGCTCCGGCAAGTCAATGCGCAGTCCTCTTTTATTGCTCGTAGAGAAATTCCCCAAACTCTGCGTGTTTAATCATTAACAACCGTGCATTATCGCAGAGATTTTTCGATTTTTCTTCTTCGCTCGGCGAATCAGCAGCCTGCGGCTCTGACGTTCGCCGCGCTCAGTGCGAAAAATCTCAAATCTCA
>NQOH01000005.1:944-9278 GCA_003585735.1 Gardnerella kenyensis
ACATGCGAGTGAATGACGCGCAATCAAAATGTAATATAATATATGAAATTTAGATAGATAACAAAAAAGCCCTCGTTCTACGAGAGCTATTCGCTGGGGTACCTGGACTCGAACCAAGAATGGATGAACCAGAATCACCTGTGTTGCCAATTACACCATACCCCAATTGGCAGGCTTCGCGGCTCTTGGAACCGTTCGGTCTTCGTACCCCCGACCGGATTTGAACCGGTGTTGGCGCCGTGAGAGGGCGTAGTCCTAGACCGCTAGACGACGGGGGCTTTCATTTATTGCTACGCTCTAGACGCAACAAATAGCGAGTTTACAACATAACGTAACAGCATGCAACAGCGGCGTGTCGAAGTTAATAGGACGGGCATATTAAACTGCAAATAAAAATCAAAAACCCCGGTGCGTAGCCGGGGTTAGAGAAAAAAGAGAAGAAGAGAGGTTTAAGTTATAAGGCTTGTGTAACTACTTATCTGTAGTTCGCTTTCCTTTTGATGTATATATAATAAGCACCTTAGGCTGAGTGCAATAATGCGATTAGCTGGGAATTCTCTGTGAATTTAAGATTATTTCTCTGAATTTCTGCGTTTTTTGAGTTTTAAGCATTATTTTGCGCACTTATTCTAATAATTTGTGCAAGAACTTGCGTGAAATTTTAGTAAGTTGCGTATATCTGCCGTATGCTTGAAGTATGACAGATTCTGCAAAATCTGAAGTTGCTACTAATGCAGTTGCACTTCCGTTATCAATTTCAGCACGTTTAGAATGCTTACAATTCCATCTTTCTGGTAAGTTTCGCGTGCTGCAATGTGCGGATGTGCAAGATGGGCTTCGAGTATCGCAAGATACTATTCGTCTTATTGCTGCTGCGTGCGATGCTGTACGACCAGACATAGTAGTTTTTAGCGGAAATCAGATTGCCGGATACGAAAAAGCATTTGCTCGCACTTTTAAACGACGTCGTTGGCAGCAAACTAATCCTCTTTCTACCCTAGAAAAGCAGCAATTATTGAGTAAATTGCGTGAATCCACTGCTAAAATGGTGCAGCCTTTAGAAGAACGTCGCATTCCGTGGGTTGTAACTTATGGAAATCATGATTTTCAGTGCGGCTTAAGTAACGCAGAACTTGACGCTTTATATCAAGAATTTTCGTATTGCATGAATCGTAGTTCTGAAACTGCATTATCTGTAAAAGCAATGCAATCTACTAAATGTGCGCTGCCTAAACAGATTATTTTCCCGTGTGAGCCTGGTACTTTTGCTCTTCCAGTTAAAGACGAAAACCAAGAAAATGTTGTTTTTTCAATAGTTTTGCTTGATTCTGGAGATTATGCTAAGGAAGGTGGATACGGTTCACCGTCTAAGAAGTCTCTTGATTTTATTGCAGATCTTCCAAAATCATTGCCTGCGCACATGTGCGTTTTCCAGCATTTTCCGTTGCCGCAATATTATCGCGTTCTTCGTGAGGTTCCTCAAGATTTAGCTGCTAGAGAGCATGCTATTGAAGGGTATCGCACATTTGCTGGCCATTATTATGCTCTTGACGAAAATTATGTGCTTCCAGATGGTTATTTAGGCGAGGGTATTAGTTGCCCGGATGTTGACAGTGGTGAATATGCTACTTTAGTTGATTCTGGTGCGTTTGCTGTTGTGGCTGGCCATGATCATCGCAATTCTTTTGCAGCTAAAGAGCCTGAAAATAGCATTCTGTTTGTTTCTACTCCTACTTGCGGTTTTGCGTCTTACGGTCCGGAGCCTGCTAAACGTGGTGTGCGTTTGCTTGAATTTGATATTCGTCATCCGTTTGAGCCGCGTACTCAAATGCTTGAATTTGGAGATTTGGTTGGAAAGCCTTCTTCTAAAAAACCCTATACTTATGGTCTTACTGCGGAATCTGAGCACGAATTGCCAGAGGTAGATTTATTACAAAAGCCATCGTTGATTACTAGGCTGATTCGTAGGTGGAGGAAACGTTCTTTGCGCTAATAGCACTTAACTTTTGTATTGATGCGCTTATTGAATTATTTTATGTAACTTATGTGAGCGCGTTGGCAAGTATGCCGGTATGATAGTTATTAGTTTTTTAGCGCGAACGAAAGAGGTAAATGTGTCCGCACATAATACGGCTGAACAGAACAACAATAGCGGCATCGATGCTGCAGATGTGTTGCATGTAGAAGGTGGTAAGCCGCTTAATGGCACTATTAAAGTTCGTGGTGCGAAGAATTTTGTAAGCAAAGCCATGGTTGCAGCGTTGCTGGCTCCGGGCAAATCAGTTCTGAAAAACGTGCCAGAGATTCGCGACGTGCACGTGGTTTCTGATTTGTTGCGTTTGCATGGTGTTGACGTTGAGGTAAATGGTCCGGAAGGTGTTGTTACTATTGACGCCACAAAAGTACAGCTTGCAGACGTGGCAGATGTCGACACTCTTTCTGGCTCGTCGCGCATACCTATTTTATTCTCCGGCCCACTTTTGCATCGCCTTGGTGAAGCTTTTATTCCAGCTTTGGGCGGTTGCAATATTGGTGGACGTCCAATAGATTTTCATCTTGAAACTTTGCGCAAGCTTGGTGCAAATGTAGATAAAGATCATGAGGATGGTATTCATATTACAGCTCCGCATGGCTTGCACGGCACTAAAATACATTTGCCTTATCCTTCTGTTGGTGCTACTGAGCAGACTCTGCTTGCGGCTGTGCTTGCGGATGGCAAAACTGAGCTTTCTGGTGCTGCTATTGAGCCGGAAATTATGGATTTAGTAGCAGTTTTGCAAAAGATGGGTGCGATTATTTCCGTAGACGTTGACCGCACTTTTAGAATTGAAGGTGTTAAGGAACTTCAAGGTTACACTCATACTGCTCTTACGGATCGAATTGAGGCAGCTTCATGGGCTTCTGCAGCTCTTGCTACTCATGGTGACGTGTTTATTAAGGGCGCAACTCAGCCAGAAATGATGACTTTCTTAAACGTGTTCCGCAAAGTTGGTGGTCAATTCGACGTCACAGATAAGGGCATTCGTTTTTGGCATCCGGGTGGTGATTTGCATCCTGTTGCAATTGAAACAGACGTGCATCCTGGTTTTATGACGGATTGGCAGCAGCCGCTTGTTGTTGCGCTTACTCAGGCGAAGGGCTTAAGTATTGTTCACGAAACGGTTTACGAGAATCGTTTTGGCTTTACTAAGCCTCTTGTGCAAATGGGTGCTATGGTTCAGCTGTATCGCGAATGCTTGGGTTCTCTCCCTTGCAGATTCCAGCAGCGCAATTACAAGCATTCTGCCGTGATTTTTGGTCCTACTCCTTTAACCGGTCAAGATATTGACGTGCCTGATTTGCGTGGCGGCTTTAGCCATCTTATTGCTGCTCTTGCAGCTCAAGGTCCGTCAAATGTGCGCGGTATTTCGTTAATTGATCGTGGTTACGCAGATTTCCGTGGCAAATTACTTGCTTTGGGTGCGAATATCGACTGACGCAATTTCCTTAAAAACCCATGTTTTTGTAGGATAATAAGCTTTTATCCACAATGTAAGAAAAAGCTTTTTTCTTACTAAATTTATCGTTACAGTAGTCGCAATTGTAATTTTTTTAAGATTGCGGAGGTGTAACGATGGTTTGCGTTGGTGGGCGTTACCAGTTGCTTGGTGAACTGGGTCGCGGTGGTACGTCAACAGTTTTTCTTGCTGTTGATACCGTCTTACACAAGCAGTGGGCTGTAAAAGAGACTTTGCTTCAAGGTGACGAAAAGTATCGACAACTTATTCTTCAATCGTTACGAGCAGAAGTCGAGGTATTAAAAGAATGCGATCATCCAGCTATTCCGCGCATTGTTGATTTTTTTGAAGAAAACGGCAGAGCATACGCTGTTCGCGACTATGTAAAGGGTCGTTCTTTAAAATCGATAGTTGATGAACAAGGCTTACAAGATGCTCAAACTGTGCGCGACTGGGGTATGCAATTATGTGCAGTTCTTGCTTATTTGCATTCGCATTATCCGCCAATTTTATACGGTGATCTTAAGCCTTCGCACGTTATGATTGCAGACGATGGTTCAGTTCGTTTAATTGATTTTGGTGCAGCTACGCAACTTTATACGCATAGCGGAGCTCTTGATTTACGCACTATAGAACAGCCTGACGCGCGATTTGCAACTCCTCGTTTTACTGCTCCAGAAGTTATGAATCAAAGTTCATCTCTTTCAGCTTCAAGCGACGTGTATGCAATTGGCATGACATTGCGATACGCGTTACTTCCTAATGAAATGTCAAATGCGCACTTACGAACTACATCATCTGGCGCAAATCGCATACTAACTGAGCAACTCATATCTGTTCTCGCAACTGCTACAGCTCTTAAACCTTCGCAACGATACCAGGATTGCGAAGCTATGTTTTCTGCATTGCAATCTTGCGGAAATGTTAGTAATCAGCTTACTAAAAGTTCTAAAAGTTCTAAAAGTAGTCGCGCGCGCTCGCGTGATTATAAGTGTAACCGCAATAAAGAGCACTATAAGCATAATCGCAGGAATCAAAATTCTAAAAGTAGTAAACATTTTCAAAAATATGGTTCCTGCTTAGAAAAGTATGCTTGGCTTAATGAAAAGCATGGCGTTGCTATAGTAATAAGTTGCGTTATTGCTGTTTTGTCTATTTTGTTATTTAGTTGTTTAGGAGCATTAAGCAGCAATGCTGCTACGAAGCAGGCTAATCAAAATAGCGCGCCTAAAACAGCTGCGCCTACTGAGCATACGGCTAAATCTTCTGCTGAGTCTTCTGCTGAGTCTCCTGACGAGTCTTCTGCTGCAACGAAAAAACATAAGCAAAATAACGCAATTGAACGCATTAAAGCTGATTATAATTCGTATATTCGTTTAGCAGAACGCGAAAGTAGCTCAGATGTTGCATGTCGTTATATTATGCGCGCAATGCAATTGCAAAACGATATGTTGAATAAGAACTATATTAAGAAAATATCGTTCAAGCCGCTTCATACTTTATTAGAAATCCAACTTGCAGATCAACAATGGAGTGCAAGCGAAGAGAAAAGTTTTATGAATTTGCTTAATAAGTATGAAAAACAGTTACGTGAAAATACTAAAGATTGGGTGAATCTTACGGGAGCAGTTGGCAAAGCGTATTGGTATTACTTTGCCGGATTTTCTGGGAAAGTTAGTGCTATGGAACGACTTTCACGCATGAGAGTTGCGCAAGCATGGTTTATTGAAGCGCAAAAATATAAAAAAGAAGAAGTAGAAAAAGACAATTCTTCTTTAACTTCAGCTTCGGAAAAAATTGGGAATAATCTTTCTGAACAACATGCGTTTAGCATCTATATTGCTATTGCAGATGGTTACGCTCGTCTTGTTGATGTTGCGCAAGATTCTCCTAGCTTAGCGAAGTACCAGCAGTACGCTAGACAATTGCAGCAGCTAGTAACAATGGCACAGCAAGAAAAAAATGACGTTTTACGTGTAGATACTGGCGAACTTGTGTTGCAATCCTTACATTCGTGGCTACGAATGTTTCGTGAAAGTGGTTTCAGCAAGCAAGAATCTAAACAATTATGCGAAGATGCGCATAGTCTTCTTGAAGAAGCGCACGTTTCAAACGAGGATGTGCAATCTGGGCGCAAAATAGCGCTTGAAAGTGTTAAACAAATTTTAGACGAAATCAATAATGCTTTCTCGCAAAATCAATAATTCTATAAAACTAGCGCATGAGTATTCAAAACTTATGAGTATTCAAAACTTATAAGTATTTAAAACTGAAATAAATTTTTGCATAAGGAAGTTAAAAAGGGGGAATATATGAAGAAGCAACATTTTCTAAAGAAAATTAGGCTAGCAAAACAAGCATTTTGTGCAAGATGGAGGAGTGGTATTGCGCTCGCATGCGCTATTATTGCGCTAATATTACCCTATAATTCTGCGGCTTTTGCAAAGAATATTTATAATCCGCAAACGGGTTTTAGCATAAGTCATATTTCTGTTATGCCCAATCAGACTTCTGTTCGCGCGATTTCTGGATACATGTTTACAAGAAAAGCTGTTTTGTTGCGAATATCTATTGGAGGAATGAATTTTTCAACTTTTAAAAGCGTGCGTAAATTCGCTGTAAATGTGGGGAAATATAGGGTGGCGAATGCTCAAGCCGCATTGAGTAAAATCGCTAATATTTCGTGTGCTAAGAATTTTCAGTACCAGCGTTCTTCGAACGAAGCTGTAATAAACGCAGAGTTAAACGCGGAAGGAATCTACGATTTGCGCGATGTGACTGTGAGCTTTAATGCGGCAAATATGAATCCTGTTAATATTACGAGTCAAAACAGGAATAATATGCGTAGGGAAGATTTGCGTTTTATTGTTATTGATTCAACTTCGCCTCGTTTAAATGTTAATTATGATAATAAAAAGTCCTACGAAGGCAAATATTTTAGCGAAAAACGTTCGGCAAGAATAGTTATACAAGATAATTCTTTTGTTTTTTCTAAGATTTTTCGCGATGCTTTTCCGATTGCGCAAGTTTTTGAGAATGGTAAAAAAGTTTTAGAAATAACGGCTCAAAATTTTAAAAATGATGCCTCTAATCCAAACGTATGGTATTCGGATGTTGCGTTTTCTCGTGACGCAACTTGGGATGTGCAATACGGTGCGCAAGATTTATGCGGTAATGTAGCTTCTTCTTTGCGTAATAATTTTGTTATTGATGCTAATCCTCCAACAGTAACTATTTCTGGAGTTAAAAATGGTGGAGCTTACGCTCATGGCGTTGCTCCAAGTATTGTGATTAAAGATACTTGGTTGAAGCTGGAAAGCGTAACGTATTCTTTAATAAAAACGCAATCTTCGCAAAATTTACGTATTCCCGCTTCGCTAAAAGCCAGTAATCAAAGCGTAATAGCTAAATATGCGAATTTTTATCACGGTAGTAAAGATGATGGCGTTTATGAGCTTAGCTGGAGTGCAAAAGATGTTGTAAATCATGCTATTCATGGCTCGTTGCAATTTTCTATGAATAGCAGTGGCTCTACTTTTAGCATTGACAGTTCAACTTCAGAAATGAACAACAAGCAGTTGAAGAATGCTAAAGATGTTCATATTGAAGAATTAAATCTAAGCGGTCTTGCTAATCCTGCAAAAGTAAGTGTTATTAAAGATGGTGTTGAAAAAGTATTGTCTAAGAATGATTTTTCTGTGTCGAAACGATTAGATAAAGGTTTTCAACGCTTAAGCTACACGATTTTTCAGCGAAATTTTTCGGATAATGCGAATTATCGAGTGCGAATCGCATCTGTGGATAAAGCTGGTAACCATTCTTTTAGTGATAGTAGCGTTAAAACTAGCGAAGGCGTGATGCAAGCGTCTGCTTCTGCTGTTCAATTTACTGTTGACCATCTTGCGCCTCTTGCAACAGTATTTAATATGCGCAATAACGCAACGTATAAATCTTCTAAAGAAGGTAAATTATTGCGAATTAGTGCAAAAGATAACGCTTCTTTAAAATCAGTAAAAGTTAATATCGACGGTAAAACAAAGCATATTTGGCGCGGTAAAGCTGCGAATAAGCCGATGTTATCTATGAAAATTAAGCCAGATTCAATTTGCCATGACGTATTAGTAGAAGCGTTGGATTATGCAGGGAACGTAACTGAAGTGAAATATAGCAATGTAAAAGTTGTGCCTATTGAAAAAAATGGTGTAAAAATTTCAGATTCCGCAGAAAATGAAAATAGTGCCGATGCTGGAAATGGTGCGGATGCTGGAAATTCAAATGAAGATAATAAAGATAATAAAGATAATAAAAATTTAGATAGCGAAAAATCTTCAGAAGATAGTGAGTGGATTTCCAAATCTCAAGTTCAAAATCCGGAAAATATTAGCATAAAGGAGGATTCATTGCAGAAAAAGTCTGCAAATTCTTTGTCAATAATTGCGTACGTTGGCGTTGCTGTTACAGCAGTATTGTGTGCTTTTCTTGGAATTGGAATGCTCTACAATAAGCGCAGCCGCAGCAGAAAGTTGATTTTATAGTAACTAACTTTCAAAATAAAAAGCCCACTGCGGTGGAATGAATGCAGTGGGCTTCGTGGAGCTAATGGTAATCGAAACCACGACCTCTTCGATGCGAACGAAGCGCTCTACCAACTGAGCTATAGCCCCAATGTCTAAAGAAATACTTTCTTACAACAACTCTGCACACTGTACTACAAGTCACGTATAAAAACAATATTTTGCAAAGTGCAGCGTGCTAGAGTGTCGTAAACTATTAAGTTATTTGCTTAAGTTATTTGCCGGCTTTATTTGCTTTCTTTCTTAGCTTTCTTCGCTTTGTG
>NQOH01000005.1:10007-45380 GCA_003585735.1 Gardnerella kenyensis
TCGAAATTCTTCTGTACGAAAGGAATGTTACCGAAGAAATAGCCAAGTAATGTAAAAAGTGACGACCATATAATGCCGCCAAGAATAGAAAATGGCGTGAAACGAACCCATCGCATTCCGGAAACTCCCGAAATAAAAGGCATAAATGTGCGAATAAATGGGAAGAATCGGCCTAAGAACACTGCTAATGGACCCCACTTTTCAATCATGGCTTCAGTTTTTGCAACGCGTTCTGGAGTAAGAGCTTTTACTTTGCCTGATTCTACAATGCGGCGGCCAAAGAAGTGTCCAATAAAGTAATTGCATTGATCGCCAATAATTGGAGCAATCCATACTACTAAAAGAAGAAGCGGCAGAGGCAACGCGCTGTGCCCGGTTTGTGCATCCGGAGCTGCGAAGAAGCCGGCCGCAAAAAGCAACGAATCTCCCGGCAAAAATGGGAAGAATACTACGCCTGTTTCAATAAAAACAATGAGAAAAATAAGTCCCAATGCTGGCGCTGTACCCATTGCAATCCAACTTGCAATAGCGGAACGTGGATCCTTAAGTAAGTTGACAATAAAATGAATAAATCCCATGATATCCTGTCGTAAATTCTGCGGGTATTATGCCGCTTGTTAAACAAAGTGAAGGCAAATGCCACTGATAAGAGCCTAGCAGTCGGCATAAACGGCAAAAACATGTGTTGCACGCTATTTGTTGCGCGCGTTATAGCATACAATACTAAAGTAGTGCGTAATATTGAAGTGTTTAATAATTTGAGAAAAATCTAGCGAAGACTGTAAGAAAGTTGTAAGAAAGGTAACTCATGACGTTAAACGATAAGCGTGATTCAGATCCTCAAAGTTTTGCTCCGCTTAAGCAAAGAAAACGTCCTAGTGCTGCAAATGCTAGTGCTGTAAATGCTAAAGCTGCAAGTGACAATAGTTCTAAAGCTGCTTCTGAAGCTACTACTAAAACTGTTACTAAAACTGTTACTAAAACCGTAGAGAGCAAAGTTGCTAGTGAGTATTTAAGCTCAGATTTACCTGAAACCGATTTATCAATTGCTGATTTTTCTCGTAAACATGCGAATCCTAAGCGTTGGTGGTTTTATTTAGGAGTTTTGCTTGTTGCTATTGTGATTCCATACTGGATTGGACGCACTCTTGCTGTTCAATACACTTCTTGGGTTGTGTCTCATTGCGCTGGATTGTCTCCACAAGGCGTTGTGTTTATTTCTTGGGTTGTAACTGTAGCTGCTTTTACAAGTCTTGCCATGGCTCTTATTGAATCTAATCGTTGGATTTGGCGTTTTGTTTTCCTGGTATTTCTTGCTTTAGAGCAGCTTATTGCAGGCTTGTGCATGCTGAGTATGAGTTTTTGGTATTCAACTTACGTAGTTTATGGATCTTCTGCAGGTCTTGCAAATGCTGCAAACTTAGGTATTATTTCCGCAGGTTTTGCAGTTGCTGCTTTTGCGATTATTTTCGTTGGATTACTTGTAATTATTCCTAAAAAATCTCCGCTTAATGTTCTAACTCGCAGCTGGGCATCATTTATTATGTTTTATGTTGTTGAGGTTTTGGCAATAGTGGTAGTTCTTTTTGGCGGTTTTATGACTGCAATGTAGCAGTTGCTTTTGAAAGTAAGTAAAAGTAAGTAAAAGTAAGTAAAAATAAGTTGTTTGTGCGTAGTTGTATTATAGAAATTCGGCGTGTAACGCCCGCGGATTCACAAGCGCTATAACAAAGGTTATGGCACCGCGCAGTGATATTAAGGAGGACGCCGTGGCATTAACGGCTGAAGATAAGAAGAATATTATCAACGAATACGCGACGCACGAGGGTGACACGGGTTCCCCAGAAGTGCAGGTTGCTTTGCTTAGCAAGCGCATTGCTGACCTTACTGAGCACTTGAAGGAGCACAAGCACGATCATCATTCTCGTCGTGGTTTGTTGCTCATGGTTGGTGATCGTCGCCGCCTTCTCGATTACTTGAAGCGCGTGGACATCAACCGTTATCGTTCTTTGATTGAGCGACTCGGCTTGCGTCGATAGTCTTTCTTAGCCCGGGCTTAAGCTCGGGCTTTTGTATAGTACATAATTGAAAGCATAATTAAAGATTGAAGCATAACTGAAGATTGAAGCATAATTTAATACGGATGATTGAAGTAACCGAAACAAAAAACACTACGAAATATTGGCGTAACGCAAGTGTTGCAAAGATTGCAAATATTCGCATTGATGGTAATAGTGCGAAGTTGCCAATGTTATTACGCATGTTGGTTGATTAGGTAAGTTAAGAAAAGGAGGAACCCGTGGAGGGTCCCGAAATTAAGGCTGTAGAAGCCGTTATTGATAATGGTTCATTTGGTAAGCGCACGCTGCGCTTTGAAACTGGTCGCCTTGCTCAGCAAGCTGATGGTGCTGTTGCTGCATATTTGGATGACGATTCCATGATTTTGTCGACGACGACTGCAGGATCTAGCCCGAAGGAAAATTACGACTTCTTCCCATTAACTGTTGATGTAGAAGAAAAAATGTACGCTGCTGGAAAGATTCCAGGATCTTTCTTCCGCAGGGAAGGTCGTCCTTCTAATGAGGCAACGTTGGCATGCCGCATTATTGACCGCCCGTTGCGACCACTGTTCCCACACACTCTTCGTAACGAAGTTCAGGTTGTGGAAACTGTTTTGTCTATTAATCCGGACGATGCTTATGACGTTATTGCTTTGAATGCTGCGTCTGCATCAACTATGATTTCTGGTTTGCCATTTGAAGGGCCAGTTTCTGGCGTCCGTTTGGCTTTGATCGACGGTCAGTGGGTTGCTTTCCCACGTTGGAGCGAACGCGAACGCGCAGTGTTTGAGATTGTGGTTGCTGGCCGCGTAATCGACAACGGTGATGTTGCAATCGCAATGATTGAGGCTGGAGCTGGTAAGAACGCTTGGAATTTGATTTACAACGAGGGTCAAACTAAGCCAGATGAGGAAGTTGTTGCCGGCGGTTTGGAAGCTGCTAAGCCATTCATTAAGGTAATTTGCGATGCTCAAAACGAGTTGAAGCGTATTGCAGCTAAGGAAACTAAGGAATTCCAGCTATTCCCAGAGTATACTGACGAACTTTACGCTCGCATTGACGAGATTGCGCATGCTGATTTGAACGAGGCTCTTTCTATTGCAGAAAAGCTTCCTCGTCAAGACCGCATTGCGGAAATTAAGGAAAATGTGCGCGAAACAATTGCGCAAGAGTTCACTGATATGGACGAAGCTGAGAAGGAAAAGGAACTCGGCAACGCCTTCAAGGAATTGCAGCGTCAGATTGTTCGTCGTCGTATTTTGACTGAGGATTATCGTATTGACGGCCGCGGTTTGCGCGATATTCGTACGCTTTCTGCTGAAGTTGATATTGTTCCTCGCGTTCACGGTTCTGCACTTTTCCAGCGTGGTGAAACTCAGATTCTTGGTGTTACTACTTTGAATATGTTGAAGATGGAACAGCAAGTTGATGCGCTTTCTGGTCCACAAACCAAGCGCTACATGCACAACTACGAAATGCCTCCATACTCCACTGGTGAAACTGGTCGCGTTGGTTCTCCAAAGCGTCGCGAAATTGGTCACGGTGCTTTGGCAGAGAAGGCTTTGGTGCCTGTGTTGCCAAGTCGTGAAGAGTTCCCGTACGCTATTCGTCAGGTTTCTGAGGCTATTGGTTCCAACGGTTCTACTTCTATGGGTTCCGTGTGCGCTTCTACGCTTTCCTTGCTTGCCGCAGGCGTGCCTTTGAAGGCTCCGGTTGCTGGTATTGCTATGGGATTGGTTTCTGGCGATGTTGATGGAAAGCACATCTTTAAGACCTTAACCGATATTCTCGGTGCAGAAGATGCTTTTGGAGATATGGACTTCAAGGTTGCTGGTACTTCCGAGTTTATTACCGCTTTGCAGCTTGATACTAAGCTTGATGGTATTCCAGCTGATATTTTGGCTGCCGCTTTGCAGCAGGCTCACGAAGCTCGTACAACTATTCTTGAGGTTATTAACGAGTGCATTGATTGCCCAGCAGAAATGAGCCCATTTGCTCCACGAATTATTACCACTACTATTCCTGTGGATAAGATTGGTGAAGTAATTGGCCCTAAGGGCAAGATGATTAACCAAATTCAGGAAGATACTGGTGCTGAGATTGCTATTGAGGATGACGGCACAGTTTATATTGCTTCCGAAGGTGGAGAAGCTGCTCAGAAAGCAAAGGAAATCATCGATTCTATTGCTAATCCTCATATTCCAAAAGCTGGCGAAACTTTCACTGGTAAAGTTGTGAAAACTACAAGCTTTGGTGCTTTTGTGAATTTGACTCCTGGCACCGATGGCTTATTGCATATTTCGCAAATTCGCAATTTGGCTAATGGCGAACGTATTGACACAGTTGAGGATGTGCTTAAGGAAGGCGATGATGTTGAGGTTATCGTACAAAGCGTAGATGAGCGCGGTAAGATTTCCTTAGCAATTCCAGGATTTGAGAATCAGGAATCTTCGGCTCCAGCTCCTCGCGAAAATCGCGGACGTGGTTCGCGCGACGATCGTGACAGCCGCGGTGATTATCGTGGACGTGCACGTCGTGACGACCGCGATGACCGCGATGACCGCGATGATAGAGATCGTGCGGATCGTGACGATCGTACTCGCCGTCGTATGCGCGATGATCGCGATGATCGTGACCGTGCGGATCGCGACGAGCGTGATAATCGTTACGATCGCGACAATCGCGACAGCCGCTACGAAGACCGTAACGTGCGTCGTGACGACCGTCGCTCGGATCGTGACGATCGTTACAATGACAACGATTTTGACGATCGTCCTCGCCGCAACTTGCGCCGTGACGACCGCTATGACAATCGTGACGATCGTGATTCTCGCGACAATCGCGACAGCCGCGACAATCGCGACGATCGCAGCGAACGCACAACTCGCAGGTCTACAGAAAACCGCCGTGGCTTAGATCGAAACCCACGATACGCTGCAGACGACAATCACTACGACGAATATCGTTCAGCTCGCGAAGAGCGTACAGAGCGTCCTCGTCGTCGCGTACGCCGCGATTTTGATCCATTCGAGGAAGATTAATCGCATAAAATTATCGAAAATAAATACTAATCGATAATAAATAAATTAATAATTTACGAAATGCCTTCAAATTGCTTTTGCGTTTGGAGGCATTTTAAAACTGTTTAAAATAAGGAAAAATATGGTAATGCATCGCGATTTAGGCTCGTTTAATACAACAGCTATTGGTTTTGGCGAAATGCCTTTAACAATTGAGAATAATCTTGGCCACGATATGGGAATCGAAACAATTCATGCAGCTCTCGACGCAGGCTGCACCCATATTGACACAGCTTGGGCATATTACTGCTCCGGAGGCGAAGAGCAAACCGGCGAAAAGCTTGTTCACGAAGCTTTAAGCACTTGGAAAGGCGATAAATCTTCTATTTTAGTTGCAACAAAAGTTGGGCATTTCCGTAACTTTACGGATGGCCGCCCAACGTGGGGCAAAGATGGCAAGCCTGAGCATTTAATTCGCCACGCAAAAGAGTCAGCTATGGTACTCGGCGTAGACACTATTGATTTGCTTTACTTCCACAGGCCGGATCCAGAAGTGCCATACAACGAATCTATTGAAGCAATGCAACAGCTGCTTGACGAAGGCGTTGCTCGCGAAATTGGCATTTCTAACGCTTCTGTGGAACAGATTGATATTGCTCGCAACATTTTAGGAAATAAGTTAGTTGCCGTGCAAAATCAGTATTCGCCGGTTCATTTAGAAAACGAAGATACGTTGCAATATTGCGAAAAGCTTGGAATTGCTTTCGTATGCTGGAGCCCGTTAGGTGGATTCCGCCATCCGTATGACGATCATCTTTTTGACCCATTCCGCAAAGTAGCTGATGCTCACGGCGTAAGCTACCAGCAGGTTGTTTTGGCGTGGGAACTTGCAAAAGGTGAGCACGTATTTGTGATTCCTGGAGCTCATAGGCCAGCTACTATTTTGGACAGCTTAAAAGCTTCAGATTTGCAATTAAGCGATGAAGAATTGGCTTATTTGGGATGAAAGAAAGCAAAATATGCAACAAACAAGCGTAACAGGTATGCCTCTTCCTCATGAAGACGAAGAAGGCACACCAATTCCTGTAACTATTCCAGTGGCATTGGGTGCTAGAACTCATGCTGTTTTTACTACAAGACTAGGTGGAATTTCTGAAGGAGCTTTTGCTTCGCTTAATTTGGGCGGACGCGCAGAAGATAGTGCGGAAGCTGTTGCTAGTAATCGCGCATCTTTGCAGCGAGCATTGCAAGCGGACTTGTCTTTGGTTGCTCAAGTGCATGGAAGAGAAGTTTTTGATGCGGATACTGTAGTTGATTCATGGAATACTTCTTACGGATTCGACGCAACCGGTTTCGCAGATTCTAAATTGCGTATTGAATCAGATGCACAAGTTTCTACAGCTTGCTCGCTTGCTTTGGGAATGTTTGCAGCCGACTGCTTGCCTGTTTTACTTGCGGATGACGAAGCTGGAGTTATTGCTGCAGCGCATTGCGGCAGAAAAGGCTTAATGGCTGGAGTTCTTGATGCAACTATTGAAGCAATGTGCGAAAAAGGCGCTGAACGCTCGCGCATAGATGCGGTTTTAGGCCCGTGCATTTGCGCAGACTGCTACGAAGTTGGCGAAAGTATTGCGTGCGATTTTGAAAAACGATACCCACAAACCGTCACAAAAACTCGTTTTGGCGGCTTAGGTATTGATATTGCGGAAGCTGCACGAATCGACTTAGCGCTTGCAGGAGTTGCAAATATTGTTGACGCGCTGCCTCGAGTTACTGCAGCTACGCAATATTTGCAGGAAGATGAGGAATTGCGCACAATTTGCGAAGTAGACGGTGAAGGAGCATCTTTGCCAGAACGTTTGCAAAATTTGCAAAACCCAATGTGCACTTTGGAAAATCCTTTGTGGTATTCGCATAGACGCGCGCAACTTGCAGGAAAATCGCATGAAGGAAGACTGCTAGCTTTAGTAATTAAAGATAAATAATTTAGTAAGTTATAAAGCATGCAAAAAACGTTCGCAACACACGAGTATTTTGCGCACTTAAGTGATAGCGTTGATGCTGATGGTGTGTGCACAGCGGTCGGTGCAGCTGTGCGGGGGCTTGTGAAAGGAATATTATGGTAGCGGATTTATTCCCAACCGCTCTGCGTGGGTACGATAAAGACAAGGTAAACGAAGCCTTTGCAAACTATGAGCGCACTATTTCGCGATTGCGTGAACAAGTGCGTTCTAGCGATGAATCTATTTTGCAATTACAAGCACAATTGCAAGAAGAAAAAAATAATGTAAAACGCGCAAAAAGCGGAAATACTTTCGCATCTTTGGGCGCGAATGCGCAACAATTACTGGCTTCTGCAGAACAAACAAGTGCGCAATTACTTGAACGTGCTAAGCAGGATGCTGCATCAATCAAGAAGAATGCACAAGCACAAGCTGGAACGTTACTTAATAACGCAAAGCTAGATGCAGCGCATTTAATGCAAGAAGCTAAAACTAAAGCCGACACAATGCTTTCAAACGCTACGCAAAAGTCGACTCAAATGATGCAAGCAGCTCAAGAAGATTCTGCGCGTTTGCGTGATACTACAGCAAAAGATGTGCAAGCACAAAAAGATGCTGCAGAATTAGCTTTGCAAAATGCTCACGAAGAACACACTAAGCGTATGGCTTCAGAGCGAGCTCAGCAAGAAAGCAGTATTTCGCAACTTAAGTCGGAAGCTGCTCAAAAAATTGCAGAACAGCGTGCTGCAGCAAACGAAGAAATTGCTCGTGCTAAAGCCGAAACAAATGATCAAATTGAATCTGCTCTTGCCGAGGCAAATAAGAAGCTGGCTGATATGCGTGAGCATGCTTCTAAGATGATGGCAGATGCTCAGCGTAAGGCTGGAGAAATTACGGATGCAGCTAGCGCGAAGGCTCAGGAAATTGCTGATGATGCTCAAGTTGAGCGCACTCGCACATTAAGCCAGGTTAGTGCTGAAGTTGAGCAAATTCGTGCAGATATTGCTTCCCAGCAAGAAGAAGCTACGAAGAAGGTTGATGCGTTACTTTCTGGCTTGAAAGAAAAGGAAAGTGCAGCTCAGGAAGAAGCAGATGCTTTGGTTGCGCGCGCAAAAACTGTGCATCAGGAAGCTGATGATTATGCTGCGCAAACGCATAAGGCTGCTGACGATCAGGCTGCGGAAATTGTGCGCAAAGCTATGCAAGAAGCTACTGCTCAAGTTGAAGAGCGTAGGGCTGCGGCACAGCAGGAGCTTGATGGAATGACTGCGCGTTTGAGCCAGTTGCAGCATCGCGAAGCAACTATTACTCAGCGCGTTACAGAATTGCGCTCGCTGTTTGCTAATGCGTTCTCCGGATTCGATTTTGGCGACGTTCAACAGTCTCAGCCGGTTAATCAGGCTTCTGACGATGGTGACGATTCGTCTGATGCGCAATCTTCTGCAGATGCAAAACAAGCTCAGCGCGAGGTTCAAGCTGCTTTGGCGGAATCTGCTGAAAGTGCGGACGATGCTGAATAGTGCTGAAAGTGCAGAATAGAAAGAAAATTAGTAAAATAAATTTTCTAACTAAATTTTCTAATTAAATTTAAGTAAATAATTAATAGGAAAGGTAAGAATAGTGACTGAAATCACCGCTCTAACTGATGAAGCATTGCAGGGTTTGCGTGAGGATTTTGAAGCAAATCCATTGAACCGTTTGGCTATGAATGGTGTGACTGCTGCTGGAATTGATAAGTTTGCGCGTAACTATGATCGCGCGCGCTTGTTGCAGCGTCGTTTTTCCACGATTGTTGACAACGGCGACGCTACGCATCAGGATCGTTCTGGCCGTTGCTGGCTGTTTAGCTCGTTGAACGTGGCTCGTTTTATTGCGAAGAAGTCCCTCGGCTTGAAGGAGTTTGAGTTTTCGCAGAACTATGCCATGTATTATGACAAGCTTGAGCGCGTGAACTATTTCTTGAAGGATGTTGCCGCTTTGGTGCGTGCAGGGGAGCCTTCGGATTCTCGCTTGATTCAGCATTTGTTGCATGATGTTATGGGCGATGGCGGCCAGTGGACCATGGCTATGAACGTGTACAAGAAGTATGGTGCTGTTCCTAAGGATTTGTTCCCGGAGACTGCTTCTTCTAAGAATACGGGCGCTATGAATACGCAGTTGCGTGCGCTTTTGCATACTGCTGTGGCTCATATGTATGCGAATGCTACTGAAATTGATGAGATTATTGCGGATGCTACTGCTGCAGGCCATAGGATTTTGACGATTCACTTGGGTGAGCCGCCTAAGAGCTTTGATTGGGAGTGGACTGATAGCGACGGCAAGTTCCATCGTGACGGTGAGATTACGCCTGTTGAGTTCTGGAAGAAGTATGTGAATGCGGGCCTTGAGGATTACGTGTGCTTGGTTGATGATCCTCGCGCTGAGCATCCAAAGGGCAAGAAGATTGCTATTGAGCACTTGGGTAATGTTGCAGGCGGAGACGCAACCGAGTATTTGAACGTGCCAAACCAGTTTATGAAGGATTGCGTGCGTAAGATTTTGGTTGAGAAGGGCATTCCAGTTTGGTTTGGTGCTGACTGCCATCCTATGATGGATCGCGAGAATGGCGCTTGGGCTACGGATTTGTTCGAGTATGGCCGAGTTTATGGCGTTGATTTTGATTTGGATAAGGAAGCGCGTGTGCGTTTTGCTGATTCTGCGATGAATCATGCTATGGCTTTTGCTGGTGTGGATGTTGCTGATGATGGCACGACTACTCGTCGTTGGCGCGTTGAGAACTCTTGGGGCACTGATATTGCGGATAAGGGTTACTTTACGATGAGTGACGACTGGTTTACTGAGTACGTGTATGAAGTTGCGGTTCCAAAGAATATGCTTCCGGAAGAATATCGCAAGGCCCTAGAAGAGCCAGCAATTGTATTACCGGCATGGGATCCAATGGGCGCTTTGGCCTAGGCTAATTTCACAGGGAAATTAGCCTACTCCAAAGCGCCGCGCTTGCTCAAAGTTGGAAGTCCAGTGGACTTCCAACGCAAGCGCGGCGGCTTGTGCCGGTAAACGGCACAAGCCGACCACACCAAATGTGGTGGACTCTCTGCGCGAGTTCGGCGGTGCGCGTTCTAAAAACGCGCACCGACCACACCAAGCGTGGTTGTGTTTAGTTTTTTGTTGCGTTTCGTGTGCGCTTTGGCCTAGGCTAATTTCACAGGGAAATTAGCCTACTCCAAAGCGCCGCGCTTGCTCAAAGTTGAAAGCACGGTGTGCTTTCAACGCAAGCGCGGCGGTGTTCGCGTCTTTATTTAAGACGCGAACACCGGCCACATCAAATGTGGTTTTGCTTTCAACGCGAGTTCGGCGGTGTTTGCATCTTGAATAAAGATGCAAACACCGACCACACTCAATGTGGTAATTCCCACAGGTATCTCCATATGATACTGTGAATATGTTTAGAAGCATAAACATTTGTTTGTAATTAGTAGATATTGCTCGTATTGCTACTGTAAGAGGATTAATACGGATGGAGAGTATTCATAACACTAGTAATAACGCATCTTGCGCTACTTTGCAGCTAGATAGTAGTGCTGTGTTTCCGGAAACAGTAGATGTGAATATTCGTCAGCTTGATCCTATTCCAGCTCCTCGCGAATTTATACAAACAATGCCAATTGCTCCTGAAATTAGTTCTTTAGTGTTAAAATCTCGCCAAGAAATTCGCGATATTTTGCACGGCACAAGCGATCGTTTGCTCGTAATTGTAGGTCCTTGCTCTATTCACGACCCAAAGGCGGCTCATGAATATGCTCAAAAATTATCTGAAGTTGCTAAAGATTTAAGCGATCAGCTGATGATTGTGATGCGCGTTTACTTCGAAAAGCCGCGCACAACTGTTGGATGGAAGGGCTTAATTAACGATCCTGATTTAGACGGCAGGTTTAATATTCGAAAAGGTATGGGTTTAGCTCGTTCAATTCTTTTGGATGTTTTGCAGCTTGGTCTGCCTACCGCTACGGAATGGCTTGATCCTATTACTCCGCAGTATTTATGCGATTTAGTTAGTTGGGGTGCAATCGGCGCTCGCAATACTGAATCTCAAGTTCATCGCGAGCTTGCCAGCGGTCTTTCTATGCCTGTTGGCTTTAAGAATGCTACGGATGGTTCTATTAAAGCAGCAGCTGATTCTTGTTACACGGCTAGTTTTGAGCATCATTTTCTTTCTATTAATCTTGACGGTAGTGTTATTTCTGCCGAAACAAAAGGTAATCTCGATTGCCATATTGTGTTGCGTGGATCTAATAAAGGCCCTAATTATGATGCAGAATCTGTAAAATCTGCGTTGCAAGCTCTTGATTCTTACGATAAACATGCCCAGCAAAGTATGTGCACTAAGGGCATTATTATTGACGCTGCTCACGGAAATTGCGGCAAGAATGAAATTCGTGAAGCTCAAGTAGTTCAGAATATTGCAGAGCGCATAGCTAAGGGCGAGCGCGGAGTCTATGGCGTTATGATGGAAAGCTTCTTAAAGGGTGGACATCAAGCTCCTGCTCCTTTAAGCGAGCTTGAGTACGGAAAATCTATAACTGATTCTTGCATTTCTTGGAATTCTACTAAAGAATTGTTGTATACTTTAGCTCAAGCCGTTACGTCTAGGCGTAATTTAGCGTAATTTATTTAGAATTGGGTGGGTTTTATGCAAGCTCAAGATCAAAAAGATGCTCAGTCTGTACGTCGTGCTGTTGAGGAGGGGCGCAACCCTCTTAACTCTGCGAAGTTCCAGCGCTGGGAGGACCAGGTTGGTGTGGATCGCATTATCAACCGCCGCGTGCTTGAGCTTGAGCCGCTTCCAACTCCTGCTCAGGTGCTTGGCGAGTTGCCGTTGTCGCCGTATGCGCAGGATATTGTTGCTGAGTCTCGCGATGAGATTCGTGGCTGTTTGAATGGCGACGATGATCGCTTGCTGGTTATTGTTGGCCCGTGTTCGGTGCATGATCCTAAGGCTGCTCTTGATTATGCGAGTCGTTTGGCCAAGTTGCGTTCGGAGCTTGAAGATGAGCTTCTTATTGTTATGCGCGTGTATTTTGAAAAGCCGCGCACGGCTCTTGGCTGGAAGGGTTTGATTAACGACCCAGATATTGACGGAACGCATGATATTCATAAGGGTTTGCTTCTTGCGCGTAAGACTTTGCTCGGTGTGTTGGATACTGGTTTGGCTGCTGCTACTGAGTTTTTGGAGCCGACTAGCCCTCAGTTTATTGCGGATGCTGTGAGTTGGGGCGCGATTGGTGCGCGTAATACTGAGTCTCAGATTCATCGTCAGCTTGCTAGTGGTCTTTCTATGCCGGTTGGTTTTAAGAATGCTACTGATGGTTCTGTTTCTGCGGCTGTGAATGGTTGCTTGACTGCAAGCCAGCATCATACGTTCTTTGGTATTGATCATCTTGGTCGCGCTTGTGCTGTGCAGACTCTTGGCAACCCGGATTGCCACGTGGTTTTGCGCGGTTCTAGTAAGGGCCCGAATTATGATGCTGCGTCGGTTGCTTCTGCTGTTGCTTCGATTCGTTTGCGTTTGGGCACTGGTTGCGTGGCTTCTAACGGAGTGGTTGTGGATTGTTCGCACGGTAATTCTGGCAAGGATGAGCATCGTCAGATTGAGGTTGTGCGCGAGATTGCGGATCGTTTGGCTGCTGGCGAGCAGGGCATTAAGGGCGTTATGATGGAAAGCTTCTTGCAGGGCGGAAGCCAGGATCCTGCTCCTTTGAGTGAGCTTGAATACGGCAAGTCTATTACGGATCGTTGTATTTCTTGGGAAGATACTGCCGATTTGCTAAGAACTTTAGCTAAATCTGTTGCAACACGCCGTAGAGATTAGAGATTGTAGTAATATAGTCCCAATTTACTTCTGCTCGGCTTATATTCCTTACTGTATTTGCCGCCTATTTTTTGCATTATATTTTGCGTACAAGGGAGTGTGTTGAAATGTATAACAAAGACTTGAATAAAGCAAATAAAGCAGATAAATCGAATAAAGGTTTTATGTGTAAGGCGCTACCAGTGGTGCGTTATGTGTTGTTTGCTTTGATTGCAACTGGTGTTATTTTGCTTGCTTTTGCGTGGTATCGTGGCACGCATAGTGCTGGGTATACGCTTGTTGAGTTTTCTGCTTTGTGGTTTAGTGCTTTTATGCCGTTTGTAACTGGAATTGCTCTGCTTGTTTTTGCTCGCGGATGGCGTCGTATTGTTGGCACTTTAGTTTGTGTGTTGCTTATAGCTGGATATTTCGCTTTTCTTGCTTTGCAGGATCAAATTATTGCGTTTTTCAATGTTCCTGTTGTGAATCCTTGGTTTGATTTTACGTGCGGAGCATTGCTGAATATTGCTACTTTAACTTTTGTTATTATGACTTTAGTATGCGTGTTTTTGGTTAAGAATAACGATAAATGCGTAAGTAGCGAAGTGAAAAAAGGATGATTCTTAATGTCTAATACTGAAAAACTTGCGGAAACTGATATTACTAAAGTTGCTATTGTTGGCGCTTTAGAGGAGGAAGTTGCGCATATTGCTAGCGCGCTTGAAAACGTGACTCACGATAAGTCTGCAAGTCTTGACGTATCTTGCGGCACTCTTGATTCGGCGAATGGCAGCAAAATCGAAGTCGCAGCTACGGTTGGCGGAATGGGCTTAGTAAATGCTGCTGCAACTGTGCAATATCTTATTGACGCATACAATCCTCAAGCCGTAATTTTTTCTGGAATTGCAGGAAATCTTAATAAAAATTTGCATACGAACGATGTTGTTCTTGGAAAAACTGTAAAATATCTCGATACTGATATGCGTTTAATTGGTCAGTGGAAGCCGTTTGCAAGTGAGTTTCATTCGGATGATTATCTTCTTAAAGTAGCTAGCAAAGTGCTTACTGATATGAAAATCACGCATATTGCTGGAACAATTGCGTCCGGCGGATATTTCGTTGATTCGCCAGAAAAAGTTGCGGAAGTAATAGAAGCTACTAAAGCCGATGCTGTAGAAATGGAAGGCGCGGCCGTGTTGCATGTGGCTGCTCGCAACGATGTTCCTGCGCTTATTGTGCGTGCAATGAGCGATAATGCAGACACAAAATACGAGGATTTTCACACTTTTGATATTTCCGAATATGCGGATACTGCTGCAAAAATTACTGTAAATATTCTTCGCAATTTATAGCATTTCGACACGCTGATGTGGTCGCCGACCCTCATTTTGCTTAAGTCGCGCAATCTCTAGCGCCAAATACCGCCATTTTTAGTACCCACTTTGTTTTTGCCGGTGCGGTTTAACCCACCTATTTATGATGATTGCGTTAATAAAAAAAGATAGGGATTAATTAAAAGAATGCGCCCAATTCGCAAATATGGCTATAGGAACGCGAAAATGTGGTGGGGCGCAAGGCAATTCTTCGCGAAAGGAAAGAAGAATATGCGTAACAATATGAATAAGTCAAATATGAATAAATTTAATATGAATAAAAGCGCACTTAAGTTCCGTAGCATTGCTGCGGCAGTGCTCACTTTCGGCTTATGCGCAACTTGCGCTGCTTGCGGCGACAACGTTCCTGCAGACAACAACAACGCAACTGGCGCACAGAATGCAAAAATTTCCGGAAACTTCCAAGGCTCTGGCGCTTCTTCGCAGCAGGTTGCAGTAGAAGCGTGGATTGCAGGATTTCAATCAAAAAACAACGGTGTAAAAATCGCTTATAATCCAACAGGCTCTGGCGCAGGAGTTACAACATTTATGACTGGTGCTACGGCTTGGGCTGGTTCGGACAAGCCTTTGAGTGACGACGAGGTAGAAAAGTCAAAGTCGGTTTGCGCAAATGGCACTACAGCTTTCGACGTTCCAGTATACGTATCTCCAATCGCTGTAATCTTTAATCTAAAAGGCGTTTCGGATGCTGGAAAACACATAAATATGGACGCTTCTACAATTGCTAAAATTTTCGACGGCAAGATTACGCGCTGGAATGACGACGCAATTAAATCGCAAAATCCTAAGCTAAAGCTTCCAGACACTCCAATTACGGTTGTTCACCGCTCCGATAAGTCCGGCACAACGCAGAACTTCTTAAGCTATGTGAAGGATGCAGCTCCGGACGATTGGTCGCATGATCTTTCTGAAAACTGGCCAAATAGCGTCGGTCAAGGCGCAAAAGGCACTTCCGGTGTTGTGTCAACAGTTCGAATGGCTGACGGTGCTATTGGCTACGCTGATTTTTCGCAAGTTGGAAAGCTCGGCACTGTTGCTGTGAAGGTGGGGGATACTTATAATGAGATTTCTCCTGAAGCAGCTTCGCAAACTTTGGCTGATTCCGAGATTGATTCTGATATTTCGGCAAAATATCCTAACCGCGTTGTTATGAAAATTAATCATAATACGCAAACTAAGGGCGCTTATCCGATTGTGCTGGTTTCTTACGATATTTCTTGCCCGGTTTATAAGGATTCGGGAACTGCTCAGTTTGTGAAGTCTTGGCTTAGCTACGTAACTAGCGCAGAAGGTCAGAATGCTGCTTCCTCTGCTGCTGGAACGGCTCCGCTTCCGCAAAATTTGGTTGGCAAAATTAACAAGTCAATTAATACAATAAAAATCGGAAAGTAAAAATAAAAAGTAAAAACTTTTCGTAACTGATATTATAAAAATATTAGTTAAAAGGAGCATGATTGAGTTCTACGAAAAATACGACAGCAGTTGCGAATAGCGCAAATGATGCTACTAAAATTTCTGAGAGCAATAGCAAAAATTATGCAGGCACTCATATTGCGGATCGTCTTTTTAAAGGCGTAGCTGCAGGCTGTGGCGTGCTGATTTTGATTGTTCTTACTGCAGTTGCGCTATTTTTACTGTTTCGTGCTTGGCCGCTAATAAGTGGGGATCAAGCGCAAGTAAGTCGCGTATTTTACGACTTTACTGGCGGTAAAGCGCACGATTTTATAAGCTACGTAGCTCCTCTTATTTTTGGAACCGTGCTTATGTCTGCGCTCGCACTGCTGTTCGCATTTTTTGTGGCAATCGGCATCGCGCTGTTTATTGCGTATTATGCTCCTAAAAAAATTGTTCCGCTTTTAAGCGGAGTTGTTGATTTGCTTGCTGCAATTCCGTCCGTAATTTATGGTTTGTGGGGCGGATTGGTGCTTGTGCCAGCAATGTATCCGTTCTGGGATTGGGTTTCTAAACTTTTTGGTTGGATTCCGCTATTTTCTGGCCCTGTGGCGAATCCTTCCAGAAGTGCTGCAACTGTTAGCTTAGTTTTGGCTGTTATGATTTTGCCGATTATTACTTCGATGGCTCGCGATATTTTCCAGCAGGCTCCTCGCTTGCAGCAGGAGGGTGCGTTGGCGCTCGGTGCTACGAAGTGGGAGATGATTAAGTTAGCTGTTTTGCCATTTGCAAAGTCCGGTATTGTGTCGGCTTCTATGCTTGGGTTGGGTCGTGCGCTTGGCGAAACAATGGCAGTTTTGATGATTTTGTCTCCTGGATTTACTTTTGGTATAAATATTTTCAAAGCTTCCCAAAATCAAACTATTGCTGCAAATATTGCAGCGCAGTATCCGGAAGCGAATGGTCTTGGCGTAAGTGCGCTTATTGCAACCGGCTTAGTTTTGTTCGTTATTTCTTTTGCAGTCAACTTTATTGCTCGCAAAATTACAGGAAAGGCGGGCGCATAAATGGCGAATCAAATTAATAAATCTAACGAAAGTGCTGTAGATTTTGCTGAAAGTTCCGCAGAAAATCGCGCAGAAAATCGCGCAGAAAATTCTGCAGCTCCTGTTATTGACTTCAACAAATTCCGCCCGACTAGATCTTCTCTTGCAGCGCGCAAACGCAAAGATATGCTTATGCGCGTGCTTATTTTCTTGTCTTTCGTAGTTGCAGTTATTCCTTTGGCTTCACTGCTTTTAACAACAATTATTAACGGCATTAAGCGCTTAAATCTTGACTTTTTAATGCATAATATGACCTACGTTGTTGGCGGAAATGCCACTGGAACCGGCGGTTACGGCGGAATTTTACACGCAATTATTGGAACTCTTGAAATAACTTTTGGAGCTATGCTTATTTCGATTCCAATTGGAATCATGTGCGCAGTTTACTTAGTGGAGTATGCTAGCGGAAGCAAAATGGCTCGAATAATTAACCTACTAGTTGACGTAATGAGTGGTATTCCGTCAATTGTTGCCGGCTTGTTTGCGTTTTCTATGTTTGCGCTTTTTGCAGGCCCTGGAACTATTAACGGTTTTGAAGGTTCCGTTGCACTTTCGCTACTTATGCTTCCAACTGTTGTAAAATCTTCGCAAGAAATGCTAAAAATTGTGCCGAACGATTTGCGTGAAGCTGCTTTAGCTTTGGGAGTAACAAAGCAGCGTATGATTACGAAAATTGTTCTGAGAACTGCTCTTCCGGGAATTGTGTCTGGATGCATTCTTGCGGTTGCGCGCGTTATTGGCGAAACCGCGCCGCTTCTTATGGCTGCAGGTTTTATTGCTTCCACGAATTTCAATTTATTTGATGGCCAGATGACGACTTTGCCAGTGTATGTTTACCAAGAATATTCTAAACTTTCTGCGAACTGCCCAGCTAATGCGCCGGCTTCTTGTGTAACTTCAATTCCTATGGAACGTGCCTGGGCTGCGGCTTTAACTCTTATTGTTGTTGTGTTGTTACTAAATATTATTGGTCGAGTCGTTTCTAGAGTGTTTGCAGTAAAAGCGAGATAAAGCGAAATAAGTCAAAGTCAATCTGGAATAAAGCGAAATAAACGAAATAAAACGAAATAAACGAAACAAGCAAAATAAAGCAAAATAAATTTTTAGAAAGCGAGCATAAAATGGGTCAACGAATTGATGTGAATCACCTAAATATTTATTATGGTGATTTTCTTGCTGTAGAAGACGTGAATATTAATATTGAGCCGAATAAAGTTACGGCTTTTATTGGACCTTCCGGCTGCGGAAAATCAACAGTTTTGCGCACTTTAGATCGCATGCACGAAATCACGCCGGGCGCTCGCGTAGAAGGTCAAGTGCTTCTTGAAGGCCGCGATTTGTACGGCAAAGACGTGGATCCTGTGGCAGTTCGACGCGACGTTGGCATGGTTTTTCAGCGTCCGAATCCATTCCCAACTATGTCAATTCGCGAAAATGTGCTTGCTGGAGTTCGTTTGAATAATCGCAAGATTTCTAAGAATGACGCCGACGACTTAGTTGAGTGGGCTTTGCGTGGAGCAAATTTGTGGAATGAAGTAAAGGATCGCTTAGATAAGCCTGGAATTGGTCTTTCTGGCGGTCAGCAGCAGCGACTTTGCATTGCTAGAGCGGTGGCAGTACATCCGCAAGTTTTGCTTATGGACGAGCCTTGCTCGGCGCTTGATCCTATTTCAACTCTTGCAGTAGAAGATTTGATTAACGATCTTAAAAACGAGTACACGATTGTGATTGTTACTCACAATATGCAGCAGGCTGCGCGAGTTGCTGACTACACAGCATTCTTTAATTTGAAGGCTGTTGGTAAGCCTGGCCATTTGGAGTATTTTGCGGATACTACGACTATGTTTAACAATCCGCGCAATGCCGAAGCCGAGCGTTATATTTCCGGCCGCTTTGGGTGAGTTTTGCGTTGTTTTTTCAGCTGTTTTGCTGAATTTTTAACACTTTTACCTTTGTGATTTGGTCAGCACGTGCGCGTAAGGTCAGAGCTGTTCGGTTGTTCAAAGCTTTCGCAATTTTCATAATTTTATTTGATATTTTGTGGTGCTTTTGTTCTTCCGGCGAGTCGCAGTAACCTCTGCGTGAATGCCCAAATGTAATTGCGTCCGCGATTGCTCAAGTGCTATCGCCACGCTTTTCATGGTCTTTTGCGCTGTAAAACCAAGGAACAGAGAGTTTATGGAAAAGTTCTTCCATCTCAAAGAAAACGGCACGAATGTATCAACGGAGATCACTGCAGGTCTCACTACATTCTTCGCAATGTCGTATATTATCGTCGTAAATCCAATGATTTTAAGCCAAACTGGCATGCCTAAGGGTGGCGTTTTCCTCGCTACAATCATCGCAGCAATCATTGGTACCCTTGTTATGGGCTTGTTTGCTAACGTACCTTACGCACAGGCTGCCGGCATGGGTCTTAACGCATTCTTTACTTACACAGTTTGCTTCGGATTGCACTTTACATGGCAAGAGGCCATGTGCATGGTGTTCTTGTGCGGTTTAATTAACATTATTATTACCGTTACAAAAATTCGTAAAATGATTATTCGTGCCATCCCGACTTCGCTTCAGCAAGCAATCGGCGGTGGCATTGGTTTATTTGTGGCCTATGTGGGCATGATGAGCGTTGGTTTGATTACTTTTACTTCCAAGGATCCTGCCGCCGCTGCAAAGAGTAAACCAACTGCTGCTATTCCAGGTCTTGCTGTTATGAATAACCCTGTGCTTTGGTTATTCCTTATTGGACTTCTTTTTGCTATTGTTCTTACAGTTCTTAAAGTTCGCGCAAGCTTGCTTATTACAATTATTGCAACTTCTTTAATTGGTATTCCTTTGGGCTTGACTTCTTTGAACAATGCAGTGTCTGTTACTGACGCTTTTGCTCAGCTCCCAACTACTTTCGGCGCTATTTTTAGCGATAAGGGTTTTGCATCATTGTTTGCTGATCCTGCTCGTTTGCCGCTTGTGTTGGTAACTATTTTCGCATTCTCAATGTCGGATACTTTTGACACTCTCGGCACCTTTATTGGTACCGGCCGTCGCACTGGTATTTTCTCCGAGGAAGACGAGAAGGCTTTGGAGAACGGCTCCGGCTTTAGCTCCAAGATGGATCGCGCATTGTTCGCTGATTCTATTGCTACTTCCGTTGGTGCAATTTGCGGTACTTCTAACACCACTACTTATGTAGAATCTGCTGCTGGTATTGGTGCCGGTGGTCGCACTGGTTTGACTTCCGTGGTTGTGTCCGTGTGCTTCGCGCTTTCTATTGTTCTTGCGCCTTTTGCTTCTGCAGTTCCTGCTGCAGCAACTGCAGGCGTGCTTGTAGTTGTTGGTTGCATGATGGCAAGCTCCTTGAAGGAAATTGCTTGGGATGATATTTCCGAAGCAATTCCTGCATTCTTTGCTGCTGTATTTATGGCGTTCTCTTACTCCATTTCTTACGGCATCGCTGCAGGCTTCATCATGTACTGCTTAGTTATGACTTGCAAGAAGCGTGCTAAGGAAGTTCATCCAATGCTTTGGATTGTTTCCTTGCTGTTCTTGCTTGATTTCGTTGCTAACGCTGTGCTGTAAAAACCTAGAATGCTGTAAGTAATAAACTTAGGTAGCATAAACTTACAGAACAGTGAAAATAATGTATTTGAGGGTGTGCAATTGCGCGCCCTCTTTTTATTTATAGTTTCCGCATAAATTTTTATTGACATTGTCTTGATTTTGTATTAAACTTTCCCAACGTAAACCACAGACCGTTGGTGGAGTCGAAAGATTCCTGAAATTGATGCGTCAGGCCAGCACAGGTTGAGCGATGATTTACAGCGCGTTTGCTGTAAATTGTATTTAGCATGTTTTTGCTTCTTATGTTGCTCTGCCAGTGCGCAGGGCTTTTTTATTACCCTGTTTCTTGAGTTTGATGCTTTTCTTTCGAACTGACGGCCGATTTAGGAAGGAACGCCATGAAGAGGCCCGAAAAGGAAGCGGTAGTTGCAGAGCTTACGGAGTTGTTCCGTAACGCAGACGCTGTCTACCTCACCGAGTACCGCGGGCTTACCGTTCCGCAGATTTCTTCTCTGCGCGAAAAGCTAGGCCGCGATACTTCCTACTCTGTGGCTAAGAACACGCTTGCTCGTATTGCTGCTAAGGAAGCGGGCATTGAAGGTCTTGACGAGCTTCTCGCCGGCCCAACTGCAATCACCTTCGTAAAGGGTGATTTCATTGAGTCTGCTAAGACCTTGCGTGATTTTGCCAAAGAGAATAAAGCCCTCGTCGTCAAGGGTGGTTTCGCAGATGGAACCGTTTACGATGCCGAAGGCGCAAAGCAGCTTGCAGACTTGAAGTCTCGTCCACAGTTGCTTTCCGAAATGGCCGGCGCGCTCAAGGGCACCATGTCCAAGGCCGCCTACCTGTTCAACGCATTGCCAACCAAGACTGTGCGTACTATCGACGCTTTGCGCGAAAAGCAGGAAAAGGCCGCTTGATTCCCTTGCAGCTTGCTGCATGAGACCAACCAATAATAAAAATGTTATGGTCGTAAGGCACAACTTGTGCCTGGCCAAGTAAGAAAGGAAGCCAATTATGGCTAAGCTCACTAGTGAAGAGCTTCTTGAAGCTTTTGGTGAAATGACCCTCGTTGAGCTCTCTGAGTTCGTCAAGGCCTTTGAAGAGAAGTTCGACGTCGAGGCTGCTGCCCCTGTCGCCGCTGTTGCCGCTGCTCCAGCTGCTGCTGGCGCTGCTGAGGAAGAGAAGGACGAGTTTGACGTCGTTCTTACCGCTGCTGGCGACAAGAAGATTGCAGTCATCAAGGCTGTGCGTGCTTTGACCAACCTCGGCTTGGCTGAAGCTAAGGCTCTCGTGGACGGCGCTCCAAAGGCTGTTCTTGAGAAGGCTAAGAAGGAAGATGCTGAGAAGGCTAAGGCTGCCCTCGAAGAGGCCGGCGCTTCCGTGGAACTTAAGTAGTTCTTGTTTTTATCTCTATTCGTGAAATTTATTAGTAGCGTGTAGAGGAAAATAGGCGGTGAGATTTATCTCTGCCGCCTATTTTTATATTTAAATTAGTGCGTTTTCGACACGCCGATAATGTAACAAGTTTTGCCTCTGGGGTGGTTAAAACAGGTCATAAGGTACTATTGTTTTATAAAGCGTGTTAAGAAGCGCTTGCTGATATTAATCAGTACACTATTGGAGAGCTTGGTTTTATAGCCGTGCTTTTCTAAAGTAGGGGGCGCATCCCCCAAGGAGAAAGGAAAATAATATGTTAAATAAGAAAGCTCTTGCAGCTTTTGCTGCTGGCGCCACCTTGCTTTCTGGTTTCGCTTTTGCGGCACCTGCTAATGCATTAATAGATCTTGTACAAGAGTTGAAAAAAACTGATGGTTTTACAGCTCCAGCTGATAATGATGAACTTGACCATGTGCTTTTTGGCGGCGGTGCTGGTTCTTCTGCTGGCAGCTATGATGTGACTCCTGCTGCTCCTGTAGCTGATGATGAGACTCCAGCTGCTCCAGCTGCTGATGATTTCAACTTTGATGATTTTAATCTCGATGATTTCAACTTTGATGATCTTGATTTGAGCGATGTTGAGGATGCTCCTGCTGCTCCAGTTGCTGATGATGCAACTCCAGCTGCTGATGATGATTTCAACTTCGATGATTTCAATCTTGATGATTTCAACTTTGATGATCTTGATTTGAGCGGTGTTGAGGATGCTCCTGCTGCTCCAGTTGCTGATGATGCAACTCCAGCTGCTGCTGATGATTTCAACTTTGATAATTTTGATTTCAGCGATGTTGAGGATGCTCCTGCAGCTGATAATGCAGCCCCTGCACCAGCGGTTAAGCATACCGCTCCTGTGGGAGCAGCGAAGCGCCATGGAAATCCTGCTGTACCAATGCGTCACTAGTTTGTAAAATTAAATATCGCGTTTATTCTTTGCATAAATAAGTGCATAAATAAGTTTGAGATGAACGTTCTTTTTTCGGCTTTGTGGTGCTATTTGCGTCACAAAGCCGAAATTGATATATGAGTAAAAAAGCTATGGGGGGTTTGCGTAATTTATTATCCCTCAAAGCATATGTGATATACGTAATCGTGAAAATATACGTAATCGTGAAAAAAGAAAGGAAGATGAAATGTTAAATAAGAAGGCTATTGCAGCTTTTGCTGCAGGCTCTACATTAGTTTCTAGCGCGGCTTTTGCTTTGCCAGCAATGGCTGACGACGCTGTTGCAGCTAAAGCTGCTACTGTTTCTAATACTGCTGCTTCTGTAGATGCTGACCCTGTGACTGCAACTCCTGCCGCTGCTGATGATTTCAACTTTGATGATTTCAATTTCAGCGACATCGATTTTAGTGACATTGATTTAAGCGATGTCGACGCTTCTGCTGCTCCTGCAGTTGAGACTCCTGCGGCTGATACTGCTGCGGCTGAGACTCCTGCTGATTCTGCTGATTTTAATCTTGATGATTTCAATCTCGATGATCTTGATTTGAGCGGTGTTGATTTGAGCGATGTCGACGCTTCTGCTGCTCCTGCAGTTGAGACTCCTGCGGCTGAGACTGCTGCGGCTGAGACTCCTGCTGAATCTGATGATTTTAATCTTGATGATTTTGATTTGAGTGGTGTTGATTTAAGCGATGTCGACGATTCTGCCGCTTCTGCTGATTTCAATGTTGACGATTTTAATCTTGATGATTTCAATTTTGATGATCTTGATTTAAACGAAGATAACGCTGCTGAAGAGGATGCTGCTGAAGAAGACGTTCCATCTGCGCCTGCTGTCACCTCTACTCCTAAAGTTACAGAAGTTAATGCCAAAGACATTAAGAGATTTAAGAATATTCTTAACAATGATTTGGTAGATAGCAATGGTAATAATCTCTTTAACAGTAATTTTACTAGTGATTGGCTTAAAAAGTTCCGTGAGCAGGAGAAGAAGGATAATGAGAAGAATCCTGAGCCTGCAAAGCCGGCTGATAAGAAAGATACAACGACTCCAGCTCCTGCAGTAACTCCTGCAAATCCTTCTGAGAAGAAAGATTCTGAGAAGCCAGGTGCAACTTCAAATCCTGGTACTA
The DNA here is from genome assembly GCA_003585735.1 of Gardnerella kenyensis. Classification (GTDB taxonomy): domain Bacteria; phylum Actinomycetota; class Actinomycetes; order Actinomycetales; family Bifidobacteriaceae; genus Bifidobacterium. The sequence goes on from NQOH01000005.1 coordinate 33,902, forward strand.
CTACTGCAAATCCAGAGGAGCATAAAACTGAGACTCCAGCTCCTGCAGTAACTCCTGGCACCACAACTAAACCTGCTGGTTCTGCTGAAGGTGGAGAAACCCCAAAGACTGATACTACTCCTGCAAAGCCGGCTGAGGGATCATCTTCTACTACAACTCCTGCTGGTCAGACAACCAATGGTAATACTTCTACTCCTGGTGCAACCACGAAGCCTGGTACTACCGAAAAGCCAGCTGGTGCCGCAACTGCGCCTACTGGCAATACTGAAAGTAGCACACCTGCTGCTCCTTCTACTCCTAAAAAAGACGAGAATGTAGCTGGTAGCAACGGCAACACCGGCAACGGTGGTAAGGAAGATAAGAAGGAAACGCCTGCTCCCAAAGTCGATTTAGGTCTTGGCGATTTCCATGCTCCATCTAACGACAGTGATTGGGGTGGTCTTTTTGGCGGCGGCAAAAACTAAGCCACCAATAAGTCTTTGACTTATAAATTATTTACAGAATTGGCTTTGTGAATATTCGCTAAAAGCTTTTAAGTTTCGACTTAATTGCTATTGGCGTTTATCACAAAGCCATTTTTATTATCCCAAAACTCGCGCCACAACAACTAGTTCGTAAAATAACTTATACATAAAATAATCAAATTCTTATAAAAACTAGCGCAATATACATAAAGCATGACACAATAGTAAGTAGTGTGTTTTTTGAAGGGAGCAGGTCACGTGAGTGAGCGACAAACCGTGCAGCGCTGGATGATTACAGTAGGTGGTGTCGAACAGGCACGTGTGGGTGCTGGACAGTCGGTAGAGATTGGCCGCAAACCTATACGCCCATTGCGCGAAGATGGATTTAAGCGCGTCGACATAGTAGACAACAAGCGTTCTATGTCAAAAAGGCATGCGCTTCTTATTGTTGATAATCGTGGAGTAGCAACAATTCGCGATTTGCATTCCACGAATGGAACGTACTTGGTTGGTGCAAATGGAGATTTGCTTAGACTGGAGCCGGATGTTGATTTCCAGCTTCCAGATAGCTTAATGCGTATGCAATTTGGCGATGTGCCAGTTGATTTTGTGCGCGTAGAAGAAGAAGCTCCTGATGCTGATCAAAAAAATGAAGTGCGAAATTTGTTCTCGTATGCAACTGACGATTTGCATGATGAGCCAGCTGCATCAGGCTTATCAGTAGATCAAATTCTTGATTTGCGTGCTGGAGAACCTACTGGCATTTTCCATGCACAATCTGTTGCGCATCCTGGATTGTCGTGGCAGCAGGGTGAACAAAAATCTCCTCTTGATAATATTTCTCCGGTTAATCATGATGTAACATTCCCTGTAGTGCAAGAACAGCAGGAACAGCCGGTGGAACCGCGTAATTTGTTTGATGATGCTAAAGCTTTGCAAGCTGAAGATCATGTGAAAGAAGAAGTCGAATCTGACGTTTTAAATAGTGATCCTATTAAAACTGAAAGCAACAACACAAATTACGATTTCGCATCAACTAATACGAATGTTGAAAGCGTAAGTAGCGTAAGCAATATCAGTAGCATAGATAACAGCGTTGATAGTAGCGTATCTAGTAGTGAATCTAGCGGCATTGCTAGTAACGTCGACACTAGCGCAAGTATCGTAAATAACGTAAGCAACGTAAGTAACGTAAGCAACGTAAGCAATATCGGCAGCATCGACACCAGTATTGATGAGTCTTACACTCCAGCATTTGAGCCTGGCTCAGTATTTGAAAAGGTATCAAAGGGAGAATTTGACTCTCAGCAGCAAATAATTGAGATTGATGGTTACACTTCTCAAGAAGCTAAAGAAAGCAATGATTTTTCAAGGCAATTTGAAATGGCTCAGTATCCTGAGTTGCTCCCGTATTTGGCTGCAAATACCGGCTTATACGATGATTTATATGCTTGGCTGGCGGCACAAGGTAACGCAGAAGTAGATTCTGCTCTTGCGCGTAACAGCGGTTATAGCGCATATCGTAAAGCTATTGAACAGTAAGCAAGTTGAACAGTAAGCAAGTAGGGCGGAAACATGAGCGATACAAATAATATGGAACAAGATTCGCCAGCAAAAGATTTTACTGGTTCTTTAGCTGGTAATTCTTATACGGAGAATGCTGCTGTGGAAGACGATTCCTTGCGTAATAAATCTAATGCGCAAGTTTCTAAATTTGATGAATTGAGTCGCATCGTAAGCTGGAAAAAACAATATCAGTCGCAATTATCTCCTTCTCCTTTAGAAGATATTACGCAACTTGCTGCACAGTTGGAATTAACTCATGCGCATCCTTCTGGGATTGCTCAGCTTTTTGCTAGTGGCAAAGTCACCTTAAAATCTTTGTTTAGAGATTCTGGAATGTTGCGAGCTGCTGGACGTAGGCTCGACCGCGTTTTCGAAGATCGAGATGCAAAAGCGCATGAAAGCGGTGTTTCTGAACTTTCCTTAATTGTTGGTGTTGCGTCTTGGAATGGCAACCATGTGCCGGTTCTTACGTATCCAGTTCGAGTTGTTCGTGATACAAATCAAGATGAAACTTCTGCAACTATCTACTTTTCGGGAAGCGTTGGTTTAAATCGTTCGCTTGTATCGCGCTTACTTGAGCGCGGTGTTGAGTTGCGCGAAGACGTGCTATTTGATGGCTCGCATTACGAAAGTGGCACTCCAGAAACGTCGGTTGTTTTTGAAGCAATATGCCAGCAGGCGCGTCATGCTTTCCCTGATTTTGATATTGAGCGAGATATTGTTCTTGGCTGCTTCACGGATGCTGGCTCACGTTTTGTGGCAGAAAGCGAATACATTATAGATTCTCTAAAAAATGGCGGCGCAGGTAATACTGTTATTAATGCCATGGCTGGGGATGATAAAGCTAAGCAGATTCTTAAATCGACTAAAAACCCTGAATATAGTCCTTTCGATGCGGATCCTCATAGCGAGTGCGAAGTGGGGGATGTTGACAACACTGTTCGCTATGCTGCAGATTTAGTTGCTTCTGGAAGTTCGTTATTTGTAAATATTGATTCAGGTTCTGATTCTGCTGCAATTGCTGCTGCAATAGCTTCTCGTTCTGTGCTTGCAGGACGTTCAGTGTTGTATGTTCCAAATGTTGTTGAGCAGCAACGTCGATTCCGATACACTTTGAACACTCACGAAATTTCTTCATTAGCATTAGACGTTTCGGATGGTCATATTGCAAAGCATGTTGATTCTCAATTGATTGCTGCAGTTGGTGCGCGTCAAAGCGTTGCAACTTCGCGTTTTGAGCAGGTTGCGGATGAGCTTGTTGGTGTGCGCTCGCGTCTTACTCGCTATTTAGGAGACCTTCACGGAATTAATGAAACTTGGGGAGTGTCTGCGTACCAAACTATCCAAAATCTTGCTGCAATTGCTATGCTCCCGTCACATCCTTCTACTCATGTGCGTTTAGATGTGGCGTCTGCGCATGCTATGACTAATCAAGTTGATGCTTGGGCTAAAAAATTCCATCAAGCGGATGAGCTTGGTGAGTTCAGCATTAATCCTGAGGATACTCCTTGGTTTGGTGCGTCTATTTTTGACGAAAATGAAGCAGTAGCCGTGTATCAGCGAGTTGTGGATGTTCTTCTTAAACTTCTTCCTGCTACTCGCGAGCAAGTTAAAAGCACTGTACAAAGCTGTGGTTTCCCTGTGCCAACAACGGTTCGTGAGTGGAGCAGGCAAGTTACAGTATTAAAGAATCTTCGCCGCGTGCTTGACGTTTTCCAGCCGGATATTTTTGAGCGTGACTTAGACGCAATGATTGAAGCTAGTAAGCCAAAAGCTCAACGCAAAGCTGAAGGCACTGTTATGGGCTTCTGGGAGCGCCGTCACCATGTGCGCGAAGCTCGTAGCTTGCTTAGGGTTGGAGCTAAAGTTGAAGATCTTCACGAAGCTTTAAAGATTGTTGCTCAGCAAGCGGCTCAGTGGCGTACTTTTGTGCCTCACGGCGGATGGCCTGTGTTGCCTCCAAAATTAGACGAATTAGTTAGCACTCAAGATGTATTATCTAGGCATTTGGTTGCTTTAGATGCAGTGTTAGCTACAACTCGTCAAGGTGCAGATCTTGAAAACATTGAGTTTACGCAACTTGAGGCACGTTTACAGGCTTTGCACGACGATCGTGCTTCTTTGGATACTTTGCCTGGTCGTTCTAAGTTGGAGCGTGAATTTAACAACGCCGGTTTGACTGATTTAGTAAATGATTTAAGGCATCGTCATATTACAGGGGATGCTCTTGACGGCGAATTGCAACTTGCTTGGTGGACAACTGTTTTTGAGGATATTGTTAACGCTTCTGCGATTATTTCTCATCAAGACGGTTCTGCAATGCAAGATGCGTCTGACCGCTTTGTGCAAGTAGATACTGAGCATGTGCGTTCTATTGGCCCAATGGTTCAGCAAGAAGCTATGAAGCATTTGTGCGAATTATTGTTCTCGCATACTCAAGAAGCAAATCAATTGCATACTATGCTTGCAAGCAACCGTTCCGGAATAACTTTTAATAAACTTTTGCGTAATTATGCAGAAATTGTGTTAGCTGCTAAGCCAATATTGCTTGCTATGCCATCTACTCTTACTATGATGACACCGCTTAGCCCTATTGCAGATACTGTAATTATTGATTCTGCAGAGCATATGTCAAGTATTGAGCTGTTCTCTATTTTGGCGCGTGCTCGTCAGGTTGTTGTGTTGGCTCACAAGCAGACAGTAAGTTGCGAAAGTTTGAATGCTCTTATTTCACTGCTTCCGTCTGTAACAGTTGTGTCGCGTTCAACAAGGCGTTCGTTGCGTTTAGCTAGATTCTTGGAAGAGCATGGCTATGGAAAACTACGTCATGATATTCCTGTTGAGCGCTTGCAAGGCAAGGTGCGTTTGCATCAAATTGAGGCAACTGGCGTTCCAGTATTATCTTCTGGTCTTATTGAAAGCAGTCAGCGCGAAATTGATGAAGTAGTGGATCTTATTCGTCAGCGTGCTAAAACCTTTACGGTTGTGCCTTCAACTTACGTTCTTGTGGTTGTTACGTTAACAAACGTGTTTAGAAGCCGTTTGGGTGCGGAGCTTAAGGCCTTGTCTATTAAAGACGAAAATATGGCTCGATTCTTGCGTCATGTGCGCTTAATGAGTGTTCATGAGGCTTCCGGAGCTGTGGCTACGGACGTGATTATGTCGCTGTGCTATGCAAAAACTTCGCACGGCCGACTTCTTCAACAATTCGGTTTGCTTGAAGAAGAAGGCGGAAGTAGCATGCTTCTAGACGCTCTTGCTTTGGCTCGACGTCATCTTGATATTGTAAGTGCTTTTACTTCTAAAGATATGGAAGATGATCGCTTGCACCAAGATGGCCCTAAGCTTTTGAAGACTTTGTTGCAATGGGCTGAGAAGTTAAGTGATAAGCCGTTGCGTCCAGAAGATTCTCACGACGTTGAATCGCAACTTGCTCAACAATCTGCAAAAGATAACGTATTGTTTGCAGATTTGGCTGAGCGTATTCGTTCTCGCGGATTGCGTGTAGAAGTTAATTACGGCTTCGATAATGATTCTAGAATTCCTATGGTTGTTGGCCTTGCAGATAAACCGTTCGCTTTGGCTGTTCTCACTGATGATGCTCAATTTATGAGCGTGCAATCTACTCGTGAACGTCATCGCATGATGATTCAAGATTTGGAATCTTTGGGATGGTCTGTGATGACAGTTTGGAGCGTTGGAGCGTTCGTAAATCCTGAAAAAGAAGTGGATCGCGTTATTTCTCGCCTTGGCGAATTATATGGTGATAACGAATGAGCGAATATAATCCAAATCGTCGCTCTCCAAGAAAGTCTGTTCGCGTTGTTCGTGAAGGCTCTGAGCTTTTTGACGCTGATGGCGTAAAGCTGGAGCCTTCTGACGAACTTACTTTGCAACAACGTAATCAAGATGACGATAATCGTATTTTGAGTGAGTTGCCACCTCATTGGGCTGTGTTTTCTGAGCATGAGCGCTAAAAAGTCATGCGCAATCGCATATAATCACATTGCTAATAAAGTTGCTAATAAAGTTGCTAATAAAACTGTAGTTTTTTACTAAGCTGTCCTAGTATGTACTAGGATATTTGAGGGAACAGTAAGCTTCTACTTACATGCTCGTATTACTTCGGAGGAACTTTTGCCTACTTATCATTACCGCTGCAAAGAATGCGGATACGATTTTTCTGAACATCAATCATTTTCGGATGAGCCTATTACGATTTGCCCACAGTGCGGCAAAAACGCTGTTCGCAAAGTGTATTCTGCGCCTCCAATTAATTTCAAAGGCAAAGGCTTTTACCGAACCGATAAGTAATTGTGCTTATAAAAACTTTAATTGCGCATTGATAGGTTTTATCCACAATGCGCAATTTTTATTGCGCGACTCTTTTGCTTACGTAACAATGCAAATATGAGTACAAGTTTTTCTTTATTTTCAAAAAATCAGCGCTCTATACGCACAAGCGCATTATTGCAGCGAAGGCAAAGCGCCTTTGTGCGAAAAATAATTGTGGTTTTATGCGCTGGAGTTATGGCTTTGCTTGTAATTTCGTCGATTATTGATGCTCAAGCAACGCAAGTTATTCCGGTTGCATCAAGGCATATTCAGCAGGGATCTAAAATTACAGCTAACGATATTAGCTATATAAAAGTTCCTCAGCATAAAATATTTTTTAATACTTTATCTGAGCAAATTAATTCGCATAATCCTCTTATTGCAACTTGCGAAATAAATATTGGCATGCCAATTTTTAAGAATGAAGTAAGTCATGTGCCAAGTATTCCGGATGGTTTTACTTCTATTAGCGTGCATTTAGCTAGTGCAGATCACACGTTAGTGCCTGGAGAGCATATTAATCTTGCTTTTAGTAAGCCTATTCAAGATGAAGAAGATAGCGCTTCAAAAAATAGCAAAAATGCGGAAAGTGGAAAAGACGAATCAGAAAATTCGGGAAATTCGGGAAACTCGGGAAATTCGGAAGAATCGAACGAATCGGAAGAACAGGAAGAATCAAACGAAACTAGTTCTTCAACAATAGATAGCAAATACGTAAGCGTAATTCATAACGTTATGGTAATGCGCATAACGCAAGGCTCTCAATCGTCTGAAAATCAGCAGAATACAACAACTATTGCGCTTCCTGCATCAGACGCTTTGCGGTTGTTACAAGCGCAGTCGGCGAATTCCTCATTAGCGATTGTTGCCATGAAGCATGCGAGTAATAAGTAGTGTGCTTACACAGCATATTGTGTGAAATCGCGTGAATTAAACCTACATTTTGACGACACGCCGAAGCGTTTATATTGCTACACATCCCGTGACTTCTTTATATTAATAACTATGGGTTATGAATCGGTGAGTGCGCTACTTGTGTTGATCATCCTCGTAGCCTTATGGTTCGGGTGGCTGCCTAATCACACGGTTAATGGCATGAAGACCATGCTTGAGCATCGAGAAGATAGGTTTTCACCAACGCTCCATCTTGTAGGTGAGTGGAGTATCGCGCGTATTTGTGACGGTACCGGTATGTTGGCAAAAGAGGCTTGTATGCAACCGACTCAACAAAAACGAACATTAACACCTGAACATATTGCGCGTATTCGTGCAGCTAGACGTGCTGCGATTCGACGACGTTGCGTGTTGGTTGCGTCGTTGGCGTTACTGACTTTTCTTGTGTTGCTAGCTGGATTCTCTGGCCTGTTTTCGCCAGCTTTTGCGCTAATTCCTGGAGCAATGCTTGCTGTTGTGTTGTATTTTGGTTCGCGTGCTTCGAAACATGCGCGTCAGTGGGAAGCGCACGTGGCTAAAATGAACGCTAGGTCAAAGCAAAATGTAGAGGATGCTTTGTATGAGCGACATAACAGTACAGTTGCGAATCAATTAAGTAACAGCAATGCTAATTCCAGCCAGATTGATGCTGTTGAGGATGCCTCTGATTTTGAATCTCAAAATGATGGTGAATTAAATAATTTTGATAATAATTCGAATAATTCTATTCATCATAGTTCGCGTGACGATACTGCAACGTCTGTTATGGAACAGCGCGAAATTCGTGTTGCTTTGCGCAGGGCAGAAGAAGAGCGTGATGCTGTTTTGCGTTCTCGTAGCGTAGCTAAAGCTAGCGAATCTAAGGATGAGTCTTCTAACAATGTTGTTGATAGTGCAGAAGTTACTTCAAACGCTAGTAGCAATCAAGATTTGATTTCCTTCTCGCTGGATTCGAAGGCAAAAGTTGAGTCGGATGATTCTGCTGCTTCGCCTGCTCCGGAAAGCTTGGAAATTAAGTCAACTAAGCAAGTTGTGAAAGCTGTTTCAGTTGCTAAAGATATTAAATCTATTGCGAAAGCAGATTCTTCTAAATTCCATGATGAAGAGAAAGCAAGTGAAGTAGAAGCTCCGGAAAGCTCTGAAGACTCGCTTGGTGTTGCTAATTTGCACGACGTTCTTGCGCGTCGCAATGCTTAAATTTTCAATTAAACTAAAGATTTTTTAAAAATTTTAGCACTCGAGTTGGCAGAGTGCTAAATTCGCGGTACCATAAAAGACAGAACGTAAGTGTGATTGCGGACGTGATCGTCAGCCTCGTCGAATTGCAGCTTGCGCAAAAAGTTAGTATCTCTCTTAAGAAAGAGGTGGCGACAGTGTCGATTAAACTCACACCGTTGGAAGATAAGATTATTGTTAAGCAGGCTCAGGCAGAAACTCAGACTGCTTCTGGCTTGTATATTCCAGATAATGCAAAGGAAAAGCCACAGCAGGGTGAAGTGCTTGCTGTAGGTCCTGGCCGTCGTGACGACAAGGGCGAGCGAATTCCTATGGATGTTAAGGTTGGCGATAAGGTGCTGTATTCCAAGTATGGCGGCACTGAAGTGCATTACGAAGGCGAGGATTACTTAATCGTATCTTCTCGCGATGTGCTTGCTATTCTTGGCTAGTATTTAGCTTGTTGCAATAATAAAACTTGCGCTGGGAACGACGAAATGTTGTTCCTGGCGCTTTTTTTATTGTGCAATTAAGGCGTGCAAGTAGTATCATGGAGAAGTATGACATACAAACACCGCAATATTGTAGATACGATTCCTAGCTACAAGCAAGGTAAGCCGGCTCCTAAATTGGACGGCATTCGTGCATATAAAATCTCAAGCAATGAAAATCCGTATGAGCCGCTTAATAGTGTAAAAGAAGCTATTACGACTCGCGCTCTTAATGTTATTAACCGTTATCCTAATATGCGTGGCACGGAAGTTGTTGAAGAACTTGCTAAGCGCTTTGGTGTAACTTCGGACGAAGTTGTGCTTGGTTGCGGATCTACAGAAGTTATTACGCAACTTGTTGATTTAGTTGCTGGCCCTGGTGACGAAGTTGTGTATCCTTGGCGAAGCTTTGAAGCTTATCCGATTATTGTGACTGGCGCGGGTGCTACAAGCGTTCAGATTCCTAATCGTGCTGACGGTTCGCATGATGTTGACGCTATGATTGCTGCTATTAACGATCGTACGCGTTTGGTTATTTTGAATAATCCTAATAATCCAACTTCCGCTGCTCTTAGCGAGGAGGAAGCTCGCAAGGTGTTGGATGCTGTGCCAAGTGACGTTCTTGTGCTTATTGACGAAGCTTATGTGCAGTTTAATACTGCTAAGGGCACGGCAGATGGCATGAAGTTGTACAAAGAGTATCCAAACGTGGTTGTGGCTCAAACTTTCTCGAAGGCTTATGGCTTGGCTGGTTTGCGAATTGGATATGCGATTGCTCCTGCAGAAGTTGTGGAGGGCATGCGTAAGGTTGCTGTGCCATTTGGTGTGTCTCAAGTAGCGCAAGTTGCAGCGTTGGCTTCGTTAGAAGATGCTGCTAGTGAAGAGATGAAGACTCGCGTTGAAGCTCTTGTTGCTGAGCGCGAGCGTATTGTTTCCGCTTTGCGCGAGCAGGGCTGGAATATTACTGATGCTTACGCAAACTTCTTCTGGATGCCGTTTGGTGAGGAGACTGAGCGCGCAACAGAACGTTTTGTGTCGGCTGGATTGTCTGTTCGAGCGTTTGCTGGCGAGGGAATTCGCATTAGTATTGGCGAACGTGAGGCAAATGACCGTGTGTTGGTAATTTGCGAAAAATTAAAAAATGACGGTTTTTCGCTAAATAACTAGCTTTTTGCCAAATTTTTTCTGCTTTCGGCGTGTCATGGACTTGCATTAGTCTCGCATTCGTGGCAGAATAACAAAGTTGCCGTTTGAAGTTCACTTCTTACGGAGACTGCTGGCGGGTTTCCCAAGTGGTCAAAGGGAGCTGACTGTAAATCAGCCGCTTCGTGCTTCAGTGGTTCGAATCCACTACCCGCCACGCCTCGATAGCTCAGTGGTAGAGCACTTCCTTGGTAAGGAAGAGGTCGTGAGTCCGATTCTCACTCGAGGCTCTCTGGCGGGGTAGCTCAGCTGGCTAGAGCGTACGACTCATAATCGTAAGGTCAAGAGTTCGAGTCTCTTCCTCGCTACAACGGCCAGTAGGAGACTGGCTGGCCAACAATGAATTGTAGAGGTGAACGAAATGGCAAGCAAGAGCGCTGACATCCGTCCGGGCATTACGATGGCATGCACGGAGTGCAAGGAGCGTAATTACATCACGACGAAGAATCGTCGTAACACGCCTGATCGTCTTGAGTTGAACAAGTTCTGCCCACGCTGCGGCAAGCATACGCTTCATCGCGAGACTCGCTGAAAATATTCAGCTTGCTGCGTTAATATAGCGTCTTGTTTTAGGCCTATTGTGATTGCGCAGATTTAATACTTATTACCCCGCTTTTTTGCGGGGTTTTTTGTTATTTGTTGCTGTTAGGATTTAAGTTATGACTATGCAAGCATCTTTGGCATCTTTAGCATCTTTATCAAATAATCCAACGTTTTCGGATCTTACAACAATTGGTGTTGGCGGCAAAATTGCTCGTTTTGTAGAACCAAAAACGCGCGTGGATGTTATTGAAGCTGTTGAGGATGCTGATTGCGCGAATTTGCCTTTATGTGTTATTGGCGGCGGATCGAACATGCTTGTAAGTGACGAGCCTTTTAACGGGGTTGTGGTTCGTGACGCTCGCCGCGCTATTCATGTGCTTGATGAAGCAGCTCCTGCAGAAGACGGTGTTGATAAAAATGGCTCTCATTTAGTGCATGTAAACGCTGAAGCTGGTTGCAATTGGGATGATTTTGTTTCTCACGTAATTGAGCTTGGGCTTGAAGGAGTTGAGGGTCTTTCTGGAATTCCTGGCACTGTTGGAGCGTCGGTTGTGCAAAATATTGGCGCATATGGTCAAGAAGTTTCTCAAAGTGTTACTTCTGTGGAAGTTTGGGATCGCGAAAATAAAGTAACGCTTGAATTGCAAAAAGATCAATTGCGTTTTGGTTACCGTACTTCTGCTCTTAAGCAAAGCATGTACGTTTCTGCAGGTGTTCCAGGTGATTCGT
>NQOH01000005.1:45969-51586 GCA_003585735.1 Gardnerella kenyensis
ATTTTCCTACTCCGCGTTACGTTGTGTTGTCTGTTACGTTTTGTTTGCGCCATAGCAGCACTGGCGTTGTTGCTCATTCGCAGCTTGCTCGCGCTTTACGCGTAGAAGTTGGAGATCGCATGCAAACTAAAGCAATTCGCCGTGAGGTTTTGCGCGTGCGCGCTTCTAAAGGCATGCTTGAGGATGCTTCTCGTTACGACAATCCGTGGATGCGTGGCACAAAGTGCGCTGAAGGTGTTGAGTTTGCTTTGCGATTGCAAAGTGAAGACTATGTTACTGGTGAGTTTTTAGAGGGCGATAATACTTATAGTGACCGTCATAGTTGCGGTAGTTTCTTTATGAATCCAATTATGACTAAGGCTCAAGCAGATTTACTTCCGGAGGATGCTCCGCGATTTGACGCGGTTCTTTCTGACGGTACGCAAGGTGTAAAAACTTCTGCTGCTTGGCTTATTGATCATGCTGGATTCCATAAGGGATTTAGGATTGTTGAAAATGGCAAATCTTCCCCTGCGGGACTTTCTTCTTTGCATACTTTAGCGCTTACGAATCGTAATAACGCTACTTCTAGCGATGTTCTTGTTTTAGCAAAAACTGTTATTAATGGCGTTAAAAATAAATTTGGAATTACTTTAGTGCCTGAACCTGTGCTAATAGGCATTTCAGTAAACTGAAAATTTTACGATTATGTACCAAATTATACAGTAATATATTCGACTGTTTAATAAAATTTCGTAAATAATAAAGGAACACACGGTAAAACTACCGTATAAGCAATGTTTTGTGTAATATTTACCTACATTATCCGTATAAAAATTTTTCTTTAGCTTTATATATAGCGCTTAGTTTTATATATTGCCAAATAAAAATTTTATATAGATGAAGTCGCAAGTGTTCCGCAGAATTCGTTGATGCGTTGCTAATTGCGTCTATACCTTTATACCTATACCTCAACGAAAGTGCGTTTATTATGCAAATATGGAGAAAAAAGTCTGTTGAACAGACTATCGCAGAGACAATGGATGGTGATCGCCATCTTAAACGTACATTAAATGCGTGGGATTTGGCAGTTATGGGTGTGGCTGTTGCTGTTGGTGCCGGTATTTTCTCGGTTGGCGCTCAAGCTGCTGCATTCCATGCCGGCCCTGCAGTAATTATTAGCTTTATTATTGCAGGTGTTGTGTGCGGTTCTGCTGCAATGTGCTATGCAGAATTTGCTTCTATGATTCCAGTTGCTGGATCCGCATACACCTTTACTTATACAACAGTCGGTGAGCTTATTGCTTGGATTATTGGCTGGGATATGATCCTGGAAATGCTGATGGCTGGCTCAGTGATTGCAAAGTATTGGGGTGTTTATCTTAACGATTTAATGAAGCTTTTTGGCTTAAACATGACCACCAGTTTTAATCTAGGTGGTTTTACTATTGATGTTGCTCCAATCATAATCGTTGCATTCTTTACAACTATGCTTGTTCTTGGAACTAAGCTTTCTGCACGCTTCGACGGTGCATTAACAATTTTGAAGATTGGTATTGTTCTGTTCGTGGTTGTTGTTGGCTTCTTCTACATTAAGGCTTCTAACTTTACGCCATTCGTTCCTCCTGCAACTGATGTTGCTAGCGTAAAGGGAATGGAAGTTTCCGGCGTTATGTCTCAGCCTTTGTGGCAGTGGGTAACCGGCATGCAGCCAGCTGTTTATGGCATTCCTGGCATTCTTTCCGGTGCAGCACTCGTGTTCTTCGCATTCATCGGCTTTGACGTTGTGGCAACCACTGCTGAGGAAACTAAGGATCCGCATAAGAACATTCCACGAGGCATTGGCCTTGGTTTGCTTATTGTTACCGTTCTTTACATCCTTGTTGCAGTTGTGACCACTGGTATGGTTTCTTACAAGGATTTGGCTAAGCAGGCAGCTCCTTCGCTTTCTACTAGCTTCGAACTCGTGGGTGCTACTTGGGCTGCAAAGATTATTTCCCTCGGTATTGTTATTGGTTTAACAACCGTTGTTATGGTTCTTTTGCTTGGTCTTACGCGAATTATCTTCGCTGTGAGCCGCGATGGTCTGCTTCCACGTAGCTTCTCTAAGGTAAGCAAGCGTGGTATTCCTGCAAAGCTTCAGATTGTATCCGGCATTGTTGTGGCAGTTGTGGCTTCCACTCTCGATATTGGCATTCTTTCCGACATGGTTAATATTGGTACACTTTCCGCATTCTTGCTGGTTTCTGCAGGCGTGCCGATTATGCGTATGCGCAGGCCAGATTTGCATCGCTCGTTTAGCGTTCCTGGAAATCCATGGCTTCCGCTGTTTGCAGCTCTTTCCACATTCTGGCTCATGCTTAACCTTTCTGTGCTCACATGGATTCGTTTTGCAGTGTGGCTGGCAATCGGCTTTGCGGTGTACTTCGGCTACTCTTACCGCAACTCGTTGCTTGGAAAGCAAATTCGTAAGGCTAAGAAGCTCGGCGTTCCGGTTGAAACTTTGTTTGCTCAAGATGCTGCTGCTGCAGAAAAGGTTGCAGAAGGCGAGTCAGAAGAGCAAGCTCGTGCAGAAGCTGAAGCTGAGGTTGCTACTGAAAGTTGATGCTGAATAGCTAGTAATAAATTAGTGCTAATAGCATTATCTAAATAATTACGAAGTCGACATGCGAATTTTCGCGTGCCGGCTTCGTTTGTTTTAAGACTGCTGAAAAGTGGACTATAATAGAAAAGTTACATAAAAATGTGATTTGCTCATAAGCTGGTAAATATGCAGAAAGGAGAGCGTTTATGCCATATGTAATTGCAGAGCCTTGTGTAGACGTAAAAGATAAAGCCTGTGTGGACGAATGCCCTGTAGATTGCATTTACGAGGGCGATCGCACGCTTTACATTAACCCGAATGAATGCGTGGATTGCGGAGCTTGCGAGCCAGCTTGCCCTGTAGAAGCTATTTTTTACGAGGATGATTTGCCAGAAGACTGGGAGTGGTACCGCGATGCTGCGGTTGACTACTTTGACAAGCTTGGAGATTTAGGGGGAGCTACAGATGCTGGAGCTTCCGGGTGGGATGAAGAACATGTTGCGGCGTTGCCTTCGCGACGACCTGCCTGAGCGCTTAAAGCGTAGCGCGCGAGCATCCTTCGCTCAATGCGAAAAATCTTAAATCTCTACCGCACTGGTATTTGTGAAACTAGAATTGCTACAACCCAATGTGGGCAGCGTTGTTGCCGTATTTTTTGCGAACAGCGTCTAAAGCGTGCTCTGCGTGACGCAATCTAGTATTTTTATTCATTGTAGATACGCTGTTTTGCGTAAGATTTTTGGATTCGCGCGTATTCTCTTCCAAAATATCGTTTAAAGAAGGTTGAATAGAAACCTTGTTCGCAAAAACAAGATTATTAGCCGTAATTCCAGCCAAACGAACTGGGCTTAAAAGCTTTGTGTTGTTGCCGCCAAGAATGTAATTATGCACAGTTGGATTAGCTTTAGAAAGCAAGTCAACAGCATGCTTATAAAACTCGTGAGTTGAATCAGTTGCATTTTGCAAAGTAGAAGATCTAGTAACATAATGCAAGTCGCTAAATCGCAGTTTTAGCGTTATAGTGCGTGCCATAAGATTGCGGCTTCGCAAATGTTGAGTTACTTCGCTACAGCATTGCTGCAGCAACTGTTTAACAACATTCTCATCCGTTGTGTCTGAATCAAGAGTTCGCTCAGTGCCAATAGATTTTTCAGGCGCATGCGCAACTACAGCACGCTCGTCTATGCCTCTAACTGCTTGATATATTGTCTTTGCTAAGATTTGCGAGCCAGTTATACGAGTAAGCGTTGATTCATCAATTTTTTTAAGCGACGTAACTGTAGATAATCCCCAATCTTCAAACTTATGAATTAAAGACGGGCCAATTCCTGGTATTGCGCGCAAAGGCATTATTGACACAAAGTCTTCATTGCACTTTTGAGGAATAAGAAGCATGCCATTAGGCTTTGCATTAGTTGAAGCCATTTTTGCAATAAGCTTATTGCTGGCAATGCCAACCGAGCATGTAATATGATACTTTTCAAATACTTCTTTTCGTATCCAAGCTCCAATATTTACAGGCGATTTCCATTGCAATAAAGCCGATTGAATATTCATGTAGCATTCGTCAACAGAAACTTTTTCGACTTGATTAGTAATATTCAAAAAAATTTCTTCAAAAATACTTTTAGAAACGCTTAAATAGTAGGGCATATCAACCGGCAAGAAAACTCCTTGCGGGCAAAGATTTCTTGCTCTAACAACCGGCATAGCAGAATTAACTCCGTAAGCGCGCGCTTCGTAACTTGCTGCAGAAACAACAGCACGATTTCCAGTGCCAATAATAAGCGGCTTTCCTTTAAGCTCCGGGTGTCTTGCTACTTCTAGCGAAGCATAAAACGCATCCATATCGACATGAAGCATGTTGCAACCGGAGGTATCGTGCCCCCAATCTCGTTTAGCTGCTTGTACTCTCGGTGCTGTGCTCATAAATTTATAATAGAACAAACGTTCGATTTTATATAGAAAACTAAAATTTTTTTGCAAAAAAGCGAATTTCGGCGATATATTCATGTAGGGTTGTTGCTATGAAGCAATTTGTCGTCAATCTTTTACACCGTATGCCGGTGCTGCTAATCATAGTGATTGAAGCTGCGATGGTGTATACGGCGACGTCTGTTGCAAAAGTTGCGTTTAGTCAGTTGGATCCACTTTATGCTGTGTGGTATCGCGTTGGTTTTATGACTTTAATGCTATTGGCATGGCGTAGGCCATTTTCGCGCGAAAAACGTAACTTTTTGCCAAAAACTTTGCGTGAATGGGCTGTTGTTGTTGCGGTTGGAATTTCGCTAGTTGCTATGAATACCATGTTTTATGTGGCAATTAGCTGCATGCCGGTGGGTGTGGCTGTAACTATAGAATTTATTGGCCCTTTGCTTGTGGCTGTTATTACAGGCCATGAGTGGCGTGAGCGAGTTGGAATTGTGATTGCGGTTTTAGGAATTGCTTTACTTGCAAGCGCTTCTATGCATAGTGCAGTAAGTCCGCATTTTCTAATAGGCTTATTCGCTATTCTTGTTGGCGGCTTAATGTGGGGCATGTATATTGTTTCAGGACGAAAAATTGCAAAAGCTTCGCATGCGATTGACCGCGTAAGTATTGCAACTCTTATTGGCTGGCTTTTGCAATCTACTGTTCTTGCTGTTCCTGCAGTTAAGAATGTTATTTGGCCTAAAGCGGAGGCTACGTGGGCTGCTCGCCCTGGAGGCTCTTTTGCTCTGTTAGCTTTAATGCTTGTGATTGCAGTATGTGCTTCATTCTTCCCGACTTTACTTGACCAAGTTTTGCTTAAGCGCGTTACTTCTGCAAAATATTCTGTTATGCAAGCGTTGTATCCTGCAATTGCAGTTGTTATTGGAATGGGATTTGGTGAGATTCCAACTTTAACTGATGTTGCTGGAATAGCTTTGGTTATGTGCGCTGTTGTAGTTACGTTCTCGGGCGATCACAATCCTGTTTAATATCTGTTTAGTAATTTTAAGTGTGTCGTCGGGCTTGTTTACAGTCCGCAAGAGGTGCTATAGTGTCAATCTGTTGCCGTTATATGCAACGAAT
>NQOH01000005.1:52166-54691 GCA_003585735.1 Gardnerella kenyensis
AATTGGAGTCATGCCTGAGTGGCCGATAGGGGCACCCTGCTAAGGTGTTAGTCGCGTAAGCGGCTCGAGAGTTCGAATCTCTCTGACTCCGCGATTACTCCGGATTGCTTTTGCAGTCCGGAGTTTTTGTTTTTGTTTTTGTTTTTGTTTAATTTTTAATTTTTTGATTCTCAAAATATTTTCAAAAATTGTAGGCTATATCAAATATGTGTTTATAAAACAAGCCTATAGTCAGAAATTGTGTATTTGTGGATAATTTTTTCTTTATTTAAAGCTTTTAACCACAACGCTAAAAAAATATTTACGAATACTTGCATTAAAGACATAGTTGATTTCATGAATGCTTATTATCAAGTGTTCAACAAAAATATTAAGGGTTGGGTTAAGGAGATTCTTATGAAAAGATATTGGGGGAAACATAATAATTCACGTTATGTTGGAGAATTAAAAAATTATTTTAAAAGCAAAAGAACTCGTATTATATCTTCAATACTTGCTTCTGCATTGATTATTCCTATAGCAAGTTTTACTCAATTTGCTTCCGGATATACGGATTCGTATATTGGCCTGTATTACAACTATGGAAGAGACCAGGGAAAGAACTATAGGCTAGGACCAACCTACGATGACGATAAAGGAAATCACGTAGCATACTGTATTGAAAGTGGTGTTGACGCCAATAAAGAAAATAATTATTGGCACCAGGTTTATGATAATGATTTTCGTATTGCTGCAACGATGATACAGAAAGAAAAAAACAGCTCTACTGATTTTGTTCAAGCAGGTGTAGCGTACGCAATACATGAGCATTTGGATATGAACAAACTACATTGGGAGAAAGTTAAAGAAGCTGGTTTTATTGGTCAATATGTAAAAACTGCTTTTACATCAGCTGAAAATGATTGGCGTGATGCTAAAGAGAATACGCCATTTAAAGTCTCGTCAAGTCAAACATATACAAATGGCAAAAGAGAAGGCGTTTTACATGTAAGCGTGCTTAATATTCAAGATTCTAGCGTAAGAAATATCCGTATTCTTGCGAGATCTACGGATAATCTTGTTTCATTTGAAAAAGGAGAGCCTACTTTTGAAGGAACAACCGGAGATGAAGCTAAATTAGATATACCTTGGGTTGCTCAAGGTGACGGTAAGGCAAAAATTACTATTTCTTATGAAGCTGCTAAAGCTGAACGTCTTGATTCGCCTGGCCAAGATATGATACGTTCCGTTGGAAATACTTGGTATAGCGAAGATGTTCCCGAGATTGAAGTAGAAAAAACTTTTAATCCAACGCTTACTGCAAAAATTTCTAATCGCGAATTATCTGTTGGAGAAAAAATTGACACTACTATAAAAAGCGGTGTTACCGGAAATAATATTTGGCCTGAGAATGTTCTTTTAAGAGCAGAAGGTTACTATTTTGCTGGTTCTGATAAAGATATTTTGCGCTCGCTGGAAATTAATAGTGGCGAATCTGCTAATGAATATTTAAAGAGATTGCGTTCTTTGCCTAATGTACATCAGGTTGCTGCATCAAGAGTAGATTTTTCAGAAGCTAACCAAACTGAAATGCCTTATGCAAAACGTTTAACTGTAGATATTAATAACGACGATTTTGATAATGCTGAACCATATACGGTTACTAAAGAAGAATCTGGATTGTTTGGCACATGGGTATGGGTTATTAAAAAAGAAGAACAAAATAAAAATAGTTCTTGGTTAAAAGGAGATACTATTCAAGCATTTGGTGTTAATGAAACAACATCAGTTAATCAGGGGAAAGTAAGTTCTGCTTTTGCTCCTCAACAGCAAACTGTTGGACTTGGTACGGAAATTGTAAACGAAATTACTGTAACTGGTTTGCCTGAATCGTATGGATCTTTTAGCGGTAATGAAAAATATGGTTTTAGCAAAGATGAGAAAGCCCATATTAAGGTATGGTGGTCTGGAGCTGGAACGGATAATCCTACTACAAAAGAAAACAATCGTTATAAGCCTGGTGCAAAGGGAGAGCCGGTATTTAATGAGCCAAAAAAGGAAGATGATAATCATCGTTTGATTGGTAATTGGGAGGTTCCTGCAGTTAACGGTGTTTATGAGGTTGGTGACGGACGCATTATTCTTAGACCTGTTTCGGGTATGGATAGGTCCGATGTTGATCCTGTGACTTTAGCTGAAAATGTGCATATTCGTGCAGACAAAAATAGCCAATCAGGATGGTATACATTTGTGTACGATTTTCCGGGTTCTTCGCGAGCAAAGGCTTATAAGTCGCAATATAACAATCCTTGGGGTAGCACGTATGTGTCATCTAATGTGTCATCTAATGAAGTTAAACCGGCGCCTGTAACTACCACAGTAAACAATAATAATGCTGGAGGTAAAGGTGCAAGCCAAGCTGGAGGACAGGCTGGAGGACAGGCTGGAGGCCAAGCTGGAAGCCAAAGCGGTAAGCAGGAGGTAAAGCCGGGTGAAAAGCCGGTTGTGCAACCTGGTGGTAAGCAGGAAGTAAAGCCGGTTGCAAA
>NQOH01000005.1:55440-56044 GCA_003585735.1 Gardnerella kenyensis
GTGAAAAGCCGGTTGTAAAGCCTGGTGAAAACCAAAATGGTAACAATTCTGTGACTAATACAAATACTCCTGGTAAAGAAGATACACACAAGAAGAACGGTGGATCTTCTGAAGGTGGCGATGCTACAGGTGGAACTTCTACAAGTACTGTTGCTGGCACTTCAACAGGTAGTTCTACATCTACTTCCGTAAGTGGAGGTACTTCGGCAGGTGGTTCTTCTGCAGGTGGCGATTCTGCAAGTGGCGCTTCTGCAGGTACTACTGCCGGCGCTGCTGGCACTTCCGCAGGTACCGTTTCTGGCGATACTGCTGGTACTACAGCAGGTGCTGCTTCTGCAGGTACTTCTGCAGGTGGTGCTTCGGAAAATAATTCTAGTGAGTATAAGTTTGCTTATTCAGCTGAAGATATTATTAAAATGCTAAATAAACAACTAAAAGGTGATCAACTAAAAGGTGATCAACTAAAAGGTGATCAACCAAAAAGTGATCAAGCAAAAAATAATCAGCCGAATAATACTTCTACAAACGAAAATTTGTCGGATTTGTACAAGTTTGCAGAATATCTTAAAAAGTATGAAAAGCAAATTAGGCAACTAGCAGATGG
>NQOH01000005.1:56771-59592 GCA_003585735.1 Gardnerella kenyensis
AATACGAATGCCAATAATTCAGGTGTAAGTGGTGCTAACGGTATTGCTGGTACGAACGGTATTGCTGGTGCTAACGGTATTGCTGGCACGAATGGCATTGCTAATACGAATGGTATTGCCAGCGTAGGTAACTCTGGAGTGACTACTGATTCTGTTACTTCTTTGGGTGGCAATAGCAGTGTTATGGGTTCTAACGGATATGGCACTTCCGGTACTTCCGTAACTTCTGGTACTTCCGTAACTTCTGGTACTTCCGTAACTTCTGGTACTTCTGGTACTTCTGGCGCTTCCGGCACGTCTGGAACGTATGGCACTTCTGGAACTTCCGGTACTTCTGGCACTTCTGGAACGTCCGTAACGTCCGGAACTTCTGGTTCTGCTTTAGCATCTGGCTCAAACGGCAATTCCGGATCTTATGCAACTTCTGGCGCTTCTAACAATGCGTCTGAAGGAAACAGTGCTAACAGTGTTGCTAATAACAGTGCTAACAGCAGTGATGGTCAAGCTAAACCTTTTGAAAATCCGGGTTCTCTTGCCACCACAGGTTCTTCGGCAATGTTCGTGATGCTTCTTGCAATTATTACGCTTACGTTTGCATCAGGAGTATCGTTAGGGCGTTTTGCAAAAGTTAATCCTCAACATAAGCAGTCTTCTTGTGGACGTCACGGAGGTGTTATGAAAGTAAGACGTTTGCTGTAAAACATATTGATAATAAGTGAATATTTGGCGCGTTAATCTGTGCGAATTTGTAAAAATATGGTTAACGCGCCGATTTCCTTGCAATGGCGCCTTATTAATGTGCATAATATTACATAAAGTTGTGGCTTGTATTAAGTTGAATATGATGTTATAACCTTTAAGGCTAGAATATTTGTAAAACGGAGCAACAATGCAAGATTATGATATTGATAAAAAGAAGTTACTAGTGCGAATGCACAGAATTCAAGGGCAGATTAATGCTATCAATACTATGATTGAGAAAGATGCTAAATGTGAAGACATTCTTATGCAACTTTCCGCAGTAACTGCCGCCCTACACGCTTTGGCAGTTGTTACAGCACGCGAACATGTTCATAAGCAAATGCACCTTGTTGCGCAAAATGGCACAGACGATGAAGTGGAAGTAGCAGTAAACGACGTCTATAATATTATTGATCGATTGTTACGCTACGAGAAGGCTTAATACCACGTGCCCGAATCGCATAATATTTTGCACACTGTGCTGGAGCAGCCTGACGCGCCGGCTCATGATTCGTTTGTTGAAAAAAAGTCAGAATTTATTGGGGATATCTGTCATATAACAACGCTTGATGAAGCTTTGTGTTTTACGCAATCAGTGCGTTTAAAGCATCCTAAGGCGCGTCATGTAGCTTATGCTGCGATTTGCGGTTCGTCGGGAGCTCTTTTATGCGAACGTATGAGCGATGATGGTGAGCCTTCCGGAACTGCTGGAAAACCTATACTAGATGTTTTAAGAGCTGCAAATTTAACTGATTGTGTAGTAACAGTAACGCGCTATTTTGGTGGGATTCTGCTTGGTTCCGGAGGATTAACGCGCGCTTATGCTAAAGCCGCAAGTATTGCGGTAGATGCATCGCAAATCGTAGATATTATTTCTTGTACTAACTTTATTTGCACATTGCAATACCAGCAATTACGTATGTTAAAACATATAGTAAGTAAAGTAGAAGGAATAGTTGATAACGAAACTTACGGCGCACAAATTTGCATTACTATTGCTGTACCAACTTCGAAATCGCAAGAATTTTTAAATATGGTGCAAAATGCTTTTTCTGGAACCATAGTGCCGAAAGCAGATGGTACTCTAAGTAATAAGCTAATCAGCACTAAGCGTTAAAGGTGATTTCATGAGTAATGATAATGAAAAAACACAGGGCAATAATGATTCGTCGTATGAGCCTTTAACAGCAGTATATGAGCATTTACGCCATAGTGAAGATTCAGATGAGCTACATGAATTCGCTAGGCGTAAATTGCCGGATCGTGCGGATCAAGCTGCATTTTCTAGAGCCACTTCTTTGCTAGAAG
Organism: Gardnerella kenyensis; assembly: GCA_003585735.1. Taxonomy (GTDB): domain Bacteria; phylum Actinomycetota; class Actinomycetes; order Actinomycetales; family Bifidobacteriaceae; genus Bifidobacterium. The sequence continues at coordinate 58,821 of NQOH01000005.1, forward strand.
CTGTGGCTGGTAACGCACACACTCCAGAAGAAGATCGTATTTATTTAGCTACTTCAATGCCATTTCCAAATATATTGGTAAAACTTTCGGAAGATTCTTCAAATAACGTTCGATTGGCTGTAGCAAAAAATACAGATGCTAAAAACTGGCTAGTAGGAAGACTTACGAAAGATTCCTGCGGTGCTGTGCGCGACGCAGCATTATGCAATCCAAAAGCTTCGTGGAAAATGCGCTTAGAAGGCGCTCAATGTGACGGTGTAGGCGCAGAAACATTGCAATATTTAGCATCCTTAGGTGTAAGTGCGGAAGAAAACGCTCCTGTTGTATTGGCAACTATGGTGCGTCGTGCAGTTGCGCTAAATCCTGGTGTGCCGGAAAATATTTTGCAAAAATTATGCGACGACAAATCGGAAGACGTGGCGATGGTGGCTCGCAGTCGTTGCTCTCGCGAATAATGGAAAACATGAATAACACAACAGAAGAAGTGACAGCAATGACGCCATTGCATCGCCTCGCTGAATTAATGGGCGTTGGCGTACGTTTTACTGGTTCCGACAACAAAGAGCATGAAATTCAAGATAACGTGCTTGTGTCGGTATTAGGAGCTTTAGGGGTTGACGCTTCTAACGAAGATGCAATAGAAAAATCAACACAAAATATTTTGGAATATCGTCACGGACGTATTATTGCGCCAACTGTTTTGCACACTGCTGGCACATGTGACGAAATAATTGTAAATACTGGCATTCTTGAATACCCAGTTGCAACATTA
>NQOH01000005.1:60333-66058 GCA_003585735.1 Gardnerella kenyensis
CGTACCCTGTACATGGCAAATTTATTGCAACCTCTTTAATTAAAATTCCTGAAGATGTGCCAATGGGATATCACACATTGCGTGTAACGGTTGGCGATCGTTCGGAAGAAGCTACGCTTATTAGCGCTCCAGAAAGCATTGATACGCTTGACTCCTTGGAAGCAAACGGTGAGCAGCTTTGGGGCTGGATGGCTCAGTTATACTCAATTCGTTCTTCAAAATCTTGGGGCGTTGGCGATTTTGCAGATTTGGCTACGTTGCTTACTCAAGCTAAGACAAAAACTGGTGCCGACTTTGTATTAATCAACCCAATGCATGCTGGCGAGCCGGTAACTCCTTTGACTCCATCCCCATACTTGCCAGTTGCTCGCGGAATGGTAAACGTAACGTATATTCGCCCAGAAAATATTCCTGAATACGCTACTTTGGACGAAAAAACTCGCAAAGAAATCGACAATCTTCATGATCAAGTTGAGCCTCTTAATAACGACGCACAAATTATTGATCGCGATTCTATGTGGCGCGTAAAAATGCGTGCACTGTGGCTGATTTTCAAGGCTGGTTTAGCGGAAGATCGCGCTCGCGTATTCGAAGCATTTAAGCAGGAGATGGGCGATCGACTTGAGTCGTATGCAACATGGTGCTTGTGCTACGACAAGTGGGGTGCTCCTAAAGGCGATAATTGCTGGGAGAAGACTCTTAACAAGGATTCCGAGCAAGTGCGCGAGTTGGCGGAGAATTTCCCGGATACGCTTGAGTTTTATCGTTGGCTTGAGTGGGTTGCTTTTACGCAGTTGCATGATGCTCAAGTTGCTGCACGCGAAGCTGGAATGAAAATCGGCATTATGTCGGATATGGCTGTTGGTGTGCATCCTGCAGGTTCCGAAGTTTGGTGGAATCCGGAGCGTTTTGCTAACGGCGCAACTGTTGGCGCACCTCCTGATTACTTCAATCAGCAAGGTCAAGATTGGTCGCAGCCTCCTCTGCACCCGTTTGAGCTTGAGCGAACTGGTTTCCGCACATACCGAGACATGGTTCATGGCATGTTTGCTTCTGCTGGCGCTGTGCGAATTGATCACATTCTTGGACTTTTCCGCCTTTGGTGGATTCCAGAAGGTGCAGCTCCAAGCGGCGGCGCGTATGTTTATTACGATGCGGATATTATGCTCGGCATTTTGGCTATTGAGGCAACTCGTGCTCACGGTGTAGTTGTTGGCGAGGATTTGGGTGTTTTGCCAGCAAATGCTTTGGACGTATTGCGCAAGAAGGCTGTGCTTGGTTGCACGGTTGAATGGTTTGAAGTGTGCGATGGCGAATTCCGTACTCCAGATAAGTGGCGCGAAATGACGCTTGCTTCTGTAAATACGCACGATTTGCCGCCTGCTGCCGGCTATTTGCGTTACGAGCATGTGAATATTCGCGAGCGCTTGCACTTGCTTACCGGATCTGTAGAAGAATTCCGTGCAGGAGCGGAAGCTGAACATCGCGCTATGATGCGTATGCTTGTTAAAAGCGGTTACTTAGATGCTCAGTTGCTTGAGGATGAAGAAGCTCATACTCAGGAAATTGTTGAAGCATTGTATCGCGCTTTGAAGGATGCTCCTTCGCGTTTGCTTGCTGCTTCTTTGGTTGATGCAGTTGGGGAGTATCGTGCGCAAAATCAGCCTGGAACTAACGACGAGTATCCAAACTGGCGCATTCCTCTTGCTGATGCTGACGGTAACGCTGTTTTGCTGGAGAATATGTTTGATTTGCCTCGCGTAAAATCTTTGGCAAATATTATGAATGCTTAACGACTTGTTTTGCTACTAAAGTTAAGTCTCGTATAAATTTTACGATTTTAGCTTTTAAAAGTAGCAAAATTCGTCTCAGGCATATATAACAATAGACACTTGCAAGTAGTCGCCACTTGGCGATATACTTGCAGATTGTTGTGTTTCCCTAAGGGGTCCTTCAAAGCGCTTTTCCCACTCGCCATCGAGGACTTTCAGGGAGCCCACGGATTATGAGTAAAGTGTTTTCTATAAACCAAGAAAACGCAACGCTCGAAACACAATAGAGAAAAGGTACGATTGTGAAGACTTTCACACCGAAACCAGCAGATTTGACTCATGACTGGTACATCATCGATGCCACTGACGTGGTACTTGGTCGTTTGGCCTCTCAAGTAGCAATCTTGCTGCGTGGTAAGAATAAGCCAACGTTTGCTCCTCATGCTGATTCTGGCAATCACGTTATTATTATTAACGCTGAAAAGATTGCATTGACCGGCAACAAGTTGAGCAAGGAATTATATTCCCACTCTGGTCGTCCAGGCGGCCTTCGTCGTGACAGCTATGAAGAGCTTTTGGAGAAGAATCCAAAGCGCATTATCGTGGCTGCCGTCAAGGGCATGCTTCCAAAGAATCGTCTTGCTAAGGTGCAGCTTGACCGCCTTCGTGTGTTCACTGGCGCTGAGCATCCGCACACTTCGCAGAAGCCACAGGTCTTCGAGATCGCTCAGGTCTCTCAGCAGGCTAAGTGAGATCAAGGAGAATAGATATGGCAGAAAATAACAACTCCGCGGTTCTTGAGAACGAAGAAGAACTGACTAGCTACACCACTGAAACTAACGCTGGTGCAGGCACTGGTACTTCCGCCATCGAGCCAGGCTACGGCACTGGTCGTCGTAAGGAAGCTGTTGCTCGCGTGCGTTTGGTTCCAGGCTCCGGCAAGTGGACCATCAATGGCCGCACTTTGGAAGAGTACTTCCCATCCCGTTTGTTGCAGCGCGAAGTGAATTCACCAATCGTGTTGCTCAAGCTTGAAGGCAAGTTTGACGTTGTCGTCCTCGTTGACGGCGGCGGCACTACCGGCCAGGCTGGTGCTATTCGTTTGGGTGTTGCTCGTGCTTTGAATGCTATCGATCGTGACGCAAACCGTGCTTCTTTGAAGAAGGCTGGCTTCTTGACCCGCGACGCTCGCGTTGTGGAACGCAAGAAGGCTGGTTTGCACAAGGCACGTCGTGCACCTCAGTTCTCGAAGCGTTAAGTTTCGCGAATTTATATTTTACAAAATGGCTTCAGGCTTCTGCTTGGAGCCATTTTTGTTTATATTTTTATATATTTATTTATATTTAAATGTTACAAATAGTGTGTAAGTATCTTATAAACTTAACATTCTAGAAAATTAATGCAATAATCGCACATAAATAATTACAAATAAGCACAAATAACGAACATAACCCTATCTACCTCGCTCATAAATAGCGCAACTCGCCTCAAATTAACGAAAGTACACCAAAGACGATAAATTGTGACTTGTGTCACATAATTACGGTGAACAATAATTTTAATAATAATTTATTGAACCGCAGGTGAAATATCGAGGAGGATGCTCATGGTTGAGGCAAAACACCAATCTGAGGCTGGGAAAGCTGATAACGCTGATGCTATTGACGATGTTGCGTTAGCAGCTCAACAGGAAGTTGACAATCTTGTTGAAAAAGCAGCTCATGCTCTTGACGAATTTGAAAATCTTAATCAAAAACAAATTGACCACATTGTTGCTAAAGCTTCAGTTGCAGCGTTAAATAAGCACTTAGTTCTCGCAAAAATGGCAGTTGACGAAACTGGACGTGGCTTGGTAGAAGATAAAGCTACAAAAAATATTTTTGCTTGCGAGCATATTACGCATTATTTAGCAGGGCAGCGCACTGTTGGAATTATTCGCGAAGACGATGTTCTAGGTATTGATGAGATTGCTGAACCAGTTGGTATTGTTGCTGGCGTAACTCCAGTAACTAACCCAACTTCTACCGCAATTTTTAAGTCCTTAATTGCACTTAAAACTCGTTGCCCAATTATTTTTGGTTTCCATCCTTTCGCTCAAAAGTGTTCTGCTGAAGCTGCTCGAATTGTTCGTGATGCCGCTGTAGCTGCTGGCGCTCCAAAAGATTGCATTCAGTGGATTGAACATCCTTCTATTGCTGCAACCGGCGCTTTAATGAAGCATCCGAAGATTGCAACTATTCTTGCAACCGGCGGACCTGGAATGGTTAAAGCTGCGTATTCTTCCGGTAAGCCAGCTCTTGGCGTAGGTGCTGGAAACGCTCCTGCTTACGTTGATTCCGACGTTGATATTTCGCGCGCTGCAAACGATTTGATTCTTTCTAAGCATTTTGATTACGGCATGATTTGCGCAACTGAGCAGGCAATTATTGCGCATAAGGATGTTTATGATCCTTTGCTTCGCGAATTAAAGCGACGCAAGGCTTATGTTGTAAATGCCGAGGAAAAAGCAAAGCTTGAGCAGTACATGTTTGGATGCACTTCGTATTCCGGCAATACTCCAAAGCTTAATTCGGTGGTTCCAGGAAAATCTCCACAATATATTGCGCACGAAGCCGGCTTCGAAATTCCAGAAGATGCTGTGATTTTGATTGCCGAGTGCAAAGAAGTTGGCGAAATGGAACCGCTTACTATGGAAAAGCTTGCTCCTGTGCATGCAATGTTGCGAGCAGAAAATAAGGAGCAAGGCTTTGAAATGTGCGAGCAAATGCTTGTGCATGGAGCCGGTCACACTGCTGTAATTCACACGAATAATCAAGATCTTGTGCGCGAATACGGCGTTCGTATGCATGCATGCCGTATTATTTGGAATTCTCCTGGCTCTCTTGGCGGAGTTGGAGATATTTACAATTCGATTGCTCCGTCGCTTACGCTTGGTTGCGGTTCATACGGTGGCAATTCTGTTTCCGGCAACGTACAAGCTGTAAATCTTCTTAATATTAAGCGAATCGCACGAAGGAATAATAATATGCAATGGTTTAAGATTCCGGCCAAAACATATTTTGAGCCGAATGCTGTTCGTTATTTGCGAGATATGTATGGTATTGAGCGCGCAGTTATTGTGTGCGATAAGGTTATGGAACAGCTGGGAGTAGTCGATAAGATTATTGATCAGTTGCGTGCGCGTGATAATCGCGTCACTTTCCGCATTATTGATTACGTTGAGCCTGAGCCAAGCGTGGAAACTGTTGAGCGCGGCGCTGAGATGATGCGTGAGGAGTTCCAGCCGGATACCATTATTGCTGTTGGCGGCGGTTCTCCAATGGATGCTTCGAAGATTATGTGGCTTATGTATGAGCATCCGGAGATTTCTTTCGCTGATTTGCGCGAAAAGTTCTTCGATATTCGTAAGCGTGCTTTTAAGATTCCGCCTCTTGGAAGTAAAGCTAAGTTGGTGTGCATCCCAACTTCTTCCGGAACTGGTTCCGAAGTTACGCCTTTTGCTGTTATTACTGATCACAAAACGGGTTATAAGTATCCTGTAACTGATTACGCTTTGACGCCATCTGTTGCAATTGTCGATCCTGTGCTTGCGCGCACTCAGCCGCGTCGCTTGGCTTGCGATTCTGGTTTCGATGCTTTGACGCATTCTATGGAAGCTTATGTGTCTGTTTACGCAAATGATTTCACAGACGCAATGGCATTGCACGCAGCTAAACTTATTTGGGAAAATCTTAACGATTCTGTCAACTCTGAAGACTCGGAACGTAAGATTGAAGCGCAAGAAAAAATGCATAATGCTGCAACGATGGCAGGTATGGCATTTGGTTCTGCATTCCTTGGAATGTGCCATGCTATGGCTCATACTATCGGCGCTTTGTGCCATGTGGTTCATGGTCATACGAATGCAATTTTGTTGCCATATGTGATTCGATACAATGGCCGTATTCCTCAGG
>NQOH01000005.1:66717-76709 GCA_003585735.1 Gardnerella kenyensis
GAATCTTGGAATTGATCCTGGAAGAACTGCAGAAGAAGGCGTGGAAAATCTTGCGCGCGCTGTAGAAGCTTACCGAGATCAAAAACTTGGCATGGATGCTTCGTTTAAGTCTTGCGGAGTAGACGAAGAATACTACTGGTCAATGCTTGATCATATTGGCATGCGTGCTTATGAAGATCAATGCGCTCCTGCAAATCCTCGTATTCCTCAAATTGAAGATATGAAAGATATTGCTATTGCTGCATATTATGGTGTTTCTCAAGAAGAAGGCCATCGTATGCGTATGGAGCGTGAAGCTGCGTAATAATTAAATAATCGCAAATACTAAATAATCGTAAATATTAAATAATTAAATAATTGCGATAATTAAATAATCGTAAATATTGTAATAATTAAATAATTACGTATTTAGTAAATAAATGGCAGGAGCTTAACTAACTGTAGTTCCTGCCATTTTTTGTTGAAAAATAGCCGACACGCCCGGTTTTTAATAATCGAAGGTTGATGGTTTAATTGCTTAGTTGCCTGTTTTAAGGCTCGCATATTGTAATTCAAAAAAGCGAGCGCGGAAGCGAAAACTTTTTCATGTGAATGAGTTTTTGATGCTGCGCACTGATGTGGAATGACCTTAGGTGTCTATTCTCGACGGTGCCCTTAAATTCAGGTTGGTAAACAGTAAACGAATCGCTAGAAAGGGCGGACGGCAATGGCGGGACAGAAAATCCGCATCAGGCTTAAGTCCTATGACCATGAGGTCATCGACCAATCGGCGAAGAAAATCGTCGAGACGGTGACGAACGCGGGCGCCACAGTAGTGGGTCCGGTTCCTCTGCCGACCGAGAAGAACGTGTTTGTTGTTATCCGTTCTCCTCACAAATATAAGGATTCTCGCGAGCATTTCGAGATGCGCACTCATAAGCGCCTCATTGACATCGTAGATCCAACGCCAAAGGCTGTGGATTCTTTGATGCACATTGACCTGCCTGCGGATGTAAACATCGAGATCAAGCTGTAGGAAGGGGGAGAATAATGTCGCAGAATAATAATCGCACTGCTTTGCTCGGCCGCAAGCTGGGTATGTCGCAGGTTTGGGATGAAAACGGCTTCTTCGTCCCCGTAACTCTGGTTGAGGTTTCTACCAACGTAGTTACCGCTGTAAAGACCGTAGAATCTGACGGCTATTGCGCTGTTCAGCTCGGTTATGGCCAGATTGATCCTACCAAGGTGACCAAGCCATTGGCTGGCCATTTTGCAAAGGCTGGTGTAACTCCTCGTCGTCACCTCGCTGAGGTGCGCACGGAGAACGCAGCAGAGTATCAGCCAGGTCAGGAATTGACCGCTGAGGTGTTCGCTGAGGGTTCTGAAGTAGATGTCACTGGCACTACCAAGGGTAAGGGCTTTGCTGGCACTATTAAGCGTTGGGGCTTCAAGTCCTATCGTCGTACTCACGGCTCGCACAAGAACGAACGTCGCCCAGGTTCTGTGGGCGCTTGCGCAACTCCAAGCCGCATTTTGAAGGGCAAGCGTATGGCTGGTCGCATGGGTCATGTGACTTCCACCGCGCTCAACCTCACCATCGTTTCTTCGGATGTCGAGAACGGCATTCTCGCTATTAAGGGCGCTGTTCCAGGTCCTAAGGGCGCAATCGTTCTCGTCCGTTCGGCAGTGAAGGGAGCCTGATAATTATGGCAAACGTAACTCTGAACGTCACTGATACTACGGGCAAGGCAAACGGTACTGTTGAAGCTCCTGCTGAGATTTTCGGCATCTCCAACGAAGACGTTTTGGCTCATGGCCCATTGGTTCATCAGGTCGTAATCGCTCAGCTTGCTGCTGCTCGTCAGGGCACCCATGCTGTGAAGAATCGTGCTAATGTTTCCGGTGGCGGTAAGAAGCCATGGAAGCAGAAGGGCACCGGTCGTGCTCGTCAAGGCTCCATTCGTGCTCCACAGTGGGTACATGGTGGCGTTGTTCACGGTCCAGTTCCTCGTAAGTACGATCAGCGTACCCCGAAGAAGATGAAGGCAGCTGCTCTTCGTTACGTTCTTTCGGATCGTGCAAATGCTGGACGTATTGCTGTAGTTGATTTTGGTATTAAGGATGTTCCATCCACCAAGAAGGCAGTTGCAGCACTTACCCCTGTGACCAATAACCAGTTCACCACTGTTGTGCTTTCTCGTGAAAACATCAATGAGTGGATGTCTGTACGCAATATCCCAACGGTGCACGTGATCTTCGCTGATCAGCTCAACACCTACGATGTTGTTACAGCTCAGTACGTCGTCTTCTCCAAGGAAGGCTTCGAAGCCTTCGTTGCTGCTAAGACCGAGCCTGTCGTTAAGGAGGCCTGATTTAAATGGTCGCAGTCCATAACCCAGCACATGACGTAATTCTCAAGCCAGTTGTTTCTGAAAAGAGCTATGCAGCTTCTGATCGTGGCCAGTACACTTTCGTAGTTGCTCCAGATGCTAACAAGGTTCAGATCAAGCAGGCTATCGAAGAAATCTTCAAGGTCAAGGTGACAAACGTTAACACCCTGAACCGCGCTGGCAAGTTGAAGCGCTCCCGCACCGGTTTCGGCCGTCGTGTGAATCAGAAGCGCGCTATTGTCACCGTGGCTGAAGGCCAAACGATTGACATCTTTGGTAACTGAAGGCTAGCCGAGAAAAGTAAAGGAATACTATATTATGGCTATCCGCGTTTATAAGCCGACGACTGCAGGCCGTCGCAACGCTTCGGTTTCGGATTTTGCCGAGATCACGCGCTCTACGCCTGAAAAGTCGCTGGTACGCAAACTCAGCAAGACTGGTGGTCGTAACTCTTACGGCCGCATGACTTCTCGCCATCGCGGCGGCGGTCACAAGCGTCAGTATCGTCTCATCGACTTCAAGCGTTGGGACAAGGATGGCGTGCCGGCAAAGGTTGCTCATATTGAGTATGACCCTAACCGTTCCGCTCGCATCGCATTGTTGCACTATGCAGATGGTGAAAAGCGTTACATTATCGCTCCTGAAGGCATTGCCCAGGGTGATGTTATTGAGACCGGTGCTCAGGCTGATATTAAGCCAGGCAACAACCTGCCTCTGAAGAATATCCCAACCGGTACTGTGGTTCACGCAATCGAACTTCGTCCACTTGGTGGCGCAAAGATTGCTCGTTCCGCTGGTGCTGCTGTTCAGCTCGTCGCTAAGGATGGCGCTTACGCTCAGTTGCGTATGCCATCTGGCGAAATTCGTAACGTTGACGCTCGTTGCCGCGCTACGATTGGCGAAGTTGGTAATTCTGATCATGCCAACATTGAGCTTGGTAAAGCAGGTCGTGCACGTTGGCTTGGTCGTAGGCCAATCACCCGTGGTGAATCCATGAACCCTGTGGACCACCCACATGGTGGTCGTACCCGTGGTGGCAAGCCGCCAGTTTCTCCATGGGGCAAGGGCGAGGTTCGTACACGTCGTCCAAAGAAGGCTTCGAACAAGATGATTGTTCGTCGTCGCCCGAATGGTAAGAACCGCAAGTAAGGGAGTGTCGAATAGATGACTCGTAGCATCAAGAAGGGCCCTTTCGTCGACGCCCACTTGCAGAAGAAAGTCGACGAGCAAAACGACAAGGGCACGCATAACGTCATTAAGACGTGGTCGCGTCGTTCGATGATCACTCCTGATTTCATTGGACACACCTTTGCCGTACACGATGGCCGCAAGCATGTGCCGGTATTCGTTACCGAAGCCATGGTTGGTCATAAGCTCGGTGAGTTCGCCCCGACCAAGACCTTCAAGGGTCATGTGAAGGACGACAAAAAGGCACGCCGCTAAAGGAGAGTTAGGACACATGGAAGCTAAAGCAATCGCTCGTCACGTCCGCGTGACGCCGCGCAAGGCTCGCCGCATGGTCGACCTCATCCGAGGCAAGCGTGCAAGCGAAGCTATTACCATTTTGAAGTTTGCTCCTCAGGACGCATCATTGCCGGTGCGCAAGGTTCTCGAAAGCGCGATCGCTAACGCTCGCGTTAAGGCTGAAAAGGCCGGTGAACCATTCCGTGAGCAGGACTTGGTCATCAAGGAAACCTATGTGGATGAGGGCGTAACGCTTAAGCGTTTCCGTGCTCGTGCACAAGGTCGCGCTGCGCGCATTAACAAGCGCACCAGCCATATCACTGTTATCGTCTCGCTTAAGGAAGGAGCCCGCTAAAGATGGGTCAGAAGATCAATCCTTTCGGCTATCGCCTGGGCATCACCGAGAATCATCGTTCTAAGTGGTTCTCCGACTCCAACAAGGCTGGCGAGCGTTATCGTGACTTCGTCCTTGAGGATGACAAGATTCGCAAGGAAATGAGCCATGACCTCGAGCGTGCTGGCGTATCTCGTATCGTTATTGAGCGCACTCGTGATCGCGTACGTGTTGATATTCACACCGCTCGTCCAGGTATTATTATCGGTCGTCGTGGTGCTGAAGCTGAGCGCGTTCGTGCAAAGCTCGAGAAGCTCACAGGCAAGCAAGTACAGCTCAACATCTTCGAAGTGAAGAATGCTGCACTTGACGCTCAGTTGGTCGCTCAGGGAATTGCGGAGCAGTTGACAAACCGCGTTACATTCCGTCGTGCTATGCGCAAGGCACAGCAGGACGCAATGCGTGCAGGTGCCAAGGGTATCCGTATTAAGCTCTCCGGTCGCCTTGGTGGCGCCGAAATGAGCCGTTCTGAGTTCTATCGTGAGGGTCGCGTTCCACTGCAGACCCTTCGTGCCCTGATTGATTATGGCTTCTTCGAAGCTAAGACCACTTACGGCCGTATTGGCGTAAAGGTCTGGATTTACAAGGGTGATATGACCGAGCGTGAGTTTGAAGAGCAGCAGGCTCAGCAGGGTAAGCGTGAAGGCCGCCGTGGCGACCGTCGTCCACGTCGTGGCGCACGTCCTGCTAACCAGCAGAAGGCTGCTGAAGCACAGGCTGAAAAGCCAGCTGAAGCTGCAGCTGCTGAGGCTCCTGCCGCAACGGAAACGAAGGAGTGAGCAGATGCTTATCCCAAAGAGGACTAAATATCGTAAGCAGCACCGTCCTACCCGTAGCGGCATGTCTAAGGGTGGAACCGAGATTGCTTTCGGCGATTTCGGTATTCAGGCGCTGGCTCCGGCCTACATCACTAACCGACAGATCGAGGCAGCTCGTATCGCAATGACTCGTTACATTAAGCGTGGCGGTCGTGTGTGGATTACGGTCTTCCCAGATCGTCCATTAACCAAGCACCCGCTTGGTGCGCGAATGGGTTCCGGTAAGGGTGCTCCAGAATTCTGGATTGCCAACATCCACCCAGGCCGCGTAATGTTCGAGATCGGTGGTGTTTCTGAGGACATCGCTCGCGAGGCTTTGCGCCGCGCTATCGATAAGCTCCCAATGAAATGCCGTGTTATTGCGCGTGAAGGCGGTGACATCTGATGCCAGTCGGAACTGCAGACTACACCATCAAGAATTTGAACGAGAAGACTAACGCTGAAATCGAAGGCTTCTTAAAGAAGTCCAAGGAAGAGCTTTTTAACTTGCGCTTCCAGGCAGCAACTGGTCAACTCGAAAACAGCGCTCGCCTCAAGGCGGTCAAGCACGACATAGCCAGGATGTATACTATCCTGCGTGAGCGTGAACTCGGCATCAGCCAAGAGCCTGGCGCCACTGAGGTCAAGGAGAAGTAAGCATGGCTGAGAACCAAGAGCGCAACTTCCGCAAGGTTCGTCGCGGTTACGTCGTGTCCGAGGCCATGGACAAGACGATTGCCGTTGAGCTGGAGCAGCGTTCGACACACCCGCTTTACGGTAAAGTCGTTCGCTCCACCCGCAAGGTCAAAGCCCATGATGAACACAACGAGGCACATATTGGCGACCTCGTGAGTATTATGGAAACTCGGCCCCTGAGCAAGACCAAGCGTTGGCGTCTCGACTCGATTATCGAGCGCGCCAAGTAAACAAGTTCGGCAAGGCTCCGCGCTTCACCTGTGTCTGCTTTTAGGGCAGGCACAGGTGAGTGGGGAGAACCAGCTCGGCTAAGGAGAATCAATGATTCAGCAGGAAACGCGGCTTCATGTCGCCGACAACACGGGTGCTAAGGAATTACTTGCCATCCGCGTGCTCGGTGGATCGAAGCGACGCTATGCCGGCATCGGCGACATCATCGTCGCCTCCGTCAAGGACGCGATCCCTGGCGGGTCGGTCAAGAAAGGCGACGTAGTTAAGGCTGTCGTCGTCCGTACTGTCAAGGAACATCGCCGTGTCGATGGTTCCTATATTAAGTTCGATGAGAACGCCGCCGTCATTCTCGGCTCTGGCCGTGAACCAAAAGGCACTCGTATCTTCGGACCAGTCGGTCGTGAATTGCGCGATCAGCGCTTCATGAAGATTGTGTCCCTTGCCCCGGAGGTGATCTGATATGGTAGCCAAGATTAAGTCCGGCGACCAGGTAAAGGTCATTCGCGGCAAGGATCGCGGTAAGGAAGGCAAGGTACTTCGTGTACTTGCTGACGACCGTTTGGTTGTTGAAGGCGTTCAGATCGTTAAGAAGCACGTTCGCGCCACCCAGCAGGGTCAGCAGGCGGGCATTGTATCGGTTGAGGCTCCAATCCATCGCTCTAACGTGATGGTTATTGATCCAGAAACCAAGCAGCCTACCCGCGTTGGCGTGATTGTTAAGCAAGAGGCTCGTGACGGCAAGGTTAAGACCGTGCGCGTGCGTGTCGCCAAGAAGTCCGGAAAGGAGCTGGCATGACCGATACTACAGTTGAGTTGCCGGCAACTCCGCGCTTAAAGCAACAATACAAGGATGAAATCGTTCCAGCCTTGGAGAAGGAATTCGGCCACACTAATCCTATGCAGGTGGCTCGCGTGCAGAAGGTTGTCGTCTCTATGGGCGTCGGCGCTGCAGCTCGTGATTCCAAGCTCATCGAAGGTGCGATTAAGGATCTCACTTTGATCACTGGTCAGAAGCCAAAGGTCACCAAGGCAAAGAAGTCTGTCGCACAGTTCCACTTGCGCGAAGGCCAGGCTATTGGTGCTTACGTTACGCTTCGTGGCGATCGTATGTGGGAATTCTTGGATCGTTTGCTCACTCTGGCTTTGCCACGTATCCGCGATTTCCGTGGTATCAATGGCAACCAGTTTGACGGTCAGGGCAATTACAACTTCGGTCTTACGGAACAGTCTATGTTCCATGAGATCGATCCTGACTCGATTGATCATCAGCGTGGTATGGACATCACCGTGGTGACTACCACCAAGGACGATGTGGAGGCCAAGTCTTTGCTTAAGCACCTCGGTTTCCCATTCAAGGAGAACTGAAATGGCAAAAACCGCTCTGAAAAACAAGGCGGCCGCTAAGCCGAAGTTCAAGGTACGCGCTTATACGCGTTGCCAGGTTTGTGGTCGTCCTCACTCCGTGTATCGCAAGTTCGGTCTGTGCCGCATCTGCCTTCGTGAGAAGGCACATCGCGGTGAGTTGCCGGGTGTTACGAAGTCCAGTTGGTAAATATCGACGCTGAAGGTCCACTGCCCAAAGACAGAGGTCTCATATAGAGGCGGTGGAAACCACGGCGAGAAAGGGCGTTAGCCCACATGACAATGACAGATCCAATCGCAGACATGTTGACACGTCTGCGTAACGCGAGCGCGGCAAAGCACGATACCGTGGAAATGCCGTACTCCAAGTTCAAGGCGAACATCGCCGAGATTCTGAAGCACGAAGGCTACATTAAGGACTTCGCTGCTAAGGAAGCTAAGGTTGGACAGACGTTGGAAATTACGTTGAAGTATGGCTCCAATGGCCAGCGTTCTATCCAGGGCATCAAGCGCATTTCTAAGCCAGGCTTGCGTCGTTACGCTAAGTCTGATGCTTTGCCAATGCCTCTTGGTGGTCTCGGTATCGCTATTATCTCGACCAGCTCGGGATTGTTGACTCAGAAGGAATGCCTCGACCGAGGCATTGGCGGCGAAATTGTCGCCTACGTATGGTGAGAAAGGAGAGCTGAAGATGGCATCGCATATTGGTAAGCTCCCCGTCGACATTCCTCAAGGCGTGGAAGTAAAGATTGAAGGTCAGTCCTTCAGCGTCAAGGGCGCTAAGGGTTCTGACTCCTATGTAATTCCAGAGGGTATTACCGCGGAAGTTGCTGAGAATCAGATTATTTTGACTCCAGCTGACGATTTGCGTCCAACTCGTGCAAAGCACGGCTTGGCTCGCGCAATTGTTGCTTCCATGGTTAAGGGTGTGCACGAAGGCTACACCAAGACTTTGGATATTGTCGGTACCGGTTATCGTGCAGTAATGAAGGGCAAGGGCATTGAGTTCTCGCTCGGTTATTCTCACACTATTACCGTTCAACCACCGGCAGGTATTGAGTTCGAGTTGCCAAATCCTAACCAGGTAATCGTTAAGGGCACTGATAAGCAGACTGTTGGCCAAGTTGCTGCTAACATTCGTAAGCTTCGTGCTCCAGAACCTTACAAGGGTAAGGGTATTAAGTACACCGATGAACGCATCCTGCGCAAGGCTGGAAAGGCTGGTAAGTGATATGAGCGTTAAGATTTTCGGTAAGGGTACCAAAGTCGCACGTTTGCGTCGTCACGCCCGTCTTCGTAAGCGTATTGCTGGCACATCTGAACGTCCTCGTTTAGTTGTTTCTCGTTCTAACCGTCACATGGTTGCTCAGATTGTGGACGATGTCAAAGGCATCACTTTGGTAAGCGCTTCCACTTTGACTGCAGACTTCGCTGGTTTCACCGGTACGAAGACTGAAGCTGCAACCAAGGTTGGTGAGTTGGTAGCGGCTAAGGCGAAGGAAGCGGGTATTACCGCTGTAGTCTTCGACCGTGGCGGCAACAAATATCATGGTCGCGTCGCAGCAGTGGCTGAAGGCGCCCGTCAGGGAGGTCTGGCACTGTGAGCGACAACGAAAAGGAAACCCAAGTGGCTGAAGAAACTCAGAACACTCAGGCATCCGCTGAGGAACGCAACGATGATCGCCGTTCTCGCCGCAACAAGGGCGAGGGTAAGCGTGGCGAGCGTCGTAACCGTCGTGAAGAAAACCGCGGCGAGGAGCTTCTGGATCGCGTAGTTACTATTAACCGTGTTTCCAAGACCCACAAGGGTGGTCGTACCTTTAGCTTTGCAGCACTTGTTGTTGTTGGCGACGGTAAGGGCACTGTTGGTGTTGGTTACGGCAAGTCTCGCGAAGTTCCAGCAGCTATCGCTAAGGGTCAGCTTGACGCCAAGAAGCATATGTTCACCGTTCCACGCATTCGTGGTACCGTCACTCATCCAGTGCTCGGTCACGATGCTGCTGGTACCGTGTTGCTTCGTCCAGCTGCTCCAGGTACTGGTGTAATCGCTGGTGGTGCTGTGCGCGCCGTTATGGAATGCGCTGGTATTACCGACATCCTCACCAAGTCCATGGGCTCTGCCACTGCTGTTAACGTAGTGCGCGCTACTGTGGACGCTTTGAAGAAGCTCGAAGAGCCGGAAGAGATTTCTGCTCGTCGTGGCCTCTCTCTCGAGGAAGTCGCTCCTGATGCTTTGCTCCGTGAGCGTGCTGCCGGCATTGCCGAAGCTCGCAAGGCTCGCGAAGAAGCTCAGGCCGCCAAGGCAGCTGAAGCAAAGGATGGTGAGTGATGTCAAATTTGAAGATCACTCTGGTGCATGGTTTGGTTCACACCACTGAGCGCCAGCGCGCAAACGTTCATACGCTTGGCCTTCACAAGATTGGTCATAGCGTAGTTCGTGAGGACACCCCCGTCAATCGTGGCTTGGTCATGGCCGTGCGCCACCTGGTGAGCGTCGAGGAGGTCGACTGATTATGGCTAACGAAGAACCAATGCTGCATATGCATACGCTGCGTCCAGCTCCAGGAGCTAAGAAGGATCGCATCCGCGTAGGCCGTGGTGAAGGCTCCAAGGGTAAGACCTCGGGTCGTGGTGATAAGGGCACAAAGAAGCGTTATCAGGTGCGTCCTGGCTTCGAAG
>NQOH01000005.1:77399-100776 GCA_003585735.1 Gardnerella kenyensis
GGAGTTCCAGGTCGTCAACGTTGCAGCTCTCGCTGAACTCTTCCCAAAGGGTGGCGAAGTTACTGTTGCTGACCTTATTGCCAAGGGCGCTGTGCGCGATGGCTACCCAGTTAAGGTTTTGGGTGACGGCGAATTGACCGTTTCCTTGACTCTTAAGGGTATGAAGGCTTCTGCTTCTGCTAAGGCTAAGATTGAAGCTGCAGGCGGTTCCGTAAGCGAAGAGTAGTTAAAATCTAAAACTACTTGAGTTTAATGCAGTTATAAATCTGTAAATAGTCCCTCTAGCATTGTCTAGGGGGACTATTTTTATCGTCAAAACTCACCAATAATCTATTTCAGTAGACACCGTGAGATACACTATTGCCTCAGAGTTTGTTTTTTGCACTGTTGCGCCTAGGAGTGCGCGAAAAAAGGGAGGAAGACCCAGGTGAAAACGTTAATCCAGGCCTTCAGGACGAAGGAGTTGAGGAATAAGATCCTCTTCGTCTTCGCTATGATTATTATCTACCGTATCGGTTCGTTTATTCCGATTCCAGGTGTCGATTATAAAGTAATTCATGCTTGCACAGCTAAGTTAGCTTCGTCTAAAGAGAACTTTATTGGGTTGGTTAACTTGTTCTCCGGCGGCTCGCTTTTGCAGCTTTCCATCTTTGCTTTGGGCGTAATGCCTTACATTACAGCTTCCATTGTGATTCAGCTGCTCCGCGTAGTTATTCCGCGCTTCGAAGCTTTGCACAAGGAAGGCCAGTCAGGCGAAACAAAGCTTACGCAGTACACGCGTTACTTAACTATTGGTTTGGCTATTTTGCAGTCGACTACTATTTTGGTAACCGCTCGTTCTGGTGCGCTCTTTAACTATCAGTGCGGCCAGGTTATTCCTGACGGTAGCTTCTGGAGCCTTGTCGTAATGGTTTTGATTATGACCGGCGGCACAGGTCTTATTATGTGGATGGCAGAACTTATTACCGATAAGGGCATCGGTCAAGGTATGTCCGTCTTAATCTTCATGTCTATTTGCTCTGGCTTCTTGCCAAAGCTTTGGGAGATTGGTTGGGGCACAAACGGCTCCAATGGCGATTGGACTAAGTTCTCAATTGTTGCAGGCGTTTTGCTTGTTATTCTTGTCTTCGTTGATTTTGTGGAGCTTGCGCAGCGTCGTATTCCTGTGCAATACACTCGTCGTATGATTGGCCGCAAGATGTATGGTGGTTCTTCCACTTACTTGCCATTAAAGGTCAATATGAGCGGCGTTATTCCACCAATCTTTGCTTCGTCAATTCTTGCTGTTCCTACACTTATTGCTCAGTTTGGCGATAAGAAGCAGGGATGGGTTAATTGGATTGAAGATAACTTAGCTAATTCCACTTCTGCTTGGTACATTGCTTTCTACACAGTTATGATTGTATTCTTCTGCTTCTTCTACACGGAGATTACTTTTAACACTGATGAAAGTGCAGATAACATGAAGGAGTATGGTGGCTTTATTCCTGGCATTCGTGCCGGTAGCGCCACAAGCCATTACTTGAGCTATGTTATGAACAGATTGAACACTGTTGGCGCTGTGTATTTGCTTTTCGTTGCATTAATTCCTACCGTCTTGATTATGGCTTTGCATTTGAATACAAAGTTGCCATTCGGCGGTACAACAATCTTGATTATTGCAGGCGTTGGTTTGGATACCTTACGTCAGGCAAAGGCTCAGACTGAGCAGTTCCAGTACGCTGGTTTCTTGTTCAATCATGAGGATCAAAAGCAAATATCTAAGTAAATAAATTAATTTGTGAAGAATCAAGGAGATAATATGCGATTGCTGATTATGGGTCCGCAAGGCGTAGGTAAAGGAACCCAAGCCGCTTTGTTAAGTGAGCATTACGGTATTCCAGCAATTTCTACAGGCGATATTTTCCGTTACAATCTGAAGAACCAAACTGAGCTTGGTAAGCAAGTTCAGGGTTACCTTGACAAAGGCGAGTTGGTTCCAGATGAGTTGACGAATACTATTGTTAAGGATCGTCTTGCTCAAGATGATGCTAAGAACGGCTGGATTCTCGACGGTTACCCACGTAACGCTTCCCAGGTTCAAGCATTGGATCGCATGTTGGAAGATCTCGGAACTCCTCTTGATCACGTTGTTGCTTTAGAGGCTGAGCGTGAGGTTTTGCTTGAGCGCATGCAAAAGCGAGCTGTAGAGCAGGGTCGTTCTGACGATACTCCTGAAGTTATTGCTAAGCGTTTGGAGACGTACGAAAAAGAAACTGCTCCGTTGCTTGATATTTACGAAAGCCGCGGTCAGTTGGTTGCAGTTGATGGCGTTGGCGATATTAAGGAAATTAATAATCGCATCGTCGAATCGCTAAATTAATTTAGTAACAAATTAATTTAGTAACAAATTAATTTAGTAAGTTATTAAAATTTCACGCAATGCGCCCTATTCGACACGCCGAGTGTTGTAAGGGGCGCATTTCCTGTATTATAGAAGATTGGCGTGTCTTCGGATGCGCAAAGTAGTATATCCAAGGAACGGAACGAGGCTCATGGCAAAAGACGGTGTGATTGAAGTCGAAGGCAAGGTAGTCGAAGCGCTGCCGAACGCGATGTTTCGTGTTCAGCTCGAGAATGAGCACATCGTACTAGCGACGATTTCTGGAAAGATGCGCAAGAATTACATTCGCATTCTTCCGCAAGATCGTGTAGTGCTGGAGATGAGTCCATACGATTTGAACCGCGGACGTATTACGTACCGTTATAAGTAAAGGTACAAGCAAAGGAAAACCATGAAGGTCAGCCCTAGCGTGAAGAGGATCTGCGAAAACTGCCGCGTGATCCGCCGTCACGGCCGCGTCATGGTGATCTGCATTAACCCACGTCATAAGCAGCGTCAGGGCTGAGCAGATTTCCATCGCGGAATACATAGAATAAGGCGCTGAGTCACAGCAAAAGCTGAACCCTGGGTGCGCAGGCCCAGGCCGCAGATAATGCGGAAGACTTGGTGCACGACCTGCGTAACAGTAAAGGAATTACAATGGCACGTCTTGCCGGAGTAGATATTCCAAATGAGAAGCGCATTGAGATCGCCCTCACCTACATTTTTGGTGTTGGCCGCACTCGCGCTAAGGAAACGCTTGCCGCGACCGGTGTTAATCCGGACACTCGCGTCAAGGATCTTACGGATGAACAGCTGATCACCCTGCGTGATTATCTTGAAGCTAATTACAAGATTGAAGGCGATTTGCGTCGTGAAGTCGACGCCGACATCCGTCGTAAGATTCAGATCAACTGCTATCAAGGCCAGCGTCATCGCAAGGGTCTTCCTGTGCGTGGTCAGCGTACCAAGACTAATGCTCGTACTCGTAAGGGTCCAAAGCGTACTGTCGCCGGGAAGAAGAAGGCCACCCGATAGTAGTCGGTGGTCGGCTCTAGGCCACGGATACATTTCCATCGTCTAGACATACCAACTCATTCGTCATTAGGAAACGAGGGTCAATGGCAGCTGCAAAGCAAGCCTCGCGCAAGCCGCGTCGCCGGGACCGCAAGTCGGTGCCGGTTGGGCAGGCGCATATTAAATCAACATTCAATAACACGATTATCTCCATCACCGATCCATCCGGTGCAGTCCTTTCCTGGGCTTCCGGTGGTGATGTCGGCTTTAAGGGTTCCCGTAAGTCGACTCCTTACGCTGCAGGTATGGCCGCTGAGTCTGCCGCTCGTAAAGCAATGGAGCATGGCCTTAAGAAGGTTGACGTGTTTGTTAAGGGTCCAGGTTCCGGTCGTGAAACCGCTATCCGTTCCCTCCAGTCCGCGGGTCTCGAAGTTGGTTCTATTACCGACGTCACCCCGCAAGCGCATAACGGCGTACGCCCACCAAAGCGTCGCCGCGTCTGAGCACTCTTACGAATCCATCCATCCAACCCGCTTATGGGCGGCGAGTGCACCACCGACCAGAAGCTGAAAGGATACCAAAGTGCTTATCGCACAGCGTCCGACACTTACCGAGGAACCACTGAATTCCCAGCGTTCTCGCTTTATTATTGAGCCGTTGGAACCAGGTTTTGGCTACACTCTCGGCAATTCGCTGCGTCGTACCTTGTTGAGCTCCATTCCAGGTGCTGCCGTTACTTCGGTACGCATTTCCGGAGCTTTGCATGAGTTTACGACTCTGCCAGGTGTTGAAGAAGATGTCACTGAAATTCTGCTGAACATCAAGGGCATCGTGCTCACCAGTGAGTACGACGAGCCTGTAGTGATGTATTTGCGCAAGAATGGTAAAGGTGAAGCTACTGCTGGAGACATTACTCCTCCAGCTGGTGTGACTATTGCCAATCCTGACTTGCATATTGCTACACTCGCCGAAGATGGTGAACTTGAAATTGAGTTTACTGTTGAACGCGGTCGCGGCTACGTGCCAGCTCAGATGAACAAGCAGGAGAACAGCGAAATCGGCCGCATTCCTGTGGATTCGATCTACTCACCAGTTTTGAAGGTGAGCTATAAGGTCGAAGCTACCCGCGTGGAACAGCGCACGGACTTCGATAAGCTCATCCTGGATGTGGAGACCAAGCCAGCTATTACACCGCGCGATGCTGTTGCATCCGCTGGTTCGACCTTGGTAGAGCTTTTCGGTCTTTGCCGTGAGCTTAACGTTGAGGCCGAAGGTGTAGAAGTTGGTCCAGCGCCAACTCGTGATGATTCTGATTCTCAGTTGGCTATACCGATTGAAGAAATGAATCTTACCCAGCGTAGCTACAATTGCTTAAAGCGCGAGGGCATTCATACAGTCGGCGAACTGGTAGTTCACACTGAGCAGGATTTGCTCGATATTCGTAATTTCGGCATGAAATCCATCGATGAGGTCAAGGAAAAGTTGCAGACTATGGGTCTGTCTTTGAAGGCTTCGCCGATTGGCTTCGACGCCAACAATCTCGAAGGTGGCACTTTCTTCTCGCCTGAAGACGAGTAGAGTCCATCTGCAATCGTCGCAACATTCGGATGTTCGGGTTGATGCCCACCTGAATGATGCGACAATAAGGAGTAATAATGCCTACACCGAAACAAGGCCCTCGTCTGGCTTCTAGCCCGGCTCATGAGCGCCTGATGCTGGCCAACATGGCGACCAGCCTCTTCCAGCACGGTCGTATTGTGACGACGTTGCCAAAGGCAAAGCGTCTTCGTCCGCTTGCTGAGCGTTTGATTTCATTCGCTAAGCGCGGCGATTTGCATTCACGCCGTCGCGTGTTGCGCGTGATTCGCAATAAGTCCGTAGTTCACGTTCTTTTCACTCAGATTGCTGAGCAGATGAAGCAGCGTGAAGGCGGCTACACCCGTATCGTGAAGATTGCTCCACGCCGTGGTGACACCGCTCCTCAGGCTATTATTGAGCTCGTAACTGAGCCAGTAAGCCCAAAGAAGGCTGTTGTGAAAGAAGCTGAAGCAGCTACTAAAGTAGCAGCTAAAGAAGAAGCTGCCGAGTAGTTGTAAATCCAGCTTTACGCATCGGTAAGTAAATCTTAAAATTAAGCGTTTAATCGCTTCTGTTTAATCGCTTATTTAAAGAATTGCTATAACGGGTCGAGGTTAATTCCTCGATCCGTTTTTTTTTTATTTGTATTTTTTTATTTGTATTTTTTATTATTATTAAATTATGTCGAATATTCTTGATTTGTTGCGTAACGATTTTCGCACCTTCGGTCAGCGAAAATTCAATGCTGTAGATGCGCTGATTTTGAGCGAACTAGCTTATATAAATATGCCGAAATCCGTGCCGCAATACGATGCAAATTCTAAGAATATTTCGACTGTTCCCGTTGCCGAATTGTTGCAGTGTGAATATTTTTCATCCATGTTTTCTTCGGGATCCGTTAAAGTCGACAGGTTCCGCAAGAAGCTGCTTTTTGCGGTAGTTGCAAGTCCGCGCTATAGAGGAATGCGCGTAGGGGAGCAGCTTGAGCGTTTTGATGAGTCGAATATTGATGATTCTCGCGAGCAGCAGTTTGCTGGCGTGACTTTTGACCTTAGCGAGTGTGAGGGAATTGACAATCCGCATACGATTGTTGTGGCGTATCGCGGCACTGACAACACGCTTGTTGGGTGGAAAGAAGATTTTAATATGGCTTTCCGCTGCCCGGTTCCAGCGCAAGAGTCGGCGGCGGAATACTTGGATTCTGTAGTTCAGCGCTATAGCAAGAGCTATTCTAATAAAAACTTTTTGCAAAAACTTTTTGCGCGCTTTAAAAAAGCTTTTTCGTCAAATCGAAATAGTAGTAGTAATAGTAGTAGCGATAATAGCAATAGCAATAATAGCAAGCCGAATATTATAGTTGCAGGCCACTCAAAAGGCGGAAATATGGCTGCTTACGCGTCTATGCGATTAGACGCAAAAAATGAAGAACTCGGCAATCTTATATCAAAAATATATTCAATGGACGGCCCTAGCTTTGGTTCGGATGTTGTTGATCCAGCGGTTTTTGAGCACGTTTCTAGCAGAATTGAAAAAGTTGTGCCGCAGTCTGCTTTTATTGGGCTGATTATGGATACTGGGGTGCCGTATAAAGTTACGACTGCCGATTCTATTGGCTTAATGCAACATTTTGGCATGTATTGGAAAGTTAAGAATGGCGATTTTGATTACTGCGATTGTGTAACGCCGCGCGCGTTGGCGGTTTCTAAGGCAGCGAACGAGTGGATGATGAATTTGCCGTTTGAGGAGCGCAAGCGCAGGATTGACGCTGTTTATAAGATTTTTAGTGATTTAGGTTACCCAACTTTTGATGAAATGTATTCGCATTGGTCGGAAGTTGTTCCTAAATTATTGAAGGTTGCGATGCATATGGATTCAAAGACTCATGAGCTGATTCGTAGTGTTATGAGCGCTTTTGCGCTTGCGGGTGGGTCTTCGGATAAGAAAAGTTAGTGGAAGTTCTGTTTTGGAAGGTCTGTTTTGGAAGGCTGTTGGAAGGTCTGTTTTGAAAGGTTTTGAATGCGACTTCGCTTAGATTTAGCATATGATGGCGGCGGATTTTACGGTTGGGCTAAGCAGCCTGTTTTGCGCACCGTGCAGGGCGAAATTGAGTCCGCTTTGCACATGGTTTTGCGCGTGCCAGAAGGCGATATTTCGCATCCTTTGCGTCTGACTGTTGCGGGACGTACGGATACAGGCGTGCATGCGTCGCATCAAGTTTGCCATTTGGATGTTTCGGATGATTTGTTGCAAAATTGCATTGGGCATACCGAGCTTGATGCGGTTGGTGCTCTTGAATACAGGTTGCGTCACGTTCTGCCGCAAGATATTTCGCTACACGGCGTAAGTGTGGCTCCTTGCGGCTTTGATGCTAGGTTTTCTGCGCTGGAACGCACGTACGTGTATCGAATTTCGGATGGTTCTTGTAAATCTAATCACGATCCTCGCATGCGCGGATTTGTGTTGCAGCTTGACGATGTTCTGAATGTTGAGGACATGAATGCGGCTGCGCAGCTTATGATTGGGCTTCACGATTTTGGTTCTTTTGCTCGACCAAATCCTGGAGGCACTACGATTCGCAAGGTTATTGAAGCGCGTTGGGAGCGCGTTGGTGAAAGTTTGGAAGATGCGCGCGTTGAGCTTGGCACTGGTTGTGTGCCGCCTGTTGAGCAGGGTTTGATTGAGTTTACGATTGTGGCTGACGCTTTTGCGCATAACATGGTGCGCTCGCTTGTTAACGCGTCTGTGCAAATTGGGCGCGGTAAGCGTTCTCTTGATTGGCTTTACGAGAAGATTAATACGCCGATTCGGGAGGGGTCTACGGGTCCGATTGCGCCGCAAGGTTTGACTTTGGAGTATGTGGCGTATCCGCCGGATGATGAACTTGCGTCGCGCGCGGAGCAGATTCGCGCTCGCCGTGATTTGGCTGAGTTATAGCGTTTCAACGCGCCATGAATTTATATTCGCGGCATGGTTTACAATTGAAAAGTTGCGTTTGTGCGCGCTTTTGTTGCGCCAAATTGCATGTGGATGAATGTCCGAGCGGTCTAAGGAGCACGCCTCGAAAGCGTGTGAGGGTAAAATCCTCCGCGAGTTCGAATCTCGCTTCATCCGCGAATTAACCAAGCTTCAAGCGTATTTCGCGCTTGAAGCTTTTTTAATTCGCCGAGCTTTCTTAAAACTGAAAGTGCAGTGCACTTTCAGTGAAAGCGAGGTCTGCCTTCGTCAATAAAGACGAAGGCAGGGCAGGTTAGTTTGGTTGTTCTTGCTTTAGGCTTTTTTATTCGCCGAGCTTTCTTAAAACTGAAAGTGCGGGTTATAGGCCAAAAAATGTGTAAAGCTAGGCTGATGAATATTCTGGGGGATAGTTGCAGACTCAACACCGTTATTTTCTCAGTTCGTTGACTGAGTTAGTAACGGTATTTTGCTATTTACCGTTATTTTCTCAGTTCGTTGACTGAGTTTTTAACGGTGTTTAGTTTGTAACTTTGCTTTTATCTGCTTTTAGCTGCTTTTAGTTGAATCGGCTTACTTAAGAATTAGGCTTGTATCTGTTGGGTATCCGAGTGCGTATGCGCGCAACAATCGCGACGTAATTAGCTTTATTACAGCGTCTTTAAAAGCATTATGTGCTTGAATAGTGGAGTATTCGTCGTTTGTTTCGTCGTTTGTTTCGCCGTTACTATTTTTTGCAGCGCTTCTATCTTTATTTTCTTCAATAACTATTATTTGATTAAAAGCTTCAAGCTCTTCGCGCGCGCAATCCATATACGCAATTGCCACAATTGGCAAGTCTTTTCCGCTTAACTCATCATGCGCTATTCCGCTTTCTAATGCTTTTTGCGGAATATCGTATACTTTTTTGCGCAAATCTGCGCCTTTTGCTGAAGCGTGCATTAAGCTTTCTGCATTACTCGCTGCCATATCGCTATATTTCAACGATATTTCGGGAACTTTTTTTGCAGCTAAAGTTTGTAAAATAAACGCAAGCTTGTCTTCTGCTGCAGCTGCTTGAGCTAGTGGCTGATGCGTCCATTTAAAGTTTTTGTAATGATCTAAAACTTCGCGCAATTGAATATATGAATCGTATTCTTCTTGTTGAGTTTGTTGAGTTTGTTGAGTTATTGAATTTTTCTCTTGTGATGATTCGTTTGCAAGCATTGCCCACTGCGCTTGTGCGCTATATACAATACTTTCGCTTAATCTTCCAGGGCATTGCTGAGCCACAATTTTCCAGTTTTCAGCAGCATTTTTCCACACTTCAATTGTTGCGTTTTTTGCGTTCGTTGCGTTTTTTGCGTCGCTATTAATCGCATGTTGATTTTTTTGAGCGATCCTGTACGCTTTTGCGCAAGTATTTTCGGGAGCTGCAGTGTGAGTCGTATGATCAACATGAATGTTTTGCAATGTGCCACAAGCGCTTAACATAGATGTTGACGATGCGCAAAGAATAAAAACAAATATTATAGTAATCTTGCGCTTTGCGTTCTTGAGCATGGCTTTTAACAAAACATAAAGTGTCTGCATAATCTACTAAAATAGCCACTGACTGTGACCAATATTCGCATTATAAGCAATTGCGTAATACTAGTTGCAAAAATAATAATCATAAATGAATGCGTTATAACGAGAGGACGTGCGCGATGGAATTGGATTTGGCGGGAATGCATCAGCTTGCGGCACAGCAGGGGATTAATGCCGAGGAGCTGGACGAGGCGCTCGCCGAGGCCTTGCGTCTTGCGTATATGAAAACCGCTCATCCTGCAAAGCATGTGCGAGTTGAATTGGACGAACGTGCAGGTTCGTTCACTGTGTGGGCTAGGGATGAAATTCCTGGTGAGCCTACTGAAGATAACCCGTATCCGGCGCCAACGCTGGGCGAAGAGTACGATGATACTCCTCGCGATTTTGGCCGTCTTGCTGCAGCAACAGCTCGCCAAGTTATTAGTCAAATCTTCCGTAAGGCAGAAGACGATCGCGTATTTGGTGCGTTTTCTGGTCAAAAAGGCAAGCTGATTAACGGCATTATTCAGCAGGATGCAAAAGATACTACTAATATTCACGTTGCTGTTGGTGACGTTGAGGCGATTTTGCCACGTCGTGAGCAAGTTCCGGGAGAGCGTTACCGCCACGGTGAGCGCATTCGTGTGTATGTTGTTAATGTTGCGCGTGGTCTTCGTGGACCAGAAATTGTGGTTTCTAGGTCGCATCCTGAATTAGTTCGTCGCTTGTTTGAGCGTGAAGTTCCAGAACTTGTTTCTGGTGCTGTTTCGATTATGGCGATTGCTCGTGAAGCAGGTGCTCGCACAAAGATTGCAGTGCGCGCAAATACTGAAGGAGTTAATCCAAAGGGTGCTTTGATTGGCCCTGGCGGTTCTCGCGTTCGTGCTGTAATGGAGAACTTGGGTCAAGAAAAGATTGATATTGTTGATTGGTCAGATGATCCAGCCAAGTTTGTTGCTGCAGCGCTTTCTCCTGCAACTGCTACGCAAGTGCAAGTTGTAAGTGAAAAGAATCAGACTGCGGTTGCTTTTATTCGCGATGCTCAGCTTTCGCTTGCTATTGGCAAGGAAGGTCAGAATGCTCGTTTGGCTGCAAAGTTGACTGGTTGGAAGATTGGTATTGAATCGGCTGAAGAGCATGCTAAGAAGGTTGCTGCAGCTCAAGCACAGGGCGTGCAAGATGCACAGAATGCACAATCTGAAGCTGATTCTGCTAATGCTTAATTCTGCTAATGCTTAAATAAGTTGATTAGTTGATTAATAATTAACTTAAATAAGCTAAGCTCGCAATAATGTAAAGTGGCTGCGCACGCTAGCGTTGCCACAGATAGAGGAGAACACTGGGTGGTTAAAAAGCGCGTGTATGAACTGGCCAAGGAATTTGGCGTAGACAGTAAAACCGTGTTGGAGCGTTTGAAGAGCATGGGTGAATTTGTTAAGTCTGCTTCTTCAACAGTTGAGGCTCCAGTAGTGCGTCGTTTGCAATCGGCGTTAGAAGCAGATGGTAATCAATCTGCTAAATCTTCGAACGCATCTAAAGCTAATGCTGCGAAAGCGAAGTCTCAAGTTGCGTCGCATAAAGCGGCTGCAAATTCCGCAAATTCTGCATCTTCCGCGGATACAATTGCTGCTTCTGCTGCTTCTGCCGATTCTGCAGCTTCTGCGTCTCCTGCAAATTCTGCAGAAAAACGTGAGCATGCTGCAAATGCGCATAATGTACCAAAGCCGGGTGTAAATCAGCCTCGTCAAAATCATAATTCTCGTGCAGCTGGTTCTGAAGCTAAGGGCGGCGAGCGTCGTAAAGAAAATCGTGAAAATCGCGAAAATCGCGAAAACCGCGGCGAGTCCAAGCAAAAGGCACAGGGTCAGCCTCAAGGCCAGTCGCAGTCTCGCGGCGATCGTTCGCAAATGCCTCCACGTCCACGTCCTCATCAGGGCGCTCAGGGCGCAGGTGCTGCAGCTCCTCGTCCGGGCAATAATCCGTTTAGCCGTAAGCAGGGCATGCACGCTCCTACACCTGGAGATATTCCTCGTCCTCATCCAATGTCTCGTCCAGGCGCACAAGACGGCCGTGGTGGTCGTCCAGGTCAAGCTGGTAACGCTTCTGGTGCAGGTGCCGCAAATGGCTCTCGCGGCGAGCGCGGAAATCGTTCTCGCGGCGGCCGTTCAGGTCAAGGTCAGGGTCAAGGCGCAGGGCGTTCTTCGCAATGGTCGGGTCAGCGTCGTGGCGGTTCAGGCAGCGGTGCAGGATCCGCTTCGAGCCGCCCATCTGCAGAATCTCGTTTTGCAGCTCAAGGTGCAAGCTTCCAAGCTGCGGCTGCCGGCGCTCCTAATGGCGGCCCATCTCGCGGCGGCGGTCGCGGTAGGGCTGGTGCTGCAGGCGCATTCGGTCGCCAGGGCGGCAAGTCCTCTAAGGCTCGTAAGAACCGTTTAGCGAAGCGTCGTGAATACGAAGAGCTTAAAGCACCAGTTATTGGCGGTGTGCGTATTCCTTCGGGTAATGGCGCTACTATTCGTTTGCGTCAAGGCGCAACTCTTTCTGATTTGGCAGAAAAGATTGATGTCAATCCAGCAGCTTTGGTAACTGTGCTCTTCCACTTGGGCGAAATGGCAACTGCTACGCAGTCTTTGGACGAGTCAACATTCCAGATTTTGGGTGAAGAAATCGGCTGGAATATTAATATTGTTTCTGCTGAAGAAGAAGATAAAGAGCTTTTGCAGCAATTTGACATCGATTTGGATGAAGAAGAGTTGCAAGAAGATGACGATTTGCAGCCTCGTCCGCCTGTTGTTACCGTTATGGGTCACGTTGATCACGGTAAAACTCGCTTGCTCGACACAATCCGTAAGTCGAATGTTATTGATCGAGAAGCTGGCGGTATTACGCAGCGCATCGGTGCTTACCAAGTAACTGTAAATCTTGAAGGCAAGCCTCGTAAGATCACATTCCTCGATACTCCAGGCCACGAAGCGTTTACTGCTATGCGTGCTCGCGGTGCTGAGCTTACAGACGTTGCAATTCTTGTTGTTGCAGCAGACGACGGCGTTATGCCTCAAACTGTTGAAGCAATTAACCACGCTCAAGCGGCTCACGTGCCAATTGTTGTGGCTGTGAACAAGATTGATGTTGAAGGCGCTAACCCAGACAAGGTTCGCGGTCAGCTTACTGAGTACGGTTTGGTTGCTGAAGAGTACGGCGGCGACACCATGTTTGTGGATATTTCCGCAAAGCAGGGCACTAACGTCAATAAGCTTCTTGAAGCCGTTTTGCTTACTGCAGACGCTGAGCTTGATCCTAAAGCAAATCCAAATATGGATGCTCGCGGCGCAACTATTGAGGCTCGACTCGACAAGGGTCGCGGTGCTGTTGCTACTGTTTTGGTGCAGCAGGGTACTCTTCACGTTGGCGATTCTATTGTTGCCGGCACTTCTTACGGCCGCGTGCGCGCTATGCTCGACGAAAACGGCAACCACTTGCAAGATGCTCTTCCATCAACTCCTGTTCAGGTGCTTGGTTTAACTTCTGTTCCAACCGCAGGCGACTTGTTCTTGGTTACTTCCGACGACCGTTCTGCTCGTCAAATTGCGGAAAAGCGTGCAGCTACAGAGCGTGCAGCTCAGCTTGCTAAGCGCCGCAAGGTTGTGTCTCTTGAAAGCCTTAAGGAACAGTTCGCTAAGTCTGAAGTTGATATGCTGAACATTGTTATTAAGGGTGATTCTTCCGGTTCTGTGGAAGCTTTGGAAGATTCCTTGATGAAGATTGAGGTCTCTGAGGAAGTTGGAATCCAGGTTATTCACCGCGGTGTTGGTGCAATTACTCAGAACGATGTGAACTTGGCAACGGTTGATAAGGCTGTGATTATTGGCTTTAACGTTCGTCCAAACCGTCAGGTTGCTGATTTGGCAGAGCGCGAGGGCGTGGAAGTTAAGTACTACTCCGTTATTTACAAGGCAATTGAAGATATTGAAGCTGCTTTGAAGGGTATGCTTAAGCCGGAGTTTGAAGAAGTTGTTACTTCGCATTCCGAAATTCGCGAGATCTTCCGTTCTTCCAAGTTCGGCAATATTGCTGGTGTTATGGTTCAAGACGGCGAAGTCAAGCGCGGTACGAAGTGCCGTATTTTGCGCGACGGCGTTGCTACAGTCAACGACCTGGAAATCTCCAGCTTGCGAAGGTTCAAGGACGATGTGCAATCCGTCAGCGAAGGTTACGAAGCTGGTATTAACCTTGGCAGCTTCAATGACATTGAGCTTGGCGACGTAATCGAAACCTTTGAAATGAAGCAGATTGAGCGCAAGTAATTATGGCAGGAACAAATCCTAGAGCTGCTCGTATTGCAGCGTTAATTCAGCGCGTAATCGCATCTAATATGGAATCGCAATTGCACGATAAGCGACTTTCTAGCGTGACTATTACGGAAGTTAGAGTTACTAACGATTTGCAAATTGCAAAAGTTTACTGGACTCAGCTTGGTCACGCTGGAAAAGAGCAGGGCGAGCGTCAGCGTGCAGCTCAAGCTTTGCAGCAGGCTCACGGACGTTTGCGCTCTTTAGTTGGTGCGAAAGCTGGTTTGCGCTTGACTCCGCAATTGCAATTCGTTTATGACGAAGTGCCTACGGAAGCGCATGAGATTGAGGATATTCTGGTTGCTGCTCGTCGTCGTGACGAAGAGTTGGCTAGAATGCGCGAGAACGCTAAGTATGCTGGCGAATCGGATCCTTATAAAAAGCCGCATGAAGACGATGAAGACGATGAATCTGATGACGACTTTGATGACGACTTTGAAGAGGATTTTGAGGACGATTTTGAGGAAGAAGAATCTTCTGAATCTGAAGAATCTGAAGAATCCGACGAATCGCGCGAATAAAATCTCAATTTAATATGACGCAATTCATTCCATCTTCCGGCCTTTTACTTGTAGATAAGCCGCAGGGAGTTACAAGTCACGATGTAGTTTCCTGCGCGCGTCACCTTTTGCACACGAAGCGAGTAGGTCATGCTGGAACGCTTGATCCAATGGCAACAGGCTTACTAATCGTATGTTTTGGCAACGCAACGCGCTTGCTCAACTACATGCTAGGTCACAGCAAAACTTACGAAGCAATAATTCGTTTGGGCGAAGCAACTACCACAGACGATGCTGAAGGCGAAGTTTTGCAGCAAAGTGAGCTACAAGTAGGGCCGGGAGTTATTGCAAAATCTGCAGATGATTTGCTTAGTGCGCTTCTTTCTGAAAGCAATTCTTGCGATAATTCTTGCGATAATTCTTGCGCTGATTCTTGCGATACAAATCTTATAAACCAAGCTTTTGAGCGCATTAAGCAAGTTATTAAAGAAAACTTAACTGGCAAAATCATGCAAGCTCCAACCGCTTTTTCTGCAATTAAAATTAACGGTCAGCGAGCATACGATTTAGCTCGCGAAGGAAAAACAGTTGAGCTTGAGTCTCGCGAAATAACAATTAGCGATTTTTGTGTTGCTAATCCTTGTATTTCGCGCGGAAAAAGTGGCAGAAAAGTATGCGATATTACCGCGACTGTTTCTTGCAGCAGCGGCACATACATTCGTGCTTTAGCGCGCGATTTAGGGCGTTTGCTTGGAGTTGGTGGACATCTTATTTCGCTTCGTCGCACAAGCATTGGCGATTTTTCAGTAACAGATCCTCGCGTTCTTAAACTTCGCACGGAAACTCGCGAATTTACCGACCGCAATGGTGAGCTTCAAAAGCGTGCGAAAGCAGTTACGCAAGATGATTTTGATGCGGATAATATGCTTCCTAATTTTTGCTTAAATATGATGGAAACTTCCGAGCATACTCTTCCAACAATTTGTATTAGCGAAACTCAAGCTCAAGACTTGCGTTTCGGGCGTTGGATTTCGCTTGAAAATACTTTAGATTTCGCAAAATATCCTGCAATAGCATACGCTAATATTGCAAATACGAATGAACACGACGTAGTTGCGGTAGTTGAGCAAGCAAAAAATAGCAAAACTAATCAAATCAAACCAATTGTGGTATTTCCGGCAAGCCAGAAGACTGGTAAACTGTATTAAGGATTGAAAATAAGGAATTACGCAAGACGTATTGCGTACGTAAAGCTTCAACGCGGATAGTAAGGATATCATGAAGGTCATCGACATTCGACCAGATGCTAACGGCATGATTAATTGGCCAACGCTAAGTGCAGAACGTAAAGCGGTTGTTACCATTGGTGCATTTGACGGTATGCATAAGGGGCATCGTGAGGTTATTCGCCGCACGGTGGATATTGCGCACCGTCATGGCGCATTTTCGGTTGTGATTATGTTTGATCCGCGCCCGAGCGTTGTGCACGCAAACCCAGATTTGTATGACGACTTTGGCGACATGAACATGGAGCTTCCGGAAGATCCAGATGAGCTTACAAGCGTGCGCCAGCGTTTGCGCGTAATGTCCGAGCTGAATGTTGACCACGTTGTTATTGTGCGATACAGCCTCGCTTTTGCTGCAAAATCGTACCGTTTCTTCTTAGGTCAGCTCGTTGGAAAGCTTGGTATGCGCGCGTTAGTGCTTGGTTCGGATGCTGCTCTTGGAGCTCGCCGTGCTGGAAATATTCAAGCGATTCGCGAATTGTCGCAAGCAACAGGCGTTTTTGAGCTGATTGAAATTGAAGATTTAGGTCCGGAAGATGTTCGCGTGCCAGATCCTATTGTTCGCGAAGTTCCTGAAAGCGAAGGGGAGCCGGCTGACCCTTCCGATGGCATGAATAAGGCGGAGTATCGCGCTTGGAGCAAGAGCATGCAAAATAAGAAGGTGCGTGCTTGGAGCTCAACTAATGTGCGCTGGATGCTTGCAACTGGGCGAGTTAAGGCGGCTCGTGAGATTTTGGATCAGCCGCATCGCGTTGAAGGAACCGTTGTTCATGGAGAAGAGCGCGGACGCGAGATTGGATTCCCAACTGTAAATCTTGGCGGCAAAATCGAAGGATACGTGCCTGTTGACGGCGTTTATGCCGGATGGGTTGTTGATTTGGATTCCGATAATAAAAACGATATGCGCGCAACGAAGAATGCTGTGCCGGATGTTAGTGTTTTGCGTCGCGACGAGCTTCATTTGGGTGTGCATTCGCCTTGGCGTTGGCCTGCTGCGATTTCGATTGGCACGAAGCCAACGTTTAATAAGAATGGCGAAGAAGAAGCAGAAGAAGCAGAGCGTACTGTTGAAGCGTACGGATTGTTCGACGATTGGAAGGATTTGTACGGACACCGCGTGTGCATTGAGTTTGCTAGCTTCTTGCGTCCGCAGCGCACTTTCGATTCGGTTGATGAGTTGAAAGATATGCTTAAAGCTAACGTTGAAGAAGTTCGCGCTATTACTAGTGCCGAAGCTGAAGTTTGATTGCTGATTTTGTGCTGATTTTGTGCTTGCTTGCGCTTGGTTGCGCTTGCTTGAGCTAAAGCCCCAGCGCTTGCAACGCATCGCGCACAGTATTCACCTCAATAATCTCCAAGCCCGGAATATTAATCTTCTTTCCAGCCTGGCTTAGCGCATGACTACGCATTTTGCACACAACAGCGCGCTTGTATCCTATACGCGCTGCCTCACGCAACCGAGGCTCGATTCGTGGCACAGGACGCACTTGCCCTGTTAAACTAATCTCACCAATCGCACACGTAAAAGGCTTAACCGGCTTATTCTTAGCAGAACTTGCCAAAGACGCAACAATCGCAACATCGCAAGCAGGCTCTTTTGCAAGCGCTCCAGCAATAGTAGAAACGTAAATATCTTTCGCTAAAAGATTTAATCCACCATGCTTATATAAAACTGCCGTAAGCATTGCGATTCGATTCGCATCTACTCCCGAAACTGCGCGTCTAGGAGCTGGCAAAACTGAATTTGTAACAAGCGATTGAATTTCAATAGGCAAACTTCTGTGACCTTCAAGCGTAAACGTTACGCAAGTACCTTCGTTTTTAGAATCGCTGGAATCGCCATTAGAATCGCCAGAATCGCCACTAGAACTCAAAAATAGCCCAGAAGGATCCGGCACTTCCTCGATTCCTTCGCCGCTCATATCGAAGCAACCAACTTCGTCAGTCGGCCCAAAACGATTCTTCACAGCTCTAAGCATGCGCAGCGCAGTTTGCGTATCTCCCTCAAACTGGCAGACTGTATCAACTAAATGCTCAAGAGTGCGAGGGCCGGCAATCGAACCATCTTTAGTAACATGCCCAACTAGCAAAATCGGAATATTATTCGCTTTAGCAACATCAATTAATGCGCTCGCAACTTCGCGCACTTGCGTAGAGCCGCCGGTAATGCCATCAACGCCTTGTGCCACAATCGTTTGCGCAGAATCAACAATCGCAAGCGTTGGATGATGTGCTTCAATAAGATCTAAAGCCGTGTCTAAGTCGCCGGTTGTGGCGAGTAGCAAGTGGTCGTTTACGGCGTTAATTCTGGAGGCTCTTAGCTTTACTTGAGATGCCGATTCTTCGCCGGAAATGTATAAAACTGGGGGATTTCCATTTGATTTCGCTTGTTTTGCAATATTTGCTGCGGATTCTAAAAGAAGAGTTGATTTGCCAATTCCAGGCTCGCCTGCAATAAGCGTTACGGAGCCGGGCACGAGGCCGCCGCCTAAAACGCGGTCGAATTCGCCGAAGCCTGTGTGAATGCGCATTGCGTCGTCGGCTTTGATTGCGGTTATTGGTTGCGCTGATGTTGATGTTGCGTATGTTGCTGCGGTTGCTGCGCTTACTGTACTTCCTGCACGTACGGCACTTGCTGCACTTACGGCACTTACGGCACTTCCTGCACTTGCTGCGCGCGTCATCCTCGATGCGCGAGTGGTTCTCGACAATCCGCTGACTTTCGCTTCTCGAAACTCGTTTACAGTACCCC
This sequence comes from Gardnerella kenyensis, assembly GCA_003585735.1. Taxonomy (GTDB): domain Bacteria; phylum Actinomycetota; class Actinomycetes; order Actinomycetales; family Bifidobacteriaceae; genus Bifidobacterium. The sequence continues at coordinate 95,741 of NQOH01000005.1, forward strand.
ACTCGCCGCACTCAGGGCAGCGGCCGTACCATTTTGAACCGCTCCAGCCACATTCGGAGCATAAATAGTGTAGGGGAGATTTACTAGCCATATTTAGACGCTATACGTTTTCAAAGACAAAGACGCTTTTAAAGACAATGACGCGCTGATTCTGTGGCAACTTAAAAGGCTGTATTAAGCGCGCCGAGCGTCATCATGATGTGACATAATGCAAGTATGTCGAATATGAATGCTTCAAATATGAATGCGTTAAATACAAATGAGCAAAATGTTCAGAATCCCGCACATAATAAGCTATTTGCAGTATTAGCTTCTGCTACTGTTGTAGTGGTGTTGGCGTTGCTTTCCGCTTTTGTGTGGCCAGGGTGGGCGCTTAATCACGAAACTGTTGCAACTAAAAGCAATGTTGCTATGCCGAAAACGCCTTCTATACAAGCTAAGCCTTTGCCGGCTTCGTCAACCGCGCTTTTAAAATCTATGCCAGATACGGTTCTTGATTTTGCTAGAGTGGATGCAATTCCTAGCGCAAATTGGACTGAATCTTCGCCGCTGGAAGAGTATTCCGTAAAATATTCAACCGGACAAGCCAATTCTGAAGTATCTGTAACTGTTGCGCAATGGTCTAATCGCGACTCCGCAAATAAGCAATACGAAACTTTAGTCGACGGTCTTAAAGGTTCCGACGTTGCAAGCGGCAAGATTCAAGTTGATGGTAAAACCGTTGGTAGCTACGTATTGCGAACTGCGGAAAACGATAAAACGCAAGCAAGCGCATTGTGGCAAAACGATACTGCTGTTTTTGAAATTACTGGACCTAAGCAAGCGGTGGAGCGTTTTTACCACAACTTCCCAATGTAAATTTATTTAAAAACACTGTTATTAATTACGATACTGTTCAAAGTCGTCAAAACGGTGTAACATTAGGCAAGTTGCACACTTTAGATATGAATGGAGGCTTCAGATGGGTTCTGTCATCAAGAAGCGCCGCAAGCGGATGAGCAAGAAGAAGCACCGCAAACTGCTGCGTAAGACTCGTCACCAGCGCAAGTAATTGCTTTAGTTGCTTTTATAATTGCTTTTTGCAATGCGTTGATGCGTGTCTGAACGTTTAGGCACGTAATACTTTTGAAGCGTCGGATTTTCCCGGCGCTTTTTTTATACAAAAAAATAGAGCCCGCGTTTGCGGACTCTATTTGCGATTGCTTAGTTGCGATTAGTTTCGCTACTTATTTGGGTTGGTAAGCGTGCGAGGGCCGTTAGGGTCGCCAACGATCACCGTGTCAACCATGTTCAAGAACAAGCCGTGTTCTACGACGCCGACTGTTTCAATCAAATCCTTCGCAAGCTCTTGCGGATGCTCAATGCGCTCCATGTGCAAGTCAACCACGAAGTTGTTTTCGTCGGTGCGCACTTCCTTGCCGTCCGCGTCAAGACGCAAAACTGGCTTGTAACCGCGCTTTTCGAACTTACGAATCACTTGCGCGGAACCAAACGGAATCACCTCAACTGGAAGTGGGAACTTGCCAATCGTGTCAACAACCTTGCTTGCGTCCACAATCCACACAATGCGGTCGGAGTTAATGGCCACGATCTTTTCCCAAAGCAGAGCTGCGCCGCCGCCTTTAATGCCGTTGAAGTTCTTATCGACTTCGTCGGAGCCGTCGATTGTGACGTCAATGTGGTCTACTTCGTTAATGTCGAGAATCTTAATTCCGTAGCCTTCAGCCTGCTCCTGCGTGCGGCGAGAAGTTGTGACGCCTGTAAAGCTTAAGCCTTCTTCCTTAACTCTGCGGCCAAGCTCGTCTACCAAAAAGCGCACCGTAGAGCCGGTGCCGAGGCCAACCATCATGCCATTCTTTACAATCTTTGCGGCTTCAATGCCGGCTGCTTTTTTAAGCGCATCTTGCTGTGCTTTATCCATTATTCCTGCTTTCTTATATTTTATTTTGTTATTCCCGAGTTCGCCGATGAACTTCCATCGCATTTGCGGGAGAGGCTTTTACGCTCTATGCTTTTGCGCTTTTATGCGCGCCTCATTTTCTTACATCTCCATATTAGTCTTTGCCAAGATTTTTATGGCTTGTTTTGCCTTACTGATTCAGGTAGAAGGCGGTTGGAGATAAGTGCAGAGTGCCGTCGGGCTCGACGTATCCGCTTACGTTGATTGTGCCGGAAATAAAGCGCGGCTCGCCTGTAAAAGTTGGGCTTGTGTTTGGGGCAGGGGTGAATTGAAGCGTTCCGCCTACGAGTAATCCTGGTACCGCTTTATATTTGGGTTCGCATGTTGTTTCACGAGTTGTTTCACGCGATTTATTAGACGCTTCTTCGGACGCTTCGTTACCCACTTCTTCACGCGCTTGTTCGCGCGCTGATTCATTTGCAGATTCAGTTAGATCACTAGCGTTTTTACTATTTTGTGCAGAAAAATCGGGATTCGTATCTTCTCCAACCGCGCGATCAATATGATATTCAGCCGCGGAAATCTTCCCTTCCAAAAGCAATTTCGCGTCACTTGGCACATCCGTACCTTCCGCATATTCCGAAGAAAGTAGCGACTTCCACCCCTCCAAAGGCAAATAACCGCTCTTCACTCCACTTCGGCAATCTTCCGCATAACCGCGCGCTAAAGTATCAACCTTCTCATTTCCGGCGTTTCCAGCGTGACCTTTAACCCACACGAACTTTACAGCACCCTCGCGCTTAGTAATTTCCGCGTCAATTGCGCGAATCAAATCGGCATTTTTTACCGGCTCTTTTTTGGAATTCTTCCAACCGTTCTTTTTCCATCCGTGAATCCACGTAGTTGCGCAATTGATTGCGTATTGCGAATCGCTTTCGATTGTAAGCGGCTCACTGCCTGGATGCGCGCGTAAAGCTTCTAAAACTGCGCATAATTCGCCGATTTGATTTGTGCCGTTAGTAGCGCCGCCTGCATCCGCGTTGCCTGCGTGATGGTGCTCGCTAGCGTTGCCGGCTTCGTCTGTGTGGTCTGCCCAAGCCCAACCCATTGAACCGTTTGGATTTCCCAGCGCTGAACCATCTGTGGAAACAACTATCATGGCAAACCTTTCAAAAAAATGCGCTGGCTGCAAAAATTGCAACCAGCGCTACTAGCTTTCGCATAGGAAGTATGTTAATTATACGCTAAGCTCTAGCCAATTACGCCAAAGCCTTGTCGACTACGGCAGTTGCTTCTTCGAGCACCTTATCAAGTGCTTCTGGAGAAACGAAGGATTCTGCGTAAACTTTGTAAATATTTTCGGTGCCGGATGGGCGAGCGGCGAACCAGTTGTTCTTGGTCGTCACCTTTAAGCCGCCAATCTTTGCGCCGTTTCCAGGAGCTTCCGTAAGCTTTGCGGTAATATCTTCGCCGGCAAGCTTGGTTGCTTCAACGTCGTTGCCGCTCAAAGCTGCGAACTTCTGCTTCTGCTCAAGCGTGGTTGGGGTATCAACGCGCTTGTACCAGCTTTCGCCAAAGCGAGCAACCTGGTCTTGGTGAAGCTGAGCTGGGTTCTTGCCAGTCTTTGCAGTAATTTCAGCCGCGAGCAAGTCTGGAATAAGGCCGTCCTTATCGGTGGTCCACACGCGTCCGTCCTTGCGCAAGAAGCTCATGCCGGAGCTTTCCTCGCCGCCGAAAGCAACTTCGCCGCTAAAGAGCGGATCAACGAACCACTTGAAGCCAACAGGCACTTCCACAAGCTTTGCGTTAATAGAAGCAGCCACGCGGTCAATCAAGGACGAAGACACAAGCGTCTTGCCAATTGCCGTATTCTTTGGCCAATCTGGGCGAGCGCCGCCGAACAAGTACTCCACGCACACTGCAATGTAGTGGTTCGGGTTCATAACACCCCAGTTTGGGCACACAATTCCGTGGCGGTCGGCATCCGGATCGGTGCCGCCAACCAAATCGTACTTATCCCAAGCGCCGGCGTTAAGCTGGTCAACCAAGCCCTTCATTGCGTAAGGGGAGCTTGGATCCATACGAATCTTGCCGTCGTGGTCAATCGTCATGAATCGCCAAGTTGGGTCAACTTCTGGACGCACAACGCCAATATTCAGGCCGTACTTTTCGTTCATAAGTGGCCAGTAGTTTACGCTTGCGCCGCCCAAAGGATCGATTCCCAAGCGCACGCCGCTGGAGCGAATCACGTCGAAGTCGATTACGTTTGCCAAGTCACTTACGTAATGTTCGCGGTAATCGAAGCCTTCAACTAAGTCAGATTTGATTGCTTCTTCGAATGGTACGCGCTTTACGGACTTGTAGTTGTCGAGTAATTCGTTTGCGCGAGCTGCGATTGCGTTAGTTACGTCTGCTGGGGCAGGGCCGCCTGTTACAGGATCGTACTTAAAACCGCCGTCGGTTGGTGGGTTGTGCGAAGGGGTGACGACGATGCCGTCAGCCAAGCCGTCGCCGCTAAAGCGCTGAGTGCCATCGGCTGCGCGGTTATGCGTCAAAATAGCTTGAGATACAACAGGAGTTGGCACGAAGTCGCCGCGAGAGTCCACGCGAACGTGAACGCCGTTAGCAACCAAAACTTCGATTGCGGTTTTTTGAGCAGGCTCGGAAAGTGCGTGCGTGTCGCGACCGATGTAAAGTGGGCCGGTTACGCCAGCTTTCTTGCGGTACTCAGCGATGGCTTGGGTGATTGCCACAATATGAGCTTCGTTAAACGAAGTTTTCAAAGCGGAACCACGGTGACCGGACGTGCCGAAAATCACGCGCTGTTCTGGAATATTGGAATTTGGAACTTCATCGTAGTACGCGCCGACCAAAGCGTCGACATCGACTAGATCTTCTGGGGTGGCGGGCATTCCCGCATTTTTTGCTACCATAATTTTTTATTTTGCCACGGCGCTTGTATTTTTTTTTATATTTTCATACGCATTTTGGTTTCACATAAGCGTGGATATTCGTGTGGTAGAGATTTGAGATTTTTCGCACTGAACGCGGCACGCTCGCGCGAGCGTTACATCCAACCCAAGTCCACAAACACGAGACAACATGCGCGCTTTTGTGGACTTACACCCAACCCAAG
>NQOH01000005.1:101508-113480 GCA_003585735.1 Gardnerella kenyensis
AAAAACTCCGGCAAATGTTCCATAAATTGGCTGATGTAGCTACAAAAGCCGGGAATTTTCCGGAAAATGTTCCATAACACTCGCGCACAGATATTACTTATCGCTCACAGGCACGCTGGTTTTTACGCTCGCCGGCACGCGCACGCACAAAGCTTGCTTGTCAACGGTGAAGCGCAAATGCTTTGTGTAACCTAAAATGTCGCCGTCCACTTGCACCGGCGCCGACTTTTCCAATTTTACTTCCGCGCTAAATCCTTGCGTTTGGTCAATTCTTGAGCCGGCAGATAGCGAATCCTGCTGAAGCGCACGCCCTGTTACGGTTTGGTGCACAACTCCGCGGAATAAATTAGCCCAACCAATTAATCCGCCCGAAGTATCAATAATCTCAAAATCAAGCACGCCGTCGTCGTAAGACGCTTCCGGCATAAGCGAAAACATAGGAATTTGCCCGCAATTTCCAGCCATAAGCGTGCGGAACGTAAGTCCTTTTAGCACGCTTTCGCTTCCGTCTGATCGCATTAAAGTAACGGTTGCGCGATACTTCGGCATAAACAAATGTTTAACTCCGGCCACAAAATAAGCAAGCCAACTAATATTTTTCTTCAGCTTCGGATCCGTATCGTCAATCATAAGCGCGTCAAAACCGATGCCTGCAATAATCAAAAACGCGTGCCCGTGATCCTCATTCGGCTTGTCGAGAATCGTCACGCGCCCAACGTCAACCTGCCTGGATCCGTGCGAAGTCGCCACGCGCAACGCCGCATCCACGTCGTTCACAGGTATGCCCATGTTTCTTGCAAAAAGATTTCCGGTGCCAATTGGAATAATTCCCATCGCATGCCCTTTGCCGCTTACTGCGCTCGCAACCGTCCTCACGGTGCCGTCGCCGCCAACAGCCACCACAACGTTCGCGCCGTTTGAAAGCGCCTCCAGCGCGCACTCGCGCCCGTCTTTATCTAGTTGCGTATCAATAATTTCGTAAGTTAATTTGCGCTTTTTGCAATAATTTTTAATACTTTCGCGATACGCTTCGGCTTGCGGCTTTGAAGGGTTAAGAATAAAAGCGTAATGCACTGAGTCGCCGTGTCGTTTGGCGAGTTTTACTGCCAAATGATGCCGTTTCATGGTACGCGTAACTATCATGATGACGAACGGCGCAAGTACCAGCGCAAAAACAATCACCATAAGTGCAATAGTTGCTTGAATAGGCATAGTTGGCATACCTTCTATTCTTGCACAATATTTTCTCTACTACGCTAAATTTTGCAGTATGCCACGAATATTTACTGTTTTTACACATTTCTTATATTTCTTATGCTGCTTCTTATATGGCTAAGACTATTATTGTTGCTTATGAGTGAAGGTTCTATTAATTTAAATAATTCAAATAATTTAAATAATTCAAGCAATTCAGCTACTAAGTGCGATTCTTTTAAGGATTGCTCGCTTTTTAAGTTGCATAATACGGTTTATCGCGATGTAAAAGCTGACGATTCAAGCGCAGATTCAAGCGCCGATTCAAGCAATTCCAGCATTACTCCAATCGTCCTCATCCACGGCTTCCCGGTAGATCACCGCATGTGGGACGCTTGCGCCGATTCTTTGAATGCTCAAATTGACGCCGCTCTTAGCGAAGGCGCGTTGAAGCATGACGTTCCGATTTTTGCTCCAGATATGGTTGGTGCCGGCTTGAGTGAAGCTCCAAAGTCCGAGCGCGAGTTTAACGAGGCTGATTACGCTCACGCTCTCGACGCTCTTAGCGCATCTTATGTAAAGCTTATTAACGATTTGGGTTACGAGCGCGCCGTGTGGGTTGGTCTTTCTATGGGCGGCTACGTGGCTTTGGACGTTCAGCGCCTTCTGCCTAAAGCTGTTGCTGGCATTGCTTTATGCGATACTCGCGCTTGCGTTGACGCTCCTCAAGCTCGCGCTAAGCGTCTTGAAATTGCTTCAGTTTGCGAGCGCGACCGCACTGTTGAGCCTGTTATGCATTTTGCTCACGCAACCGAAAAAGATTCTACAATTAAGCAGTCGCCTGAGTTTATTCAAACTTTTGAAAATTGGATTCATGACCAGAAGCCTGAAGGTTTGGCTTGGCGCCAGCGCATGGCCGCTTGCCGTCCAGATATGGAAGATCAGTTGCCTTTGATTACAGCTCCAGCTGCGGTTATTAGCGGCACTTTGGATCCGTCTAGCGCGCCTGAAATTATGCGGCCAATGGCGGATGCAATGACTTCTTCAAAGCATGTTGATTTTACAGTTATTGAAGATTGTGGTCATTTTAGCGCTACTGAACATCCGTATGAGGTTGCTTCTTCTTTGGTTGATTTGTTGTTGCAAGTGCAGCGCAATTAATTAGCGACGTAAACGAAACGTAAGCGAAAACGTAAGAAGAACGTAAGCGAAACTTAAGTTATTAGCGGCTCAAAACGTGGTTTCGTGCGAAGCTAGTGCTAAAATACACAAGCGTGTCTTTTCATGTAACTATTAAGCAGAGGTTATGAATATGGCTGAAATGCAGCAAAATCCTGAAGGCGGTGAATCCTTTAGCGCGGCTTCAGATTATGTACCTGATAGCGAGAATGACGATACTGTTGCTTTCGAGCAAGTTGAGCAGAATTCTCAGAATCAGTTTGCGCAAGAGTCAGTTGTTGAAGATTCAGTTGCGCAAAATCAGGTAGATAATCAAGATAATCAATCTGCTTATAGTGAAAGCGAAGAAGAAAGCCTTGTTGAAAACTTGGGTGAAGTTTCCGACGAAGACGATAATCAATACGATATTGTTGACGACGTTGAAGCTGCAGTTTCTCGCTATGCTGACCGAAAAGCCGAAAGAAAAGCCGAAAGAAAAGCCGCTGCTGCATCAGCTGCTGCATCAACCGTCGCCTCCGCTTCATCTTACGCCGCTTCCTCCGCATCTGCTTCTGCTTACGATTCAACTTCTGCAGATAACATAGCTACAGACACATTCCAAGCCGTTACTCCAAAATCTAAGGAATCTAAGAAATCTAAAAATAGTAACGCTCATTCTGCGCTCGCGCTTTTCTACTCGCTTTTTATTTTTGTGATTATTCTTGCGGCAGCATTTTTTGCTGTGCATTGGTATTTCCACGATCGCGTTGCTCCGGGCGTGAATTTTGGCGATTCTGCAATTTCTCGAAATCTTACGGGCGCGCAGGAATCGGCTGTATATAAAGCGGTACAAAATGCTGTTAATCGCACGGAATTAGTTATTAAGGACGATCGCGGAAAAACAGCTACAGCAAGTTTGCAGCAACTCGGCGTTAAGGTAAATACTAAGGCCACGGTTAACGCAATTCTTAACGCTAAGCGAGATAATTTATTTACTCGCATCATGCCTTGGATTCAAAAAAATGTTTCTTTGAATGCCAAGCGCGACGATTCCAAAATGGACGTGTATTTATTGCATAAGTTTGTTTTGAAGCACGATCGCGCTTTGCCGTACAGTGTAGTTTTCAATAAAGAATCCGAATCTTTTGGTGTGCAAGACGGCGTTCCGGGCCGCACAATCGAAACTATGCCAGTGCGCGAAGCCGTGAAAAAGTTAATCGCAAATCCTGGAAAAACCGTAAATGTTTCTGTTTCTTCCAGGCGCACTGATGCCCCTATTAAGCGCGACGCTGCACAGAAACTTGCCAACGATCTTAATAAAGTCCTTGAGAAAAAATTAAAGTTTAGTAATGGCGATGGCGATGATTTTACGGTTCCAAAGAAGGAGCTTGGTACTTGGATTGACGTAAAAGCAGACACCACTCGTCGTAAGCTTTCCTACGAAATTGACGTAGATAAAGCCGACGCTTACTTATCGCAAGTGCTTCCAAAAGCGCTTAATAAGGAAAAAGTTAATCAAGAAGACGCAATTAATAAAGAAGGAAAAGTTATTTTCACAACCATGAAGGGTTCTAATGGCGTTGAAATAACTTATAACCGCTCTTACGCCGAAAAAGCTTGCGATGCTTTGCAAAACGGCGAAGATTTTAATGTTACGCTTCCTGCAAAAGTAACTAAGTTTAGCGTTGAGCAAAAGCTTGTGGAAATGCGAATTGTGGTTGATAAAACAACCCAAACTGCTTCCGTTTACAAGAACGATGAGTTGGTTAAAACATTCCCTGTTTGCACAGGTAGAACCGGCATGGGCGAGTCTACTTCCGGCACGTTCTTTATTTACTTGCGTTACGCTTCGCAAGATATGCGCGGCCGCAACTTTAACGGTTCGCCTTACCTTTCTCCAAACGTTCATTGGGTTAGCTACTATCACGGCGGCGAAGGTTTCCACACTGCTATGTGGAATTACAACGGCATTGCTACTGGCGACCCTGCAAATCACGGCTCTCACGGCTGCATTAATATGTACGATCAGGATGCTCGCTGGATATACGAAAACTGCCCTCGCGGCACAATCGTGCAAGTTGTGGGCTCTACTCCGGACGGTCCGGTGCGTCAACAATGAGTGAACGTGAGAATGTAGAGCAGGAAAGCGGCTCCACATCTCGCCGCGTTAGTAGCATGCCAATTCCAGTGCATGTTACTGAAACGTTGTTTGATGCGCCTTCCGAGTCTGAGCAAATTGATAATAAGCCTTGGTTTGTTCGATTTGGCCGTCGCGTTATTACGTCTACTTTTGGCGCTTGGATGCGCGTTGCTGGACGCGTTGTGCGCAAAGCCGGCTGGTTTCCAAGCGTTGAGCCGTATATTGGTTACGGCACGCATCGTTACGCTCGCTTAATTTGCCGAACCGTGTACGCTCCTGAGCGTGGCCACCATTCTGCTTTAAAGCGCGGTATTTATGCCATGCTTGTTATTCCTTCTGTTAGGGTTAAGGTTTCTTTGTCTATTGACAATATTCCTGTGGAAACTGCTCAAGTTGGCGATTCTGATGTTTATGACAGGCCGGAAGAAGCTCGTGGTGGAAGTGCGGAATATTGCGTTTCGGATCGCGCCGGATACTTGGATTTGATTACCGAGCGCGCGCTTAGCCCGGGCCGTCACGTAGTTTCGTATGCTGTTAATAATCGTGAGCCTGTGAAGTCGAATTTGTTTGCAATCGACGCAAACGTGCCAATTGGCATTATTTCCGACGTTGACGACACGATTATGGTAACCGAAGCTCCTTCTCCGGTTCGTGCTGCTTATAATCTGCTTATTATGAATCCGGCTCATCGTTCGCCTGTGCCGGGTATGGCGAGTTTCTTTAATTCTTTAGCTGGATTGCGCAACGATATTCCTGTTTTTTATCTTTCTACTTCGCCTTGGAATGTTGAGGCTTCGATTCGTCACTTTATTGAGCGCGAAAAGTTCCCGGAGGGGCCTTTGCTTCTTCGCGATTTTGATCCGCGTCCAAAAACTTTTATTCCTAACGGCCCGCAGCATAAGTTGGAATTTGCAACTCAGCTTATGGATGATTTTCCGGGAATGCGTTTTGTTTTAATTGGTGACGACGGTCAAAAAGATCCAAGCACGTACGCGAATATTATTCGTAAGCATCCTGGCCGCGTGCTTGCTGTTGGGATTCGTCAGCTTAATAAGCGCGCTACGGTTGACGATTTTCGTCACAAGCTGTCTCGCGATTTTGCGGTTGCTCTTAGCGCTTCTAAGCGCGCGTATGTTTTTGAAAATATGGGGAATGTTGAGAATATTGAAAATATCTCGAATTCTGCAGATTTTGCAGAAAATGTTGCGGATTCTTCCGATTTTGACGAGAATATTTCTGATTCTGCCAATCAAATGCGCGTAGTCGAAGCTAAGGATGCTGTTGGAACTCTTCAAGGCGTGCCATTTTTTGCAGCGCCTTTTGGCGAAGGATTGTCTAAAGCTATGCTTCCGTTTATTGAAGAAGCAATTGCGAATAAAAATTAGGAAAGCGCAACTAATCTAAACATAATTTACCGCTTAAATTATCCGTGTTAATATAGTTAAAGGATTTTTCGCGCTCGCGCATAATCCACAGGTAGTTCAACGACGCATCTACTTATTGCTTAATGAAGGGGCAAGCAATGTTGAAAAACAACACTCAGAGTGATGAATTTTCACTGCAAAGCACCGCATTATTCAAGCAGGTTCCGCCTAGCCAAATGAAGGATTTACTTGTTCATTTGCAAAAGTCAGTTTTTAATAAAGGCGATTCGATTTTTAACGAAGGCGATACTGACCACCGCATGTACTTGCTTGAGCGCGGTCGAGTAAAATTAGTTCGTCATTCTCATGATAGTCGCGTGCAATTGCTTAGCATTCACACTCCTGGCGAGATTTTGGGCGAAATTCCTGTGTTTGATCCAAGCGGCGGCCCTCGTACAGCTTCCGCAATTTCGCTTACTAATAATACGCAAGTTTTGTGGCTAGAAAACGACGTGCTTTTTAAATGGATTAACGAAAATCCGCGCGTTGCTGTAGATATGCTTCAAGTGCTGGCTGCAAGAATGCGCGCAAATAATGAGCGTATTTCTGACTTAGTTTTTATGGATGTGCCGGCGCGTTTGGCAAAAACTTTGCTTAATTTGGCTTCTCGCTTTGGCGAGCCGAATAGCGAGGGCTTGCGCGTGGAGCATAATTTAACGCAGGAGGAGTTGGCTCAGCTTGTTGGCTCTTCTCGCGAAACTGTGAATAAAGCTTTGATGGATTTTGCTAATCGCGGTTGGATTATGCGCCGAGGCCGTTCGATTATTATTTACAAGCCGGGTATGTTGATTCGTCGCGCTGAGCGTTGATAGCGTGGTAATAACAATAGCAGCCGCTGTTTTTAGCTTACGCTTCCAAGTAGAGGCAAACCTTTAGAATAGTACGCATGCCGAAAAAGAATTCACTAACCGTTCGCCGTGTGCTCGCGCTTTTCCTTACATACGTTACACTTTGCGTTGCAGGTGGCGTGGCTGCAAGTATTTTATTCGTACCAGGCGTAATGAGCGTGAATAGCGTTGTGAAAACAGTTGTTCCTTCACTTCGCGTTGACGGCATCGATTTTGACGTAACTGCTTTGCCGCAAAAATCGCGACTTTACGCATCTGACGGCAAAACTATTATCGCAACTTTTTACGCACAAAACCGCACGGTTGTGCCTCTTCGACGAATCTCCCAATACATGCAACAGGCAATGGTTGCTCGAGAAGACCGCAGATTCTTTGAACATTCCGGCGTAGACATGCAAGGCGTTATGCGAGCTTTTGTGCAAACATTCGTTAAAAAGTCAGATATGCAAGGCGGCTCTTCCTTAACTCAGCAGTACGTAAAAAACGTTCTTATGATTAAAGCGCGCGAAAATAACGATCCTTTAGCGGAATATCACGCTTCTGAAGGCACAATCGCACGTAAATTGCGCGAAATGCTTATTGCAATTCAAATGGAAAAAAAGTATTCCAAACTTGAGATTTTGCAAGGATACCTTAATATTGCGCAATTTGGTAGTAATAATTTATACGGCGTAGAAACTGCAGCGCGCCGCTACTTTAATACGAGCGCAGCTAAGCTAAATCTTGTACAAGCTGCAACTATTGCTTCTATTACAAAAAATCCTTCTCATTACGATCCTTCTATTGAAAGCAATCAAAAAGAAGCTCAAGAACAGCGCAATATTGTTCTTGACTTAATGCTTCGACAAGGCTTTATTAACCAAAAGCAGCACGATTCTGCAGTTAGCGTGCCAATAAAAGATACCTTAAATATTCAGCCAGAAGTTTCGAATATTGGTTGCCAAGCTGCTGGAGATGCCGCTTTCTTCTGCGATTACGTTACGAAGAAAATTTTGCACTCTCGCGAATTCGGCAAAACCGCTATAGCTCGCGAAAAGCTTCTTACAGAAGGCGGCCTCGATATTTACACCACAATGGATTTGCGCGCAAGCAAGGCTGCAATGAAAGCTGCTCGAGACACAATTCCAGTGAAAGATAAGAGCGGTTTCGAAGTTTCAATCGCCGCTATTAAACCTGGCACGGGCGAGGTTTTGGCTTTCGGAAGCAACCGTATTTACGACGCAACGGACGCTGCAAAGTCGGATCCAACGCATACTGCTATTAACTATGCTGTGGACGAGCGCGACGGCGGCGGTCTTGGCTGGCAGATTGGTTCTACTTGGAAGCCGATTAACATGGTTGCGTGGATGCTTGCTGGAAAGTCAATTAATCAGCCTCTTCGCACAACTATGCGCTACAATAATGCGGACTTTAGTTGCTCTAAGTTCCGCGGTATTGGCACTTGGTTCGTAAGCAACTCCGGCGGCGGCACAGTAAGCCCTGAAACGCCTTTGCAAGGTCTTGTGCGCTCGCATAACACCACGCAGGCTTCTATGGCTCAGCAGATTAAGTTGTGTTCTATTGCGGATGCTGCTCGCGTGCTCGGGTATCATAATTCGCCAATCGGCCAGGAAAGCGTTTATTCTTCTAACTCTTTGAACCCGCCTATGACGATTGGTTCTGTGCAGGCTTCTCCGCTTACTGTTGCAAACGTGTACGCAACTCTTGGCGCAAACGGCGTATCTTGCGATCCGATTGCAATTAAGCGCGTTGTAGACAAAAACGGAAAGCGCTTAAAGGTTCCTAGCGCGCACTGCCATCAAGCTATTCCAAAGGGAATTGCGCAAACCGTTGCGTACGCACTTAACCAAGGTGTTGTGCAACCTGGCGGTGAGGCTGCAACAACGCAACTTGACGGCGGTCGTAAAACCTTCGCAAAAACCGGTACTAACGAGCAGTACTACATGACGACTGCAGGCTTTGTGCCTCATCAGGTTGCTTCGTTTGTGGCTGTTGGTAATGCTGAGTCTCAGAAGAGCTTTAACGGCATGACGATTAACGGCCAGACTAGGGGAGCTTGGTACGGTATGTATATTGCAACTCCTGCGTGGAAGGAGTTTATGAATACGTACTTGAAGGATGCGAATATTCCGATTGACAATGATTATGGAAAGCCGGATCCAAAGTACACTGCTGGCGGCAGCCTTTCCGACAAAAAGTCGCCTTTGGAAGATTTGAATGCAAACCTTCCAAAGACGGATCAGCAAAAGCGCGACGAAGACGCTCGAAAGCAAGCCGCGCGCGAGCAGCGGGAGGAAGCTAATAAAGAGTCGAAGCGTCAGCAGCAAACGCAAGACCAGTACGGAACTGCTCGTCGCGACGACTATAGCACTTCCGGAGGCGACGAGTACTGATTTCTGATTGGTGATTGATAAATCCTTTACACGCGCGTAAAGGATTTATCGTTTTTAATCCACGTCCACGCCAACAGCATCCGAAACGTGCTCAAATCCGTCGCGCTTCAAAAGATCCGCAAGCCCGCGCTTTAGCGTCGTAATCTGCTGCGGTCCTCTATACATAAGCGACGTAATAAACATAACCAAATCCGCACCTGCGCGAATCTTCTCGTAAGCTTGCTTTGGCGTAAAAACGCCGCCGATTCCAGCAATAGCGAAACGATCGCCAAAAGCTTTGCGTGTGCGCCGAATTAAATCGTTACTTGCGCTGTAAGTAGGGCCTCCCGAAAGTGCTCCCTGCCAATCTTCCGGCACGTCTAGTCCTGCGCGATTCTTTTGCAAATTCGCAATACTTACGCCGTCAACTTTATGCTCAGCAAGCACGTCAAGAAGCGACTTAAACTGCTCCCAGCCTCCCGGCAAATTAAGCGGCATCTTAACAAGCGTTGGCTGCGGCCTTTTAATAGTGTCAAGGTCGCTAAATAGCTTATCCAGCGCTTCCGGATCTCTAAAAGGTTCACCAACGCGAGTATTCGGGCAGGAAATATTCACTTCAATAATCGAGCTGCGCCCAGCCGCGCGCTCCATAGAAATATGGTAGTCCTCAATGCCTTCCTGAAGGTCGCCAACTAAATCGTCGTTTGTGCGCGCAATAGAAATAGAAAGATTCATAGACTTAGCTTTAGTCCACGCTTTTTCTGCGCGCGCAACAACCGCCTCGCTGCCGTCGTTTGCTAAGCCGGCATGCACCAAAATCGAATCGTATTCCGGAAGGCGATGATACCAAGGCTTTTGGTTTCCTTCGCAAGGGCGGCTTGTAGTGGAGCCAACTGTTTCGAAGCCAAAGCCGGCGTTGTCGAGCACGGTTGCCATTTGGCAGTTTTTATCCAAGCCTGCGCTTAAGCCGAACGGGTTCGCAAAATCCAATCCCATAACATTCGTTTCAAGAACTGGGTCCGTGTAGTTGAGCATTGTGCGAAGAAGCCACATAAGCCCCGGAGTGCTTTCGCTAAATTTGCAAAAGTCAATCATGCGCTCGTGCGCTTCGTCCGGCGGAATGTTGAACACAAAATGCGGCTTGATTATGTGCTTGTAGGAAAAAGTAAAAAGATCCGTCGTGGCTTTATTTACGACGTTGTGCAATGAGTTTTTAGAAACGTAATACATATTTATATAGTAGGGCAATATTTGTGCGTTTGCCACCTTAACACGCGTTCGTTTTTGTGCGATTAGCTCAAGGATTTGCCGATTTTTGCATAAAAATGTGCGTTCTGCGCGATTTTACACCTTAAAACGCTCAATCGCGTTTGTTTTTTGCGTATACGTGTGCGATAATGTTCGTATGATTTCTTCACAGCGTCAACATTTGATTTTAAGCCGACTTCGCACGCGCGGTGCCGTGCGCATAACCGCACTTTCTAAAGAGCTAAGCGTTTCCGCAATGACTGTTCGCAGGGATATTGCCGAGCTTTCCGATCGCGGTCTTTTAAAGCGCGTTCACGGCGGCGCTGTAACAACTAACACTTTGCTTTCGGAGCCTCTGTTTTCTGTAAAGTCGCAAATGGACATCGGTTTAAAGGACGCTATTGCGCGTTTGGCTGTGGACTATGTTTCTCCGGGGGATGTGATTGCTATTGGCGGCGGCACAACTGCTTACGTGTTTGCGCAGCATTTGCTTGAGTCGCGCAGGGCTTCGGGCATTACGATTTTGACTAATTCGATTCCTGTTGCCGAGCTTGTGCAAGCGTTGGAGTCCAAGGATGTGGAAGTTATTGTAACCGGCGGCGTAATTACGCGCTCGAATTCGCTGGTTGGGCCTATTGCGGATAAGGTTGTGGCTTCGCTTCGAGTGAATACTGTGTTTCTTGGCACGCATTCTGTGTCGCTTCCTCGCGGATTCCTTATGCCGAACTCTTTGGAAGCTGCAACGGATATGGCTTTAATGGATATTGCGGACCGAACTATTATTTTGACGGATCACACGAAGTGGAGTTGCACGTCGCTTTCACTGTTCGCGCGCTTTGATCAGGTGGATACTGTTATTACTGACGATGGTTTGGATGCGGATTCGCAGCTTCGCACGCGCGAGCTTGTGAAGGATTTGGTTTTGGCGCCTGTTGGTGAGGAAAGTGGCGACGCCGGTAGCGACGATGGCGATGCTGAAATAGACTGAAGCAGCTACAAATGCGGGGAAATTGTCTCGTGTTTGGAGGGTTTTGGTGTGTTTTGCGCTCCAAATGCGGGGAATTTATCTCGCGTTTGGAGGGTTTTGGTGGGTTTAGGGCTCCAAACGCGGGAAACTTGTCTCGCATTTGGAGAGTGCGGTACAACGGTGTGTCGTGCGGGGCGGGGGAGTAAAAGGCTGATTTTGCAAGGGTTTTGGGGTGAGTTGGGTAGTATGCGCGCGTTTCCTGAGAATTCTCTGAGAAAAATCTTTAAAATTCTTGAAATTGGTATTTTTTACGGTAAGCGCGCGCTATTTTCGTAGAATTTACGCTTTTTTACGCAATTTCTGTAATATTTCCCATAAAATTTTCTATTTTTCCTTTCTTTATTCGCGTGTTGGGGCTTGACTTTTGCGAACGGGGGGGGGTATCTTAAATAGCAAACGCTAGCTATTCCTAGTTTGGCTAGTGTTGCACAGTTCACCTAGAAGCTGTGCAAGCGAATTTTTCTTCGTGTACCTGCACGAAGGAGAAGAAGAAAGGATAATATTATGTTGAATAAGAAGGCTATCGCCGCATTCGCTGCTGGCGCCACCTTGCTTTCCGGC
>NQOH01000005.1:114225-115117 GCA_003585735.1 Gardnerella kenyensis
GAATATTAACGATGAGATTTCTGATCTTCAGAATAAGCTTAATGAGGCTCAGGGTAAGCTTGACAAGGCTAAGGAAACTACTGCTGCTGCCTCTAAGACTGAGGGCGAGAAGGCTACTGCTAGGGATGCTGCTCAGACTGATAATTCTAAGAAAGCAGTAAAGGCAGACGGTACTGCTGTTGACACTACTAAGTACACCGTTGATCTTGCTAAGGGCACTGTTACTATTGCTGGTACTAACAATGATTCTGATAAGGATACTGTTAAGACTGCTGCTGAAGCTTATATTAAGAGCACTGCTTTCACTGAGTGGAAGAAGGCTGCTGATGATAAGACTAAGGCTGCGGATGAAGAATCTAAGGCTCAGACTGCTTTTAATCAGGCTCAGACTGCTTTGAACGATGCTCAGAATAAGCTTCATGGTTATACTCATGATCTTGATTCGGCTAAGTCTAAGGTTGAGGATGCTCAGAAGGCTTTGGATGAGGCTTTTGGTAAGTATCTTGCTGCTCATAAGAAGGCTACTGCTGCGGATAAGGCTGCTGATAAGGCTGCTCGTGCTCTTACCGACTTTGTGAATTCTGTTCCTGAGGATAAGCGTGAGGGTCGTGCTTATAGGGCTCAGGTTAAGAAGTTAGGTGCTGCTAAGAAGAAGGCTCAGGAAGCTGCCGCCAAGGCTGATGCTCTTGAATCTGAAACTGAGACCGCTTTCAATGGTCGTAGCAGTGAAGGATACAAGGCTGATAATGCTGTTGCAAAGTATGTTGATGCTGTAGCTACTTATAAGGCTGCTTATAAGGCTGCTGATAAGAAGAGTGTTGATTTGTCTAAGTATGCTGATCCTGATGATCTTGCGTACGATTCGGATAAGTACGATGTTGCTTATGCTTCT
>NQOH01000005.1:115922-116289 GCA_003585735.1 Gardnerella kenyensis
TCTCCTGTTGATACTGGTAAGGCTTTGGAGTCCATCTTCGGCTCTGATGTTCTTTACACTAAGTACAAGGGCTTGGCTGTTGATTTGATCAAGCTTGGCGTCACCNGCAGGCAATGGTGGCAACGCTGGTGCTGGTGAAGAAGGCAAGGGCGGCGAGTCCACTACCCCAACTCCTGATCCAAAGAAGGTTGATTACAAGGCTGTTGTTGCTTTCGCTGTGAAGTATGCTAAGGATGCTAAGTCCGATGCTAAGGCTGTGAAGGCTGTGAAGGCTGCTTTGGCTAAGGTTAAGGCTGCTAAGGATAAGGCTGCTAAGCTTGCTGCTCTTAAGGAATTGAAGGCTCTTGTTGATCCATTGATGAAGAAG